>CAMYJU010000005.1 GCA_947258795.1 uncultured Gammaproteobacteria bacterium | reverse complement strand
CGGTGCCTTGACGGTAACGTCCGAGCTGGCATTCAGATCAGAACTGCCGAGCAGGCCACTGGTGGCGGCGTCGACTTTCTTGGCTTCAAAGGCGGCTTTTGGCCAGGCAGCCATAACCAGCTGTGGGCTCAGCAGACCGGCACCCGCTGCAATAGCAGCGACACCTGTCGCCAGACCACCCTTGAGCAGGGTTCTACGATATTCGTTAATCACTTTGATAATCTCCTGATTCTGTTTGATTGCTGCTATTAAAGCGTGTACATGTACTCGACAATCTTGTCGATATCCTTGTCAGACAGAATCTTGTGCCTGCCAAATGGTGGCATCATAGAATTTGGATTTGTCTTGGTGGCGTCGTAGATCTGGGCACGCAGTCTGGACTTGTCCGGGAAACGCGCTTTCATGGCAACCAGTGGCGGCCCGACGTTGCCTGCCATATTGCCGCCTGCGATCTGGTGGCAAGCAAGGCAGTTACCTTTTTTACGATTAAAAGCGATCTTCTTGCCCTGGTCAGCGACAGATTCCGCTTTTTCAGCAGCAATCGCAGATTCAGCAGGCACCAGTGCCAGACTACCCATCAGAGCGGCAATAGACGTAGCTGTGGACACCAGCTTAGTGATTTTCCGCATGGCTTCCTCCTTATACTAATGAAGCTAATTTATAAAAGTTTTTATCAAGAGCGTTGGTGAAGCCATATATATGAAACGGCTGTATATTGCTGCACACATGCCTGGCCCAACACAACTAGGCATCTAGAATACCCAAACATATCAAGAAGGCAAGCATTAATTAATTTCCCAATGTACATAAGTACATTCTTATATTTTAAGTTATAAAAGCGTACATAAAAAAAGGGAGAGTTCATATTCTACTTGAACATGATTAAACAGGATTGGTGTTTGACTGTAACAGGACTGTCACTTGGGAACAGGAAAACGGTATTTTATTCTTTTTCAAGTTCAAGCATGGCCTGGTATTGTTTCAGGCGTGCATCGATTTTCGAACGAAGATAATAATCCATTTTGGGTAGTTTACGTGCGCGAGTGAGGTGGTCAATCGCAGTCTCGGTGCTGCCGTTCAGATAGTAGTATTCGGCAAGATGAAAATAGGCGTCACCGATTTTGCGGGATTTTTCAGATGCGCGTGCATACATTCTGTGCAGTTGCGAGTCATCTTGGTGTTTGTCCAGTAAATTCCGCAACAGACTGCGTGCAGCATCAGGCTGATTATTCCTGGTCAGGGCCGATGCGTAATACATAGTAATGGCACGGTTATCCGGGTTGGCCGCCTGTAAATTGTTATAGAGTTCCAGTGATGACTGTATCTGCTCATTCTGTTCCAGTGCCTCGGCCCTGGCTAACTGGAACAGGATGCTGTCCGGCTGCTTTGCTATCAGTGGTTGCAGGTGTTTCAGGGCCTGGTCAGGCTGGTCTGTCCTGATCAGGGCGAGTGCATAGCCATATTCTGCGGCCAATCGGGTCAGTTTGTCCTTAGCGTCAAGGTTCGCCTTGAAGATTTTCAGGGCCGACCAGGAATCGGTCCCTGACAGGGCGATAACCCGCGCGCGCGCCAACTGATAGTTCTCATCATCGTAGGATGGCGCAGTCCTGATTTGGGCCGAGCGATTTTTTGCGTCAGCAACACGGGTGGATGTCACCGGGTGCGTACGCAGGAATTCGGGGGCCTGGTTGCCATACAGGCGGGTAGTATTGTGCATGCGCTGGAAAAAGTCAGCCATACTGTCAGGGTCGTAGCCTGTTGATGCGAGCATTTCGATACCAAGGCGATCGGCCTCTTTTTCATGCTGACGGGTAAAATTAATCGTGGTCTGCATGTTACTGGCCAGTCCACTGGCAACGGCGGCAGAGGTGATCTCGCTATCACCACCACCGAGCAATATGGCTGCCAGCATCAGTATCGCAGTAGACAGACGCTGTTTACTGGTCGCGTCATAGGTTCGAAACAGATGATTCTGGGTGACATGCGCAATTTCGTGAGACAGAACAGAGGCCAGTTCACTTTCTGTCTGGGCTATCCTGATCAGCCCGGTATGGACACCAATAAAACCACCTGGTGCGGCGAATGCATTGACCGAATTATCCTTGACGATAAAGAACGTATATTCATCGCCCGGTTTGTCGCTTGCCGCGCTCAGTTTGTAACCCAGGTTGGTAATGTATTCCTGTAATAATGGGTCGGACAGCAATAGGTCATTGTGACGTAACATGCGCATCAGGCCTTCGCCGAGTTGTCTGGCTGACTCAGGCGTCATGATGCGATCTGACGGATCACCAATATCCGGGAGTTCTTGCGCGGCATGTAAGTGCAGCGGAAGTAATATCAGGCCCAGTATGCATAGACTAAACCAGTGACGTGTTCGATTATTCATTGCTAATGCTTTCATTTCAATATGTCCTGAGACCGGCAAACGGGATAATAATTCTGTGCTGGCTCGTACCGGGGCGCATATTCATTAACATATTGTGCCATAGTCCCGGGTTTACAAGAAGTTGGTAGAAATAAGTTGTTGATTTCTATCGTGACTCATAATGACACTGGCAAGTAAGGATAATACTGTACCAGTATGCTCAGGCTTGACATCACACCAATGCTTGGTATATTTGTAGTTTAGGAATCACTAATATACTTATTTGTGGAGACATTTATGTTTGGCGTAAAGGAAATCGATGTTCATACCCTGACCGGGTGGAAAGAAAAAGGACAGAATTTTCAGCTATTTGATGTCAGATCTATCGATGAAATGGCGCATGGTATCATCCCTGGAGGGGAGTCTATGCCTCTGCACCTGCTGCCTTTGAACAAGGAAGAGCTGTGCAAGGAAACCGATATCGTGCTGTATTGTCGTAGTGGTGCCCGTTCTGCCCAGGCTGTCGCTTTCCTGCAACAGCACGGATTCGACCGGGTGTTCAATCTGCGTGGCGGGATAATGGATTGGGTTCGCCATGGTCAGGCGATCGCTACGGCGTAGGACTGTCACCCGATAGGCTCACAGTCATCTTAAATTCTAATAGTTAACAGACTTAGTTGCATTCTGAGTGTGGTAGTTACTACGCTGTGCTTGGGCAGCAAACAGGAGATAGGCTGAATCGGACTTGCCTTTCCGTAGCAGTTATCATATAAGTGTACTCTTGAATGCTTATTTACCTGTTTGTCTATACAGGAAAGCCAGACTTTGCTGTATGGAATGGTTTGAAATAATAATTTAACTGAGGAATTAGAAATGGCGAATTTTGATCAAGAACTGGATGCTTCAGGCCTGAACTGCCCACTGCCAATCTTGCGTGCGAAAAAGTCTCTGGCAGGGCTGAGCGCTGGCCAGGTACTGCATATCATTGCAACTGACCCAGGTTCTGTTAAGGATTTTGAGGCGTTTGCGAAGCAGACTGGTAATGAATTACAGGAATCTCGTGAAGAAGGCGGCAAGTTCTATTTTCTGATCAAGAAGGCCTGATTTACTGAAAAGCCGGTGGAATACCACCGGCTTTTTTTATGTACAGGGATGTGCGTCACCGTTTATCGGTACTGAGTAGGCCAGGGATGGATCTGCACAAGGATTTGCCTGGGTCGTATGGCCTGTGATTGCTGAGATCAGGCCTGTTATGCGACTATGTACCTGGTTTGCAAGAGATTTTAAACGTTTCGTGTTCTATGTGACCAGGGGTACTGATGTAACTCGTAACTCCGCGTAACGTATGCGCAAAATGCTTGTCCAATAAGCTTATAGACAAACTGTTTTGTTCATACGAGCAATTGACTGAAGGGTAACCAAATATGTCAGATGAAAAGAAATTAGCCATTATTGCCACTAAAGGTACCCTGGATTGGGCCTATCCTCCCTATATTCTGGCTTCTACTGCTGCGGCACTGGGATATGAAGTAGAGATCTTCTTTACTTTTTATGGTTTGCAGTTGGTTAAAAAGGATTTGACGCTCAAGGTTTCGCCACTTGGTAACCCGGGTATGCCGATGCCGATGGGTATGGACAAGTGGTTCCCGGTACTGGGAACAGCGATTCCGGGTATGGAGTCCATTATGACCATGATGATGAAGCAAAAAATGAAGGCGAAAGGTGTAGCCAGTGTCGCTGAATTGCGCGATTTATGCATCGAGGCCGAGGTCAAACTGGTTGCCTGCCAGATGACAGTGGACCTGTTTGATATGAATCCGTCTGAATTCATCGATGGTCTGGAGTTCGGCGGCGCCGCAACCTTCTTCGAATATGCCGGTGAATCCGATATCTGTCTGTATATCTAGATAACAGATACCGGCAAGCATGACAGAAAGGCCTGACGGATGTGTCCGTCAGGCCTTTTTTTCTATATGGCTGCCATTTCTAATATCGGATGTGAATGATCAAGCTCACAGAATACAACAATTCTTGGCTGCTACCAGGTATATTTGGACTGCAGGACTTCCCGCTGTAGACTTGATGACTGCTATAAAATCTTCAGAGGTGATCATGGCGACTGTACGTGGTTGTGACATGCCGGATACGCTGTTATATGACATCGACGCCAATGTCTGGTGCACGCTCGATGATGAAGGGCTATTAACACTCGGAATGACCGCTTACGCCTGTTCTTTGTCAGGGGACATCGTCGCCTGTATGCCGCGTAAACCTGGCAAGGAGGTCCAGCAAGGCAAGTCCTGTGCAACCGTGGAATCGGGTAAGTGGGTCGGTCCGGTCAAGGCGCCGGTATCTGGCGAAATTGTCGAGATTAACCATCAGGTTGTCGATGATCCGGCTGGAATCAACGAGGACCCGTATGGCGCAGGCTGGTTAATCCGTCTACGGCCGCTTGACTGGCAGGCAGAATCAACGCATCTGCTTACTGGACGGGCGGCACAGGATGCCTATGCCGCCAAAATGGATGAAGAGGGTTTCGGCGGGTGCTGAAAGGCATGGACGACAGCGCAAACGCTGGTGGATTAACCCGGCTATTCGACACAATCGACGGCCTGGATCAGCTCCCATTCGACCAGCAACTGTTAGACGAACTGCAACGACAATCATTGTGGTCGGATTACATCCTGCGTGATGGTCTGAATCTGTCCATGCCGTCCTTTCGTACGCACCAGCATGAAACCCTGATCCCCGCTGCAATAAAGCCGTGGCCGGCGGTGTCCATTACCGGTGGTCGATGTGAGCTACAGTGCGATCACTGCAAGGGGCGAATACTGGAATCGATGACGGCGGTACACAAGCCTCAGCAGCTGCAGCAGCTGGTGGATGAACTGGTCGGGCAGGGCGGTGAAGGTCTGTTGCTGACTGGTGGTTCCGATCATCAGAACGTCATTCCGTATGAGCCGTTTCTGCCGGTGCTGGAACATATCCATACGCAGTACCCCGATTTTACCATTGCGGTTCATACCGGTCTGGCTGACCGGCAACAGGCGCAGGCGCTAGCTGATGCGGGTGTCAAGGTGGTGATGATGGATGTGATTGGTGCACAGGATACGATAACCCAGGTCTATCACCTGAAGCGTCAGGTAGCAGACTTTGAACGGTCGCTGGCATGGTTATGCGAGACCGGCGTGCAGGTCGTACCGCACATTGTTATCGGTCTGCATTACGGCCAACTGCTCGGCGAATGGCAGGCGCTGGAGATCATCGGTCGTTATCCGGTTAGTGGCCTGGTACTGGTCGTAGTGATGCCGCACCTTGCCTCACCACGGCGCAGATTCCGTACGCCGGATGTTAATCTGGCGGGCCGCTTCATGATGGATGCGCGTCGTGCCTTGCCGGATACCAGGATACAGCTCGGTTGCGCACGTCCTCCTGGAATACAGCGTTTGATGCTGGAAGTTTATGCCGTACTTGCCGGACTGAACGGTATTGCCTATGCATCCGATGAGGTGTTGCAACTACTGGAACATCTGGCGATACCGGTAAGGCTGTCTGCACGCTGTTGCTCATCTGTTGAACAGTCACCTGTCCGGGAAATTCAAACAGTGAACGTAAAAATGATCAGCGCTAATGGTTCAAACAGGTGTTTGTCTGCGTTTGACCGGTATCCGTTACAGGTAAAACGTCGCGTGGGTGTCAGTTAGCATGACAGGCGGTCAAACAGGGCGTTTGCTTGATACCGGTTTGCTGTCTGCGGTACAGAATATGGCCATGAACAGGGCCTTGCTTAGTTCACGGGCAGCCGGTCTGTCACCAGACACGTTGCGCTTCCTGCAATTCAAACCCTGTGTACTGGTCGGTTACCACCAGAGTGTCGAGCAGGAGATCAACAGGCGCTACTGTAACCAGTTCGGCATCGAGATTCAGCGCCGCGTAACCGGTGGTGGTGCAATCTACTTTGATCCGTTACAACTTGGCTGGGAACTGTATCTGGGCCGGGAACACTTTAATGGCGCAGACCTGGGTGGAATTACCCGGCGGATATGCGAAGCAGCGGCAACCGGTCTGCGGCAACTGGGCCTGAATGCGAGCTTCCGACCGCGGAATGATATAGAGGTGGCAGGGCGCAAGATATCCGGTACCGGAGGCATCATCGAAGGTGATGCGGTTTTGTACCAGGGGACCCTGATTATCGATATCGATGTCGAGCGTATGGCCAGTGCCTTGCGGATACCGGCCGAAAAGCTGAATGACAAGGCCCTGTCCAGCGCGCACGAGCGGGTCACGAGTATGCGCCGTGAAATGAATGTGGTGCCGGCGCTGGATCAGATCAAGACGGCGCTGCAGCAAGCGTTTGAGTCCGGCCTGGGGATCGGCTTTAAATCAGGGCTGGGGCTCCGTACTAGCGAAACGGAACTGGTCAGGGAGTCAGTAGACGAATTTTCCTCTGACGAATGGATTTACCAGGTACAGCGCTCGCCGGTGGAAACACCCAACTGTGAGGCGCGCTACAAATGTAAAGGCGGATTGTTGCAGCTACAGATGCGTGTTGATCTGCGTCACAGGCGCATCAAGCAGTGCTGGATCAATGGTGATTTTTTCCTGCGGCCGGCCAGACTGGTCAACGATCTGGAAAACCACCTGCGTGACTGTCCGTTCATGAAACTGGAACAGTCGATTCGCGAATTTTTTACACAGCATGAAGCGGATATGGTGTCGCTGGTGCCGGACGATTTTACCAGGCTGTTTCAGATCGCGCTTGACCCGTTGCAGGAGACGGCAGGATGAAGCGCGTCGATGTGCTGGTTGTCGGTGCCGGTCCGGCCGGTTCATCGGCTGCCAGGGCGGCTGCCGCAGCCGGTGTATCGGTTATGTGTGTCGACAGAAAAAAACATGCCGGTGAACCGGTACAGTGTGCCGAGTACGTGCCAGGACAGGTTTTGTCTGAAACCGGCCTGGCGTCCCTGGCAATACAGGTCATCACCCAGATGCGCAGTACTGTTGAAGACAATGAAACCCATTGGTCGAATTTTCGTGGTTATATGATCAGCCGCGTGGCATTTGACCAGGCGTTACTGCAGCAGGCCGGGCAAAGCGGAGCAGCGATACAGCTTGATACCCGGATGCTTGAACTGGATGCAGGACTCAATCAGGCGAGCCTGGTCCATCAGGGTGAGCGCTACACTGTGCAATACCGGGTTTTGATCGCAGCCGATGGCCCGCATTCACGTGTGTTACAGCAGTTGGGTCTGCCCCGGCAGGAATGTATCCGTTCGAGGCAAATCAGCGTACCACTACTTAAACCCGGTAGTGTTACCCATACCTGGTTGTCACGATCCTATAAAGGGGGGTATGCGTGGCTGTTCCCTAAAGGCGATGTTGCGAATCTCGGTATAGGCATCGGCAATGACGGGGAGGTAGCGCAAGCTGTGAGACTGTCCGCAGTGTTAAAAGGTCTGCATCAGCAGTTGAATGACCAGGGCTATGTCAAGTCACAGATCCTGTCAAAAACCGGTGGAGCCATCCCGGTCGGTGGCCTGTCATCAAGCCTGAACCGCGGTGATATCCTGTTTGCCGGCGATGCAGCCGGTCTGGCGCACCCGATTACCGGTGCCGGAATTGCACCTGCGGTGCTGTCCGGTCGCCTGGCCGGTGAGGCTGCTGCCAGTGCCATTCATCAGGACTCTGGTCAACCATTGGTGGCCTATGCACAGGAGTTGCGTGCTATCTTCGAACCGGCCTGGCAACACGCATTACAACGGCGTATGCAGTTGTTAAACACCAGGCAGGGGTCATTGCGTACGGCCTGGATTGCATTCCCGGAATACTTCAGTTGTTCGGTAGCAACACGACCGGTCTGTCCGACGGTGGACGCATACGGACGCGGTGATCGGCCGTATCCACAGGCATCGGGAAACACCGCGTCATGAAACCCTTTAAACAACTTCCTGTCGAGATCTATCGCCCGGACTACCGCGTGCGCACGCCTGAGATGCAGTCGCCTGATTATGTGCAGATATCGACTGCCGCGGCCATTACCCTGGGCCTGGTACCTGGGGTTATGCATCGGGACGTCTGCACCCATTGCCTGAACATACTGCTCGCCTACCCGGACGGCTGTCGGGCCAATTGCAGCTACTGTGGTCTGGCCCGTCATCGCGAGGAGACCCGGGACTTTGCCGACCGCAATTTCATCCGTGTGGACTGGCCGACGGTATCCTGCCAGGACCTGATCGATCGTATCAGGGCAGGACAGGACCAGGGACGTTTTGAACGCATGTGTATCTCGATGATCAGTCACCCACGTTCCAATGACGATACCCTGACCATACTCGAGCAATGGCGTCGCGCCCTGCCGGAAATACCGGTGTCGATCCTGTCCAATCCGACCACCATGCAACGCGCAGATATCCGGGCCCTGTACCGGGCCTGTGCCGACATCTTCACGGTCGCGCTGGATGCTGTCACGGAAACCATCTTTGAGCGCACGCGAGGCAGAACAGTGGACAGTCCACACCGCTGGAGTCATTACTGGCAGGCGCTGGAGTGGGCCGCTGATATATTCGGTGCGGAACGTTTTGGCGCACATCTGATTTGTGGTATGGGGGAAACAGAGTACGAACTGTTACAGGTGGCCCAGCGTGTGCGTGACATGGGCGGTCATAATCACCTGTTCGCTTTTTTTCCGGAAGCCGGTTCACTGATGGAAGACTGGCCGGCGGTAAACCGGGGTCAGTGGCGGCGTGTACAGCTGGCCCGTTACCTGATCGATTACCATCAGGTCAGGTTGTCGCAAATGCGCTTCGATGACCGGGGGCGTGTGCTGGCGTTCGGTGTCGACCAGGCCGCTCTGGATCAGATCATCGACAAGGGTACGGCGTTCCGGACATCAGGTTGTCCCGGCAAGCAGGATCCGAAGGTCTCTGCCTGTAATCGCCCCTATGGGGATTCACCCCCTTCGGATATTTGTTCCTACCCGAATGAACTGGACGGGCAGGATATTGATCTGGTCAGGTCGCAAATGTAGCCTGTTGGTTAAGCTGTGCTGATGCGGCATAGGCATTACAATTCAAGCCTGTCTGCGTGCACTGTATTTAACAATTGTTTTAAATTGCACTACTTCCGGTAGGTATTTATCCTGTTCTGAGTAATTCCATAGATTTCAGCCTGTTAATCAGTTCCGAATTCGGAATGAGTCGTTTTGTTGTCAATGATATCTATATAAAATTCAAGTAAATCATGTTGTTATGTAGCAAATACTAGCCTGCGGTTTTATTTGACATTTTGCATATTGCCTGTAATGATTTGCTGCAGACGCTAAAACGCGTTGCATTTTAACAACATAAGAGGGTGCGCCTTGCAACCCTTGCTCAGGAGTCAAAACATGAAGCCCATTCTTAGAAAGTCCCTGGTGGCTGCTGCGACAGCAATGCTGTGTACTGCCTCATACAGTGCCTATGCAACCAACGGTTATTTTTCCCACGGTTATGGCACGGCCAATAAAGGCCTGGCCGGTGGTGGCTCTGCCCTGCCACAGGATGCGATGATAGCGGCTAGCAATCCGGCCGGCATGGTGTTTGTCGGTAATCGCATGGAGGCCGGTGCAGCCTTGTTCAGTCCGAGCGATCGAGGCTATGAGGCCAGTGACAGTTTTACCGGTGTGTCGGATACTGACTTTTGTGGTGCAGCGTGCCCGTTCACACTCGGTGGTGCCGGCGGTGGTGAGGCGGTTACCAGTGGTAATGACTTCTTTTTGATCCCGCATTTTGCCCGTAACTGGATGATCGACAGTGATAGTTCAATCGGCGTGACAGTATATGGCAATGGTGGTATGAATACTGGCTACTACGGGGCGGGACAGGCACAGCATAACAACGGCTTAGGTACCGCCGTTACCACTCCGGGTGTGTATGGTGCCGGTGACGTGACCATGGACCTGTCGCAACTGTTCATCAGCGCAACCTATGCGAGAAAGATCAATGCCAATGCCTCCTGGGGCGCTTCATTAATCGCGGCCGGTCAGCGTTTTCGCGTCAAGGGTCTGGGTACCTTTGCTGGATTCTCTTCAGATCCTTCCAAGCTGTCCGGTAATACCCATGACTACTCGTATGGCGCAGGTGTAAAACTCGGGGCGATGGGCGAAGTCGCACCGGGTGTGACCCTGGCCGGTTCTGTGCAGAGCAAGATCTACATGAGTGAATTTGATGACTATGCCGGCCTGTTTGCAGATGATGGTGATTTTGATATACCGGCAACTGCAACTGTTGGTCTGGCCTGGGATACCTCGCCAAGCTCGGTACTGACCTTTGATATCCAGCATATCTGGTACAGCGATATCGACGCGATTGCGAATCCGATCCAGAATCTGTTTACCTGTGTGCCTGGACCAACAGGTGGGACCGGTGCGACCTGCCTGGGTGGCAGCAATGGCGCCGGTTTCGGTTGGGAAGACATGACCATCTTCAAACTGGGCTACCAGTGGCAGAGCAGTCCTGACTGGACCTGGCGTGTCGGTTACAGTTATGGCGAAAATCCGATCCCGGAAGACCAGACCCTGTTCAATATCATCGCCCCGGCTACGGTGGAAAGCGCGATTACCTTTGGCTTTACCAAGAAAATGAGTGCATCTAATGACCTGAGTCTGGCCTTCATGTATGGGCATGGAAGTTCTGATCAGTTCCGACTGATCCAGATAGATAAAGGGCCATGTATCTACATGGCCCTTTATCTATAAAAAACTATAAAACTATAAAACGAGGTGAAACATGCCAGTACAATCTAGTCGCATGGTGCAAATGTTGTTCACGCTGGTTCTGTTACTAACAGGTTCTTATTCAGTAGCAGACCAGACCCTGTTAAAGCCGTTTGTATTGGGTGCAGCGGTGGATGGCGATCTGTCCAGTGCCACGCTGAAAACCCGCAATATCCTGAGCAATGTCGGTTTTGAAATAGTTGGCAGTTACAGTCCCTATGCTAAAACCAATATCCTGATTATCAGCAACAGCAGCCTACGTGCTACCGCGGCAAAGACTGACAAGGGCGGGTTTGGCGCGATACAACGTGTGTCAGTCAGTGAGGTCGAGGGGGTCATCCAGGTGGCGTACACCAACCCGCGCTATATGGCCAATGTCTATCGTATGCAGGGTGAGCTGGATGAGACTGACAAGACTCTGCGTGCCGCCCTGGGGGTACAGCAGGATTTTGGTGCGCAGGGGATCAGTGCCGAAAAGCTACGTAAATACCATTACAAGATGTTCATGCCATACTTCGATGAGCCCTATGAACTGGCCGAGTATGACAGCCATGAGGCTGCGCTCGCAGCGGTTGAAAAGGGGCTGAAGGCCAAGCAGGGAGGTGTATCCCGGGTCTACCGTGTTGACCTGCCGGGTAAAATGGAAAGTGTGATCGGTGTGTCCATGACCCGTGGCTGCAGCAGTGACGAGTTCATTATGCAGAAAATAGACTTTTCCCAGATCAAGTCCGCACCGCACCTGCCCTATGAGATGCTGGTCAGTGATGGCAAAGTCTATGCGTTGCATGCCAAGTTCAGGATTGCGCAAAGTTTTCCGGATCTGAGCATGATGGGTTCGAACAGCTTTTTCTCGATCATGTGCGCGCCGGATGAAATCAATGAGGCGCTGACCACGGTTGTGAAGGGCGAAACGGGCAAATCTGAAGAGGAATAGGCCGGCCAACGTCGACTGTGTGTCCGGACCTGCGAAATCCGGGCAAACAGTTTCATCATTCTTGCATAGGGTGGTGAGGTAATGCTACCGCTCAGCGTAAAGTAACGATATAGTAATAATCTGAATTACTTTTTTATGCATCTGTAATATCAAGTATTTTAGCCGGATTCCGATACAGAGAGGGAAGTTCCTCAGGAGGAAACCGGTATGTCGTCAGCACCCGAAGCGGAAACTCAACAGACTCGCCAGAAAAAGGCCAGCATACTCAGGCGCTTACTGGTTATCTATCTGGTAACGGGTGTCGTGATAGGTGGTGCATTTCCGCTGGTAGCCGGTGCGTTTGTCGAGTCAAAACCGGGCATGTTTGGCTGGCTGGTCGGTATCAGTCTGGCGACCGGTGCATTCACCGGTTTCGCTTATTATTCACTGGTTAATTTCGTACTGATCAAACGTCTACGTCGTATCGCAGATGTAACCCAGGCTATCAGCGCCGGGGATATTACCCATCGTTGTGATATGCAGTCTGCTGATGTGATCGGCGAAATCATCGACAGTTTTAACCTGATGGCAGATACCTTGCGTACCAATATAGCCAGTATCGCCGCTTCTTCAGTTGATATTGAACAGGCGGCGGACCGCATGCTGGGCCTGAGCGCCGAGACCGACGCCTGTATGCAGGACCAGGCCCGACAGATCGAGCAGGTTGGTACCGCGATGGAACAAATGACCTCGTCAGTCCATGAAGTAGCCAATAATGCGCGTTCAGCAGCGGATGCGTCCAAAGATGCCAGCCAGGAGGCCCAGCAGGGTGCGCTGGCGGCCACCGAGGCCATCGGCGGTTTATATGCACTGGGCAGTAAGGTCGGTCGGGCCAGTGAGGTACTATCCGGTCTACGTACTGACAGTGACAATATCAGTGTGGTGATGGATGTGATTCGAGGTATCGCCGAACAAACCAATCTGCTGGCCCTGAATGCCGCGATCGAGGCCGCCAGGGCCGGGGAACAGGGGCGCGGTTTTGCCGTGGTCGCGGACGAGGTCAGGACCCTGGCCAGTCGTACCCAGGAATCGACTACAGAGATCAATGAAATGATCGAGTGCCTGCATAATAACACCTCCCATGCGGTCGAAGTGATCGGTGATGTGCATAAGCAGGCCGAGGCGACCAATGAGGATGTGGAAAAGGCGGCCGAGATGCTAGCCGGTATTGCCGGTAGCGTTTCATCTATTGATAGCATGAATGCGCAGATCGCCGATGCCGTGGCCCAGCAACAGGGTGTGGCCGAGGAGGTCAGTCAGCATGTCAACCTGATCAATCATGCCACAGAGCAGACTGCGGCCGGGACTCAGCAGACCCGCTCGGATTCTGAACAACTGAAGAACCTGTCCAGTGGATTGCAGGTGGTACTGTCGCAGTATCAAACGACCGGCTGACAGGCTCATAGCGATGGTCAATATTCTAGTGGGCGACTGAACAGATATATCCGGCTTGGCTGGAGCAGCCAGGTTGGTATCCATGTCAGATGACCGCTTGCAACGCCCCGGAATGGGGCGTTTTCTTTATACGGAGATCGATCTGACACAACCGGTTGGATTGCAGTATCCAGGCTTTCGCTATACTTTATGGTTTGCGGGATAACTAACAGTGACCCGTGACTGATAAAAAGACTTGAAATAATCATAATAAATATCTATATTAGAAAATACTAAATTACTGCCAGATCGGAGACAGGGACAATGATGGCTTGGCGTTCATTGATTTTATTACTATTTTTACCACTGGCTGTGGCTGGACCTGATACCGGGTCGCTAGCCCTGTATCAGGTGAAACCACAGAATATCGCAATCCATGCGGATTACGACGGCAAGATCGAGGCGGTCAATCGCTCCACCGTGTCTGCCCAGACGCGTGGCCGTATCCAGGAAATCCTGTTTGATGTTGATGATTATGTTAACAAGGATGATGTACTGATCCGTATGCAGGACAAGGAACAACGCGCCCGTGTCGATTCTGCGCGTGCCAGCCTTGGAGAGGCCGAGGCCAGACTGGCCAAGGCCAAACAGGACTATGAACGCAATCAGGATATCTACGAGAAAAAGCTGATATCCAAATCCAAGCTCGATAGTGTCACCGCAGAGTACAACGCGGCCAAATCGCGTGTACAGGCAGCCAGGGCAAAACTGACCGAGGCACAACAGCAACTGGAGTATACGCTGGTACGTGCTCCATACAGCGGTATTGTGGTCCAGCGCCATGTCGAAGTGGGTGAGATCGCAAACGTCGGCAAGCAATTGATGACCGGCCTGTCGCTGGAAAAACTGCGTGTCGCCGTGCAGGTGCCACAGAGTCGTATTGCCGCGATCCGTGAGCAATGCCAGGCTGTTATCCGGACTTCAAACCGTCAGGCCGGGGACCTGGTGGCACAATGCACCACCATTTTCCCGTTTGCCGACGAGGCCAGTAACAGTTTCCGGGTGCGTCTGAACCTGCCTGATGGCGACCACAAACTGTTACCCGGTATGCTGGTCAAGGTCCTGTTTGCGACCGGACAGGTGCAGCGCCTGATGGTGCCATCGGCGGCACTGGCGCATCGCAGTGAGGTCACAGCCTTGTATATCGTCGACCAGCAAGGCGTGGTGAGCATGCGCCAGGTACGTGCCGGTGAGCGTTACCAGGACCAGACCGAGATTGTTGCCGGCCTGCAGGCCGGTGAGCAGATAGCACTGGACCCGGTGGCGGCCGGTATGCGTCTGAAAGAACAACAGCAAAGTAAACAGTAGGGATCTCTGGCATGGCTGAAAAACTGGGCATCTCAGGAACCATCGCCCGAAAATTCCTGCTGACCGAAATAACCCTGTTACTGGCGCTGACCGGATTTCTGCTGGGTGTATTCGCGGTGCTGATAACACCGCGTGAGGAAGAGCCACAGATCGACGTCACCTTTGCCAATGTGTTTATCGCGTTCCCGGGTGCGACCGCCTCCGAGGTCGAACACCTGGTCAGTACACCGGCCGAGCAAGTGCTGTCTGAAATCGATGGCATCAAGCATGTGTACTCGGTTTCCCGTCCGGGCCAGTCCGTGCTGACGGTCGAGTTCAGGGTGGGCGAGGCGCGTGAAAGCGCGATCGTACGCCTGTATAACAAACTCTATTCCAACCAGGACTGGCTGCCGGCCAATCTCGGTGTCAGCCAGCCGATTGTCAAACCCAAGGGTATCGACGATGTACCGATAGTCAGCCTGACCCTGTGGACCGAAGATCCGCAGCGTGGCGCCTTTGATCTGGCCAAGGTCGCACACGCGGTGGAAGCAGAGCTGAAACGCGTACCGGGTACACGCGATATATATACCATTGGTGGTCCGGAACGGGTGGTGCATGTATTGCTGGACCCGCAGCGTATGTCCGGTTACGACATTACCCTGCATGAAATGCAGACTGCGCTGCAAATGGCCAATAATTCCTATGATGCCGGTTCGCTGATTGCGGACAACCAGGAGATCCTGGTCAAGGCCGGCAGCTTCCTGGACAGCGTGAACGATATTGCCTCACTGGTGGTCGCCGTACACGACGGTGCACCGGTCTACCTGAGTGATGTGGCTACGGTGCGTCATGGCCCGGATCAGCCCGAACAGTACACCTGGATCGGTAGCGGTCCGGCCGCGGCCAGTAAAGGGATCACATTGCAGGGGGAATCACCGGCAGTGACCATAGCGGTCGCAAAGAAGCCGGGTACCAATGCGGTTGATATCGCACAGCAGGTCATACAGCGCTTTGAACAGCTCAAGGGTGTGGTTGTTCCGGAAGGCATCGAAGCGACCGTGACCCGTAACTATGGTGTGACTGCGGACCAGAAGGCCAGAAAACTGATTGGCAAGCTTGCGTTTGCAACCGCGTTCGTCGTACTGCTGGTTTTATGGGCACTGGGCTGGCGCGAGGCCATTATCGTTGGCACCGCCGTGATCGTTACCCTGGCGCTGACCCTGTTCGCGTCCTGGGCCTGGGGCTTCACCCTGAACCGGGTGTCCCTGTTTGCGTTGATATTCTCAATCGGTATTCTGGTCGATGATGCGATCGTCGTGGTCGAGAATATCCACCGGCATATGCAAATGGGTCGCAAGCGACTGGTCGAGGCGATCCCGCTGGCGGTCGACGAAGTCGGCGGACCAACCATACTGGCTACCTTTGCGGTAATCGCAGCTTTGCTGCCGATGGCCTTTGTGACCGGCCTGATGGGCCCGTATATGAGCCCGATACCGATCAACGCCAGTATCGGTATGCTGATCTCGCTGGCCGTTGCGTTTGTGATTACCCCCTGGCTGACCTACAAGGTCATGCGTGGCCAGGAAGCGCATCATCAGGCCATCCCGGCCGGCGAGTCATCTGCGGGCAGCGGTTTCGAGCGGCTGGTACGTCGATTATTAACACCGTTCCTACGTGCAGATGCCGGCCGGGCAGCACGTCGCTGGCTGGCGCTGGGCATCGTTGCTCTGATGGTCGCGTCGGTCGGTCTGGCCGGGCTCAAACTGGTGGTGCTGAAGATGCTGCCGTTTGATAACAAGTCCGAGTTCCAGGTAGTGGTGGATATGCCGGAAGGCAGTCCGCCCGAACAAACCGCGCGTGTGATGCAGGACCTGGCGCGCTATATCGCCAGTGTACCCGAGGTGACCGACTACCAGGTCTATGTGGGTACGGCTGCGCCGATCAATTTCAATGGACTGGTGCGACAGTATTACCTGCGCAAGGGAGCCAATGTCGCGGATATACAGGTTAACCTGGTCGACAAGTCAGAGCGCGAGCGCAAGAGTCACGAGATTGCGCTGGCCATGCGCGAGCCGCTGCAGGCCATTGGCAAGTCACTGAACGCCAATGTCAAAATCGTCGAGGTACCCCCGGGTCCACCGGTTATGTCGCCACTGGTGGCCGAGGTTTACGGGATCGACTATGAAGGTCAGCTCAGGGTTGCGCGTCAGGTACGCAAGGCAATGGAAGAGACTGCGGATATCATCGATGTGGATGATAGTATCGAGCATCGTTCGCTGCGCCTGGTGATCAGGATCGATCGCACCCGGGCCGCGTTGCTGGGCGTGTCCCAGCAGGAAGTGGCTACAGCGATCAAAACGGCCCTGTCGGGCAGTGATGTCGGTTATCTGCATGGTGGCAATGTGAAATACCCGGTGCCGATCAGGCTGGAAATGGATGTCACCGACAAGACCGCGATCGACAAGGTACTGGCAATGAAATTGCGCAGTCGCTCGGGTGTGCTGGTCGCGCTGTCCGAGGTCGTACAGGTGCAGGAACAGACCCGTGAAGTCAGTATCTACCACAAGGACCTGCTGCCGCTGGTGTATGTGACCGGTGACATGGCTGGTGAACTGGATAGTCCGTTATACGGCATGTTCGATCTGTTTGCGCAGCTCAAGGAGCAGCCGCTAGCGCATGGCAAGGCCGTGCAGCAATACCTGATCAATACACCCGAGCCCTATGAATACAGCCTGAAATGGGATGGTGAATGGCAGATTACCTATGAGACCTTTCGCGATATGGGGATTGCCTATTCGGTCGGCCTGTTGCTGATCTACCTGCTGGTGGTGGCCCAGTTCAGATCCTATCTTGTGCCGTTGATTATTATGGCTCCGATCCCGTTAACCATCCTCGGTGTGATGCCGGGTCATGCGCTGTTGGGCATGAAATTTACCGCAACCTCGATGATTGGCATGATAGCGCTGGCCGGCATCATTGTGCGTAATTCTATCCTGCTGGTGGATTTCATCAATGAACAACTCGGCCAGGGACAGGATTTCCAGGAGGCCGTTATCCAGTCGGTGATGGTCAGGGCCAAGCCGATCGCACTGACCGGTGCAGCAGCCATGCTCGGTGCGCTGTTTATTATCACCGATCCGATATTCAGTGGTCTGGCGGTGTCACTGATCTTCGGGATACTGGTGTCTACCTTGTTGACTTTGCTGGTAATTCCGGTGATGTACTACGCCTTGATGCGTCACAAGCCGATACAGACAGTCTGATATTGAGCAGCCAGCCGATCTGGCCGCAAGAAAAATTGTCCACCTATAATATTAATTTATATTTAATTTTGGTAATATTCACCTTTACAATGATTTGATGACGAGGCGGGCATGGCTGATCGACGATTACAGGTATTTCATACCGTGGCTAAAATGCTGAGTTTCACCAAGGCGGCCGAAACCCTGCATATGACCCAGCCTGCGGTTACCTTTCAGGTCCGTCAACTGGAAGAACAGTTCAATACCCGCCTGTTCGATCGTACCCATAACCGCATCAGCCTGACCGAGGCCGGTCACCAGGTCTACCGTTTCGCCGACAAAATCTTCGAGCTGTATGCTGAGATGTCCAATGCGGTTCGGGATGTCACCGGTGATATCAGTGGAGTGTTGAATATCGGCGCCAGTACCACGATTGCGGAATATATGTTGCCGGCCTTGCTTGGTGATTTCAAAAAACACTACCCGGATGTCAATGTGCACCTGAAGGTGTCCAATACCGATGGCATTGTGCACATGGTCGAAAACAACGATATCGATCTGGGTGTGGTCGAGGCACAGGTTGCGAACAAGAACCTGGTGGTGGAACGCTGCCGCAATGACCAGTTGGTCACCATCGTGCCACCCGGCCACCCGCTCGCCGATGAGCCGGTAGCCACGGTCGCAAAACTGCTCGAGTATCCTTTTATCTGCCGGGAGGAAGGCTCGGGCACCCGTGAAGTGATTTCCGAACACCTGGGTGGAAAAGGTATCGAAGCCTGTGACCTGAAGATATGTATGGAACTGGGCAGCCCGGAAGCGGTAAAGGGGGCAGTCGAGGCCGGTATGGGTATCTCCATAACCTCACGTGCCACGATTATGAAAGAGCTGCGACTGGGTACGCTGCGGGCAGTACCACTGGAGCCGAAACTGGAAAGACCGTTTTCTTTCGTTTATCAGAAGCAGAAATTCCGTCACCGCGCGATGGACGAATTACTGGAATTCGCACGTAACTATTGCAAGGAACATCAGCAGCCGGAATATCTTGACCTGGAGGGTGAGGTTGCTGGCGTGGTGACGGGTAAAGCAGTGTAGTTCAGCGCTACGGAGCCTGATGGCGGGCAATACTGGATAATGGACCAGCTCGACAAGGAACTGCAAACCGCATTCGAACAGCTGAACAGGGAACGGCAGCAACAACTACTGGACTTTGCCCGCTTCCTGCTTGACCAACAGGGTCCGCTGGAGAGGGTCATCTCCGAGCCGGAACAGATTCCCCGTCCGCAGCAGGAATCAGTGGTTGCAGCAATGAAGCGGCTTAACCGGACCTATCCCATGCTGGATAAACAGCACCTGCTGAATGAGGCATCGTCATTGATGGCGGAACATATGCTGCAAGGGCGTGCGGCGGTCGAGGTCATAGACGAGCTGGAAGCCGTTTTTTCAAAATACTATAAACGACTGAAAGAGTCCTGATATGGGTTTGATTCGCGACTGGTTTGACCGGCATTTTTCCGATCCCCAGGTGGTTATCCTGACCGGCCTGCTGGTGACCGCATTTGCCGTGATCCTGCTGCTCGGGGATATGCTGATACCGGTACTGGCCAGTATCGTGATCGCCTATCTGCTGGAAGGGGTGGTCAGGCAAACCCAGTCGCTGAAAATGCCGCGCCTGCTGGTGGTTTCGGTCATCGTGATCCTGTTTTTCACGGTGCTGATCTTTGTGCTGCTGGGTTTGATGCCATTGCTGTCCAACCAGATCGCACAGCTGGTACAGGAACTGCCGAACATGATGACCAGGGGTCATGCCTTGTTATTGCGTCTGCCGGAACTGTATCCGCAGTTTTTTTCCGAGGACCAGGTCGATGAACTGATCAATGGCATACGTGCCGAGTTGGCCAGTATGGGACAGCATGCTCTGTCCCTGTCGCTGACATCGGTGGTCAGCCTGATCACGCTGCTGGTGTACCTGGTGCTGATGCCGTTGCTGGTGTTTTTCTTTCTGAAAGACAAGGACAAGATACTGGCGTGGATGCGCTCATACCTGCCGTCCGATCTCGGTCTGGTGCGCCAGATATGGCAGGACGTAGACCGGCAGATCGGCAACTATGTACGCGGCAAGATGATTGAAATCCTGCTGGTCTGGGTGGCGACCTACATTGCGTTCATACTGATGGGGCTACAGTTCGCACTGTTGCTGTCGCTGATGGTCGGGCTGTCGGTGCTGATACCCTATATCGGTGCGGCGGTGGTTACCATCCCGGTCGCGCTGATTGCGTATTATCAATGGGGGCTGAGTAGTGATTTCGCTTACGTCATGGTCGTTTACGGCATTATTCAGGCCATTGATGGTAATGTAGTGGTGCCGATACTGTTTTCAGAGGTGGTCAACCTGCACCCGATCGCAATTATCGTGTCGGTGCTGGTGTTTGGTGGCATGTGGGGTTTCTGGGGTGTGTTTTTCGCGATACCGCTGGCGACACTGGTGCAGGCGGTCATGGTGGCCTGGCCAAGATTTGAAACAGGGGTCGACGGGCAACGTATCAAACAACAGGGCTAGTTATGGATGAGCAAGTCACAATCTCGGTCTGGCTGCTCGTCCTGTTAATACTGTTATCCATCGCGCTGGTGATCGACCGTATTCTGTTGCCCGGTGTGCGCTGGTATCTCAGGCGCCGGGTCAATCGCGTGATTAACGAGGTCAACAAGCGCCTGGACATCGAGGTGCGGCCATTCCAGCTGACCAAACGGCAGGTCCTGATCGATAAACTGGTGTTTGACGAGAAGGTGCATCAGGCCGTCGTCGACTATGCCAGAGAGAACGATATGCCACGTGAAGTGGCGCAGTCCTATGTGTACCAGTATGCACGTGAAATCGTGCCATCATTTAACGCCTATATCTATTTCCGTTTCGGCTACTGGCTGTCCAGGGGTATAGCGCGCCTGATGTACCGTATCCGTGTGGGTAATTTTGATAATGGTGGTCTGGTGGGGATTAATCCCGAAGATACCGTGGTGTTTGTGATGAACCACCGCAGCAATATGGACTACCTGCTGGTGTCTTTCCTGGTCGCCGAAAAAACCGCGCTGTCCTATGCGGTCGGGGAATGGGCCAGGATCTGGCCATTACAAACCCTGATTCGTTCCATGGGTGCATTTTTCGTACGCCGCAACTCCGGTAATCCCCTGTACCGCACGGTACTGGAGCGCTATGTGTACATGGCCACTCATGCTGGTGTCTGTCAGGCGGTATTTCTTGAAGGTGGTCTGAGCAAGGATGGCACGGCTCGTCCGCCGCGACTGGGATTCCTGGACTACATGCTGCGCGCGTACCAGCCGGAGCAAGACCGCGATATCGTACTGGTACCGGTCGGGATCAATTACGACAGGGTGGTAGAGGACCGTTCCCTGCTCAGAAAACTGGATGAAACAGCAAAACGGCGCAGTCTTTGGTTTGTGATCAAAACCAGTTTGCGTTTTATTTCAAAACATCTGCTGTTATCGCAAAGAAACCGCTGGCGGCGTTTCGGTTACGCTAGTGTCAACTTTGGCGAACCGGTATCGGCCAGACAATATTGCCGGCAACAGGATATTGTTTTTTCGCGGCTGGATCATGATGAACGCTTTGCACAGGTCGAAAAGCTGGCCGATGAACTGATGGGGCGCATCCAGGGTGTAGTACCGATCCTGCCAGTGCCACTGATGTGCAAGGTCATACTGGATAACGGAGACCAGTGGTCAGGTGAGCTGGAACTGAAACAGCAGGCGGCGGTACTGATCGAAAAACTGCGCAGTGCGAATGCACCCATCTCGATTAACGCCAATGCTTATGAAGGTGTACTGAATCATGCGCTGGCCATGTTACAGGCCAGAGGGTTTGTCGAGCAGGACAACGGCCTGTACCGGGCGGCGGCCGATGAACTGGCAATTATCCGTTACTATGCCAATTCCATTGCCAGCTGGGGTGGCATACCGTCAGTCAATGACGATGAGCCTGCCGGGTCTAGAGTACATCCGACGCATAGTCAGCCAGACGCGAACGTTCCCCGCGGGTCAGGGTGATATGGCCGCTATGTGGCCAGTTCTTAAAGCGGTCCACAACATAGGTCAGCCCCGAGCTGGTTTCAGTCAAATAGGGAGTATCGATTTGTGAGACATTGCCCAGGCACACGACCTTGGTGCCGGGGCCGGCGCGCGTGATCAGGGTCTTCATCTGCTTGGCGGTCAGGTTCTGGGCCTCATCAAGGATAATGAAGCGGTTCAGGAAGGTGCGGCCGCGCATAAAATTCAGGGAACGTATCTTGATGCGCTTCTGGATCAGGTCCTGGGTGGCGGCCCGTTCCCAGTCGCCGTTGTTGTCACTACCGGTCAATACCTCGAGGTTATCCAGTAATGCACCCATCCATGGGGCCATTTTTTCTTCTTCGGTACCGGGCAGGAAACCGATATCCTCGCCAACCGGTACGGTCACACGGGTCATAATGATTTCTCTATACAGACCCTGTTCCAGGGTTTGTTCCAGGCCGGCTGCAAGGGTCAGCAGGGTCTTGCCGGTGCCGGCCATACCAACCAGGCTGACGAAATCGACCTCCGGGTCCATCAGCATGTTCAGTGCATAGTTCTGCTCGCGGTTGCGCGCGGTGATACCCCAGACCGGGTGATGGCCCTGGGTGTAATCATTTAGTGTACAGATGGTGGCGTGGTCTTCGCCGGTCTCGGACACCCGTGCCTGAAACTGCTGTTCGGTATCCAGGTACAGGAATTCATTCGGATGCCAGCTCTGGGTCGACTCACCGTGTACCCGGTAGTAGGTCCGGCCATCGCTATTCCATGATTCGAGCTGGTCACCTTGCTGATTCCAGAAGTCATCCGGCAGCCGGTTGGTGCCGCCGTATAACAGGTCTACGTCGTCCAGTACCTTGTCATTGGTATAGTCCTCCGCATGGATACCGAGTATCGCAGCCTTGATGCGCAGGTTGATGTCCTTGGAAACGATGGTGACCTGGGTTTCGGCAAACTGCTCAATCAGTGCAATGGCCACTGACAGGATGTCGTTGTCGGCCTTGCCGCGTGGCAGTGAAGTTGGCAGTTCCCCGCTTAGCCGGCCGGACTGGAAGAACAGGCGCCCGGCCGGGTTCTCCAGTTGTTCCTCGGTATAGTGCGGTGGTATTAGCGGTAGACCCTGGCTGATATCGTCCTGTCCGGCCCCGCTGACCAGGGTGTCCAGAAATCGGCTGGCCTGGCGGGCATTGCGAGCGACTTCGGAAACGCCCTTTTTGGCATTATCCAGTTCCTCCAGCACTATGATCGGCAGGAAGATATCGTGTTCCTTGAAGCGGAACAGCGCGGTCGGATCATGCATCAGTACATTGGTGTCGAGGACAAACAGGCGGTTACTGCTACTTATGCCAATATGTGGTGACATGAATACTTATCCGGTGACTCTCATTCTCTATGTGGGCTGATCAGGATTAATCGAGATCCTTGATTGCCTGCAATACTTCATCAATATGACCGTCTACCTTTACCTTGCGCCATTCATGGCGCAGTACACCTTTGCTGTCTATCAGGAAGGTGCTGCGTTCGATTCCCATGACTTTTTTACCGTACATATTTTTCATTTTGATGACATCGAACAGTTTGCAGGCGGTCTCGTCGGCATCGGACAGCAGGTCGAATTTGAATCCCTGTTTGGCCCTGAAGTTTTCGTGTGACTTGATACTGTCGCGGGAAATCCCGAACACCAGCGTGTTGCGACGCTTGAACTTGAGATGATTGTCACGTACGTCCTGGCCTTCACGGGTACAGCCAGGCGTACTGTCCTTGGGGTAAAAGTACAGCACAATATTTTTTCCCTTGCAGTCCGACAGTTTGAAGGTCTGGTCACCGGTTGCCGGTAATTCAAGGTTCGGTACTTTTTTGCCCAGGCTGACATTGGCCATATTTGTATCCTTTCCGGTTTAAGGTTTCAGTTTTTTATCGGTTCGATCACAGCGTCAAGGTTCATGCTATCACAGAAGTCCATCAGGGTTTCGCGCAGCTCGGCAATGGATATGTCCGCCGGAATACCGACTTCCAGGTGTGCGGAAAACATCGGCGTGCCGGTATGGGCTGCGCAGTAACTGCTTGTGTTCAGTTCCTCGATGTTGATATTGCGTGTCGAAAAAAAGTTGGCCAGGCGGTGGACGATGCCGGGGTGGTCGATCGATATGACATCCACGGCGTACGGCAGCAGGTTATTGCCATACTGGCGCTGTTCCGTACGTTTGCTGTGCAGGGTCAGCCCGAGTTTTTTCTGCAGCTCCGGCAGCATCTGTTCCAGCCGTGAAATCGTGTTCCAGTTGCCGGAGACCATCAGCATGATACTGAACTCGCCGCCCAGTACCATCATGCTGCTGTCGGCGATATTGCATTCACAGTCCAGGATAGACTGGCTCAGGTCATTGATAATACCGGGGCGGTCTTTGCCCAGCGCAGTGATGACGAGGTTATTGCTCATTGAGAATCCTGCTGTTGTGGCTGTTGTGCCTGTGTTTATATCGATCTTATGTCGTGCTTGGGTCTTCGTCCAGTGTTACCGAGCGTAAATTTTCGGCGGCCTGTTCCGGGCTGATGGTGTTCACGAACAGCCCCGAGCCCAGTTCAAACCCGGTCGGGATGCTGGTACGTGGGCAGATTTCCAGGTGCCAGTGATAGCTGCTGTGGCAGTCTTCATATTTTTCCCCATGCGGGATCGCATGGATGAAGTAATTGTATTGGGCACCACCGATTACGGTATCCAGTCGCTGCATGGTGCGCTTGAGCAGTCCGGCAAAATCGGCCAGGTCATTTAATGTGGCGCCGAGGAAATCGGCCTGGTGGTCCAGTGGAAGGATGTGTATTTCCCATTCATAGCGGCTGGCGAATGGCGGCTGGCGAATGGCTTGATCGCGATAAAGCGCTGGCTGCGCTCGATAACATACTGGCCGACATTGATTTTTCGCTGAACTTCGCCCGAGTCCCGGTCATAGATAGTGGCCTCATAGGTCAATGCCTCGTCGATCAGCGAGCAAAATACACAGCGGTGATTTTTTTTGTAATACTCGTGGCTGTTTATGACCTCGTTATAGACATTTTCCGGTACCACCGGCATGGCAATGATCTGGCTATGGGTATGGGTGATACTGGCGCCGGCGGCCGGCCCGAAATTCTTGAATGTGAGCACATAATGGATGCGTTTGTCACTGTCGTACAGTATCCGCATACGCTGCTGGTAGGTCTGGAACATCTGCCGGATATGTTCGGCAGACATGTCCTGCAGTGCGATACCATGCTGGTTATGGTCGATCATCACCTCATGACGTCCATAGCCCTCGATAGCCTGTTGCAGTCCAAACACCAGGTTGTCATACTGCTGGTCCTCGCCAAGGATCGGGTACAGGTTCTCGACGATACGGATTTCCCAGTCGTTCTCGTCCGGCCAGGCGGTAATGGTTGGCGGTGTTTTTTCCTCGTTACCCGTACAGAACGGGCAGGCATCTACATGTTTACGGGTATCGCGCGGCGCCGGGTCCTCCTGCTTGCGCGGACGCATGTTGCGGGCCGTCGCCACCAGCACGGATTCGCTCGGTACCACCGGGTTGATACGGATTTCACGTACGGACTCGCTATCTTCTGACATATTGGGCTCACGTCGGTGGTCAAGTATCTCCCTGGAGGCCGCCCGAATGGCCGCTCCAGGACCTAATTAGCTGCAAGATTAGCTGAAACGGCTCAGACCGTGGGCCTGAATCTCTCAATGAGTATATAGTATTGGCTTATAATGGGTCTCTTGTCTTCCATGGCACAGACCAGTAACATTGGCAGCACTTTTTATACGGGGTAGCGACATGTTTCATGGCAGTATGGTTGCGCTGGTTACTCCGATGCAGGCTGACGGCAGCCTGGATTGGGAGGCGCTGGACCGACTGGTGGAATTCCACGTCGAAAAGGGTACTGATGCGATCGTCGCAGTCGGCACCACCGGGGAATCCGCTACCCTGGATGAGCAGCAACACTGCGAGGTTATCCGCCAGGTGGTGGACCAGGTCGCCGGGCGCGTGCCGGTGATCGCCGGCACCGGCGCCAACTCGACCACCGAGGCGATAGCCCTGACCCGTTGTGCGATGAAGGCTGGTGTCGATGCCTGCCTGCTGGTAACACCTTATTATAACAAGCCCGGCCAGGAAGGACTGTATCTGCACCACAAAGCGGTGGCCGAGGCCGTTGCCGTGCCGCAGATACTGTATAATGTGCCGGGTCGTACAGCCTGTGACATGTTGCCAGAGACCGTTGAACGACTCTCGCATATTCCGAATATCATTGGTATCAAGGAAGCGACCGGCGATATCGGGCGTGCAAAGGATATCCTCGCACGCTGCGGTGAGCGCATGGAGCTCTACTCCGGTGATGATGCCACGGCAGTCGACTGTATTCTGGCCGGTGCAAACGGCGGCATATCGGTGACGGCCAATGTCGCGCCGGCCGAGGTGCACCAGGCCTATGCGGCGGCACTGGCCGGTAATGCGGCGGCTGCCCGCGAAGTGGATCAGGGGCTGAGTGCGCTGCATGAAGCGCTGTTTCTCGAGGCCAACCCGATCCCGGTCAAATGGGCATTGTACGAGATGGGTATGATCGAGACGGGTATACGTTTGCCGCTGACACCCTTGGCGGATGAGTACCGATTGCCCTTGCGTAACGCGATGCTGGGCGTCGGAATTGAAATGAAATAAACGGTAGTTTTGTATGAAATCTAAAGTTATCTGGGGTCGACTGTCGGTTATCGTCAGCCTGTTATTGATGTCAGCGTGTAGCGTGACCGAAGAATTTGACAAGCGCTTTCCGGACCAGCGTAATGTCGATTACAAGACCAGCCAGGTTGAAGACGATCTGTCGATTCCACCTGATCTGAGTACGCCGTCAAAGGATAATGTACTGGCAATACCTGATGAACAGGTTTCCACTGCGGTGTTGTCCAGCTATGGTGATCGCGGCAAACAGGCGACAACGGTTGTCAGCCGGGTCATGCCGGAACAGACCGATGTGCGTTTTATTCGTCACCGCGATATGGCGTGGCTGGTCCT
Organism: uncultured Gammaproteobacteria bacterium; assembly: GCA_947258795.1. Lineage (GTDB taxonomy): Bacteria > Pseudomonadota > Gammaproteobacteria > DRJJ01 > DRJJ01 > DRJJ01. Next base: position 127,841 of record CAMYJU010000005.1, on the reverse strand, counting down.
GCAGGGCGATGTCGAGCAGGTCTGGGACAAGATACGTGATTTCTGGCTGAAAAAAGGCTTCCTGCTGAAAGTGGATAATCCTTCAACCGGTATCATGGAAACAGACTGGCTGGTCAACCGTGCTGATGTGCCGAAGGATTTCATCCAGGGTGTTCTGGGTAGAATATCCGAAAGCATCTATTCACCTGGCACACTGGACAAATACCGTGTGCGTCTGGAAAAAGGTGAGGCACCGGATACCACCGAACTCTATATCGCGCACCATGGCCTGCAGGAAAAACGTGAAGGGACTGGCATAGAGCAGGAAGGGACCTATTGGGAGGTCAGGCCTTCCGACCCCGGCCTGGAAATGGAAATGCTGCGCCAGATGATGGTGTATATCGGTGTCGAGAACGAACGGGCCAGGCGTGTGTTAAGCCAGCCTGAACAACTGCCGCCCAAGGCACGGCTGGTCAAGGATGGTGACGGCAAGCAAGTCCTGGTGGTTGACAATGATTTCTCGCGTGCCTGGCGTCATGTCGGCCTGGCACTGGATCGCGTAGGGTTCAATGTCGAGGACCGCGATCGCAGTCGCGGTGTTTACGTGGTTCGCTACAATGATCCCTACGCAGGCAAGAAGAAAGAAGGCTTCTTCTCGAAACTTGCGTTCTGGCGCGATGACGAAAAACCGGAGGAACGCCAGTTCCAGATCCGGGTACGCAGTGACGGTGTAACCAGTCAGGTTGATGTGCTGGACAAGGAGGGCAGGGAGGATGCCAGTAATACGGCCAAACGCATTCTTGCCCTGGTGCATGAACAACTGAAGTAAGCCTGTTTATGCGCTTTGCACTGCTTGGTAGTGGCAGCAAGGGAAACGCAACGGTCATCAGGCATGATTCGGACTGTATCTTGATCGACTGCGGGTTTTCCTGCCAGGAAACCGTGCGCAGACTCGAGCGTCTGGATCTGGGCCCCGACCAGATCAACGCCATACTGGTTACCCATGAGCACGGCGATCATGTTCGCGGGGTATCGGTACTGGCACGTAAATACGACATCCCGGTGTGGATGACACCGGGTACCCGTAGCGCCTGTCAGCTGGAATCCGATGTCAGGGTCATCGAGTTCAACGCCCATCAATCTTTCACGCTCGGTGAGTTGCATATCCAGCCGGTACCGGTTCCGCATGACGCAAGGGAGCCGACCCAGTTTGTGGTCAGCCGGCATAACAAGCGCCTGGGTATCCTGACTGATACCGGTAGTACCACACCCCATATCATCGAGACACTGCATGGTGTGGATGCACTGGTGCTGGAATGGAACCATGACCGGCAGATGCTGCGTAATGGCCCCTATCCTGAATCCCTGAAGCGACGTGTCGGTGGTGACTACGGGCATCTGGCCAATCACCAGTCGCTGGCCCTGTTGCAGTCTATTGATACGGATAAACTGCGTTTTCTGATCGCCGCGCATATCAGCGAGAAAAACAATTCCACCGATCTGATTGAGCAGTTACTGGACGAGTTCGACGCTCATCCGGACTGCCGGCTACTGGTCGCAGATCAGGATACCGGTCTGGCCTGGTGCGAGTTGTGAGCCCTGGTGGCTTGATGTTCCAGTCCGGGTAGCAAGCCACGCACCACTCGCTACGGCTGCGCAGTTCAAGTATCATAGTGGCTTGTTTTTCTGTGATCGGGATACCGGCATGTTACTACTGAGAGGCAGCCCTGCACTTTCGGACTTTCGGCTAGTCAAACTGAACGGTTTGCTGAACAAGCAGGTTCCCGGCATCAAAGGGCTGTACGCCGAATACACGCATTTCGTCCATCTGGATAACGAACTACGCGATTCCGAACACCAGGTGCTGGAACGCCTGCTCAGTTACGGGCCGGCATTACCGGTCGGCGAGCCGCAAGGTCAGCTGCTGCTGGTCGTTCCCCGCCCGGGCACGATTTCACCCTGGTCGAGCAAGGCGACCGATATTGCGCATCATTGCGGGTTGGACAGCATCATACGTCTGGAGCGGGGTATCAGTTACTGGCTGGATGTGGGTGATGCAACGCTGACCGATCAGCAGTTACTTGCCATTCTACCACTGTTGCACGACCGCATGACCGAGGTCGTGTTATTCAACAATGATGAGGCCGAGGCCCTGTTCAGTCAGGCCGAGCCGGCGCCGATGCGCACGGTGGATGTGCTCGGTGGCGGACGTGACGCACTGGTGCATGCCAATCGTGAGTATGGCCTGGCATTGGCAGAGGATGAAATCGATTACCTGGTCGACAATTTTACTGCGATGGGGCGTAACCCGAATGATATCGAGCTGATGATGTTCGCCCAGGCTAATTCCGAACATTGCCGTCACAAGATTTTCAATGCCGACTGGATTATCGACGGACAGGAACGCGAGCTGTCGTTGTTTAAAATGATCCGCAATACCCACGAAAAAAATCCGAACGGCATCCTGTCTGCATACGAAGACAACGCGTCAGTGATGCGCGGGTCTCTGGCAACTCGGTTCATGCCTGATCCGGGTGATCATTGCTACAGAACTTCAAAAGAAGCCGTGGAAATCCTGATGAAGGTGGAGACGCATAATCATCCTACAGCGATCTCCCCGTATCCGGGGGCGGCGACCGGCTCCGGGGGCGAGATCCGTGACGAGGGTGCCACTGGTCGCGGTTCCAAGCCCAAGGCCGGCCTGTGCGGTTTTTCAGTGTCCAACCTGAAACTGCCGGATGCGCCACAACCCTGGGAGGCCGACCATGGCAAACCGGAACGCATCGCGTCGGCGCTGGATATCATGCTCGAAGGCCCGATCGGGGCCGCGGCATTCAACAACGAGTTCGGGCGTCCGAATATCTGCGGTTACTTCCGAACCTATGAGGAAACCGTACCGGGGCCAACCGGTATGGAAGTACGCGGCTACCATAAACCGATCATGCTCGCCGGTGGCCTGGGCAATATCCGCACGGAACACATACACAAGGACAGCATCCCGCCGGGTGCGCAACTGGTGGTGCTTGGTGGACCGGCCATGCTGATCGGCCTGGGTGGTGGTGCGGCCTCGTCCATGGCCAGTGGAGACAGTCACGAGGACCTGGACTTCGCGTCGGTACAACGCGGTAACCCGGAGATGGAGCGCCGTTGCCAGGAAGTGATCGATGCCTGCTGGCGCCAGGGTGATCAGAATCCGATTATCGCAATACACGATGTTGGTGCCGGTGGACTGTCCAACGCGATGCCGGAACTGGTCAATGACAGTGGCCGTGGCGCGCGTTTTGAATTGCGTACCATTCCGAATGACGAGCCGGGCATGTCACCGCTGGAGATCTGGTGTAACGAGGCACAGGAACGTTATGTGATCGCGATCTCCCAACAGGACATGCCGCGCTTCGAGGCAATCTGTGAACGCGAGCGTTGTCCTTACGCGGTTATCGGAGAAGCTACCGAAGATCGCCAGTTACAACTCGGTGATGCCTGTTTCGATAACACACCGATCGACATGCCATTGGAGGTCCTGCTTGGCAAACCGCCGCGCATGTTACGTAAGGTCAATCATCACCCGTTTACCAAGCCGGAATTTGATACCGCGGGCATCGATCCGACCGAGGCGGCGTTTCGTGTCCTGCGCCTGCCTACCGTCGCCAACAAGACTTTTCTGATCACCATCGGTGATCGTAGTGTCACCGGCATGGTTACGCGAGACCAGATGGTCGGTCCATGGCAGGTGCCGGTGGCCGATGTCGCCGTCACCGCCACCGATTACAACGGCTATACCGGAGAGGCCATGGCCATCGGCGAACGCACGCCGGTCGCGCTGGTACATCATCAGGCCTCGGTGCGCCTGGCCATCGGTGAGGCGCTGACCAATCTGGCCGCGGCACAGATCGACAGGCTGACCGACATTGCGTTATCAGCGAACTGGATGGTGCCGGCCGGTCACCCCGGCGAGGATGCCGGGCTGTATGACGCTGTTCGGGCAGTGGGTATGGAACTGTGTCCGGCACTGGGTATCAATATACCGGTTGGCAAGGACTCCATGTCCATGAAGACCGTGTGGCAGGAGCAGGGCGAGGAAAAATCGGTCACCGCGCCGTTGTCACTGATTATCAGTGCATTCACGGCGGTGCAGGACATCCGTCATACCCTGACACCGCAACTGCGCACCGACTGTGGTGATACCGACCTGATCCTGGTCGATCTGGGCAAGGGCCATAATCGCCTGGGTGGCTCGGCACTGGCGCAGGTCTACAAGAATATGGGCCATCATCCTGCTGACCTGGATGATCCGTTGGCCATGCGACACTTTTTCGATAGCGTGCAGGAGCTGAACCGGCGCAGACTGTTGCTGGCCTATCATGACCGTTCCGACGGCGGGCTGTTTGCGAGCGTGTGCGAGATGGCCTTTGCCGGTCATTGTGGTGTCAGTGTACGTCTCGATGACCTGGGTGATGAACCTTTGGCGTCGCTGTTCTGTGAAGAACTGGGTGCGGTATTACAGGTTCGACACACCGACACCGATGAAGTGCTGAAACTGTTACATGATAGTGGTCTGGGCCACTACAGTCATGTGATTGGCACACTGAATGACACCGACACGATCGAGTTTGTCTACGGTGGCCATCCGGGCAAGGCGCTGATCAGTGAGTCCAGGGTTGCACTGCAACAGGCCTGGTCCGAAACCACATTGCATATGCAGACCCTGCGTGATAATCCTGAATGTGCACGACAGGAGTTTGATACGATTGCCGACAGCGCGTCGAGCGGACTCTCTGTCGAGCTCAGTTTCGATCCGGACGACAGGGTGTCGGCGCCGTATATTGCCAGTGGGGTGCGCCCGCGTATGGCGATCCTGCGCGAGCAGGGCGTGAATGGCCAGGTCGAGATGGCGGCGGCCTTTGACCGTGCCGGATTCGACAGCGTCGATGTGCATATGAGTGACATCCACAGTGGCCGGGTGAACCTCCGCGATTTCCAGGGCCTGGTCGCCTGCGGTGGTTTTTCCTATGGCGATGTGCTGGGCGCTGGAGAAGGCTGGGCCAAGTCGATCCTGTTTAATCAACAGACCCGCGACGTATTCAGCGAGTTCTTCGCCCGCGAAGACAGCTTTGCACTGGGTGTCTGTAACGGTTGCCAGATGATGTCCAATCTGCGCGAAATTATCCCCGGTACTGATCACTGGCCACACTTTGTACGTAATCGCTCGGACCAGTTCGAAGCGCGCTACAGCCAGGTCGAGATCCTGCAAACACCTTCGCTGTTCCTGCAGGGCATGAGTGGTTCGCGTCTACCGATCGTGGTTGCCCATGGCGAGGGTCGTGCGGAGTTCGCGAACAGCGATCTGCTCGAGCAGGCACGCAATTCATCCACGATTGCGATGCGTTATGTCGATTACCAGGGTAACGCGACCGAAACCTATCCACATAACCCGAACGGATCACCGGACGGTATTACCGGCCTGTGCAATCTGGATGGCCGCTTTACCGTCATGATGCCGCATCCGGAACGGGTGTTCCGCAGCGTACAATATTCCTGGCACCCGGATGGTTGGGGCGAGGATGGGCCGTGGATGCGCATGTTCAGTAACGCTCGGGTATGGCTGGACTGAAGTCTCGCCGGCCACGCAGTCATCACGATTCCATAACATTTTTCACTTAAGCTATTGAAAGCAAATAGTAATTTATTTTACTTTTGTGAACTCTTTGGGCCCGAACTGGTCTATGATTAGTGTTGTGTATATGTACAGGGGCAAAATATGCTGATCAAGAAATACCAGTCGCTGCGTGAAGCGCAGGTAACCGATTACCCGCTATACAAGCGCCGGCGTCAGTTTATCCAGGCCGGCCTGGCCCTGACCGGGGCCGCGTTATTGCCAGCTGTCGCGGAGGCGAAGAAGGGCAGTCCGTTGACCGGGAAACTGCCCGGTGTGAGCCGCAATGACAAGTATCAACTGGAAGACCCGAATTCCTGGGAAGAGATTACTACCTATAACAATTTTTACGAGTTTGGTACCGGCAAGCATGACCCGGCAAAGCGGGCGCACACACTGCGCCCCGGCCCCTGGTCGGTAACCGTGGACGGCGAGGTCAATAAACCGGGCGTCTACCAGATGGAAGACATCATGAAATGGAATCCGCTGGAAGAGCGTATTTACCGTTTTCGCTGTGTCGAGGCATGGTCCATGGTCGTGCCGTGGGTCGGTTTTTCGCTGGCGGAGATGCTCAAACGCTTTGAACCGAACTCGAATGCAAAATATGTTGAGTTCACCACCCTGCACGACAAGGCACAGATGCCTGGTCAGCGTCGCAGTGTACTGGACTGGCCTTATGTAGAGGGCCTGCGTATCGACGAGGCCATGCATCCGCTGTCGATGATGGTGGTCGGTCTGTACGGTCGCGTGCTACCCAACCAGAACGGCGCACCGCTGCGGCTGATGGTGCCATGGAAGTACGGCTTTAAAAACATCAAGTCGATCGTCAGGATACGCTTTACCGACAAGCAGCCGCGCAATACCTGGGCGGTGATGGCACCGCGTGAATACGGCTTTTATGCCAATGTGAATCCGACGGTGGATCATCCGCGCTGGAGTCAGGCGCGTGAACGTCGCATTGGTCAGGGATCCCTGTTTTCATCAAAACAAAAGACACTGATGTATAACGGCTATGGAGATGAGGTTGCGCACCTGTACGCAGGCATGAACCTGAGAAAACATTTCTGATGCGTTTTGCCAAGCCAGTCGTTTTTACCGTGTGTCTGCTGCCGTTTGCCTGGCTGTTATGGCTGGTCTACACCAGTCAGCTCGGCAGTAATCCGGTCGAGGAACTGTTGCATCAAACCGGTAGCTGGGCACTGCGCTTTTTGCTGGTCGTGCTGGCGGTGACACCACTGCGCAAGCTGAGTGGCTGGACGGTGGTGTTACGCTTCAGGCGCATGCTCGGTCTGTTCGCGTTCTTCTATGCCAGCCTGCATTTCAGTGTGTACTTCCTGCTTGATCTTGGCATGGACCTGGCGTTCGTTGTCGAGGACATCCTCAAGCGGCCCTACATCACCGTCGGCTTCACTGCGCTGGTGCTACTGGTGCCCCTGGCCGTGACTTCAACCAAGGGCATGATGCGTCGCCTTGGGCCCAACTGGAAAAAACTGCACAGGCTGGTCTACCTGATCGGCATACTGGGTGTGGTGCACTATATTTGGCTAATCAAGGCCGATCTACTCGAACCGCTGATCTATGCAACGATCTTGCTGGTGCTGCTGGTGATCAGAAAAATCAAATTCAACGGGCAGTCGGGACAGCAAAAAAAGAAGGGTGGGAATGCGAGGGCGGATATGGCAGCGATCAGCGAAAAGGCCGGCTGATTACATCTTGTACCAGCGGCTGGAAAGCACCTTGAATATCTTGTCCGGATACTTGCGCTTGCCGACACTACCATTGTAACGGGCCAGCGCGCGGCGGATATTGTTGGATTCCATGTCCAGGTAGTAACGAAGAATGGTACAGCCGAAGCGCAGATTGGTTTTCACATCAAACAGGTCGTCACCAGGCCGGCCAATCTCGTCCAACCAGAACGGCATAATCTGCATCAGGCCGCGTGCGCCGACATAGGAAATTGCGTAACGGTCGAAGTTGCTTTCGATATCGATTACGGCCAGCACCAGTTCCGGATGCAGTCTGGCGCGCGTGGCCTCCAGGTGTACGGTACGTAACAGTTCCAGACGCCGGTCGACATCCGGCATACGTTTGCGCATGCGATGGGACATGTCGGTCAGCCACACTTCGGCGTCAAAGCGATTCTTGAAACTGCTGCTGTCATTGACGGCCTTGATCAGGGCCTTGCGCAGACCCGGGTCCGGACTGGGCTGTTGACTGCTCTTACTGGTGCCGAACACCGGCGTGACCAGCAAGGTCAGTATCAGTAACAGGCTGGCACGTCTAATTGCGGTCATAACTTACCCAGTTTTCCGTTCATAAATCCTGACAGCTGATCCAGTTTGACCTGGGTGCTATCCGCATCGCGGCGTCCCTTGTATTCCACCTCGTCCTGATCCAGACTGCGGTCGCCGATCACGATCCGGTGCGGGATGCCTATCAGTTCCATGTCAGCAAACATCACACCGGGACGTACCGCGCGATCGTCCAGTAGCACCTCGTAACCGGCTTCGGTCAGCGACTGGTACAGCGACTCGGCGGCCTGCCGTACGCGCTCTGATTTTTTCATATTCAATGGTAACAGCGCAATCTGGAACGGGGCAATACTGTCCGGCCAGATGATGCCGTTGTCGTCATGATGCTGTTCGATGGCCGCTGCCACCACTCGCGAGACGCCGATACCGTAACAACCCATGCTCATGGAGATGGTTTTGCCATTTTCATCCAGCACCTCGGCATGCAGCGCATCACTGTATTTCTGGCCGAGCTGGAAGATGTGGCCGACCTCGATGCCGCGGCGGATCCGCAGTTCACCGCTACCGTCCGGGCTTGGGTCACCTTGCTCGACATTGCGCAGGTCGGCGGTCTGTGGCTCCGCCAGGTCGCGTCCCCAGTTACAGCCGCTATAGTGATAGCCGTCCTGGTTTGCGCCACAGACAAAATCGGCCAGTAGCGCGGCCCCGTGATCGACAATCGCCGGGATGTCCAGCCCGACCGGTCCGAGTGAACCCGGTCCGCAGGGCAGCTGCGCGCGAATCTCTTCGTCGCTGGCAAAGCGCAGCGGGCTGGCGATCTGCGCCAGCTTTTCCGCCTTGACCGTGTTCAGGCTGTGGTCACCGCGCACTACCAGCGCGACCAGTGTGTCATCATTGCCGACCACTATCAGGGTCTTGACGGTCAGATCGGCGCTCACACCGAACAGCTGACAGACCTCGTCGATGCTGTGCTGGTCCGGGGTGGCGACGCGGGTCAGTTCCTGCGTAGCCTGCGCACGCTCACCGGTCGGCGGCAGTGCGGGCGCGAGTTCAACATTGGCCGCATAATCGCCCTGGTCTGAGAACGCAATCGCGTCTTCGCCGGATTCTGCCAGTACATGGAATTCGTGCGAGGTGCTGCCACCGATGCTGCCGGTATCGGCCTCGACCGGGCGGAAATCGACCCCGACACGGGTGAAGATCCTGCTATAGGCCTTGAACATGATCTCATAGGTGTCTTGTAGCGAGGCCGGGTCCAGGTGGAAGGAATAGGCGTCCTTCATCAGGAATTCGCGGCCGCGCATGATGCCGAAACGCGGCCTGATCTCGTCACGGAACTTGTTTTGTATCTGGTAGAAGTTCACCGGCAACTGCTTGTAGCTTTTAATCTCGTTGCGGGCCAGGTCAGTGATGACCTCTTCATGGGTCGGTCCGAGGCAAAAATCTCGCTGGTGCCGGTCGTGCAGGCGTAACAGCTCCGGGCCATACTGTTCCCAGCGACCGGATTCCTGCCATAACTCGGCCGGCTGCACACCGGGCATCAGCAGCTCCAGCGCACCTGCGCGGTCCATTTCTTCACGAACGATAGTTTCCACCTTGCGTAACACCCTGAGTCCCAACGGCAACCAGGTGTAAATTCCGGCCGCCAGCTTGCGTATCATGCCACTGCGCATCATCAACTGATGACTTATAATTTCGGCATCGGACGGGGTTTCTTTCAGGGTGAACAGGGGAAATTGTGATACACGCATGTTTTTTTATGGCTCATAGTCAGAAACAGGGACGTCCACGGCCCGCCGGGGGCATTAGGTCGTAACAGGCTGAATTGTTACATGCTTTTGGCGATTGATCCAATGCTGGCGTTATCAATCTTCCTTTTTCAGGGCCGGGATCACATTGGTGGCCGGCAGGTAATCCTGAGTCTCATATGGTATTCCTTCGGCCGGAGGTTGATCGGTAATGTGTACGACCCCCTTGTCATCCGTCCATTTATAGACGCGTTCGGTCTGCATACTGGTGCCGAGCAGGCGGTCGATCATACCCGGTTTGTACAGGTACAGCGCGGCGGCACCGGCGACCAGTAAAATAATTAATAATATCAATGCCTTCATTTAGAGTTTCCCTGATTGACGTGCTATATTTCAGCTACAGTCCTGTTGTGGGCTGATTGTAACAAGGATAGTCAATAAGGAGCATAGAAATGCGCACATTGCATGTAATTGTATATCTGATGGCTTTTTTTGTAGCAATACCAGGTGCTTATGCCAGGCATATGCCGGATCCGGCAGACCATGAGTTCAACAACAAGGTGCCGAGTAATTTCAAGGGCCGTGACCAGATGTTGGGGCAGGGTTCGCAGTCGTTCAAGGTCTATGTGACCGGCCCGGAACAGGCCAGTAACGGCATCCTGCTGATTCATGAGTGGTGGGGGCTGAACGACCACATCCGCAGTTGGGCAGACCGTTTTGCGGCGATGGGCTACCGCGCGGTGGCGATCGACCTGTATGACGGCAAGATCACCCGCGACCCGGACCAGGCCGGCAAGCTGATGAAGGCGGTGGACCAGGCCGTCGCCAATCGTAAACTCAAGGCCGCCATCGGGTGGCTCAAGCGCCCCGGACGGCGCCTGGCGACGATCGGCTGGTGTTTTGGCGGTGGCCAGTCACTACAGGCAAGCTTGCAGGCGCCGCAGGATATCGCGGCAACGATTATCTATTATGGCAAGCCAGTTCTGGACGTGGAGCGCCTGAAGACCCTGCAAGGGCCTGTGCTGGGGCTGTATGCGAAACAGGATGGCTGGATTACGCCGGCTGTGGTCAGCGACTTCCAGCAGGCCATGAACAAGGCCGGCAAGCCCTTTGAGATGCACATGTACGATGCCAAACACGCGTTTGCGAATCCGTCCGGCAAACGTTACGACAGTGAGGCCGCGCGTGCGTCCTGGAAGGTGGTGCGTGCATTTCTGCACCGGGTGATGAATCACAAATAGCGCCGGGTTTCGGGCGCTAGAACGTGGCCTCGTTCCAGCCCCACATGTGACGCTCGGGACCGGCAAACTCGATATACACCCGGTTCGGCTCGATACCGAGTTTTGCCTGCATCAGCTCGCACAACGCCTTTGAAAATTCCGCTGTTTTATTTTCCGGCAGACCGAGGCTTTTCAGTTCCAGGTAGGCCAGCGGGGCATCACTGCCGGCAAACAGCATAGGCCGCGCATCCTGCATGCTGACCATCACATAGGATTCCGGTTTGCCCAGTTGCTCCGCAACACAACGCGAGGCCTCGGTCAGCAGTTCGCGCTGCCGGTCCGTCGCCAGTTCCCGGTTGGTCTGTATCTGCAGGTAAGGCAAGCTACAGTTCTTTGCAGGTTGAGTTCAGGGTTTTGTTGATCTCGTTGATCATGGCCTGGCGTTCCTTGTCGGTCATCATCACGCGTTTACCGTCGACCATGCGTCTGACCTGGGTACGGGTCTGCAACACCGCGAGGTTTTTGCGCATTTGCTCGCAAACCTGCTTGTTGTGTTCCTTGATGCGCTTTTCTTCGGCGATCTGTGCTTCCTTGTCCTTCTCGGCCTGCAGTCGTCGCTGCATGGACTCTTCCTGTTCTTTCCAGTCCTTCTTGTCGCCGAATTCAGTGCGTTCATACTTGGGTATGGATGCCTTGAGTACCTTGGTGGATTCACGGCCGTCCGCGGGTGGGGTCTGTGAGTAGGTAATGACCCCGTTATCATCCAGGTAGCGATACATGTACTGATCTTCGCCAGCGATAGCGGATGTGAAGGTTAAACCGGACATCAATGTGACAATCAAGGCCAGTACAGGCAGGCCCTTTTTAAGCATGAAAATTTCCCGTGACATGAATCTAATCCAAATAGGTTGATGTAATAGTAGGTGTAATCTGTCTTATTCTGGCACTGACTGTCATTATAGTCCAACAGTCGCCGGATTGAGCCGGTATCGGGCCCGGTATTGTCAGAATCGTGGCACTGTACACATTGTATCGGGGTGATTACCCCCTTTAACAGTGTAGACCGCCGCGGTATTCAAAAATTCATTGAAATCTCTTGACCTTGGACATGAATAACAGTATTTTCTAATGTTTGCATTTTGAAGCCTCAGGCCGGAGCGCAAGCGGATATTTCGCTGGTTTTTACGGTGATCGGCGCGGTACAGAGTGCGTGGAACAGAACGTTTGGAGTAAAGCAGTGGAATTAACCGGTGCTGACATTTTTGTCCAGTGTCTGAAAGATGAAGGTGTCGAGTATATATTCGGCTACCCGGGCGGGGCGGTATTACACATTTATGACGCCCTGTATCGCCAGGAACAGGTCAAGCACATTATGGTTCGTCATGAACAGGCGGCCACGCATGCGGCGGACGGCTATGCCCGTTCGACCGGCAAGCCCGGTGTAGTGCTGGTCACTTCCGGTCCGGGGGCTACCAATGCGGTGACCGGTATCGCCACCGCCTACATGGACTCCATCCCGATGGTTGTGATCACCGGGCAGGTGCCGACCAGCCTGATCGGTAACGATGCCTTCCAGGAGGTCGATTCGGTCGGCATCACGCGCCCCTGCGTGAAACATAACTTCCTGGTCAAGGATGTTAACGACCTGGCGGATACGATGAAAAAGGCCTTTTATATCGCCACTACCGGTCGTCCCGGCCCGGTGGTGGTCGATATTCCTAAGGATGTGACCGCACTGAAGACGGAATATCACTACCCGCGCAAAGTTAGCATGCGTTCCTATAATCCGGTGACTAAAGGTCATACCGGACAGGTCAAGCGCGCGATCGATATGCTGATGACTGCGAAACGGCCAATGATTTACAGTGGTGGCGGTGTGGTGCTGGACAACGCCGCGGCCGAGCTGACAGGATTTACCCGCCAGCTGAACTTCCCGATTACCCAGACCCTGATGGGCCTGGGCGCCTATCCGGCCACCGACAGGCAGTTCCTGGGCATGCTCGGGATGCATGGTACCTATGAAGCCAACCTGGGCATGCATAACTGTGATGTGCTGATTGCGATCGGTGCCCGCTTCGACGACCGCGTGACCGGCAATGTTGAAAAGTTCTGTCCGACTGCAAAGATTATCCATATCGATGTGGACCCGGCCTCGATCTCGAAAAACGTCAAGGTCGATGTACCCATCGTCGGTTCGGTCGGACATGTTCTGAAAGAGATGATCAAGCTGTTGAAGGCCGACAAGCGCAGTCCGGACGAGGAGGCGCTGGCCGAGTGGTGGAAACAGATCGAGGAATGGCGTGCGCTGGATTGTCTGAAATTCGATACCAGCAGCAAGCTGATCAAGCCGCAGGCGGTGATCCAGTCGCTGTACGAGGTTACCGGCGGTGACGCGTTTATTACCTCCGACGTCGGTCAGCACCAGATGTGGGCCGCGCAGTACTACAAGTTCGATCAGCCACGCCGCTGGATCAACTCCGGTGGTCTGGGCACGATGGGCTTTGGTCTGCCGGCGGCAATGGGTGTGCAGCTTGCCCATCCGGATGCGACGGTTGCCTGTATCACCGGTGAAGGCAGTATCCAGATGTGTATTCAGGAACTGTCCACCATTCGTCAGTATGGATTACCGATCAAGGTCGTTAGTCTGAACAACGGTTACCTGGGCATGGTGCGCCAGTGGCAGGAGTTCTTTTATGACGGCCGCTATGCGATGTCCTACATGGAATCCCTGCCGGACTTTGTCAAGCTGGCCGAAAGCTATGGACATATCGGCATACAGGTCAAGGACCCGGCCGATATCGAGGGTGCGCTGCTTGAGGCCATGAAACAGAAGGACCGGGCCGTGTTCCTGGATTTTGTGACCGATCCGGAAGAGAATGTCTATCCGATGATCCCGGCTGGCGCAGGCCAGAACGAAATGATACTGGTGTAAGCATGCGACATATTATTTCTATCTTGATGGAAAACGAGGCAGGGGCCCTGTCACGCGTGGCGGGTCTGTTTACCGCGCGCGGCTATAACATCGAGTCCCTGACTGTCGCACCGACGGATGACCCGTCACTGTCGCGTATGACACTGGTAACCCGGGGCACGGAAGAAATCATCGAGCAGATCACCAAGCAGCTGCACAAGCTGGTCGATGTGGTCAAGCTGCAGGACATGACTGACGGTGCGCACATCGAGCGCGAAATGATGATGGTCAAGGTCAGTGTCGGCGATGGCAAGGATCGCGAGGAGATGAAGCGGCTGTCCGATATCTTCCGCGGCAATATCATCGATGTGACCGACAATATTTATACCGTGGAACTGACCGGTTCGGCTGACAAGATCGATGCGTTTGTCAGCGCGATACCGGTTCCGATAATTGAAGTGGTACGCTCCGGTGTAATCGGGATAACCCGCGGGGAAGTCTCACTCAGTCTTTAACGAATTGTGTGGTACGCCATGTTGGTGCGTGCCTGTTGTATGGATTTTTTTGTTTTAACTATCAGGGTAAGAAAAAATGAACATTTTTTACGACAATGATGCCGATATCTCGATCATCAAGGGTATGAAAGTCGCGATCATCGGCTATGGATCACAGGGCCACGCGCACGCCAACAACCTGAAAGACTCGGGCGTTGAGGTTATCGTTGGTCTGCGTTCCGGTTCGGCTTCCGTAACCAAGGCCGAAAATGCCGGTCTCACGGTGATGGAAATTGATGAGGCGGTCAAGGCGGCCGACCTGGTCATGGTGCTGGCACCTGACGAGCATCAGGCCAGCCTGTATCGTGACAGCATCGACCCGAATATCAAGCAGGGTGGCGTGCTTGCGTTTGCACATGGTTTCAATGTTCATTACGGGGCGGTCGAGCCACGTGAGGACCTGGACGTAATCATGATTGCACCGAAGGGCCCGGGCCACCTGGTGCGTTCCACCTATACCCAGGACGGGGGTGTACCGACACTGATCGCGGTTTACCAGGATGCCAGCACCAAAGCCAAGGACATCGCGCTGTCCTATGCGTCGGCCAACGGTGGTGGACGAGCCGGTGTGATCGAAACCAACTTCCGTGAAGAAACCGAAACCGATCTGTTCGGTGAGCAGGCGGTACTGTGTGGTGGTACCACGGCACTGGTTCAGGCCGGATTTGAAACCCTGGTTGAAGCCGGTTACGCTCCCGAGATGGCCTACTTCGAATGCCTGCATGAGCTGAAGCTGATCGTCGACCTGATGTACGAAGGCGGTATCGCGAACATGCGTTACTCGATCTCCAATACCGCAGAATATGGCGATCTGACCCGTGGCCCGCGCGTGATCACCGATGAAACCAAGCAGGAAATGCGTCGTATCCTGACCGAGATCCAGAATGGCGAATTTGCGCGCGAATTTATTCTGGAGAACCAGGCCGGTGCAGCCACGCTCAAGTCCAAACGTCGTCTGGGCCGTGAACACCAGATCGAGGAAGTCGGTGCACGCCTGCGTGAGATGATGCCCTGGATCAAGGCCAACCGTATTGTGGACCAGAGCAAGAACTAGTCGACTATTTCGTCGCCGTGTTATCAGGGCGAGGTGCAAAGGAGAGGGTTCAGTCATGATTCCGGCAAACCGGAACATCAGGGTTGTTGGGTGCGGCTAAGCCCGGTCAGATGAATATTAAAGACATGAGAATATCCCGGGAGGGACACCGGGTCGTTCTGTTGCTGGTTGCGCTGTCAATAGCACTGCTGATCGCGTTTAATATCTATGCGGCCATCCCTGTATGGTTGCTGATTATTCTGGTGGTGTTTGTTTACCGTGACCCCGATCGCGAGATACCGTCCATCCCGCTGGCGATAATCAGTCCCGTCGATGGTATCGTTACCTCGATAGCAGAAGACAATGATCCCTATGTCGACCGTACCGCGATACGCATCAGCATGCGCATGAACTATCTTGGTACCTACGCGATACGCAGTCCTATCGAAGGCAAGATGCAGCAGAAGATGCTGTACTACGACGGTCCTGGTAGCAAGGGCGGGATAAAGCCGAACATGATGTATGCCAGTACCTGGATCAAGACGGACGAAGGTGATGACGTGGTGATGATGTTGCAGAAGGATGTAAAGTGGAAACCACTGCACTGCTACATCCTTTCCGGTGAACGCGTCGGCCAGGGGCGTCGTTGCGGTTACTACCGCTTCGGCTCAATGGTCCATGTGTTTCTGCCTATTGATACGCGTCTGAAGTGCAAACCGGGCGACCGGCTCAAGTGTGGCAGTGATATCATTGCTATACTGAGTAAGGAAAGCAAACGTAGCCTGAATCGCGAAGCCATGGCTACCTGAGTCCAAGTGGCGCATAAAATGAACCAGACCAGCGAAAGTCAAGCCAGGCAAAAACCGCGCAAGGCGGTTTATTTGTTGCCCAATCTGTTTACCACGGCCGGATTGTTTGCCGGGTTCTTCGCGATTATCCTGGCCATGAATGGCCGTTTCACCGCAGCCGCGATCGCGGTGATTATTGCGATGTTCCTGGATGGCGTCGACGGCCGCGTCGCCCGCCTGACCAATACCCAGAGTGAATTTGGCGCCCAGTACGACAGCCTGGCCGACCTGTTGTCTTTCGGTCTGGCGCCGGCGCTGATCATGTACCAATGGTCTCTGGCCAGCATGGTGGAGCTGGGTTGGCAATGGGCCCGGTTTGGCTGGCTGGCAGCCTTCTTCTATACCGCGATGGCGGCCATGCGCCTGGCGCGCTTCAATGTCATGACTGGCAAGATCGACAAGCGTTATTTCCTGGGTCTGGCCAGTCCATCGGCCGCAACCCTGATGGTCTCGTTCGTGTGGGTGTTTGATGATATGAATATCCAGGGGAATGCAAACCTGTTGTGGTTACCTTCCTTTTTATTGACCATCGTAGCCGGTGTGCTGATGGTGTTGCCGGTGCTCTACACCAGCTTCAAGAGCCTGGGTCAGTCGGACCGCGAACGCATTCCGTTTCTCGGTATCAGTGTAGTGGTGCTGATCTTCGTGCTGGTGGCTATCGACCCACCCAAGGTGTTTTTCGTGGTGTTTGCCGGCTATGCCCTGTCCGGACCGATACAGTGGGTGATCAGGAAAATCAGGCTGAAGCGCCGTCGTGAACCGGCCGCGTCCGGAGACTAGCCTGGGCGGTGTCAGCCTGCCCGGGATCGCCAGTGGTGATATTCCACAGCCGCAGCGGTAATTACAGCTTGGCAAGTACCTGAATTCAGGCTATATTAAAAGCCAGTAATTCAAGTCAAACGATATGAACCAGAACAGCATAAACATGATTATCTTGCCGGCACAGAAACCCCTGTCTGTGCCTGTTTGTGCTGCCCGCCTGAATGATCGACTACTACTGTCTCTGCGACTGCTGCCGTAAGGCAGACTACGATAGCATACCCTGGCGAGGGTCTAATACACGTAACAAAAACCGACAGAGCGGGGCAATGCCTCGACAGACACAGTGACAGAGAGCAGAACAGTATGAGTAACAGCGACCATTTGATTATATTTGATACCACTTTGCGAGATGGTGAGCAAAGCCCCGGCGCCTCGATGACCCGTGACGAGAAAGTCCGTATTGCCAAGGCGCTGGAGCGTATGCGCGTTAATGTGATCGAGGCCGGTTTCCCGATTGCCAGCCCGGGAGATTTCGAATCCGTACAGGCCGTTGCGCGTATTATCAAGGATAGTACGGTATGTGGCCTGGCCCGGGCACTGGATAAGGACATCGACCGCGCCGGCGAAGCGCTGAAAGAAGCCAACTCAGCGCGCATCCATACCTTCATTGCCACCTCACCGATCCACATGGAGATGAAACTGCGCATGACGCCTGACCAGGTGCTGGAACAGGCCGTGCATGCGGTCAAGCGTGCGCGCCAGTATACCGATAACGTCGAATTCTCACCTGAGGATGCCGGTCGTTCAGAACCGGATTTTCTTTGCCGGGTGATCGAGGCGGTGATCGAGGCCGGTGCCACCACCATCAACATCCCGGATACCGTTGGCTACAATATCCCGGAACAGTTTGGCCGCCTGATCCATGATTTGCGCGAACGCATCCCGAATTCGGACCAGGCCGTGTTTTCGGTGCATTGTCACAATGACCTGGGTCTGGCCGTGGCCAATTCCCTCGCCGCCGTGGTCAATGGAGCACGCCAGGTGGAATGCACCATCAATGGTCTGGGCGAGCGTGCCGGTAACGCCGCACTGGAGGAAGTGGTCATGGGTGTGCGCACCCGCCGCGACGTGTTCACCTGCGACACCCGCCTGGATACCACCCAGATTGTGACCTGCTCTCGACTGGTGTCGAATATAACTGGCTTCCCGGTACAACCGAACAAGGCCATCGTCGGCCTGAACGCATTTGCGCACGAGTCCGGTATTCATCAGGACGGTGTACTCAAAAGTCGAGAGACCTACGAGATCATGCGCGCCCAGGATGTTGGCTGGACCGCCAACCGTATGGTACTGGGCAAACACTCCGGCCGGAACGCGTTCCGCTCCCGGCTGGAGGAGCTGGGCGTCGAGTTCTCAGCGGAAGAGGAACTTAACAACGCGTTTGCGCGCTTCAAGGAGCTGGCCGACAAGAAACACGAGATCTTTGACGAGGATTTACAGGCGTTGCTGACCGAATCCAGCGTCGAGGCCGAGAACGAACGCATCAAGCTGGTGTCGTTAAAGGTGTGCAGTGAAACCGGCGAGACGCCGCAGGCCGATGTCGTGCTCAGCGTAAATGGTGAGGAAAAACAGGCCACTGCTACCGGCGGTGGTGTGGTCGATGCGACCTACCAGGCCGTCGACAAGATCATCGACAGCGGTACCGATTTGCAACTGTATTCGGTCAACAATATCACCAGCGGCACCGACTCGCAGGGTGAGGTGACCGTACGCCTGGAGAAGGGCGGACGTATCGTCAATGGCCAGGGCTCGGATACCGACATCGTACTGGCTTCGCTGAAGGCCTACATCAACGCGCTGAACCGCATGCTGTACCCGGTGGATCGTGAGCATCCGCAGGCGGCCGACGTGTAATGAAGGACCTGCGCTAGTGCTCAGCCGTCGGCAAAAAATGGCGCTGGACGCGATGGAGATTCCGGTCTGGAAAATCAGGCCGGAACCCGACCGCGCCGCTAGCGATCAGTCGGACGCACCACCGGACTGGCATACCCTGGCCGAGCCGCCTGCGTCACAGATTCCGCAGCCGGCTGTCGAAGCGACTGAACCTACTGGTATTCCGGCCGATATACCGGTTAGACCGCTAGTGGATAAGCTGACTGACCTGCAGGCACAGGTGGTGGAATGTCAGGCCTGTGAGCTCGCACGCAGCCGTACCAACACGGTATTCGGCAGTGGTGATGAGCAGGCGCGCCTGATGATTATCGGCGAGGCGCCGGGTGCCGAGGAGGACCGCCAGGGGCTGCCGTTTGTCGGGGCGGCTGGGCTACTACTGAGCGAATTGCTGTTCGCGATCGGCTTGAAACGTGAACAGGTGTATATCGCCAATGTGCTGAAATGCCGGCCACCGAACAACCGCGATCCGAACCCCGGTGAAATCCAGGCCTGCGCACACTTTTTGCGTCGACAGATCGAGCTGATCGAGCCGGACCTGATCCTGGTGCTTGGCCGAGTCGCGGCCCAGAACCTGTTGCACACAAAGGACAGCCTGGCGCGTTTGCGCGGAAAACAGTACTGTTACGCAGATACGGATATCCCGCTGATGATAAGTTATCATCCTGCCTACCTGTTGCGTACACCGAAAGACAAGGCCAGGGCGTGGCAGGACCTGAAAAAAGTGAGAAGTTTTCTGAGTGTAGTATGAGTGCAGTTTTAAGTAATCTCGTCACCATCCGCGCGATGACCGAATCGGACCTGGATCAGGTCATGTCGATCGAGGAAAGGGCCTATCCCTATCCCTGGTCGAACGGTATCTTTCAGGATTGTCTACGGGTTGGCTATTACTGCCAGATCCTGGAACTGGATGGCATCATCAGCGGCTACGCGGTCATGTCCAAGGGTGTCGGCGAATCCCATTTGCTGAACCTGTGTATCGACCCGGACATGCAGGGCCGCGGGCTTGGTCGTATGCTACTGAAGCGGCTGGTCGAGACCGCGCGGCGTATGCATTCCGAAATGTTGTTACTCGAGGTCAGGCCCTCCAATACCGCGGCCGTGCATCTGTATACCAGTGCCGGTTTTAACAGTGTCGGTCATCGCAGCAACTACTATCCGGACGGTGATGGCCGTGAAGATGCACTGATACTGGCCCGGGCCTTGTAGCATCCCAGTCATATTCACCAGCAGGGCATGTCATGACGGCAAAAAGCCCCGCGCACCGAGCGCTTGCGTTATAATACCGCGCCATTAACAGAACCAGATAACCGATGAACACCGACGAAATCCATAAACGCCGTACCTTCGCGATCATTTCGCATCCCGATGCCGGTAAAACCACGCTGACCGAAAAGCTGCTTCTGTACGGGCAGGCGATCCAGCAGGCCGGTACAGTCAAGGGACGCAAGTCCGATCGCCATGCCACCTCCGACTGGATGGAGATGGAAAAGGAGCGCGGTATCTCGGTCACCTCGTCGGTGATGCAGTTTCCGTACAAGGAACGCATCGTCAACCTGCTCGACACACCGGGTCACGAGGATTTTTCCGAAGACACCTACCGTACCCTGACCGCGGTCGACTCGGCATTGATGGTGATCGACTGCGCCAAGGGTGTCGAGGCGCGTACGATCAAGCTGATGGACGTCTGCCGTCTGCGTACCACGCCGATCATGACCTTTATCAACAAGCTGGACCGTGAGGGTCGCGATCCGCTCGAGTTGCTCGATGAAGTCGAGGATATCCTGAAGATACAGTGCGCGCCGGTGACCTGGCCGATCGGCATGGGCAAGCGCTTCAAGGGCGTGTTTCATCTTTATAACGACAGCGTGCACCTGTACAGCCCGACCCATGGCGGCAAGGTACAGGAAGGCGAGGTGATCGAAGGTCTCGACAATCCGCGCCTGGATGAAGTGCTCGGTGATGTCGCGGCTGAGCTGCGTGAAGAAATCGAACTGGTGCGCGGTGCCAGTTACGAATTTGATGCCGATGCATACCTGGCCGGAGACCTGACCCCGGTGTTCTTTGGTTCGGCGATCAATAATTTCGGTATCTCCGAACTGCTGGATACTTTTGTCGAGCATGCACCGGCACCGCAATCGCGTGCCACCCGGACGCGCGAGGTTACCCCGGAAGAGGAAAACTTCAGCGGCTTTGTGTTCAAGATACAGGCCAATATGGATCCGCAACATCGAGACCGTATTGCATTTATGCGTATCTGTTCCGGCTCATTCAGTAATGGCATGAAAATGCGCCATGTGCGTATCGGGCGCGACGTAAAGATCAGCAATGCGATCACCTTCATGGCCAAGGACCGCGAACAGGTCGGCGAGGCCTGGGCAGGCGATATTATCGGCCTGCATAATCACGGCACGATACAGATCGGTGATACCTTTACGCTGGGTGAAGAGCTGCAGTTTACCGGCATCCCGAATTTTGCACCGGAACTGTTCCGCCGCGTAGTACTGCGTGACCCGTTACGGACCAAAGCACTGCAGAAAGGCCTGGAGCAGTTATGTGAAGAGGGCGCCTCGCAGTTGTTCAAGCCGTTGCGCAACAACGACCTGATCGTCGGCGCGGTCGGTGTGCTGCAGTTTGATGTGGTCGCGTTCCGGCTCAAGCAGGAATACAACGTCGAATGCAGTTTTGAAAATGTAAACGTCAAAACCGCGCGCTGGGTCAGTTGCCAGGACGACAGCAAGCTGGAAGAGTTCAAGCGCAAGCAGGCCGAAAACCTGGCTATCGACAGTGGCGGCAGCCTGTCCTACATCGCCACCAGCCAGGTTAATCTCGACCTGACCATGGAACGCTGGCCGGAGATCAAGTTCCACGCCACCCGCGAGCATGGCCTGGGGCTGACGGACTAGATAAAATTTTTGCTGTGCAGTTACTCCCTCTCCCCCAGGGAGAGGGTTGGGGTGAGGGGATAAAGATTAATACCCCGTCTTTGCACACTACAGCTCTGGGATATAACTTACGGAAGCCGCTCCAAAGCCGCCCGCATCTTGTCGCGATAGGTCTTGGTCAACGCGTGCCCGTCACCAAGTATCGAGAAAATCACAATCATCGCCTTGCGTGCTAACGCATCCTGGTAATCCCGGTCCAGTCCCAGCGCATCTAGCAACATTTCCAGCGCCAGTTCAAACTCATTCTGTAGCGTCGCCAGTGCTGCGCGTCGCAAGCGATAGTCGATATTGTCAGGCTCCTGTTCGATATCGGCATCGAGCTGCTCAATATCTTTTACTTGTTCGGCCAGCTGCATCAGCTTCGCATGGGTCAGGATTGTGCGGATTTCCTCATGTTCGCGTAGGGCCTCACCACGCTGGTTAACGTAATCCTCCATATCGGTATAACGCCTCTGCCGAAACAGGATTTTAAGAAAAGTCGTGCACAGGTTCAGGTCATCCGGCGTTCTGACAATTGCATCGTTCAGGATGTTCAGGGCATCGTCTATGCGACCGGCCTGATAGGCAGAGATCGCCTGTGCCAGTGGCGAGGACTTCGATGGCGGCAGGTGCCTGTCGATCACTGTGCGTATCGCGTGTTCGGATTCCGCTCCGTGTATGGTGTCAATCACCTTGCCTTTGCTGTAAATCTTGACGGTTGGCACACTGGTAATTCCATTATCCCTTGTAAGCGTATTCTCGGTATCGGTGTTGATATTGACCAGCAGAAACCGCCCCTGGTACTCCTTGACCAACGGTTCCAGCGTCTGCCACAGCTTCAGACATGGCCCGGCCTTCGGCGTCCAGTAATTGGCCAGAACAACGCCCTTGTAGGAGTTATTCATGACCAGCTGCTGGAAATTCTCTGCCGTGCCGTCAAATACAAAGTCCGGGTTTTTGGGTGTGTTCGTATCCATTGCTTTCTATACTAAATTAATGTTCGGGCAATTCTAGCACAGTATAAATAATGGAAATTTGATTATTTGAAATGTGTAAATGATGATCAAGATACTGTAATAACCTTGAAAAAGTATTTTGGAGTTCGTATTTTGCGTTTATTATATTGAGTCATTTGGCAGGGTTTGGGTGGATACGGACTGTTGCTGCGAGCTGGTTATAAAGTGAATGATTGAGGATATACAATACGGGTGAATGACGAGCTATCTATATCTCATTGATATTATTATATATAGTATAAAAGAATGGGGGAATTATTGTGAAGATGCTGTGTGGGTAAGTGTGTATGAGAGGTGAAGAAAAGGAATAACCTTGTTAACCTAGGTTTATTTTCAAGGTATAGTCAATAGGAACTAGACGAACGTTCGTCTAATACACTGTTGATATGACTCCCCGCTGTCAACAGGCAAAAGCAGTTAGGCCAAAAATTAATTTGTTTAAAATCGCTTTTACGTCATTGAATGTGAGCACGGAGCCAGTAAAAACGACGGTTGCTCGTGCTGATATGCGTGGATTGGTTACCGACCTTACTTGTGTGCGTCGCGAAGCTGCCTCGATCTTGGCGCGAGAATCAGATTTACATCTGTCTCTTAACAGTAACGAGGATTCTTCTCGCCGTGGCTGCGTACCCACATGCAATGACATAAAAGGTTATGTTTTTTTATCCTATAAGAACCTCCTTGAGCAAGTTAAAAGATATAGCTGATTGTTAATCAGCTGTCTGTATAGGCACTTCCTGCGCAATGGCCCACATAAATGCAGCCAGCTCACGTGCGATCGAAACGACAATGACATTACTGGGTTTTCCGCGCATGGCCATTGTTTGAAACCGACGGGTTAAACGAAGTTGTGCCTTCCAGGCGATATCGCGAATATTGAGCGGAAGATTTTCCTGACGCTTCTGCATTTGACGACTGACTTTTGCCGGGAAGCGATACGACCAGGCCCCTTCAATTAAAACGCGTCTGGCATGCTGGTTACCGGTTTTTGTAATAGGTCCACGTTTTTGTCGATCACCGGAAGAGTGTTCAGAAGGCGTCAGGCCAAGAAAGCTCATTAACTGTTTGGGGTTTTCAAAACGGGTCAGATCACCAAATTCTGCCACGATCGTAACGGCGACAACCATCTTGACACCCCTTAAGGCCATAAGCGACTCGACCACCGGGTACAGTCGCCATTGTTGGGTATGATCGATAATCACCTGTTCGAGTCTGACAAGACGATGTTTGGATTCGGTGACGGTATTGAGATATTCTTGGAAAACAATTTTTTGTGCAGCAAACGGTAGATGGACCTCATCGGCCAGCCAACGCAGGTGTGTCTCGGACCAGTTGGCTGTGCCTGAGTATCGGATATTGTGACGCAGTAAAAAGGATTTCAAACGTTGTCGGGCAGACTTGAGTACCAGTAGTGCATCTTCACGGGCACGACTGAGGTCACGAATGGCCTCATCTTCAGCATTGGGCACATAGACAGGTGTCAGCTCACCGGCGCGTAAGAGACGAGCAAGCTGGTCTGCATCTCGCTTGTCGGTTTTTACTTTATCTCCAGGTTTTTTAGGGATAAGTGAAGGTGCCACGACGATGCATTGATGACCTTGCGCAATAATAAAGCGATACAGGTCGTAGCCACAGGGACCTGCCTCATAACAGAAGAACAGATTCTTACCTGTTGAGACTAATTTACGTAAAATTTTATTAAAATCAGATAGACAGCCACCGGTCTTGCCATAACGACGGACTTCGCCATTGTGGTCATCAGCCATTGAAATTACAATAGATTCCATGTGCACATCTAATCCGATAAAAAGTGTGTTAGATTTTTTCATGTCGATCTCCGATCCTGTTAATGAATGGGTCATACCTTCATTATTTTATGGCACTGGTTGCTTTGCAGCTAATCCACGTAGGACGGAGATCGGCTCCCTTCAAGCGGGGAGTCATTATGTCTATACATACTTATGAATAAAGACAATGACGTTGATATTAAACATGAGTGGCAAATGGTCGGAATGAAATGCTAGAGGTCTGTAAATTAAAAAATGTATAACAAATCGTCCAACTTGACCCACAAAAGCGCCGTTTCGTTTCACTACACTCTACTTTTGCGGTCAAGTTAACTCAAACGTTGTTAGGCCATAAAATAAATAAGGAGACAATAATGGTCAATTATAAAGTTGTAATATATCAAGAAGGAATGCTTGGCTCACTTTTTCTTGGCGGATCAAAAGTAGACCCAATGAAATTTACAGCATTTCTTAATGCTAATGCTGCTGAAGGATGGCGAGTAGCCACAATGGAAAAAGATATTAGACGAATGCTACTTTTCTTTAAGCGTGAAGCTTATGTAGTAATAATGGAAAAAGAAAAATGAAAATAGCATCATATACAGCAATATTTATTGTCATTTCATGGTCAGTATTAACTGTCGCAGAAATATGGGGAGACATAATTTCTACAAAACTGTACTGGAAAATAACAATTACAATGGGTCTTATTGGTGGTGGAATAATTCTCGCAGCACTAATTAAACGAGAATATCTAGATGAAAAACAAATGAAAAAAGATAAATTCATTGATTAAAAATGCCTATAAATAACATCAAGTCATTCGCTAATCACTCATTGGGACTTCCGCTGCTACGCAGCTCCAGCCCCTTATGCAAAACGATATTTCTAGGAAAGAGTAATGCAAGAAGAAATGATAAAACGTGTAGCGGGTGTTTTGGAAGCGTGGAATCCATTGGGTGAGGCGGCTAACACCATTGACGCATTGGACGGTTACCGTTATGAAGCGATAGATATTATTTCGACTATTGGCATTCTGTCTGGTCCATTCAAGGTGGAGAAATCAATTGAGCAGGTGCTTACTCAGGCCTTCGATATTGTTCTAGACAGAGAGGGATTGGCTAAAGCCGCTAAAGATATTTCAAGTGCTCTTGGTGTTTCAAATTGAGAGTAGAGTCAAAATATAACCATTGCATCAAAATCGCCCGCGGTAAACGCGGGCTGGGACCTCGCTTACGCTCGGGCCCTTTATGCATACCGTTGAGGCTGTAGAAAAAGATCAAAAGCCTTTCTGTTTTTGTTAAAATGACTCCACACTACAAGGAGTTGTGCCAATGCCGAAATTTATTCCCTATAATCCAAACCAAAGCAGGATGGTGGTTGTGAATTATGCCGATCAGTTACAACCATGCACGTTTGAACATGCGATCCACTATTTAATAGAACACAAACTGGATTTATCGATCTTCCATCCCACGTATAATAATGAAGATACCGGACGGCCAGCTTATGATCCGGCGATCCTGCTAAAGATTATTTTGTTTGCCTACTCAAAAGGCATCATCTCAAGCCGCGAAATCCAGTGGAGTTGCGACACCAACATCCTGTTCAAGGCCCTGTCATGTGATACGGTGCCACATTTCACGACGATCGCTAATTTTGTGAGTGGTTATAGCGATGAAATTGAAGCCTTGTTTGAGCAAGTCTTACTGATTTGTGACGAACAGGGTTTATTAGGCAAAGAACTCTTTGCGATTGATGGCTGTAAAATGCCCTCAAATGCATCGAAGGAATGGTCTGGCACCCACAAAGAGTTGACACAAAAGCGTGAGAAGATACAGCGCCAGATACACCATCATATTACGGAGCATAAAAAATTAGACAAAAACGAATCACGTGACGAAGAACGCCGACAGCGAGCAGAACAGGCCATCGAAACCCTCACAAAGGCACACGAGAAGATAGACCGGTTTTTAAAGTCAAACAGCCCACGGATGGTCAAAGGCCGAATAAAAAAGGAAGTCAAAAGTAACATTACCGATAAAGAGAGTGCCAAGATAGCCACCAGTAAAGGCACGATACAGGGATACAACGGTATTGCCACGGTCGATATGAAACATCAGATTATTATCGACGCACAGGCTTTCGGAGAAGGCCAGGAGCACCACGCCTTACAACCGGTATTAAATAGCGTCCGCGATCGTTTTAAACGACTTGGTATCAAACTGGATAAACCCATTGTCACCGCTGATACCGGTTATGCTCCGGCGGGACACGCCATGTGGTTGCATCATGAAGGCAAGGACAAGCATGGCCATGACAAAGTCTTTTTTGAAGGTCGCTTAACCAAATGCCGGGCCTGTGATATCAAACAGCGGTGCATGCGTAACCCTGCATCCGCCGATCACCGGAAAGGGCATGGCAGACAGGTATCGTTCATTCTCAAAAAAGGCCAGCGTGTCCCAACCTACACCGACTGGATGAAGCGACGTGTCGACACGGACAAAGGTAAACTTATCTACAGTCATCGAATGTCGGTCGTCGAACCGGTGTTTGGAAACATTGGCACGACGTCGAACCGGTGTTTGGAAACATTGGCACGAACAAACGTCTCAATCGATTCAGCTTGCGGGGTAAACGCAAGGTCCAGGGGCAATGGCAACTGTATTGATTGATACATAACATAGAGAAACTTAAGAATACCGGCCAATGGGCCACATGACGAACATGGAATGCTTGAATAGCATCATCAATTCGGGCAAAGTAGATGAATCTCAAATTTAATAATTGGTGGCTGGAATACGGGTTTGGATAAGTCGGTTTTTCTACAGCCTCGTTAGGCGAACAGCATTGGGGAGATATAGATGCAAACCGCTGAAATTATTGTGCGATATATAGAGGTGCTCATTTGGCCATTATTGATAACGGTTGGATTGGTCTCATTTCGCGAACCACTGCTTGAATTAATCAAAAAGTCAAACGTTAAATTTGCTATGCATGGCGTGACGATCGAAACAAGTGCCCGAAAATTAACAGAGAGTCTATCTGAAACATTCAAGGAAGAACTTACAGAGAAGCAATGGAGCCTATTAGAAAAGATCCAAAATAAAGGCGGAGTCTCAGTCAAAGAAGAAGGACTAAATTTAAGAACTGGGGGTGAAGACTTTGAGTGGGTTCGTCCTATTCGTAATGCTGGTCTGATAAAGACACTTCCTGAGGGTCATGTTATAGAGTTGAGTGAAAGATTGATGCTGACTAAGCTAGGTAGACTGTTGATGGAAGAACGAAAAGCACAATAGTTATTGCATAGTGAATTCGCCTAACAACAAATTCGAGAGGGTCAACCCGCCGCTTCGCTTTGGGTTGCCATCCCCACATTGCAACGTTATGTGAATAAAGAAGAATGAATGAAACACTCATTTTCGCTGGTGGAGCCTACACGGTTGCACTCATCATTTTTCATGTGCTGTTTTGGCGCATATTCAAATGGCCAGAAACATTGGACTCATTAAACTATGTTAACAAAGCAACAATGCAAGTTTTAAATATAAGCATTACATTTATATTTTTTATTTTTGCTTATGTGTCATTTGTGCATACTCAAGAGCTATTAAATACACAGCTAGGTAATTCATTGCTAGTGTTAATATCATGCTTATGGCTATTTAGGGCAGTGCAACAAGTTGTATTTTACAAATTAAGACATAAGGCATCTGTCGGGCTTACTGTTTTCTTTTTAATAGGAGCATTCCTATATGGCGTGCCAGCCATTACATAACAATACGCTGCATCTGACCGGTCAACACACTGCGTCGCTTCGCTCTGCTCTGTGTTGCCCGTTAGCTGACCTTAAGCGTTAGATTACTGTATAAATATATGAAAAAGTATATTTTATACATCTACACTTTAATTTATTGCGTGCTAGGAATATTAACCGCATATTTCGTGTACGGCGCAATAGACAATGATAGAAGCAACGAAACTCTTTTTACTAACTTGGGCGCAATGTTGTTATTTATATATTTAGCATTAAGTTTGATACTTCACCTTAAATATTCTCGTTATATACTGTTAGCCTTTGGCTATCTAATAGGTGTATTTGGCTTAATCGGCTTCGCTGATTATCTTTATCAGGGCGCTTTAGAAGGGACAGTGGTTGAATTCAATGGGAAAGACATATCATTTGTCGGGTACCCTACCTTCGCGCTCTTTGGCTTCATCAAAATTTATCTATTACATAACAAAGAAATAATAAAGCTATTTTGATAAACTATATAAAAATCATCTATGGACGCTCGAAAGCGCCGTTTTTATGTGTTATTTGCTAACGCTCATTATCACACAAAAAACCGTCACCTTCAGCAACAGCTGATGTAGGCATTAGAAAATGAAAATGCGTGCTACGTGGATAATCCCGCTTCTCTTCTTGCCATTGGCAGTTGTCGCAGACGAAGCGCTTTGGAAAAAACTGCAACAAGACCAACATATGGTCGTACTTATGCGAAACGCTGAGTCTACTGGGAATCGCGATGGCGCCAACATGCTCGCATGGGATTCATCTGGTAATTGTGTTGGCGAAAGCACTTTAACCACAAAAGGTATGGCACAAGCTAGGCGAGTTGGCGAGGCATTCGAAAAGCGTGGCATAAAACCTATCGCAATCAGCTCGCCAATGTGTCGGTGCAGAGAAACTGCACAAATTGCGTTTGGAAAATTTTTAACCGATCCGAATTTGCGTCAAAGACCTGCAGTAGATAGTCAGGGTCAGGATGAATTCCAAACAGTTGCGAGTGAACTACTTACTAAACATCGAGGAAAATCACCAATCGTCTTTGTAAACCATCGTCCAAACATCGATGCTTTAACCATGGAATTAATCAGCATTGGCGAACTTTTGGTCGGAACGCTCGCTGAGGATGGTGAAATTGAAGTTCTTGGAAGGATACGGCTAGAAAGGTAAGGCATTTCCTAGCAAGCGACTTTAATGTCAGGACCCCTAATAAAGCATTCAATAAGCCCATCCACACTTGTCTCTTACCATAGCATTTAGCATGGTAATAAATTTTCTCATGGAAGCTGTTAGTGCCACTTTTTTGTGCTTACCCAAAAATAAAAGCAACAATAAATGGACATATATGCCCATTCTAAAAAGGGTACTTATCGCCCCTTTTTATATGAAGTATATTGCTTATTTGGTGCTACATACATATTATTTGTGTGACATGTACGTAGATTGATTTTTTAAATGCCTGCACTAATAATTGACACAATTCAAATACCAGGGAGATGGTTATGCCTGACTTGACTTAGGTTATAGGAAACAAAAACAGATCGTTTTTACTGAGAAACGTGTAGTGTTATTTATGGATAAAACGGAAGTGATTCCTGAAGACGAGATATAAGTCTGAGTCAGATTATACCGGAGAAGAGCGCATTGAAATCTGGATTTAAAGACTATTTTTCATTCGGGTCTGACGCATACAGTATATTCAGACCTGGTTATCCCAAAGCGCTTTTTGTCTATTTGTCCGGGTTTACACCATCACATGAACGGGCATGGGACTGTGCTACCGGAAGTGGTCAGTCGGCCCTGGCTTTATCGGAATACTACAAAGAAGTCATTGCGACTGATGCCAGTAAAAGTCAGATCGAGAATGCAAGCAGAAAGAGTGGTATTATCTACAAGACGGAAAAGGCGGAAGATACCTCAATTGAGGATAGTTCAGTTGATCTGATTACGGTTGCACAGGCGCTGCACTGGTTCGACATACAGGCGTTTTCAAAAGAGGTGGAACGGGTATTAAAGCGGCAGGGGATAGTGGCCGCCTGGACATATGGCTTGTTGAATATAAATCCGGAAATAGACAAACTGGTTAATCACTTGTACAGATCGGTACTGGAAGACTACTGGCCGCCTGAACGGAGGATGGTTGAGGACGGATATGTATCGGTCAGTCTACCATTCGAGGAGCTGGAGAGTACTGTATTCCAGATGCGAACAGAGTGGTCCCTTGATCAACTGCTTGGATACCTGCACACCTGGTCTGCGGTAAAGAAATATGAGCAACAGAACGGGCTTGACCCCGTGACAGAAATGACGGAAGAGTTGTCTGCCCAGTGGGGTGAGACCAGTAAGAAACAACTGGTCCTGTGGCCACTGGCGCTAAGGATGTGGCGGAAGGGTTTTGAAGCCCAGATGTCATGACTAAGTCAATTCTACAATATAAGTGATAGAGTTGAGACTAAAGTGCCAGGCGCTGAACACTGGCTTGAATTAGCAGTCTGGTTGGAAATTGATGTATAAAAAGCAGTAAGGTCTGCCGGGTAGTGTCAGGATATGCCGGGATACCAGACGGCCGATGCAGCAAATCTTTTACTAAAAAAATAATTATTTGGATGTGTCTTTTGCAGGGCTGGCTGTGGAGAGAGTGAGTATTATTTTGTTTACTTGAAGCAGAGGTGGCAAATGAGAGACTCGCTGTTACCGGTCGATTTTAAAAAGCTGATATGTCTTGTTGAATATGCTGATGAAATATTCAGGCGTTTCTACGATGAATTATTGTCTAACAAGGTATTTTCGAAATACTTTAATAGTGACAAGCAGGTAAGAAAATTACTGCTCAGGCAAAAACAGAATCTTATCGAAACTTTGCATGAGTCCAGGAAGGATTTGCTGAGGCGTTACTACCAGGTTGGTGTAGTTCATTACCAACATGACATTCCCTATGAGGTGTTCTTAAGCGGTACCACCATCCTGCGAAATATTATTAATGATATAATCGCGGAGAAAATCGGGGATATTCGTCTGATCCTGCTAAACGAGGATCTGTTTGACTTTGTTTCTGACGCCATGGCCAAAGGCTATATGGATGTCTATATCAGGAAAGAAAAGAATGATTTGCAGAAAATCATAACAATGACAAAGAATGCCACGTTTGGTGCGGAACGGGATTTTTTGATCGAGCACTACAAGTGGATGATGGATTTGCTTACAGCCATAGAGCAAAAGGACTACCAGGCGCAAAATAATCTGGTTGAGCGCCAGCGTATGGGCGAGAACACGGTTTACTCTTATATAAAAGATCATCTCGGCGATATCGAGCAGCCTGTCAATTTTGATGAGATAGAGCAGATAAGGTTTCGACTTGTTGCGAATACCGAAAACATATTTTTTTATCTAAAAAGGGAGGCCTACTATGAAGTGTTGTCACTGATTATCAATATACTGGAAATCTATAAACTGACCTTGGTGCTTGATAACATAATGTCAAATATTATTGTCAAGCAGGCACAGAGTGTTATCAGCGAAAAAGTCAGGTTGTCAGAAACAGACCCGCTTACCAATGCAATGAATCGGCGCAAGTTCGAGGAATTGTTGTCCAATTTACTGGTCAGTGCCCAGCAATCTTCCGTGCCGCTTGGTATTATCGTTCTGGATATAGATGACTTCAAACAGATCAATGATAGCTATGGGCACCAGACAGGAGACAGGGTGTTGGTTGAACTGGTGCATCTGATCAGGTGTATCATCCGCAAGAATGACCGTCTGGTCAGGTATGGCGGCGAGGAGTTTGTCGTAATTTGTGCCAATACTGAGCTGGAAGGTGTCCAGCACTTGGCAGAAAAAATCCGTGCCGATGTGGAGTCGAATAGATTTAGGGAAATCGGTCAAGTCACAGTTAGTCTGGGGGTGGCCGGACTGAATGAAAAAGATGATACGGACTCGTTATTCAAGCGCGCGGACCAAAGGCTTTATGAGGCCAAGGCCGAGGGGAAAAACTGCGTGTGCTTCTGATCATGCTATGAGTGGTGCAAGCGTATGTAGGCCAGGCATGGGTATCGCTGGTTGATGGATTCGACTGAAATTTATTGCATGCTTATCTCAGCGGCAATCTTGAAATGCATATACCGGAAAACACCTATTTTGCAAGATGAATTCATCCTCCTTCATTTGATCCAATCCAATCAACTTATAATAATAAATTATTGATAAATAATCATAAAAACGGGTTGATTGTAGGAGGCCCCGGATTTGATCAATCAGAACATACAACTCCATTGTATCAGTGTTTTTACGGACATCATTAAAATATTCGGGAAAAGTAATATGACGTTGATATGTATCAATTACGCTATCAAACATGTGTGATATATGTTACATATATTATTTAAGGAGCCAATGCATCACCATTTAACAAAATTTCGATAATAAGGTGATTGCATAACAGGGAGTACAGGAGCAATATCCTGATGAAGAGACACAGAATAGGATGCCTGTGCGGTGCAGTTAGGGCAACAGCATTTCCCTAGCACAGACGTATAATAAGATTAATATGTCGAAGATAATAATTTATAAAATAAAATATAGGGGAATGCGCTATGAAAAGTCTGAAACAAAGGCTGTTAGCGGGGTCAGGTCTTCTCAATACACTACTGTTGTTGGTAGTGAGTCTGGCAAGCACCGAAGCCCTCGCATTCAGTAGTTACCAAAACGATTTCGATACCAACTACGGAACGGCCGGGACGCGAATATCCAATTGCGGTCTCTGTCATGTCAATTTCAATGGCGGTGGTCTACTAACGCAGTACGGTGTAGACTTCCGCAACAACAATTACAGTATCTCGGCTATCGGGACATTTGATTCCGATGGCGATGGTACGAGCAATGATGCGGAAGCTGCGCAACTGTTTATGCCAAGTTTCAGTTGTGGCAATCTGGTCAGTGCCCAGAATCCACCAGCCGGACTGGCCAACTTTGTTGACCCGAATAACCCGGGATGCGTCGGAAGCGGTGCACCGCCGATAGTCAATATCAACGGACCCTATGTCGGTTCAACAGGCGTTCCGATCCAGTTCAGTAGTGCCGGTTCAACTGATCCGGATGGTACTATTGTTGCCTACTTCTGGGATTTCGGCAGCGGTTATGGCACCAGTACCGAAGCCAATCCGCTGTTTACCTATAACCTGAACTTCCAGGCAACCATCCTGGTGACGCTCACGATCACTGACGATAGCGGTAATATCGCTACGGATACCACGTTCGTTACCGTGTTGCAGACACCCAACAGCCCACCGGTTGCGAACGCCGGTGCGCCGGTAACCGGTGTCGTCAATGCCCCGGTACAGTTTGATGGTACCGGATCCAGTGACCCGGAAGGTACCGCGTTAAGCTATAGCTGGGATTTCGGTGACGGCGCTTCAGCGACCGGCTTTGCCAGCCCGACGCACGCATACAGTCGTTGCGGTACCTATAATGTAGACCTGACGGTGACCGACGGTGTTGGCCTGACCGGTACAGCCAGTACCTCTGCGACCATCGCCAGTAGCGGGGTGGATATACCGACCGCACATGCAGGTGGCGGTACCGGAAGACTGTATAACGGTACGGTTGGATCCAATGTCCAGTTTGATGGATCCGGATCATCCGACCCCGACTGTAACATCGTCAGTTATAGTTGGGATTTCGGTGACGGTACCACCGGTACCGGCCTGAATCCGCTCCATAGCTATTCTTCTGCGGGTACCTATATCGTAACCCTGACCGTAACCGATAATGACGGACTGCAGGCTACGGATGTGGCAACGGTCACGGTGATCGATACAGGTCCACTCGATGGACAGGCTCTGTATGATGCCAATTGTGGCAACTGTCATGGCTTCGGTGCCAACAGTACCAAGGTGGGTGCGGGTGTAACTCGCATTAATAATGGTATCGTGAATGAACCGTCCATGAACTCATTGAGCTTCCTCAGTGCTGCAGAGGTACAGGCAATCGCGGATTACCTGATATCGCTGGTGCCACCGCCACCACCGGGGGGTAGTACCGGGGAGCAGTTGTATGACGCCAACTGCGGAGGCTGTCATGGCTTCGGTGCCAACAGTACCAAGGCCGGTGCAGATGTCACTCGTATCAATAACGGGATAGCAAATGAACCGTCGATGAACTTCCTGAGTTCACTGCCGGCGGCCGATGTCCAGTCGATTGCGGATTACCTGGTGTCTCTGGCCCCGCCGCCACCGCCACCAGGTGGCAGTACCGGTGAGCAGTTGTATGATGCCAACTGCGGCAGCTGTCATGGCTTCGGTGCCAACAGTACCAAGGCCGGTGCAGACCTGGCCCGGATCAATGCCGGGATTGTGAACGTACCGTCGATGAACTTCCTGAGTTCACTGCCGGCAGCCGATCTTCAGGCCATTGCAGACTACCTGGTGTCTCTTGCACCGCCGCCACCGCCGCCAGGTGGCAGTACCGGCGAGCAGTTGTATGATACCAATTGTGGAAGCTGCCATGGCTTCGGTGCGAACAGTACCAAGGCCGGTGCGGATCTCACCCGTATCAATAACGGGATAGCAAATGAACCGTCGATGAACTTCCTCAGTTCATTGCCGGCGGCCGATATCCAGTCGATCGCTGATTACCTGACCTCGCTGGCGCCGCCGACTTCAGGCTCCGGTCTGTATGCTACCTACTGCGGCTCCTGTCACGGTGCGGACGGTAGTGGTGGCACCAGTGGTGAAGATGTGCGCGGTGATTCAGCCAGTGATATCAGTGAAGCAATTCAGGATGAGTCTGAAATGCAGTACCTGAGCTTCTTGACCTCTCAGGAAATCCAGCTGATATCGGACTTCCTGGACGGGGATACCACACCACCGCCACCACCACCAGGTGGAGGAAACGGCCAGACGCTGTATGACAATAACTGCGGTAGCTGTCATGGCTTTGGTGCGGCCAGTACCAAGGCAGGTGCGGATGTCACCCGTATCAATAATAGTATTGTGAACGTGCCTTCGATGAACTTCCTGAGTTCAATGCCGGCATCCGATATCCAGGCAATCGCGGATTACCTGGTGTCACTGGCTCCACCACCACCGCCTGGTGGTAGTACCGGCCAGCAGTTGTATGACAACAACTGTGGAGGCTGTCATGGCTTTGGTGCAAACAGCTCCAAGGCAGGGGCAGACGTGACCCGTATTAACAACGGGATCACGAATGATCCTTCCATGAGTTTCCTGAGTACCTTGCCAGCGTCTGATATCCAGTCGATTGCGGATTACCTGGCCACACTGGCACCACCGACCACACCATCAGGACTGTACGCGGCCTACTGTGCAGCCTGTCACGGTGTTGATGGTAGTGGCGGCAGCAGTGGTGAGGATGTGCGTGGCGATTCAGCCAGTGATATCAGTGAAGCAATTCAGGATGAGTCTGAAATGCAGTACCTGAGCTTCCTGACCTCTACGGAAATCCAGCTGATTTCAGACTTCCTGGATGGGGATACAACGCCGCCACCTCCACCTCCAGGTGGTAGTAACGGACAGCAGTTGTATGACAGCAACTGCGGCAGCTGTCATGGCTTTGGTGCAGCCAGCACCAAGGCGGGTGCGGACGTGACCCGTATCAACAACGGTATCGTGAATGCACCATCAATGAACTTCCTCAGTTCACTGCCGGCGTCCGATATCCAGGCGATCGCGGATTACCTGGTGTCCCTGGCACCGCCGCCACCGCCGCCACCACCAGGTGGTACGAACGGGCAGCAGTTGTATGATACGCACTGTGGTAGCTGTCATGGCTTTGGTTCCAACACCTCCAAGGCAGGTGCAGATGTAACCCGTATCAATAACGGTATACAGAATGTACCTTCGATGAACAGCCTGGCCTCGCTGCCGGCGTCCGATATCCAGGCAATGGCAGATTACCTGGTCTCTCTGGCGCCGACCCAGCCACCCACTGGACCGGCTGATGGTGCGACCCTGTACACCAACAACTGTGCCGGCTGTCATGGCCCGGGAACCAACAGCTCCAAGGTCGGTGCGGACGTGACCCGCATTAATAGCGGTATAGTGAATGAACCGTCCATGGGCTACCTGAGCTTCCTGACCGCTTCTGATATCCAGGCGATCGCGGACTACCTGGCTACGGCGCCGACACCGACCACGCCGGATGGACTGTATGCGACCCATTGCGGTTCCTGTCACGGTGCCGACGGTAGCGGTGGTACCAGTGGTGAGGATGTGCGTGGCGATTCAGCCAGCAGTATCTCCGAAGCGATAGAGAGTGAAGCGGAAATGCAGTACCTGTCGTTCCTGTCATCCAAGGATATCGCGGCGATCGCCAGCTTCCTGGATAGCAGCGGCGGAGGTGGCGGTGGTGAGGGCGATGAAGAGCTGAACTGGCGCGATAGAAAAGGCCATATCGGCATCACGACCGTACAGCCTGTAGCGAATAGTGGTAGCAGCATATCAGCTGAGCTGGCTCAGGCCATTCAGGTCAAACCAGCAGTTCCTGCAGCGAAACCTCAGGCTGCAAGCCAAGCTATCGCAGGGCCATCGTTGCTCAGTCCTGCGACGATGTCTGCAACGGAGGTACAGGTCATCGAGGACTTCCTGACTAGCAGGCCGGTAGAGGTTATCGGTAAAGCCAAACCGAAAGCACTGTATACATCCAACTGCGCCAGCTGCCACGGTGAAGACGGTAGTGGCGGCATCAGTGGTGTGGATGTACGCGGTGAATTGGCTCGTGACCTCATCAGGGCAATCAAAGCCAAGACCGATATGTCCTACCTGGATTCACTGACCACCAGTGATATTGAGGCTATTGAAAGGTATCTTGGTTCTCGCGCCTCAGTGCCTTATGCAAGCAGCCGATTCGATCGGTAGTACCAAACCAGATAGGAGAAGTTGACAGACCGGCGGCATACCCCTGACAGGGGTATGCCGCCGTTTTGTTATGTATACGCCATATATCTCTAGTACCAATGGCTTCACCTGAGGCTGATAGTCGCGCAAAACAATTTATTATTGACTCCAGTAAGGCTCATATCTATTTGTACAGAAACGAGTCCTATGGAGGGGCAATTACAATGCCTGCCGCACTTGACGGCCGGGTTGCCGGTAAAACAGGACCGAAGACCTATTTTTACTGGTCGGTTGAACCAGGAGAACATGAAATAACTTCATTGACGGAGAATACGGCCCGTATCAAGATTAATGCCAAGGCCGGTCACAATCACTATGTATGGCAAGAAGTAAAAATGGGAATGTGGACAGCACGTTCACAGCTTACTGAAGTCAGTGAAGAAGAAGGTAAACAGGGCGTTAATGAGTGCAAACTAATTAAATCAGAATTGTAGGTGTTCCTAATAAACGCGAGATACTCAGGGTCCGTGTTTCAGGATCCTGAGTATACAAATGGGAACCACTAATGTTTAGTAAAATGACCAGCGATTTTCTTCCGGCTTAATCTTCTTCACTGGTTCCTTTAAACTTGGCTGTTTGCGTAAATCTGAACGGTGAGTTGTACGATTTCCTGAAATCCCGTATTAGTAGTATAAATATATAACCATGTGTAACTAGCAACAATGGCACAATAATCGCCGGGATCCAGTAAGTAGCACCGAGATGACCATCCGGTGTAAACATGATGCCGCGGGCAACCGCATTCAGTAAATCAGCCAGCCCCCAGATATTGAATAGCCATACCGATGCGATGGACCAGCGCGCCCTCAGCTGGATGGCCGCTATCGCGATAAAGGCCAATATCGCCGCGATCAGGTCGCCATAGGCTGCGGGCTGCGAGAATCGGCTGTCCAGGACCTCGGTGGTTACACCGGGTACCAGAAACATCAGGCCGACATAACGGAAACTGTGCAATAGCAGAAACGGGATAAGCGCCCGCTCTAAAGGATATTCCTTAGCCACTGGGTGAATATACCAATACATGATCAGCGACCAGGCCAGGAGTGAGAAGCTTATGCTTATTGGTAATATCAGATCAACAGGCATGCTGACATCCTCCATGTAACTTGTAATATG
Organism: uncultured Gammaproteobacteria bacterium; assembly: GCA_947258795.1. Lineage (GTDB taxonomy): Bacteria > Pseudomonadota > Gammaproteobacteria > DRJJ01 > DRJJ01 > DRJJ01. Next base: position 89,389 of record CAMYJU010000005.1, on the reverse strand, counting down.
CAAGTGACTATAGGCTAGTAACTTGTAAAAAGCAAGTCACTATGCTAGCTTGTTGATTATGAAGAAAATCAGTCGTTCAGTATCGAAACGATCCTCCTGTCCTATCGCGACCACACTGGATGTGATTGGCGACAAGTGGTCATTACTGGTGATCAGGGACATCCGTCTGTTTGGCAGGCACCGCAACAAGGATTTTCAGCAAGCGGGGGAGGGAATTCCAACCAATATATTGGCGGACCGGTTGAAGACCCTTGTAAACAAAGGCCTGCTGGAAAAGCATCTGTATCAGGACAATCCGCCCCGCTATGAGTATTACCTGACCGAGGCAGGGGAAGGCTTGTTGCCGGTAATCATGTCTATGGCCGTCTGGGCAGAGAATTATATAAAAGGTATTAAAATACCCGAGTTCAAAGATTGAATTCTTGTCCCTATTGCTCGCCTGGCAGATTGATGTCTGTGTTTTTACGAGGGTATATACCCTGCTACTGATCCCTGATCCAGAATACCATTAGTATGCGTAATATTATTGTCATACTTTCTCTCTATCGTGGAACCTGATGGCCGCTTTGGATAGAGACTGCACATGATTGATATTGACGCATTACTTAGTGGATACATTGATGACAAGCGCGGTAAGAACAAGACTTTTCTGAAGACTGCTTCATCAATTCTGAAAAAGCTGGTTCACCAGGATGAGATCAACCATTTCATCGAAACCAACAAGCATCTTGAAGATTTCGAGTTCAATGATGCGGTACTGGACCATTTTAATTTTACATTCCAGGTTTCCAGTAAGGATCGTGCCAATATTCCTGACCAGGGCCGCGTGATTATCGTAGCCAACCATCCCATTGGTTCACTGGATGGTCTGGCACTGTTGAAGCTGGTTTCGGAAGTCAGAAGTGATGTCAGGATCGTGGCGACTTCGCTACTCGGCCATATCGACCCGCTGTGTAATCTGTTTCTGTCAATCGATAATCTTTCCAGAAATGCCAATCATCGCAAGAGTATGCGGGAGATCACCCGTGCGCTGGAGGCGGATCAGGCGGTTATCATGTTCCCGACAGGCGAGGTCTCGCGTATCCGGCCTAGTGGAATACGGGACGGAAAATGGAAAACCGGATTTCTTCATCTGGCCAAAAAGACTGGTTCACCGATAGTTCCGGTACATATCGGAGCAAAGAACTCTACACTGTTCTATAGCTTGTCCAGTATCTACAAACCATTGGGAACCATGATGCTGGCCAACGAGATGTTTAACAAACAGGACAAGGAACTGAGATTCCGTGTTGGCAAACCCATACCCTGGCGTTCGATCTCTGAGATGGACTTGTCTAAACGTGTTATTGCGAACCGTATGCGCAAGCAAGTCTATCTGATAGGCAAAAAGAAAAACAAGAAGCTGTTCAAGCCAGTCGAAAACGTGATACATCAGGCCAAGACCAAGTTGATCCGCAAGGAGCTGAATGCATCGCAGTTGATCGGAAAAACCCAGGACGGGAAACATATCTATCTGTTCGACTATGTACCCAACTCCAGTGTGATGCGTGAGATAGGGCGTTTGCGAGAATTGTCATTCCGCCAGGTGCGTGAAGGAACCGGCAACGCGATGGATATCGACCGCTTTGACCGTTATTACCGTCACCTGATACTGTGGGATGAAGTGGAGCTGGAAATTATCGGCTCTTATCGAATTGGTGAAACGGCGCGGATTCTGAAGGAACACGAGAAAAGTGGTCTTTATACCAACAGTCTTTTCTATTTTCACAAGGAGTTGTATCCCTATCTGGAGCATGCAATAGAGCTGGGTCGCAGTTTTATCCAGCCGCGCTATCAGGGTAAACGCAGTCTTGATTACCTGTGGTATGGTATCGGCGCCTATCTGCAGCAGCACCCAGAGATACGTTATTTGTACGGCGCGGTTTCACTCAGCACCTCGTATCCACTGCAATCACAGGAAATGATAGCGGGTTTTTATGACTGCCTGTTTGGCAGTGAAAAGAAACTGGCGACGCCGAGACTGCCGTTCCGGTTCAGATATGATGAGGACTTTATTTCCTATTCCGGTGTGTCGGATGAATCTGCATACAAGGACGCCTATGTGCTACTCAAGAAAAAGCTGTCCGACTTTGGCGTCAGGGTGCCTGTGCTATACAAGCAATATGTCGAGCTGTGCCGCCCGGGTGGATGTGAATTTCTGGGGTTTAATATCGATCCTGGTTTTTCCAATTGTGTCGATGCGCTGATTCTGGTGCATGTCGACGCAATCAAGGAGAAAAAACGACAGCGCTATATAGAAAGCCACCTCTATACGGATGAAGGCCTGTATGTCGCGTGAGCAGGTGATGTCTCCCGATCTGGCCGTGTCTTCCACCGGGTCAGGATAGTTAATAGGTTTAAAATTTACCTTGTGGCTCGGCCGGGCCGGTTCGGCAGTGATATACTAGCCCATGTCAGGATTATGGGTAGTTAGTCGATGTCAGAAGAAAAAGAGAACGTTGGCCTGATACAGGTCATCAAGAGTGTGTCTGCTAGCATGTTTGGTGTGCAAAGCAGCAAGAACCGTGAGCGCGATTTCACCAAAGGTAAAGCGAGCCACTATATTATTGTTGGTTTGATATTTACCGTGTTATTTATTCTGGTGCTGGTCGGTGTGGTGAAGCTGGTGCTGAACCTGGCGGGTGTTTGAGCAGATTAAACTACTGGCTCCCTCCTGTACCAGATCGGGCCCGGAATGGACCCATTCTGATTAGATGGCCGCTATCTTGTCGCGTTGTTCCTTCAGTTTTTCCAGTGACAGCGCCAGTTCCGCGACGTGTTGGCGCTGCTTGTTGACTACCTGTTCCGGCGCCCGTGAAACGAAATTCTCGTTTTCAAGCTTGGCGGTACCATTGGCATGCTCGGACTCCTTTTTTCCGATTTCCTTGTCCAGGCGTTTCAGTTCGGCATCCTTATCGATCAGGCCGGCCATCGGAATCAATAGCTTCATCTCGCCAACCAGTGCGGTTGCCGACTCAGGCGCCTGCTCGTTGGCATCCAATGTCGATATCGACTCGATTTTGGCAAGGCTGGTCAACATCTGCTGGTAGGCTGACAGTTTTTCATGGTCAGTATGACTCGCATTTTGCATTATGACCGGTAACAGTTTGCTCGGTTTGATGTCCATGCCACTACGGATGCGACGTATGCCGAGTACAAACTGCATCAGCCAGTCCATATCGGCCTCAGCCCCGGTATCGATACGATCTTCATTCGCAACCGGGTAGGGTTGCAGCATGATGGTATCGCCCTGTTTGCCGGCCAATGGTGCAACGCGTTGCCAGATCTCTTCGGTGATGAACGGAATCAGAGGATGTATCAGGCGTAATACGGTTTCCAGTACCCGTACCAGGGTGCAACGTGTGCCACGCAATTGCGCCTCGTTGCTGTCGTCGTTATATAGGACTGATTTGGACAGCTCCAGGTACCAGTCACAGTATTCATTCCAGATAAATTCATAACAGGCCTGTGCGGCCAGATCGAAACGGTACTGTTCATACGCCTGCGTGACGGCCTTTTCCGCGTGTTGCAGGCGTGAGATGATCCAGCGGTCGGCGGTATTGAGCTCGATGTCGCCACCGCTTTGGCCGCAATCATGTCCTTCGGTATTCATCAACACATAGCGCGATGCATTCCATAACTTGTTACAGAAGTTGCGATAGCCCTCGATGCGCTCGTTGGTAAGGGTAATATCACGCCCGGTGGTGGCCAGCGCGGCAAAGGTAAAGCGCAGGGCGTCGGTGCCGAAGGCATCGATGCCGTCCGGGAAGTTCTTGCGCGTCACTTTTTCGATACGCTGCGCCATCTTGGGTTGCATCAGACCACTGGTGCGTTTGTCGAGCAGATCATCCAGTGATATGCCATCGATCACATCGATCGGGTCCAGTACATTGCCCTTGGACTTGGACATCTTCTGGCCTTCGTTATCACGTACCAGTCCGTGGATATAGACTTCATGGAACGGGACATCATCCATGAACTTGATACCCATCATGATCATGCGCGCAACCCAGAAGAAAATGATATCAAAGCCGGTAACCAGCACATTGCCCGGATACCAGGTCTTGAGTGCTTCGGTCTGCTGCGGCCAGCCCAGGGTCGAGAACGGCCATAAGGCCGACGAGAACCAGGTATCGAGCACGTCTTCATCCTGGCGTAATGACTGGTCATTGCCCAGGCCATGCTGTTCACGCACCTCGGCCTCCGAACGACCGACGTAGACATTGCCCTGATCGTCATACCAGGCCGGGATACGGTGCCCCCACCAGATCTGGCGCGAGATGCACCAGTCTTCGATATTGCGCATCCATTCAAAATAGGTGTTCTTCCAGTTGTCAGGCACAAAGCGGACCTTGCCGGACTCGACCGCCTCGATTGCCGGTTTGGCCAACGGACCGACTTTTACATACCACTGGTCGGTCAGGTAGGGTTCGATCACGGTGGATGAACGATCGCCACGCGGCACCATCAGCTTGTGGTCCTCGATCTTTTCGAGCAGGCCCTGTTCCTGCAGGTCCTTGACGATCTGCTTGCGTGCGTCATAACGGTCCAGGCCGATGTATTTTGACGGGATCAGTTCGCCTTCCTCGTCCAGGTTGGCGCGTATCGCCGCGTCTGCTGTGAAGATGTTGATCAGGCCGCCGTGCGGCAGTTCCTGTATCGCGGTCTGGTCGCGGTGGTTTTGCCACACACCGTAGTCATTGAAGTCATGCGCCGGGGTGATCTTGACACAGCCGGTACCGAATTCCGGATCGACATAGTCATCAGCGATAATCGGAATACGCCGGCCGGACAAAGGCAGTTCGACATATTCACCAAGCAGGTGCTTGTAGCGTTCATCCCCCGGATGTATCGCCACCGCCGCATCGCCGAGCATGGTCTCGGGCCGGGTGGTGGCGACGATCAGGTTGCCGGTGCCATTGCTGAGCGGGTAGCGCATATGCCACATGTGACCGTTCTCCTCGGCGGAGATAACTTCGAGATCGGACACGGCCGTGTGCAACACGGTATCCCAGTTGACCAGGCGTTTGCCTCGGTAGATCAGGCCTTCTTCATGCAGGCGCACAAACACTTCACTGACCGCATTGGACATGCCCTCGTCCATGGTGAAACGTTCACGCTGCCAGTCCAGCGAGGCGCCCATACGGCGCAGTTGCCGGGTGATGGTGCCACCGGATTCGTTTTTCCATCGCCAGATGCGATCGATGAACTGTTCACGGCCCAGGTCGTGGCGGGTCTTGCCTTCGCCCTCGAGCTGCCGCTCCACTACCATTTGGGTTGCGATGCCGGCATGATCGGTGCCGACCTGCCACAGGGTGTTGTCACCCTGCATGCGATGGTATCGGATCAGGGCATCCATGATCGTGTCCTGGAACGCGTGTCCCATATGCAGGCTGCCGGTCACATTCGGCGGCGGGATCATGATGCAGTAAGGTTTACCGCCGGTTTGCGGTGTGAAATAGCCGCTAGACTCCCAGGTTTCATACCAGCGTTGTTCTATGGTCTGCGGGTCGTAAATCTTTTCCATTGTCGATTTGTCTGTCTCGTCTGGCAAAGGGTCTATTATACCCGGAAACGACGGGTGTGCAGATGCCGGAAACGGTGCCGGGCAGGGATTTTACGGGGAAATCAGCTTTTTTTATCACCATTTAAGGCCAGTATCATCTCAGGCAGCCGTTCCTGTAGTAGGAACACCATTTTCTGCTGGATCGCGACCTCGTTGCTGCTGACCTGTTCATGCACCGCCGCGCTGATTGCCGGGATGATTTCATCCAGGATCTCATGTTTGAAGTCTTCCTGGATTTCGCTTGCGATCTGTTTGAGTAGCGGGCCCAGTACGTCGGCATCGATGTTGTCCAGGGTCGACAGGGCTGCTCTAAGTTTGGCGTTTGACTCGACTGCCTCCGCGGCCTCAGGGTTGCCGGGTACGATGACTTCCTCCAGTACCGGAATGGAGGGTTCATCGGGGTGTTGGTCGTCGCTGCTCATTTTCTTCCTGTGTCGGATTGCAGATTGTGTGTGTGCATCGGGTAGCCCCGGTCACGATAGAACTTGTAACGGATCCTGCCCTGCTGACGTGTGTCTTCGGCCTGGTTGACCAGTTCGGCAACACGTTTGAAGCGGCTGAAAAACAGCGGCACCTCAGCGGACATGTTTAATAGCACATCGGCCTGTTCATCCGGGGCCTGTTCCTGGTGACCGATGGTGACCGGCGCCTGATCGGCTGCCGTTGCCAACTGGTGTGGTACAAAACTGTTTTGACGGAAGGTCCACATCAACTCATCCAACTGTTCGCTGACCTGCTCAGACGAAGTATGTATATAGATCTGGTGTCCCTGCCTGAATGCCTTTTCAGCCAGACGGCAGGCCAGCACCATGCGGTTCTGCTCGGCCTGGTCTGGCAAGATATAAAAATCTACACGCGTCACTTGCTGGCCCTGTTTATCAGGTATTGCATCAGCAGCGGAACGGGCCGACCGGTCGCGCCTTTCTGTTTACCGCTGACCCATGCGGTTCCAGCGATATCCATATGTGCCCATTTGTAATCTTCGGTATATCGGGCCAGGAAACAAGCCGCGGTGATGGTACCGGCGGTACGGCCACCGATATTGGCCATGTCGGCAAAGTTACTGTCCAGTTGTTGTTGGTACTCCTCCCACAATGGCAGTTGCCAGGCACGGTCACCGGTCTGTTCGCCGGCCTTGATCAGGTTATGAATCAGCGGATCATGGTTACCCAGTACCGCCTGGGTCTGGTGCCCTAGTGCAACGATGCACGCGCCGGTCAGGGTGGCCAGGTCTATCACCACATCCGGTTTGTAGCGTTCGACATAGGTCAATGCGTCGCACAGTATCAAGCGACCTTCGGCATCGGTGTTCAGGACCTCTATGGTCTGGCCGGACATGCTGGTGACAATATCTCCTGGCTTGTTGGCATCACCGTCCGGCAGGTTCTCTGAACTGGGTACCACGCCAACTACATTGATCGGCAGACCAATCTCGGCAACCGCGCGCATTACACCGATTACTGTTGCGCCGCCGCACATGTCATATTTCATTTCGTCCATGGCTTCGGCCGGTTTCAGGGAAATGCCGCCGGCATCGAAGGTCAGGCCCTTACCAACCAGAACCACCGGTTGGACAGATTTTTTGGTTCCCCGGTATTCCATGGTGATCAGCTTGGCCGGCTGGCGGCTGCCACGCGACACGGACAACAGCGCGCCCATGCCCAGTTTTTTCATATCCGACTCTTCCAGGATTTTAACGCTCAGACTGGCATGCTTGCGGCCCAGTGTGCGGGCCTGCCGGGCCAGGTAGCCGGGGGTACAGATATTACCGGGCAGGTTGGCCAGATCGCGGGTCATGCTCATGCCATTGGCAATGGCCTGTCCCTGCAGCATGCCGGTCTCGGCTGCGGCCAGACTGGCGTTGTCAACATTCAGGGTGATGCGTTTTATAGGACGTCGCGGTCCGGTTACCCCGCTTTTGAGTTGATCAAAACGGTAGCACGCCGATTCACAGGCTGCCACCGCCTGACTGGTTTTTTGTCTGGCATTCCAGCCCTTGACCGTCAGATCTGACAGGTACAGGATCGCATTGGTTGTACCGCCTTCTTCCAGTGTTTTTATCGCGCCACTGAAGACCTTGCTGAAACCTGCTGCATCGAGCTTTTTCTCCTTGCCGCAGCCAACCAGTAAAACTCGATCACATGCCACGCCCGGCAGATTGTAGAGCATTATGGTTTGCCCGGGTTTGCCTTCGATATCACCGTTTTTCAGTAGCGAGGTAATTTGCCCGTCCGTGGCCTGATCGACCAGTTTCGCTGCCTGTCCGAGTTTGAGCGACTCGTAAACGCCTATGACCATGCTACCACTACGTTGCTTGAGCGGATGCCCGCTTTTCACGCGATATTCCATATTGAACTGGCCCTCGGTTCTGTACTGGCGGTTGCATTAATCTGGCACTTTAACGGAAAAGGCTGAAAATATGCAAGCTTGCAGCATCCTGGGAGCTTCTGTGGTAGCTTAGGGGTGCCGTTATCCCGGAAAGCAAGTATGACTATTATTGACCGCTATATTTCCAGGTTTGTGATCAAGGGCAGTTTTGCCACCTTGCTGGTACTGGCCGGTCTGTCCGGGTTTTTCGAGTATATGAACGAGCTGGGCAACCTGACCGGTATGTATACCTCGGCCAAGGCCGGTCTTTATGTTCTGTTTACCCTGCCTACACAGCTTTACGAATTGTTCCCAACCGCGGTCCTGATCGGCAGCCTGATATCCCTGGGCGGGCTGGCCGCGCATAGTGAACTGATAGTACTCAGTGTGTCGGGCCTGTCACATCTTCGTATCAGTCTGTCGGTACTGAAGGGTGGGCTGGCGCTGATGGTGTTTGCGTTTGTGATCGGAGAGTTTGTTGCGCCACCCAGTGAACAATATGCACAGGAGTTGCGTACCACTGCCCGGCATGTACATCTGAATACCCAGGGTGATGACGCCCTGTGGGTGAGATATAAAAACCAGGTGGTGCGGGTGCAGGAGATACTGGCCGGCAAGCGTTTGAAGCAGGTGGAGATATTCCGTTTTGGTGAGGCCAGGGATTTGCAGCAACTGACACGCGCCGACGAGGCAAGGTATCTGTCAGGGAGCTGGCATTTCTATAAGGTCACCATCAATCATATTTCAGAGACCGGTATACGGCGCGAACAGAAAGCCGAGATGGTCTGGGGTGAACTGTTCGATCCGGATGTGCTGGATGTGTTGTCAGTCAATCCGGAGCGTTTGTCAGTGTGGTCGCTGGATGAATACATCGGTTATCTGGAAGCCAATGGACAGGATAGCGAACAGTACAGGCAGGCATACTGGCTCAAGCTGATCACGCCATTTACGACCCTGGTCATGTTGCTGGTTGCGTTACCATTTGTGTTCGGGCCGTTGCGCAGTTCCGGCACCGGCAAGCGAATTTTTGTCGGGATTATTCTGGGACTGACTTTTTACCTGCTCAACAAGACCTTCAGTCGGGCCGGTTTGGCCTATGACCTGCCACCGCTGTTAAGTGCGGTGATCCCGACACTGTTGTTTGCAGTCGGAGCAATACTGGCTCTGCGTAGAAAAATCTAAGGGACCACTGATTAAGTCTGGCGAGGACTGGGTTGCTCACTGGTGCAACCGTGAGAGACCTGATTAGAGGTATCCTAGATACGTTCTACATAGGTTTTCGCCAGTTTGTCGTACAGGGCCTGTTTGTCTTTGGTGAACAGGCACCAGAACATGCCCACACCACCCAGCAGTACCGCGACACAGAATCTTTGCAGGGCCTGGTTCCAGCTGATGCCTGCACCGGAATACTGCATGACCCTGATTTTCCATGCGCGCATGCCCAGTGTCTGTCCGCCATGAGTCCAGAACCAGCCGAAAAACCAGAAGCTGATCAGCAGCAGATACAACTGGAAAGGCAGGCTGGCGGGATTGAAATGACCACGGGTCAACAGCATCACCAATGCCGCAGCAAAAAAAAGCACTGCGAACAGCAACAGACTGTCATATAGCAGTGCGCCGAGGCGACGCCACAGGCTGGCCGGATTGGTCGGTATATCGGTCATTTAATATCCTGTATCAGCGTCTGATTATTGTTATAAGGTGGCAACGGTGGCAGGTTTGTGGTAAATCTGGTTTCATGGAACAACAATTTAAGTTCATGAAGAACATATAACCAGTACATGTGAGAGTCAACTGTGTCGATTGTATCAGAACTAGTCAGTATGCCGGGTGTCATCGCGGCAGGCGAATATGCCTATCGTGGCGACCGTTTCAGCTACAAGGGAGACCTGGAGCCGGAACAGGCGCGTATGGCATCGATTATGTGTCGTTCAACAACCATGGGAATTCGCATGCAGTCAGATATGCTCGGTTCTATCTACCCGGACTGCGGTATATCACCGAGCCGGGGCTGGGCAGTTAAAGGGCCGAAGTTCAGCGTCTGTGTGGTTGCCAATGTATTCTGTTTTTTAAGTGCCGAAGCACCATTCAATGACATCATGCAGTTCATGACCACGCGTCTTCATGACGATATCAGTGATATGGTTTAAGGCAAGCGTATTGATAATTAAGGTGAGGAAGTATCCATGGCTGATCTGGATAAACTGATGAATCTGGACGGTGCGATAGCGGCATTCCAGTATGGTGATGGTGGCAAGCTAATTGACAGTCGGGTCGTTGATCAGGGGCCGCTGGATGAAAACATGCTGGATCTGCTTTGTCATATGTGTGCGGCAAATACCTGTATCGCGACCATGCAGGCAAGGGGCTGGGAAAGTGTTACCGGCAATAGCGGGTTTTACCCGGTAGAGGGGTTTTCGCTGATCGGATTTAACTGGTCTGTAGTAACCCATGCGCAGTATGGCGTAGTCGTACGCAATGACGAAGTGGACTATGAGTCGGCCTACCAGGCGGTGTCAGGGCAGGCCATGGCATGATCAAGCGGTTATTGGCACTTGATGGTGTATTGGCAGTCTGCCAGTTTCGTGATGATGGGGAGTTCGTCGAAGGCTATGGCCTGATGCCGGAAGACGAAATGATACGTCTGTCCAAATTTGCACACGACTACAAACGGATGGTTCAGGGGAATACCGACCAGTTGTCCATGTTTACCCAGATGCCGGGCTGGACGCCACCCAGGGGCTGGATCGTTCACGGCCAGGAAAAGTCGGTGTTGAGTATCGCGAACCTGGTCTGCCTGATTGAGAATCAGGGGGCTTCGGTCTCCGAGGTCATGCAGGAGCTGGACAGGCTGGCGCACCGCTAGCTACGCTTTTTTTTGGGTGGTCTGTTTCACCGGGTAAAACCTGGCAGTATACTGCCGTACAACGCCCTGATAGGTGTTACACTATAGCCTCCGGTCCAGTGGCTGATCACAAACGGCCCATTAATCAACGGAGTTTGTTCTCATTTCCGAAGCGACCATCATAGCGCGTCCCGATCATTCGATTTCCCGGGCGCAGATCAGTGAGAATGCCCTCAAGGTAATGTACCGTCTGAAAAATGCCGGGTTCCAGGGGCTGCTGGTCGGTGGCGGTGTGAGGGACCTGCTGCTTGGCCGGGAACCCAAGGATTTTGATGTGGCCACCGATGCCACCCCCGAGCAGATCCATGAACTGTTTCGTAACTGTCGTTTGATCGGCAGACGCTTCCGTCTGGCCCATATTCGCTTTGGCCGCGAGATCATCGAGACCGCAACCTTTCGTGGCAGCGGTGATGGTGGTGAATCAGATGATCACAGCCTGAATGACGAAGGCAGGGTGCTCAGGGACAACGTATACGGCACACTGGAAGAGGATGCCTGGCGTCGTGATTTTACGATCAATGCCTTGTACTACAATATCGCGGATTTTTCGGTGATCGACTATACCAATGGCATGGATGATTTGCGTAACGGGATTATTCGCCTGATTGGTGAACCGGAGCAACGTTATCGGGAAGACCCGGTGCGCATGATCAGGGCAGTGCGGTTCGCCGCCAAGCTCGGTTTTCGTATCCATGAGCAGGCAGACGAGGCACTGTTTGAACTGGGGCATTTGTTAAAGCAAGTCGCACCAGCTCGACTGTTTGATGAGGTCATGAAGCTGTTGATGTCCGGTATCGGCCTGCAGACCTTCGAGTTGCTGCGTCACTATGACCTGTTTCGCTACCTGTTTCCGATGACCGACGAGGCCCTGTCGCATGAAGAACATGATTTTCCCCATATTCTGATTGCACGGGCGCTGAGTAATACTGATGCGCGTATCGCCGATGATAAACCGGTAACACCGGCCTTTCTGTATGCCGCGCTGTTATGGGACCCGGTCAGGCTGCGTACTGAAAAAATCATCAAGGAAGAGCAACTGCATGTCGCGCCGGCCATGCAACGTGCGGTGGCCTCGGTGATCAGCGAACAGGCGGAATGTACCTCTATTCCCAGGCGATTCAGCCTGCCGATGCGCGAGATATGGGGCTTGCAGAGCCGCTTCAGGCATCGTTATGGTCGACGGGCGAAATCCCTGCTGGCACATCCGCGTTTCAGGGCTGCCTATGATTTCCTGCTATTACGTGCCGAGGCCGGCGAGGAGGAGCAGGAACTGGCTGACTGGTGGACCCACATCCAGGAGGTCGATGACAGCGAGCGTGACAAGATGCTGAATTCAAGTCAGGGTTCCGGCCGTCAGCGTCGGCGCCGGAGTAATCCGGCAAAAAAGCGCGATACCCGCAAAAACCATGCGTGACCCGGCAGTGGTCTGTTTTATCGGGCTGGGCAGTAATCTTGAAAATCCCCGGCAACAACTGGAGCGGGCGATACAGTCCCTGGTTGAACTGGAGCACTGTCGTGTGCTCAGCCAGTCCAGGATCTATCACAGTCCCCCGCTGGGGCCACAGGATCAACCGGACTATCTCAATGCAGTGGTGAAGATGTCCACGTCGCTTGATGCGCTTGGACTGTTACATGCGTTACAGGCGATAGAGCAGTCCCAGGGACGCAGGCGCAACGGCCAGGTTTGGGGGCCGCGTACGCTGGACCTGGATATCCTTTTGTACGGAGATGAACAGATCAGCACTTCGGAACTGGCTGTGCCACATCCGGGCCTGCGACAGCGGGCTTTTGTACTGTATCCGTTACAGGATGTAGAGCCGGAACTGCTGATACCATCGGGTGACCGGCTGCTGTCCCTGCATGAGCTGATTACGACGCTGCAGCAGAGCGGGGCGGCTTCCAGTTGCGAGGTGCTGAGTGGGAGCTAAGGCTTGCAGTGCAATGCCTGAATCACGCACAATGAACTCCAACACGACACAATAGATGCCAAAGGCAACCCGGGCGACGCTGACAGTGTCCGGAAATAATAAATAGAATCAGTATGTAATGGAACAACAAGAGTTTATTGTCATCGAAGGTCCCATCGGGGTGGGCAAAACCAGTCTGGCCCGTCGTCTGGCAGAAAGCTTCAATGGCGAACTGCTGCTCGAGGATGCGGGCAGTAATCCGTTTATGCAACGGTTTTACGAAAACCCGCGCAGCTCGGCATTGCCAACACAACTGTTTTTTCTGTTCCAGCGAGCGCAACAGATGGGCAACCTGAACCAGGGTGACATGTTCAGTTCGGTGCGTATAGCAGATTTTCTGATGGACAAGGACCGGCTGTTTGCCGAACTAACCCTGGATCAGCATGAAATGGGTCTTTACGACCAGGTAGCGGCCACGCTGGGCATTGAATCTCCGCTGCCGGACCTGGTGGTTTATCTGCAGGCGCCGGTTGATGTATTACGCCAGCGTATCAGCCATCGTGGTATATCCCATGAGCAACAGGTAAAGAGCCGCTATCTGTCGGACCTGGTGGAATGCTATGCACGGTTTTTCCATGACTACCAGCAGGCACCGTTGTTGATTGTGAATGCAGCAGAAATTGATCTGGTCAATAGTGATGAGGATTATGAAATGCTGCTTGATCGTATACGCACACATCGCAAAGGCCGACAGTACTTCAATCCGATGCCGATGATTACATGAATTCCCGGGTCCGGGGTTCATGCAGTAACTGTCGCTTTACGTTACACTAAACTAGTAGTTACTAACGGGACAGCGGTGTATGTCTGCACAATCAGACCACTCGACACGTATCACGATTACCAGCCTGCGTGAAATGAAGCAGAAAAAGCAGCGTTTCACCTGTCTGACAGCATACGATGCTGCGTTTGCCCGGTTGCTGGATCAATCAGGAATCGACCTGGTACTGGTCGGGGATTCGCTGGGTATGGTGGTTCAGGGGCACGATACCACGGTACCGGTGACCATGGACGACATGGTTTATCATTGCCGTCTTGCCGCACGGGGACTATCACGGGCAATGCTGGTTGCCGACATGCCTTTTCTGAGTTACAGCACGCCGGATCAGGCCCTGGCCAATGCGGCCCGCCTGATGCAGCAGGGTGGTGCGCAAATGGTCAAGCTCGAAGGTGGCGATGCACAGCATGATATCGTCAAACACCTGAGCGGTAATGGTGTACCGGTTTGTGCACATATCGGCCTGAAACCCCAATCCATTCACAAGATGGGAGGCTATCGTGTTCAGGGCAGGCAAAAACACTCGGCCGAGGCTATGTTGTATGACGCCGAGATCCTGCAAAAGGCGGGTGCCGATATCCTGTTACTGGAATGTGTACCGGTGAAGCTGGCACAGGAAATTGTGGGCAATGTGGATCTGCCGGTTATCGGGATAGGTGCCGGGCCCTACTGTGATGCACAGATACTGGTGTTGCATGACGTGCTTGGTATTACACCGGGACCCGTGCCGCGCTTTGCTAAAAATTTTATGGAACAGGCCGGCAGTATCCCCGCTGCAATTTCGGCCTATGCACAGGCTGTACGCGAGGGTAGTTTCCCTGAAGCCAAACACTGTTTTGATTGATACGGACGCTGATGCAAACAGTTGAGTCTCTGGTTGATTTACGTAATACGGTACACACCTGGAAACAGGCGGGTCAGAGTGTCGCGCTGGTGCCGACTATGGGCAATCTGCACGAAGGGCACCTGAGGCTGGTCGATTTTGCCCATACCCGTGCTGACCGGGTCATGGTCAGTATCTTTGTGAACCCGTTACAGTTTGGTCAGGGGGAGGACTTTGACCGATATCCCAGGACCGGGGAAGAAGATGCCCGCCAGCTGGTAAGTCGCCAGGCCGATTTGCTCTACCTGCCCACGGTTGATGTGATGTACCCGCGTGACGCCGGGCAGATGACTCGGGTCAGTGTGCCTGGTCTGTCCGGGCGTTACTGTGGCCAGTCGCGCCCTGGTCATTTCGACGGGGTTGCCACCGTGGTCTGTAAACTGCTTAACCAGGCACAGCCGGATATTGCGGTATTTGGCGAGAAAGACTACCAGCAGTTGATGATTATCCAGCGGCTGGTCGCGGACCTGGATATCCCGGTCAAGATAGCCGGCGTGCCGACGGTCAGGGAGGCCGATGGCCTGGCAATGAGTTCGCGTAACGGTTATCTGGACCAGGCCGAGCGTGAGCAGGCCCCGGCCTTGTACCAGACGCTGCAGCAGCTTGCCTCGGACTGTAGCAACGAACCGCCGAATTTCCGTGCACTGGAAAAAGAAGGGGCTAATTTGCTCGAACAGGCAGGTTTTCGTACTGATTATGTAGCAATCTGCCGAAAACAGGATCTTGAACCGGCAACTGACAGAGACCATGATCTGGTCATTTTATGCGCAGCGTATCTGGGCAAAACGCGCCTGATTGACAACATAAACGTGACCGTAGACCAGCACGCCTGATATAATAATAACATATTGAAATCTGGAAGATCAGGTATGCAACGTACAGTATTAATGGCCAAGCTGCACAAGGTGCATGTCACCCATTCCGAGCTGGAATACGAAGGGTCCTGCGCGATTGATGGTCATTTGCTGGATACCGCCGGTATCCGCGAGTATGAACAAATCCATATGTATAACGTGGATAATGGTGAGCGCTTTACCACCTATGCGATACGCGCACAGGACCACAGCGGCATCATCTCAGTGAATGGTGCGGCCGCACACAAGGCCGACCCCGGTCACCGGGTCATTATTTGTGCCTACGCGATCCTGGATGAAAACGAGCTGGCCAGTTTCAAGCCGACCCTGGTTTATGTCGATGGACAAAACCGGGTGATGAACACCCGCAATGCGATACCGGTACAGGTTGCATAGACCGCTCAGACTGCCTCGCTTCCCTGTTTTATCTCTTCGTATCCAGTACCGGTTCAGCGGCCCATTCCCATATTATATAAATGGTTTAATAACCCTGTTTCAAGTGCAATTGAATTGTGGTTCAAGTCCTGCTTTATTTATATCAGGACCCCTGATCAGACAATGTTAAGCGCTGTGTTCAGGCAGGGGGTTAACGGGTTGCACCTGGGCTGCAGATTATGGCTAGGCGCCTGTTTAATGGCCCATCGTGTGGCAAACCCGGATTGATCAATCGATTTGAATCAGGGAGAGCAGTTATGGCTATTGCAGAATCTCTGGAAGACTACCTGGCGTCACGGCATATTGCCTACGAGGTTTTTACCCATCCCAAGACATCCACCACGATGCAAACCGTGCATAAGGCAAACATACCCGCCGACCGCATGGTGAAATGTGTGGTCCTGGAGGACGATCTCGGCTACGTGATGGCCGTGGTTCCGGCCACACATCGTGTCGACATGGGTAAGGTGCGCTCGGCCTTGAATCGCAGGCTGGGGCTGGCCATGGAATCGGACTTCAGCGGCAGATTGGATGACTGTGCAACCGGTGCAATTCCACCCGTTGGTCAGGCCTATGGCATGACCACCATTATCTCGGATGATCTGTCCGAGCAGCCGGATATTTATCTGGAAGGTGGTGATCACGAGGCACTGCTACATCTGACCGGTGGCCAGTTCAATGCCTTGATGACCGGTGCGATACACGGTGATATCAGTCATCGGGTCTGACTGGATCGCAAGACAGTTACCGGGGTAGTCAAACCTGGCGGGGAGATGCTGTATCACCCCGCAGGATCGCTTTTGTCCTGTTAACCGGTGTTGCGCATCCCGGCGGATATCGCATTGATCGATCGAAGCAACGGGTTAAGCCAGACTGACTCGGTATTGCCGGCCTCTTCATCGGCGCGATAACGTTTCAACAGGGTTACCTGGATATAGTTCAGCGGATCCAGGTAGGGGTTGCGGCGCGTCAGTGACAGGGCCAGCGGGGGTATGTCTTCCAGCAGCCCTTGCTGGTTGGTGATGTTCAGGATTTGCGTGACTGTGCGTTGATACTCATCACGGATGTTGTTGTATATCGTCTCGCGCGTCCGTTCATCACGTACCAGGCTGGCATACTCATGGGCGATATCCATCTCCCCCTTGAACAACGCCATCTGGGTATTGCTGAGCAGGGAATGGAAAAACGGAAACTCCTCGTACATGTGCTGCAGGGTGGCCAGGCGTACCGGGTCGTTCTGACGCCACTTCTCCAGTGCACTGCCGATACCGTACCAGGCCGGCATGGTATGACGCGACTGCGCCCAGCCAAATACCCACGGAATCGCACGTACCGAAGTCTTGGCGCGGTCGCCTTTCTTACGGTGCGACGGGCGTGAGCCGATATTCATCAGCGCAATTTCGCTGACCGGTGTGGCCTCGTAGAAATAATCCAGGAACGCCGGAGTTTCATCGGTCAGTTGACGGTAGACGCCTTCACCTTCCGTGACCACTTCATCGAGGATACCGAGGTAATCCATGCGATCCTTGGTGCTGCTGGTCGCAGGCCGGCTGGCCTTCATCAGTCCGGTGACACCCATGGTCAGTTCATATAGCGCAGTTTCAGCATTACTGTATTTGGAGGACAGTACCTCGCCCTGTTCGGTGAACTTGATCTGCCCCTGCACGGTGCCCGGCGGTTGCGCCATGATGGCATCGTGGGTCGGGCCACCACCACGGCCGATGGTACCGCCGCGGCCGTGGAACAGCCGGCAATCGACCTGGTATTTATCGGTCAGGGCGATGATTTTTTTCTGCGCCTCGTACAGGCTCCAGGTGCTGGCCAGGATACCGCCGTCCTTGCAGGAGTCCGAGTAGCCGAGCATGACTTCCTGGTTGTTGCCGGACGCCTTCAGGATCGCGGCATAGGTCTGGTTGCTGAGCAACTGGTCCAGTACCGACTCGATATGGGACAGGTCCTCGATAGTCTCGAACAGTGGCGAGACCCGGATATGGCACTGCCAGTTACCTTCCTGTCGGCTGACCAGACCGGCATGGCTGGCCAGGTACAGCACTTCCATGATATGGCTGGCCTGGTGGGTCATCGAGATCACGTATTCTCCGAACACGTTCGGACTGATCTCGTCACGCATGTTAGCCATGGTCCTGAACACGGCCAGGGTCTCCTGGGTCATGTCAGTCAGGCTGCTGGTGTCGATATTGTCAGCCGGCCCCCGGGTCAGCTGTTCGGACAACAGCGCCATGCGCTGGCCCTCGTCCAGTGCATGGTAGTCTGCCTGACTATTGTTCAGTGCCATCAGCTCGGCCACGGCATTGGTATGCACGGTGGATTCCTGGCGGATGTCCAGGTTGACCAGGAAGAAGCCAAAGGTCTGTACCAGGCGGATCAGGTCCTGCAGTGAACTGTAGGCGATATTGGCATCACCATGGCTGCACAGTGAATCCCTGATCAGCAGCAGGTCATCCATGAATTCCTTTTCTGACGGATAGGCCGACGGTGGTGTATAGATGTGCTCACCGTTGATACGTGTCTGTGCGACATCGATGTTCTGCTGCAGGCGGTAACTCATGCCGTACAACTTGCGGCGATAGGGTTCCTGGATAAAGCGTTCCGGGCGATCCTTGAAACAACCGGAGACCACGGCCTGATCCTGTTCCAGGCTTTCGCTAAACGCACTGGAAGGCTGTATCATCTGGCTGGAGTGGGTCAGCTCACGGCTCAGCTCGTCCACCCGTTTCCGGTATTCCTTCAGTACTTCACTGGTATGCAGGCGCACGGCCAGTTCTGTAGTTTGCGGTTTGACGAACGGGTTGCCATCACGGTCGCCACCGATCCAGGAACCAAAACGCAGGAAACCCGGTACCTCGACCATCGGTTGACCATCCGCGGTTTCACCATAGGCGTGCCTGATCGCCTTTTCCATGTAGCGATAGACCCTGGGCACGGCCGGGAACAGGGATTCACGGAAGTAATACAGGCCGTTCTTGATTTCGTCCCGGACCTTGGGGCGCTGGATACGCACCTCATCGGTTTTCCACAGCGCCTGGATCTGGCTTTCCAGCTCCTGGGTGATCTCACGTCGCTCTTCCCTGCCGATGCGGCTGTCCTGCAGGCGTTCGCTGGTTACGAAAATCCGGCGTAGCGCGGTCATGATGGTGCGTCGCTTGGCCTCGGTTGGATGTGCGGTGAACACCGGGATGTATTTCAGCTGCTTGAGTTCCTGTTGCAACTGTTCTGCGTCCACACCCTCCAGCATGAACGAGTTCAGGGTTTCCTTGAACGAACCGGTCCACAATGGCCCGCCGTTACGTACCAGGCGCCGGCGTTGCTGGTGGTTGAACGCCTCCTCGGCAATCGAGACCAGGCTGAAATAGATGGTGAACGCGCGTAACACGCTGGTCAGGGTGTCCGGATCCAGATCATCGATCAGCGTCGCCAGTTTCTTGCGCAGCCGCGGATTGTCGACCTCGCGCAAGCGGATATAGCCCTTGCGCAGTGCTTCAACGGCGTCCAGGATATGTTCGCCGGCATGCTTGCGCAGCACGTTGCCAAGCAGATTGCCAAACAGCCTGACGCGCGAGCGTAGTAGTTTGTCGCCTGGTTGGGTAAATTGAAGTTTGTTGCTATTTACTTCCGCCACGGGCATCTCCACCTGCACAGACAGGTTTTGCGGCGCCTGTGCCTTGACCAAAAACATGCAATTATACTGGAATTCTGTCCGGATTGTGAAAATCGCCAGAAAACCGGATTTAAATGCAATGAAGACAATGACTTGTAACCATGGCTGCTGCTCGCCGTTATTGCCGCGAGCACGATACCCTGGTCCGTGACATGACCTCCGGAATACCAGTGGTGGGCCTGCCGGGTAGCGTCGAAAGTGGATGACGGATCTTGTTGTTGTGGCATACTAGAATCTGATCCATCATCCCACAAGCGTCGCGCAGGATGACGAGCCAGATTCTGGACAACACCGTTCACAAGGATTATTAAAACATGGTTGATCTTACCGGTCTGCAATCATGGCAGGCACTTGCCCGGCATGCTCGGGATACCAGTCAAGAACATCTGTCAGAACTGTTCAGGCAAGACACGCAACGTTACCAGCGTTTTTCTGCCGAGGCCTGCGGGCTGCTGCTGGACTATTCGAAAAACCGTGTTACGCAAGAAACCCTGAACCTGTTACTGGACCTGGCCCGAGAGCGGGATGTGGAGGCCTGGCGTGAGCGGATGTTTGCCGGGGAGCCTATCAACCTGACCGAGCACCGGGCCGTCCTGCATACCGCGTTACGTGCGCATCCGGACCGACCGGTGACTGTCAGCGGTGAAGACGTGATGCCGGCGGTGGCCAGGGTGCTGGCGCAGATGCGTCGTTTTACCGATGCCGTGCGCTCCGGCGAGTGGACCGGCTATACCGGCAAGCGCATTACCGATGTGGTCAATATCGGTATCGGCGGGTCCGATCTGGGGCCACGCCTGGCGACCGAGGCCCTGATCCCGTTCGCGTCCCGGCAGCTGCGCTGTCACTTTGTGTCCAACATCGATCCATCGCATATGATCGAGACCCTGGCGCCGCTGTCGCCCGAGACCACGCTGTTTATTGTTGCATCGAAAACCTTCACCACGCAGGAAACCATGACCAATGCACAACTGGCCAGGGACTGGTTACTGAAACAGGTCGCAGACGAGCGTGCCGTGGCCAGACATTTTGTGGCGCTGTCGACCAATGCCGATGCCGTGTCCGAATTCGGTATCCTGCCCGAAAATATGTTTGAGTTCTGGGACTGGGTAGGCGGCCGCTACTCACTGTGGTCGGCGATCGGGTTGCCAATTGCGTTATCGGTTGGGATGGATAACTTCGAACAGATGCTTGCCGGCGCGCGTTGCATGGACGAGCATTTCCGTAGTGCACCGCTGGAGACCAACCTGCCGGTGATTATGGCCATGCTGGGTATCTGGTATATCGGTTTTTTCGACGCGCACAGTCACGCAGTCATGCCTTACGACCAGTACCTGCGTATCCTGCCGGCCTATTTGCAGCAACTGGATATGGAGAGCAACGGCAAGTCGGTATGCCGTGATGGCAGGCCGGTTGACGGATCGACCGGACCGATCATCTGGGGTCAGGCCGGTACCAACGGCCAGCATGCCTTCTACCAGCTGATCCATCAGGGTACGCGCCTGATTCCTGCGGACTTTATCATGTCCGCGCACAGTCAGCATGAACTGGAACACCAGCACGAGCAACTGATCTCCAATTGCCTGGCGCAGACCGAGGCGCTCGCGTTTGGCAGGGAGGACAGTGCCATAGTCGCTGAACTCGAGCAGCAGGGGCTGGATGCGGATGCGGTCGCTGCGCTATTACCGCATAAACGATTTGCCGGCAATCACCCGACCAATACCATTCTGATGGATGAACTGAATCCGTACTCACTGGGCGTACTGATTGCGTTGTATGAACACAAGGTGTTCGTGCAGGGTATCATCTGGAACGTCAATTCCTTTGACCAGTGGGGTGTCGAGCTGGGCAAGAAACTGGCGCTGGCGATACAGGATGAACTGCAAAGTGGTAAACCGGTCAGCACGCATGACAGCTCAACCAATGCGCTGATTAACGAATACCTGAAACGGCGGCACAAAAGTTAGATCATCTATTCTGGAAGGCAGTACGTAGGGTGCAATAAGCGAAGTGCATTGCACTCTCTCCAGTTGTACGGAAGTAGTTCACTAGCACTATAGAATCCTTTCGGATCAGGGCAATTGCGGGCCGCGGTTTTTGCGGCGTGGTAAATTTCTCAAGGCCGGTAGTTTGTGTTTAATGCCTGCTAAGCTTCCTGCCGCCGCAAGGCCCAGTCGATATGTTCCGCAACCATGCCGGAGACTGCAGGGCGTTTCTGCTTTAATGCGGTGATGATGTCCGGATGACGATCACAGTTACCCAGTGCCACGGCGATGTTACGCAGCCAGCAGTCGTAACCGATGCGCCGGATGGCCGAGCCTTCCAGGCGCTGCAGGAATTCCTGTTCATCCCAGCTAAACAGTTGCAGCAGGTCTATATGATTCAGGCCGTGGCGCGGTAAAAAATCGTCCTCTGCGGTCAGGTGGGCAAAGCGATTCCACGGGCATACCAGCTGACAGTCATCACAGCCATAGATGCGGTTACCGATCAGTGTTCGGAACTCGACCGGGATCGGGCCGCGCAGTTCGATGGTCAAATACGATATGCAGCGCCGAGCATCGACCTGGTACGGGGCGATGATCGCATCGGTCGGGCAGGCGACAATGCACTGGTCGCAGGTGCCACAATGGTTATCCGCTGGCCGGTCGACCGGCAAGGGCAAATTGGTATAGATCTCGCCGAGGAAGAACCATGAACCGGCCTTGTCGTTAATCAGGTTGGAATGTTTGCCGATCCAGCCCATACCAGCCTTTTCGGCCAACGCCTTCTCGAGCACCGGGGCGCTGTCGACAAACACCCGGTAGTTGCCGTGATCGCCATTCGCGCCAGCACCGGCAGACAGTTTATTCTGTATGCGCGTGACCAGTTGTTGCAGGCGTTTGCGCATCAGTTTGTGGTAGTCGCGCCCGAGCGCATAACGAGACAGGTAGGCGCTGGCAGGGTCGTCCAGCACGGAACTGGCCTGATGTTGTGTTTCCGGCAGGTAGTCCATGCGCACCGAGATTACGCGCAGTGTACCGGGTAGCAGTTCGTCCGGGCGCGAACGCAGCAGCCCGCGGTCTTTCATATAGGCCATCTCGCCATGGCGCTCCGCATTCAACCAGTTCAGCAAATGCGTCTCATGCTCAGCCAGATCGGTGTCGGTAATTCCCAGTTGCTGGAATCCCAGTTCTCCGGCCCAATTTCTGATCTGCAACGCCAGTGTCGTCCAGTCATGAGCGGCTGCATTGGATATTGTGGTCTGATTTCCTGACATGATGCATCGATGGGTTTACACTTTGAACCTATGGACCAGGAACTATTATGACCCACTTACCGTATGAATTATATCGTACCGACCAGGTTCGCCTGCTCGACCAGACCGCGATCGAGTCGTTTTCGATCCCCGGCTATACACTGATGCGTTATGCCGGGCAGGCAGTATTCGATGTAATCAGGGAACACTGGGCCGACGTCGGTCATATTACCATTGTCTGTGGCACTGGTAATAACGGTGGCGATGGCTATGTGGTTGCGTTACTCGCGAAGCAGGCAGGCCTGGAAGTCACCCTGTTACAAATGGGTAGTACGGCACAGATACAGGGGGATGCGGATCTGGCCAGGCAGGATTGGCTGGCCGCTGGTGGTAATGAGACCTACTGGCAGGATGCCGAGCAGTTTGTGGCCGAGCTGGATCGCAGTGGCTTGCTGGTGGATGC
Organism: uncultured Gammaproteobacteria bacterium; assembly: GCA_947258795.1. Lineage (GTDB taxonomy): Bacteria > Pseudomonadota > Gammaproteobacteria > DRJJ01 > DRJJ01 > DRJJ01. The sequence goes on along the minus strand of CAMYJU010000005.1, from coordinate 66,221 downwards.
CTTGCTGGGTACCGGTTTGCAGCGCGACGTGAGTGGTGACTGGCGGCAGCTGATCGACCTGGCAAACCGGCATGCACTGCCGGTGTTATCCGTCGATATCCCGTCCGGTCTGAATGCCGATACCGGTGCGGTGATGGGAAGCTGTATACAGGCTGAGCTGACGGTCAGCTTTATCGGCCTGAAGCAGGGCATGTTCACCGGTGCCGGCCGGGCGTATTGTGGCCGTATCCGGTTTGATCGTCTGCAGGTACCCGACGGGGTTTACAAGGCGGTGCAGCCGGCAGCAACCCGGCTGGATCGTGACAACGCCTGCCAGATGATGTTGCCGCCAAGGACGGCGATGGATCACAAAGGCTGTTTTGGTCACGTGCTGGTGGTCGGCGGTGCACCGGGCATGCCGGGTGCCGCATTATTGGCAGCAACGGCTGCGGCCCGTACCGGTGCCGGGCTGGTATCGGTCGCAACCCACCCGGATCATGCCACGCATATGATTAGTCATCAGCCGGAGTTGATGTGTCACGGGGTAAGCCAGGCGACCGGGCTTGGGCGCCTGCTTGAGCGTGCCAGCGTGGTGCTGCTGGGTCCGGGCCTGGGGCGGTCGGACTGGGCCAGGACCCTGTTTGCGAGAGTCCTGGATAGCCAGTTACCGATCGTGGTCGATGCCGACGCATTGAAGCTGTTGGCCAGCGAAAAGCTGACACGTGACCAGTTGCTACTGACACCTCATCCCGGTGAGGCGGCCAGGCTGCTGAATGTCGATAAGGCCAGTATCCAGCGCGATCGTTTTGCTGCTGCCCGTCATATTGCCACAGACTATAATGCCGTGGTGGTGCTAAAGGGTAGCGGCAGCCTGGTGCAGGATCAGGATAACCAGGTTACGGTATGCACCAGTGGGAACCCCGGTATGGCCAGCGGCGGCATGGGTGATGTACTCGGCGGGATTATTGCGGCCTTGATTGCCCAGGGGCTGGGCCTGGCGCAGGCCGGCAGGCTGGGCGTATGGCTGCATGGCCGCGCAGCCGACTTCGCGGCGGCCTATGAAGGTGAGCGCGGCATGCTCGCCAGTGACCTGCTGCCATACATCCGCTTGTTGATGAACGACTGCAAGTGGGAACCGGATGAGCGGGAGGGATCATGGAGCTGACGGTCGCGAATGAGGCAGCGATGGAGCAGCTGGGTGCCGGGCTGGCTGTAAATTGCGCGGCCCCGGTGGTGGTCTACCTGCTTGGCGATCTGGGCGCGGGCAAGACTACGCTGGTCAGAGGCTTCCTGAAATCACTGGGCTATCCGGGCGCGGTGCGCAGCCCGACCTATACTCTGGTCGAGCCTTATGATACCCGTATCGGCCGGGTCTATCACCTCGATCTGTATCGTTTGGCTGACGCAGAAGAGCTGGAATATCTGGGTATACGGGATATCCAGGCGGAACAGGCCATCCTGCTGGTAGAGTGGCCTGAGCGTGGTCAGGGCTGGCTGCCTGCAGCCGACCTGGTGGTTTCGATCAGTCACCTTGCGCACGGCAGAAACGTCAATTTCCAAGCTGATAGTGAACAAGGGGAGCAAATGTTGCCCGAAACAGCACTATCTTGAGCCATTATTGGCGACTATCGAGCTGTTTGGCAGCAAAATAGCGAAACTGACTAATAATTATACAGTTGGTAACGCCGCCGGATTAAACAAAAACCCTTTAAAAACAATTGCATAATACGGATAGGCTGTTTTGGGCGTGCTTGCCCGAACTTGATAAAAATTTAAGCTTTGTTTTCTATCTATCAGATTATTAAAAAAATTCTTGATTTTTTACCCTGTTCCACTATACATTAGTGAGTAAGCACAAATAAAGAGGGACGCGGCATGCGCTATCTTGCCAGTCTGATAATAATGCTGCTGGCCCAGCCGGTTTTTGCTGACACAGTGACTGTCAAACAGGCGCGTCTCTGGGCCGCGCCAGATCATACCCGTGTCGTTTTCGATACTGATGGCTCGGTACAGCACAGCCTGTTTACCCTTAAAAATCCGCATCGCATCGTCATAGACCTGCGCAACACTCGTATGCCCAAACAGCTCACTGGTCCGGACTACAGCAAGGGGCTGGTCAAGCGCATTCGCAGTGCCGTGCGCAACCGTAAAGATTTGCGCGTGGTGCTGGACCTGTCCTCCGGTGTAAAACCGAAAAGTTTTGTGCTGAAGCCTAACCAGAACTATGGCCACCGTCTGGTACTGGATTTGTATCAGGCCGACAAGGTCAAAAAGCCGGTGATCACGGCCAAACAACAGCAACGCAAGGGGCAGCGTGACCTGGTCATAGCAATTGATGCCGGGCACGGTGGTGAAGACCCGGGCGCAATAGGCAATAAGGGTACGCGTGAAAAAGACGCCGTGTTTGCGATCGCGAAGAAACTGGAAAAACTGGTGAACAATACCTATGGTATGCGCGCGGTGATGATCCGTAAGGGCGATTACTATATCAGCCTGCGCAAGCGCACCGAACTGGCCAGGCGTGCCCATGCCGATATGTTTATCTCCATTCATGCCGATGCGTTCAGGGACAAGCGTGCGCACGGCTCATCGGTATACGCCCTGTCCCATCGCGGGGCCAGTAACGAGGCCGCCCGCTGGCTGGCGGAGCGGGAAAACGCCGCTGATCATATTGGGGGTGTGAGCCTGGACGACAAGGATGGTTTGCTTGCCGCAGTACTGCTCGACCTGTCGATGAACGGTACCATCGAGGCCAGCGTGGAATTGTCGCGCTACGTGCTGCGTGAATTACGCAAGGTGGGCAAGGTGCATAAGCCCCGGCCACAACAGGCCGGCTTTGTGGTGCTGAAATCTCCGGATATTCCGTCTATCCTGGTCGAGACCGCGTTTATCTCGAACCCGAAAGAGGAGCGCAATCTGCGCAGTGCGCGTCATCAGCAAAAGGTAGCCAGGGCAATCTATAAAGGCATCAAGCAATATTTCTCCAGGAATATTGTACCCGGGACACGGCTGGCCGGCAGACGTCATACCATCGCGCGTGGCGATACCCTGTCCGATATCGCCCAGCGTTATCAGGTCAGCCTGATGATTCTGAAACGTTATAACAGTCTCAAGTCCGATCGCCTGAAGGTGGGGCAGGTATTGCGTATCCCGGTGAGCAGTGATAGTTAGATTGTTTAAATAAGCCCCTAAAGCAGCGCTGCCGCTGCATTCCGAATGGTGTGTTTTTGTCATACGCGCCACGACAGGCATTTGTTACAATGCCAGTTATGAGAATCCAGACCCTGCCTGACCAACTTGTCGACCAGATCGCTGCCGGAGAGGTGGTCGAACGTCCGGCATCGGTGGTCAAGGAACTGCTGGAAAACTGTCTTGACGCAGGGGCGACGCGTATTGAAATCGATATTGAACAAGGCGGCAAGCGACTGATTCGGATACGTGATAACGGTCAGGGGATGACGCGCGAAGAACTGCCAATGTCATTGCTGCGCCATGCGACCAGTAAAATCCGTTCATTGGAAGATCTGGAGTCAGTGTCCAGCCTGGGCTTTCGTGGCGAGGCCCTGCCCAGTATCCGCTCAGTTTCCCGCCTGAGTCTGGTGTCTTGTGAGATCGGTGCGGACCAGGCCTGGTCTATCAACCCGGACAGCGAGGAGGTCGTACCGGCTGCCCATCCGGTCGGGACCAGTATCGAGATACGCGACCTGTTCTACAACACACCGGCCCGGCGCAAATTCCTGCGTACGGATAGTACCGAGTTTGGACATATCGACAAGCTGGTACAGAAACTGGTACTGAGTCGCTTTGAGGTGGAATTTCGTTTCAGCCACAACAAGCGTTCCCGGCGCATCTATAAACCGGCGCGGGATACAGCAGAACAGTTACAGCGTGTCACCGAGGTGCTGGGTAATGAGTTTCGCGAGCACGCCATCAGTATCGATGTCAGTCATGCAGACTTTCGCCTGTGGGGCTGGATTGCAAGCCCTGCATTTTCACGCAGCCAGGCTGACATGCAGTATTTCTTTGTGAACCGGCGCATGGTGCGTGACAAACTGGTCGCGCATGCGGTTCGACAGGCCTATACCGACGTGATGTATCACGGCCGCCAGCCGGCGTTTGTGCTTTACCTGGAGCTGCCGCCAACACTGGTCGATGTGAATGCCCACCCGGCCAAGACCGAGGTGCGTTTCCGTGATGGGCGGCTGGTACATGATTTTCTGTTTCATGCCATCCATCAGGCGCTGGCCGGGGTGCGACCTGATCCACAGCGGGCTGAATCACTGCTGAGCGGCAATGTTGCAGCGCCTGCGTCGCAACAGGCGGTGGCCTATTCAGGACGTGCTCCCCGGCAATCCGGCATACCTTTCGCGGCCAATGAAAACGTCGACGCGTATCAGACGCTTGCACAACAGGCGCCGCAGGTCGAAGCTGAAGCATCCGCTGACGAGCAGGAGACGATACCGCCACTGGGCTATGCGCTGGCACAGTTACACGGCATCTATGTACTGGCCCAGAATGCCGCGGGCCTGGTGATCGTGGATATGCATGCCGCCCATGAGCGGATTACCTATGAGCGACTGAAAACAGCTATGCAGCAAGGCGAAGTACGTGCCCAGCCGATGCTGGTGCCGGAACGGTTCCAGGTCAGCGAGCGCGAGGCCGATATTGCCGAACAGCACAGTGATCTGTTCAGGCGGCTTGGATTTGAGCTGGACCGCAGTGGCCCGGATACGCTGGTGGTGCGGCAGGTGCCGAGCCTGCTGCGTGATGCGGATGTGGTCAAGCTGGCACGTGATGTACTGGCCGACCTGGTCCAGCATGGCAGCAGTCTGCGTCTGGATGAGGCGGTTAACGAGGTACTGTCAACCATGGCCTGCCATGGTTCGGTACGGGCCAATCGCCGTCTGGGTGTAGAGGAAATGAACGCCCTGTTACGATCGATGGAACAGACCGAGCGCAGCGGCCAGTGCAATCATGGCCGTCCGACCTGGAGACAGTTAACCGTGCAGGAACTGGACAGCCTGTTTATGCGCGGCCGCTAAAATGAATGTTTAAATTTTGCAGAGATGACATCAGCAAACGGAATCAATCGGAGTAGTCCCTTCTCCCTGAGGGAGAAGGTTAGGATGAGGGGATATATAAAACTTTCCCTTGGATATTTTGATCCCCTCACCCCAGCCCTCTCCCTCAGGGAGAGGGAGGCTAATAGGCAGTAGTGATGCTGGCCACAAACAAACCCCCAGCCATCTTTATCATGGGACCAACCGCCTGCGGTAAGACCGAACTGGCGATGCAACTGGCCAAACGCCTACCGGTCGATATCATCAGTGTCGATTCAGCGATGATTTACCGCGGTATGGATATCGGCACGGCCAAGCCCACCGCGGAAGAGCTCGCGCGTTTTCCGCATCATTTAATCGACATCCGTGATCCGGACCAGTCCTATTCAGCTGCCGAATTTCGTCAGGATGCCTTAGGCTTGATGCAACAATCGGTCGATGCCGGACGCATCCCGCTGCTGGTGGGTGGAACCATGCTGTACTTTCGCGCACTGGAACACGGTCTGGCCGATTTGCCCGATGCCGACCCGCAGATCAGGGAAAGACTTTCCGAACAGGCGCAACAACTCGGCTGGGAGGCTATGCATGCGCGACTCAAGCAGCTTGACCCGGACAGCGCGGCCCGGATACATGCCAGTGATCCGCAGCGTATTCAGCGCGCGCTGGAGGTCTACGAAATCACTGGTATCCCGCTCAGTGAAATGCACGCGCGTCAGCAACAACAGGAATTGCCGTACCGGGTATTCAGGATCATTATTCGACCGCTGAAGCGGGAAATACTGCACCAGCGGATTGCACTGCGTTTCGAGCAGATGCTGGAGCAGGGGCTGCTCGATGAGGTTAGGGCGATACAGCAGCAATACCGGCTGGACGAGTCCGCACCGGCCTTTCGCGCAGTCGGTTATCGACAAGTATCCGGATATTTAGCAGGGGAATATAATTATTCTGAATTAATTCAAAAAGGTGTGGCCGCAACCCGGCAGCTGGCCAAACGTCAGCTGACCTGGCTCAGGGGTGAGCAGGCAGACTATGAACAGATTGCTGAACAGGCCATTTCCATAGATAAGCTAATGAATTTATTGAAAGAGTTTGTTACACAGGGCAATTGAACGGGCTTCCGTGTGTTATAATTATTATTTTAAGGCCTGCCTTTTCAGGCCATGGGTGTCGACTATCCGACAGATTGTCACCCGTACTTGAACTTTTTGGTGTTCGACCCCACTTATCAAAAAACAGACCGAGGATAATCTTGGATCAGACAATTAAAAGAAGGAGAGCCAATATGGCCAAAGGGCAATCATTACAAGAACCATTCCTAAATGCCCTGCGTAAAGAGCGCATTCCTGTATCAATTTTTCTGGTTAACGGGATCAAATTGCAGGGGCAAATTGAATCATTCGACCAATTTGTCGTGCTGTTAAAGAACACCGTAAGTCAAATGGTTTACAAACATGCAATTTCTACAGTCGTTCCTGCAAGGAACGTGCGTCTGGCGGCCGGTGATGAACATTCACAGGAGTCAGAACCTGGCAATTTTTAATCTGTTAGAGGGCAGTATTGGTGTCTGCTGATCTGGCACGCGAACGTGCTGTCCTGGTTCATGTGGATCTGCCAGGTACATCCAGTATCGAGGATCTGAAGGAATTTGAAATCCTGTGCCGTTCTGCAGGTGCCGAGACTGTGGGTATCTGTACTACCAGAAGGAACACGCCGGATCCACGTTTTTTCATCGGCAGTGGCAAGACAGAAGAACTGGTCGAAATGGTCAAGGCCGGCAAGGCCGACCTGGTGTTATTCGATCATTCCCTGACACCGTCACAGGAACGTAATCTGGAACGCCGCCTGAAGTGCCGCGTGTTTGACCGTACCGGCCTGATCCTGGATATCTTTGCTCAGCGTGCCCGTACCCATGAAGGCAAGTTGCAGGTAGAGCTGGCACAGTTGACGCACCTGTCCACCCGTCTGATACGGGGCTGGACCCACCTGGAGAGACAACGCGGCGGTATCGGGGTACGTGGCCCGGGTGAAAGTCAGCTGGAAACCGACCGTCGTTTGATCGGCCAGCGTATCAAACAGTTAAAGCAGAAGCTGGAACGGGTACTCAGCCAGCGCAAACAAAGTGGCCGTGCACGGCAGCGTGCCGCGGTACCACTGATTTCGCTGGCCGGTTACACCAATGCCGGCAAGTCGACGCTGTTTAACCGGATTACCGCTGCGGATGTCTATGTGGCCGACCAGTTGTTTGCGACCCTGGACCCGACCCTGCGCCGGATCAGCCTGCCCGGTATCGAGCAGGCGGTACTGGCCGATACGGTGGGTTTTATTCGCAAGTTACCGCATGACCTGGTTGAATCATTCAAGTCGACCCTGGAAGAGACCAGTCGTGCCGACCTGCTCCTGCATGTGATTGACGCCAGCGACGACGCACGTGACGCCTACATCGAACAGGTTAACGAGGTGCTGGCACAGATCGGCGCACAGGATGTGCCGTGTATCGAGGTATATAACAAGATAGACGCGATCGACCGCGAGCCCCGGGTCGAATACGACCGTGACGGACGGGTCAAGCGTGTGTGGCTATCAGCGCAGACCGGCACAGGTATGGATCTGCTGGAACAGGCGATATCGGATACCCTGCTGGCCGGTCGCGAGACCGGCTGGTTACGTGTTCCGGTACAGTGCGGTGATAGTCGTGCGAGGCTGTATCGGCTGGATGCGGTACTGGAGGAGAGTTGTGCCGATGATGGTGCCTGGTTAATCAGGGTACAATTGGATCGTGCCAGTCTGGACAGGATGTTATCGGAGGATGATCGGCTGGAATTTTCGCCGGATGATCAAATACATCTTGCCGGACAGCGTGTAGCAACCTAGAATGACTCCCTTTAAACGATGCAGTATTAACTTTGGAGTGTGCACTATGGCCTGGAACGAACCGGGTAATGGCAAAGACAAGGATCCCTGGGGTCAGAAGAATCGCCAGGATGGTCCACCCGATCTGGATGAGGTATTACGAAAGCTGCAAGGCAAGCTCGGTGGTCTGTTTGGCGGTGGCCCGCGTAAGACGGGTTCCGGTGAGGGTTCTGAAGGTCTGCCATTCGGTATTGGTCTGCTACTGATTATCGGTATCATCATCTGGATGCTGTCAGGCATCTATATTGTTGATCCGGCCGAACGGGGTGTTGTCCTGACATTCGGTGAATACAGTGATACCGTTGGCCCTGGCCCACACTGGCATATTCCCATTCCGATACAGAGTGTCGAAAAGGTCAATGTCACCGAACTGCGAGAAGCCAGCCATCGTGCATTGATGTTGACCAAGGATGAAAACATGATCCAGGTTGACCTGGCCGTGCAGTACCAGGTCAAGGATATCAAGAATTTCCTGTTTAATGTACGTGATCCCGATTACACCCTCAGAGAGGCGTCGGAGAGCGCGATACGTGAGGTGGTGGGTGACAAGACCCTGGATGAAATCCTCAGTGCGACTGGTGGTCGTGCGGTACTCGTGAATGAAGCGCAAAAGAAGATCCAGATCATACTCGATAAATACGTCACCGGGCTGAATGTGATCAAAGCCAACCTGCGTAGTCTGCAGCCACCACAGGAAGTACAGGCAGCGTTTGTCGATGCCACCAAGGCCCTTGAGGACGAGGACCGCTACAAGAAACAGGCGGAGGCCTATGAGTTTGATATCCTGCCCAAGGCGGAAGGTGATGCGCAGCGTCTGGTTGAGGAGGCAGAGGCCTATCGTCAACAGGTGATCGAGCTGGCGCGTGGTGAAACCAGCCGCTTTGTGCAGACCCTGAAGGAATATAAAAAGGCGCCGGATGTCACCCGTCGGCGCCTGTATATCGAAATGATGGAAGACGTGATGTCATCAGTCAGCAAGGTGGTGGTGAAGGTATCCAGTGGCGGTAATATCATGTATTTACCACTCGACCGCTTTATGAGACAGGCGCCGCCGATGACCGATATGAGTAATACTGAATCGCCTGCACCGGGTACTAATGAAACTTCCACACGCAGGAATGTACTGGACAGGACCTTGCAACGTGGCAGAGAGGGGCGCTAGTCATGAGCATGAATAAAATGTTGGTCATCTTTGTGCTTGCTGCAGTCCTGGGGGGTGTGGCGTTGTCAGCGTTCACCGTGGATCAGCGTGAATATGCGATCAAGTTCCAGCTGGGCAAGATCATTCGTTCCGATTTTGAACCTGGCCTTTATTTCAAGATACCGTTCGTCAATAATGTCAGCAAGTTTGACAAACGTATCCTGACGCTGGATTCGCGCCCGGAAGAGATCCTGACCGGTGAGAAAAAGAACGTACTGGTCGACTATTTTGTCAAATGGCGCATTTCCGAGGTACCCGATTTCTACCGCACCTTTGGCGGGCGCGAGGCGGATGCCGAGGCACGTATGTCACAAACCATCAAGGATGGTCTGCAATCAGAACTGGGTGACCGCACCATACGTGAAGTGGTTTCCGGTGATCGCGCGACCATCATGAATAACGTGGCAACCAATGCCAATGACAAACTGAGCCCGTTCGGGATCGAGGTCATTGATGTGCGTATCAAGCAGATCGAGTTGCCACCCAAGGTGCGTGAATCAGTATTCCTGCGTATGAGTGCCGAACGTGAACGTATTGCCAAGGAGCATCGAGCCAAGGGTCAGAAGGAAGCCAAGATTATTCGTGCCCGGGCCGACCGTAAACGCACCGAGATGCTTGCAGCTGCCAATCGCAAGTCCGAGGAAATTCGCGGTTCCGGTGATGCCCAGGCAACCGAAACCTATGCCAGGGCCTACACCCAGGATGCGGACTTTTATGATTTCTATCGCAGCCTGAACGCCTATCGCAAATCATTCAATGACAAGAGTGATGTGTTGGTACTGGAACCGGATTCGGAATTCTTCCGTTACTTCGGCAAGGCCTCGAAATAGTCTCAGCCGGCATCGACACGCGACCTGTAGCCGAACTGGAATGACAGAATTGTTGACAGCGCTGGCGTTAATGCTGGTGCTGGAAGGCATCTTGCCGTTTCTGAGTCCGGATGCGTTGCGACGTGTGATCAGGCAAATGGCCGCCATGAATACCCGTAGCCTGCGCCTGTCCGGCCTGTTCAGTATGCTGACCGGACTGTTGCTGCTGTATTTGGTCCGCTGAGTATGGTGCTGGCCCCACGAAACCAGGGTGCTGCATAAGCGCAGAAACACTACTATTTCCTGTTTGCCGGCATATGTCTATTGTCCTTGTAAAATGGGCAAAACCGGCAGTTATACCCGGTCAAATCCACTAATGCCCGGTCAGTCTTTCCTGGTTTGCTGGTACCATGGGCAAACTGTACCAGTCATTTCCAAGACTTTGTAATTAAAAGGATAATAAGTCACAAAATTTACAGGGAAAAAGACCTGGCCTAAAGCTGGTGGTCGCCTGCCAGTCAGGGTAAAATCGACACTTTGTGATTTTTAGAAAAGAATAATGAATACAGGTACACAACAGAACCGTTGGGTTCTACCGGATGGCATCGAAGAACTACTGCCAGATCAATCAGTTATCCTGGAAACCTTGCGCCGGGCGTTGCTGGACAGTTATAGCCGCTGGGGCTATGAGCAGATCATGCCGCCATTCCTGGAATTTCTTGAGTCCTTGTTGACCGGCACCGGTCATGACCTGGACCTGAGTACGTTTCGTGTCACCGATCCGGTCACGGGCAGGCAGATGGGTCTGCGTTCCGATATGACGCCGCAGGCTGCCCGTATCGATGCGCACATCATGAAGAGTGATTTGCCGGTGCGCCTGTGTTATCTGGGGACGGTGCTACGCACGACCCCGCAAGGCTTCTCCGGCTCACGCGCCCCGATACAGGCGGGTTGTGAGCTCTTCGGTCATGCTGGCATGGAAAGTGTGCTGGAAGTTATTGAGCTGATGATGGAGACCCTGCGTATTACCGGCGTCAGGGATGTCTACCTCGATCTGGGTCACGTGATGATCTTCCGTAGTCTGGTTGCGCAGGCCGGTCTGGACGCCGATGCTGAAATGGGCTTGTTTGACGCCATGCAGCGCAAGGCCAATCCCGAGATCGGTGAATTACTGGATGAGCAGCAGATAGGCGGGGCGGTACGGGACATGTTGACTATCCTGCCCGAGTTGAATGGTAACGCCGATATACTGGAAAAGGCGCGGACGGCTTTGTCTGAAGCACCTGACCCGGTTCAGGCCGCTCTCACGGAACTGTCGCAGCTGGTTAACTTGTTACAGCGCGATTATCCGGATTTGCCGGTACACATCGATCTGGCCGAGCTGCGTGGCTACCAGTATCACAGTGGTATCGTGTTTGCGGCGTTTACAACCGGTTATGGTGAAGAAATCGCCCGCGGTGGACGATACGATGGTATTGGCGAGGTGTTTGGCCGTTCGCGTCCCGCTACCGGGTTTAGTGCGGATCTCAGTACCCTGATGGACTTGTCCGCATCCTTACCGGATGCGACGGATATGAATTCCATTATGGCGCCAGCCGGCGATGATGCTGATTTGCGAACAGCTATCAAGAATCTTCGTGCCGAGGGGGAGCGGGTGGTGCATGCCTTGCCCGGTCAGAGCGGCGTGCCGAAAGATTTCGGTTGTAACCGGGAATTGGTTAAGCAGGGAAGCGACTGGACAGTAAGGGATATCATCTAGAGCACATCAGGTCTGTCTTTGAATCAAGACAGCATACAGTTTTGCCCGGTTACCTGATACCGGGCCAGTTTTATAAACGGAAACAGGTATCATGGGTAAGAATGTTGTAGTAATCGGTACACACTGGGGCGACGAAGGCAAGGGTAAGGTGGTTGACCTGCTGACAGATCGTGCCAGTGTGGTTGTACGCTTCCAGGGTGGTCATAACGCAGGCCATACACTGGTGATCGACGGTAAGAAAACAGTGTTACACCTGATACCATCCGGTATTCTGCGTGACAATGTGCAGTGCCTGATTGGTAATGGTGTGGTACTGTCGCCGGAGGCATTACTGGCTGAGATCGATAGTCTCGAAGCCGGTGGCATACCGGCCAGCAAGCGCATCAAGATCAGTGAGGCCTGCCCGCTGATACTGCCCTATCATATTGCACTGGATCAGGCGCGCGAACAGGCACGGGGCAAAAAAGCCATTGGTACCACCGGCCGCGGTATCGGTCCGGCATACGAGGACAAGGTATCACGGCGTGGCATCCGTCTCGGGGATCTGATCAACATAGACCAGTTCAGCACTAAACTGAAAGAAGTGATGGATTATCATAACTTCGCCCTGGAGCACTATTTCAAATTTGGCAAGCTTGACTACCAGGAAGTGCTGGACGGTACCCTGGCGATACGTGAGCGCCTGCTGCCGTTAATTGATGATGTACCTGAGTTGATCCACCAGGCACGCAAGCGTGGTGAAAATATCATGTTTGAAGGCGCGCAAGGCACCTTGCTGGATATCGATCATGGTACCTATCCATTTGTCACCTCATCCAATACCACAGCCGGTGGTGCTGCCTGTGGCAGTGGCAGTGGTCCACTGGACCTGGATTACATCCTCGGCATTACCAAGGCCTATACGACTCGTGTCGGTAGCGGCCCGTTCCCGACCGAGCTTTATGATGGTGACCAGCATCAGGATGCAGCCGGAGAACACATGGCCACCCAGGGTCATGAGTTCGGTGCAACGACGGGCAGGGCGCGCCGCTGTGGCTGGTTTGATGCCGTATCCCTGCGTCGGGCGGTACGTATCAACAGTATTACCGGGCTATGCATTACCAAACTGGATGTGCTGGATGGATTGAAGACTATCCGGGTGTGTACCGGCTACCGGTACAATGGCGAGACTGTCGAGGTCCCACCGGTCGGCGCTGAAGCGTTTGAGGCCTGTGAGCCGATTTATGAGGACCTGCCTGGCTGGGATGAGTCAACAGTTGGCGTACAGGATCTGGATGGCTTGCCCGACAATGCACGTGCCTATCTTAAACGCATTGAGGAGATTGTTGAGACACCGGTGGATATTATTTCTACCGGCCCGGATCGTGTAGAGACGATTGTTTTGCGTCACCCGTTTGACTAGGTGTTTACAGTATCAGGGTGGCGTGATATCAGCTATAGCAATACAACATAAGAGGCTGGGATGAATATAAGTAATACTGACGCAGGGAAGCGGGAGCTGGTATATATTATGTCGCCCAGCTATTCCGGGTCGACTCTGTTGACCTATCTTCTGGCAACACACCCGGAAATTTCAACCATTGGGGAATTAAAGGCTACGTCACTGGGCGATATAGACAGCTATTCCTGTTCTTGCGGATCCCTGCTAAAGGAATGTCCGTTCTGGGACAGCTTGCAGCAGGGTATGAATGGGCGGAAATCGCCACTGGATATCTATCATTTCGGTACAAACTTCCGCGCAGATACAGAACTGTGTGACAGAGTATTGCGCGCGAGTGTCAGGGGGGGGTTGTTTGAAGCTGTCAGGAAGTCGGCAATAGCAATGCTTCCGGGCTGCAATACTACGCGTCTTGATATACTCGATAAAAACCGGCACATGATTGAGGTGATCTGTAATCTGCAGGGGGGCAGGGTTTTTCTCGATGGATCCAAGGATCCGGTCAGGCTGCAGTTACTGAATCAATCCGGGCTATGGAATATCAAGGTGATTAACCTGACCCGGGATGGCAGGGGGGTAACCAATTCATTTATGCGTCACTACGAAGTCGGTATGGATGTGGCTGTCAATGAGTGGCTGCATTCCATGACCGAAATCCGGCGGATGGAATCCTATCTGAGGCCGGGTCAGGAGATGAAGGTGGTGTATGAGCATTTATGTGAGGAGCCTGACAAGGTACTGGCCGATATTTTCAGGTTTATCGGGGTGGATGATGAGGTGGTGAATCTCGATTACCGGAATACCAATCATCACATACTGGGAAATGCAATGAGGCTAAGCTCAACCAGTGAAATCAGAATGGATGAAAAGTGGAAGCAAAGCCTGGGGCATGAGGAGCTGGAAACATTTTCTTCTTTGGCAGGAATGGTTAATCGTCAGTTGGGTTACGAGTAGTAAGGGCTGTTCCAGGGACTTATATGAAGACAGGTTTGATCAGGCAATGGGACGAATTGACGAAAATTTCGGATCAATGGAACAACCTGTTATCCAGGTCTGGGGCGGACTCAATCTTTTTACGTTGGGAATGGATTAACACCTGGAAAGATACTTTCAAAAATGATGTTGAGCCATTTGTCGTAACCGTAAGTGATCACGATGGACATATTATCGGGCTGGCTCCTTTTTATGTAGTCGAATACAGGTTATGCAAGACCCTGCGTTACAAGGTACTGCGTATACTTGCTGACTCGGCCAGCGGCTCCGAGTATCCGGCGTGGATAGTTCCAGACTCTGAACAATCTGATGAAGTGTATAACGCAATTATTGATATGCTGGGAAGCGTCAGGGACCAATGGGATTGCTTATGGATGCAGGGTGTCAGGACCTGGGGAAGTCAGGCGAGAAGCATCTTCAAGGCGGCAAAAAGAGGGTTTTTTATCAATAACAGGAGAACTAACTCCAGCGAAATATCCCTTGAGGGCTATGAGGGTGGGTATATAGATTTGTTATCACGGAATATGCGTTCACAGCTAAGACGTGATGAGAAAAAGGTGCTCACTCAGGGGGGATTTAACGTAACAAAATGTGTGAACGAACAGGATGTGGACCAGTATCTCGATGCGCTGTTCAGTTTGCATGATGTCAGGTGGGGCAACAAGGGCTTGACAGGAATGTTTGAACGCAGGCCCAAAGAAGTCGACTTCTATCGAAAATTTGTCCCGGAGGCATTACGGCAAGGATGGTTGCGCATGTATGCCCTGCATCAGGAAGATACCATCAAGGCGGTACAGCTGGGCTATGTTTATAATAACAGGTACAATCAGATACAGGAGGGGTTTGATCCTGCGAAGTCCTCCGGTGCGGGTAATACCTTGCGTTTGTATGTAATGGATGAGTGTATCAGGGAAGGTCTATCAGATTATGATTTTCTGGGCGAGCATACCGAGCATAAAAGGCGGTGGGGAGGAAAGGCCAGGGCATGCTATGACCTCTTGATAGGTATGAAGTCACCCAGAAACATGGTCCTGTTCAAGGCGTGTATATGGCCAACTGGTCGTTTCTTCAAGCAGCATGAAAAAGAATAATGTCTGATTCCAGCGAACCGGAAAGTTCGGAAAAAAAGGAAGACCTTACCGGTAAAGACAGGATGATTTCCAATGTTCTGACCGGCTGGGTCGCATACGTGATATTTCTGATTGCGGGATTTATCATGCCGCGACTGATCGACAACTATGAAGGTCAGTTTGCGCTGGGTATCTGGGATTTCAGCTGGACCTTTATCAACTACCTGAGCATGTCGGGTCTGGGCCTGGCGGCAGCACTGAACAGGTTTGTTCCAAGATACAGGACCACGGGTGAACTGGATAAGCTGGGCGAAACCGTTTCGACGGTCGTGATGTTGCAGATACTGATCGCGATATTCGTTATATCTGTAACCGCTTTATTGTATTTTATAGTGCCGGTGTATTTCTCTGACCGGCTTGGTGATCAGACTGAGGTCGCCAGCCTGGTAGTGTTTTTCCTTGGCGCCGGCCTGGCGGTAGAAATGCTGTTTGATTCATCGAGGGGTGTTATAGCGGGCTATCATCGCTGGGATATTGTTAATGGCATAAATTCCCTGTCCCGAATTGCCAGTACAATCGGGATGATTGCTGCGTTACTGATGGGTGGCGGGCTTATCAGTTTGAGTGTGGTTTACTTTGCAGTCACATGTATATTCATGTTGGCGCGCTATTTTGTCTCGCGGAAACTATGTACTGATATTAATGTGGCTTTTTCTTCAGCGAGTATGGCGACCGCCAAAGAGATGCTGGTTTTTGGCCTGAAGACGGTTGCAGTGGTTATGCCCAGAATAATATTGCTGCAAACAATCAATGTAATTATAGCTGCTTCACTGGGTCCGGCTGCGCTGGCAGTTTTTACCAGGCCTGTGGTACTGGTCAAGTATGTGGGCACGTTTATATCCCGTTTCAGTTTTGTGCTTACGCCGACTGCAGGTGCCTTGCAGGCGTCAGGAGATGATAAGGGGATTCGTGATTTCATTCTGGAAACCACCCGTATCAGCGTATCCATTACCTTACCCCTGTTAATAGTTATTGCTGCCTATGGCGATGTAATCATCGGAATCTGGATGGGGGATGACTATATCAATCAGCCATTAATCATTCTGCTGGCAATTGGAACATTCCTTCAGGCCTCCCAGCAAACAACTGTCCGCATCCTGATTGGGATGAATATGCATGGCAGGCTTGGTCTGATATCGTTTGTTATTATATTGCTGGTGTTTATACCAGGTTATATATATTTCAGTGAAACGGGATGGAGTCTGATAAATGCTGCTGTACTATTTGTGTTGTCGGAGATACTGGGCGCAGGAATTGTTATACCGATATACGCCTGCAGGCTTGTGAAAATACCAATATACCAGTATCTGAAAAGGGCCTTCGTAACACCGGTGTTAATATGCTGTGTCTTTCTGGGCGTTATTCTGCTGAACCGTGTAATGTTTGAAGACAGCAGGCTGTTGGCATTGCTTGGTGGCTTGTTGTCCGGCGGATTAATACTTTCATTGCTGTACTGGAAATTGCTGCTGACGACAGATCAGCGGGGCAAATTATCGGGTTATATGAAAAAGTTTTCACCCGCCAGATAGTGACCAGAGTTAATAACTTGTATCAGGAAATATACTTACGATGAAAGTTGCGATGTTCAGCCGGTTTCCTTCTGATATCAATCACCCCAGGGGCGGTGTCGAGACGGCCACAATCGGACTTGCAAGAGGTCTGATGGCCAGTTCAGAGGTAGAACTTCACATTGTTACACTCGAGAAAGGTCGCAGTGAAGTTTCAACAGAGGTGCAGGAAGGGATTACGATACATCGATTGCCCGACAACCCTGTTCCGATGTTTATCGATATATTGGCAGGTCCTGGTAAAAAAAGACTAAAACAATATATCAGATCACTACAGCCGGATGTCGTACATTTTCAGGAAACCTACGGCCTGGGAATGGGTGATATAGGTATCCCGTCTGTTTTTACGGTGCATGGGTTTGACAGCTTGAACCTGGGGACCGAAAGAAGACGATTCTGGTGGATCAGGGCGAAAATATGGAAACAGGTCGAAAAAATCGGACTGGCCCGGCAGAAGCATATCATCTCGATTATCCCGTATGTCAGAAAGGAAATTGAAAAACATACCAATGCGAACATATATGATATCGAGAATGCCATTTCTGCAGACTATTTTAATACTGAAAGTGTTCCTGTAGCTGGAAGGATATTTTTTGCGGGATGGCTGAACCCGAGAAAAAACGTGATTGCCTTGCTCAAGGCAATACCTTATGTAATCAAGAGTGAAAAAAACATTTCTGTTCATATCGCCGGTGAGGCAAGTGACCCGGGCTATTTTAGTGTAATCAAGAGTACAATTGATAATCTAGGTATCGGAGAATACGTGAACTTGTTGGGAAGGGTGGACCAGGACAAGGTCAAGGAAGAATTGTCCAGCGCATCTGTATTTGTGCTGCCGTCCAGGCAGGAAAATGCGCCTATGGCGATTGCGGAAGCTATGGCCATGGGAGTACCGCCAATATCAACTAATACCTGCGGTATGCCATACATGATTAATGAAGGCAAGACGGGGTTCCTGATCGATCCGGATAATCCAGAGGAACTGGCAGACAGAATTTTGTTACTGATCAAGGATGAAGATTGTCATAAGAGGGTTTCTGGGGCTGCAATTACTGAGGCTCGTAGCAAATATCACCCGGATTCAGTGGCTGGAAGAACAATTACCCTTTACAAAAAATTAATTAAGAGTCAGAACGCAATATAAACCAGACCGGACTACCGGGTGAGACTGATCAGTCGAGGATTAGCAGAATGATCAAAAAAATATTTTTCGCGTTTGTACGATATAGCGGATTATTGAGGGTCTGGGTCTATATTAACCGGGACAAGATAAATATTCTGATGCTGCATGGAGTGATCGACCATGAAGCAGATCCGTCATGGAATCCGCTATGGGACAGGTTGTCCCGGGAGCGCCTTGACAGGTATCTGGGTATGTTGTCCAGATATTACCAATTTGTATCCCTAGACGATGCTGTTGATATGCTATCCGGAAACAAGAGGCTTGAACGGAATTGTATCGTTCTGACATTCGATGACGGCTATCGGAACAATATAACACATGCCTTGCCGATACTGAAAAAATATGGTGTGACAGCGACTATATTTGTTGCAACGAAATTTGTTACTGAAAGATCTGCGTTTTTGATTGATCGTCTTGATTATGCCTTGCAGAGCGTGAAAATAAATGGCAGGAAAATCAGTGTGGGGGACAGTAGTTCCACCATTCAGGCTGCCAGTCGCGAAGAATTTAAGAAAAGCTATTCTGACCTGAGAACGTTGTTCAGGGAGCAATATCAGGATGAGATAGTTTGCACGAAAAAACTTAATGAACTGTCGGAAGATCTGGAGAAAGAGAGTGGTAAGTCACTCTCCGATATATTCGAATCGGATGGCTGGTCAGGATTGCTTACATGGGATGAAATACGTAAAACAAATCATACTGATGCCGAGTATGGCAGTCATACAGTTGATCATTACCGGTTGGGACAGCTTGATACAGCCGAGATGAGCCTGCAACTGGACAAGTCAAAACTGATTATGGAGAAGGAGCTTGGTGAGGTCTGTAAGCATATTTGCTATCCGGTCGGGAGTTATAACTCCGAGACCATCACCATTGCCGAAAAATGCGGTTATATTTCCGGGGTGACAACTGAACCGGGTCTTAATAGCAAAGGAGACAACCTGTTCTCGCTCAAACGCATATCGTTTCCTACCAAAGGTGGTGATAATGAATGCATGCTGCATCTGACTGGTCTGCAGCATTATCTGGCCGAGCTCAAATCAAGGCTCAGGGCATGAGAAGCCTTGTCAAGGTATATCAGTTTTGTCAGAGCATCGAAATCGAATGTTGGTCAGGGTATTAAACCAGTATCAACGGAACAAGATCAGTCACATTAATAAAATAGGGTGGCTGGCTTACAACAAGCCCTAGTCTATACAAACGGGAGACCCGTGAATGAAAGTACTTATGACTCTTCCAGACAAGAGAGTTAGGGGTGGTCCGCCATCTCACCTGTATCTGTTGTATGACGAGTTGGGCAGGCAGGGGATCGATGTGCATTCCTTTATCTATGGTGGGAGAGTCCATGATGAAAGTCTGTTTACAAAAATTGTCAGCCGCTTAAGCGACTTGTTCAAACTGATTGTAATGATCATTAAAGTCAGGCCGGATATGGTCCAGTTTAATTCGTCATTTGATAAGAGGGCCATAGTAAGGGATATATTCTTTGTACCGGTAGCAAGATTGCTTGGGCAAAGGGTGATAACCAAATTCCATGGCAGTGACCAGGCCTTGCTCAATAATGCCGGTAGGTTCTGGCGTATCCTGATATGGATTATTATCAGAGGCTCCAATGTGATATGTCTTCTGTCAGGTGAGGAAAAGGAAAACTTTATACAAAAGTTCCCGAAAGACTGTTTTGTGGTTGTAAAGAATGCGCTGGATTTTGACCGATATGAAGCAAAAATTGATTTTCGTAAGGAGCACGGGATTCCTGAGGATGTGCCTTTGCTTCTGTTTATTGCCAGATTTATCGAGAGCAAGGGACTGAATGAGGTGATCGAGGCGATGAAGATTATCCTGAAAGACAGGGATATTCATACGGTATTTGCCGGAGACGGGCCGGTAAAGGAAAAGTATGAAAAGATGAGCCTTGATTACGGCCTGAAAGACAAAGTGACATTTACAGGATATATCCCGGAAGATGATACGGTCAACGCATATATAAGTTCGGATATGCTGGTATTTCCAACCTATCATGAAGAAGGAATGCCGATGGTGGTTTTTCATTCTATGGCATCCGGTTTGCCGGTGATAACCACCAGAATGCGTGCAACAGCTGACTGGATGAAGGACGGAGAGCATTGCCTGTTTATACCTCCCAGGGACCCGGGTAAGCTTGCTGATGCAATCATGAAATTGCTGAACGATACTGAGTTGGCAACAAGAATGAGTAAAAATGAAAAAGAACTGGCAAAGAAGTTTGATAAACGGATTGTAGCCGGAGAATTTATTTCGATGTATAAGGCGCTGAAATCGGGTAAATGCTCTATAGATACACAGTACTGATGCCGGAGCGGCAGATCTTGGTCGAGATGTCGCGGCATAATAAAAACAAGCTTGGGAAAGAACGTATATGTGTGGTATCGCAGGAATAATTGGAAAGAATGATCATGATCTGATGAAAAAGATGCTGGATGTGATTGCGCATCGTGGTCCTGATGATAGCGGAATCAAGTCATTTACCAATGGGGATGGTGTTGTTCTAGGTCACAGGCGTCTGTCGATTATAGATCTGAGTGAACAAGGCCACCAGCCCATGTGTAACGAGGATGGTAAGTTATGGGTTGTTTTTAATGGTGAGATCTACAATTTTGCCGAAATTCGCAAGGATCTTGAGCAGGCAGGGCATGAGTTCAAATCGCATTCTGATACAGAGGTGATATTACACGGATATGAAGAATGGGGTGAGGAGGTAATACACCGTTTTGTCGGTATGTTTACATTTTGTCTGTTCGATACGGTGACTGGTAATACCATTGTCGCAAGAGACAGGCTGGGCATCAAACCGCTATATTACATCCGGCATGGCAATTTTTTTGCATTTTCGTCAGAAATCAAGTCCTTGCTTGAGTTGCCTGAAGTGGAACGGGCCATGGATATGGCCTCCCTGGATGATTACCTGACCTATGGCTACGTGCCAGGTCCGTCAACAATGTTCAAGGGAATTAAAAAGCTGCAACCGGGATGTATTGCAACGTATAAATCCGGTGAACTTGCGATACGAAAATACTGGGAGTTACCAGAGCCTACACCTGAAAATAAAGGTATTGATGAGCAAGCGGAAGAACTGGAAAGTATTCTGACTCTTGCTGTAAAAGACAGGCTGGTGAGTGATGTACCGCTCGGCAGCTTTCTTAGTGGTGGACTGGACTCGAGTATCGTGACTGCGTTGCTGGCTAAAAACCTGGATTCGGAACACATACCGAAGACCTTCTGTGTCGGTTATCAACTTGAAGAAAGTCGTCACGATGAGCGTGGTTATGCCGATATCGTCGCTCAACATGTCAACACTGATCATCATTTTATTGAGTGCGGGAATGACTATGCTGTGAATGGCTTGCCCAAACTGGTTTGGCATATGGACGAGCCGGTTTCTGAAGACCTGTTGCCGCCGTATGCGAAATTATGTGAATTTGCACGGGAAGACGTGACGGTTATTTTATCAGGTGAGGGTGCAGATGAATTCCTGTATGGCTATCGGTACTATTGCTTGCAGAAAATCCAGAACAGGATGCGTATAGCCCCGGGTGTACTGAGGGGTCTGGCCAGGAAGTTTCTGGATACAAGGCACGATAATCTGAAACATCGGGCATTGTCAGCTGTATTGACTGATAATGAAAAAGAGTTATTCATGAAGTGGTCAACCCTGAATACCAGGGAGAACAGGGCTGATCTGTACGGTTCAGCTGTATCGGATATTGACCGGCATACCTATATTGATCGTGACCTGGACGAACTGTTGGAAAATGGAAAACACTCGGGTACAGATTTTTCACCTTCAATCGATGCCAGGTATCGTATGGTGGATTATATTCTTTCCCGGACGGACAAGCTCAGTATGGCAGTGGGCCTGGAGGTGCGTGTACCATTCCTGGATCACAGGGTTATCGAGTATTTATCAAGAGTGCCAGTAGGCAACAAGATACATGGTCATGAAGGGAAGCAGGTACTCAGAAAGGTTGCGGGCAAGTTTCTGCCAGAGGATATAGTCTGGAGAAGAAAGAAACCGTTTGGCTCGCCCGTGCAGGAATGGCTGGCTGCGTTGGTAAAAATATATTTGCATGACAGTGTTCTTGTGCAGGACGGTATCCTGAATCAGGAAGCGCTACAGGCACTTTCCGGCTCAGCCTATGAAGTGCATGGAAACCAGACACGTCTCTGGTCTATTTTGATACTGGAAATCTGGTATCGTATTTTTATCAGGCAGGATACGGAAACCCTTGCCAGGATTTCCGTCTGACTGTATTGGTTCTCTCAGGATATTTATATCGCCTGCATCATGAAACTAGCCATATCAAAAAAGAATATGTGGGAGGCCTTGCCTGCACCACTAAAGTCACTGGCCGGCAGGCTGATCGGCCTGGTACCCCTGGGTTATGTGTTTGGCAAGCAATATCGGAACACGTATGCATTCCTGCATGATTCACAGTGGTGGAGTGAAGAGCAGATCAGGCGGTATCAATTGCAGAAATTAGTTGAAATCTGCGCTCATGCCTACAGGAATTCTGGTTTTTACAGAAAACAGTTTGACGATGCAGGATTTCACCCCGATGAATTTACTGACCTGGGTCAGTTCTCCAACTTGCCAATAATTAGCAAGGAGACCTTGCTGCGGCACTCCGAAGACATGCTGACGGTACCAGCGGACGACCGGAATGTCGACCTGGTATCGACCGGTGGTACCTCCGGTATGCCTATGCAGTTCTATATCGGCTCCAACCGGTCGGCAATAGAGTATGCCTATCTGGTTTCCAGCTGGTCGCGGGCAGGATACCGTCTTGGGGATACTATGGCAGTATTCCGGGGAAGAGTGGTCGAAGCAGATCGTAATGGACTCAGGCATGAATACGACCCTTTACTGAGGCATCACTACTACAGTAATTTTCATATGACTGAAGAGAATATGGGTCGATACATAAACCATGTGGCTACACTAGGGAGCTGCTATTTACATGTCTATCCGTCATCTGTCGCAGCGTTAGCGCGTTATCTCAAGACCAGTGGCATGGCTGCACCCGGGAATATCAGGGGTATCATCGCAGAATCAGAAATTATTTATGATGATCAGCGGAAACTGGCTGAGGAGGTTTTCGGAACACGCTATTTCTCGTGTTACGGTCATACAGAAAAGCTGGTCTGTGCATCCGAGTGTGAACACTCAAGCGACTACCATGTCTGGCCTACCTATGGCTATTTCGAGCTGATTGATAAACACGGCAAAGCGGTAACAACGCCGGGGGAAAGAGGCGAGATTGTCGGGACGGGTTTTATCAACAAGGCCATGCCATTTATCAGATACAGGACAGGAGATTTTGCCACCTATGTTTCGGATCACTGTGAGGCATGTGGCCGGAATCATCCTGTTATCAGGGATATACAGGGACACCGTACACAGGAATACCTGATCGCCAGTGACGGTGCCGAAATATCATGGACTTCCCTGAATATGCATGATGACACCTTTGACAATGTCCGGCAGTTCCAGTTTTATCAGGATCAGCCAGGTGTTGCAGAACTGAAAATTGTGCCTGCTGGCAGGTTTACCGATACGGACCAGGTCAGGATACAGGAAAATATGGGCAGGAAGTTTGACGATCGCCTGAATTTCACGATCAGGGTGGTAGAAGAGATCAAACTGACCCGGATGGGTAAATCAGTTTATGTAGACCAACATATCAAGAAAGACAATTCATAAAACATACCGGTATAAAAAAAGGCCCGGCGGAACCGGGCCTTTTTTGTTGGCTTCAGTATTAGCCTGAAGTTACCGTTGCTGATGGCAGCGGTGGTGGGCTAGGTGGTGAAGGTAATGGTGTGGAACCACCACCGCCCTGGTCGATTGACTCATACGCACCGACAGCGCCACCTGTAACAGGTCTGGCAGTACCGGCAGGGTCACGTCTGATATCGATGCCATACAGGTTGAAGAATGTTGTATAGACATCATCGACGTTGGTTCTCATGGACTTGCCGGCAGAGTCATTGCCCAGTCTGAAATCCTGGTTAGTGGCATCAATGAAGCGTGGGTCGGCGATTGTACAGTTAGAACATTGACCGGTCCCATTCTGGAAGTCAGACAAGCTGAAGTAATCTGTCCAGTTCCACTTGATATGGAAATCACCATCAGAGTCGAAGAACAGGTTGTCGTTTATTTTGGCGTTGCCATTCTTGGCAGGATGATCAATCCACAAGAACTTGTCCTGTGAATCAATCTCCGAGATCAGGTTGCCCGACAGTTCCATTCCACCGTCATAGATGCCCGTGATCCCTCCATGAACGTCATAAATGGTGTTATCGACGACATGTCTGACGGTATTGCCGTGCCAGAATGAAATGGCCTGGCCGGGACGCCATGCGTCGTTCGGGTTGTAGTTGGCCAGATTCTGAGGATGAATGTTGTGGATCGTATTGCCAACGAAATAGGTATTGAAGTTCGCTGCAGCAGGTGGGGTGTCTGACTGCCTGATCCCGAAGTTACTGGAATGGATCGTATTATGGATCAGCCAGAGGTTTTCCTGGCCATACTGGATAACCACAGCACTGCCCGGCTGGGCACCGAATGAGCGCTGGTCATAGATCAGGTTTTCTGAGGCAACGACATCACGACACTGCTTGAAGCCCAGACCGGACTGTCTGTTAGAGTGTGATGTCATGCGGCCGATATAAATATGGTGCAGATACTGATAGCTGTTAGGCCAGTTGGCACCGTTTACCTGGATACAGTTTCCGGAAATATGATAACAGGTGCTGTCCAGGAACCAGATATTGTATTCTTCGGTGGTGCTGTCCCTACCCCACAGGCTGGGACCAACGCCATGATAATCTGTATCTGTCTGAGCCTGCCAGTCACCCAGTTCAGCAAAATACATATTGTAAATAACGATATCGTGAACCTTGCCACCTGTATCAGGAACCAGGGAGATAGCGGTTGTGGCACCACCCGGCCATGGCTTGTTCTGAACGCTTGAATTGCGGATAGAGATATGGTGTGTGTTATTACCACTTACACCGATTCCACCTGTGCCACCGTTCAGGTCAAAGTTTTCAATAATCAGATAGCTCGAATCCCTGATACGCAGGTTGCCACCATTAAGAACAGTTTTGTTGGTTGAACTACCACCACGCAGCCAGCAGGGGGCGGCCTGGGTACAGTTGAACTGTGGGCCGATGGTATTGGTATACGGACCACCATTCATTTCTACATAAGAGCCAGCCGAGAAATTGGCAGCTGGTATGGTCAGCCTTGGTTTGTCAGGATAACCGTTCGGATTGTTTGAATCCGTAGCCTGCGGGTGTGAATTGTCGATGTAGTAATGATTGGCTGACTGGGCGCTTGGCCATTCAGCTGGCCATGCAGGCGCCTGTTCATCGATACCAAACGATGGAGCAGGAATCCCAATGGGTGGATTGTACGCATGCGCTATCGAAACTAATACTAGCGATGCAAACAATGTAAACAATCTGACGTATTTGAACATTTCTATCTCCGTGCTGTATAAGCAGCAAATACAGTTTATGACTATGATGTGTTATACATCGACATAAACAATAACCAACTTGATAGCATTCTAGTGTAAATAGGCCCTGATACAGTGATATAGGTCGCAATTCAATAGATATCACGATGCCATCCCGGCTTGAGTCTGTGTGATAACGAACGGTTCACGTTTTACTACAGCTTAGGTGAGGTGATGGTTCCGTCCAGCCTGTCGCACAGTCTTTTAGTGTCTATTTCCTTAAACAATGTAAGCTAATTATACTTTTCTATCTATTATACCGTGATTTGCTGTGAATATCGTTATTTTTTATATGTGAATATAAAAAACAGCTAATATGCGGCAATCCCATCTGGGATCATACGTCATTATTTGATAATGTTAGCCACCAGTTCGGCTATGGAATAACCATGAAAACAAGGACGACACCATCAAGGCCTGGTAAATCAGGAAGACGCTTTGGCCGCTGGATTGTTCCCGGATATATCCTGGTCATTCATTTGCTATTGGTTTTTGCTCTCATGCGAACGGATTTACTAGACCAGCTTAAACTAAGGATGGGTAGTTTGCCTGCAGAACCAAATAAATTTTATGATGAAATGCTGAGTTATCACCAGGGTGTGGATGCCCAGGTACCGGCGGGTTCAGTCCTGTTTTTCGGAGACAGCATCGTACAGCGTCTTTGTGTCACATGTGTGAATGGGCAAGCAGTCAACTTTGGCATCGGCGGTGATACGACCCTGGGTGTAAAAACGAGACTACCACGCTATCAGTCAGTCAAGCAGGCCAGATCGGTTGTTTTATCAGTAGGGACGAATGATCTGATCAGGCGTCCCAATAGCGAAATACTGGAAAATATTGACAATATCCTTAACGGTGTCCCTGGTAAGGTGCGAATTGTGTTGGCGGCAATTTTTCCTGTTGATACTGACAGCCTGACGGTGAGGCACAGGAGTAACGACCGGATTTCTGCACTCAACGGGCATCTGGCCCGGCTTTGCGGTCAAACCGATAACTGCGACTATCTGGAAATCAATCACCTGTTGACTGATGATTCCGGCAACCTTGCCGATAAATTTCATACAGGAGACGGTTTGCATCTGAATCAGCATGCTTACCGTCTCTGGATTAACCAGTTGAGAAAAGTGCTTTAATACGGGATTAAGGAATGGCTGAGAAATACCGGTTTTATGAGATAGACCTGTTTCGATTCCTGGCGGCAATGTCAGTGGTGATGTATCACTATACCTATCGTGGCTTTGCAGCTGGTGACTATAGTCCGATCGAGTTTCCGGTGATGGGATTAATATTTAAGTATGGCTATCTGGGAATAGATCTGTTTTTCATTATCAGCGGTTTTGTCATTCTGATGACTGCGTTGAACAGGGACAGCTCACATTTTGTCATATCCCGTGTTATCCGCTTATACCCGGCGTACTGGTTTTCCGTGACGCTGACATTTATCTGCATCCTGATATACCAGGGCCCGCAATACAGTGCGACATTCCAGCAATATCTGGTTAATCTGACCATGATTCATTCCTTTGTGGGTGTGAAGCATATTGATGCGGTTTACTGGACCTTGCTGGTCGAGTTGAGGTTTTACCTGCTGATTTTCCTTTTGTTGATGATTAAGCAGATTCACCGGATCCAGCTGTTTTTATTTGTGTGGACGATGGCAAGTGTGGTTCTGAATAATTTTGGCGGTCCGGGGTTTCTGAATTTTTTCCTGATCCCGGCGCAGAGTGGGTACTTTATAGCAGGTGCTGTATTCTTTCTGATTCGCCATGAAGGTATGGACCTGAAAAAACTGTTCCTGGTATTGACCGGTTTTCTGTTGGTACTCCAGCATGCATATGTGGACCTGCCCAACATGAATGCTAAATTCAATACTGAATTCAGCTTTGAGATTATTGCGACGGTTCTGTTTTCATTCTTTGTCCTGTTTTTTCTGGTGTCGTTAAAGAAGACATACCTGCTGGCCAGGCCTTCTTTCTATTATGTTGGCATATTGACATATCCACTCTACCTGATTCACCAGAACATCGGTTTTATGCTGCTAACCACCTTTTCTGAAGCGGTTAACAAATACATATTGTTGATGTTGGTCGTATTGTTAATGGTCCTGCTGTCCTACTTCATACACTTCTTCATCGAGCGGAAATACGCGCCCGTGTTGAAGAGCGCGATGACTCGGGCTTTCAATCACTTTTCAGGAAGTTCAAGGGTGGTTTGGCTCAGACTTGCCCAGGCCAGACGGGGCGGACGCTGACTGCGCCCACCCGCTCAGGTAATCGGAGTACTATCCGGTCATGTAGCAGGGTGTTTTACTTTGCGGTAATACCACCGGCATCGAAAATAGTTTCTTTATACCAGTCAAAGGTCCGCTTGATCCCTTCTTCCGGACCAATCTGGGCCTCGTAGCCGATCAGGCCGGTGACCTTGGTCATGTCCGGGCAGCGGCGCAGTGGTGAGCCGGGTTGTGCCGGTTGAGGGTCCTGTGTCAATGGAGTGCCTACTGTATTGATAACGATATCGGCTACTTCACCGATGGTAATCTCAGGTATCTGGTTACCGAGGTTCAGGGTCTCGTTTTCACAGTTATCAGACTCGGCCATCATTTTCAGCATCTTGACCGCGTCGTCGATATAGCAGAATGTGCGTTTGTGATCGACAGAGAATACTTCCAGCTTCGAGTTTGGTTCTGCGTTGTAGGCCTTTTTCAGCAGTTCGGGTACGACATGCGCCATGCCCATGCGTGGGCCGAAGATATTATGCGGCCGGAAATTGGTGGTCGGTACCGGTGACTGGTTACACATCGCCTCTCCGTAGATCTTGGATAGCATATATGAGGTACGCGGATGGTTCAGGTCCGTTACCGCCAGGGGCGTGGATTCCGGTGTAGGCAGGTCCAGTGTGAAATGCTTCAGTGTGCCGGCATAGACTTCACTGGTAGACGCAAACAGAAAACGCTTCAGGTTTTTCTGGCGTTCGGCAAAGGCCAGCATGGTTGAGACCAGGCGTACATTATCATCCAGTACCGCATAGGGACGGTCCATAACATTGGCGACACCGATAATCGCGGCCAGGTGATAGATATAGGTGTAATCATCCGGCAACGTATCCAGTGCACCCGGTTGCAGCAGGTCCAGGGTGATCGCATTGACCTTCGGTTCCTCGATCAACTTTTCAAGTTCCGGGTCCTTGACCGCGCGTGAGAAATTATCAACGATATCGATCTCGTAGCCGTTCTCCAGTAAATACCTGGATAAGTGATAACCGATAAAGCCGGCGCAACCTGTAATCAGAATCTTGCTCACAAACCTTCTCCTCGCCCTATGCTATAGACAGTAATATCGTTGGTCCTGAGTTCGGCACGTTTGGCATCGCTCAGGACGTTATTGGCATCCAGGATAATCGGTCTGGCATTACCCAGCCAGGACTTGATATCCAGTTCCAGGTATTCCCGGTGCGGTACGGCAAGGACAACGGCATCCATGACATACGGGTCGGGAATCTCTTTTGGTGTTTCGGTATTCATTTCAGCCCAGTACGGGACCATCGGGTCATGGAAGCTGACCTCAGCCCCCTGTTCCTGTGCACTGCTGACGAAGGTCTCCGATGGCGAATAGCGGGTATCCCCTACGTCCTGCCGGTAACTGATACCGAGCAGCAGAATCTTTTTTCCTTCGAGCTTGCCGTCAAACAGTGTTTTCAGTTTGTCCAGTGACACCAGTGGCATGACCCGGTTGGTTTGTACTGCCTGCGTACAAAAAGGAAACTTGATGCCTTCCAGTCCAAACAGTTTCTCGGCAGCCAGTTCTGCAAACAACGGGTCTTTGGTAAGACAGTAACCACCGACACCGAAACCGGGTTGGCGTATATTGTTATGGGTTGGTCTCATCCGTATGGCGTTGACCACCTCGAACAGGTCGAATCCGGCTGCTTCTGCAAACCGGCTCCATTCCTCGATGAAAGCGATATTCATTGCGCGGTAACTGTTTTCCATTACCTTCGCGGTTTCCGAGGCCATGGTGGTGTGCAGGCGGGTGAGCGGGTACTTTTCAATATTGATGACTTTGGACATAAAGTCTTCGCAGCGGTCACCTGCCTCAGGTGTGTAGCCCGAGAATACGCGCCAGAAATTGATGATCGAATCCAGGTATTCATCTCCCGGCATCACGCGCTCGTAGGAGTGGGCGACCAGCAGTTTGTCCGGATCGAGCCCGCGCTTCTCAAAACACTCGCGTAACTCCGGAACCACGACATATTTGCAGGCACCTGGTGGTACGGTGGTTTCGATGATCACCAGGCAATCAGCTTGCATGTATTCGCCGACCATCTGCAGTGCCTTTCTGAAATCGACCAGGCCCATCGCGAACTCACCGGCGTTATCAATGACATCCAGATGCACGTCGACGAGTATGGTTTGAGCGAGGGAGAAAACAGCCGAGTCAGTAGTGGCGATCAGGTTGCCTTGCTGGTGCGACTTCTGGAAATATTCCTGCAGTTTCGGATCGGTTGTTTCGATCGGCAGGATACCCGAGTTGATCTGCTTGACCTTGTCCTCGCCGGCCGGGTTGGGCAGGTCAACACCAATGACATTGAAGTAGGGTTTGCCCTGATCATCCCTGGCGCTGGCAACCGCGACGGCCATGGCCGTGCCGACAAATCCCAGCCCCTGTATACAAACGATGGGCAATTCGGGATTGATCTTGTTGCTGTCCAGTCCCAAGGTTTCGAGAACGTCCGCTATGGACTTGTACTTGTTATTCACACAAGGCTCCGTAATCTGTGTTCAGGGTATTATTATTGGCTGAGTGTGGCGTTTTTTTGACCTTGTAGCCATTTGACAAACCGATCCGTATGGTATCAATCCGGGTGGCAATATTCAATCCGCTGATGCCCTAAAAGTACTGATATTACGTACTTTTTCTTGCATTCAGTTGTCAAGTTCATGACAATGTCATGTATTGCGGATATGCTTTTTACGCCCGGTGTGGCTGCAATCGAACAATAATGAGAGGATAAATTATGGTTGCTGCAAACGGCACTCGAGAAACCAAGGCGGTTATTCTGGCTGGTGGTAAAGGCACCCGGCTCAGGCCGCTGACAGCGGTATTCCCCAAGCCATTGGTTCCACTCGGAAACAAGCCGATTATCGAGATATTGCTACGCCAGCTTCAGGGAACCGGGCTGACCGACGTCAATATCTGTACCGGCTATCTGGCCGAGTTGATTATGGCGGTATGTGGGGACGGTTCGAAGTACGGGCTGAACATCACCTACTCGAGCGAGGATGCACCGCTGGGTACCGCAGCGCCTCTAGCAGAAATAGAGGGTCTGACCGACCCGTTTATTGTCATGAATGGTGATCTGCTGACCACGCTGGACTTTGGCAAAATGGTTGACTACCACGAATCTGAACAGGCGGATATCACGGTCGGGGTGTACAAGCGCGACGTCAGAATCGATTTTGGCGTAGTCGACAGCGATGTAGATGGCCGGTTCCAGGGTTTTCGTGAGAAACCGACTTTCCATTATGAGGTCAGTATGGGGGTGAATGTCATTGGCAAGGGGGCGATGCAACATATCAAGCAGGGAGAGTACCTGGATATGCCTGACCTGGTGCTCAAGGTACACGAAAGCGGAGGCAAGGTAGCCCTGTATCGTGAAGATGACTGTTACTGGCTGGATATCGGCCGCATGGATGACTATGCGCTCGCACAGCAGCAATTCGAGCAGCAGGAAGGCATGTTTCTCGGAGGCAGTTCGTGACCTCAACGGTGTGGATTACCGGTGTCACCGGTTTTACCGGTAAACACCTGGTCGATTATCTGAACCAGTTGCCAGATCGTCCCCGTATTGTCGGGCAGGGGCGTTCAGAAAACGGGCCGGAAGGGCTGGATGCCTACTACGCTGTTGATCTGACCCAGAATAACGCGGTGTACCAACTGGTGCAGGATGAACCGCCAGATTTCGTTATACATCTGGCCGCTGTAACCTCACCCATGTCAGATGCTGATAAGTGGCATGTTAATGTGGCGGCGTGCGTCAACCTGATACGTGGTCTTGCAGGCTCAGGGAAAAAGGGGATTCGTTTCCTGAATGTTGGTTCTGCTGCCGAGTACCTGAGCAAGGCAGACGGTTATTTATCTGAAACAGATCCTGTTGGTGGTGAATCCGTGTATGGCCGTTCCAAGTGGGCGCAGAGCAGGTTGGCACTGGATCTTGGTGAGCAATACGGAATAGATGTGGTTATCGCCAGAACATTCAACCTGATTGGTCCTGGCCTGCCGGATAAATGGGTTGCCGGGTCCTTGTGCAAACAGTTTGCTCAGTCCGGTGCTGAAGTGATCAAGGTCGGTAACACGAAGTCTGAACGCGATTTTCTGGATATTCGTGATGCAGTGGCAGCCTACTGGATACTTGCTACTCACGGTGTAGCAGGACAGAGCTATAACGTGTGTACCGGACAGCCAACAAAAATAGAAAAATTAATCGACCTGTTCTCGGCATACAGCGAGAACAGGCATACGGTTGAGATCGACAAGAGCCGCTTTCAGCGTGTGGATCTTGACCGGGTTTATGGCGATAACAGCAAAATCCTGTCTGCAACGACCTGGAAACCGGCGATTTCACTGGAACAGTCGTTACAGGATATGTTTGTGGAGGCACAGGCTTGAGTGTTGCCCATGATGTTTGTT
The DNA here is from genome assembly GCA_947258795.1 of uncultured Gammaproteobacteria bacterium. Classification (GTDB taxonomy): domain Bacteria; phylum Pseudomonadota; class Gammaproteobacteria; order DRJJ01; family DRJJ01; genus DRJJ01. The sequence continues at coordinate 33,946 of CAMYJU010000005.1, read as the reverse complement.
TTGTCGGGTTAAAGTGCTATGACCTGCTATCGGGTGCTGAGGTACCCAGATACCTGGGCGGTGTGGAAAAGCAACTGGTAGCCCTGGCCACAGGTATGGTTGAGGCAGGGTTGAACGTCGCGTTTATTACCTATGATCATGGCCAGAAGGATGTTGAACAACATGATGGCATTACGGTAATCAGCAGTTTCTCTCAGGACGCGGGTTTGCCGGGTCTGAGGTTTTTCCATCCTCGTATGACCGTTCTGTGGTCGGCGATGAAAAAGGCCAATGCCGCCCTTTATATCCAGATGGGGTCCGGTAGCGAAACCGGGCAGGTGGCGATGGGTTGCAGGGGATTTGCAGGCATACGCAGGCAATTTGTATTTTGTGTCGCCAGTGATGCCGATTGTGTTGCGGATCTGCCGTTTTTACCGGTGCGACGGGAACGTGCGCTATACCGTTATGGACTGAAGCAGTCAGATCTGGTGATATCGCAGACCACGACCCAGCAAAAACTGATGTCAGATACCTTTGCAAAACCATCCGCAGTCATACCGATGCCCTTCCAGGGACCTTCAGAGCATGAATTCAAGGCCCCGGCAGCACCTGATCCTGAACATATCAAGGTGTTATGGGTAGGACGTATTATTGATGTCAAACGCCTGGAGTGGTTACTGGATCTGGCCGAGCGGTGCCCTGAATATCAGTTTGATGTCGTAGGTACCCCGAATACCGAGTCTGACTATTCGCATGGCCTGATCAGCAGGGCTGATGGCATCGAAAATGTGACCATGCACGGCAGGGTGCCCGAAGCGGCCTTGCCTGGGTTATTCATGCAGGCATCGGTCCTTTGTTGTACCTCGATCATCGAGGGTTTTCCGACTACCTTTATGGAAGCCTGGAGTTACGGGATACCTGTGGTCACGACATTCGACCCGGATCATATCATTGCAGTAAACGGACTTGGTAGAGTGGTCAATACAGTGGATGAACTTGCCACTGATATTAGTGAAGTATGCGCTGATGCTCAGGCATGGTTGACGTTATCCGATAAAGTAAGGCTATATTATCTGGAGAATCATACCTTGAATGCTGCGATACCAAGGTTTATGTCTGCATTCTCCGGTGTTTCTTCCTAGACATGCGTTTATATTTACTTTCACTGGCGATACCGTTTCTTTGTTTATACGCGTTTAAGGACTGGTATAAATCACTGTGTGGCCTGATTGTGCTGATGGCACTGGTCGAGCGGCCGGATATGCCCAAGTCCATGCTCGGTATACCGGGCATGAACTTCTGGAATATCCTGCTCGCCTTTATCCTGATGGCCTATCTGGCGTCCAGGAAACGTGATGGCCTGAAATGGGATATGCCAGAGAACCTGAGCAGGTATTTCAAGCTTTATATCGCCATTATCGTGATTGCCACAATTCGCGAGCTGATTGATCCAAAAGAGATGATCATCTTCGCGCTCGGTACGGGTGCCGAACCGCCGAGTGTATTTGGCCTGTTTGTCGATGATGTGATCAATACATTCAAGTACCTGGTTCCGGCGTTTCTGATTTATATCGGCTGTACCAATGAACAACGCCTGAAGTTTGCATACGCATCTATCCTGCTGTTAAACGTGCTTCTGGCATTGCAGGTTATCCGATGGATGCCGCTCACGGAAATTACAGATGGCGATGCATTGAAGGACAGGGCGGCCAGGGTGCTCGACAGGGAAATCGGCTACTACCGCTCGGATCTGGCCATCATGCTGGCCGGTGCATCATGGGCCATCTATGCCTATCGTGAAGTTTTGACCAACAAGTTCCTGTCATTTATGGCCCTGGGTGGATGTGCGGTAACGGCACTGGGTATGGTTCTGACCGGAGGTCGTATCGGGATTGTCTCCTGGATTGCCGTTGCTGTGGTGCTGACCTATTATCGATGGCGCAAGTTCCTGATTCTCGCACCTTTGGCTGTATTACTGATTGGCCTGGCAATTCCCTCGGTCATGGAAAGAATGACCCAGGGCTTTACAGAGGATACCGCAGAAGAACGGCACGAAGACCTGGACGCGGATACCATGACATCGACCACGGGAGGCGCCGATCTGTACACCATTACGGCCGGTCGGACTGTTATGTGGCCGTACGTGATCGATTACATCGGTGATAAACCATTATTCGGTTGGGGCCGCAAGGGCATGCAAAGGAGTGGCCTGAGTGCCTACCTGGGCAGAAACTTCCGCGAGGCCTTTCCGCACCCGCATAATGCCTATTTGCAACTACTGTTTGATAATGGCTGGATATTATCCATCCCGGTTTTCCTGCTGTTCTACATCTTTGTACGGTTTTCGATTAATTTGCTACGAGACAGCACCAACAAGCTGTATATTGCAATTGGTGGCGGTACGCTTGCGTTTGTCGGGGCGCAGTTGATCGGTTCGACCGGTTCACAGACCTTCTATCCGGCCACAGGTGCGGTCAGTATGTGGTGCATGATAGCGTTGATGTTGCGTGTTTATGTGCAGCGCAATCAGTATAACGAGCTGATGAAGGAATCTGATGGATCAACTGAGCCCGATTTGTGGGCGAAAATTGAAAAACCGGCAAAAATTATCAAATAACAAGGCCGGGTATGAGTCAGCCGCAGATAGTGTATATGCAATAAAAAAGACACCCGGTTTATTCAGGGTGCCTTTTATCTATTTCCGTGGTCTGACTATTTTCAGTTGATCGCGGCTGTGACCTCACCTGATGGTGTGCTGTCCTGTAGGTTGGTGTCATAAACAGCAACGGCCAAGTAGTAGTTGCCCTGTCCAAGATCATTGAAAGTGTGCGTGGTAGCAGTCCCGACATCGACCGGAGCGTTATAGTTACCTGAGCTGGTACCTATGTATACCTTGTATCCACCAACTTCAGACAGTGAGAGCTGATTACCATCTGTGCGGGTTGCAGGTGCAACCCAGGATAGTGTGATAGAGCCTGAACCGGATGGTGGTGGATTGCCGCCACCGCCATCATCGGCAGTGCTGCCACCGCCACCGCCACCACATGCAGTGAGCAGCGTGCTGGCAAAAATGAGTGCAATAACATTCGTGAGCTTTGTGCTTGTCCGTAACATCTGCAAGTACCTGTATTATTGATATCAAGGTATTATTACCATTTCCTGTGTGATATCTTCGTTCAAAACGCGGCTGAGCTTTGTGTCATACGTCACCTTTTGAACAATGACGACAGACAGCTACGACTACAGGATGGGTAAAAATGTGACTGATTTCACATTCCTCCGGTCAGAAGCGGGGGTGTTGCCGCATGTCGCACACCCGTCAGAGTTGGCTGGGCACTACGCATTGCAGGCATGAAGCGCTCAATGCTGTCGCTGTCGTAGCGCAACGTCGGTTATATCCGTTTATGTGGGTAGTTGACTGGACAGGTGGCTAATTAATATCCAGTAACCGGTGCATCCCCGGACTGGGCTCTATGCTTGTTCTCATAACCGGTTCCGGAGTTTTCATCCTGATGTGCCTGAGATACAGGCTAGGCATCAGTCAGGGTCAAGTTATCGGTCCAGGCAGGGCGGGCGGCCCGCCTGCTAAACCCTAAATATGTAATGGAAAAATACACGGTTCCTGGTGTAATATCGGTCTGGTTGACAGCTCGACAGGGCGGTTATGGCCATGTTATTCTTTACTAATATGATTATAATATAAGCGCATGTATTTAAAGAAAAAAATTCTGCTTCGTGTCGGCTGATCCCCGGAATAGCGTGTTTCAGCAAGCATTATTGCCAAGCCGGGATACGCACTAGTTTGAAGACTAAGTTATGGAAGCATGCTGAGAACAATGCATGTGGTGTACAAGGCCTATACGTGTTGGTATACCAATTATATAAGGTGGGGAGAGAAAACAGAGAATGAATCCGTTTTTTTTTGGTGATACCAATAAGCAGCTTTACGGCGTATACCATCCACCTGCCGCACAACAATACCGTGATGAAGCGGTGCTGATCTGTTACCCAACCGGTGAGGAGTATATCCGTACTCATCGCGTGCTGACCCAGTTAACCGGCAGATTGACCAGCCTTGGATTCCATGTGCTGCGGTTTGATTACTATGGATCCGGAAACTCAGCAGGCCGGACCGATGAAGGGGATGTTAGTCAGTGGCTGCAGGATATCAAGACCGCACTTACCGAGTTAAAGGATATGTCTGCTGTTTCCCGGCTGTCGGTCATCGGGGTGCGCTTCGGGGCCGCACTGGCGGCACTGGCATCATCAGAAACCAGGCTGAACAAGCTGGTACTTTGGGATCCGGTGACTGATGGCGAGGCCTATGTGCAGGATATGATGGATATGGAGCAGGCATTGCTGGAACAGCATAGAGACCGAATCAATCACTCTATCACGGAAATGCCTCATACAGGCAACGAGTTCTTCGGGTTTCACTTTCCGGATGCGGTACTTGAATCCATATCGGGTGTGAAGCTGAACAACGTAATCATGCAGGCTAGCAGCATCAGTTTGACTATTACGGAAGAAAAGCCTGTTTACAAGAGCCTGCTGGAAAATATGCAACAAAAGAATCTGCCAGTAGTCTGTAACTATGTCCCGAATGACGATGTCTGGCATGGTGTCGAATCACTGAAGCTGGCACTGATATCTCCGGTATTGTTACAAAGTATTGCAACATTTCTTGCTGATGGGGGCTGATGTGGAAAAGGTCTATACATTCGGCATGGGAAATTCACTGGTTGGGGTAGTCACTGAACCGGAAGCCAGTCAGCAAAAGCAGGGTTTGCCTACGGTCATTATCCTTAATTCCGGCCTGATTCATCATGTTGGCCCGCACAGGCTGGCTGTGGAAATGGCCAGGGACATAGCTGACCAGGGTTATACGGTACTCAGGTTTGATCTGTCTGCCATCGGTGACAGTCAGACAAGAAAAGCCAACCCGAGTTATCAGGAACGAGCTGTTGGCGAGATCAAGGAGGCAATGGATTTTCTCGGGAAGCAGAAAGGATCGGAAAAATTCATACTGATCGGGCTTTGTACCGGTGCCGACAATGCGCATCGTGCCGCAGTGGCCGATGAGCGTGTTACCGGGTGTGTGTTTATGGGCGGGTATGCCTATCCAACCCGTCACACCTATTTTCTCAAGCTGATGGAGAAGGTGAAAAAAGTCAGTGGTAAACTTTTTATTGCCGGAAAATGGAAGAACTTTATCAAAAAGTGGCTAAGAAAACTGAAACCACGAAAACAGGTGATAAGTGGTCCGGAAGCAGATGACAGTTATTTCTGGAAATTGCCGGACAAAAATGTAGCCATAAAGGATTATGCTGAACTGATCAGTCGCAAGGTCCATATGCTGTTTCTGTTTACGGCTTCGGAATTATGGATGATCAATTATCCGGGGCAGATTCGGGACAGTTTCCCTACACTGGATTTTGAGGATTTGCTTGATGTTGAGTTGTACAGGTTGTCGGATCACACCTATACTTTTTTATCACAACGCGAGTTATTGACGGCCCGTATCAGGCAGTGGCTGGAGAACTCATATGGACAACAGCGTTTAGAACATGACGTTCGCTAATCACGGGTAACAACGATGTCCGCGAGCAGCAAACAATTCAATTGCGTATTAATTGGTCAGCAGTCACTATTGATTGAGTGTGGTCAACAGCTGCTCGATCGTGATCATACCATCAGCCTGGTCATCTCCAGTGACCCGGATGTTGCAGCCTGGTGTAATGAGCATTCCCTGGAATACCGTGAACATACAAGTAGTTCTTATGCAGACCTGGACAAGTATCAATTCGATTATCTATTCAGTATCGTCAATCTGAAAATCATACCGGCAGAGGTCCTGAAGTTACCGGCTCGTATGGCCATTAATTTTCATGATGGCCCTTTACCAAGGTATGCAGGTATTAATGCACCTGTCTGGGCAATCCTGAACCAGGAAGCTGAGTATGGTGTCACCTGGCATCAGATGACAGAGCAGGCAGATGCGGGCGATATAATCAAGCAACACACCTTTCCGATTGCGACTGATGAAACCGCCTTCAGCCTGAATATCAAATGCCTTGAACAGGGGCTGGCTTGCTTCAATGAACTGCTGAATGATATCGAAAATGATAAAATATCACCGGTTGCGCACCAATTGGATGAGGCTAGCTATTGCCCTCCCTGCAAGGAAATGTCACTGGGTATCGATCTGTCCGGCCCGGCCGAAGCCATATCTGCACTGACACGTGCCCTGGAATTTGGGCCTTATTACAACCCGGTCGGGCTTGCCCGACTGCCGGTCAATGATCGGCAATTGATTGTCAGGCAGGCCGATGTACTCGAGCAATCTTCGAATATGCCTGCCGGTACGCTGGTATCGTATTCAGACAGCAACATTGTGTTCAGTACGGCGACCAGGGATATCAGTCTGTCAGTTTTGCCAGATCAGTCAGTTCGCGAGTTAAAGCCAGGGGCATTTTTATCTGCCGCGGGCGTGAATATTGGTGATAGCCTGGATACCGGCCAGGAGGCCCTTCTGGAGAAGGGGTTGCAGACCAGGAGAGACTTCTGTTTGCAAGAGGCCTTTTGGATCAGGCACCTGACTGAGCTTCAGCTTACAACGCTGCCGTATGTACGAGACAGCCAGGCAGTCGATAACAAGTCACTGATCCGGGCAGGGCATCAGGACCTGCCTGAACTGTCCGGACTGTCGGGTAGGCAATGTCTGGATATGATGCCTGCATTCCTGGCGGCTGTGCTTGCCTATCTATACCGTCTTACCGGTAATGAAAGCACAGGCCTTGTGTTGGATGTAAGTGCGCTGCATGAAAGCAAGAACCACAATCTGTATCAGACTTGTATCCCGTTCATCCATGATGTTAATTCAGAAACCGGGTTTGCTGATCATTGCCGGATGATTGAGGCAGGGTACCGGGAAGTTCAGACGCACCTCGTCTTCGCCTCGGATTTGCCTTTACGTACTCCTGAGCTCAGGAGTTTACCTTACTATACCGATGACAGGCTTTTCCCGGTTGTTCTGGCTGTCCCCGGTGAACCGGGTCAGGATGAAATACCGGCAGTATCTGCCGCATTGTATATACGCCCGGCGCATGATTTCAGCGGGCTGGAATGGTTTTATCATGCTGATGTGCATACTGCCCGGCAGATCGAGATCATGCAGCAGCAATTTCGGCAGCTGGTTTCGGATTTACCCAGGCGGGACAGGCTGCTATGTGATGTCAATCTGCTGGATCAGAAAGATATCCAGTCCCTGCTGATTGACTGGAATGCAACAGGCAAGCAGGTTGACTACAGGCAAGGTATTCAACAATTGTTTGCCGGGCAGGTAGCCAAAACGCCTGACCAGCTGGCGTTGGTGTGTGGCCAGGATGAACTGAGTTATGCGGAGCTAAACAGGCGCGCCAATCGCCTGGCCCACTATCTGATCGGCAAGGGTGTCGGTCCGGAACAGCTGGTGGGCATACATATGAAACGCTCTACTGAGATGATGATCGCCTTGCTGGCAACCCTGAAGGCAGGGGGCGCCTACGTACCACTGGACCCGGCCTATCCAGGGCACCGGATACAGTATATGGTCGAGGATTCCGGATCGAAGGTGGTGATCAGCGACGACGACAGTCTGTTGGGGGATACAAAAGCAGATTTTGAACTGGTGAACTACAGAAAGGACCTGGATCAGATCGAGCAGTGCAGCAGTGAGAATCCCGAGCTTGATACTGATGCATCCAATGCGGCCTATGTTATCTATACATCGGGCTCGACAGGTCAGCCCAAAGGTGTGGTGGTCGAGCAGGCCAATGTTGTGAATTTCTTTTCGGGTATGGATGATGTGCTGGAGCATCCCGAACCGGGTACCTGGCTGGCGGTAACCAGTATTTCCTTCGATATTTCGGTACTGGAGTTGTTCTGGACACTGACACGTGGATTCACAGTTGTGCTTTATGTTGAACCCGAAAGGTATGAAGTTCCTGACAGTAAGCCTGCCATCAGACCGGTTGATTTCAGTCTGTTTTACTGGAACCTGGTCCCGGATGATCAGGGCAACGAAAACAAGTATCGCCTGTTACTGGAAAGTGCGAAATATGGCGATGAAAACGGATTTACCGCTGTGTGGACACCGGAACGTCATTTCCACGATTTTGGTGGCTTGTTCCCGAATCCGTCTGTCACCAGTGCTGCGCTGGCGGTGGCCACAAAAAATGTAAAAATCAGGGCCGGTAGTTGTGTGCTACCACTGCATAATCCGGTGCGTGTCGCAGAGGAATGGGCGGTAGTGGATAACCTGTCTGATGGTCGTGTCGGTATGGCAGTAGCTTCGGGCTGGCAACCCGAGGACTTTGTGATCAAACCCGAAAACTTTACCAATGCCAAAACCATCCTGTTTGAATCGCTCGAGCAACTTCGTCGTTTATGGAAAGGTGAAACACTGGTTCTACCTGGTCCAAAGGGGGATGTAACGGTATCCACCTTGCCACGGCCTGTGCAGAAGGAGTTGCCGGTATGGGCGACTGTTGCCGGCAACCCGGAAACATTCGTCAAGGCCGCCGAAGCAGGTGCGGGTATATTGACCCATCTGCTTGGTCAGACGATAGAAGAGCTGGCAGAAAAACTGGAACTGTACCGGAGTACCTGGAGGCAATGTGGGCATCCGGGGCAGGGCCATGTGGTGGTGATGCTGCACACACTGGTCAGTACTTCTACAGAAAAGGCAAAGGAAATTGCCAGGGCGCCGATGAAAAAATATCTGGCCAGCGCCATGTTCCTGGTCAAGAAAGCAGCGTGGAACTTCCCGACATTCAAGGCAACATCAGAGGAAACGGGTGAGTCACTGGATGAATACTTCGAAGCTATTTCGGATGCCGATCTCGATGATCTGCTTGAATTTGCATTCGAACGTTATTTCAGTACCAGTGGTTTGTTCGGCTCGCCTGAGGATTGTCTGGATATGATCAGCCGGGTCAATCAGGCCGGTGTTGATGAGATAGCCTGCTTGATTGATTATGGTGTTAATACCGACGTGGTACTGGAGAACCTGCCATACCTGAATGAGCTTAAACAACTGGTTGCAGAAAAGGTCGCTGAGCAGAGCAAGGCTTCCATGTCATTACCTGCGTTGGTGGATAAATACCAGGTCACCCATTTTCAATGTACACCCTCGATGGCCGGTATGCTGCTGGCGGATGCACAAACATCGGCTATTTTTTCCCGCATCAAAAATGTTTTGATAGGCGGAGAAAGCATGACAGAAAACCTGGCCCGTGAGCTGGTCCATACCACTTCCCTGATCAACATGTATGGTCCAACTGAAACCACCATCTGGTCCAGCAGTTACCAGGTAAAGCAGGAGCAGAAGCAGATACCGGTAGGTAAACCACTTGCCAATACCCGGATCTATATACTGGACCAGCGGCTACGACCGGTTCCTGCCGGTATTCGGGGCGAGATATGTATCGCCGGAGACGGGGTGGTAAGAGGCTATTTGAACCGGCCTGAATTGACCGGGCAGCGATTTGTCGAGCTTGATATTCCAGGAGTCGGCAAGCAGCGGCTTTACCGTACCGGTGACTATGGATGTCTCGGTGAGAGCGGCCAGCTCATCTGCATGGGCAGGATGGATCATCAGGTCAAGCTGCGTGGTTTCCGCATAGAACTGGGCGAGATCGATTCGGCACTGGAACAGGATCCGTCTGTTGAGCAGGCGGTTACCAGTCTTTATACCCAGCAGGGAGATGCCCCAAGACTGGTGGCCTATTACAGGTCTCGTGCCGGGACACAGGCTACCGCGACCAGCCTGAGAAACTCGCTACGGGAAATACTGCCTGATCACATGATTCCGCAACATTTTGTGGAACTGGGTGAGTTTCCACTGACGCCGAACCGGAAAGTGGATCGTAACCGTCTGCCATCCCCGTTAACCGTGGATACCGCCTCCCGGGATATAATTCCACCTGAGACGGAAACCGAGCAGGTACTGGCCGCGATCTGGTCTGAACTGGTCGGGGTCGATGGGGTCAGTCGTGACGACAATTTTATCATTATCGGTGGTCATTCGATCCTGGCCATGCAGGCCCTGGCCACGATACGTGAAACGCTTGGAGTCAATCTAAGTGCGGTTACGATCTACCAGGAAGACTTGAAAGCAGTTGCCAGGGAATGCGATAAACTGATGGAGCAAAAAGTGACCGGTAAACAGGAAAAATCCATGCTGGCCAAGTGGTTAGGTAAACTGAGGAATAACTGATATATAGCCGGTAAGGTGCTACAATCCCGGTCTGAATCAGGATCTATGCTCGGAGCAGCAGAACAAGGGGTGCAGGCTATGCCATACTGTTGAGTCTTATATCCTTGTTAAAGGCACTCAATACCTATGCTATTACACGGATTATTTGAACAGCAGGCAGCGCGCACACCGGATCACCCAGCCGTTATCTATGACGGTCAAGCGCTCTCATACGAAGACCTCAATCGCCGGGCCACACAGTTGGCTGCCTATTTATGCAAGCAGGGTGTGGATAAGGGCAGCCTGGTTGCCCTGTATATGCATCGCGCCCCGGAAATGGTCGTCGCCTTGCTGGCGATACTGAAGGCCGGTGCAGCCTATATCCCGCTCGATACCGAATACCCGGAAGAAAGACTGTCAGTGATGCTGGGTGATGCAGACCCGGTTTGTGTATTGACCCAGGAAAGCTTGAGGCCGGATTTATCTTCATCAAGGCATAACCTCATTAGTGTCGACAGCGACTGGCAGGCGATAATATCTTTTTCAGCAGAGCTGACTGTGCCAGATATCCAGCCGGATGATCTCGCCTATGTGATCTATACCTCGGGCTCAACCGGTATGCCCAAGGGGGTTATGAATACCCATCAGGGTATCTGTAACCGCTTGCAATGGATGCAGGATCATTTCCAGGCCGATGCATCAGACAGAATCCTGCAGAAGACCCCTTACAGCTTTGATGTCTCTGTCTGGGAGTTTTTCTGGCCGATCATGACCGGTGCCAGCATGGTGCTGGCGCGTCCGGACGGTCATAAAGACAGTACCTATATGTCCAAGCTGATCGAACAGGAATCGGTCAGTATCGTGCATTTTGTTCCATCCATGCTGCGCCTGTTTCTGGACGAACCGGGGCTGGCAACAAGTTGTCGATCCCTGCGTCATGTCATCTGTAGTGGTGAGGCATTACTACCGGATCTGCGTGACTGCTTCTTCGAGACACTGGATGCGCAGCTGCATAACCTTTACGGTCCGACCGAGGCTGCGATTGATGTGACCTGGTGGGAATGTGTGCGTGGTAATCACGAAGAAACGGTCCCGATCGGCTGGCCAGTCGCAAACACCAGTATCCTGATTCTGGATGACAGTCTAAGTCCGCTCCCGGATGGCGAGGCAGGCGAGATCTGTATAGGCGGGGTCCAGGTGGCGCGTGGTTACCTGAATCGTCCGGAGCTGACAGCCGAGCGTTTTGTTGAGGATCCGGCAGCACCGGGGCAGCGACTGTATCGAACAGGTGATATCGGTCGTAAACGCGATAACGGTGCGGTTGAGTTTCTCGGGCGTATAGACTTCCAGGTAAAAATCCGCGGCATCAGAACAGAGCTCGGGGAAATCGAGCTGCACCTTGAAAAACATCCTTCGATAAAGCAGGCAGTGGTGTTGCTCAGAGAGGATAAACCCGGTAACCAGAAACTGGTCGCTTATCTGGTACTGAATCCCGGAGCAGAATTCTCGCTTACTGATGTTCGTACCTTTGTTGAAGAGAGTCTACCCGAACATATGGTTCCATCGGTGTTCATGCTGATGGACAGCCTGCCCCTGACCGTGAGCGGGAAGCTGGATCGCAAGGCCTTGCCCAGACCCGGCAGGGAAAGACCGGTGCTGGATCAGGCATATGTTACACCGACGACGGATATTGAAAAGCACCTGGTGTATTTATGGCAGGAAGAGCTGGAGCTGGAGCAGGTTGGTATCAATGACCGGTTCTTTGATCTGGGTGGTACATCGTTACAGGCAGCAGCCATTATTGGTCAGTTGCAAAAAGATCTCGGCGAATTCATCTATGTGTTGACCATATTTGAATCGCCTACCGTGTCCAGTTATGCCCGGTTTCTTGAAAGAGACTACACTGACGCGGTAAAGAAAAGGTTTGCAGGAACAGCAAGCGACGCGGCTCATGCAGGCAGTGAAAGTAATGTATCTGACAAGCTGACTAATAACGATATCGAGCGCATGGAATCCTGTATTGTGATGTTGCCGGAGCAGATACAAACACAAGCTGTCAGGAAAAATCCGCCGGCTATTTTTATCCTGGCGCCACCCAGATCAGGTACCACCCTGCTCAGGGTTATGCTGGCCGGGCATCCTGATCTGTTCGCAGCGGCCGAGTTGCAGTTACTGGGTTTTAATACCTTGCAGGAACGCAAACAGGCGTATTCCGGGAAATACAAATTGTGGCGGGAAGGCACTATTAGGGCGATTATGGAGATCAAGTCCTGCGATGCGGATCAGGCCACCGCGATTATGTCTGACTTCGAGGACAGGAACCTGAGTACTCAGGCGTTTTTTGCCGAGTTGCAGGGCTGGCTGGGCGAGCAGATGCTGGTCGACAAATCACCGTCTTATGGTCTGGATATGCGCTCGCTGGAGAAGGCCGAGCAGGATTTTGACAAGCCCCTGTATATTCACCTGGTTCGCCATCCCTATGCGATGGTAAATTCATTTGTTCGTTACCACATGGAGCAGGTGCTGTATTTGCGTGAGCAACCCTTTAGCCCGAGGAGGCTGGGTGAACTGGTGTGGCTGATTACCCACAGAAATATCGTCAACTTTCTGGAGACGATACCTGAGGACCGGTGGTTTCGTACGCGTTTTGAGGACATGCTCAATGATCCTGCCGCTGAAATGGGTAGGCTATGTCAGACCCTGGGGCTCGGTTATCATGAAAACCTGGTTAATCCGTATGATGGTATACAGGGCAAGATGGTTGATGGTTTGCACAAGGTATCGATCCCGATGGGGGATACCAACCTGCTGGCACACAAGGCCATTAATCCGAAGGTAGCTGAGGCCTGGCAGGGTGTTGAAAACGATGATTTTTTAAGCGAACCAACATGGGACCTGGCTGTCAGACTGGGATATAATCAACCGGCAGGGCAGGCCAGGATGGCAGCCAAATCCGGAAAACGCCGATCTGCATTGAGTAACCGCCGGCAACGTAAGCAGAACAAGTAGACAGTATTCCTTCGACCCCTCAAATGGATGATTTGACCGACAAAATAGCCATCATCGGCATGGCATGCAGATTTCCGGGGGCTAACTCTGTTGAGCAGTTCTGGGAGCTGTTGCATTCAGGTCAGTCTGCGATCCATCACTTCAGTCGCGATGAATTGATCGCGGCCGGTATCGATATCGAAACCCTTGGTGACCCGGATTACGTGAAGGCCGGCGCCTGGCTGGATGATGCAGACTGTTTTGACGCATCATTCTTCGGCTACAATCCGCGCGAAGCGGCGCTGATGGATCCTCAGCATCGTATTTTCCTGGAGTGTGCCAGTGCGGCACTCGAAGACGCAGGTATAGTAAGCGGACAGGAAGGTGCTCAGGTTGGCGTGTTTGGCGGTGTTGCCCGTAATACCTATATCCTCGACCGGTTTGCGGCCAATCCGGAAATGCTGCATGCCTTTGATGACTATCAAAGCATGTTAAGCAGTGAGAAAGACTATATTGCGACACGTGTGGCGTTCAAGCTCAATCTGACCGGCCCTGCTATCGATGTGCAGACTGCCTGTTCCTCATCCGGTGTTGCAGTACATCTTGCCTGTCAGAGTCTGCTGGCCGGGGACTGCCAGGTTGCACTGGCTGGTGGTGGACGTATCCAGGTGCCGTTACAAAGTGGCTACCATTACCAGGAAGGTGGAACCCAGTCACCGGATGGATACTGTCGTGCTTTTGATGCTGATGCCAAGGGCATGGTTCGGGGTAGTGGTATGGGCTTCATCGTACTCAAACCACTGGAAGACGCCATTACTGATGGAGATAGTATCCATGCAGTGATTCGCGCTACCGCGATCAATAATGACGGTTCGGACAAGATCGGGTTTACCGCACCGGGTCTGAAAGGTCAGGCTGCCGTGATTGGTGATGCCCTGTCACTGGCAGACATCAATATTGAAGATATGGGTTATATCGAAGCACATGGTACCGGTACAGCGCTTGGTGACCCGATAGAAATCGCTGCCCTGACCAGGGCCTACCGCGAATATACGGACAAGAAGGCCTACTGCCCGATTGGTTCGGTCAAGACCAATATCGGTCATCTTGATGCCGGAGCCAGTATCGCCGGTCTGATCAAGACCACCCTGGCACTGAAATATGGTCAAATACCGGCATCGCTTAATTACAAGCGTCCCAATCCGCAAATCGATTTCGACAATAGCCCGTTTTATGTCAATGACAAGATGTCCTCCTGGCCGGAAGACAAGCAACAGCGCCTTGCCGGTGTCAGTTCGTTCGGTCTGGGTGGTACGAACTTCCATGCCATACTGGAAGGCTGGACGGATACCCGTGCGTCATCTGACAGCAGGGCATGGCAACTGATTCCGCTGTCAGCCAGGACCGAGCAGTCGCTGTCTGATGCACAGCAACAGCTGAGCAGACACCTGGGTTCGAACACCGATCTGTCAGTGGCTGATGTGGCCTATACCCTGCAGCAGCATCGTCAATCCTATACCTGTCGCAGTTATGCGGTGGTCAGGAATTCCAGTGAGGCGAGTGACACCAGTCTGTCACAGCAGGATAGCTGGTCTGCTGTAAGCCGTCAGGATGCCGTGTGCGATGATCATATATTCATGTTTTCAGGTCAGGGTGCACAGTATTCCAATATGGCCCGTGGCCTGTACGAATCGGAACCGGTTTTCCGTGAACAGGTAGACAGTTGTGCGCTGTTCCTGAAAGACATACTGGAAGCCGATATACGTCAACTGATGTATCCGCAGCCGGGCGAGGAGCAGCAGGCAGCCGAGCAATTGCAGCAGACACAATATACCCAGCCCGCGCTGTTCGTAACGGAATATGCGATGTCGCGTTTATGGCAGAGCTGGGGTATACAGCCTGCAGCAATGATCGGGCACAGTATCGGTGAGTATGTGGCAGCCTGTCTGAGTGGTGTATTTACCCTGGAGCAGGCCTTGAGGCTGGCGGCCGAACGGGGACGTTTGATGCAGCAGCAGTCCACGGGCAGTATGCTGGCGGTTTCCCTGCCCGAACATGAGCTGTCTGGACTGTTGCCGGTAGATATTTCGATCGCCACCGTCAATACTAATAATGCGACGGTGGTATCCGGACCGCACAAGTCTGTGCAGGCCTTGCAGGAAACCCTGCAACAGCAATCGGTAGGTTACCAGGAGTTACGAACCTCACATGCATTCCATTCCGCGATGATGGATGCTGCGCTGGAGCCCTTTGAACAACTGGCCAGGTCTGCGAATCCTTCACGTCCTGAAATACCGTTTATATCTAACCTGACCGGTGACTGGATTACCGATAAACAGGCGACTGATCCGGCCTACTGGTCAAAACACTTACGCCAAACCGTAAGGTTCTATGATGGGCTTGCGGTACTGCTGGAAAGAGAGAATGCCTGCTTTATCGAAATGGGGCCGGGCAGGACCTTGTGTAATTTTGTCAGGCAGCATCCTCTGGTTAAAGACACGCATGCCGTGATCAACAGTATCCGGTATCCAAAAGAGCAAATCGACGATCAGGCATGCCTGGTATCCGCACTCGGTCAACTCTGGTCGGCAGGGGGGCAGGTCGACTGGGACCAGTACTACCAGTACGAACAGCGCAAGCATGTTTCAGTCCCTGGTTATGCATTCGAGCGTACGCGCTACTGGATAGAGGGGGAAAGCAAACCTCATCATAAGGCTACCATCCACCAGTTATACCCGGAGGTTTCGGATGCAACACAGCAGCCCGATTCGGCCGGGCCTGCATCGGCAGATACCGAATCATCGATAGAGCAGGAGCTGAAAAACATCCTGGTTGAACTTAGCGGTCTGTCAGCCGGTCAGATCAGGCCCAATGTTTCTTTTCTGGAACTGGGGTTCGACTCACTGGCGCTGACCCAGGTCAGCCTGGCATTAAAAAAACGCTTTTCAGTCAATATTACCTTTAGACAGGTTATGGAGGAGTTCGGAAACCTGGCGGCCCTGACAGACTATATCAGGGAGAACCAGGCTGAACAGGTGCCCGGCAGCGGAGTGCTGGCACAGCCTGTGACCGGGACTGAAGCAACATCAGAACATGCGGTCACTGCCAGCGAGTTAATGGCTACCGATGAGCCTGAAATCACGACCGGGCCGTGGAAGGCTATCGATACCGGCGCCAGCTCAGGGCTGACTGCGCAGCAACAAAAACACCTGGATACATTAATCGAAAGTATCGTCGGCAAGACCAGGGCCTCCAGGGAGTTGGTTCAGTCCAACAGGAAACAGCTCGCTGACGCCCGTACTGTTTCAGGTTTTCGAAAGCTGTGGAAAGAAATTGCCTATCCGGTTGTTGCAGAACGGTCTGCGGGTTCCCGACTATGGGATATCGATGGCAATGAGTATATCGATATGGCCATGGGTTTTGGTGTCAACCTGTTTGGCCATACACCCGCATTTATCAGTGCAGCTGTTCAGGAGCAATTACACAAAGGCTATGAGATCGGCCCGCAAACGCCACTGGCCGGAGAGGCTGCCAGCCTGTTCTGTGAAATGACCGGCATGGAGCGTATGGCATTCTGTAATACCGGTTCAGAGGCCGTACTGGCCGCGATTCGGGTCGCGAGAACCGTGACCGGACGGGACAAGATTGTGATTTTTGCCGGCTCCTACCACGGTATATTTGATGAGGTGCTGGTCAAGCGTTTGAGCATGGGTGATCGCGCACGTCCGATACCGGTGGCGCCAGGTATTCTGCCGCACATGGTTGAACAGGTACTGGTACTGGAATATGGCGACAATCACGCGTTGGAGGTAATCAGGGAACAGGCCGGAGACATTGCGGCAGTTCTGGTTGAACCGGTACAGAGTCGTCACCCGGACACGCAGCCGGTCAGTTTCCTGAAAGAACTCAGGACGCTTACCAGAGAGCTGGATATTGCACTGGTGCTTGATGAAATGATCACCGGATTTCGTTCACATCCGGGAGGGGTGCAGGCCCTGTTCGATGTCAAGGCGGATATTGCGACCTATGGCAAGGTGGTTGGTGGTGGGCTGCCGATTGGTATCGTCAGTGGAGATCATCGTTATCTGGATGCCCTCGATGGGGGGATGTGGCAGTTCGGTGACGGTTCCATACCCGAAGCCGGTGTGACCTGGTTTGCAGGTACCTTTGTCAGGCATCCATTGGCGTTGGCTGCCTGCCGCGCGGTACTGCTGCACTTGCGTGAACAGGGTCCCGGCTTGCAACAGCAGCTTAATAACAGGACGAAGCGGTTTGTTGAGGATCTGAATGACGCCTTTATGAATATGGGCGCCCCGCTGCATGTGGAGACCTTCAGTTCATTTTTCCATATCAAGTTTACCAGCCATCCGGAATATTCAACCCTGCTTTATTATCATTTGCGGGACAAGGGTATCCATATTACCGAAGGCCGTTCATCGTTCTTCTCAACGGCACATACAGATCAGGATTTTGAAGCAGTCAAACTGGCTATTATAGAAAGTGTCGCAGCACTGCAACAGGGTGGTTTCCTGCCGTCTACTGCCCGGCCAGAAGCTATGATACCGGCGTCTGCTGTAATGACGGCAGAACAGTTCCTGACCGATGGGCAAATGGAAGTCTGGCTGTCCTGTTGCCTGGGAGAGAATGCATCGTGTGCCTACAACCTGTCCAATACATTACAACTGACCGGTACGCTCGATAAACAAATTCTGGATCACGCCCTGCTGCTGATGATTAACCGTCATGACTCCTTGCGTCTGACTGTCAGTCAGGAAGGGAAGGCGCGTTACGGTGCACATCTTGATAAGCTGGAAGTTCGCTGTATTGATATGCAAACCCTGTCACCTGAGGCACAACAGGCACGTTTGCATGCAGACGCTGACAAGGATGTGGAAACAGCCTATGACCTTGAAAATGGTCCATTATACAGGCTATGTCTGTATCGATTGTCTGAACAGGCGCATGTGCTGTTTCTGGGGGTTCATCATATCGCCTGTGATGGCTGGTCATCCGGCGCACTGTTAACTGATCTCGGACGGCTATACAGTGCACAGCTTACCGGTGAGCTGCCGCCAGAGCCGATGCAATTCAGGGAGTATGCTCAGTGGTTATGCCAGGAAGAACAGCAGCAACAGCGTGAACTGGACAGGCATTTCTGGGTTGACAAGCATGCTGATATGGCACCGGCACTTGATTTGCCGCTGGACTATACCCGACCACCATTAAAGACCCATCAGGCAGACAGGGTAGTGCAACGCCTGGATGATACCCTGGCGACCCGCATACGGCAGCTGGCATCGAGTAGAAAAGTAACCTTATTCAGTCTGCTGCTGTCAGTATTTAATGTGCTGATACATCGTCTCAGTTACCAGTCGGAATTTAATGTCGGTATTTCGGCTGCCGGTCAAACCCTGGTCGGTGGCCGTGATCTGGTCGGACATTGTGTGAATTTCCTGCCCTTGCGCATCGAGATCGATGGCAAGCAGTCGTTTAGTGAGATGCTGACAGCGACCCAGTCGACAGTGCTGGAGTCGTTTGAGCATCAGTTGTGCACCTACGGAACGGTAGTCGGCGATCTGGAGTTTCCTCATGATCCTGCGCGCCTGCCGTTAATCTCGGTCGTGTTCAATATCGACCAGTTGGCCAGTGGTATACACTTCGAGAATCTCGACATAACCCAGGGTTCAAACCCCCGACATTTTGAAACATTTGAATTGTTCTTCAATGTGCTGCTGGATCAGGAGCATATCAACCTGGAATGCACCTACAACAAGAGTCTGTTTGATCAGCAGACGATTGAGCATTGGCAGGCGTTGTATGTCAACTTGCTGGAATCAATTCTTGCGCAGCAGGATAGCAGCCTGTCCAGGCTGGGCTTGTTGACAGAATCCGAGCGGCACAATTTGCTGGACGACTGGAACCGGACCGGGCGTGCCTATCCGAAAGAACAATGCATGCATCATCTGGTCAGTGAGCAGGTAAAGATCAGAGCTGACAGCATTGCCGTATCGGATACCAGTCATCAGCTCAGTTATCAGGAGCTGGAACAGCGTTCCAGCCAGTTGGCACATTATTTACAGAAGCAGGGAGTTGAAGTTCGCTCGCTGGTCGGGTTATCGGTTACACGTTCGGTTGATATGGTGGTTGCCTTACTGGCAATACTCAAAACCGGTGCCGCTTATGTACCGCTGGATCCGGAATTTCCGGAAGATCGTCTGCATTTCATGGTCGAGGACTCCGGTCTGCAATATCTGGTGGCTGATAGCCAGTCTCTGGAAGGTCTGCCCGTCGAGGGCCTGCAGCTCATTAACCTGGATACGGACCAGGCTGCTATAACTGCCAGTAGTTCCGAACTGACTGGTGAAGTGGATGTCACCCCGGAAGATCTGGCTTATATCATCTATACTTCCGGTTCGACCGGTAAACCCAAGGGTGTCATGGTGCCACACCGGGGTGTAGTTAATTTCCTGTGCACGATGCAGGAACAACCCGGGATGAGTGATCAAGACAGGCTGATGGCGATTACGACCCTGTCATTTGATATTGCCGTACTGGAACTGTATTTACCATTAATATCAGGCGCATCCGTATTTATAGTTGATGCCGAAGAGTCATCGGATGGAATACGATTGTCACAGCGGATGGCGGAATACCAGCCAACCGTCATGCAGGCGACGCCGGGGACCTGGCGTATGCTGATCGGATCAGGCTGGCTGGGTTCTGACAAGCTGAAGATACTGTGTGGCGGGGAGGCGATGCCGGCCGACCTGGTTGGTGATTTGTGTAGCAGGGCCGCCAGTGTCTGGAATATGTATGGACCGACCGAGACCACCGTATGGTCTACCTGTTGTCAGATAGAAGATCCTGCAGCCCCGGTCCACATTGGCAAGCCGATTGGCAATACGCAGATCTATATCCTTGATCAGACGCTGCAGCCGGCCCCATGGGGAGTACCCGGGGAGTTGTATATCGGTGGTGAAGGTGTCACTAAAGGCTATCTGAATCGACCGCAATTGACCGAAGAGCGATTTGTGCAGAATCCTTTTTCCAGTGAACAAAGCGTACTCTACAGAACGGGTGACGGAGCCAGGTATCTGGTGGATGGCAATATCGAATTTCATGGGCGCCTGGATTCCCAGGTCAAGATCCGTGGTTACCGTATTGAACTGGGTGAAATCGAATCCATTCTGAATCAGCATGATGCCATACAGGAAAGTGTTGTGGCCATCCATGAGGTACGTGCCGGAGATAGTCGCCTGGTGGCTTATTATGTGCCTGTACATGAAGCCTCACTGACCTCGACAGACCTGCGATCCTATCTTAACCAGTCACTGCCCAAGTACATGTTACCGCAGATTTTTATAGAACTTGCGGAAGTACCGAAGACACCCAATGGGAAAATAGACCGAAAAAAACTGCCTGAGCCATTCGGGGAAAGCCGTATTGCAGAAGAAGCGATTGAATCCCTGTCGCCAGAGGAAACGAAGCTGGCAGAAATATGGAAATCGCTGTTATATATCGACAGCATCAGGTCAAGCGATAATTTCTTTGAAATCGGTGGGCATTCGCTGTTGGCCATGCAGGTTATTAACCAGGTTAGAAGTGAATTGCAGAGCAATATCACCTTGATGGATCTGGTGTTATATCCGTTGGTCGACATTGCGGCAGGTTTGAATGTGAGCGAAGAGCAACCAGTACAAACCAGGGATGTCAGGAAATCATCAGTGATAGGCAGTATGAGTAAACTGATCAAGCGCCTGTTTAACTAATTATGGAAGTCTGTGGTGCGATATGGAAATGTCTGAAACAAAATTGTTAAAAAAAGATCCTGTGGTCATAGGTGCATTAGGTGGTAGTGGTACACGCCTGATAGCGCAGACCCTGATGGAGTTGGGATATTATCTGGGAGACGAGATCGACGAGCAGAATGACAGTCTGCTGTTTACCCGAATATTCCAGAGGCCCGACTGGATCAGAACGACAGGACGTGAGAATTTTGATCGTTATCTATCCATGTTTACCAGGCGTATGACAGGGGAAGGCTGGTCACTGACCGATATCATAAGGTATATAACAGCACTGTACCGGAAGTCGACAATCAAGTCGGGTAGAAGAAAGGAGCTGATTCATGCGTTTACCCAAAACTGGTGTTCAGGGAAGCATCAACTGACGCGTTGGGGCTGGAAGGAGCCGATCAGTCATTTGTTTCTGCAGGAACTGGTTGACTACTTTCCGAACATGAAATACATACATGTTATCAGGCATGGTCTGGATATGGCTTTTAGTACAAATACACAACAGCTCAGATACTGGGGCTATCGTTACGATTTGAGTGTCAATCTGGAGAAGGATAATATCCCCTACATGCAACTGGAATACTGGATTCGCAGTAATAAACAGGCAATTGAGACAGCCCGTAACAGCCTGGGTTCCAACTTCTACTTGCTGAATTATGATGAATATTGCCAAAATCCCGAGCCTGAGCTGGAAAGGCTGCTCGAATTTCTGGATATCAAGACAACCGACGAGGAATGCCGTCGCCTGGTTAATCTCTCAAAGCCAACATCAACAGGAAGATATAAAAACAGGAATATCAGGTTGTTCAACGACAGGCAAATCTCTGAAGTTACCCAGCTTGGATTTGAGGTGTGAATGTAAAAAATATGGAAATGCGATTGATTAAATCCTATACATAATATAATGTTTTATTTTGGACCATTAGGCCGATACACCTGAAACAATATTTATTGAATATCAATCATGATCTATATTCTTACAGTGCACTGGGGTAATGACAAATGGATAGCCCCGCAAAGAAAATATCTTGATCTGTACACACACGAGAATTACAAGATATATGCCTTTGTAAGTGGTATCGATAAAGATGTCTCGGATCAGTTTGATTTTGTATCTACCGAGGGTGTCGATGCCTGTTATATGTCATACAGCCATTCGATCAAGCTGAATATCCTCGCTGATATTGCCTGCAAGGATGCCGATGATGATGATCTACTGGTATTTCTTGATGGTGATGCCTTTCCAGTCACCGAATACCTGTCAAAAACACGTGATTTGATAGAAAAGCATCACCTCATTGCGGTACAGAGAAGCGAGAACGGGGATGATATTCAACCGCACCCCTTATATTGTGCAACGACCGTAAAATTCTGGAGAGAGCTAAAAGGTGACTGGAAGCCCGGCTATGAATGGAAAAACATGAGTGATACCTGGGTGACAGATACAGGTGGCAACCTGTTACAGAAGCTGGAAGCAAATAATATTGACTGGTACCCGGTAAAACGCTCCAACAGGAAAAACCTGCATCCGGTATGGTACGGTATCTATGGAGATATGATTTATCATCATGGTGCCGGTTTTCGGGATCCTATCTGCCGACAGGACACGATACCGCTGGAACAAAAATACTGGTTTAAAGGGTTTATTTACAGGGCGCGTCATTCCAGGTCCAGGCTCACCAGAATGACAGGCGATATATTACTAAGGCTGTATTTCAATCCATACTGGTACAGGGATATACGCAGGATAATCGATAAAAATACAGAAGAGTCGAATATGTTGTTTCAACGCTTGTCAGAAGACGAGCATTTCTGGAATGAATTCGTCTAGTTTCGTTTAAGACTGTCCGTAATACTGGCAAACAGGATTAGTGTCTGGCCAGGTCGGCGGGTGACACCGGCAGCCTGCGAATACGCACTCCGGTTGCAGCATAAATCGCGTTTGTAATGGCAGCCGCGATTGGCGGGACGCCGGGTTCTCCGATACCGCCCGGTTCTTCATCGCTGACAACGATATGCGTTTCCACAACAGGCATTTCATCAATTCGAAGCAGCCGAAAATCATGAAAGTTGCTCTGCATAACCCGTCCCTTTTCGATATTAATGGCGCTTTTCAGGCAGGCAGTCAGCCCAAACACGACAGCCCCTTCCATTTGTGCCTTGATCGTATCCGGGTTGACCGCAATACCACAATCGACAGCACAGACGACGCGGTTTACCCTGACAGTACCGGATTGAGTAACTGTAACCTCTGCAACCTGTGCTACATGTGAACCATAGGATTCAAAGACTGCTATACCTCTTCCGGTGTTTTCGGCGAGCGGGCTTCCCCAGCCGGATTTTTCTGCAGCCAGTCTTAGCACGGCCAGGTTACGAGGTGAGTGTTCCAGCAGGCCGGCCCGGAACTGGTAAGGGTCAGCACCGGCGCTGGATGCCAGTTCATCAACGAAAGACTCGATAACAAATCCATTGTGTGAGCTGCCTACCGAGCGCCAATACCCGGTCGGGACCGGATAGTTATCTTCGGTATACCCGAGCTGGAATGCCGGGACAGCATAGATGATCGGCTCAGCTCCACCGGTCGACTTACCTCGTGATGGTCCGATCACATGATGTTTCCAGGCTGAAATCCTGCTATTTGTATCCAGACCGCCGCTTAACCGGTGGTGGGTCAGGGGCCTGTAAAAGTCATGTTGCATATCCTGTTCGCGAGACCAGATCAGTTTGACCGGCTTGCCTGTGGCCAGTGATAACTGTACCGCTTCAGCCACGTAATCCGTCTCGAGCCGGCGGCCAAAGCCTCCGCCCATCTGTGTGGTATGAACCCTGATGGCATCCAGCCTGACATCACTTATCTTGCGTCTGATTTTTGCAAATAATTTTTCAGTGGTAGACAGGATATAGGTGCTGGCAACATATTGTGCATCATCGGGAGACTGCGTCGGCGCCCAGATGTCGCATTCGCCGTTATGGACATGGGCTGTGCAGTTCATCGGTTCCATGGTCGCATGTGCCTGAAATGGCGTGGTATAAAATGCTTCCAAAATCTCTTTCGCCTGTTGCAGCCCGGCACCCGGATCACCGGTTTGCGAAAGGATTTCATTTGCTGTGTCCGGGTGGCTGCTGAAGCGATCCATGATAGACTGATCGCTGATTCGTTCATTACCTTTCGTGTCCCATTCCAGCTTCAGGGACTGTAGTCCTTTATGTGCAGCCCAGTAGTGACTGGCTACAACTGCGACACCGCTGTCTATCCTGACAACATCCTGTACACCCGGAATCTTTCTGGTTTCGCTGTCATCCATACTGGTGAGTTGGCCGCCGAATACCGGGCAATGGGCAATAGTGGCAACCAGCAGATCAGGCAGGGTGACGTCCGACCCGAATAGTGTCTTGCCGGTAACCATGTCCGGTCCATTCAATAAAGGAACGCTTTTTCCAATCAGCCTGAACTCTTCCGGGTTTTTCAGGAATGCAGTTTCAGGGATGGGCAGGGTTGCTGCCAGGGGTGCCAGTTCACCATAACTCAGGCGCTTACCGGATATTGTATGTTCTATATGGCCATTATTGGCACTGCAATCAGATACAGCGATTTTCCATGTGGTAGCGGCGGCTGTAATCAGCATATCCCTGGCGATTGCGCCGGCCTGGCGTAATGGATGCCAGGCCTCCCGTATGCTGGTACTTCCACCGGTCTTCTGTTTTCCGAACTTCGGGTCGACCGGGGCGCGCTCGGTCGTTACCTTGTTCAGATCTACTTCCAGTTCTTCGGCTATGAGCATGGGCAGGGAGGTCATCACGCCTTGACCCATCTCCGATTCGGCAACGATGATAGTAATGTTGTTGTCTTCAGTGATTCTGAGCCAGGCATTCGGATTGAATGATGTAGTTGAAGACTTGTCGCTATTACCGGAATCGTCACTGCAGCCTGATAAATTAAAACCTAACATCAGACCGGTGCCGGTTATAGTGCTTACCTTGATAAAATTACGTCGACTCAAGCGTGTCATGTTATTTTTCATCCTGGCTGGTCTTCATCATCGATGAGGCCAGGTGAATCGCCTTTCTGATACGTTGATAGGTTCCGCATCGGCAAAGTTGCCCGGCCATGGCCCTGTCGATCTGCTGGTCATCCGGGTCTGGGATTTCATTTAGCAGTGCGACAGCGGCCATGATCTGTCCTGTCTGGCAATAGCCACACTGACTTACATTCTCATCCAGCCAGGCCTGTTGTACTGGATGTAGTGAATCACTTGAGAGGCCCTCGATGGTGATGATCTGTTTACCCACCAGACTGTTGAGTGGCAGCATGCAGGCCCTTTGGGCTAAACCATCTACAATGACGGTACAGGTACCGCAGTATCCCGAGCCGCAGCTGTATTTGGTTCCAGTCAGGCCGAGGATATCTCTCAGCGCCCAGAGCAGAGGCATATCATCATTGGCATCGATCTGGTGCTTATTGTTATTAATATTGAGTACGGTCATAGCATTACAATTATGGTGTGTAGTACAGTCATGCTATGCTTTCTGAAATACAATGTAAATTGTTGCCGGGTGGGCGTCGTACTGTATTAGCCAACAGGGCAGACCGCATGGCATCGATAGCACAGCGCTACGAAGTATAGTGGGACAGAGCGCCATCTTCCTGACGGATGTTATATAAATTTACTATAAAACAGATATATAGAAAAACTGCAAACAATAAGGGTAATGTGCTAGCATAACCATCTTTAATGTAATGTATTAGTCAAGCCATACAGGCAGTGGATGAAGCAAATGAGTGAGACCCAGGCAATACGTAGCTTTATTATGGAAAACTATTTGTTTACGGATGATGAAAAGGCATTATCCAATGATGACTCCTTTCTGGAGATGGGTATTCTCGATTCTACCGGTATGCTGGAAGTGATTTATTTTCTCGAGGATGATTTTTCCATCAAGATTGAGGATGATGAAATGATTCCTGAAAATCTCGATTCTGTAAACAATATCATCAGATTTCTGGACAAGAAAAGGACTCAGTCTAAAACGGCATGATGCAATCCCTGTTGCATGCCCTGTCTGTAACGGTTGAACGTTATCCTGAAAATCCAGCCGTTAAGAGCGGGAAGGA
Source organism: uncultured Gammaproteobacteria bacterium (assembly GCA_947258795.1). Classification (GTDB taxonomy): domain Bacteria; phylum Pseudomonadota; class Gammaproteobacteria; order DRJJ01; family DRJJ01; genus DRJJ01. Next base: position 7,833 of record CAMYJU010000005.1, on the reverse strand, counting down.
ACTGATTAGTTACAGGGAGTTGTGGCAACTCATATTCCGCGTCACGGCCTATCTCAAACAACAAAATCTGAAGCCGGGCGAAAAAGTCGCCCTGATTGCCGATAATTCAATCGAATATATTACCATCTACTACGGTATTCTTGCCGCTGGCGGTGTCGTGGTCAGCCTGAACGGCACCGCAAAAGACAGAAGCCTGCTTGTCTGGCTGCAGCATTCCGGGTCGGTTTGCATGCTGGTTCAGGACAAATATGCTACACCCAAATTACTTGAAAAAGCCGGTTCGGCTATGCACAGTGTTGTGCTGGGAAACAGACTGCACCAGGCGCTAAACAGGGAAACGGGAACATGGCAGGATATTCTGGACATCCCTGCTATACAACCCTCACTGGAAGAAATCAGTCAGCAATCCCTGGCAGCGATTATCTATACGTCCGGCACCACTGGTTCGCCCAAGGGGGTGATGCTGAGTCACCGGAACCTGATCAGGAATACCGAGTCTATTATTTCATATCTGCATCTTGGGCCCGATGACAGCATAGTCAATATCCTGCCATTTTATTATTCTTACGGAAATTCAGTACTGCATACCCATCTGTTATCGGGTGCCTGCCTGATACTCGAAAACAGCCTGATGTATCCACATCTTATTGTTGAAAAGATGCAGAATGAAAAAGTGACCGGTTTTTCAGGCGTACCATCCACCTATTCATTATTGTTAAACAGGGTGGAACTGGAGAAATATGATTTGCATGGCCTGCGCTATATGACCCAGGCCGGTGGGCCTATGGCGCCTTCAGAAATACAAAGAGTTCGCAAGCTGCTTCCGGACATCCGTTTTTATGTCATGTATGGTCAGACGGAAGCCACTGCGAGGTTAAGTTATTTGCCGCCGGATATGCTTGACCGGAAACCCGGCTCGATAGGAATACCGATACCGGGTGTAAGCATAGAAGTCAGGAACAAGCTGGGCAGGCCCGTCCAGGTAGATGAAACGGGTGAGATATATGCCAGTGGCGAGAATATCATGATGGGTTACTGGCAGGACCAGGGTATGACTGATAGTGTACTGAGCGATGGCTGGCTCAAGACAGGTGATCTGGCAAAATGTGATCAGGATGGTTACCTCTATATCATCGGGCGATCTTCAGATATGATCAAATCCGGTTCTCACCGGATAAGTCCCAAAGAGATTGAGGAAGTGCTACTGGAGCTGGATGAGGTGCGTGAAGTCGCGGTACTGGGGGTGAAAGACGATATCCTGGGCGAGGTAATCAAGGCGTGTGTTGTATTGAATAATCATGTCAGCCCGGACGAGAAAAGAATCAAGTCCCATTGTCACCGGAATCTGCCCGCATTCAAGATGCCAAAATATGTAGAATATGTTGAAGAACTGCCTAAAACAGCCTCTGGCAAGGTCAAACGCTATTTACTACAGTAAAAAAACATAAAGAAGAGTACGCTCATGAATGCATCTGATATGACATTGAGTAAAAAGGTTCTCGAACTGGATTGTGCTGCTGAGGTGGAAAGAATAGGCGCCAGAATAGTCGAGATCATGCGCAAGGATTTACACAGGCGTGGCCTGGTAGTGGCCATGTCCGGTGGTATCGATAGCTCGGTCTGTACAGCGCTGGCGGTACAGGCGCTCGGGGTCAATAAGGTGTTTGGTCTGATTCTGCCTGAACAGGATTCTTCAGATGACAGTCGCAGCAAGGCAGAACAGCTTGCGGACCATCTGGGTATCAATTATCTGGTACATGACATCGCTCCTACACTGGAGGCCGTAGGATGTTACGAGTGGCGTGACAATGCGATCAGAAACCTGTTTCCCGAATACCAGGATGGCTGGAAAAACAAGATTGCCATATCAGGCGGGATAGAAGGGAAAATCAATCATTTTGATCTGGTCGTGGAGTCCCCCGGCGGTCAGCGTGACAGGAAACGTTTGCCGTTACCGGAATATTTACATATCGTTGCGGCTACGAATTACAAGCAGCGTATACGCAAGACAATTGAGTATTTCCATGCTGATCGTCTGAATTATGCGGTGGTTGGCACACCAAACAGACTGGAGTATGACCAGGGTTTTTTTGTGAAAAACGGGGATGGTTCGGCAGATATCAAGCCGATAGCGCATTTATACAAAACCCAGGTCTATGCCCTGGCGCGTTTCATGGGTCTGCCGGAAGATATATGCAATGCCCAGCCGACCACTGACACCTATAGTCTTGAGCAGGGCCAGGATGAGTTCTATTTTGCGTTACCATATCAAAGTATGGATCTGGCGTTATGGGCGTTGAACCATGAGATTCCGGTAGCTGAGCTGGCATCGGCTTTGGGTATAGAAGAAAAACAGGCGGCTTTTATATACAGTGACATAAAGGCAAAGCGCAGTACAACGCATTACCTGCATAGTAAGGCCGTATTGATAGAAGAAGTAACTGAAATATAATAAACGCGGATTTTATAAGCGGGGTCATTTGTGCCTAACATATCGGCATCAAGATAATGCCAATGAGTTATGAAGTCATACAGGCTGATCTGGATCGGGACCGGGAGATCATACTGGACCTCTGGAACAATCATCATGATCAGAGGCTGGATGACAAGTACCAGTGGTTGTACGAACAGAACCCGGATGGACGTGCATTGGTGTGGCTGGCTCGTGTAGAAGGTACGGACGAATACGTTGGTATGACATCGCTTTTCCCCCGGCGTCTGCTTTACATGAATGGCAGGCAGCAATCCGCCATTGCGGGAGACCTGTTTATCTGTCCGGAGCATCGTTCATTACAAGCGGCCATCCTGCTGCAAAGAACTCTGCTGGAAGCGGTCGATGCAGGTGCCGTGTCGACAGTCTATGTCTTTCCAAACCGTCAGGCAGCTCTGGTAATGAGAAGGGTTGGATACAAGTTCATCGCGCCGATGATACGCATGGTCTGGATACTGAAGGCGGACAGGCAGCTGCAGAAAAGAGGCCTTAACAGGATTCTCAGTAAAGTCGTGTCATTGCCTATAGACTTTTACCTCTGGTGCAAGTCTCTGTTACATGTGATCTCATTCCGAAAGAATCTGAAATATTCCCTGGTAAAAATCTTTGATGAACGATATGAGCAACTCTGGGACAGATGCAGACACCAGTTTGATATTGGTCTGGACAAGAACGCTGCGTACATGAACTGGAAATATGTATCAGATCCATATAATGAAAACCACATCTTTAGCATTTTTGATCTGAAAAAGCGCGTGATGTTCGGATGTATTGTATACCGGGAGGATAAACGCTCTATCGAGATCCGGGATATCGTGGTTGAGGATGACGATGATATTTGTGGTTTCCTGATCTACTTCTTTCTGAAGTATATACGCCGTTGCAGGGCTGAGTCGGTCTATGCGGGAGTGCTGGAAAACAGTCGCATGAAGGACAGGCTGCTCAAAATGGGTTTTATGCAGGGAAGCAAGGGGAGAGACATATTTTTCTATAGCAGTAAAAGCACGATTGGTGATACGTCACACATGGGTGACAGCAGAAAATGGCTGTTAATGAACTGTGATGACGATACCTGAGCTTGCCGCCGTTTTTTTTATACGGGTGATGGAATATGTGCGGTATTGCAGGTCTGATTAATCTGCAACCGTCTATGCCGGGTTGCGATGAGGCGGTTATCAGACGGATGACGGAGGTGCTCGGTCACCGCGGGCCGGATGATACAGGTATGTATCTTGATGGGTATGTGGGTCTGGGGCACACGCGGCTTAGTATCATCGATCTTGAGCATGGCAAACAACCTATCCATAATGAAACGGGTTCCATACGGGTTGTATTTAATGGAGAGATCTATAACTATCCCGAACTCAGGGAATCGCTGATCCGGTCAGGTCACCGGTTTTATACCCATACGGATACAGAAGTGATTGTGCATCTGTATGAGGAATACGGGGATCGTTTTCCTGAGTACCTGAATGGCCAGTTCGCCATTGCCTTGTGGGACAGTGCTGAAAAATATCTTTACCTGGTCAGGGACAGGGTTGGTATTGCACCGCTATTCTATACTATTATTGAAAATCGTCTGTTTTTTGCCTCTGAAGTAAAGGCGATTCTGGCAGGCACGCAGCGCTCACCTGTGCTGGATACTTGTGCACTGGACCAGATTATGACCTTCTGGACAACGGCGGGCGATAGAACTGTTTTCAGTAATGTTCACTCGGTTTTACCCGGGCAGTACCTGAAAGTAACACCAGGCGGGATTGCGCGAAATACCTACTGGGAATGGGGATATCCGCCTGACGGTGACTACTGTCAAGACAGTGCAGACAGGATCAGGGAAACGGTATCCGAACTGCTGATTGATGCTACCCGAATCCGTTTGCGTTCCGACGTGCCGGTGGGTGCCTATCTGTCAGGAGGCCTGGATTCATCCGCCCTGGTCTCGATTATGCATCACTACACTGATACCCAGCTGCGTACTTTTTCACTGGGATTTGATGTTGACGATCTTGATGAGAGTGGATACCAGGACACCTTGATCAAGTCGCTTTCGGCCGACCATAGCCGCGTTGTTTGTGAAAAGCACTCCATCGCAGAAACTTTCCCGGATGCGATCTGGTTTATGGAAACACCGGTACTGCGTACCGCGCCTGTACCGATGATGCATTTGTCAGGACTGGTACATGACATGGGATATAAGGTGGTGCTGACCGGTGAAGGTGCTGATGAGGTGTTCGGTGGATACGATATTTTCAAGGAAGCCAAAATCAGGCAATTCTGGGCCAGGATGCCACAGTCTGAACGACGGCCCCTGTTACTCAAGCGTCTGTACCCATATCTCGACTTCACGCGTACCCAGACACAGGCTTACCTGAAAAACTTTTTTGGTGTTGGTCTGGACACGCCGGATTCACCCTGGTTTTCACATTTGCCGCGTTGGCAGACAACAGCGAAGGCGAAGGAATTTTTTTCCGATAGTCTGAAACAGGCGCTGCCACAGGATGTACTGACAGGCCTGAGTGAGATGCTGCCTGGGGAGCTGTCTTCATGGAACCCGTTCAACCGCGCCCAGTTTCTTGAGGCCAGGACACTGATGCCAGGATACCTGTTGTCATCACAGGGTGACCGAATGTTGATGAGCCATTCAGTGGAAGGGCGTTTCCCTTTTCTGGATCATCGTCTGATCGAGTATGTAAACAGGCTGAATCCGGTCTGGCGTATGAAGGGTCTAAATGAGAAGTACCTGCTAAAGCAGACCATGCAGGACATCATCCCGGCAGAGATTGTAAAGCGTTACAAGCAGCCTTACCGTGCGCCGGATATCCCGGCCTTTACTGAACCCGTAATACCTGAGTATGTGTATGAAATGTTGGGTGTGGAAAAGATCAGGGATTATGGGTACTTTGACCCTGGCCGGGTAACCAGGTTGCTGAACAAGGTTGAAAAAGGGCGTGCCAGCAGTATCCGGGACAGTATGGCCTTTGTCGGTATTTTGTCTACCCAGCTATGGCACAAAACATTTATTGAGGAATTTAATTCACGATTCAGACAATAAACTCCGGAGTCATGCAATGGATACTGATCATATAGGTATAGTCGTGCTGAAGATCGAGGATGGCATACAGCAATGGAAAGACGTGTTCGGGTATGAGCAGGATACCGAGGTGGTTTTAAATACCCGGCAAAAGGTCAAGGTAGTGTTCATGAAAAAATCCGGTTCCATGCCTGTCAAGCTGATCTCACCGGCTGACGAGACTTCACCCATTTATACATTTGCCCGGCGTGGCGGCGGGCTGCATCATTTATGTTTCAAATGCGATGACATGACGGATGAGATAGACGGCTTGCTGGGGAAAGGCTTACGTCTGTTGGTAGAGCCGCAGCCTGGCGAGGCATTTGATAATGAGGATGTGGCTTTCCTGTACGCCAAAAACGGACTGAATATCGAACTGATCGATACTGACAAGCGTGCCGGGAAACTATAACAGTCTTGCTGTCAATGACGGTGTGTGGCAAGGATGTCAGGTGATAACGCTGGGTTGGTCCCTGTCGAGTTTTTTTTCCAGTTGCGTGATCTGTTTGGCGATCTCGATCAGTGGTTGCAGTATCTCATCCGCATCCCGGTCAAGTCGCTCACTGTCACTTTCATAGCGCTCGAAGTAAATACGTAATGTGGCGCCAACCGTGCCAGTTCCCGAAAGTCGCAGTATGATGCGCGCACCATTGCTGAACAGGATGCGTATGCCCTGGTGTTCGCTCACGCTGTTATCAATCGGATCGCTGTAACGGAAGTCATCACAGGTCATTATCCGGTAGTCGCCATAGCTGGCGCCGGCTAGCTGTGCTGACTGATCGCGCAGGTCCTGGACAAGTTGCTCGGCTGCGGTTTTGTCCACCGCTTCATAATCATATCGGCAATAGTAATTGCGACCATATAGCTGCCAGTGTTCGTGCATAATGGTTTCAACCGATTTCTGTTTGGCTGCAACCAGGTTCAGCCAGAACAATACGGCCCACAGACCGTCTTTTTCACGTGCGTGATCGGACCCGGTGCCGAAGCTCTCCTCACCACACATGGTAATGCGGCCGGCATCGAGCAGGTTTCCAAAAAACTTCCAGCCAGTCGGTGTTTCGTAACACTCGATACCGAGTCTCTCGGCCACCTTGTCTACGGCCATACTGGTGGGCATGGACCTGGCAACGCCACTCAGTCCGCTGGCATAACCGGGTAGCAGATGGGCATTCGCTGCGATCACGGCCAGGCTGTCACTGGGTGTTATGAAAATCCCTGGCCCAAGTATCATATTACGGTCTCCATCACCGTCTGAGGCTGCGCCCAGGTCGGGCGCGCTGGCACTATTCATTTTTTCGACCAGTTGCTTCGCGTGGGCGAGATTCGGGTCAGGATGATGGCCACCAAAATCCACAAGCGGTACACCATTCATCACCGTATCGGGTTCCGCTCCTAATCGACGCTCCAGTATTTCCTTCGCATATGGACCGGTCACTGCATGCATGGCATCAAAAGCCATCGTAAACATACCTGACTCGAACAATGCCTTGATGCGATCGAAATCAAACAGCTGCTCCATCAGGTCTGCATAGTCGGCTACAGAATCCACCACCTCAACGATCATATCCTGTAATGCATACTCCCCGATGGTATCGATATCAATATCATCACTGTCCATTATCTTATAGGCCTTGATGACACTGGCATGGGAGAAGATCTGTTCAGTAAATTTCTCGGGCGCAGGACCTCCGTTGGCAATATTGAATTTCACACCGAAATCATCCTCTGGGCCTCCGGGATTGTGACTTGCTGATAGGATAATGCCACCATCCAGCTTACACTTGCGTATGAGAACGGATGCTGCCGGCGTAGAGAGAATACCACCCTGCCCCACGATTATTCTTGGAATTCCATTGGCTGCGGCCATTTTCAGAATGATCTGAATAGCCTCACGATTGAAATATCGACCATCTCCGCCCAAAGCCAGAGTTTGATTCGAACAGTCTCCTAGTGTATTGAATATGGCCTGGATAAAATTTTCCAGATAATGTTCCAGCTGAAACGTCTTTACTTTTTTGCGCAGACCGGATGTGCCTGGTTTCTGATCGGAAAAAGCTTGTGTCTGAATTTCGATTGTATGCATTAGTGATTATTCTTAAGTTTGGAAGTACGTTATATATTTTAAAAGCGCATGGGCAAATTGTTTGTGATTAATTACAATGTATTAAAAAGTGCCTTGTCTGTACAGTATACGCCATCAATCCACATGCACACTTATTGCCCAAATGTATTAAAAATGGTGCATAACGGGCGCGCCTAGTTTATAGAGAAT
>CAMYJU010000004.1 GCA_947258795.1 uncultured Gammaproteobacteria bacterium | reverse complement strand
GCCGCTGTCGGCACCGGCGATGGTCAGGAATACGCCCTGCGACAGGTCCAGCCGCTCCTCGCAGTAATCCCCCGCCGTCGCCGCCCAGTCGCCCGCGAAGTCGTAATGCAGGACGATCCGTGCCGGCAGGGCGCCGGTATCCGTGGCGGTCGGCGGCGGCGTGCAGGCAAAGAGAGCGGCCGCACATCCCAACGCTGCGACCCGGCGAACTGCGATGACATGACCTTCCTGCGGCATTCCGGCAGTAGACCGTGATCCGGCCGCCGAACGCAAGAGGCAAGGGCACCGCCTGTTACGCCGGTTCCTTCGGGTCACCCCCGTCCGGCGCCGGCGGGGCGTCGCCCGTCGCCGGCGTCGCATGCTTTGTATCCACGGCGGCGTCGGGTTCCCGTTCCCGGGGCGTTGCGACATCGCTCAGTTTTTCGAAGTCCTTGAGATGCAGATCGCGCTGCGGGAACGGGATCTGGATGCCGTGCTCGCGGAACGCCTTGTCGATGGCGAAGCGCAGGTCCGTACCGACAACGATGATCTGACCGATATCGTACAAATAGCATCGCAGCTCGAAGATCAGTGCGGAATCCCCGAAATCCCTGAACATAACGAAGGGCGGCGGCCGGCTGGTTATCTGCGAGTTCGCCCGCGCGACGTCGAGGAGAACCTGCCGCACCTGGTCCGGGTCGGACCCATAGGCCACGCCAACAGGAATCTCGACCCGCCCCAGGCGGTCCGTGTGGGTCCAGTTGACGACGGAGGTCGAGAGCAGCTCGGAGTTCGGGATGATCACCGATGCGCGCCGGAACGTCTCGATTTCCGTTGCCCGGACCCGGATTCGTTTGACGGTACCCTCATTGGTGCCGACGACCACCCAGTCGCCGACCTTGATCGGCCGCTCGATCAGGAGGATGACGCCGGAGACGAAATTGTTGACGACGTTCTGCAGGCCGAAGCCGATGCCGACGGAGAGGGCGCCGGCGATAAGCGCAAGGTTTGTCAGGTCGAGACCGCCCACGGATATCGCCACCACGGCCGCGAGAGTTATGCCGATATAACCGAATCCCGCGGCTATCGAGTGTTGCAGACCCGTTTCCATCCGTGTTTCCGGCAACACGCGCTCGGCAAGGCCGCGCTGCAGCCAGCGCACGAACATCAGCGCGATCGCGAAGACGATCAGCGCCATGCCGATGTCGGCGAGAGATATCGTCACGCTGCCGATCTGGAAGCTGGCCGACACCTCGATCAGCCACTGCGCCAACGGCAGGACCGGGATCGTCCAGACCGGGGCGATGGCGAAGACGGCCGTGACCAGGACGACAAGATCGTCACGGCCTATCGCAAGGGTGTTGCCAAGGGCATGCTCAAGGTCATGGCCAAGATGGGTATTTCCACGCTGCATTCCTACAAGGGTGCGCAGATCTTTGAGGCCGTTGGCCTGGCGGACAGTGTGATCGAGCGCTGCTTTGTCGGTACGCCAAGCCGTATCCAGGGCGCCGGTTTCGATACCCTTGCCGAAGAGCTGTTACGTCGTCATCAGCGTGGTTATCCACAGCGAGATGACGGGCGTTTGCCGGTGTTGCCGAATACCGGTGATTTCCACTGGCGCGCGAAGGGTGATCACCACATGTGGGACCCGCAGAGCATTGCCGATATCCAGCTGGCTGCGCGCAGTAATGACGAAAGTGCCTACTGGCGATTTTCCAAACACGCTAATGCGCAGACCAGCAAATGTACCCTGCGTGGTCTGATGACATTCAAACAAGGTGTGAATGGTGGTTCGATCTCTGTCGATGAGGTGGAGCCTGCCAAGGAGATCGTCAAACGCTTTGCCACCGGCGCGATGAGTTTTGGCTCCATTTCCGCGGAAAGTCATGAATCGCTGGCGATTGCGATGAACCGTATCGGCGGCAAGTCCAATACCGGCGAAGGTGGCGAGGACAGTGCACGTTTCGAACCGATGGGCAATGGCGATTCGAAACGTTCCGCGATCAAGCAGGTCGCGTCGGGCCGATTTGGTGTCACGATTAATTACCTGACCAATGCCGACGAGCTGCAGATCAAGGTCTCGCAGGGTGCCAAGCCCGGTGAGGGCGGTGAGTTGCCTGGTGGCAAGGTCGACAAGAATATTGCCAGCATCAGGCATTCCACCCCGGGAGTCGGCCTGATCAGTCCGCCTCCGCATCACGATATCTATTCGATCGAGGACCTGGCGCAGCTGATCCATGATCTGAAGAATTCCAATCCGTCATCGCGTATCAGCGTGAAACTGGTTGCGGAGATGGGGGTCGGTACAATTGCCTCCGGTGTGAGCAAGGCCAAGGCCGATCATATCGTGATCGCCGGCCATGACGGCGGTACCGGTGCGTCTCCGCTGACCTCGATCAAGCATGCCGGGCTGCCGTGGGAGCTGGGTGTGGCGGAGACCCACCAGACCCTGGTGCTGAACGACCTGCGTTCGCGTACCGTGATCCAGACCGACGGTCAACTCAAGACCGGTCGTGATGTCGCGATCGCGGCCCTGCTCGGTGCCGAGGAATTCGGTTTCTCAACCGCGCCGCTGATTACCCTGGGCTGTATCATGATGCGCAAGTGTCACCTGAATACCTGCCCGGTCGGTATCGCGACCCAGGACCCGGAGTTGCGCAAGAAGTTCAGCGGCAAGCCGGAGCATGTCGTCAACTACCTGTTTATGGTTGCCAATGAGTTACGCCAGATCATGGCCGAACTGGGCTTCCGTACCGTTAACGAAATGATCGGGCGCGTGGATGTACTGGAAATGGATCCGGCGCTGGCCGAGTGGAAGGCACAGGGCCTGGATCTGAGCGCGATCCTGACCCCGGCGACCAAACCGCATGAACATGTTCAGGTGCACCAGGCCATCAAACAGGACCATGGTCTCGATGATGCACTGGACTACAAACTGATCGAGCTGGCCAAGCCGGCGATCGAACGTGGCGAGAAGGTTAACATCGAGCTGCCGGTGATCAACATCAACCGCGTGGTCGGCACCATGCTGTCACACGAAATTGCGAAGAAATGGGGTGCCGAGCTGCTGCCGGACGACACCATCCATATCAAGCTGAAAGGCTCGGCCGGACAAAGCCTGGGTGCGTTTATGGCCAAGGGCGTCACCATCGAAGTCGAAGGTGATGCGAATGACTATATCGGCAAAGGGCTGTCCGGTGGACGCATCGTTGTGTATCCGCCGGAACAGAGCAGCTTTGTCGCTGAGGAAAACATCATCGTTGGTAATGTCTGCCTGTACGGCGCTACCAGTGGTGAGGCCTATTTTCGTGGCATTGCCGCGGAGCGTTTCTGTGTGCGCAACAGTGGCGCCAGCGCAGTGGTCGAAGGTGTCGGTGACCATGGATGTGAATACATGACTGGTGGTCGCGCGGTGATCCTGGGCAAGACCGGGCGTAACTTCGCGGCCGGCATGAGTGGTGGTATCGCCTATGTCTGGGACCATGAGGGCGACTTTGCCACGCGCGTCAATCCCGGCATGGTCGAACTGGAAACCCTGCAGGCCGAAGAGGATATTGCCGAGCTGCGTACCCTGATCGAAAATCACCAGCGATATACCGGTTCGCCGGTGGCCGAACGCCTGCTGGCTGACTGGGATACCACCTTGTCGCAGTTCGTCAAGGTAATGCCGACCGATTACAAACGGATACTGGAAGAACTGAAAAAACAACAGGCCGCCGCATAAAGCCTGTCTGTATTGAAGAGAAGTGAAGCATGGGTAAGGTAACCGGATTTAAGGAATTCGAACGCAAGACAGAACCCTACCGCGATCCGATCGCGCGCCTGGGTGATTTTGACGAGATCTATACCGAGCATGACTGGGATCATCTGCAGACCCAGGGCGCACGTTGTATGGACTGTGGCGTGCCGTTTTGTCAATCAACCAATGGCTGTCCGGTCGATAACCTGATCCCGGAATGGAATGACCTGGTCTATAATGGCCGCTGGCGTGAGGCGCTGGACCGCCTGCACAAGACCAATAATTTCCCCGAGTTTACCGGCCGTGTCTGCCCGGCACCCTGCGAAGGTGCCTGTGTGCTTGGTATTACCAACCCGGCCGTGACCATCAAGAATATCGAGGCGTCGATCATCGATAACGGTTTTGAGCAGGGCTGGGTGCAGGTGCAGCAACCGGCCGCGCGTAGCGGTAAAAAAGTTGCCGTAGTCGGTTCCGGGCCGGCAGGCATGGCGGCCGCCGAGCAGTTGAATCGCGCCGGACACCTGGTCACGGTCTACGAGCGTGCCGATCGTATTGGTGGCCTGCTTATGTATGGTATTCCAAACATGAAGCTGGACAAGCAGATCGTCGAGCGCCGCATTGAGCTGATGCGTTCGGCCGGTATCGAATTTGTGACCAATACCGACGTGGGCAAGGATGTTACGCTGGATGAATTGCGCAAGCAGTTCGACAGCGTACTGCTGACCACCGGTGCCACCGAGGCGCGTGACCTGCCGGTCGATGGCCGCGAACTCGAAGGTGTGCATTTCGCGATGGAATTTCTGACCGCGAATACCCGCAGCCTGCTCGATTCGAATTTGCAGGATGGCAATTATATATCTGCGAAGGACAAGCACGTGATCGTGATCGGTGGTGGTGATACCGGTACCGACTGCATCGGCACCTCGCTGCGCCATGGCTGTTCGTCCGTGGTCAACTTCGAGTTGTTGCCGCAGCCGCCGGAACAACGTGCCGAGGACAATCCATGGCCGACCTGGCCACTGATCTTCCGCGTCGACTATGGTCATGCGGAGGCGGAAGCAAAAAATGGCGACGATCCACGTCAGTACTGCCTGCTGACCAAGGGATTTGTCGATGATGGCAACGGTCAGGTCAAGGCGGTGAAGACCGTGCAGGTGCAGTGGACCCGTAATGAAGAGGATGGCCGGTGGCAGATGCAGGAAGTGGACGGTTCGGAGCGCGAATGGCCGGCCGACCTGGTGTTGTTGTCCATGGGTTTTGTCAGCCCGGAGCACTATGTCAGTGAGGCTGTGGGCATCGAGCTGGATGAGCGCGGCAATTACCAGGCCGCGTACGACCAGTATGTGACCAGCGTAGAAGGCGTCTATGCGGCGGGTGACTGCCGTCGTGGCCAGTCACTGGTGGTCTGGGCGATCAATGAAGGCCGTGGCGCCGCACGCGAGATCGATCGTTACCTGATGGGTAGTACAGAGCTGCCTTGACGTCGAAGGTATTTACGCAAAATTGCCTTGCCAATCAACCAAGGTATTGGTCATAATAAATCGTCATTTAATCCCGTTCAGGGATGACGGCAATAGCTGGATTAATCTGTTTTAGTCCAAATAAGGCCTCAACACTTCCATCAACACCTCGATATGCGCGTCACTGTCATTCAACGCGCCGATGTAACGATACGACTCGCCGCCGGCATCCAGGAAGATGTCGCGATTCTCCATGGCCAGTTCTTCCAGTGTTTCCAGACAATCGACGGAAAAACCTGGCGCTATGATAGAGACACTCTTGACGCCATCCTTGCCCCATTGTTCCAGGGTCTTGTCGGTATAGGGCTGGATCCAGGCCTCCGGCCCGAAGCGTGACTGGAATGCGAGCTGGCAGCGGTCTTCGTCAAGCCCGAGGGCCAGACGCAGGCGTTCTCCGGTGTCCTCGCACTGTTCGCGGTACGGGTCGCCGGCCTTGATATAACGTTCCGGCAGGCCATGAAACGAGATCAGCAGGCGCTCGGTCTCGCCATTGGTTTGCCAGTCGTGACGCACCGATTCGGCCAGTGCGTTGATATAGGCGGGCTCGCGGTAATAACTGTCGACAAAGTGCAGCTCCGGGACCTGGCGCCACTGTCTGAACACCTGAGCCAGCGCATCGAAAGTGGTCGCCGTGGTGGTGGCCGAATACTGTGGGTACAGCGGTAATACAATCAGCCGGGACAGGCCGGCCTGTTGCAGTTCTTCAAGCGCCTGGTTGATCGACGGGTTACCGTAACGCATGCCCAGCGCGACACGTGGTGACTCTGCAGAATCGTTTTGCAGCTTCCCGATCAAGCGCTCGGTCAGATTTTGCGAGTACACCAGTAACGGGGAGCCATTTGCAAGCCATACCTTTTTATAAGCCTTGGCCGAACGACGCGGGCGTATGCGCAGGATAACGCCATGTAATACCAGCTTCCATAGTAAGGGATTACGGTCGATCACACGCGGGTCTGACAGGAATTCGCCCAGATAGCGTCGCAGTGCCGCCGGCTCGGGGGCATCCGGTGTACCGAGGTTGACCAGCAGGATGCCGGTGTCTTTATAATCAGTCATAGTCTGTCGTGTTGTTGTGTGACGAGTTCAGTATATCACTATGAGCGGTAGGCAGTGAGTGTCTGGACGAGTGGACTATACTATATACAGTTGATCCACAGCCTATAACTGACACTAACTCATCGACATGAGTATGATTCAATTTTTCATAAGGAATAAATATAAGGCTTATGTATAACAAAAAATCTCATAGCAGTATCTTGCTCGCGATAATACTCCTGCAACCGGCATGGTCTTATGCCGAGACGGCGGACCAGGCTGTCGAACCGCCAGCCGTACAAGTGGATGGGCAGGAGGTTGCTGCCGAGCAAGCAACAGACGCGATCGCAGCAGCCCCATTGGGGCGAGTAGCCAGATCTGCTTTCACCCAGACCATCGTTGACCGGGAACCCCGGGACCAGATCATCAGTCTCGCGAATGACCAGGACTCGGTGTATTATTTTACCGAAATCCGTGACATGTCCGGTCAGCAGGTCACTCATCGTTGGCTGTATAATGATACAGTCATGGCGGAAGTGAGTTTTGATATTGGCAGCAACCGCTGGCGGGTATGGTCAAAGAAGAGCCTGGTCGAAGGCTGGACAGGTATGTGGACGGTTGATGTGGTAGACCAGGCAGGGACTATCATTCACTCCGATGTGTTTACCTACACTGCCGTTGATCAGCTCTAGATCGCTGATCGGTACCGCCATTCGCATCCAGCCAGCTGCGCAGTTCGTCGATTGCCAGTGGCTTGCAGATATGGAAGCCCTGCACCTGGTCGCAGCCCATTTTGACCAGCTGCCTAATGGCTTGCTCGCTTTCGACACCTTCGGCGGTTACCTGCATACCCAGCTTATGTGCTAGTTCGATCGTGGATTCAACGATAATGGCATCATTTCTGGATTTTTCCATATCGGTTATAAAGGTCTTGTCCAGTTTCAGTTCATCCAGGGGCAGGTGCTTCAGGTAGGCCAGTGATGCAAAGCCGGTACCGAAGTCGTCTATCGCGGTATGTAAGCCGGCAGCGTGCAGGCGTTCGAGATTGGCCTCGGCTATCCTGGGATCATGCATCATCGCACTTTCGGTTACCTCCAGCACAATACGGTTGCCCGATACCTGGTGTTTTTCCAGCAGACACAGGATATTATCAGGGAGCTCGGGGTCCATCAGATCCCAAACCGACAGGTTGATCGCCAGTATCAGGTGCGGATGATGCCGTAACAGTTTTTGATGTTCGGCCAGTGCGTAATTCAGAATCCAGTCAGTTAGTTGCCTGATCTGCCCATTTTGTTCCGCCATGCGGATGATATCATGGGGTGGTACCAGGCCTCGCTCAGGATGATCCCAGCGCAACAGGGCCTCGATACAGCAAACTGAATTATTAGACAGTCTGATTTTTGGCTGATAGTTAATCTCCAGTCCGGATTGTTGGATGGCCTTGTGCAGATCGGAGCTCATACCCAGGTGGTTATTGTCATCGGTCAACAGGTTGGGAGAGAAGATCTCGATATCTGTTCGGTTTTTCTTGGCCTTGTACATGGCGATGTCGGCAAAGTGCATCAGCATTTCCCGTGTCTCGGCGTGTTCCGGGGCCAGTGCGATGCCGATACTGTTACCGACGTACAGGGTCTGGTTATCGATAATCATTTCTTTTGACAGGAGCTGCTGGATTTTACCGGCAACTTCACGGGCCTGTTGGGCATTGCTGCCTGGCAACAGGATCGCAAATTCATCCCCGCCCAGACGCACGGCCAGGTCGGCTTCACGTAAATGGCTGCGTATGCGTTCAGCGGTACACAGCAGTACCTTGTCGCCGGCGTCGTGCCCCAGCGAGTCGTTGATTTCCTTGAACCGGTTCAGGTCGATCAGTAGCAGTGCTAGCGGCTTATCATGTTCGACACTGTTCCTGATATGATCATTAATAGTGGAATGCAGCAGAAAGCGGTTTGCCAGCCCGGTCAGGGTGTCATGCGTAGCCTGGTACTGCAATGCCTGCTGACGTTTGTTGATTTCGCTATGCATATGATTGAACGCATTGACCAGGGTGCGTGTTTCATTCGTTTGTGGTGTAGACAGGTTAAACGATGAACTGCCCTTGCCGGCGGTCAGCAGTGCCGCAGACAATTCCTTGACCGGTTTCAGGATGCTGTTGCGGAGGTAGACATATCCAATCGCGATACCGATCAACATGATCAGTGCAGAAAATACCTGGTATAGCGAGATTTGCTCGGCGGTACTGCCGACCAGTTCGATATTCAGGGACGCTGACTGTTCCAGCAGTTCGGACAATTTCATCAGCGAGGTACGGGTATTCTCAAATAATGGCCGGATGTTGTCACGCAGCATCGGGATGTCCAGCCGCCAGTGGTCAGAGGCCAGTATGGTCTTGACCTCCAGGTATGCCTTGAACCATTTGTCCGCATCGATCTTCATGTTATCCAGAGAATCTTTGCCGAGCAGACCGATATCACGATTGCCGGCGATTTCGGTCAGCTCCTTTATCTGTTCCTGTACGGCAGCGAAATGCATTTCCACATTATGCGACTGGCTCTGCAAGCCGATTTCCGGGTCACCAAAGGTACCCAGCCGGTTAGCCACATAGACACGGAACGAACCGATCATCAGGGACCAGTTGTGACGTAGATTGCGGAACAGCTTCGTATAGTGATAGCGGTTGATGTCCGGACTGAAATCCAGATCCTCAATCACCATGCTGGCTGCCTGGTAGAAGCTGGTATTGGCTACGGACATGGTGTTGACCATGATCTCCATGGATGGGAACAGTTTGTTCGGGTTCTGGCGCAAGTCCATAAAGATCATGCTTTCATTTCGTAGCTGGCCAATATTACTGCGCAACAGCTCCAGTATCGGCAGCGCGAAATTACTGTTCATTTGCTCCAGTATCGGCCTGTTCTGGTTCAGTCCGATGTCGGCCAGTTGTTCCAGTTTGCGTGTCAGCTTCAGGGTATTGTCGATGGTGGCCAGAAAGTTGGTCTGGTGTTCACTGCCGGGTAGCAGCGCATAGTTTAGCAGGTGATATTCGGCATCCCATGCGCTTTTGTACAGCTGGCGGGCAATGTGCTCCATGTTGTTACGTGTAATCAGCTGTGAACGGCTCTCTTCACTGGTATGTTCCAGATAACCAAGACTGCTGATACACATACCCAGTACTACCAGGCTGAGGATTGCTGCAGCGATGAGGTAGCGACCCTGAAGGCTGTTCACGTGGCGTTTCAGGCCGGGTCGGCCAGACAGCTTGTTGTTATTGTTCTGTGTCAAGCTTCTGACCTCATTTTATTACCAAGTTTGAGTGACCTGAGCTGTTCAGCGACATTAATACCATGGGCACCGCTTTCCAGTGTGCGTACGATGCGTAACATGTCCTGGTCCTCATCCTGGTTGGCCAGATCGATAATGCGCGGGCTGAACAATGGATTTTTAAAGTCGTCGAGGATGATCTGGATTTTGGGCTGCAAGCGGTTATCCGGTTCATTGGTGATCACTATCGCCACTTCGGCGGTGCTCAGTTCGACCAGGCTGCCGATCGGATAGATGCCCAGGCACTGGATGAATTGTTCGATCAGGTCGGTTGCGAAATCAGTGCCGCGCCAGCTGTACAGCCGGCTAAGGGCTTCGGTAGGCGACATGCCCTTGTGGTAGCAACGGTCACTGGTGATCGCATCGTATACATCGACGATGGAAACCAGTTTGCTCCAGAATGAGATCTGGTCGCCAGATAAGCCATTAGGATATCCTTGTCCACCTTCACGCTCATGATGAGACAGGGCGATGTCAGTGACCATATGCGGCAGACCGGGAATTTTTGTCAGGATGTCATAGCCCTGTTGAGGGTGTTCCTTCATCTGCGCAAATTCTTCTTCATCCAGCCTGTCCGGCTTGTTCAGAACCTCCAGTGGGGTCTTGAGCTTGCCGATGTCATGCAGCAGTGCACCGGTGCCCAGCATATTGAGTGCATACATGTCCATGCCGAGATGGCGGCCCAGTGTCAGTGCCAGGATGCAGACATTGATGCTGTGTTGCGCGGTGTACTCATCCCGGGCCTTGAGCTGGGTCATACACACCAGTGCGTCCGGGTTACGGATAATACTGCCTACGATACCCTTGACCACGTTTCTGGCTTCATCGATATCGATATCCTGGTCATTGGCGACTGCTTTCATGACCGAGTCGATATACTTGCGTGTTGTGTCGTACATGTTCCGGGCGGTATCCAGTTCCTGTTCGAGGTTGTGGTCGCGGGGATAGGAAACCGGTTTGGTGACGTAATTGGCAACCGTATTGTTGCTGGGGCCAGCAACGTCGTAGCCCCTTTCCAGATCGATGGTGACCTGTTTACAGATCCGCTGGACTTCCTCGATATGCTGGGGGTGCTGGATAACGAAGCCCTGGTACTTGAACGGGCTGTCCAGCCAGGGTATATCCAGTTCGGCCACGTACATGCCAATCCGCAGATACTCTACATTTATTGTCTTTTTTTTCAAAGGCATAGCGTAAACAAGGGTCTAATGCGTGCAATCCCACACAATATATCGGCTATTAGACCGCGAACTTGACGTTATGTCTACCGAAAAAAACCCGGTTTGGGTAGAGGAAATATCCCTGGTATCAGGGGGCCTGATGGTAGGGTCTGCTGAGCTCGTGCACGGCCTCGACCAGCGCAGCGGTATGCTCCGGATTAATCGCCGGATGAATGCCGTGACCGAGGTTGAACACATGGCCGTTGCCGTGGCCGTAACGTTCCAGAATGTAGGCGACTTCCTCGCGGATGCGTTGCGGAGAGGCATACAGCACACAGGGGTCCATATTTCCCTGCAAGGCCACACGCGCGCCGATACGCTGGCGTGCATCGCCGATGTCCACGGTCCAGTCCAGCCCGACCGCGTCACAACCACAGTCAGCGATCTGCTCCAGCCACAGTCCGCCACCCTTGGTGAACACTACGACCGGTACGCGCCGGCCTTCGGCTTGTTTAGGCAGGCCGGCGACGATCTTTTGCATATACCTCAGCGAAAATTCCTGGTAATCCCGCGCAGACAGCATGCCGCCCCAGGTATCAAAGATCATCAGGCTTTGTGCACCGGCCGCGACCTGGGCGCTTAGATAGGCACATACGGAATCTGCCAGGACTTCCAGCAGCTGGTGCATCAGTTCAGGCCGGTCGTACATCAGCGCCTTGGTATTCGCAAACACCTTGGCACCGCCGCCCTCGACCATGTAGGTAGCCAGTGTCCAGGGGCTGCCGGAGAATCCGATCAGCGGGACGCGGCCATTCAGTTCGCGCCTGATCAGGCGAACCGCATCCATCACGTAGCCGAGCTCGGTTTCAGGGTCCGGTGCGGCCAGGCGCTTGATATCCTGCTCGTTACGAACAGGCCTTTCGAAACGCGGCCCTTCACCCTCGGTGAAATACAGTCCCAGGCCCATCGCATCTGGAACGGTGAGGATGTCCGAGAACAGGATGGCCGCATCCAGCGGGAAACGATCCAGTGGTTGCATGGTGACTTCACAGGCCAGTTCGGGATTGTGGCACAGGTCCAGGAAGCTGCCAGCCTTGCTGCGTGTTGCACGATATTCGGGCAGATAGCGGCCTGCCTGGCGCATGACCCAGACGGGTGTCTGGTCCACGGGTTCACGCAACAGTGCGCGTAACAGGCGGTCATTCTGCAGGCTTTTGATTTCGGTTGGATTATCGCTGCTGGGCGTGGACATGTTTTATTCCGTTTAATGCTGAGGGGGCAGTATAGCGGCCGTTTGCAGGTGATTCAAACCTTTCTCGTGATGCCTACAGGACGGGCATTAGTGGTCAGAAATGGCCTGATTGTGCCTATTTGTGGCCGCGTTTGATCTCGGCCTGGATCAGGGACAGTGCGCGTAGCCAGGGTTTGTCCTTCCTGATCGCGGCGGGCAGTTGTGCGCTCGTCTGCTGGCCGCTGGACCGGTCAGCAAAGTCACCGGTGAGCAGGACATAGAGTAGCTTGTTGCGGTACAGAATGGGGTAATAGTGACTGCGTCCTTCCAGTCCATATCGCTTGATATAGCGCTGTATGTGAGCCTCGTCAGCGGATGCAATCAGTTGCAGGCTATAGTGCTGGGGATTGCGTGTCATGACCCAGTCAAGTCCGGACAGGGCAGTTGCGCTATGTTCACCGGACTTTATAGCGGTATCCGCTGGTACCGGCGGTTTTGCGGGCACAGATGCTGGTTGCGCCTGTGTGAGCGGTTTTGCCGGCTCGGCCTTGACCGGTTTTTGCGGTGCAGCCGCCTGGACGGGCTTTGCCACTTTTGTGGCAGCGGCTTTCTGTTGCGGGGCCTCTGTGTCGCTGGTCGAGCTGGTCTGCGGCAGGCTCAGGGTGGGTATCTCTGAGCTGGCTACGGTTTCGAATGGATCGGTCTGGTCCTCCCGCGGACTGGCCGGCGCAGTTGTCTGCGGTGTGGTTTTTTGCTTTTGCCGATCAGGTGCCTGTTTGGCAGGTGTTTGCTGAGGCGCGGTAGTGGACTGTGTGGTTTTATTGTCAGCGATAGTTTGTGTTTCAGTAACCTGACCGGCCGGACTTTTCGGCGAGCCACTGATTGCATCGTATGTTTCGTCTTCGAACAGCTGATTGATGTTGTCCTGGAACAGCAGGATAGCAACCAGCAGACTGATGGCAACGACCACGAGTATCCGCTGTAGTTTCAGGGCAGAATAAACCGGATTACTGGCTGGCTGTACCGGTCGAGTTTCCGGTTTCTGCGCCCTTGCCGGGGTGTGAGTACGGTTACCCAGCATATTGTGTGCAGCGGTGTTGATGTTGGCCGGCACACCATAGGATTGGGCGAACAGTAATCTGAACTGTCGGTCAGTAAACGGTAATTCATCACCCTGGTACCCGGCTGCTTTCAGGCGTGTTTCCACGAAGTCTCTGGCCTGTGCTTCGGTGTAGGGTTTCAACTGGATCTCGTAAATGTTTTCCTTGCCTGTCGCCAGTTGACTGGCAAGGCGTTGTTCCAGGCCCGGGTTGGAAAACAGTGCCAGTTCCCAGCGGTTGTATTCATGTTCAGTGCCGGTATGTAGCTGTACCAGTGTCTCCAGGGTTTCATCATCGAGCAGATGTGCATCATCGATGATAATCAGTGGGACACAGTCCTGGTGACGCAGTGAAATCGTTTTTTCCGTCAGTAACAGTCTTTGGGTTGAAACATCGACATCCTGGGGGATGTCCAGGCGTCCGGCCATGGAACGTAACAGGCTTTGCGGAGTCAGGTTGTTGGCGTTGATCAGGCAGGGCAGGATAGTATCAGACAGCCGTAGCTGCAGTTGACGTGCCAGCGTGGATTTGCCCATGCCGGTTTCGCCGAGCACGACGACGATCATCTGGCTGGATTCCAGCAGGTGTATGGCGAGGTTCAGGTGTTGGCTGCCACGTTCATCCAGATAGATATCTGACTCTGCATCAGGGATAAAGGGTGAATAGCGCAGTCCCAGTGATTCGAGGTACGGGCATTCATTTTGATTTTCTGATGACGAGGAGAGGATGGTTGCCATGGTCTATTCCTGTATCATGCCTTCAGAAAAAACGGTGCGATAGCCTTTGGCGGCCTGCTGGTCTCGCATAAGTATCAATGACTCGATCGCGTCATCCCGATTCGAGAAAAAGGATTTTTTCACACGACCTGAAGCACCCTGGTATCCTGTTTCGGTAACCAGTGTCCAGCCTTCAAGCAGGTCCTCCTGTAAATGCAGGTGATAAAACCGGGGAGGTTTGTTTTCAATAGCCGGTGTTTGCATGTAAATACGCATCTTCTGACAGAATTAGCAGGTTCAGGTCAGGCTGGCGGGGTCGAACAGTCGTTCGTATTCACGCAGGGCATAACGGTCTGTCATGCCGGCTATGTAATCCGCAATACTGCGCGCCTTGCCGTTCAGGCCGTATTCCTTCTCCAGCAGTGTGGCCCTGTTTCTCGCTTCAGTAGGCAGGAGCCCGGTATCATTCATAAACGAAGTATAGAGTGAGCTGATGACTTTTTCAGCCTTGGCGGACATGCGGTGTACCCGGTAATGCCTGTACAGATGTTTGCGCAGGAAACGTTTGAGTTCGAGATTCTGTGTCTGCATGTCAGCGCTGAAACGAACCAGTGGTTCCGGGGCTAGCCGGACATCATTGATGGTTTCGGGTTTAGTTTTTTCCAGTGCTGCCTGGCTGGTCTGTATCAGGTCTACCACCTGTTCATTGATGATGCGACGAACGATCTCGTGTACAGTGCGTTTGCGATCCAGTTCCGGATACTGTTTCTGCACCTTTTGTAACTGGCTACTGAACAGGTTTATTTCCGATAGCTGTTCCATGGTGATCATGCCAGAGCGCAGGCCGTCATCCACGTCATGACTGTTATAGGCGATTTCATCGGCGAGATTGGTCAGCTGTGCCTCCAGACAGGCGTGCGTCCCCTCCAGAAAGCGCTTGCCGACCTCACCCAGCTCGCGTGCGTTGGGCAGGGAGCAGTGTTTGAGGATGCCTTCACGGGTTTCGAAGGTCAGGTTCAGACCGGTAAAATCAGCATAGCGGTATTCCAACTCGTCCACGACGCGCAGGGATTGAAGATTGTGCTCAAAACCACCATGATCGCGCATGCAATGATTAAGCGCATCCTGGCCGGCATGCCCGAATGGTGTATGCCCAAGGTCATGAGCAAGCGCAATGGCCTCGGTCAGGTCTTCGTTGACCTGCAGTGCACGGGCGATAGAGCGGGCAATCTGGGCCACCTCGATAGAGTGGGTAAGGCGCGTGCGGTACAGATCACCTTCATGGTTTACAAAAACCTGGGTCTTGTATTCCAGGCGGCGAAATGCACCGCAGTGTATGATGCGGTCACGATCGCGCTGATACTCACTTCGATACGCAGGGCCGGGCTCCGGATGTTGGCGGCCACGTGTCGTTTCATTGCTTGCCGCATATGACTTAAGTGGCCCCATCATCTCAGACCTGCTGGAAATCGTTTAGCATGGATACCAGGTGCTCATGTGAGAACGAGTCGGTAATTACCGATTGGCCGATATCTTCCAGTAATATCAGGCGCAACAGACCGGCGATGTTTTTCTTGTCGACTGACATCAGTTCAAGGAACTGCTCGGGACTGATCTCGGCTGGCGGGGTGACAGGTAGCCGGGCTCTGACCAACAGTTCCCTGATTCGTTCGACATGACTGCGTTCGAGCATGTTGCAGCGCTCCGACAGTTCCGCTGCCATGAGCATGCCGGTGGCGACTGCCTCGCCATGTAGCCAGCTGCCATAACCCATACCCGTTTCGATTGCGTGTCCGAAGGTGTGTCCGAGATTCAGCAGAGCACGCTGCCCACCTTCGCGTTCATCAGCAGCGACGACCTCGGCCTTGTTCTGGCATGATCTGAGGATCGCGTGTGTCAGGGCTGCCTGGTCCCGTTCCAGCAGGGCCTCAATGTTGTTTTCCAGCCAGTCAAAGAATTCGGCGTCACGTATCAGTCCGTATTTGATCACTTCGGCAATACCGGCGCTGAGTTGCCTGTCGTCCAGGGTATTGAGTGTCGAGGTGTCTGCGATCACCACCTGAGGTTGGTAAAAGGCACCAATCATGTTCTTGCCCAAAGGGTGATTCACACCGGTCTTGCCGCCGACTGATGAGTCAACCTGGGCCAGCAGGGTGGTGGGCAATTGGATGAATGCAACGCCACGCTGGTAGCATGCCGCCGCAAAACCGGTTATATCACCAACGACACCGCCACCGAGACCGATCAGCGTGGTGCTGCGGTTGTGTCGCTGCTCCAGCAAGCGGGTGAAGATGGTATTGGCCGTATCCAGCGTCTTGTATTGCTCGCCGTCAGGCAGGATGGTGGTGGCGACGTCAAGACCATCCAGAGAGGACATCAATTTATCCAGGTAGAGCGGGGCAATAGTCTCATTACTGACCAGCATGACCTGATGGCCGCTGATATGAGGTCGGATTAAATCGGCCTGACCCAGCAGGCGATCACCGATATGGATCGGGTAACTGCGCTCACCAAGTGAAACTGTTAGTGTTTTCATGATGTTATTGTACACTGACGGGGTGCTGTCAGGGAATATCAGGGCTGATAATAATCAGGAAATTTCGCGTACATGCCGGGACCGGCGTGTTAACCCGGTTTCCGGGAGAGTTTCAGGCCGGTTTGTGCCGGTCGTTTCTTATGCGTCGGACGATTTCATTGACGACGGCATTTACATGCCTGCCATCGGTGCGTACGATGATGTCTGCCAGTTCGCGGTAGAGTGGATCGCGAACCACCAGCAGTTCTTCCAGCTTCTGGCGGGGATTTTCGGTTTGTAACAACGGGCGTTTGCTGTCACGGGATGTGCGTTGTAGCTGAAAATCGACTGAGGTCTGCAGGTAGATGGTGGTACCGCGTTGATGGAGTAGCTTGCGGTTTTCCTCCGAGAGTATTGCACCACCCCCGGTTGCCAGTACAATGTGATCGCGTTGACTGAGTTCATCGATCACACAGGCCTCGCGTTGCCGAAAACCCAGTTCGCCCTCCAGCTCGAATATCAGCGGGATATCGGCACCGGTACGGTTTTCTATTTCCTTGTCACTGTCGACAAAATCAAGCTGCAGGCGTTGGGCCAGGCGTCTGCCTATAGTCGATTTACCCGCACCCATAGGGCCTACGAGAAATATTCTGTTGGGGTTGCTCATGATGGCCCTATCATATCAGCAAGCCGATGTCCGGGCATAAAAAAAGCCGCGGGCAGCCAGGCTGCCCGCGGCCCTGTTACTGGCTGTCTAGCGTATACCTCTGTTATAGGTTTCTTTCAGAATCTTAGGTGTTACGAAGATCAGCAGCTCACTCTTGTTATCGACCTCGTGATTATCCCTGAACAGGAAGCCCAGCACTGGCAGGTCACCGAACCAGGGTACCCTGTTAGTGCTTTCAGACTTGGTCTGCTCATAGATGCCGCCCAGCACGATAGTCTCACCGTTATCAACCAGCACCTGGGTCTTGATTTCTCGGGTATCAACCGGCGGTACACCAGCAACAATATTCGAGAAGTCCGGGTTGTCCTTGGTTACATTCAGATCCAGGATAATGCGGTCATCCGGTGTGATCTGTGGTTTCACCGTCAGACTGAGCACGGCCTTTTTAAACGATACAGAGGTCGCACCGCTTGAAGTGGCCTGCTGGTACGGGATTTCCACGCCCTGCTCGATAAAGGCCTCTTTCTGGTTGGCAGTGACCAGTCTCGGACTGGAGATAACCTCGCCACGGCCCTCGGCATCCAGTGCCTGCAGTTCCAGTTGTAACAGGAAGTTACCGATCCTGCCGACGGCAAGACCAAAGGTGCCTGCCTGACCACTGGCCGGGTTGGCTGGCAGGTTGGTGATCAGGTTGGTCGGATCCAGGGTTGCGGCACCACCGTTGACGGCATTCGGACCGGCATAGGACACATTATTGGGGTTGCTACCATAATCGCTGACATTGCTCAGCCCGAACTTGACACCCAGGTCATGGGCAAAGTCGTCATTTGCGATCACGATACGCGATTCGATCAGTACCTGTCTGACCGGGATATCCAGGCGGTTGACCACTTCACGAATGTCCGCGAGGCGGTCAGCGGTATCCTGGATCAGTAGCGTATTGGTACGGCTATCAATGGTAATGCTGCCGCGCGGCGACAACAGGTTGTTCTCGCTGCTCTTGAGCAGGGCTGCAATGTCCTCGCCGCTGGCATAGTTGATCTGGAACCATTCGGTCCTGAGTGGGGCCAGTTCCTCGATTTGCTTGTTGGCTTCCAGTTCCAGTTTTTCGCGTGCGGCGATTTCCTCGCTGGGCGCGATCAGGATCACGTTACCGGTCTTGCGCTGTCCCAAGCCCTTGGTTTTCAGGATGATATCCATGGCCTGGTCCCAGGGTACGTTCTTCAGACGCAGGGTCACGTTACCGGTCACACTGTCACTGACCACCATGTTCAGGCCGGTAAAGTCGGCCAGCAGTTGCAGCACCGCGCGCACCTCGATGTTCTGGAAGTTGAGTGACAGGCGCTCACCGGTATAGCCAAATTTTTTCTTCTTGGCGGCTTCTTTTTCCGCCTTGGTAGTTGGTTTCAGTTCGATGGTGTATACATTGCCTGCCTGATAGGCCAGGTGCTCATAATCGCTCAGCGGGGTAACTGTAACCCGTACGTTGTTGCCTCTGGATACCGTGTCGATCTGCTTGACCGGGGTGGCAAAGTCAATCACGTCCAGGCTGCGCTCAAGATTGCCAGGTAGGCTGCTATCGAGGAAGTCGACCACGATCTTGCCGCCTTCTTCACGCATGTCGACCGGGACGGCCGGGTTGGACAGATTAATGATTATGCGACCCTCTCCTTGTTCGCCGCGACGGAAATCGACATTTTCGATACTGTTGCCACCACTGCTGGCAACCCGAGTTGCAGTAGTGGTTGGGGCTGCGGCTGTAGTTGTCTGCGGCGCAGAAGCCGATGCGCCGGCACCGCTATCCAGTGTGATAATAATCTGCTTGTCTTCAACACGGGTGTCATAGCTGACCATTTCAGCCAGATTGATCACCACGCGTGTACGACCGCGCGCCGCAACCGTATTGATACTGCGCGCAGCGCCGATACCGATGGTGCGATTCTGTTCTTTCAGGTTATTGTCTGTATCAGGCAGATCAAAGGCGATACGGGCCGGGTTGTCGATGGTGAAACTTACCGGTACCTGTGCCGGGTTGCTCATATTGAGCCTGATCTCGACCCTGTCCCCGGGTAAAGAGGTCAGTGTCAGATCCTCGAGTGCGTTGCTCGCCGCATAGCTTGAGAAGCTGGCGGCCTGTAATGCAATCATACTGATCAGTATAAAAAATAATCTGCCGAATTGACTCGGAATTCGTTGTATCGCTTTTTGGGCAGCCATCCGCTTTCCTTCCTTTATTGTAGAACGGTTGCAATGCTTGCTTATCATTGTGGATCCTCCGTCAGGGGAGTACCCTGAAATCATGATTGTTCACTCAAGGCTATTTCAGCCTGTCTTTCGGTCCAGCCACCGATACCATCAGGGACGATTTCACGTAACTCTAGGCCTGACTCGGTAACGCGCATAATTTTGCCGTGATTCTGACCCATGTAGTGCCCTGCCTTGACACGGTGTATGGTCCCGTCTTTGGTGCGTACCAGCGCCCATGAGGTATCCTGTTGTTTGAGTATGCCTACCATACGCAGGGTATCCAGCGGGTAGGATTCCAGTTCCTCGCGTGGCCTGTTCTCTTCCGGGTGTATGGTGCTGCCTTTCTTGCCGGCGCTGGCCAGCGTAGGCAGATTGAACACGTCGATTACAGGCAGGAACGGGTTACGTAGTCCGGTGGATTTGTAACTATAGGTTTCATGCGGTTTGATCACAGGCAGAGCCGGTACCTTGGTCTGCTTTTGTGCGCGTGCCTTTTTCACATGATCATGGAGATCACTCATATCCTTACTGCAGGCGGACAGACCCAGCGTTAGGGCTGTAGCCAGTATTACCAGGCGAGCGTGCATATTTTGCTTGATCATTTAGCCAGCTCCCCTTCCTCAAGATAGCGATAGGTCTTGGCAGTTGCCGACATAACCATCTCATCATTTTTCTTCGGTTTCATGGTGATGTTGTGCAGGGTTACAATCCTGGGGAGTGCGGCGACCCCGCTGACGAATTCGCCAAACTCGTGATAACTGCCGGTGACACGGATGTTGATCGGCAATTCTGCGTAGAATTCCTTTGGAAGCTCGCGTTCAGGCTTGAATAACTCAAACTCCAGTCCGCTGGACAGGCCGGTCTGCGAAATATCGACCAGTAGCGCGGCCACTTCCGTTTTATTCGGCAGCTGCTTGCGTAGTTTGCTGAAATCTTTTTCCATCAGCGCCAGCTGCTGCTTCAGGATATCCAGGTTTGCTGCCCGTCGCGCCTTGCGATTGACACGGTCTTTCAGCGTGACTTCTTCCTGTTCAAGCTTGGTCAGTCTTTCGAGCTGCTCCTGGGTGTCAAACCAGTAAACGCCAAAACAGACCAGTGCAAACAACAGCACGATGATGATTGCCTTGGCTGCCGTAGGCCAGCTGCCAATATTGCTCAGATCCAGATCATTCAGATCGAGGTCACGAATGCCGCTCATTTGCCAGCCTCCTTCTTCTGATGTTTCTGAACGACATCAAGTGTGAAATCGCTAATACGACTGCCGCCTGTCAGTTTGGTATTGATCACATTCAGTTTGGGTTGTGCCAGCCATTCGGATTTGTCCAGGTTCCACATATAGGAAGAAACCCGGGCATTGGATTGCGCCTTGCCGGTGATCTTGATCATATTGCCTTTTTGTGTGACCTGAGTCAGGAATACCCCTTCAGGCAGGGTAGTCACCAACTCATCAAACAGGTGGACCACTTCCGGGCGGCTGGCCTGCAAACGCTGGATAATATCCAGTCTGGCCTGCAAGCGTTTCTTGGTTGCGTCCAACAGCTGGATTTCCTTGATCTGCTTGTCCAGCTTCGCAATTTCCTTTTTCAGGTAGTCATTGCGTTTGTTCTGGTGGCTGATCCGGTCTTCCTCGTAGGTATGTACACCGAACATGACTACAGCGGCCGCTGAAACGGCTATTACCAATACTATAAAAAAGTTCTTCTGCTGTTCGCGGCGTTGCTCATCGCGCCATGGGAGCAGGTTAATCCTTGCCATCAGTCAAAACTCCTCAAGGCTAGTCCGCATGCGATCATCATCGCGGGCGCATCATTACTTAGTGTCTGGGGTTTGATGCGTGAAGCCAGTGACATACTGGCAAACGGGTTGGCAATCGAGGTGCTGGTGCCGATGTGTTCCTCTATGAGTTCGTCAGCCCCGCTGATGGAGGCGCTACCGCCTGCCAGAACGATGTGATCGACACTGTTGTACTGACTGGACGAGAAGAAGAACTGCAGTGCACGACTGACCTGTTGTGCCATATTGTCCTTGAATGGCTCCAGTACTTCTGACACGTAGTTGTCGGGTAGTCCACCCTGGCGTTTGGCCATACCGGCTTCTTCATATGACAGGCCATAACGGCGCATGATTTCCTCGGTCAATTGCTTGCCGCCGAAAACCTGTTCCCTGGTATAGATAATCTTGCGGTCATGCAATACGTTCAGTGTGGTCATGGTCGCGCCGATATCCACTACCGCAATGGTCATGTTACTACCGTTGTTGGGCATTTGTTCTGCCAGCAGCCCGAAGGAGTTTTCCAGGGCATAGGCCTCAACATCAACGATCTTGGCTTCAATGCCGGCTATCTCCAGTGCTGCGACGCGCATATCCACGTTTTCACTGCGGCAGGCCGCGAGCAGGACATCAACGGTATCCGGGTTGTTTTCGGTCGGGCCGAGCACCTCGAAATCCAGTCGAATTTCATCGAGAGGATAGGGAATATACTGGTCGGCCTCGAGATTGATCTGGCTTTCCATGTCTTCTTCGGAGAGGCTGGCACTCATCGGGATGACCTTGGTGATCACCGATGCACCGGAGACGGCGACCGCGGCCATGCGGGTACGGCTGGAAGTACGTTTTACGGCCCGGCGTATGGTTTCACCGACGGCTTCGATATCAGCAATGTTTTTCTCGACAACTGCATTGGCCGGCAGGGGTTCAACAGCATAGTTTTCAACACGATAGCGGCCATTGTGCTCGCTTAATTCAAGCAATTTTACCGCGGTTGAGCTGATATCCAGTCCTAACAGGAGTGGCTTTTTCCTAGTGAACAGTCCCACGTAATTATTTCCTTAATTTTTACTCGTATTTATAGGGGAAAGATGCTCAAATACATTAAGAACCAAATGCAACCCTTTGTCAATACATGTGTTAAACGTTATTAGCTGTATTAAATAGCGTCATCCGAGGATGATTCTTTAGTGTAATATATTGGCTTAAATCACACTTTGCAGTTCTGTTTGTTATCGCAAGTGTTATAGGTGTTATTCTGCAGCCTGCAGTAGATTATTATTGAGTTTACACATATTTTCCATGCAATATTTCTCAAAAATTTCAAATAGTCAATTTCCGCCAGTTTTGCCCTGTTCGCACTTGTACTGTCTGCTACAGGCGATACCATACACAAGCTGTAAAACCGGTTATTAATACGGTAATACCGGGCCGTTTCAGGGCTGTATAATATGCGTTTAAGTTTTTGGTTCAAATGGGGTTTTATTGCAGCTGCCGCCTCGGCAGCAGTACTGGTGCTGTTTCTGGGCGCCGCTTATCTGTATCTGTCGCCTGAATTGCCGGATACCGAGGTGTTGAAGGACGTCAAGCTACAGGTTCCGCTACGCGTTTATGCCCGGGATGGCAGCCTGCTGGCTGAATTCGGCGAAAAGCGTCGCAGCCCGATACCGGTCGATGCGGTACCCAAATGGCTGGAGCAGGCCTTTCTGGCGGCCGAAGACGATCGCTTTTATGGACATCCCGGGGTGGATTACCAGGGCCTGCTGCGCGCCGCGATTCATCTGATCCGCACCGGTGAAAAAGGCCAGGGTGGAAGCACCATTACCATGCAGGTAGCCAGGAATTTCTTTCTCGGCCGGGAAAAAACCTACTTGCGCAAGCTAAATGAGATATTCCTGTCATTCAAGATCGAGCGCAAGCTCAGCAAACAGGAGATCCTGGGACTGTATCTGAACAAGATTTACCTGGGCAACCGTGCCTATGGGATCCAGGCGGCAGCTCGTGTCTATTATGGAAAAAACGTGCATGAACTGACGCTGGCACAGATGGCCATGATCGCCGGCCTGCCCAAGGCCCCATCACGCTATAATCCGATCGCCAATCCGGAGCGCGCGCTGATCCGGCGTGACTATGTACTGAAACGGATGCTGGATCTCGAATTTATCACTGAACAGGATTACCGGGAGGCCATGCTGAGTCCGATCAGTGCCGATTTACATGCTGTTTCAACCGCGTTTGATGCGCCGTATGTCGCCGAAATGGTTCGGGCGATCATGGTGAAAAAGTATGGAAATCAGGCCTATACCAGCGGCTATCGGGTCTATACCACGGTCAGTCCCGGCAACCAGATCGCTGCCAACAAGGCCCTGCGTAATGCGCTGCTGAATTATGACCGGCGTCATGGCTATCGTGGACCGGAGCGTCATATTCCGCTAGATGCAGCCGACATAGGCGAGCTGACCAGGCAGCTCGATAGCGAATTGCGTGGCGTACCGGTATTTGGCGGCTTGCAGGTCGGTGTGGTCACGGATGTTCGTGAACAGAACGTAATGGTATATCTGGGTCAGGATCGTGTCATCCAGATAGACTGGGATGGGCTGAAATGGGCACGCCGCTACATTAATGACAACCAGCTCGGTCCCAAGCCGAAAACCGCAGCCGATATTGTCAAGGTTGGCGATCAGGTACGCCTGAAAAAGCAGGGTGAAGCCTGGCAGCTGTCCCAGGTGCCCGAGGTTTCCGGGGCGCTAGTGTCGCTGGACCCACAGGATGGTGCAATCGTTGCACTGGTCGGTGGGTTTGACTTTAACCTGAGCAAGTTTAACCGTGTGACCCAGGCCGAGCGCCAGCCAGGCTCCATTTTCAAACCGTTTATTTATTCAGCCGCGCTGGAGAAGGGTTACACCGCAGCTACGCTGATCAATGACGCACCCGTTGTGTTCGAGGACTCAGCGCTGGAAGGCACCTGGCGCCCGGAAAATTACAGCGGCAAGTTTTACGGGCCAACTCGCTTGCGCGAGGCATTGACCAAATCCCGTAATCTGATTTCTATTCGTTTGTTGCGGTCGATCGGTATCGGTTACGCGGTAAATTACATCAGCCGCTTTGGTTTTGACAAGGCCAGTCTGCCGCGCGACCTGTCGCTGGCACTGGGCAGTACCAGTACCAACCTGACCCCGCTGAAGCTTGCTACCGGTTATGCCGTATTTGCGAATGGCGGTTTCCTGATCAAACCGTACTTGATCGATCGTATCGAGTTCGAGGATGGTCAGGTGGTCGAGCAGACCCAACCGGCGGTGGCCTGTCGCGCTTGCGAATTCCTTCAAACCGGGACCGGCAAGCAGCTCGGTGCGTCAGCGGTGGAGCCTGCTGACAAGACATCTGCTGCGCTTACCGATCAGGTTGGTGAGCAGTCGCCAGACGGTCCGTCTGAAAACAGGGCGGAACGCGCGATTACGCCGGAAAATCAGTACATCATGTACAGCCTGATGCAGGATGTGATTCGTCATGGCACCGCACGCAGGGCGCTGAGCCTCGGCCGGCGTGATCTGGCCGGAAAGACCGGTACCACCAATGATCAGCGTGACGCCTGGTTTTCAGGTTTTAATTCGGCACTGGTAACCACCGCCTGGGTCGGTTTTGACAAGGGTCGTCCTCTGGGTATCGGTGAAACAGGTGGTCGGGCCGCGTTGCCGATGTGGATCGAATATATGGGGGATGCGCTGAAGGGTGTTGCGGATCGCGAATTACCGCAGCCAGCCGGCCTGGTCACGGTGCGCATCGATAGCAAGACCGGCAAGCGTGCCAGCAAGAACAACCGCAATACTGTCTTCGAGATATTCAGGTCGGATAAGGTGCCTGAAGAACAGGCCGGCACGGTAGCGATACCGGACCCGGGTGGTAGTGGACCAGGCGAAACCATACCGGAAGAAATCTTCTAGTTATACCCACGTAGAGCAACGATGCCCGCAACCGATCGAGACAAGCGTTTACGTACCCTGTTGGCCCAGGAAGCGGCCAGGATCATGGCCGGAGACCATGTGCAGGACTTCCAGATGGCCAAGCGCAAGGCCGCCGAGCGCCTGGGTGTGACGGTGACCCGCAACCTGCCGGCCAACGACGAGATTGAGCAGGCCCTGCTTGAATATCAACGCCTGTTTCAATCGGACAGTCAGCCGGAATTCCTGCGCCGCGGCAGGGAGACGGCCCTGAGTGCGATGCGCATGCTGTCAGAGTTTGAGCCGCGCCTGGTCGGTTCCGTGCTGAGTGGGACCGCAGGACAGCATACCGAGGTTGAATTGCATGTGTATGCCGAGACACCTGAGTGTATCCAGCT
Organism: uncultured Gammaproteobacteria bacterium; assembly: GCA_947258795.1. Classification (GTDB taxonomy): domain Bacteria; phylum Pseudomonadota; class Gammaproteobacteria; order DRJJ01; family DRJJ01; genus DRJJ01. The sequence goes on along the minus strand of CAMYJU010000004.1, from coordinate 149,682 downwards.
GTTTTTAATGCAGCAGCACATCCCGTATGAAACCGGCGAACGCCGGGCGCAATTCAAACGCGGTGAATACCAGATGCTGCCGACTTTTCACTTTGTCGCCGGTGAGGTGCGCGTGTTGCTGATCGTGTTCTCGTCCGACATGTCCCGTCAGCCGCCATTGAGCCAGGTGGATGGCCGGCCGATGCAGCGTGCCAATATTGAGGCGGTGGAACAGTTACTCAGACAAACAGCTGAATCAGGCTGGTAGATTCAGGCTGTCGATATCTGCCCTGACCTGGTCCGCCGAGTCGCTGAAGTGTCGTGCCTCCTGTTCGCTCAGGTGTAGTTGCAGGACCCGTTCCACGCCGGCATCGCCTATCACCACCGGCACGCCCATCGCAATATCGGCCTGCCCGTATTCACCATCGAGGATCGCGACGCAGGGCAGGATCTGGCGCCGATCATGAACAATGGCGCTGACCATTTCGGTGATTGCGGCAGCCGGGGCGTCGTAGGCGCTGCTGGTCTGTTTCAGGGCCAGGATCTCGGCGCCACCATGGCGGGTGCGCTCGACGATCGCCTGTATGGTCTGCTCGTCCAGCAGGTGGTCGATCGGGATGCCCTTGATGCAGGTATAGCGCGGTAGTGGCACCATCGCGTCACCGTGACCGCCCAGCACCATCGCGCTGATATCCTTGTTCGCATAACCGCTTTCCAGCGCAATAAAGGTCGCCATACGCGCTGCGTCCAGTACACCGGACAGGCCGAGTACCCGGTTCTTGGACCAGCCGCAGCGGCGCCAGGCACAGTAGGTCAGTACATCCACCGGGTTGGTAACCATGATTAGCATCGCGTCACTGGCCAGTTCGATCATCTGGTCGATGATGTCGTTGAGCACAGCGAGATTGGTGCCCAGCACATCGGAACGAGACATACCGGGTTTGCGGGGTACCCCGGCGGTGATAATGACCAGGTCGGAATCACGCATTGCGGTCAGTTCGGTCGAGCCGCTGATACTGGTGTCAAAATGGAATAACGCGGCGGACTCCTGAATATCCAGTGCCGCTCCCTCGGCGGCCCCTTCGCGAATGTCGATCAATACGATTTCCCGGGCCAGTTCCTTGATCGCGACAAGCTGAGCGGTAGCCTCACCGACCCGGCCGGCCCCGACAATGGTGATTTTGTTCATAGCGCCTCCCTGGCATACCCTGATTCAAAGTTTAGCGTTAAATAAACACCAGTGCCGGAACAGGCGCATGGGTTTTGTATGCCGCCGGATTGTTATTCAGGATAATGCGCCGGGTAGGGTTGGCCGGCGACCCCACTGTCCACCGCAGCGCGGGCAACTGCTGGCGGGATGGTATCGATCAGCCGCGGGTCCAGTGGTTTTGGAATGATATAGCCCGGACCCGATTCCAGGTGATCCAGGTTGTAGGCCTTCAACACTTCTTCGGGTACTGGTTCATGGGTCAGCGCACTGAGCGCGTGCACAGCCGCGATCTGCATCTCTTCATTTATATGACGCGCCTGTACATCCAGTGCGCCTCGGAAGATAAACGGGAAACCCAGTACATTATTGACCTGGTTCGGATAGTCGCTGCGACCGGTGGCCATGATCAGGTCATCACGTACCCGGTGGGCAAGTTCCGGGCTGATTTCCGGGTCCGGGTTCGACAGTGCAAACACGATCGGCTTGTCGGCCATACTGGCCAGCATGGCCTCGTTGACCAGGTTGGGTCCGGATACACCGATAAACACATCCGCGCCGCGCATTGCGTCTTCCAGACTGCGCGCGTCGGTATCCAGTGCGAACGCAAACTTGTACGGGTTCAGGTCATGGCGGCCGCTGTGTATCACGCCCTGGCGATCGATCAACATGATATTGCCTTTCTGGGCACCCATTGCAACCAGCAGGCGCATTGACGCAATCCCTGCGGCGCCTGCGCCAAGACAGACGATACGGGCGTCCTCGAGTTTCTTGCCCTGCAGTTCCAGTGCGTTCAGCAGGCCGGCAGCGGTAATGATCGCGGTGCCATGCTGGTCGTCGTGAAATACCGGTATTTCCAGCTGTTCGATCAGTGCCTGCTCGATCTCGAAGCACTGCGGGGCCTTGATGTCTTCCAGGTTAATGCCGCCAAAGGTCGGTGAGATATTGGCAACGGTATTGATGAAATCGGCCGGGTTATCGGCATTGACCTCGATATCGAATACATCGATATTGGCAAAGCGTTTGAACAGCACCGCCTTGCCCTCCATGACCGGTTTGCCGGCCAGAGCACCGGTATTGCCCAGGCCGAGCACTGCACTGCCATCGGTAATCACGCCGACCAGGTTGCCCTTGGCCGTATACCGGTAGGCCAGGGCGGGATCGTCCGCAATAGCGCGGACCGGTTCCGCAACACCGGGAGTGTATGCCAGAGACAGGTCGCGCTGGGTTTCACAGGGTTTGCTCAGCTCGATAGCGAGTTTGCCGGCTACTGGCCGGGCATGATAGTCCAGTGCTTCCTGTTTGAGATCATCGATCATGATATTGCCTTTCTAAAAATATCGGGTGTCGCAGACGCAGGACAGCCTTGTTTCGATACGGTTGTGTCCAGCCGCGTACAGTGACTCTGTTTCCGCGACTGTTCAACAACCGCGGTTCGTTAAAGTAGCGTAAATCCGATCTGGCGATACGTATGGCTACCGGGCCATCCAGGTTCAGCCATATCGATTTTTTACTCTGGCTCACGCTGACGACCTTGCCAGTGATTATACGATAGCCACCTGTGCCCGGTGTAATATTTATCGCGGCCGTTGTCCTGAATCCGGGTAAGCCCCAGATACCGAGCCGTGTATTCCGGGCACGCTGTTCCGCATCATGGTAACAGTCCAGGTTGCGCAGATTGGGGGGGGTGCTCAGCAGTACCGCCAGTCCATTTTCCAGCAGGATCTCCGCGAGGTTGTGCTGCCGGTCCAGCCAGACATGGGCGAGTGTACGTCCGTAACGATCTTTGTGCTCGCGGTCGAATTCCAGTAGCAGCTGATAGTGATGGCGGGCTAACTGTTTGGTCACAAACTGCCTTGCCTGCTGCGCCAGCGCTTCGGCCGGGCGGGTGTCCGTGGCCCGTTCCGGTGTGTCGATGCCGATGAAGCGTAGTTTTTCGATCGTGTCGGTTGTACCGGTGCGTGGCCGCAGATGCACCGTATCACCATCAATGATACGGGCCACCTGGCGGGTTTCGCCAGGCTGTTTCAGCGTGCATGCCGCGGTGGCGATCGGGACGCCGGTCAGCCATAGCCAAACAAAAAGGGCGCTCATCATGAGCGCCCTTGCGATATGCTGTTGCGAGAAACTACTTGCCGTATTTCTTGCGGAATCGATCAACTCGACCGCCTGTGTCAACCAGCTTCTGTTTGCCGGTATAGAAAGGGTGGCATTCAGAGCAGACGTCGAGATGCATATTGTCTTCGCCGATGGTCGAGCGTGTGCTGAAGGAGTTGCCACAACTGCAGGTCACCTTGACTTCAGCATATCCTGGATGAATGTTCGGTTGCATGGTCTTGCCTCATGTGCCGCTGCCCGGACAACTCCCGGCAGATTTCGTCTAAAGGGCGCATATAGTACGTATTGTAGCTGTTCAGGGCAAGTACTTTTTCAGTCCTGCGAGCCTGTGGATAAGTTTGTGGATGAATTGCGTACAAGGATATCAAGTGTCTGAAATCGCATCGAAAACTGCGTGGCACCGATACAGGGTATATGTGTAAAAAGACAGTGGTTACAACAAGTTACATTTGTCACTTGTTTTTTCGCACGGTTTTTGTTACAGCGCTGTAACAACTCGGCCGCCTGTGCATAACGTCACCCGGTCAGGCTGGCAGAAACAGTGCAACCAGGTCATCCAGGTAGCGCCAGCCGCGTTCGCTGGCGCGCAGATGACCGTCCTGTTCGATTAGTCCGGCCTGCAGTGCGCGTTCCAGTGGTACGGACAGGGATGCCGGATCCAGGCCGGTATGGCGCTCGAACAGCATCAAATCGACCCCCTGCTTCAGGCGCAGGGCATTGAGCATGAACTCTGCACTCAGGTCGGCTGTTTCGAGCTCAACCCGGCTGGACAGGTACGGGTTGTCAGCACAGTCCCCTTTGCGCGTCATCGCCTGCAGATAACGTTGCGGGTGACGATGTTTGCGGTTGCGCCAGACCTGATCCGGTAAGCTGGTGCTGAGCTTGCCGTGGGCGCCGGCACCGAGGCCAAGGTAATCACCAAATTGCCAATAGTTCAGGTTGTGCCGGCACTGGCTATGCGCTCGTGCATAGGCCGATACCTCGTATTGCATAAAATCCGATCCGGCCAGCAGTTCCTGACCTTCGGTCTGTATCCTGGCCATCAGGCCCTCGTCCGGCAGCGTCGGTGGCTGATGGTGAAATGCGGTATTGGGTTCCAGGGTCAGCTGATACCAGGACAGGTGGGCCGGTTCCAGGTCGATCGCATTGCGCAGGTCGGCCTGCGACTGGGCCGGGGTCTGGCCGGGCAGGCCATACATCAGGTCGAGGTTGAAATTGCCGAAACCGGCGTCATGGGCCTGCTCGGCAGCGCGGATCACGTCGCGGCCGTTATGGATACGGCCGATCCTGTCCAACAGTTCATCCTGGAAGCTCTGGATCCCTATCGACAGGCGGTTGATACCGGCTGCACGGTATTCGGCAAAACGGCCACGCTCGACCGTGCCGGGGTTGGCCTCCAGCGTGATTTCCACATCCGCCTCCAGTTGCAAACGGGTGCGTAATCCGGACAGCAGGTGGTCGATGGCCTCGGCACTGAACAGGCTGGGGGTGCCGCCACCGATGAAGATGCTTTGCAGCACCCGGTCGTGCAGGCTGATTTGTTCATGGTTCAGGTCGTCGAGCAGCGCATCTACGTATTCGCGTTCGGGTAAATCGTCCGTGCTGGCATGTGAATTGAAGTCACAATACGGGCACTTGCGCACACACCACGGGATGTGCACATACAGGGATAGCGGGGGTAGCTCGCGGGTGTCGTTACTGGCTGGCATTCTTGCTGCCGACGGTCTGTACACAACCAGGTGGATAGTCTATGTCACACATTGGTATGCTCAGGCAGGCCGGGAAACGACCGGTATTTCAACGGCTGGCTGATCCTGTTCAGTCTGCTCCAGTTCACGTGTGACCAGTCCCATTTGCACGTCTTCCACCGGCACCGGGATGCGTACCCGATAACCACCACCGGCGGCCTCGGCCATCGGATGGCCGTCCATGTCCTGCATGCTGTCGAGCACATAGTGATGGTTGCCGGAGGGCAACATCAGCTCGACCCGGTCACCGACGCGCAACTTGTTCTTGATCAGGCACTCGGCCATGCCGGAAGCCGGGTCATAACCGGTAATCTCGGCGACAAACTGCTGTTTGGTCGGGCGTGAGGCATTGAACAGATAGTTCTGGTGGGCCTCACTGTGGTGGCGCATATAAAAGCCGTCGGTATAGCCGCGGTTGGCGAGCATATCGAGGTCGGCAATCAGGTCCGGGTCCAGCTCCTGTCCGCCCACGGCCAGGTCGATGGCCTTGCGATACACCTGCGCAGTGCGTGCGGCGTAGTAGTGGGACTTGGTGCGGCCCTCGATCTTGAACGAGTCGATGCCGATTTCGGTCAGGCGCCTGACATGCTCGATCGCACGCAGGTCTTTCGAATTCATGATATAGGTGCCCAGCTCATCCTCGAGTATCGGCATGGCCTCGCGGCGGTTGCCTTCCTCGATCAGGTAGACCTGGTCGGCGAGCGGGTGGCGCGGCATGTTTCCGACTAGCGCCTGACTGCTTGCCGGATGTATGTCGCCGCCGAGGTCTTCCTGTCCTGGGCTCAGGTTGTACTCCCAGCGACAGGCGTTGGTACAGGTGCCCTGGTTCGGATCGCGGTGATTGAAATAACCGGACAACAGGCAGCGACCCGAATAGGCGATACACAGCGCGCCATGCACGAACACCTCCAGTTCCATGTCCGGGCAGCGCTGGCGGATGTCCTCGATCTCGTCCAGTGACAGCTCGCGCGACAGGATCACGCGTGATATTCCTACGCTTTGCCAGAAGTTGATCGCGGCATAGTTGACCGTGTTGGCCTGTACCGACAGGTGTACCGGTATCTCCGGCCAGCGCTCGCGTACCATCATGATCAGGCCCGGATCGGCCATAATCAAGGCATCCGGTCCGAGCGCGATTACCGGTTCCATATCGGCCAGGTAAGTGTCTACCTTGCGGTTATGTGGTAACAGGTTGCTGGCCAGGAAAAACTTTTTATTGGCGTCATGGGCCTCGGCGATGCCGATCGCGATGTGCTCGATATCGAAATCGTTATTGCGTGCACGTAATGAATAGCGCGGTTGGCCGGCATAGACCGCGTCGGCTCCATAGGCCAGCGCGTAACGCATGTTACGCAGCGTCCCGGCCGGGGCCAGCAATTCTGGGTTGTGATGGCTCATTTCAGATAAACACCCTGCTCATGCAGTGCGGCCACCAGTTTTTGCAACGCCTGGCCACGATGGCTGCGCCGGTTTTTTTCATCGGAATCCAGTTCGGCAGACGACTTGCCCAGCTCCGGAACCTCAAACACCGGGTCATAACCAAAACCGTTATCGCCCCGGGGTGCCTCGAGGATGCGTCCCTCCCAGGTGCCCTGGCAGATCAACGGGGTCGGGTCTTGGCCATGGCGCAAAAACACCAGTAGACACTGGAAGCGGGCAGTGCGCTGTTCGGGCGGCTGTCCGTTCAGCTTGTCCAGTAACAGTTCAAGATTGGCCTGGTCGGTCGCACCGGTACCGGCAAAGCGTGCCGAATAGATACCGGGTGCGCCATTCAGTGCGTCCACCTCGATACCGGAGTCATCGGCCAGCGCCGGCAACCCGGTATGCTGGGCGGCGTTGCGCGCCTTCAGGATTGCGTTTTCAACAAAACTCAGGCCGGTTTCTTCGATTTCCTCAACCCCGAGTTCAGCCTGTGGCAGGACCTCGACCTCAAGATCGGCCAGGATCTGGTTAAATTCCCTGACCTTGCCGGCATTGTTACTGGCAAGCACTATCTGTTTCATTCTGGTCTCGGTGCCTTTTAGTAATCCAGAACCTTGTTCTGGTGTTCGATCAGCTCACTGATACCCTTGCGCGCATAGTCGAGCATGGTCTGCAGTTCCTGTTGTGAAAAAGGGTGGCCTTCGGCGGTACCCTGTACCTCGATGAATTCACCCTTTTCATTCATGATCACGTTCATGTCCGTCTCGGCGCTGGAATCCTCGGCATAATCCAGGTCCAGTACCGCGTCGCCTTCATAGATACCGACCGAGATCGACGCGATCTGGCCGCATAACGGGTTCTGCTCGATTAGGCCCTCAGCCTGCATGTGGCGCAGGGCGTCGACCAGTGCAACATAGCCGCCGGTGATCGAGGCGGTACGCGTGCCGCCATCGGCCTGGATCACATCGCAATCGATGGTAATGGTATGTTCGCCGAGGGCCTCCATATCGACCACGGCACGCAGTGAGCGACCAATCAGGCGCTGGATTTCCATCGTGCGCCCACCCTGCTTGCCGCGTGCCGCTTCACGTCCCATGCGTGAGCCGGTGGAGCGTGGCAGCATACCGTATTCGGCGGTTACCCAGCCCTGACCCTTGCCGCGTAAAAAGCCCGGTACGCGGGTTTCGACACTGGCAGTGCAAATCACCTGTGTATCACCGAATTCCACCAGCACAGAGCCTTCGGCATGCTTGGTAAAATGCCGGGTAAAGTGGATATCTCGCAGTTGATCGGCCTGTCGTCCGCTGGGTCTCATCATTTTGCTTCCTAAGTTTTACGGACTGCCGATTATACCCGAACTGCGGCTATGGCATTGATGTTTTGGGTGGTCAGCCAGCAGCTGTGATCAGGCTGGCTGATCGGCCGGGACGGCGCCGCTCTCGTCGGTGACAGCGGTATCTTCCGGTTGCTCAGCCGGTTCAGATTCCGTGCGGTCCAGGCGCAGCGTGACCAGGCTGATATTGTCGCTACGTGGGTGACTGGAGCGTTCGGCGAGGGCAGCCAGGGTATTGACCGAGTCGGCCAGCGAGCGTGAATCAAACAGCTTCGAAACCTTGTCCATGTCCAGCGCGCCCCACAGACCGTCCGAGCAGATCACGATCACATCTTCCGGTGTCAGTCGGGTTTCCTCGCTCAGGTCCACCGGCGGGATTTCTTCCGGGCTACCCAGGCAGTGGGTCAGGTGATTGCGTAGCGGGTGCACGCGCATCTGTTCCTCATCCAGTGCCCCCTGGCTGCGCAATTCCTCGATAAAGGTGTGATCGCGGGTGCGTACTGCAATCTTGCCATCTCGTACCAGGTACAGGCGGCTGTCCCCGACATGTGCCCACCAGGCCGAGCCGTTCTGGACCAGGCACAGTACACTGGTGGTGCGGGGTGTAATCGGTGGGTTCTGGCGTCGTCCCAGCGCAACGATGTCACGATGCGAGTCCTCGAGCAGGCTGCGCAGAAAACGGCGCGGGTCCTTGACCGGCAAAGGTACATGGCGGAACTGCTGGGTAATACTGTCGATCATCTGTTGCGAGGCGAGGTTACCGCCGGCGTGACCACCCATGCCGTCGGCCAGTAACAGCAAATAAACACCGGCACGCTCCAGGATGCTGCAACGGTCTTCGTTGCGCTCGCGATTGCCGAGGCGGTTGGCCAGAGCGGTTTCAGCATTCATGGTTTACTGACCGGATGAGCCTGCCACGCCTACCGGCTTGAGCAAGTGGTTTTCACGGTCCAGGTTAATCAGCGCCAAGCGAAGCTCCTCAGTGGTTTGTGGTCGTAGCAATGGGTCGAGTTCCATGGCCCAGTCGATGATTTCCAGCAGCTCGGGCTGATATCGACGGCGAAAAGCCTGAACTGCCGGGCGCATTTTGTCTTTCTTCTCACGTGCACGCGTATCCATCGGCGACTTGCCTTCAATGCAGGCACGCATACTCGCACCTATCGCATAGACATCGGTCCAGGGTCCAACATAACCGTTACGGCGATATTGTTCAATGGGTGTAAAGCCCGGGGTGGTAATAAGACCACTTTGGAACAGCCTGCCATACAGGCGTCGATGGGCGGCACCGAAGTCCAGCAGCAAAGGATTGGCGCCTTTGCGCAGATGAATATTACCGGGCTTGATGTCCTGGTGCAGGTAACCGTTTTTGTGCAGACAGGTGAGCGCGTCCAGCAGTGGCGGGAACACGGTCATCAGGAAGCGGTTGCTCAGGCCGCCCTTGTGCTTGGCGATATAACTTTGCAGGTTGGTGCCGGCCTCATAGTCCATGGCCATGTAGACGGTTTCATTGGCGTGGAAAAAACCGGTCACATTGACGATATTCGGGTGGCTCAGATGGGCCAGAATCTCGGCCTCCTGCAGAAATAATGTGCGTCCGGACTGCACGCGTTTGGTGACCTTTTCCGATACCGGGCTGACGCTAAAGTCCTCATTGCGTTTTGCCAGCTGATGCGGGAAATACTCCTTGATCACCACGTTTCTGTCGGTCAGTACCTGGGTGGCCAGGTAGACAAAACTGAATCCGCCGCCGCCCAGCGTCTTTTGGATGATATACTCATCCAGCGTGCTTCCGGCGGGCAATTTATTACGCGCGTCAATCATAGTTCAATCATAGTGCATGCATATTAAAACTGCTGCAATTCAGGCAGTTGTATGCTACATCGGCCAATACGGGGTTATCTTGAAATGGTTCACAGTATGACCGGCTTCGCCCGTCAGGAAAGGAACACTGAATGGGGCAGTTTGTCCTGGGAAATTCGCTCGCTGAATCACCGTTATCTAGATACCGGTATACGCTTGCCAGATGAGCTACGCCTGATCGAGCCCCGCGTGCGCGAGCGATTGGCGGCCCGGTTGAGTCGCGGCAAACTGGAATGCAGCTTGCGGTTCCGGCCGCAGCAGAGCTGCGCCAGCCTCTCGATCAATCGTGAACTTGCACAACAGGTTATTGATTTATCAAAAGAAATAAAGTCCATGCTGGGTGACGACAGCAGCCTGCGCAGCCAGGAACTGATGCGCTGGCCAGGTATGATCGAGGAAGGCGAGGCCGACCTGCAACCACTGCGTGAGGCCGCCCTGGAGCTGTTCGAACTGACCCTGGACGAACTGATAGCAAGCCGTGCCCGCGAAGGCCAGCGTCTGGGTGAACTGATCGAACAGCGTTGTCAGACGGTTGAGCAAATTGTGAATGAGGTCACACCCCGGTTGCCGGAAATCCGACAGGCACTACGCGGACGGATCCAGAAACGCCTGGCCGATGCGACCGAAAATTATGATGAGAGCCGCCTGGAGCAGGAGATGGTGTATTTATTCAGCAAGCTGGATGTCGATGAGGAACTGGACCGCCTGGGGATGCATGTACAGGAAATTCGCGACATCCTGCAACGCGATGAAGCGGTCGGCCGGCGGCTGGATTTCCTGATGCAGGAACTGAACCGTGAGGCCAATACCCTCGGCTCCAAATCGGCGGCACTGGATACCACGCGTAGTTCAGTGGATCTGAAAGTCGTGATTGAGCAAATGCGCGAACAGATCCAAAATATAGAATAATCCCAGGCTGATTCAGGACGGAAGTAAACGGTTATGACTGACAAGCAGCAAGCACATACCGGAACCCTGTATGTCGTATCGGCGCCATCCGGCGCCGGCAAAACCAGTCTGGTCAAGGCGCTGCTGGAGCAGGACGAGAAAGTCACGGTTTCGGTATCGCACACCACACGTGCACCACGTCCGGGTGAGCACAACGGCCAGGACTATCATTTCACCGAGATCGACCGTTTTGAGGAGATGGTCGCGACCGGTGAGTTTCTCGAACACGCCCAGGTATTCGACAACTATTATGGCACCAGCCAGAAAGAGGTGGAGCGCCTGCTTGCCCAGGGCCTGGATGTGATTCTGGAGATTGACTGGCAGGGAGCACAGCAGGTGCGCGAGCGTATGCCGGGATGCATCGCGATCTTTATCCTGCCGCCCTCACTGGAGGCGCTGGGAGCACGGTTGCGTGGGCGGGGCCAGGATGACGACGACGTGATTGCCAGGCGCATGCAGGACGCACGCAGCGAGTGCTCGCATTATGATGAGTATAACTACCTGATAATAAATGATAAATTTGAAACCGCGCTGGCTGATCTGGGGTCGATATTCCGCGCCGGGCGACAGCGGCTGCTGGTTCAACGGGTGGTTTGCCGGAATTTATTGACCGCGTTGCTGGTATAACGGCGCCGGACACCTTAAGATTACAGGATTGTTCAGTGAGTTCAGATTTTTAACCGGAGTAAACATGGCACGTATCACTGTAGAAGATTGTCTGGAAAATGTAGCAAACCGTTTTGAACTGGTCATGGTCGGTGCCAAGCGCGCCCGTCAGCTGGCCAATGGTGCCGAGGCACAGCTGGAGTGGGAAAATGACAAGCCTACGGTGATGGCGTTCCGGGAGATTGCGCAGAATCTGGTCAATGCCAGCATACTCGATGAAGTCACCGCCCGCGAACACGCAGAAGAATCCATCGTTTCCGAAGAAGAGCTGCAGGAAGTCAGTAACGAACAGACACCTGCGGCTGAATAATACCAGCCACAGCCCGGCGGTTGGCTATGGACCGGGCACAACAGAAGCTGAGTAGTCCGATTTGAGTGCACCCGCCGATACCACAGTGGACTCAATATTTCGCATTAGCGATCTGAGTCATCTACTCGAACAATACCTGGACACTGACCAGGTACGTGATGTCTATCGCGCCTATTTGTTCGGTGCCGAGGCCCATGACGGCCAGCACCGCGTGAGCGGCGAGCCCTATATCACCCATCCGATCGCCGTTGCACGCATTCTCGCGTCCATGCATATGGACGCACAGAGCATTATGGCGGCGATACTGCATGATGTGATCGAGGACACGCCGACCGCGAAAGAACAGCTGGTTGATGAATTCGGCGAGGAGATTGCCGAACTGGTTGACGGGGTCAGCAAGATCTCGCAGCTGGACGCGAGTAACCGTGCCGAAGCCCAGGCCGAAAACCAACGCAAGATGATCCTGGCGATGGTACGTGACATCCGCGTGATCCTGATCAAGCTTGCTGATCGCCTGCATAACATGCGCACGCTGGGGGTGATGCCGGCCGAAAAACGTCGCCGTATCGCCCATGAAACCCTGGAGATCTACGCACCGATTGCGGCCAGACTCGGAATCAATGCCATCCGTATCGAACTGGAGGACCTGGGTTTTGAGGCGCTGTACCCGACCCGCTGCTGGGTACTGCGCGAGGCCGTGGTCAAGGCGCGCGGCAATCGTAAGGAGATCGTGCAGAAAATCGAGACCGCGTTGCGCCGGCGCCTGCGCCAGGAAGAACTGGCCGGTGAAGTACAGGGACGCGAAAAGCACCTGTACAGTATTTACAAGAAAATGAAAAACAAGACCCTGTCGTTTAACGAGATCCAGGACACCTATGCGTTCCGGATTATCGTCGATACGGTCGATACCTGCTACCGGGTGCTGGGTGCGGTCCATAACCTGTACAAACCGGTGCCAGGCTGTTTCAAGGACTATATCGCGATCCCGAAGGCCAATGGTTATCAGTCCCTGCATACCATCCTGTTTGGTCTGTACGGGGTGACTGTTGAGATCCAGATCCGCACCGAGGACATGAACGAGGTGGCCGAAAACGGCATCGCCGCGCACTGGGTCTACAAGGACAGTGGCAAGAAAGATGTCACCACCGCAACCGATATGCGTGCCCGGCGCTGGTTACGCAGCCTGCTGGAGTTGCAACGTACCGCGGGCAACTCACTAGAATTTATCGAAAACGTCAAAATTGATCTGTACCCGGACGAGATCTATGTGTTTACGCCGAAAGGCGAGATCATGGAGCTGCCGCGTGGCGCGACCGCGGTCGATTTCGCCTATGCCGTGCATACCGATGTCGGCAACTCCTGTGTTGCGGCGCGCATCAACCGTCGTTTGTCACCGTTGCGTTCAGTGCTCTATAACGGTCAGACCGTTGAGGTTATCACCGCCAGTGGCGCCAAACCGAATCCGGCCTGGCTGAATTTTGTGATCACGGCCAAGGCTCGCACCAATATCCGTTCCTATCTGAAAAACCTGCAACAGGAAGAGGCAGCCGACCTGGGCAAACGTATGCTGGATCAGGCGCTGAAGGCGATGTCGACATCACTGGCTGATATCTCCGAAAAACAGATGCAAGCGGTGCTGAAGGAATATCAGCAGGAGCGGCCAGAGCAGTTGTTTATCGATATCGGTATGGGTGCACTGGTGGCAAAGCTGGTCGCACGTACGATGGCCCCGATCGAGGCTGAACTGGAAGAAGACAAGCTCAAGGAAAGCCAGAGCCACCCGCTGGTCATTCGTGGTACGGAAGGCATGGTGGTCACTTTCGCCAAATGCTGTCACCCGATTCCGGGGGATTCGATACTGGGTTATATCAGCAAGGGCAGGGGTATAGTCATCCACCGGGAATCCTGTCCGAATGTCGCAGATTTCAGCAATACACCTGACAAGTGGCTGGAGGTCGAATGGCTGGATGATCTGCATGGCATCTTTAGTGCCGAGTTGCGTGTCGAAGTGGCTAACCAGCGCGGTGTGCTGGCAACCCTGGCGGCACTGATCTCCGATCAGGATTCAAATATCGAAAACGTCCATGTTGAGGAGCGTGATGGCATGGCCAGTACCATCACCTTTTTGCTCAGTGTCCATGACCGCGAACATCTGGCGCGTATCATGCGACAGGCCAGGGCGGTGAAGAATGTGATGAAGATCAGTCGAACAAAAAGCTGATCTCCAGTACATTACAACAGAATGTCGTATGAGTACCCTCTCCCTGGAGGAGAAGGAGAATCATTTTGTTACACAGTCATCTACCATGGAGAAACGCATGTCACGTCAAATCATTCAGACCGATAAGGCCCCGCAGGCCATCGGAACCTATTCCCAGGCAGTCAGGGTAGACAACACGGTTTACCTGTCAGGCCAGATACCGCTGGTGCCGGAATCCATGGAGCTGGTCGAGGGTGATATGAATGCGCAGATCCGGCGGGTCTTCGACAACCTGGCCGCGGTGGCTGAAGCGGCTGGCGGCAGCCTGGCCGATCTGGTCAAGCTCAATGTGTTCCTGACCGATCTGGCCAACTTTCCACAGGTCAATGAAATCATGGCCGAATATTTCCAGCAGCCCTATCCGGCACGTGCGGCAATCGGTGTCGCGGCCCTGCCCAAGGACGCGGCGGTGGAGATGGACGCGGTGCTGATGCTGTCCTGAGCTGCGATTCAGGCGCCAGTTTGCCTCAACGTCTGGTTTCCGGCGGTTGAGTGCCGCGGCAGGTCGCCGCGAGCAGGCCACCGATCAGAAAGTATTCCACGATGGTTGCAGCGATCCAGCTGATCACCAGCGACAACGGTATCGGCGTGACCGCGTAATCGACCAGGTAGGGCGAAGCGAAAAACAGTCCGATGATCAGGCCAAAGCGCAGGCCGTTGCCGAGGCGACGATCACGCACAAAGCCATAGTAGAGCAGGGTGATAAACACAGCCAGCGAGGCCTGTCCGGCCAGCAACCATGGGAAATGTGTCTTCATGTCTTCTGGTGTACGCCATAAGGCTGCCGTTGCCCGGTAGGCGCTTTCCAGCAGGATGCCGTGCAGGACCCATTCATACAGCAGGATGAACGCAAACACAGCGATTACCGAAACGACCAGGTTACGATTAAGCATACGGGTACCTTGAATAAACCATCACGCGCAATCATACGCTAGTTGGTGATGGATGCCAGCATCTGTGCAGAAGCCTGTGCCATCCTGACGCAGCTCACGTTACAATCACAGTCATGACCAGTACCGGTACACAGTCATCCCAACAGGCGACACGAACCAGTAACGATATAACGCGGCTGAAGGGGGTCGGTCCGCGTATCGCGAGCAAGCTGGAAAAGTTGGGTATTCAAACCATTCAGGACGTCCTGTTTCATTTGCCGTTGCGTTATGAAGATCGTACCCGGGTGGTGCCACTCGGAACCCTGCGGCCGGGTATGCAGGCAGTAGTCGAGGCGGAGGTCGATCTGGCCGAGATCAGTTTCGGCCGTCGGCGTATGCTGCTCTGTCGTATCAGTGACGGTACCGGCTCCCTGTTGTTGCGTTTTTTCCATTTCAGTACTGCGCAAAAGTCGCAACTACAGCGCGGCACACGGCTGCGTTGTTTCGGTGAAGTCAGGCCGGGCAAGAAAGGCCTGGAGATGATCCATCCTGAGTACACGTATGTCTCTGACCAGGCGGTAAACGATGTGGAACAGACCCTGACGCCGATCTATCCGACCACGGAAGGCGTGCACCAGCTCAAGTTGCGTGACCTGAGTGAACAGGCATTGGCATTGCTCGCTACCGGGCAGCTGTCTCTGGATGAATGGTTGCCTGAACAACTGACCGATAAAATGAACTGGCCTTCACTGCAGCAGGCGATCACCACTCTGCACCGCCCGCCACCGGGCATGGACACCGACGGCCTGATCGAAGGCAGGCACCCATTGCAGCAACGGCTCGCGTTTGAAGAACTGCTCGCGCATCACCTGAGTCTGCGCCAGTTACGTCACCGCGTACGGCATTTCCATGCGCCAGCATTACCGGATGACGGGTTTTTCTCAAAACAGTTCCGACAGGGCCTGCCGTTCACACTAACCGGCGCGCAACAGCAGGTGATCAGCCGCATACTGGAGGATCTGGGCCAGGACATCCCGATGATGCGCCTGCTGCAGGGCGATGTCGGTTCCGGTAAAACCGTGGTCGCCGCCTGTGCAATGCTGGCCGCAGTCGATGCCGGCTATCAGGCGGTACTGATGGCGCCCACCGAAATCCTGGCCGAACAGCACCTGAAGACCTTTCAGGCCTGGCTGGATGGGCTGGGGCTGGAGGTGGCCTGGCTGTCCGGCAAGACCAAGGGCAAGGCCCGCACAGCCGTGCTGGAACAGATTGCGAACGGACAGGCGCAGCTGGTGGTCGGCACCCATGCACTGTTCCAGCAGCAGGTCGATTTTCATAATCTCGCGCTGGTCGTGGTTGATGAGCAACACCGCTTTGGCGTGCATCAGCGTCTGAGTCTGCGTGAAAAGGGGCAACGTGGCGAACGTCGTCCGCATCAGCTGATCATGACCGCGACGCCGATACCACGCACCCTGACCATGACCGCCTATGCCGACCTGGATTGTTCGGTGATCGACGAGTTACCGCCCGGTCGTACACCGGTACAGACCGTGGTGCTGCCGGAGAGCCGCCGTGCCGAGGTGGTCGAACGTGTGCATAACGCGTGTGCCAGGGGCAGCCAGGTCTACTGGGTGTGTACCCTGATCGAAGAGTCCGAGGCGCTGCAATGTCAGGCCGCCGCGGATACCGCCGAGCTGTTGCATCAGGCGCTACCGCGCGTGCGGGTCGGGCTGGTGCACGGGCGCCTGAAACCGGCTGAAAAGGAACAGGTCATGGCGCGCTTCAAGGCCGCCGAGCTGGACCTGCTGGTCGCCACCACGGTGATCGAGGTCGGTGTGGATGTACCCAACGCCAGCCTGATGGTGATCGAGAATGCCGAACGGCTGGGTCTGTCGCAGCTGCATCAGCTGCGTGGCCGTGTCGGCCGTGGTTCACGTCAGAGCCACTGTGTGATGATGTACCGCGCGCCGCTGTCCACACCGGCACGGGCGCGCCTGGCAGCCATGCGCGAGACCAGTGACGGCTTCGTGATTGCGCAGCGCGATCTGGAACTGCGCGGGCCGGGCGAGGTGCTCGGTACCCGCCAGACCGGCGACATGAACCTGCGTATTGCCGACCTGTTACGTGACCAGGCTTTGCTGCCAGCGGTACAGCAGCTGGCCGAACAGCTGTTGCAGCAACATCCGCAGGCGGTTGATCCTTTAATCCGGCGCTGGCTGGCAACGGGGACACGTTACGTTGATGTATAATGGCCGTTTCAGTCGAACGCAAACCTGGATCGTCGATGACAGATAGTGCAAATCTGGCCCAGTGCGCAGGCCGGCGGTATCGTCTGCAATGGCGGCCTGCCAGCAGTTTCCGGCATGCGGCCATTTCCGATGAGCTGCGTGACTGGTTACTGGACGCCGATTCACTGACTTCCCGTATCCTGACGCAGTGCAATCACTTCCGGGTACAGGTCGCCAAGCAGCAGCGCCAGCGGCCGATGCGCAGCGAGGCACTCAGCCTGGGTATCAGGATGCATACCAACGGCCTGGTGCGTCAGGTTCATCTGTATTGCAAGGACCTGCCCTGGGTGTTTGCACGCACCTTTATTCCACTGACCACGCTGCGTGGCAAGGAACGCCGGCTTGCACATCTGGGTAACAGGCCGCTGGGTGCCTATCTGTTTTCACGGCCGGACATGCACCGCGGTGAAATCGAGATTGCCCGTATCTGTGCCGGTACCTTATTGTACGAGATGGCACTGGCCGGAAACGGTCATCGGCCGGAACAGATCTGGGGCAGACGCTCGGTGTTTTATCTGTCGGACAAACCATTACTGGTGAGCGAGATTTTTTTACCGGACCTGGGACGTTGATAAACCATGAGTAGCACAGAAACCCGGCCGCAACCGGCCGCGACCAGTCTGAGTCAGCGCATCATGCTGTATGTCGAGCTGACGCGCCTGCATAAACCGATCGGGATTATGCTGTTGCTATGGCCGACATTGTGGGCACTGTGGGCAGCGGCCGAAGGCGTGCCAGACATCCATATCCTGATTGTGTTTGTCACCGGCGTGATCCTGATGCGCTCGGCCGGCTGTATTATCAATGATTATGCAGACCGCAACATCGACCGGCATGTCGCACGTACACGCGAACGCCCACTGACCAGCGGTCGCATTTCCTCACGCGAGGCATTGAGCCTGTTTGTGGTGTTATGCCTGATGGCCTTTATGCTGGTGTTGACCCTTAACTGGCTGACTATCGCGCTGTCGTTCGGCGCACTGGCGCTGGCAGTGGTCTATCCGTTTATGAAACGTCATACCCATTTGCCACAGGTTGTGCTCGGGGCCGCATTTGGCTGGGCCGCACCGATGGCCTTTGCCGCCCAGACCGGAACCGTACCGCAACTGGCCTGGTTGTTGTTTACCGCCAATGTGTTGTGGTCCACCGCCTATGACACCATGTACGCGATGGTGGATCGCGAGGATGACCTGAAAATCGGTGTGCGTTCGACCGCGATCCTGTTTGCCGATCAGGATCGGGTGATTATCGCGATCCTGCAGGCCATGGTGGTACTGGCGCTGGTGCTGATTGGCGCACAGCTGCAACGTGGCGCATGGTACTTTATTGGCCTGGCGGTGGCCGCCGGACTCGCAACCTACCAGCTAGTGCTGATCAGGGATCGCGAGCCGGCCGCTTGTTTCAAGGCCTTTCTGAACAACAACTGGTTTGGCGCGGTGGTGTTTATTGGTCTGGTGCTGGACTACGCAATCAGTGGCCCGGCCGCCGCGATAGAATAGATAGAACGAAAAAGGGCCGCATACACGACCCTTTTTCTGTACCCGTAGAGACGAGCTACTTAGCGGGCAGAACCGGCCTCAGCGTGGGCCAGGTCAACTACCTTGGTGGCCAGCTCGGCATATTCCTGGCGATAGCCATCCAGCTCATGACCTGAACCAGGGGTGTAGTAGTCATAGCCATCGATGCCGTTGTTGTGCTCGAATTCAATGAATTTTTTCTGCAGCTCAAGCATACGCTTGATGAGATCCTGTTTTTCGCTCATGTTTAAAGCCTCCACATTCGTATTGCCTGTCGGCGATCTCTTGTTTATCGACTAACACGCTACTGGAATCCAGTGTCCCGCAAGCGTCATGTACTGCCCGTAGCGCGTCGCGTTTCCAGACAGGTTTGGTGTTGGTGTACCCGCGCTGATTCATGGTGAAGCAGCCAGAACATTAGCGTATGATAATATTTTTTATAAAGACCTTCAAATCTTTCGGGTAGGTGGGCGTTCCTGGCGCAGGTCAACTTAATAAGTTGTTGTTTATCATGGTAATTAAGTAGATGGCGGACGAGAGGCTATTATTGGCGATCACCGAGCTGGGCGGCTATCCGGACTTCAGCCAGGCATACCGGCAGGCTGGTTTTCAGCCGCTGATGGTCAATTCGATGCGCAAGGCAATCTCGGTGCTGAAGAAACAGTCGCCGCAGTTGATTGTGGCCGAATTCAATTTTCAGTCGGATTTTCGTGACCGCAGCAGTAACCTGGAGTCGCTGCTGGCGACCATGCAAGGGAAGCATGCCGACACGCGTATACTGGTATTTTACGAGCAGGAGTATATCGAACCATTCGAACGCCTGTGTGAACGCTGGCAGATCGATGCGTCACTGGCGTTTCCGATCGAGCGGAAGCGGTTGGTTGATGTACTGGCATCATTAAAGGCCTAACATGATGGACACCGAACAACAGAAGCAACAAACCACCAGTCTGTTTAATACGGTTGCAGAGGGCTATGACCACCCGTCACTGCGCTTCTTTCCGTTCTGCGCCGATTTCCTGTTGCAGCAGCTGAAACCGCACTCGCACAGTAAAATACTCGATGTCGCCACCGGCACCGGCATGTTTGCGACCACGGCGGCCGCGGCCATAGCACCGGTCGGCCGGGTAACCGCTATCGACCTGTCCGAGGGTATGCTTGCGCAATTGCACAACAAAATGCAGCGCATGGGCCTGCAAAACCTCGATACCCACATCATGGATGCCGAGCAGCTCGAGTTTCGCAGCAACTATTATGATGCCGTGGTGTGCTCGTTCGGCCTGTTTTTCCTGCCGGATATGCCCAGGGCTCTGAAAAGCTGGCTGCGGGTAACCAAACCGGGTGGTACGGTGATGTTTACCAGCTTCGGGCCCGATGCGTTCATGCCGCAGATGCGCCTGTTTGCGGATCAGATCCAGGAATTCGGCGTGACCCCGGAATTTAACGCGGTACAGCAGCTGCAGGATGTTGATAGTTGTCGCCAGATGTTGGAGAATGCCGGCGCGCAGGCTGTCGATGTGACCACCAGGCAGTTCGGCTACCATCTGAACAGCGCCGAGGACTGGTGGGATGCCCTGTGGAACAGCGGCACGCGCGGGTATCTCGAGCAACTGTCATCTGTGGAGCTGGCTGAATTCCGCCGCATTCATTTGCAGGTAGTGAGCGAAAGCGCAACCGACAAGGGGGTCTGGCTGGATATCCAGACGCACATTACGCGGGGACAGAAACCCGCCCGGTAAGCGGGCCATGCCGGCCTGATCTACCCTGAACACTGGAGCAAGCTATGAGTACACCACTGGGTGATAGTGAACTGGACACGCTGTTTCGCGATGCACGCAGCCATAATGGCTGGCGTGACGAAGTGGTGAGTGATGAACAGTTACACGCGATCTATGATCTGATGAAAATGGGGCCGACCGCGGCCAACGCCTGCCCGGCACGGCTGGTGTTCGTACGCGGCGCAGACGCGAAAAAACGTCTCGAGCCCAGTCTGGATCCGGCCAATGTCGACAAGTGCAACAGCGCACCGGTGGTCGCCCTGATTGCTATGGACCTGGCCTTTTATGAAAAATTACCGAAGTTGTTTCCGCATACCGATGCGCGCTCCTGGTATGCCGGCAAGCCCGACAAGATCCGCGAAACCGCGTTCCGCAACAGCACGCTGCAGGGTGCCTATTTTATGATGGCCGCGCGCAGTGTCGGGCTGGATTGTGGCCCGATGTCCGGTTTCGATGCGGACAAGCTGAATGCGGAATTTTTCCCCGATGGACAGGTGCTGATCAACTTTATCTGTGCGCTGGGTCATGGCGACCCGGCCAAATTGTTTGACCGTCTGCCACGCCTGGATTTCGATGAGGCCTGCACCATACTGTAAGACAGTTTACTGTCTGAGTTGAAAGTAGAACTAGCAATGATTGAGAAGTTAAGAAATATCGCGATTATCGCGCACGTAGACCACGGCAAGACCACGCTGGTCGACCAGCTGTTGCACCAGTCCGGTACCTTTGATGAACGTGCCCAGATGGGCGAACGCATCATGGACTCGAACGAGCTGGAAAAGGAACGCGGCATCACCATCCTGTCCAAGAACACCGCGATCGACTGGAACGGTTATCACATCAATATTGTCGATACACCGGGGCACGCCGATTTTGGTGGCGAGGTCGAACGCGTGCTGTCCATGGTCGATTCGGTACTGTTGCTGGTCGACGCGGTCGAAGGGCCGATGCCGCAGACCCGCTTTGTCACCCAGAAGGCGTTTGACCTGGGTCTGAAGCCGATCGTGGTGATCAACAAGATCGACCGCCCCGGTGCACGCCCGGAATGGGTGCTGGACCAGACCTTTGAGCTATTCGACCGTCTCGGCGCGACCGATGAGCAACTGGATTTCCCGGTGGTCTACGCGTCGGCGCTACAGGGCTTTGCGTCACTGGATGATGCCGATCGCGAGGGTGATATGACGCCGCTGTTTGAGACCATCGTCGAGCGCGTCGAGGCGCCGCAGGTGGACCTGGAAGGGCCGTTCCAGATGCAGATCACCACGCTGGACTACAACAGCTATGTCGGGGTAATCGGCGTCGGGCGTATACAACGAGGTACGGTCAAGCCGGGCATGGCCGTGGTGCTGATCGATCCTGAAGGCAAACAGCGCAATGCGAAAATACTCAAGGTCTATGGTTTCCTCGGTCTGGAGCGGGTCGAGGTGGCCAGCGCACAGGCCGGCGATATCATCGCATTTACCGGCATCGACGGCCTGAACATCTCCGATACTATCTGTGATCCATCGACCGTTGAGCAACTGCCGCCGTTATCGGTCGACGAGCCCACGGTGAGCATGACCTTCCAGGTCAACAAGTCCCCGTTTGCCGGCCGCGAAGGCAAGTTTATTACCTCGCGCCAGATCTACGAGCGCCTGGAGCGTGAACTGATTCATAATGTCGCGTTGCGCGTAGAACTGACCGAGGACCCGGACAAGTTTCGTGTGTCCGGTCGTGGTGAACTGCATTTGTCCATCCTGATCGAGACCATGCGCCGTGAAGGCTACGAGCTGGGTGTGTCACGCCCTGAAGTCATCTTTCATGAGGTCGATGGCGTCAGGCACGAACCCTATGAACAACTTACCGTTGATGTCGAGGAGCAGCACCAGGGTACGGTGATGGAAAAACTCGGCGAGCGCGGTGGCGAGCTGCGCAATATGGTGCCGGACGGCAAGGGCCGGGTCAGGGTTGATTATATCATCCCGTCACGCGGGCTGATCGGTTTCCGTACCGAATTTATGACCGCAACCCAGGGCACCGGGCTGATCTACAGCGTATTCGACAAGTATGACGTGGCCAGGACCGGAGAGTTCGGGCGGCGCATTAACGGTGTGTTGATTTCAAACGGCGCCGGCAAGGCGCTGGCCTATGCGCTGTTTAACCTGCAGGAGCGAGGTCGCCTGTTTCTCGGGCATGCTGAAGAGGTCTACGAGGGCATGCTGATCGGCATTCATTCACGCGATAACGACCTGGTGGTCAATCCACTCAAGGCCAAGCAGCTAACCAATGTCCGTGCGGCCGGGACGGATGAAAACCTGATCCTGACCCCGCCGATACGCATGACCCTCGAGCAGGCGCTGGAGTTTATCGACGAGGACGAGCTGGTCGAGGTGACACCGCAGAGCATTCGCCTGCGCAAGAAACTGCTCAAGGAGCATGAGCGTAAGAAAGCGAGCAGAGCGAGCTAGTGCCCTGCTTGCTATTGTCATTCCGGAAAGAGCGTAGCACTTGTCCGGAATCCATTGTTGATACGGTGGATTCCCGCCTGTGCGGGAATGACGTCATTTTGTTATCATTTGTTTGCTTGCTGCCTAGTCTCACGTTTATTCAACTATCACACTCTCATCTCCCCCTGGGCCGAGAGGTGCTTCGGTGCTTTCAGGTAAAGCGGCTACCTGCGCCAAACTGAACTGACTGACGAACTTCCAGATCTCGTCATTCGCGTCAATCACCGTGGTGGACGGCCCGAGCAGGCGTTTCAGGTAATTACGCTGACCGCCCGGCCACACATGGCCCGGGCCGCGCAGCTTCCATAGCGCGACAATGGAGCTGTCTCGACAGTTTTCATATCGTTCCAGCGTGGCCAGGTGGCCGGCGTCACCACGCTTTTTGCTACCGGTGCGGTTGTCCACACGTACCGGGCTGGCGCTGCATTCTGCAAAGCTGGCCCACTGGTTGATGACGTTGTCGATATCCGGATGCAGCACGCGTTGATTGGTCAACGGGAAGCGTGGACCCAGCCCGCCATAATAAAGTGCACGCGGGTCATCGACACTGTGTATATGCATGACCGGTACGGAACGAACCGGCGCGAACTGATCCACGACCATGCCGCCTGCCACTGCAGCGATCGCGGCAATACGATCACCTGCCTGAACGGCCAGACGATAGGCCATCATGCCGCCGTTGGACAGCCCGGTCGCGTAAACACGGTTACTATCAATCGGTAATCGTTCAGCCAGGTAATCGATCAGTTGCAAGGTAAAGCCGACATCATTGATCTGTGAACGTGCGGCGGCGCCACAGCAACTGCCGGCATTCCAGGTGAGCAGGCGGTTTTTCCAGCGCCCGGTACCGTTCGGGTAAACCACGATGTAGCCATGTTGGTCGGCGTGACGATTCATGCCGGTATAGGTCTGTTGCGCCCGGGCGTGGCTGCCGCCACCATGGTAGTTGATCACCAGCGCCAGGTGTTCGCCTTCGGCGTAGGTGGGCACATGGACCAGCGCACTGCGTGGTATACTGCCGTGCTCGATGTTGATATCGTAATCACCTGCGGGCATAGCTGCATTGATGGTCTGGGTCATGCCAAACAGCAACAGACTTGCTAGTATGCTCAAGATGCGAGCGGTGCGTGATGTATTCATGAGCTTATATTCAGATAAGCGGTGAGATAATTCAAGATAAAAAAAACCCCGGTACAGGACCGGGGTCAGGTAAGCCAATAACCTGGCTAGAGGTGATGTACGTGTCGCGCCGCATCCATGACGGCTTCACGCTGGTACTATCCCTGTACAGTTCGGACTGGGGTTCCGAAGGTTCCATTAACTGATCGAGTCCTTCAATCAGTGTGACTGTATACTGTCACGTCATTCCAGCTTTGGCTGTCAGAGAGCGCTGGAATATTTGTAGGATTATCCTGACGTTGTTTTCGGGGCTGGATTTCCCGCCAGACTTGAATCACTGCTGCTTTACGCGATAATGGGCTAAGCTTTAAGGTTATTGGTGAGCTGCCATAAATGCTGGTTGGAGATCAGGAGAGATGGAATGATAGGTAAAAAGAATATAGTTTTCGGATTTTTGTATCTGGTACTGACCGCCTCGTTAGGGCCATACATAGTCAGTGAGCTATTACCCGTGGTATCAGAGGCGCAGCAGACCAAGCAAAAGGAAGTCGGGCCTTTGCAGTTGCTGGCCGATAACGACTTTGAAGACGAGAACACCATGGCCCCGATTTCGGCGGAGCAACTCGCCCGTTCCAATACCAGGGGGATATTGGCGTTGAATCAGCTGGTCAATGCCTCAGCGCCGGTTGACAGCATGAAGGGTGGGCCACACGCTCATGGCAATCTCGAGGCGGTGCTGAACATCATCGCCGGCCTGGTGCTGTGTTTTCTGGCCGCGCCGGTACTGGTCAAACAGGTGATCAGCTGGCTGTTCATCACCGGTGCGCTGTTGCACTCAGGCAGCCTGTATCTGCTGACGTTTGGATTTGGCTGGGCCGGAACCCTGCTACAGGCAGGCCCCTGGCTGGTGCTGCTGGCCTTGCTGTCGGCGGGGATTGCTGCGCTGATCTGGTTGCGGCCGGAACTGGTCAGGGATTAGCAATATTACGATGCGTTTCCTGTTTCCACCGCTGCAACCCTATGTTAACCACACTCTGGCGGTTGATGAACTGCACAGCCTGCATATAGAAGAGTGTGGCAGCCCGTCAGGGTTACCGGTGCTGTTTGTACATGGCGGGCCGGGTGCGGGCTGTCATCCGGATCACCGGCGCTACTTCAACCCCGATCATTACCGTATCGTGTTGTTTGATCAGCGCGGCTCTGGTCGTTCAACCCCGCATGCAGAATTGAGTCAGAATACTACCGACGACCTGGTTGCCGATATCGAGAAGATTCGTGACCACCTCGGCATCGATAAGTGGCTGTTGTTCGGTGGATCATGGGGTTCGACCCTGTCGCTGGTTTACGCGCAGTCTCACCCTGAACGGGTGCTCGGGCTGATTTTGCGCGGTATTTTCCTGTGTCGTGAACGCGATATACACTGGTTTTACCAGGATGGTGCCAGTCACGTCTTTCCGGATTATTGGCAGGATTACATCGCACTGATCCCGGTGGCTGAACGTGACAATATGGTCAAGGCTTATTATGCGCGCCTGACCGGTAATGACGAGATTGCCCGCATGTCGGCGGCCAAGGCCTGGTCGGTGTGGGAAGCGCGTTGTGCAACCCTGCTCCATGACAACGCACTGGAAGCGCATTTCAGCCAGCCCTATGCGGCACTTAGCCTGGCACGTATCGAATGCCACTATTTCATCAATGACAGTTTTTTGCGGCCGAACCAGATCCTGGACAACATGGCTGTGTTGAAGGATGTGCCGGGTATCATCGTGCATGGTCGTTACGACATGGTCTGCCCGATGGAGCAGGCCTGGGCGCTGCATCGGGCCTGGCCGGATGCCAGTCTAAATATCGTCGACAAGGCGGGCCATTCCGCAGCCGAGACCGGTATTATCGATGCACTGATTAATGCCACTGAAGACATGCACAAGTTGCTGCGATGATTGCATTGATTCAACGGGTAATTAGTGCACAGGTTGATATAGGCGGTGAATGCGTTGCCGCCATTGATCGGGGTATCCTGGCATTGATTGGTGTTGAGCGTGACGATGACCTGTCTGACGTGGCGCGCCTGGCCGAACGCATCATTCACTATCGCATCTTTCCAGACTCACAAGATCGCATGAACCTCAGCCTGCTCGATATAAAAGGCGCATTGCTGCTGGTGCCGCAATTCACGCTGGCCGCCGATACCGCCAAGGGCACGCGTCCCGGCTTCAGTACCGCGGCAGATCCGGACACCGGCGCCAGGCTGTTTAAGCAGTTAATCGACTATAGCCGTGAAAGTTATCAACAGGTCCAGTACGGGCGTTTCGGCGCCGATATGCAGGTTGGCCTGGTCAACGACGGGCCGGTGACATTCTGGCTGGGTACGCGCAACCACCGCACATCATCGTCTCGATAGCATCCCGACACAAAGTTTTACATAAAACCCCACTATTCTTGTATGGAAAAGTACCCATTTCGGTTTAAACAGTACTACTGTTACAGCATTGCCCGGACTTGTTATGGATATGAAAGTAACAACGATATTACTGGCGGAAGATAATGAGCTGAACAGGGATATGATGTTGCTGCGGCTGGAAAAGGCCGGGTTTCATGTGTTACTGGCCGAAAACGGCTGGCAGTGTCTGGAACAGGCGCGCGAGTTGTTGCCCGACCTGATTCTGATGGACCTGGACATGCCGGTCATGGATGGCTGGGAGGCGACCCGGCTACTCAAGTCTGGGCAGTCCACAAAGACCATACCGATCATTGCGCTGACCGCGCACGCGCTGCAGGATGAGCGCGACCGGGCGATCGCGGCTGGATGCAATGATTACGATGTCAAACCGGTCGATTTCGAGCGTTTGCTGCAGAAGATCGGGATGCTGGTTTAGAAAAGCTTGGATTTAGCCGTCATTCCCGCGAAGGCGGGAATCCAAACCCACTAGTCTATGGATCCCCGACAAAACCGTTCGGGGATGACAGTACGTAGGACGCAATAAACAAAGTGCATTGCGCCATCATAGTACAGACTGGTGTAGTATGAATCAGAAGTCAGATTTCAGAGAGTTGATCTCTAATGTCTGAAATCTGCACCCTGATTTTCAGACCTTAAACTGCCCAACCAGTGATTGCAGTTGCGATGACAGATGCGCCAGTTCCTTGCTCGAGGAATCGATCTGCTCGGCACTGCTGGCGGTCTGCTCAGCCACCTGGGTGATGTTCACCACATTCTGGTTGATCTCTTCGGTCACAGCGCTCTGCTCGTTGGAGGCGCTGGCGATCATTGAGTTCATGTCATTAATGGTCGACACCGCGGTGGTGATCTCATCCAGTGCCTGGCCGGTCTGGCTGGCCTGGCTGACGCTGGACTCGGCCATTTCACGGCTGGTATCCATGGCCTGCACCGCATTACGTGCACCCGATTGCAATTGCTCGATGGTCTGCTGGATCTCCTGGGTCGATTCCTGGGTGCGCGACGCCAGCGTGCGCACCTCGTCGGCAACCACTGCGAAACCGCGTCCCTGCTCACCGGCACGTGCCGCCTCGATTGCCGCATTGAGCGCGAGCAGGTTGGTCTGGTCGGCAATGCCTCGGATCACAGCCAGTACCTCACCGATCGCGTCGGTATCCTGTTCCAGCTGATGGATAACAGTTGAGGCCTGTTCGATTTCCTGGGCCAGGTTGCCAATACCGGTAATGCTGGTCTTGACCACTTTGCTACCGTCCTGGGTATGTACATTGGCCTGGTCTGCGGCACTGGCGGCAGACTGGGCGTTGTTATTGACTTCCTGTACCGTGGCGGCCAGTTCGTTAATCGCAGTCGCCACCTGGTCGATGTCACTCTGCTGGCTGACCACACCGTTAGTGGTTTCATGCGTAATCAGTGACAGTTCCTCTGATGCGGCTGCAAGCTGGGAGGTCGAGGAGCTGACTTCAACCACCAGGTTGTGGATCTTGCCGGCAAAGGTATTGAACGCGGTGGCCAGATGGGCGATCTCGTCCTTGCCATTGACGTCCAGACGCCGGGTCAGGTCGCCATCACCCTCGGAGATCTCATCCATCGCCTTTACTGCATTTTTTAGTGGGCAGGTGATCATGGTAGTGGTCATCCATGCGATTAGTCCACCGACCAGCATGCCGATGATGGACAGCACCAGTACAAAGCCCTGCGTACCGGAGACCAGTTCTTCTAGTTCCGCACCGGTCTGCGTGCTGATGGCCTGTTGTGCCTGTACCAGGTTACCCAGATCCTGTTTGATGCCATCGATTAAAGGTCTGAGCTCGGTACGGATCAGGTACTGGTCGACACGCCATTTATCACTGCCCTGGATCTCCAGTACCTTGTCCAGATGGGACTTGTAACTGCCAAAGGTGTTTTCGATCTTGTCCAGACCCTCTTCCTGTTCGAAAGTCAGATTGTCACCAAACTCGTTTCTGAGTCTGTTCAGGCCGTTGTCTATCTCACCCAGGTAGAGTTTGATGTTACTGAGCTGGATATCGCTGCGGCTGTTCAGGAACAGCCGGAACTCGGAAATGAGGGTGGTAAAGTTATATCGTAAGCTGTTTAATAAACCCATTTTCTGACGTGAGAGTTCAGAAACTTCCTCATCCTGTTCGCTGGCAATCATTTCCTGGGTGGCCTGCAGTATCGTGCGTACACGAGGATTCAGATTGTCTGCTGACAGGGCGGTTGCCGGGACGCGCTTGAATTCTTCTGTGGCCAGCTCCACCATTTGTTGACGATAGGACTTGTAGTGGTCGATCTTGCTGATGATGTCCGGCATGCCCTGCTGCAGGGTCTCGTTTTCGGCAACGCCGGGCAGGGCCTGCAGGTCAGCCAAAGCCTGATCGATCTCTTCGATGGAGCTCAGGTAGGTCTTCTTGTCGCGTTCGTCACGACTATGCATATAGAAACCCAGTGCCTGGGCAGAGGATACCAGTGCATTCTGCAGCTTCATCGATGCGGTCATAGCCGGTACGTCTTCCTCGACTACGCTGTGTACATCGCTACTGGTGGACTGGAAGCCGCTCACTGCGCTCATTGAAATAATGGCTATGGTCATTAACAACAGGCCAAAGCCGGCCCAGATTTTCTGGGAGATTTTAAAGCGACCTAACCACTGTGTTACTCCATTCATGTTCATCACCCTGAGTTATCAATTCCAAATACGGTTACAAATTCTGACAATATGTGCTTGTAGGCACATCTATCGGCCCTGATTGGTAAAACTTGACAACATGTGATGATATATAAACCATATATATAATATGGAAATAAGTATCAGATGAGTATGACTGGCTGGTGTTATGCAGCGAGGCATGCCTGAACGGGTTTCGTATGTGACCTGTGCACGCTTACAGCCATCTGTCCGGCATATTCGGCCACTGGTCAGTCGTTGCTTGCGATTTCAATCGTGCCGATTATTCTCTTACGGTACGGGTAAAAGGCGCGTCGCGGACGAAGCCATGGCCCGACAATTTTACATAGAGCAATTTCTCTTTGATGGAACAGAACATGCCTAACAAATTAGTACGGTTCAAGTCGCTCGGACAGGCCACAGGTCAACAGGGCTTCTCGTTGCTGGAGGTGCTGATCGCGGTGGTGATCCTGTCGGTCGGCCTGCTCGGGCTGGCCGGTATGCAGGTCACCAGCCTGAAGTATGTGACCTCTTCATTACAGCGTACCCAGGCAACCAGCCTCGCTTATGACATGCTGGATCGGATCCGGGCGAATCCAGATGCCACGAATATCGAGTATACAACGGCTTTAGGCACCCCAGCGTCAACATACGTTAGTGACTGTCTCAGTGCGACCTGTACGACAACGGAAATGGCCACTTTCGACCTGTTTGAATGGAAAACCGCTATTGAAGCATTGTTGCCGGGTGGCACGGGCAGTGTGGACTTTCCTGCTCCACCTGCTGGTAGCACCGCCCGTGCTGTTACCATCACACTGGAATGGATAGACAAACGCGACTTGAAGAACCCATTAGAGAGTAAATTACTCAATGTCAGGATGAGTACCGAATTATGATCATGTTGCGAAAACAATCTTGTCACAAACCGTCTCATCGTCAGCAGGGCTTTACCGTGGTCGAGATCATGGTTGCGGTTGCGATCAGCCTGTTCCTGCTGGCCGGCATCCTGCAGGTGTTGTCCAGCAACAAGCAGACCTCGCGCTACCAGGAGGCGGTCGCGCGCATCCAAGAGAACGCGCGCTTTGCTCTGATGTTCCTCGGCCAGGACTTCAGAGAGGCCGGTTTCATGGGCTGTACTGGCAATAGTTTTACCAACCAGCTCAATATAGCTGCTGGAACAAATGCTGATAACTTTTATAATCTGCAAAATGCAGTGGCCGGATGGGAGGCCAGTACAACATCTACCGGTGATTTCTCAACTTCTCCTGGTGATGGCTTCACTACCACTAATAACACGGTAGCGCAGACTAACTGGACTGATAGTAATGGGAATGGTCTGGACGCGGATTTTGCGGGCCTCCTGTTTCCACCAATCGAAGGATCCGATTTGGTAATCGTCAAATACGCGCAGGAAAGCCCGACCGGCGCGACTGCGGACGGCACTACCGTTGTTAGCGCAGCGGCATTAACCACGACCGTTGCGAATGGTGTACCGCCGTTATCGATCACATTGGTCAGCGATTGTATTGGTGCAGACCTGTTTCGACAGGCGCCTGCCGCGTCCGCTACTACACTATCACGTGCCGTGATCGCCAGCACGGCCCCGGATAATCTGGCCGCATCGACCTGGAGCCATGTCTATACCGGCACCATGAAAATCTATACTTTGGTCAGCAATGGCTATTATATTGCGCAGGGCAATTATGGCGGGCCGTCGTTGTGGCGTGGCAGTTTCAACATGGGCCCTATAAGTAACGTGCAGGAACTGGTCGAGGGCGTCGAGAACATGCAGGTGCTGTATGGTGAAGACACCACGGCAGACGGTATCGCCGATCGCTACGTGACCATGAATAATGTAACGAACGTCGCGAATATAGTCAGCGCCCGCGTCAGTCTGCTAATGCGCTCGATCGAGCAGGTCAAGGTTCAGCCGGAGACGGTCACCAAGACCATCAATGGCGTTGATGTGACCAGTCCGTCGGACCGCAATATTCGCTTTATCGTGACCTCAACCTTTAAATTCAGAAATCGCGGGGTGCTGTGATCATGAAAGCACGCGTCTCTCATTCAATTATATCTAGCCAGGCACCGGGCCGCCGTGAACAGGGCTCGGTTCTGGTCATCTCCCTATTGATATTACTGGTGATGTCTTTACTCAGTATTACCAGTGTCAACAACTCCGTGCTCGAGGAAAAAATGGCGGCCAATTCACGCAGCAGCCAGCTCGCGTTCCAGGCTGCCGAGGCAGCGCTCAGGGAGGGAGAAAATTATGTCAGCCAAAGCATGACCGCGAACACCGATATTAATGGCGACATTGCCGATACGGTATGCACGAACGGTTTTTGCGATTGCGACAACCGGATTGGTGCTGCAGGAGAAAATGGCTGTCCGCTTGAATACTGGACCGACGGCGGACTGAATGTATGGAATGCATCATTCAAGCCATATTCTGGCTCTTTGCAAGAAGGCGAGAACGCAAGCTTCATTATTGAGTACATGGGCAAAACCCAGCCGGCTCCACCAGCGGCGGCGGAGCCGGACCCGCGCCTGTGTGCAACCTGTCCGGATATGTACCGCATCACCGCGCTGGGCGTACACATCAATTCGGGTGCGCGGGTAATGTTACAGTCAACCTTTCGCATAGATTAACCAGCTTATCCGACGCTTACGCGATTAAATTCAGGACAAATACAATGAACCTATTCAGCAAAATATCATTACTGGTCTGCGCAGCCATACTGTCTTTTTCTGCGCTGGCCAGCGATTACACCTTTACCGGCCGTATCGACCAGATTACCAACCAGAAGGTCATCATGAGTGATGGCGCCGAGCTGAAAATGCCGTATTTCGACCCGGTCAGAAATGTCACCGTGATGATCGACGGCAGGAAAAATTCACTTACCACGTTGACCGGCGTTGGTTATGTCGATAATGCTGCTATTACGCTGGACAACAGCAATGTCGTGAAGAAAATCGTCGTACTGGAAATGAACCAGTAACGCCGTCGTGCAAGTTTCGAGGAATGCCCCATGTTTAAACTAAGCAATATTCTGATTTCTGCGTTGATCACAGCCCTGACCGGCTTCAGTAGCCTGTCGCATGCGGCAGCGCTGCCTACATCGGTGATGGATAATAACGCCGCGGTGCCACCATCGATTATCAATGGTGCTGACCCGAACGTGATGATCAACCTGTCGATCGAAACGCCAATGCAGGGCGCGGCCTATAACGATCAAAATGATATTGCTGGTGGTGGTAGTTGTACTGGGCGTACGGGCAGTGACGGCACCTGTTATTTTACCAACAAGGATTACCTCGGTTATTTCAATCCGCGCCTGTGTTATGACTACGACAGTGGCAACCAGCGTTTCAATCCGGCCGGACCGAGCAATGCCGATCATTCCTGTAATGGCGTAGCCGGCGGCTGGAGCGGTAACTTCCTGAACTGGGCGACCATGACCGCAATCGACGAGTTTCGCTGGGCGCTGACCGGCGGGCATCGTTCGACCGATACCGCGACCACCACCGTACTGGAGCGTGGCAATATGGGTCTCGGCGCTGGCCATAGCTGGTTCCCGTACAAGCGGATCGGCTCCTCGGTTAACGTTGCCACCAATACCGTAACCCCCTATACACAAACCGATATTTATATTCAGAGCTATGGTACCCAGTTCAGGCTTAGCTCTGCCCGCAATACCAGTGGTAATGTGGTCAATAACCTTTTTGCCAGGGCGTTGGTCTGCGACGGTACCTATGAAACCGCACTGACCACATATCGTAACTGCAAGGGCTATGGCGCGAACCTGAAGCCGGAAGGCCTGATCCAGAAAAATTCAGCTAATATGCGCTTTGCGGTAATGAGTTATCTGCTTGACGGCAGCCATGGTCGGCACGGCGGGGTATTACGTGCGAATATGAAATACGTCGGCAAGTTCCGCCCGGCCGCCGGTGGTGGTATTGAGGTCAATCCGAACCAGGAATTCAGTGATACCGACGGCACCTTCCCGGTAAACCCGGATCCCACCGACGCGACGGCAAGTGGTGTGGCCAATAGTGGTGTGATCAACTACATCAACAAGTTTGGTGCGAATGGCTACAAATCCTTTGACCCGATCGGTGAGCTGTTCTACGAGTGTCTGAACTACTACAAGAACCGGGGGCGAACCACCGATTATATGACCGGTGTTGCATCCGGCGATGCCGAACTGGACGGCTTCCCGGCGATCACGGCATGGACCGACCCGATCCAGCACGAATGCCAGCAAAACTATATCGTCGGTATCAATGACGCAAACCCGTGGGAGGACAAAAAACTACCGGGTACGTCTGCGACAACAAATACTTATTCAGGTTATACCTTCAGGGCATCTAGTAACGACTGGGGTGAGCCCAGTAATGCGGATGGCGCGATTAATGTGACCACCGAGACCAATCTGGTCGGCGCGATGCAGGGTATTAATGGCACCAACCGCAATGTCGGTTGTGTACCGGGCGACTGTGACATGGCCAATAATTCCAAGCTGATTGCCAATCTCGGTGAGGCCTTTGGTACGGCGCCCTATGCGCCGAAGGAAAATTCCTACTATATCGCCGGGCTGGCCTATTATGCGGCCAGTCAGGATATCCGTGGGGATTTCCCGGGTATGCAGACCGTACAGACCTTCATGATCGATACCCAGGAATATAGTGCTAACCCGTTGACCGGTGAGATGAATATGCTGTGGCTGGCTGGTAAATATGGCGGTTTCAACGAACAGAATTTCGTTGCCCATGGAACCAGTGGCAGAACTTACTGGCCTGACCAGGCCAGTGAATGGGATGCCGATGGTGATGGTGTACCCGATAATTACGTGTTGGCGAACGACCCGGCCAAGCTGGTTGCCGGTCTGACCAAGGCGTTCAGTAATATCGAACAGCGTATCAGTTCCGGTAGTGCGGCCGCGGTGATATCTGACGGCGTGACCGGTACCGGTGCATTTTATCAGGCGATTTATTCGCCCAAGGTAAGCATCGACACAGGCCAGGAGATTCAGTGGGCAGGGCAGCTTCACTCGCTGTTTATTGACACATCAGGACGCTTGCGTGAAGACGGTGATGGTAATGGTCAGCTGGATGACATTGCGACAGACAATATAGTACGACTAAGCTTTAATCAGGCTGCCGGGATAGAAAGAACGCAGGTGTACCGCTACGATACACAGACCGCTTATGATAATGATACAGAAACCGACATAGGCGAAGTGGATGAACTGAAGGCAATCTGGAAGGCACGTGAAGCCCTGGCGGGTCTGCAAAACAGCAGTATCGAGAACCAGCGCACCTATACAGCAACCGTGTCCAATATCGGCGCCAGCAGACATATCAAGACCTGGAACGACATCAATGCAGACCGTGTAGTCACTCAGAACGAAATCGTCGATTTTGTCGCGGCCAACCTGGATGAAAACATCATGGCGGTGGCCGATGCGACCGAGGCTGATAATGTGGTTGCGTTTATTCGTGGCAAGGAAGGTATTACGGGTTATCGTTCACGTACCATTGATTACGACGATGATGGATCGGATGAATACTGGCGTCTGGGTGATATCATTCACTCCTCACCGGTTGCTGTTGGTCAACCAGACAAGGCCTTTGATATCCTCAATGGTGATTCCACCTATGCTGCATTCCGGAATCAATATGCAAACCGTCGCCAGGTGGTCTACGTAGGCGGTAACGATGGCATGTTGCATGCGTTCAACAGCGGTTTCTTCAACGCATCAAACAATAGCTTCACTCTGACCCGGGCGCAGCAGTCCTACGAGAGTGCGGCACCGACCTCGCATCCGCTGGGTGCCGAGCTGTGGGCCTATGTGCCGGGCAACCTGTTGCCGCACATGCAATGGCTGAAAGAACGGGACTACCCGCATCTGTATTATGTCGATGGTTCGCCACAGGCCTATGATGTGAATATCTTTACACCGGATGCGATACACCCGAATGGCTGGGGCACCATCCTGGTGGTGAACATGCGCTTCGGTGGCGGTGCGGTCACCTACGATCATGACGGGGATGGCGGCTCCACTACGCCGGATATTACTGCTCGTTCCGCGGTGGTGATCCTGGATATTACCAATCCAGAACAGCCGCCAACAGTGCTGGCCGAGATCTCGGACGCGAATCTCGGCTTTACCACCAGTCAGCCGACCCTGGTGGTGCAACGTGATGCCGGGCCAGGCAATAACTTCAACGCGCCGATCAGGAACGACTGGTATCTGGCCTTCGGCTCCGGTCCGATCGGCTCGACCGCATTGTCCCAGGTGGATAGTGACCAGAATGCGCGTTTGTATGTTTATGATCTGAATCTGAAGCAGTTTGTGAATTTCAGTGGTAACAATTATCTGGATCTGGGTATCGCCAATGCATTCGTGGGCGATCCGGCCAGTATGAACTGGACTGCTGATTTCATGGATGATGCCATATACTATGGAACGGTAGAAGAGGGCCTTTCAGGAGCGGTTGTGGAACCGTCCGGTGGTCTGTATCGCATCCCCCTGGCCGGAACGTCTGCTTATATCCCTTCGGCCCTGTTATCACCGATTACAAACCAGCCGTTTACCACGGCGCCGTCTTTTTCTATCGATAGACTAAGCGGTGACCACTGGGTTTATGCCGGTACCGGCAGGTTGTATGTGAACAGCGATAATCAGAGTGCTACACAGCAGACCTTTTACGGTATAAAAGACCCGGGATCAGGCAATACCTGGGGGCAGGTAATGGTAAGCGATTTGCAGGAAACGACCGGCTTACAGGTATTCTCGCAGGGTGATATGCGGGATCCTAATGGCGTGATAACTGCAGGCGCGATTAGTGGTGGCGATATCGATAATGTCGCGGTCGATAATTCTGATTTTACCCGCTTCAGTAATTATATGACGACCAAGGATGGCTGGTTTATCAATTTCGCACTGGGCACCAACAGTACACGCAACATCTTTGCATCGTTGACATTCCGCTCATTTGTGCTTTTCCCGGAATACTCGCCCCCACTGGACCAGTGTACACCTGAAGGTACCAGCCGCCTGTATGCACTGTTTTTCAAGACCGGTACCGCGTTCCCGGGCTTTGGGCTGGGTGGTACGCAACCGCCTGTCTACAATGGCGGCGGTGATATTGAGACAGCCGGTGCAACCCAGTCTGTACCGGGAATTATGAGCACGCCAGTAATTGTTGAAGGCGATGGTGGCGATGATGAAGTACAAATACTCGCCGGTGATTCAACCGGTGCCATTTCCGATGAAGATTTTGGTCTAATTACGACACCGGGTGGCAGACGTTCCTGGCGCGAAATCCAGTTGCAGTAATCATCGCTGATGAAGGCAACACCCGTACGGGTGTTGCCTTTCTGTATACCTAAACAATCGAGTATCCATATGAAAAAACAGCTACAGACAGGTTTTACCTTAATCGAACTGATGATCGTGATCACGATTCTGGCAATCCTGGTCGGCGTGGCCTATCCGGCCTATCTGGACCAGGTACGCAAAAGCCGTCGTGCCGATTGTGCCGGGGTGCTGACCGGTCTGGCCGCGGCGATGGAGCGGAATTTTACAGAAAGAAATACCTATCTGGGTATGGCTGGCACGAATGCCGTACCAGCTAATAGCGGTACCCCGAATCCGGCCAGATATCCGGGTAAGTGTCCTATCGAGGGTGCTGCGACTTACTATAATTTGGCAATTGATCCTGCACCTGCAACGACGGCAACAACTTTTGTGATCAGGGCGACTCCGGCTGGTGACCAAGTCAGAGATGGAGCATGTGCGGCACTGACACTGACCAATACAGGTATCAAAGGCATAACTGGCACCGGTACGGTTGATCGTTGCTGGTAGTTAGTATAAGTGCTGTAGCCCTACAGAACGCTTATAGTGTTTAGCAGCGTAGCCCGGATGAAGTGAAACACAATCCGGGGGAGAATGTGACGGCTGCCCGGTCATCCCGGATTGCGCTGCGCTCTATTCGGGCTACATTCACTTTACAGTCGTCATTCCCGCGTAGGCGGGAATCCAGTCGTTTCCACGGACTACAATTCGCAACCAGGTCTACATTGCGCCACCCTGGTCTGATCTTGATGTGTGTTGCTGCGTAACGCCTGGTGGGTTACGCAAAAAACGCTAACCCACCCTACAGATATTTCAAACGACTGTCCGTGTGTATCAAGTCAGCTCAATCAACGATTCTGTAACACGACCTGCGTATCCCCGTCTTCACTAACCAGAATGCTGCCGTTCAGACGCCAGTCCTGTCCGGGCGCTTCGATCCTGATATACCAGTGACCGGCCGGAATGGTCGCTTGTTGAACAGCATAGTCACCATTTCGGTCTATCAATGCGGTCAGCGCAATGTCCATGCTGGCCAGGGTCGGGTGGGTCAACACGATTTCGAGCGCCGGAAATGCCGCTAACGGCTCACTGGCACTCATTTGAATCCGCAGTTCGTTGCGCCTGTTCACAGAGATGTGTGCCTTCAGACCCATGTCGCGTGCTAATTGTTCACGTTTCAGGTCCTGGTTGATCGCCAGGCCGTCCTTGTAATAATCGTCGCTGACCAGGGTGTCGTGGGTTTGCATCGCAATGATCACCGTGGCGATGCCGGCGATCACGGCGGTGGCCGGCAGTGCCAGCAGGAACCATGGCCAGAATTGGCGATACCAGGGTATCGTTGGTGTGTCTGTATGATAAGTCATATATCTATAGTCCAGTTAACTCCCTCTCCCCCAGGGAGAGGGTTGGGGTGAGGGGGTAAATAGTGATGTGATGGTTTCGTTCTGATAAGTTTACCTGATTACCGGGCCGATAAAACGGCTCTCCTGTATAGTCTTGACCGGTTCGCCATCACCGGATTCCAGTATGAACTGGATCTTGTTGCTCGGGCGTTTGAGTACGGCCGGGTCCAGGCGCAGGTTGACATTGATTTCGGTAACGCCACCGGCAGGAATATTGACAACCGTGTGCTTGCCGATCAGTTCCAGGCCCTCCAGTCCAGTGGCACTCAACTGGTAGATGCGGTCAATGTTGGACTTATTGATTGCACGCAGGGTGTAGACGTTCTCGACCAGGCCGCCGGGTAACTCCCGATATAGCGTATTACGATCGCGCATGATATCCAGTTCCACCGGCGAGCGTGTCGCAATCAGGAACAGCAGCAGGCCGGTCAGTGCGGTCAGTAGCAGCGCGTAAATCACGATGCGTGGCCTGAAGATATGTGTTTTATTACCTTCGATAGTGTTTTCAGTAGTATAGCGTACAAGCCCCTTCTGGTATCCCATCTGGTCCATGACGCCGTTGCACACATCGATACAGGCGGCACAGCCGATGCACTCGTACTGCAGGCCGTCACGTATATCGATCCCGGTCGGGCAGACCTGCACGCACAGGGTGCAGTCGATACAGTCGCCTAGGCCGAGTGATGACGGGTCCGCTCCCTTTTTACGGCTGCCGCGCGGGTCACCGCGTTGACCATCGTAGGAGATAATCAGGGTATCGCGATCGAACATCGCGCTCTGGAAACGCGCGTACGGGCACATGTAGATACAGACCTGCTCGCGCATCCAGCCGGCATTACCATAGGTCGCAAAACCATAAAAGATGATCCAGAAGGTTTCCCAAGGTCCGGTACTGAAACTGAGCAGGGCGTTACCGAGCACGTCGATAGGCGTGAAGTAGCCAACAAAGGTAAAACCGGTCCAGAATGCAAACAGGACCCATACTATCTGCTTGGTGACTTTCAGGCGGAGTTTGCGACTGTCCCAGTCCGCCTTGTCGAGTTTGATTTGCTGGGAGCGGTTGCCCTCTATCATGCGTTCAAACCACAGGAAGATTTCGGTCCATACGGTTTGCGGGCAGGCATAGCCGCACCACAGGCGGCCGGCCAGGGTAGTGAAGAAAAACAGGGCCAGGCCGGCAATAATCAGTAGCATGGCCAGGTAGAAAAAGTCCTGGGGCCAGAAGGTTATGCCGAAAACATAGAATTTGCGCGCGGGCAGGTCGAACAATACCGCCTGGCGGTTGTCCCAGTTGAGCCAGGGTACAAAATAGTACAGGCCCAGCAAGGTAAGTACCCCGGTCGTGCGCAGGCTCGCAAACACGCCCGATACCTTGCGCGGGTAGATCTTCTGGTGTTTGGCGTAAAAAGACCCGTCATCAACGACGGGTGGTTTTACATCGACAGATCTGGATTTTTTCATGGATAACGGTATTGCTGATATTTACTTGGGATGCACCGGTCTGCGGAAATAACAGGTCAGGGCGCAGGATGAAGAGGTTAGTAACCAGAACAGAAAGAACCCCATGCTGTATATGCCAAGACGATTGACAGGTTTGTCGTGCCCCATACAGGTCACAATCTCCTGCGGATCAAAAAAGGTAAATGTAAAGATGGTTGCAACGCCTGCGGTCAGAAACGACGGCCATAATACCGAGATGACGCGCTGGATGACCGGGATCTCGAATTCTGATTGCGGCAGTTTTTTTTCATCCATATATGAGCCCTCAGTTTGACCCTCACCCTGTACGATTACAGGGTGAGGGTTAGCTTGATACCGGGTAAGTAACAGTCTTTAGACAGGCTGTTATTTTGACAGGCTGTAGACATAGGCGGCCAGCAGGTGCGCCTTGTCTTCACCGAGAAAGTCACGATGTGCCGGCATCTTGCCACTACGTCCGTTGTTGATGGCCTTTTTGATTGCACCGACCGAGCCGCTGTACATCCAGTTCTGGTCAGTCAGATCGGGTGCACCGATGGCCTGGTTGCCGCTGCCGTCCATGCCGTGACAGGCGCCGCATGCCGCAAACTTGACCTGTCCCTGACTGGCCTTATCGGCATCGTGAGGAGCACCGCTCAGGCTGAGGACATAGTTGGCAACATTGTCGACATCGGCGTCACTGCCCAGTGCGGCGCCCATCGGTGGCATGGTGCCCTGGCGGCCATCCAGTATGCTGGTCTTGATCGCTTCAGGGCTGCCACCGTACAACCAGCTGCTGTCTTTCAGGCTTGGAAAGCCCGGCGCACCGCCGGCGTCTGAACCATGACAGGTAGAACAATAGTTCAGGAACAACCTGCGGCCGGTCGCTACGGCATTACTGTTGGTGGCCAGTTTTTCGACGGGCAACTGTGCATACTTGGCATACAACGGCCCGTAATTCGCATCGGCGGCCTTGATTTCCGCTTCATACTTGCCGGCCGAGGTCCAGCCCAGTAAACCCTTGTAGTTGCCCAGTGCCGGGTATAGCACCATGTAAACCAGGCCGAATACGATTGTGATGTAAAACAGGTACAGCCACCAGCGTGGCATAGGGTTGTTGAGTTCTGCCAGATCACCGCCATCCCAGGTGTGTCCAGTGGTCTCACCTTCGGCACTTTCGCCCGGTTGTTTCTTGCTGGTCCACCAGATTAGCCAGACGCAGCCGAGGAAGCTACCGACACTGATGATAATCACAAACCAGTGTAAAAAACTGTTCATTTACGGTCTCCTTCTGTGTGAGATGCTTCAGCAGGTTCACCGGAACGATGCGCGATTTGATTATCCGCAAAAGGTAACTGTGATGCTTCGTTAAAGTCTTTTTTACGTTTGCTGCCCCAGGCCCAGATCCAGATGCCGACGAACAGGATCAGCATCGCAATGGTCCAGTAGGCATGTAAGTCAGATGCATTCATAACAGTTCACCTCCGGGTCTTGATGCTGGTGCCCAGCGCCTGCAGATAGGCGACCAGTGCGTCCAGTTCGGTTTTGCCGCGTACCGCATCACCTGCTGCGGCGATTTCCGCATCGCTGTAGGTGGTGCAGCCGTTACAGGTGGCACTGACCAGCGTGTTCATGACTTCCATTTTCTTGCCGGTCAGCTCTCCGTCCAGCTTCGTTTCATCCAGCCACGGAAAACCGGGCATGTTAGACTCCGGTACCACGTCACGCGGGTTGATCATGTGTACGCGATGCCATTCATCGCTGTATCGGCCGCCTACGCGTGCCAGGTCCGGTCCGGTACGCTTGGAGCCCCACTGGAAAGGATGATCGTATACAAACTCACCGGCTACCGAGTAGTGGCCATAACGTTCCGTTTCGGCACGGAACGGCCGGATCATCTGCGAGTGACAGACATAACAGCCCTCGCGTACATAGACGTCACGGCCTTCCAGTTGCAGGGCGGTGTAGGGCTTTAGTCCCTCGACCGGTTCAGTGGTGTCCTTGATATAGAACAGGGGCACAATTTCAACCAGTCCACCGAAGCTGATCACGATGATTATCAGTACCATCATCAGCCCGATGTTCTTTTCTACTTTTTCATGGCTCATGTCATGATTCTCCGTCAGGCTGTTTGTGGTATGGCGTCATTGGCGGCTTTGGCCCCCGAGATGGTCTTCAGCATGTTATAGAGCATCACCAGCATGCCAAGGAAGAACAGCAGGCCGCCGATCAAGCGTACCGTGTAATACGGGTACATGCGTTCCAGGCTTTCGACGAAGCTGTAGGTCAGCGTGCCGTCGTCATTGACCGCGCGCCACATCAGCCCCTGCATGACACCAGCTATCCACATCGAGGCGATGTACAGCAGTACACCGATGGTCGAGACCCAGAAATGGAGGTTGATCAGTTTTATACTGTACATCTGTTCGCGGCCGAACAGCCTGGGCAGTAACGCATAGATCGCACCGATGGATACCATGGCGACCCAGCCCAGTGCGCCGGAATGTACGTGGCCAATGGTCCAGTCGGTGTAATGAGACAGCGCATTAACCGTCTTGATGGACATCATCGGTCCTTCGAAGGTGGACATGCCGTAGAACGACAGCGACACGATCATGAATTTCAGGATTGGATCATCACGCAACAGATGCCAGGCTCCCGACAGGGTCATCATGCCGTTGATCATGCCACCCCATGATGGCGCCAGCAGCAGCAACGAGAATGCCATACCCAAGGACTGTGCCCAGTCAGGCAGCGCGGTGTAGTGCAGGTGATGTGGTCCGGCCCACATATAGATAGATATCAGTGCCCAGAAATGAACCACAGACAAGCGATAAGAGTAAACCGGCCGGTTCGCCTGTATCGGTATGAAATAGTACATGATGCCGAGGAAGCCGGCGGTCAGGAAAAAGCCGACCGCGTTATGTGCATACCACCATTGCACCATCGCATCGATCGCGCCCGGATACAGTGAGTAGGATTTGGTCAACGATACCGGCAGCGCCAGGCTGTTAACGATATGCAGTACCGCAACGGTCAGGATAAATGCACCGAAAAACCAGTTGGCCACGTAAATGTGTGGTGTACGGCGTTTCATGATTGTGCCGAAGAACACGATCGCATACACAACCCAGACCACGGCAATCAGGATATCGATCGGCCATTCCAGCTCGGCATATTCCTTGCTGCTGGTAATCCCGAGCGGCAAGGTGATCGCGGCCAACAGGATGACCAGTGTCCAGCCCCAGAACGTAAACGCGGCCAACTTGTCTGAAATCAGGCGCGTCTGACAGGTGCGTTGTACAACATAATAAGACGTTGCGAACAATGCCGAGCCACCAAATGCGAATATTACCGCATTGGTATGCAATGGACGCAGGCGGCTAAAGGTTAAAAAGGACAAGTCAAAATTCAGTGCTGGCCATACCATCTGTGCGGCGATAATTACGCCAACCAGCATTCCGACGATGCCCCAGATGACCGTCATCACGGCAAACTGCCGTACAACCGTATAGTTGTAGGTGGTCTGGGTATCCATCTGGATCCTCCAATAGTAAGGTGGGTTAGTATTCTTGTTACCCGGCCACCGCAGTCAGGTGGCCCTGAACGTGTGCGGGGTATGGCGGCCCCGCATCACATTCAAGTATAGGGATAATAAATGTTAATTACAGCTAAAACGTGGTTCCTACGCCGACCGCAAACACCCATGGGTCGATCTCAACCTCGAAATCCTGGCCACCATCAAGACTGGCATCGGTGTTGATATCGATGTAGCGGACATCACCATATACAAACCAGCCATTGTTCAGGTCGACATCGACGCCGGCCTGCGCAGCGAGACCGAAAGAGTTGTCCAGATCAAGACTGCTAGCTGCCAGGGCGCCTTTGGTGTCAGTATCGAAGAAAATGGTATAGTTGAGGCCGGCACCAATGTAAGGACGGACACTGGCTTTCGGACTGAAGTGGTACTGCAGCGAGATGGTCGGTGGCAGTTGTTTGGTCTCACCGATGGTGCCTAGTCCGGCAATACTGCCGGTAGCCTTGATATCATGCTTGAATGGCAGCGAAGCCAGCACGTCGATGGCCAGGTTGTCTGTCAACATGTATCCGATATTAAATGACAGGCCGGTAGCGCTATCGGCCTCGACACCACTGCCGGGAGTGAGTGGACCAAGACCAGGTACCTCATCACTTTTATCACCCGGTGAGATATGGCTGATGCCGATACGGCCAATCCAGTCACCCTGATCCAGTGCCAGTGCGGTAGTGGAGGCGGTTAAGGTGGCGGCCAGGCAGGCGGCTGTTATCATGGTTTTATTTCGTTTTACAGACAT
This sequence comes from uncultured Gammaproteobacteria bacterium, assembly GCA_947258795.1. GTDB lineage: Bacteria > Pseudomonadota > Gammaproteobacteria > DRJJ01 > DRJJ01 > DRJJ01. Next base: position 106,089 of record CAMYJU010000004.1, on the reverse strand, counting down.
GTGATACTCCCAAACTGAAAAAGAGCCTGACAGCTAAATGCGTACAATATGCAGTCACTGTTGCAGGCCATAAAAAAATCGTACAAACATACAGGCACCCTCGAAAGCGTGCTTAATCAGGGTTTGATAATATAGGTACTTGTTAATGACAACATTGATCCAGATCAAGACCGGGGGCGGTCTTGATCAAAAATTTGTCACACATGACGTCTGGACCAACATTCCCAGGATGCCATCAGGGTAATATAAGCAATGAAAATCATTGAAGTTATTACGGATCAGGGGCATTTGGACACGGTGCTTGGAATAGCCGAGCAACAGGCCATCGCCGACTTCTGGCAATTGCCGGCCAGTGAGTCCGAACGGGTCAGTGTGCGCATGCTGGTCCCGCCTAATAAAAGCCAGGCTGTGATGGATGCACTGCAGCTGGCGCTCGGTACACATGAGGGTTCAAGGGTGGTAATCCAGCCGATCGAGGCGATCTGGCCGGTACCCGAACCGGCTGAAGAGCCGGCCGAGTCGACCGGTAAAGCCGCGCCGAGCAAGTCGGCGGTCACCCGTGAAGAACTGTATAGCCAGATAGAACGGGGCGCCCGACCTGATTACACCTTTTATATACTTGTGGTGTTGTCCACGGTGGTTGCGGCTATCGGTCTGTTGCAGAACAGTGCCGCGGTGATTATCGGAGCGATGGTGATTGCGCCATTACTGGGACCGAATATGGCGTTGGCCCTGGGCGCGGCGCTGGGTGACCGCGAACTGATGTGGCAGTCGTTCAAGGCCCTGTTATCGGGGATGGGCCTGTCCCTGCTGCTGTCCCTGCTGATTGGTCAGTTCTGGCCTGGCTCGGTACTCAGCCAGGAAGTGTTGTCCCGTACTGATGTCGGACTGGATGGTGTCGCGCTGGCGCTGGCATCCGGTACGGCCGCAGTCATGTCGCTGACCACCGGGCTGTCATCGGTGCTGGTCGGAGTAATGGTCGCGGTGGCCCTGTTGCCGCCGATGGCGACGATAGGCTTGTTGCTCGGCGCCGGCGAAATGGACAAGGCACTGGGCGCGACCCTGCTGCTGGCAGTCAATATCGTCTGTGTGAACCTGGCCGCGAAGCTGACCTTGCTGTTTTATGGCGTACGCCCAAGGACCTGGTTAGAGCAGCGCAAGGCCAAACAGTCGATGCTGCTGTACATCAGTATCTGGATACTGAGTTTAACGATCCTGATCGGCGCGATTTACCTGCGTCATCGTATTGCCTAGGAAATATAGACTAGCTGTCCCTGGTGAAGACAGGTAGTGGGTACCCGGTACCAAATAGCCGCTTAACCCCGTCATTCCCGCGCAGGCGGGAATCCAGAAGCAATGGATTCCGGACAAGTGCTGCGCACTTTCCGGAATGACAATAGATTTGTAGGGTGCAATAAACAGAGTGCATTGCACTTATGCTCGCCCAAGGCGCCTGGATGCCCTGACTCCGTAGGAGTGGGGAAAATGTGAATATTCCACAGAATCTACACGGTCACAGTGATATTAATATCACTACTCCCGGTGCGTTATCGCATGACAGGGTGATATACGTGGCATATTGCGGAGATGCCTTTATATCCCTTCCCGGTGCGACTACTGGTAGTACGACAACTTACAAGAATACTGAGGTATTTATATGTCCTGGCTTGCTCGTTGGTTTTGCCGAAGCCGACACCGGGGAGCGCTGGTATACAGTTCTCGAGCAGAAATGGATGGCAATGTGCCGCTGGTGTTCGATGTCGAGGAATATGACAGTGATAATCTGCATGACATTGTGCTGGATCGCAGTGAGTCACATCAGAAATCCCGTTTCCTGATCCCGTCCTGGGCGCGTTTTGCGAAGCTCGAGGCGCGGGTGGTGGTGCGCCATACCCGTGATGCACGTCCAGTGATCGGGTTTCGGAAAAATGACGAGTTTTTCAACAGCGGTATCGGCATGGGCGCCTGGCCACTGGAGTTGATCGAACAGCCGATGGCGCAAAATCCGGTGTCGATTTATATCTGTACGCCATGGATACCGGTCAGTCATGTCGACAGCTTTGATCTGGTCATAAACGATGATCTGGATACGCCCGGGTACGTCAAGGGTGGCGAGAACGGTACCTGGTTTTCGATACAGGTGAAGTAACAGACGCCTGATTATCTGACTATATAGGTACCACCACAGATATCGTCACGTCCGGCCAGTACACTGCGGATATCTTTATGCGCACGCAGACTCTGGATCAGTTCGACGTAGATATCATCCGGAACGGATTCATCCACGGTCAGGCTGACATGGCCTTCCGAAACCACAATGTAGCTGACAAATTCGGGTCCGACCTTTTCAAATTCAAACATCACTTCATCGACTGCGTCCAGGGTGGTCTGGGTGTCGGCGTGGCCGATGCTGTGCATGAGTAGCAGCGTCAGGCATAACAGTGCTGTTTGTTGTAGGCGGCAAGACTTCATTGTGGGGGTTCTGTTATGTTTCCTCAGACAGGTCAATCAGGGCTTATTGCGAGTATGGCTGGTAATCTCGATATTGTCCCGGCAATTTTTCATGCAGGCCTTGCTATGAACATCCGGTCGCGGGTCGGGCGATAGGAAACCGTCACGGTTCGGCATCCTGATTGCAGGCAGGCTTTTCCTGTCCAGCACGGTATCGGCACTGATTAGATCGTTCATGTTCAGGATATAGGCTACGATCGCGTAGACCTGGTCGGGCTCCAGTGACTGGGCATTGCCGAACGGCATGCTGCGGTTGATGTAATCCCACAGCGTTGTTGCGTAAGGCCAGTAACTGCCGACCGTCTTTTTCGGTCGCTCCTTGTCCAGGCTGTCTTCACCACCGATCAGCGCCGGAAAGCGGCCTATGCCTTCACCGAATTCACCATGGCAGGCCGAGCATAGTTGCAGATAGAGCGCTTCACCCTGTACCGAGCTACCTTTGCCATCTGGCAGGCCTGCGCCATCCGCACGGACATCGATGTCCCAGGCCCTGATTTCGATCTCGGTCGGTACAGTACCATAGCCATAGCGTTGGTCAGCTGTCATTGCTGGAGCAGCTGAGATGAAAAAGGTTATGAATATTACCAGTCTATGCCAGCTGTACATTTTCAATCTCGCCGTTACTGTTCAGACGCCAGGTCTGTATCGCGTTATTGTGGTATAAAGAACGGCTGCCGCGAATTTTACGCAGCTCGGACAGGGTCGGTTGTACATAGCCGGTTTCATCGATGGCACGGCTTTGCAGCAGGGCTGTCTGGCCATTCCAGTCCCACTCCATTGAAAAACGCGTAAGTGACTTGTTCTGCACCGGACCGTGCAGCCTGGCCGTTTGCCAGTTTCTGCCGCCATCCACAGATACGTCGACGCGTTTGATACGTCCATAGCCGGACCAGGCCAGTCCATTGATCGCGACCCGGCCCTTGCCGGGTAGCGGATTTTCCGGGCAGGGTGAGGTAATCACGGACTTGGTTTCCATCACAAAGGTGAACTGGCGCGCCTTGCCGGTCGGTAGCAGGTCGGTATAGGTGGCCGTCTCCTCGCGTGTATCCCACGGCTGGTCACCGAGCTCGAGCCGGCGCAGCCATTTGATATTAGTGACGCCCTCCCAGCCCGGCAATAACAGGCGCATCGGGTAGCCCTGTTCCGGCCGTAACATCTCGCCGTTTTGGGCATATACGATCAGCGCATCGTCCAGGGCCTTGTCGATCGGGATGCTGCGCGTCAGTGCGGCTGCATCGGCACCCTCGGCCAGTATCCATTTGGCTTTTTTGCGGATCCCGACCTCATTCAGGATCAGCCTGAGGGGCACTCCGGTCCACTCGCAACAGCTGAGCATGCCATGGGTAAACTGCAGTGAGTTGTATTGGGCGGCGGGGTAATTCAGGACACCATTCGCGGCACATTCCAGAAAGTGAATATGACTAACCGATGGAAATCGCATCAGCTCGGTCAGGGTCAGTTTCAGTGGCTGCTTGACCAGGCCATGGATCAGCAAGTAATGGCGTTCCGGGTCGATGTCGGCAATGCCGCCATGGTGACGTTCAAACATCAGGCCGGTTGGCGTGATAATGCCCTGTTGGGACTGTAACGGGGTAAAGCTGATCGAGGCCTCACGGCGTGCATGCAACCAGTCCAGTGTCCGGCGCTGTACATCGGCCTCAAAGCGCGAAGGTATGCCGTACCCGCTACTGGCCACACCGGCACCCAGATGGCGGCTCCAGCCTGGCACCAGTTTGCCCGGGACAGTGGATGCCTCGGTACTGACACCGATCAGGCTGGCGCCGGCGGCCAGGCCGGACTGCAGGAACAGGCGGCGTTTTTTCAGGTCGGGTTTGAGCGGTTTTTCGAGACCGCTCCCGGATGTGGATGGCAGGCGTTTTTTCATGTCGATCACGGTTTGGTATCAGACAGACTGACAGTGTGGATCATGCTGAATGTGCTGGCAAGGTCTATGCGTATCGCACTTGTCATAATAATGGTACGAAGGACAGTAATCGCCCTCCGCTGTATACCGTCATAGACACGCTGTTAATACATCCATGTAAGCTCGACGGCAGCATCCCTGCTACCGACGGTCTATGACGGGATACAACGGAGGGCCATGAAAATTCGTTGATCATCGCTGAGTTTGTATGACAAATCAATTCGTTGAAAAACTTTCAGCAGCAGTTATCAGGTTGGTTTATGATTAGACGCAAATGTCCATATCTGAGGGAAAACGATAAATGGGACAGACGATTCGTATCGGGCGGTATATTGCATTCATCGTATGCAGTATTCAGTTAAGCCTTTTTAGCCAGTTCAGCCACGCAACTTCGCAACCGCCACAGGCCGCCATTGCCAGTGCACATCCGATCGCTACCACAGCCGGTGAGGAAATCATCAGTGCCGGTGGGAATGCGTTTGACGCAGCGGTCGCGATCTCGGCGACGCTGGCCGTGGTCGAGCCCTATGGCTCAGGTATAGGCGGCGGTGGGTTCTGGTTGCTGCATCGAGCCAGCGACAACAAGCAGGTCATGATCGATGGGCGCGAGCAGGCGCCCGGCAAGGCCCATCGGGATATGTATCTGGACAAGCAGGGCAATGTGATCCCGGGTCTGTCGATCGACGGCCCGCTGGCTGCCGGTATCCCGGGTGAACCGGCGGCGCTGGTGCATATCGCCAAGCACTATGGCCGCCTGTCGCTGAGTGCGTCACTGGCACCGGCGATCCGGGCGGCGCGTGATGGTTTCCGCGTGGACGAATATTATCAGCGCATGGCCGGTTTCCGGCAGAACGCGTTGCAGGCCTCACCGGCCGCGGCAACTACCCTGCTCAATCATGGCGCGGTGCCGCAGACGGGTAGCCTGATCCGTCAACCGGAGCTGGCCGCTACCCTGGAGGCGATTGCAAAACAGGGGCATGCCGGTTTTTACCAGGGCGAGGTGGCTGATAAGCTGGTCAAGGCCGTACAGCGGCACGGCGGTATCTGGACGCGGGACGATTTGCGTAACTATCAGGTGATCGAGCGGGAACCGGTCACGGGCCAGTATGGTGACTACCGGATTACCACCGCCGCGCCACCCTCATCCGGCGGGATCGTGCTGATGACCATGTTGAATATCCTGTCTGCTTACCGGTTGGAGACCCTGTCTGAACTGCAGCGCATGCATGTAATGATCGAGGCCATGCGTCGGGCCTATCGCGACCGCGCGGAGTACCTCGGCGATCCGGATTTTGTCAGTATCCCGGTGAAACGCCTGATCCATCCCTGGTACGCGGACGGATTGCGTGCCGGCATTCGCATGGACAAGGCGACGGAGAGCAGTGCTCTCGCAGCTGTCCCGGTGGTACCGCAACAGGGACGGCATACCACGCACTTTTCGGTGCTGGACCGAGAGGGCAACCGCGTGGCCGCGACGCTGAGCATCAACTACCCGTTCGGTTCCGGTTTTATCGCCGAGGGGACCGGAGTGTTGCTGAATGACGAGATGGATGATTTTTCCAGTAAACCCGGTACGCCGAATGTGTACGGCCTGGTCGGCGCTGAGGCCAATGCGATTGCACCTGGTAAGCGGCCGTTGTCGAGCATGACCCCCACCTTCGTCGAAAGTGAGCACGGTATTGCGATTATCGGCACACCGGGCGGAAGTCGTATCATCACCATGGTGTTGCTGGCCTTGCTGGACTATGTCAATCAGGGTGATGCCACCCATATGGTGAATCTGCCACGCTTCCATCATCAGTATCTGCCGGACCGGGTGCAGGTGGAGCCGGCCGGGTTTTCCGACTCGGTACTCGATGGCCTGACCGGGCTCGGACACAAGCTGAAGCAACTTGATGCCGACTACGGCAATATGCATGTCGTGGTATGGGACAAGCGCAACAACCGGGTCACGGCCGCATCCGATCAGCGCGGGAATGGCCAGGCCAGGGTCTTTACCGGCCCGGAATAAAGAAACTCCCAGCGCAAATGCTATAAGCTATTGTTTCTGTGACTTTATACCAGGACTGGCCCGGTTCGGCCTGCTGCTGCGGATTGGGTCGTCCGGCGTCACCCGGTGTCCGGGCTGGCAGCTGGCTCGAAAGCGGTCTGTATGCCGGTTTGCCTGTAAAATGAACTGTTTGCTTTCCTGAGTCGCGCTGTCAGGCTAAACTAGCGCATTTATCGAATCTCATTACAAGGTCGGGGAGTCGGTCTGTGAAAAGTTTAGGTTGGTTAATCGGTGTACTGCTGGCCATGCCCGTGGGTATAGGGGGTAGCATGCTGTCGATCGGCTCTGCCGCCGGCGTGGCACTGATGGGGCAGGCACGTGGCAAGTACACTTTTCTGGGTCACCTGAAATGGACACCGGTCATCGCGCTGGGTTATTCCGGCAGTATTCTTGCACATATGTGGATCAATGCCGTGCTGTTTAAGAACACGGCATTAACACTATAGTCGACAACCTGGCAGTTACAGTCTTATGGAACTTTCCGTTGTTGTTCCCATCTACAACGAGGTGGAAAATATCGGTGTATTGCACGATGAAATCTGCCAGGCCCTGGACGGGGTATGTGATTTCGAGATGTTATTTGTGGACGATGGCAGTACTGACGGCACGCCGGATAAACTGCAGGCACTAAAAAATGATTCGCCCCGTTTACGTGGAATCCGGCATATCAATAATGCTGGACAAAGCACCGCGATTATTACCGGTGTAAGCTATGCCCGCAGTGACTGGATAGCAACACTGGATGGTGATGGTCAGAATGACCCGGCCGATATTCCGCGCTTGCTGACGGCGCGCGATCTTTCTGCAGAACAGGACCAGGCCGCGGTCATGTATGCCGGTTATCGCAAAAAGCGTAATGATAATTGGCTAAAGCGCATATCATCACGTGGTGCCAATGCGATACGCAGTCGCATCCTGCATGATAGCACACCGGATACCGGTTGCGGACTGAAGTTATTCAGACGTGATGCCTTCCTGGTATTACCCCGTTTTGACCATATGCACCGTTTTCTTCCCGCATTGATCCAGCGTGATGGTGGGCGGGTCGAGATTGTGGAAGTGCATCACCGCGCGCGTGTCAAGGGTGTTTCCAAATATGGATTTCATAATCGCCTGTGGGTGGGCATTGTAGACCTGATTGGCGTGGCTTGGTTGCAGCGGCGTCGCGTGCGGGTAGAGACGACAGAGGTTGAGAACAAATGAGTACCGAAACGATATGGCTGATTATAGGTCTTGGGGGCCAGGCCCTGTTTTCAATGCGCTTTCTGGTGCAGTGGTATCAAAGTGAGCGTCAGAAAAAGAGCATCATACCGATAGAGTTCTGGTATTTCAGTATCCTGGGCGGTCTGACGCTGTTCAGCTACGCGGTATACAAGCAGGACCCGGTGTTTATTATTGGACAGTCTACAGGCCTGTTTATTTACAGTCGTAACCTGTATTTCATTAGCAAGGAACGCAAGGCACTGGCCAAGCAGGAGCGTTGATGCGGCTTACCCCTGAAAGGGCCATCTGGCTGGGTGGCACCTTGAGCATTGTGCTGGTCTCGTTATGGGTGCGCGGCCTGTTACCGATTGATGAAACACGTTACGTAGGCGTGGCGTGGGAAATGTGGCTCCGTGGCGACTGGCTGGTGCCACACAAGAATGGATTGCCTTACAGCCACAAACCCCCTTTCCTGTTCTGGATGATCAACCTCGGCTGGTGGCTGTTTGGGGTCAGTGAATGGTGGCCACGGCTGATGCCGTCATTATTCGCGCTGGTGAGTCTGTTTCTGATCATCAGGCTGGCACGCCTGTTACGCCCGGATCAGCCGGTGGCACACGAGCTGGCACCATTGATCCTGTTCAGCAGTTTCTTGTGGACCCTGTTCTCCACGATGACCATGTTCGACACTATACTCAGTTTCTGGGTGTTGCTGGCGGTGATTGCGGTGGTGCAGGCTGCACTGAAATCCGGCTGGGGTTCCTGGTTGCTGCTCGGTTTTGCACTGGGCGGCGGCTTGCTGAGCAAGGGCCCGGTAATCCTGTTACAAGTGCTACCGCTGGCCCTGCTGGCGCCATTCTGGTTACAGCGGGAGCAACAGTGGGGGCGATGGTACATCGGTATCCTGCTGTCAGTATTGCTCGGTGCCATCATGATCCTGGCCTGGGCCGTGCCGGCTGGACTGTCCGGTGGTGACCAGTATTTCAACGAGATTTTCTGGGGGCAGACCGCCAATCGCATGGTCGAGTCGTTTGCCCATCGTCGGGCATGGTGGTGGTATCTGCCGCTGTTGCCGGTATTGTTGTTTCCGTGGTTGTTCTGGACATCGATGTGGCGCAAGCCTGCTATAGGACAGAATCAACAGGGCATCCGTGCGGGCCGCTTCCTGCTGGCCTGGGTAGTGCCGGTTTTTGTGGCGTTCAGCCTGATTAGCGGCAAGCAGCCGCATTATCTGCTGCCCCTGTTCCCGGCCTTTGCGATCTGGCTGGCGCTGGATGCAGAACATGGACAGGGCAACCGCAAGACCAGGCGAAACTGGTTATTGGCAGTAGTCTATGTCCTGATTGCGGCGGCCTGGCTGGTCCAGCTGGTGATCAAGCGTGATCAGGTCCTGCCTGAGTGGCTGCAGTACTTTCCACAGTGGCCGATACTGGTCTTTGTGTTACTGGCGGTCATGGTGATGCTGCCGTGGGCCAGGCGCAGCCTGCGTGCACAGGCTCGGGTCATGGCGCTCAGCTCGATTATCTTTACACTGGTACTGTTATTGAGCGCGATGAAGACCCTGTACTCACCTGCGTTTGATGTGCAAGAGGTGGCGACACGCATAGCCCGCCTGCAGGCGCAGGGTCATAGCGTGGCGGTTCTTGGAAAATATCATAACCAGTTCCAGTTCAAAGGCAGATTGACACAAGCGATCGAGATCGTGGAATGGGCCAGTATCCATTTATGGATAAAGGAAAGGGACCCGGCCTGGATTGTACTTGTGCTGAAAAAACGCCATGAGCTGGATTATCGGGAAGATGAATATATCCAGCCCTATCGTGGCAAGTGGATAGCACTGCTCCGGCGCGGTACCTTGCAGGAACATCCGGAGCTGGCCCGGCAATAGGTCGCTGCATGCTAGACTGGTAAGGACTGGTTTTACAGAAGGTTTTCGAATGCGTGTCATAGACCGCTATCTGATTCGGGAAATGCTCGGCACCATGCTTGCGGTGGTGCTGGTCCTGCTGGTGGTGTTCCTGAGCAATCGCCTGATGAACTACCTGGCCGATATCGCCGCGGGCGAGCTGACCGGTGGCGTACTGCTGTCACTGCTGGGTCTGAAAGTAATCAAGTACCTGATCCTGATGGTGCCGATTGCGCTGTTTATTTCCATTTTACTGGTCATGGGTCGTCTGCACCGGGACAGTGAACTGATTGCGATGGCCGCCTGTGGCCTGTCACCGGTCAATACCTACCGGCCGGTATTTATGCTCGCCATCCCCCTGGCCCTGCTGATGGGCTGGATGTCGTTGTTTGTCGTCCCGCGCACATCTCAGTTCGAAGCCGGCCTGTTGAACGAAGCACAACGCGAGCTGGAACTGGGTGGCATGACAGCCGGCCAGTTTCGACATAACAAGCAGAAGGGCCGGGTGGTCTATGTCGAGGATATCAACGATCAGGGGCAACTGGAAAACGTTTTCATACGTTTGCATTTGCGTGACCGGCCGGTGATGCTAAGCGCACCCAGGGGTGAATGGCAGGTCAATCGTGCAACCGGAGAACGGCAGCTGTCACTGGTTGACGGGTACCGTTATGACGGCGAGCCAGGCAAGGAAGGTTACAGGATCATGCAGTTCGACCGTCACACCGTACAGCTGGCAGCACCCAAGGTACAGAAAACCAGGCAACGCCGTGCGGAAAAAAGCACCGCGACCCTGTTGGCCTCGGACGACCCGTTTGACAAGGCCGAGTTCCAGTGGCGGCTGGCGATTCCGGTCAGTTTGCTGGTGCTGGCCCTGCTGGCGCCGGCGATGTCACGACTGAAACCGCGCAGTGACCGCTTTACCACCCTGATAGTCGGTATCCTGTTGTTTATCGTGTATGTGAATCTGCTCACGCTGGGCAGGAGTTGGGTAGGCAGGTCGGTACTGCCGGTGCCGTTTGGTATGAACTGGGTGCACGGCCTGTTTATCGTGTTGAGCATGGTGCTGATGATGCGCCAGTATGGTTTCAGGCGTCTGTTGCCGGGTTTCAGCAGCCGTAGAATAAATCAGAATTCTTATACGTAGTGTCTGGCCTTTTTCAGACCGTTTTTCCGGCTTCTGGCCTGTTGCGTGACGATGCCACGCACTGTATAGCTGCCGGTTAACTCGATTTCAGTGCCGTCCTTCAACGCGACCAGGTAGTGTTTCTCCTCGCGTACGACAAACTGGCGGAAGGTGGTTTCACCCTGGTAGTCTATGACAACGTAGGCCTTGTTGAACAGTGGTACATTCGGATCGATGACGATAATGGCCTCGTGTTTGAATTCGGGCTCCATATCATTTCCCAATACCTGGAGCACAAACGGCGCCCTGGCGGAACAGCCGCCTTCGTCACCATAGGTTTTGTCCAATTCATTCATGCCGGGTACCTCTGTTTGCGAGTCAGGTATTTTACCTGACTCGCCGGACTGGAGAAACCACCGTGTGTAAGTACACGGCCGCGCCCTGGGTTGATTATATTAATTAAATATAAATCAATAAGTTGTGCCATTCCTGGCGGTTTGTTCGGTGTCAGCGCTGGCAGTGGCTGCAATAGTAGGTGCTGCGTTGCGCCTGCCTGAGTTGTTTGATCGGCCGGCCACAGTTCACACAGGGCTGGCCTGCGCGGCCATAGACCTTCAGTGACTGGGTGAAATAACCCGGTTTGCCGTCGGAGTTGGTGAAGTCGCGCAGGGTGGTGCCACCCTGCGCGATGGCCTCGGACAGGACCTGCCTGATTGCGTCGGCCAGTCGTGTATAGCGTTGTGCCGAGATACGCCCGGCCGCACGGGCCGGATGGATACCGGCGTTGAACAGCGCCTCGCAGGCATAGATATTACCGACGCCGACGACGATACGGCTGTCCATAATGAAGGTTTTGACGGCCTGTTTGCGTGCACCTGAGTGCTGGTACAGCCATTCCCCGGCAAAGGCCTGGGACAGCGGTTCCGGGCCGAGGCTGGCCAGGCGCGGATGTGCCGATACCGGCCCATCCGTCCACAGCAGGGCGCCAAAGCGCCGCGGGTCATGAAAGCGCAGACACAGCCCGTTTGCGAGGACCAGGTCGTAATGGTCGTGTTTCTGCGCCTTGTTGCCTGCGTCGAGTATGCGCAGGTTACCCGACATACCCAGATGCAGGATCAGGGTGATGTGATCACAGTCCAGCAACAGGTATTTTGCCCGCCGTTTAACCGAGTGGATGGTCCTGTTTTTCAGTAATGCCGGCAGTTCGGGGTCTATCGGCCAGCGCAGGCGATGGTCACGTATGACCAGCCTGTTGATGCGCTGGCCGGTGAGATGCGGTTCGATGCCACGCCGGGTGGTTTCGACTTCAGGTAATTCGGGCATCAGCTTCAGCGTCGCCGGTAGGCGGGTATACCAACCAGTAGCAACAGTAGTGGCAATGCATACGGGAAGCCATAGCGTATCAGCCAGGCATGGGTAACACTCAGGTCCAGTACGCGGTCGGGTCGCTGGACGTTTTTCAGATCGATCAGGCTGTCACTTTTACTTAACCAGTGTACCAGGCGCTGTGCCAGTTCACGGTTGGCGCCGTTATCAATATAGCTGTCGTTAAGAAAATCGCTGTCACCTATGACCAGGATCCGTTGCTGGCCACCGCCGGCACGCTTGCGTTGCATGGCCAGGCCGGTTTTGAGCAGGCCGGTTTGCTCCCCTTGTTCAGGGTCAAACTTCAGTGGTGGCTGGTCCAGTTTTGATGTCTCGGTCCAGGTCTTTTGATCGGTCAGCAACACCGGCTTGATATCCCAGCCGCTGGCATCAGAGGCATCCAGTGCAATGGCGCCGATCAGGATCACCGGGTGTGACAGGCCATCGGTTATCGCATGTTGTGCCTCCCTGATTGGCAGTACCAGTACTGATGGGTCACTCACGCCCAGGGAAGCGGTACGGGAGCTGATCAGGGTGCCGGGCAGGCAGCTGACGCCGAGTAATTGAAACAGCAGTGTACAGTCGTCGGTCTGGCCAGGTTCCAGTAACCATAGCAGGTTGCCACCGCGTTCCACGTAGCCCTTGAGCATTGAGCGACGGGCGGGTGACAGCTCGGGTAGTACACTGCGCTGGATCACAACGGTTGTGTTGTCCGGGATGTTCGAATACCGGTCAGTCTCCAGGGTCTGAACCTGGATGGCCTGGCGCTTCATATCCTGGCGCAGTCGCTTCAGGGCCAGCGGGCTGTTCTCGACCAGCTTTTCGGTCGGGCTCTCGGAAAGTAACACCAGCCACTGTTCTTCATCCTGGAACAGGCGATAGAGCGCGTTGGTCAGACGGGTTTCGTTGACCGCCTTCAGAATCTCACTGCGCTGCTGGTACTCGATGACCAGGCCGCCGTAGCGGTCGAGCTGGTATTTGCGCAGTAATGCCGGTTGCTCGACAGCCCTGAGCAGGCGGATTTCGATATCGGGTTTTACATCCCGGTAGCGTTGCAGAAGTTTATCCAGGCTGTCTCGAACACGGATGTCATCTTCAAGCAGGGCGATAAACACCAGCTTGCCGCTCAGGCGTTTGAGCAGGTCAACCGTTTGTTCGTTGAGCTGATTGCCGCGGTTCAGTGACCAGTCGGATCGCCAGCCATGAAACTGGCTCAGCGTCAGCAGGCTGATGATTACGATGATCAGCGTCAGGCGGGCGACCAGGTTACGTGTTCGAGCTCGCATCACTCACCCTCTTCCCTGTTGCGCAGGTTATGCAGTTGCAATACCGCCAGGCCCAGAAACAAGACAATGACCAGCAGGAAAAATAACAGATTGCGCGTGTCGACTATTCCTTGCAGCAGAGGTTGCAGATGCTGCGGCCAGCTGATCAGGTTCATGATCTGGTCAAGTTCAATGATACCGCTGTGGAATACCGTGGTGCTCCATAACAGGATCAGGATGGTGAGACTGGATACCGCGGCCAGCGCCGGTGCACGGCTGGCAGCCGAGCAGAACAGCGAGATCGCGGTATAGGCGCTGATCAGCAGCATACTGCCCAGGCCGGCCGCTGTGAGCATCCCGAAATCCAGCCGGGTTGCACCGGCCAGGCTCAGTGACATGAGCAGGCTGAACAGCGGCAGCAACAGTGCGTAGGCATTGAAGCCGAGGTATTTGCCGAGAATGATCTGGGTCGAACTGAGTGGCGAAGACAGCAGTAATGGCAGACTGTGCAGCCTGCGCTCTTCACTGATCATACGCATGCTGAGTATCGGAATGACCAGTAATGCGATGTAGCCGCTGCTGGCCAGACTCAGACTGGCCACCTGGTAAGTCGCGCCGCTGCCGGCTGCCGTTGCCGGACTGCGCTGGTAGGTGTCGACCAGTTGGAGAAAGACCATGCCCTGGGCCAGTTGCGCCGCGGCCAGTACGAACCAGCCGAGCGGGGTACGGAACAGGCGTTTCCATTCCCGGCTTGCCAGGTGCCAGATCATGCCACTCGCTCCGATCGACCCGTGGTGATATCGATGAAGATCTGCTCCAGGCCACGGGACTCCGGTTGCAGCAGGATGAGCCCCCATTGACGCTGGCTGGACAGGCGCAGCAGGTGCTCAGTATTGAAACCGGGCTGGTGACGCAGGCGTACACGTCGTTTATCCAGGGCCTCACAGCCGCTGACACCGGGCAGGGTGGACAGTTCGTTCAGTTCTGGGGCCTGCAGGAACGCAACCAGGGTGGATTCTGGTGCGGCGGTTTCCGCATCAAGGCTGGCACTGTATACACATCGACCGTTGTGCAGGATTTGCACATGGGAGCAAATGGCCTCGACCTCGGTCAGATTGTGACTGGATATCAGTACCGCGCGTTGTTGACCCATCTCCCGAATCAGTTCGCGGGTACGGCGGATCTGGCCGGGATCCAGCCCATCTGTGGGTTCATCCAGTATGACCACTTCCGGATCGTGCACCACGGCCTGGGCCAGTCCGAGTCGCTGGCGGTAGCCTTTGGACAGGGTGGCGATGCGTTTCGAGGCAGCGCTTTCCAGTTCATAGTCTGAAAGCACCCGTTGTACCATTGCAGTGAGCCTGTCCGCGCTGACATGTCGTATCCGCGCAGCAAAACGCAGGTACTCACGAACCTGCATATCATGGTATAACGGCGGTACTTCCGGTGCATAACCGAGCCGTGCACGTGCCTTGCCGGCAGCGCGCTGCATATCCAGGCCGCACACCCGGATGGAGCCGGTCACCGGCAGCAGGCAGCCGCTGAGCATGTTCAGTGTGGTGGTTTTACCGGCACCATTCGGGCCGAGAAATCCGAGGATATCCCCTGCCTTGACAGCAATATCCACTTCATCAACCGCGAGTTTGTCCCCGTATCGGTAGCTTATGCCCTGTGCCACCAGTCCAGCGTCCATATTCATGCCCGTATTATGCACCAAATGGGTGTATGAAAGTTAGGGGGCCTCAGACTAATTAGTATTTATAATTTTTACTTACGATACCCTTTTGCAAGACCTATATGATTCTGAATTATGGTTTAAAACGAATGTTACTATCCCTGTCGGTTTATACTAGTGGCTTATTTTCAGACTGAGTGGGCTTTATGTGGCTAGGCGTTGATACTGGCGGGACATTCACCGACTTTGTGTTACTCAGGGATGGCCGTTTGCAGGTGCACAAGGTGTTGTCGACACCGTCGGCGCCTGAGCAGGCGATCCTGCAGGGCATGCGTGATCTCGGTGTGCTCGGGCAGGAGCTGTCGTTGGTTCACGGCTCTACCGTCGCGACCAATGCGGTGCTCGAAGGCAAGGGTGTGGATACGGTGTACATTACCAACCGTGGTTTTGCCGATATCCTGACCATCGGCAGGCAGGCGCGCAGGGCCTTGTATGACCTGCAGCCCGGGCCGGTCACACCACCGCTGCCAGCGTCGCATTGCCTGGAAGTGGATGCCAGGCTATCGGCCAGCGGCGAGGAATTGCAGCCGCTGGATCCTGAATCCGTCACCGCGGTCTGTGAGGCGATAGCACGCTTGCAGCCGCAGGCCGTGGCGGTTAATTTGCTGTTTTCATTTGTCGATGACAGTCATGAGCAGGCCATTGCCAGCGCATTGCCGGACGAGCTGTTTGTTTCCCTGTCCTCACGGGTGCTACCCGAATATCGTGAATATGAACGCGGCATCACCACCTGGCTGAATGCCTGGGTCGGGCCGCTGGTAGAGCGTTACCTGGTGCGCCTGTGTACGGCCGCCGCACCGGCACATGTCACGGTGATGCAAAGCAGTGCCGGAACCGTCAGTGCCGAACAGGCCGGTCGGCAGGCCGTGAATATGCTGTTGTCGGGGCCAGCCGGCGGTATGGCTGGAGCCCGTTTTATCGGTCAGGCTTGTGGTCATGAGCACCTGCTGACCTTCGATATGGGTGGTACCTCGACCGATGTGGCGCTGATCGATGGTGATATCGAGTTAACCGCGGAGGGCAGTATCGGCCATTACCCGGTTTCGGTGCCGATGGTGGATATGCATACCATCGGTGCCGGGGGTGGTTCGATTGCCAGTGTCGATGCCGGGGGACTGTTGCAGGTCGGGCCGCAGTCGGCCGGCGCTGATCCGGGGCCGGCCTGTTATGGCCAGGGTGGCAGGCAGGCTACGGTGACCGATGCGAACCTGGTGCTGGGACGTTTGTCGCCGCAGCGCTTCCTCGGCGGTGCAATGACCCTGCAATCCAGTGCATCCGAACAGGTGGTTCAGGCCATTGCCGATCAGTTGTCTACTGATCTGGCCAGTGCGGCAACCGGGATTATCAGTGTTGCGAATGAGCATATGGTACAGGCCTTGCGGGTAATGTCGGTAGAGCGCGGGCTGGATCCGCGAGATTTCAGCCTGATGTGCTTTGGCGGTGCCGGCGGACTGCATGTGTGTGCGCTGGCCGAGGCACTGGGTATGCGCAACGCGATCGTACCGGCCCACGGCGGTGTCCTGTCTGCGCTGGGCATGTTGACCGCGCCGCGCAAGCGCAATCTTTCCCGCACGGTCCAGGGTCTGTTGCTGGACTGGTCGGGGCGGCAGATCCGGCAAGGCCTGGATCAGCTGGCCGGTCAGGCCAGCCAGGCCTTGCGGCAGGAAGGCGTGGCCGATGCCGACATGCTGCGCAAGGATACGCTGGACCTGCGCTATCTGGGTCAATCCAGTACCCTGGAGATTGCCTGGTCTGACCGGCAAGGCTGTGTAGACGCCTTTCATCAAAAGCACCGTGAGCGCTATGGTCATGCGCTGGAACAGCCGGTTGAGCTGGTCAATATTCGGGTCGCGATGACCGGCCCGGACAACGAGTTGCAGATGACCCCGGTAGCGGACGGTCAGCCGGTAATGGCAGCAGCAAGCGTCATCATGGCCGGTATCGACCAGCCGGTAGCGGTATTCGAAAGAGATCGCTTATGCCTGGATCAGCAGATCACAGGCCCGGCGTTGATTACCGAGACCGTGTCCACGACCTGGCTGGCACCTGGCTGGCGGGCACGGGTGCACCGCAGTCAGAGCCTGTTGCTTGATCGGCATTGAGAACCATGCACTGCGGGCGCCGCTACGGCTGCCGATAGCATTGTTATAGACATGATGTCTGATCATAACCACATGAAATGTATGATAATTCGGCGCGAGTCACCGGATTAGGATAGAATAGCAGGTCTGGCTGGCAGGTTCTTTCGGTCAGTTTTCTGAATGCCGATCAACGGAGCGCGTTTTTTATGTTCGAATCTTTTCTGGAATTTATTGCCGCTGGCTGGTTGCAGCTGGAAATCTGGCAACTGCTGGTAGTCACCCTGGTGATGCTGCAGATCACGATTGCTAGTGTGACCCTGTACCTGCATCGCAGCCAGGCACATCGCGGCGTGGACCTGCATCCACTACTGAGTCATTTGTTTCGCTTCTGGCTTTGGGTCAGCACCGGCATGTTGACCAGGGAATGGGTGGCTATTCACCGCAAACACCACGCCAAGTGTGAAACACCTGAGGACCCGCACAGCCCGATGGTCGAAGGCATCAACAAGGTTCTGTTCGACGGAGTGTCACTGTATCGCAATGAGGCCCGCAACCAGGAAACCCTGGACCGCTATGGCCACGGTACCCCGGACGACTGGGTCGAGCGGCAACTTTACAGTCGTTATAAATATGCCGGCATAGGCGTGATGTTGCTGGCTGATCTGGCCCTGTTTGGTGCGCTCGGTTTGACCGTGTGGGCGCTACAAATGATCTGGATTCCGTTCTGGGCTGCCGGTGTGATCAATGGTGCCGGACACTACTGGGGTTATCGCAATTTCCATACCCGGGATACCGCGACCAACCTGACCCCGTTTGCATTCTGGATTGGCGGGGAGGAGTTGCACAATAATCATCATGCCTTTCCGGCTTCGGCAAGATTTTCGATCAGGCCCTGGGAGTTCGATATCGGCTGGATTTACCTGCGCGTCCTGTCGGCGCTGGGGCTGGCAAAGATCAAAAAGGTCGCGCCGGTGCCGCATGTCAACAGCGGCAACGATCGCATTGATATGGATACACTGAAGGCGGTATTTAACAATCGTCTGCATGTGATGGCCAGTTACGCACGCAAGGTGACCAAACCGGTCCTGAAACAGCACAGGCTGTCAGCTGTCGGGGCCTGTACCTGTACCTACCGCAAGTTGAAATCCCTGCTATCGCGAGACCAGCGTATGATGGATGAACATGCGCGCAGTGAGCTGAATGCAGTGCTGGACAGTAACGAGCAGCTCAATACGGTCTACCAGTACCGTCTGCAATTACAGCAGGTATGGGAGCGTACAGCGTCCAGTCACGAACATCTGGTCCAGGCACTGAAGGAATGGTGCGTGCAGGCAGAGGCGACCGGAATACAGGTGCTGGAGGAATTTTCACGGCATTTGCGCCAGTATACGTTGCGCTCGGCCTGCTAACGCCGCCGCAGCCGGGGCACAAAAAAACCGCCTGTTGGCGGTTTTTTTGTTGCTGTACAGTCTGCTCGTCTACTTGATCTTGGCTTCCTTGTAGATCACGTGTTTGCGGACCACAGGGTCGAATTTCTTGATTTCCATCTTGGATGGCATAGTGCGCTTGTTTTTGGTCGTGGTGTAGAAGTGACCGGTGCCGGCGCTGGATACAAGCTTGATTTTGTCACGCATGATAACTACCTCAGACCTTCTCGCCGCGGCTGCGTAATTCAGCCAGCACTGCGTCGATGCCTTTTTTGTCAATAATACGCATACCCTTGGCAGACAGGCGCAGTTTTACATAGCGATTTTCGCTTTCCACCCAGAAACGGTGGCTATGCAGGTTCGGCATAAAACGACGACGCGTCTTGTTGTGCGCGTGCGATACATTGTTGCCGCTCATCGGGCGTTTGCCCGTCACTTGGCATACTCGTGACATCGTTACTCTCCAGTTGTTGCCGGTCAGCGAGCAAATGCTGACAGGGACAAGAGGGCGAATTATACAGATGCATGGTGCCCGAGACAAGAGCGCCATGCCGGCAGCCAGCACAATGCCATGGCTACCGGCAGTCCGTGGCGCACGAGCCCGTTTGGTGGAAAACAACATTTAAAATCAATTATTTATATCAGTCCTCGCTCGGCAAATGAAACGCTTTCCTGGTCGCCGATGACCAGGTGGTCCAGTACCCTGACCTCGATCAGTGCCAGCACGTCCTGCAGTTTTCGGGTCAGGTTGCGGTCTGCCTCGCTGGGCTCGGCCACCCCGGACGGGTGATTATGGGCGAGGATCACGGCGCCGGCATTATGTGCCAGCGCGCTTTTGACCACTTCGCGCGGATGTACGCTGGCGCTGCTGATACTACCCTGGAACAGCTCCTCGCAGGCGATCACCCGGTGACGATTGTCCAGGAACAGGCAGGCGAATACCTCGCGCTGGTATTCACGCATGCGGCTGGCCAGGTAGTCACGGGTATGCTGTGGATTTTCCAGCGCGCTGCCGTGCTTCAGCTGTTCCTGCAAGTGACGGCGCGCCATTTCCAGGATCGCCTGCAATTGCACAAAGGTTGCCGTACCGAGCCCCTTGTGACTGCAAAATTCCCGATGATCGGCGCGCAACAGCGAACGCAGTCCGCCAAACCCCTGTAACAACTCGCGTGCCAGGTCGACAGCCGATTTGCCACGGATACCGGTACGCAGGAAGATGGCCAGTAATTCGGCATCGGACAGTGCCTGAGCACCCTGGGATAACAGCCGTTCGCGCGGGCGTTCGCACTCCGGCCAGTCAGTGATCGACATAACACCTCCTTGTGTGGTTCTGGCCTGAATAACAGGCTTAGGAACCTCTGGGTCAGCAACGCAATTCGCGATAGACTAAATCATAGGTTCCTTAACTATAGTATTGGCTCGGCAGCTGTCTGTAAATGACCCGATCCTGGCCCTGATAATGCACCGTGCCGGTGCGACAACAATCTGATAAACTGTTGCGGATGAACAGCTTGCAGAACAAGCGCATAGTACTCGGGGTAACCGGCAGTATCGCGGCCTATAAAGCGGCTGACCTGGTCAGGCGCCTGCGCGAACAGGGTGCCGAGGTACGTGTGGTGATGACCCGCGCGGCGATGGCGTTTATTACTCCACTGACCATGCAAGCACTGTCCGGTTCGCCGGTCAGGACCGATTTGCTGGACAGTCAGGAAGAGTCCAGCATGGGCCATATCGAACTCGCGCGCTGGGCGGATGTGGTGCTGATAGCACCGGCCAGTGCCGATACCCTGGCACGGCTCGCACACGGTCGTAGCGATGATCTGCTGGCCGCGATCTGTCTGGCCAGTGATGTGCCACTGCTGCTGGCGCCAGCGATGAATCGTTCAATGTGGGCGCATCCGGCTACGCAATCCAATGTCGCAGTGCTAGAACAACGGGGTGTGCAACTGCTCGGTCCGGTTGCCGGCGACCAGGCCTGTGGCGAGAACGGCCTGGGCCGGTTCATGGAACCGGCTGACCTGGTCAGGCATTTGTCAGGCTTTTTTATGACCGGCAGCCTGGGTGGACAGCGTGTGATCATAACCGCGGGTCCGACGCGCGAGGCGATCGATCCGGTTCGTTACCTGGGTAACCGCAGTTCAGGCAAAATGGGCTATGCCGTGGCGCGTGCTGCAGCCGAGGCCGGTGCACGGGTATTGCTGATCAGCGGACCGGTCAGCCTGGAACAGCCCGAGGCCGTGGACTGTGTCCGGGTGGAAAGTGCGGAGCAGATGCAACGGGCGGTCATGGATTCCATTAATGACTGCGATATCTTTATTTCCGCTGCGGCCGTTGCCGATTATCGCCCGGTCAGTCAGGCGCAGGACAAGATCAAGAAATCAGCGGGTGAACTTACGATACAGTTCGAACCGACACCGGATATCCTGGCGACCGTGGGCCGGCTACCCGAAGGACCTTATACGGTCGGATTTGCCGCTGAAACCCGGGCCATACATGAATACGCACACAGCAAACTGCTTAACAAGCAGCTGGATATGATCGCGGCCAATGATGTCAGTAATGGCCAGGGTTTTGACAAAGATGACAATGCGCTGGAAGTGTTCTGGCACAACGGCCAGCTGAGTCTGCCGTTGTGCAGCAAGGAAAAACTGGCGCGAAAATTGATTAAGGTGATTGCGGAGCAATATCATGCAAAAGGTGCAGTTAAAGATTCTGGATCCACGCTTAGGCACTGACTTTCCGTTACCGGACTATGCAACGGATGGCTCGGCGGGTATGGACCTGCGCGCCCTGCTGGATGCGCCAATGACACTGGAGCCAGGGCAGACCGAACTGTTGCCGACCGGCATGGCCATTCATGTCGCTGATCCGGCACTGGCAGCCGTGATATTGCCGCGTTCCGGACTTGGGCATAAACATGGTATTGTGCTGGGTAACCTGGTCGGACTGATCGATTCCGATTACCAGGGTCAATTGTATGTTTCCTGTTGGAATCGTGGCGACACGCGTTTTACTATAGAGATAGGCGAGCGTATTGCGCAGTTGATGTTTGTACCGGTGGTCCGGGCCAGTTTTGATGTCGTGGACGAGTTCGCAGACAGTGCCCGTGGTGCAGGGGGGTTTGGGCACACCGGCAGGCAATAGCATGCTGCACTGAAGCGGCGTAATAAAATAATAGGGACCTGAATGAAATTCGGTAAACAGAAATCTGTTCTGAAAAGCAAGAGTACCGGTAGCGTTAGTGTGAAACGCCTGCTGGTCTACCTGATCACCACGGTTGTCATCACTTTCAGTATCGTCGCGGTACTGGTGTTTACCCAGATATCAATCGATGCGAACCGGGTACAGCGTGTACAGCTGGAAAGCGTCGCCTCCAGTTTTGCCGGCCAGATCGGTGAGTTTGTCAGTGGTTATCAGAACAGTCTGGCCCTGCAGGCCAGGGACCCGGAAATTCAGCATTTGTTGCGCTCCGGCGATGCCGCGAAGATCAGGCAGCGCGAGCAAATGTTGTTGTATGTGTTCCCGGAGGCGATACGTATCAAGCTGCTGCGTACCGGCATCAGCAAACCCGACGATAGCATGAAGCCACCATTGTCCTATGGTTGTCTGGATTTACTGAACAAGGCGACCGATGCCGGTAAAACAGTCCATGCCGAGGTGCATCGTTTCCGCCAGCCTGAACAGCATATCGATGTGGTGCATCCGGTGCTGGGACTGGATGGCAGGCCGGTCGGCAACCTGATGCTGACACTGTCGTTGGCCAGCCTGAAACAGGTGCTGGGACGTCTGCAGATGACAAACGCCTATGTCGAGTTACAACAGGAAAATGACAAAGGTCAGGTGGTTACCTTCAGTCAGCGCGGGCAGGCCGGGTTGAAGGATTCAGGCGATGCCTTTACCGCCAGGGTGCCGGGTACGCGCTGGCGTATCGCCTACTGGGCACCGGTGACGGGTGGAGTATCCGGTGGTATGGGGGCGCTGGTTTACTGGCTGGGCTTTATCGGCGCGGTACTGGTAATGTGCCTGGTGGCCGTGTGGCTGTACGGGCGCCTGATGAAAGGGATGAACCGGGACCAGGTCACACTAATCAAGATTATCAAGGACATACGCGATGATGCGGTGGCGATACGCTACCCGGTTTCATTAGTCGAGTTCGAAGGCCTGATCGGGCAGGTTCAATTAATGGCCAGAGACCTGACCGGGCGCAAGTTAAAGGCCCAGGCGCCGGCCAGTCAGCCCGCCAGGGCCGCAAAGCCGGATTCCCCCCAGGGGGATGCGGGTGCCGGTGCGCCGGTCAGCGATGCACTGGAAGTGGAAGAGTTGGCCAGTGCAGCCAGTGCCAGCAAGTTGCCGGATGAGATTTTCCGTGCCTATGATATTCGCGGTATCGCCGGCAAGAGCCTGACACAGGCCGTGGTGCTGGATATCGGGCGGGCCATTGGCAGTGAGGCCAAACAACAGGGTCTGAACAAGATTGTAGTGGCACGCGATGGCCGGCTGTCCGGTCCGGAGCTGATGAGTGCGTTGGTTCAGGGTTTGGTCTCCACCGGTATGCAGGTGCTGGAGCTGGGTCAGGTGCCGACACCGGTGCTGTATTTTGCGACCCACTACCTCGGCAATGGTTCCGGCGTGATGCTGACCGGTAGTCATAATCCGCCCGAGTACAACGGTCTGAAAATCATGATCGGTGGTGAGACCCTATATGGAGACGGGATAAAGGCCTTGCGTGAACGTATCCTGGGCGGCCGCTTGACGCAGGGCGAGGGCGAGGCGCAGAACCTGGATGTGGTGCCTAGCTATATCGAGCGCATTACCAGTGATGTGAGACTGGAAAGGCCAATGAAAGTGGTCATTGATTGTGGCAACGGCGTGGCCGGTGTCGTGGCGCCGCAGCTGTTCCGTAATCTCAACTGTGAAGTGACCGAGCTGTACTGTGAGGTAGACGGAAATTTCCCGAATCATCACCCGGACCCGAGCAAGCCCGAGAATCTGGTCCCGTTAGTACGCAGTGTGAATGAGCATCAGGCGGATCTGGGCATCGCGTTTGACGGTGATGGCGATCGTCTCGGCGTAGTGGATTCGGATGGCAAGATCATCTGGGCGGACCGCTTCCTGATGCTACTGGCCAGCGATGTGCTGATGCGGCAGCCGGGCAGCAAGATTATTTATGATGTCAAATGTACCCGGCATCTTGGAAATTATATTTCAGAGAATGGCGGTGAACCGTTGATGTGGAAGACTGGCCATTCCTTTATCAAGGCCAAGATGCAGGAAACCGGGGCCCAGCTGGCCGGCGAAATGAGCGGCCATATTTTCATCAAGGAGCGTTGGTTCGGTTTTGACGACGGCCTGTATGCCGCTGCCCGGTTACTGGAGGTGCTTTCTGCGGAAGATCAGCCCAGTACCCACGTATTTGCGGAATTACCTGAAGATGTCTCCACACCCGAATTGGCGATCGAATTGCGCGAGGGTGAACAGTTCCAGGTCATGCAGCAACTGCTGGATAGTGCCAAGTATGGCGGCGCCAGAGTGATTACCATCGATGGACTGCGGGTGGAATTTGAAGATGGCTGGGGACTGGTGCGGGCATCCAATACCACACCTGCCCTGGTACTGAGATTCGAGGCCACGTCAGCCGAGGCACTGAGTCGCATACAGCAAATGTTCAGGGACCACCTGCAATCGGTTAAACCGGATATGCAAATACCTTTCTGATTTTCAGATGGACATAAAACAACAATGAATAAATTCTCTGCCAGTACAGTCGCACATGTATTGTCTGAAGCCCTGCCTTATATACGGCGCTTCTCCGGCAAGACTATCGTCATTAAATATGGTGGCAATGCGATGGTAGATAACCAGTTAAAAAGTGATTTCGCAAGCGATATCGTACTCATGAAACAGGTGGGTATGCGGCCTGTGGTGGTACATGGCGGCGGCCCCCAGATAGGCAAACTGCTTGAACGCATTGGCAAGCAGTCGACCTTTGTTGACGGTATGCGCGTGACCGATAGTGAGACCATGGATGTGGTTGAAATGGTGCTGGGTGGTCTGGTTAATAAAGAGATCGTCAGCCTGATCCACCGCCATGGTGGCAACGCCGTCGGCCTGACCGGCAAGGATGGTGAATTGATACGGGCGCGCAAGCATCATCCCAGGCCCAATGACCCCGATATCAAGGCACCCGAGATCATTGACCTGGGCCATGTCGGCGAGGTTGAGCGTATTGATCCGACGCTGGTTAACAGCCTGGTTGAAGGTGATTTTATCCCGGTGGTGGCCCCGATCGGGGTGGGCGAGGATGGTTGTTCCTATAATATTAATGCCGATCTGGTTGCCGGGCGTATGGCGGAAGTACTCGGTGCTGAAAAACTGATCCTGTTGACCAATACCCCCGGTTTGCTGGACAAGCAGG
Source organism: uncultured Gammaproteobacteria bacterium (assembly GCA_947258795.1). Taxonomy (GTDB): domain Bacteria; phylum Pseudomonadota; class Gammaproteobacteria; order DRJJ01; family DRJJ01; genus DRJJ01. The sequence continues at coordinate 81,084 of CAMYJU010000004.1, read as the reverse complement.
GTGATTTGTTGACTGGTATCAACAGTACCGATGTCGACAAGCTGATTGCCGATGGCACGATCAGTGGCGGTATGCTGCCGAAAATACGCTGTGCGCTGGATGCGGTTCAGAACGGGGTAGGGGTATCCCATATCATCGACGGGCGCGTCGACCATGCGGTATTACTGGAACTGTTTACCGATGAAGGGGTGGGTACACTGATCAGAGCCTAACGCAGTTCGCGGTAGCGTTTCAGGTCCCGCTTAAATTTCGTCAGCACTTCATGGCGTTCTCTATTTCTTTCGTCGATGTACTTCCGTGAATAGCTGATCTTGTCGTTTGCCAAGTTGATTTTTTGCAACAGGTACTCGGGTACCGGGCGGCCACTACGTTCATGATCCGCGGCCTGCTGCTGCAAATCCTGTAGCTCGTTTTCCTGGTTCTCAATCGTGCCCTGCGCGATATGGATCAGGTTGTCGATGGTTAGCAGGTTGCTGTCACGCCGGTGGAACAGGTCTTCCTCGGAATGGTAGGTCATCAGCAGCATGCGGTCATAGGACGCCTGTTCTGCCGCACGCCGGCGCTTTTCTTTTTCCAGCTTGGCCTTGTGCTTGGCCTTGGCATGCTCTTCGTCTGTTTTAGCACGCTCCAGGGTATCCACCTTACGGCCCTGCTCGTTAAGGATAGTTCGCTCCTGTTTGGATTCGGCTGGCGGCACCTTGTCGCTATAGTAGACCTTGCCGTTTTCGTCCACCCATCGATACAGCTTTTTCGCGGCATGGCTGTCCATGCCCGTAGCGGTCATCAGCAGGGTCATCATGAATGTTGCCAGAACAGTATTTGCCGCGTGTTTCATAGTTAACTACTAGTCCAGTGTTTGTGCATTAGCTGATGGATAGGCCCAACATAGTCAGTATATCGGTCAACCTGGCTATAATATGAATATATCAGTTTTTCCGCTGTAACTCTGCGTTACTATTCACTATATGGGGGCGGACAGGTGAACCTCAACCGCCTGGTGTGGCAAAGTGCACACCATATCGTTAAGCCAGTCACACAGGCGCTCATATCATTCAGCAGGGGACCGCGTTGTATCTCTTAGACCAGATAATCCTGTTTTTTATCTCGTTTGTGGCTAATCTTTTTTCGGCGTTTTCCGGAGGTGGCGCGGGACTGGTGCAGTTACCGGCCCTGATTTTCCTGGGTCTGCCGTTTGCCCAGGCGCTGGCGACCCATAAGCTGGCCACGGTCGCACTCGGTATCGGAGCCACCGTGCGACATATGCGTGAAAGCAGTCTGGAGCGCCGTTTTGCGTTGTTCATGCTGGTTGCGGGTATTCCCGGGGTGGTGATTGGTGCGAGCCTGATCCTGCAGGTGCCGGACCGCACAGCGCAGGTGGCGTTGGGTATCCTCACCGCCGGCCTGGGCATTTACTCGGTGTTCAGGCAGGATTTTGGTCAGTATTACCAACCGCTGCATCGGGATATCAGGGGCTATGTGCTCGGCGGCCTGGGCCTGTTTCTGATCGGTATACTGAACGGTTCGCTGACCTCCGGTACCGGGCTGTTCGTGACCCTGTGGCTGATTGGCTGGTTTGGTCTCGATTACCGGCGCGCAGTTGCCTATACCCTGGTACTGGTGGGCATGTTCTGGAACGGTGCCGGTGCGCTGACGCTGGGTTTGCTGGGCGATATCCAGTGGGCATGGTTGCCCGCCTTGCTGCTGGGTTCATTGCTGGGTGGCTATGCCGGGGCCCATCTGTCCATCGTCAAGGGTAATCGCTGGATCAAGCGAGTGTTTGAAGTAGTGACCCTGCTGGTCGGGCTGAAACTGATTACGGGCTGACGCATCGTCGATCCGGTATTCGACCGATCAGCTGGTTCCGTATTGCTCCCGGTACGCCTGTATCGCTGCCTGTTCCTGCTCATAGTCGGGCTGCTCGGCCAGGTACTCGAGCAGGTCACCCAGGGTTACGATACTCGCAACCGGTACACCCAGGTCGGATTCCACCTGCTGGATGGCCGAAACCTCACCGCTACCCCGTTCCTGGCGATCCAGTGAAATGACCACGCCGGCCAGTTCCGCACCCTGTGCAGCGATGATGTCGACCGATTCACGCACCGAGGTGCCGGCTGAAATCACATCATCGATAATCAGGACCCGTCCCTGCAGCGCGGCACCGACCGTCGTACCGCCTTCACCATGGTCCTTGGCCTCCTTGCGGTTAAAGGCATAGGGCAGGTCGCGCTGATGATGATCAGCGAGCGCGATCGTGGTCGCAGCGGCCAGCGGGATACCCTTGTAGGCCGGTCCAAACAGCATATCAAATGCGATGCCGGACGACTGGATGGCTTCGGCATAATAGCGACCCAGGCGGGCCAGGCTGGCGCCGGTATTGAACAGGCCGCTATTGAAGAAATACGGACTGATACGCCCGGATTTCAACGTAAATTCACCGAATCTCAGCACACCGGTGTCGATAGCAAAGGAAAGAAAGTCACGCTGGTAGTTTTTCATGGGGTGAGAAGATACAGAGATCAGCTATCGCATACAAGTCGAAATTGAACAGCGCATTTCTTTCATCCGGATGGTTCTCAACCCGAAAGGGCATGGTCAAGTGCCTGAAATAGGTGCCTCCACCTGCAACGGGCTTGTCAGCGTAACGATGACTCATTACTCTAGGCCGTTATGAAAATTATTACAGCAAATCTTAACGGTATCCGCGCCGCCGCAAAAAAGGGCTTTTTTGACTGGATGAAACGTCAGAAGGCAGACGTTATTTGTATTCAGGAAACCAAGGCCCAGGAATGGCAGTTGACTGATCCGGTGTTTCACCCACGTGGCTATCATGCCTTTTTCCATGATGCGGAAAAAAAGGGATACAGTGGCGTCGCCATCTACAGTCGCCATGAACCTGACCGGGTTATTATTGGAATGGACTGGCCGGAGTTCGACCGCGAAGGGCGCTATCTGCAAATCGACATCGGCAAGCTGAGCGTAGTGTCACTGTACCTGCCATCGGGCTCTTCCAGTGAGGAGCGGCAGCAGCGCAAGTTCGAGTTTATGGAAGGTTTTACGCCGATGTTGAAGGCCATGCGCCGCAAGCGACGTGAATTTATCCTGTGCGGTGACTGGAATATCGCACATAAACAGATTGATCTGAAAAACTGGCGTTCCAATCAGAAAAATTCAGGTTTTCTGCCGGAGGAGCGTGCCTGGATGGATGAATTATTCGGTCCGATGGGTTTTGTCGACGCGTTCCGTCAGGTCAATCCGGAGCCCGATCAGTACACCTGGTGGTCAAACCGTGGCCGTGCCTGGGACAATAATGTCGGATGGCGTATCGACTACCAGGTTACTACGCCGGCACTACGTGACCGGGTCGTCGATGCAGCGATATACAAGGACCGGCGTTTCTCGGATCACTCGCCACTGATCATGAATTACGATTATCAGCTGGACTAGTCAGGTCGTGTGCAGATCAGGTTTGAAACTGTTAGCCAAAGTTTGAACCAGGACACAATATATACCATAAAAATAAAGTGGTGTAATCACTGACAATACGTCTGTTTCCCCTAAAAAATAGCTGTTTTAATGGCATGCATGACTGATTTTTAAGGATATTTTTAAATGTCATGCATAACTTTTTGAATGTATTGACATAATTGCTTTCAAGCGGCTAATATTCAGAATACTGGTAAAAAAAACCGGAGAATTACGAGTCTGTGACCTGGATCTCGCATGTATACCGGAAACCAGTTAAACGTTTCACCTGCTATGCCGTTATATTCTATTGCTGGAGGCGATCTTATCCCTGCTGTGTTGTCCAGGGGAGGGGTATCTGTCCTATACTGAAAAGCTATATACGGTTACATGAGGTGTGCAACGGCTGCATCAGGCAGCGAGCAACCAGATTGGCCAGACAGGAGTTGACCGTAAAATGGGTGCAGCACCACAAACCGTTGCCAAAGACCAGATTCGTAAACTGGTGCCATTCAATGGCCTCAGTGACGCGCATTTTGAAGAAGTAATCAAAAAGATCATTATCAAGCAATTGCCGGCCGGCAAGGTGCTGTTCAAGAAGGGTGAAAGAGACAACCAGACTTGTTATGTGCTGTCCGGTGAAGTGCACCTGATGGTAGGACGTAGCATCAAGCAGAAACTGCATGGCAATACCGAAGAGGCCATACATCCCCTGGCGCCACAACAGCCGCGCCAGTTTACTGCCAAAAGCAAGACCCCCGTAACCATACTGCATATCGATTCCGGTCTGCTCGATGTGATGCTGACCTGGGACCAGAGCGGCGAAATCGAAGTCAGCGAAATCGACACTGACAGCGAGATCCACGATGACTGGATGGCCAAGATGCTGCAATCAGAGTTGTTGTTGCGTCTGCCTGCGTTGAATATCCAGCAGTTAATCATGCGTATGGAGAACATCGAGGTTACTGCGGGCACCACTATTGTGAACCAGGATGATGAAGGCGACTATTTTTACATCATCAAGCAAGGTAGTGCGATTGTAACACGCAAACCCTCCAGTAACGCGCGCGAGGTAAAACTCGCTGAACTGCAGTCCGGTGACAGCTTTGGTGAAGAGGCGCTGCTTTCTGGTGGCAAGCGCAATGCCTCCATTACCATGGCTTCAGATGGTGAAATCATGCGTTTGTCAAAAGAGGATTTTGACGAGCTACTGAAAGAGCCTCTGGTCAATCACCTTGAATACGGGAATGCCAGGGAGAAGATCGGGTCGGGTGACCGCTGGCTGGATGTACGACTGCCGGGCGAATTTGAAAACGCGCATCTGCCGGATTCTATTAATATCCCACTGGCTGCGTTACGTGTCGAGGCAGAGAGTCTGGACCCGGATGTCAATTACATCGTTTATTGTGATACAGGTCGTCGCAGCGCCAGTGCCGCCTTCCTGCTGGGACATTATGGTATCCATACTTATGTTCTGAAAGATGGAATCGCCGAAGTTCCCCATGAAGATCTGGTTACGGATGAAAAATCCGAAGATGACGCCAGTGCAGACATCATAGACTTTAACAAGCAGCGTCAGCAAAACGAGCAGGAACCGGCGGTTCTGAAGGATGTGGATGAGCAGTTAAAGGCCAGAGAACAGGCCCTGCTGCAAAAAGAACAGCAGCTACAGAGTATCGAGGCTGAGCTGGCAAACAGAAAGGCCGAGCTGGATGCGGCACTTGAAGAAAGCATGCAATCGCAACAACAGCGCAGTGAGGCCAGTGATGAACTCAGGGCGGAGTTGGAACGACTGACCAGCCGTATTAACGATAAAAGCAGCGAGCTGAGTGCAGCGCTGAAGGAAAAGGAAGAACTGTCGGCAAAACTGGCCAAACAGGAAGATATGTATGCGGCGCAGCTCGAAGAGCTGCAGAATGCGCAGCAAGGTGTCGAGAAAGAATCGGTGCATTTGCGCGACGATCTGGAACTTCAGCGTAAACAGCGCAAGGCAGGTGAGGAGAAACTCGCCAGTCTCGAAAACGAACTGGCGTCAGTCAAGAAAGAGCTGGATATTGCCCGTGCATCCGGGGAGAGTACCAAGAACGCTCTGCAGTCGGAATACGAAAAACTGAGCGTAGAGCTTGCCGCATCCAGAAACAAAGAACAAAAACTGCAGGATGATATGAATGCCTACCAGCAGGAAAGGGATAAACTGCTGAATCAGCTGGAAGACATACGCAGCAAAACGGATGCAAACCTGGGTGAGACCCAGCAGCAATTTGAGTCGCTGCAAAAAGAGAAGGAACAACTGCAGTCCAGGGTCGAGGGTGACCAGAAAGAACTGGACGATTTACGTGCGCAGCTGGAGCAGGCGCGCGAGCAGCATTCGGCCGCCAGCCGCGATCAGCAGGCTGCCGAACAGGAACACAAGGCGGTACTGGAATCGGTCAACCAGGAGCTGTCGACGCTGGGCCAGCAGGCCGGCGAGCTGCAGCAGCAGCTTGATGCGCTGGGTGCTGAAAAGCAGGCCTTGCAGTCAGAACTCGACCAGGCGAATGCCAGTCATGCAGAGGCGGGCAATGAATCCGAGCAACTGCGTAGCAGTCTGGCCGATGCCAGTAAACAGGTCGCCGGCCTGCAAAGTGATCTGGAGGCCTTGCGCAGTGATAAAACGGATAGCCAGGAAAGTTATCAGAACGAGATATCAACTCTCAGGGAAAAGTTACAGGGCTCTGATAAACAGTCGCAGGAGCTGAAAGGCACAATCAACAGGCTCGAGCAGGACAAGGACAACCTGAAACAGGAACTGGAGAAAACCTCCCAGCATAGCGAATCGGTACTGACTACGGTTACCGCCGAGAAAGACCTGATCGCGGCACAGTCCGCCGAGCTGGAACAGCGTTTGTCTGGCATGGAAGCTGACCTGCATGCCCAGCTACAGAATTTCAACAACCAGGCCCGGGAGCTGGAGGCCAGCAAACAGTTACAACAGAGCCAGACCCAGGAACTGGAGGCCGGCAAACAGTCCTTGCAAACCCTGAAAACGCAATTGGACGACGAGCGACGTTCGCTGAATCAGGCGCGTACCGAGGTGATGCAGTATCAGGCCAGGCTGACCGAAGCCGAGTCACAACATGAGCAGGCGCTAAACCAGCTACGTGCAGAGGTGGATGAGGCTAAAAACGGACTGGAAACCAAGCTGGCAGACACCGCGGCGTCGCATGAACGCCAGGTTTCACGGATGCAGGAAGACCACGATGGCGTGGTCGCAGAGCTGAAAACCCTGGAGAGCAAGTTCCGTGCAATGCGTGGTGAGCGCGATGCCGCAGTCGATCTGCGCACGGCGGTAGAACAGGAACTGAAAACCCTGCGCAAGCGCTATGACTCGGTCATAAATGAAGCCGGCGGTGTGCAGCCCGGCGAGCATGATAACAGTGAGATCCTGCGCGAACGGGATGCACTGGCCAAGGACAAGCAGGCACTGGAAGCCGAACTGGAGGGCCTGCGCGAGCAGCTGGCCTCGGGTGGCGAGGCAGACCTCAAGAAACTGGCCGACCTGGAATCAGAGATCAATCATCTGAAACGCGATGCCGAACGGCTGGCTGATGAAAAGCAATACGCCGAACAGCAGCGTGAAGCAACATTAAAGGAAGTCAGTGAGCTGAAAGAGGTTTCCGAGCAGTCCGTTGCCGATGCCGAACAGCATGAACGCAAGCTGGCCGAACTGCAATCAGCGAAAGAGACGCTTGAGGGCAGGTATACAGAACTCGAGCAGGAGTTTGATGAGCTCAAGCAGCGTAGCTCAGAAAAAGAATCCGAGCTAAAAACTGCAGAGATAGACATGCAGGATACCCGGACACAGCTGGAACGCTACGAGCAACAGCTGGAGTCCATGGAAGGCAAACGTGAGGAGATCACGCTGCAGTTGGGCTCGATGCAGGCCCAGCGTGATGAGCTGTCACAACAGTTGATCAAGGAAAAGTCAGACGCCGAGGCGTCCCGGCAGGAATTGCAGGAAAGGCTGGATACACTACAGCTGGAATTTGATGGTCTGGAACGGCGCATGGAGCAAAGCAAGTCCGAACAGGATGCGCATGAGCAGGCCATGCAGAGCCGGGAAGTGGCCGGTCAGGAACTGGAAAAGAAACTGGCCGAGCAGGAAAAAGTTAACCGGGAACTTGAACGGGAGCTGGTCAAGGTATCATCACAGTCGGATGAGCAGCTACGTCAGTTGCAGGAACTGGACAAGGAACTGGAAAGCAAACGCAGCCAGATCACTGCACTGCAATCCAGCGAGTCTGATAACGAGATTATTCAGCAAAGTATGGAGGCCATGCAGGAAAACATCGATGCGCTGGAGGCGGCCAAGTCGCAGTCGCTGGACCGCATGGAATCCCTGCATGAATCCATGCAGAAGGCCGAATCCCGAGTGGCCGAATTGGAGTCTGAGCTGTATATGGCACGCCAGCAACTGGAGCAGCAATCCGGTTACAAGACCGACCTGGAAGAACTCAGGCGTGAGCAGCGTCAACAACCCTCATTGGCATCAACTGCCGCGCAGGCGGTGTCTTCCAGTAACGCACAGACAGAAATTGAAAATATCTATCAACAGGAACAGATCGAGCCGGCGGGTCAGCCGCAACCGATACGCCCGGCCGAGGTGCGCGCACCGGATCCGACGGCGGCCATCCCACCAACTACACAGAGCAAACCCCGGTCTACGCAGGAGGCCAACGATATATTCGGCATGAGCGATGTGGATGACTCCATGTTCATCGGTAAACCGCCGCGTAGCAGGAAAACAGGGCTCATTCTGCTGTTACTGATCATCGCGCTGGCTGGTGCAGGTGCGTACTGGTGGTTTGTGTTGAAGCCGGCCGGACAGGAACAGCCACAGGAAAAGGATACGGCGGTGGAGATCGTTGAGGATGATTCCGGCAAGCTGTCTGTCAGAAAACTGGAAAAGCCGGCTGCGCAGAACAAGGCAACGAGCAAGCCGGCGCCAGTCAGCAGTAAGAAACCGACACCTGCCAAGCCTGTAGTCGGGAAAAAACCCGCGACTGCAGCTGTGCGCAAGGACCCGCAACCGTTACGCAAGCCGGTGAACACCAAGCCAGCAGTCAAGCAAAAGGCCGACGCAGACAAGAAGCCCGCACTGCTGAAGGCACGACGGACCTATCGCGATTTCCTGGAAGACGGTGGCGCAGGGCCGGTTATGGTGGAACTGCCGGGTGGCCGGTTCATGATGGGTAGCGCGGAAAGTTCAACCAATTTCGACGAACGGCCGCCGCGCCAGGTCAAGCTGGGCAGCTTCTCGATCAGTAAATACGAAGTGACCTTTGAGGATTACGACCGCTTTGCGACCGCGACCGGGCGCAGGAAACCGGACGATAACGGTTGGGCACGTGGCAAGCTGCCGGTAATTAATGTTTCATGGAATGATGCAGTGGCCTACTCCAAGTGGTTATCAAAACAGACCGGGCACAAGTATCGTCTGCCAACCGAGGCCGAGTGGGAGTACGCGGCCCGTGGTGGTACCACCACACCTTATCCATGGGGGGTTAGCAAGGACAAGAACAAGGCCAATTGCTTTGATTGTGGCAGCAAATGGGATGGTCGCTCAACCGCTCCGGTGGGTCAGTTCAAACCCAACAGCCTGGGCCTGTATGACATGGCCGGTAATGTGCCGGAATGGGTGCAGGATTGTTACCAGGATAGTTACCAGGGTGCTCCGAGCAATGGAACGGCGGTGCAGGCTGCCGGTTGTGAACGCCGTGTAGTCAGGGGTGGCTCATACCGTAGCACCGCGGATAATGTTCGCTCCAGGAAGCGCGAGGCCTACGCGGCCGATACCGGGGTGGATGTCGGTTTCCGGGTTGTCAGGGTCAGATAAGCCGCGACCGATACACTTACCGTCATATGCTGATGAATTCAGGCTGACAGACATGGCCAGGATACTGGGTGTGGGTGTTGCCACACTGGATATCATTAACTATGTGGAACACTATCCTGAACCGGATCAGGAGGTGCGGGCGAATGCCCGGCGTATGAGTTGTGGTGGCAATGCCAGTAATACCCTAATGGTGCTTTCAGATCTCGGTCATCAGGTTGCCCTTGCCGCTGTGCTGGCCAGAGACCACGAGTCAGACCTGATTTGTCAGGCACTTCAGGATCATCATATCGATATTTCTCCCTGTGTACGCATGTCGGGCCGGTCTCCGGTGTCCTGCGTACTGGTTGCGGCCGATAGTGCCAGCCGCACCATCGTTCATTATCGAGACCTGCCCGAGTTGCCGGCATCGGCACTGACAGGCATGGATCTAGATGGCTTCGACTGGCTGCACTTTGAAGGGCGCAACATAGACCAGACCCGGGAGATGATGGCTCATGTACGGGAAAACTGTCCGGCAACCGTTATATCGCTTGAACTCGAAAAGCCACGGCCAGGGATAGAAACACTCCTGCCGTATGCCAATCTGGTTTTATATTCAGGTACCTTCGTGCGCTCACAGTCAGCCACACCGGGTGAACAATGGCTGAAATCCCGGCATCAGCAGGATGATCATGCGATCCAGGTCTGCAGTGATGCCGAACAGGGCGCCTGGGCCTGTGACCGGCAAGGAAAACTATATTACTCCCCGGCCTGGGTACCGGGCAGGGTGGTAGATACGCTGGGTGCAGGAGATGTGTTTAATGCGGCATTCATCAACGCGATGCTGAAAAGCCGGTCCTTGCAGAACGCGCTGGAACAAGCCTGCAAAATGGCGGGAGAAAAATGTGCCCGGCAAGAAATCGTTACGCAGTCATGAGTGAAGGTCTGTTATGTCAGCTGGATGAACTGGAAGATCCCGGTACTCGTGGTTTTCAGGTACAGGGGCCGCGAGGACCCGCCGAGATATTTCTGGTCCGACAGGGAGAGCGGATCTACGCTTATCTGAACAGCTGTCCGCATACCGGTGGACCACTGGACTGGTTGCCACATCAGTTCCTGGATCTGGACAGGCAAACCATACAATGTGCTACGCATGATGCACGTTTCCGGATCGGTGACGGGATCTGTCTGAGTGGGCCCTGCGTCGGTCAGCAATTGACCGCGGTCGAGGTTGTTATGCGGGGGCGGATGATTTACCTGCCTGAACAGGCCTATCGTCTGCCGGATGGCGACAGAATTACTGGCGTCGAATAAAGCTGTCGATTGAGATATCGATCAGGTCGGGCGGTAGTTCCGGTTGAGGCCGGTCTGTTTCACTGCCGGGCACTTCCTGTAATTGTGGTAACAGGTCCTCAGGTTGATAGCGATGCCCAGGTTCAAGGTCACGCTGCCCGACAGGGGGCGTTACGGGATAATCGGGTTTTCCCGGTGTTTCGAATACGCCATTTACCATATCAAAAATCTTGATCATCTGGCTTCTCCAGTTGCACAGCACTTACCCGATATATCGGCATGGCTGCCTGTATATTTAGGGCCCACAAATGCTTTTGTGTTCCTTTGAAGCAGTATGCCTTGAATAATCAATAAATACAATATGATAAATCAGGAAATGTAAGTATCTGTATTAACTATAGTTTGTGATATTATTGCGAGATTGAGGCTTGTGTCACAGTTTGTCGGTTTGCTGGTGATTGGTGACCCAGCGAGCTGTATCTATGTTTAATATATCAGTGCGCGTCTAGCCCCTGGATATGACGCATGGAAAGACAAACCGGTATATTGATATGTCCAGATTGTTAAGATCGCTATTGATGGTCGTTCTGGCCTTGCTGCAATCCGCATGCGGAGGTGGCTCGGATGAGCCATCGCGCCCTGTCCAGCAGGTTAATATCAAGGTGAGCTGGGATACGAACCGGGAAGCGGCGGTGAACCGTGCCGGTGGCGGATACCGGGTCTATTACGCAACCGCTGCGGGATTAGCGCTGACCGACCCGGCTGTGACCATGGTCGATGTGCCCTATACGACAGGGTCGTTCGCGCCGGTCACGACGACAGTCTCTGTGCAGAGTGGGCGGGTGTATTACTTCCGGGTTACAGCATATAGCGCACTGAACCGGGCCGGGCAAAGCGGTGGTACGGAAAGTGCGTCGTCCAGCAGTTTTGTATTGAATGTTCCATGAAACAGTTAACGCACATGTTTGGGTCGAGACCGTTCAGCTTGCTGACAGGTGTGTTGGTGCTAATGTTTACGGCAGCTAACGCCCTGTCTGGTACACATTCGTCACCGAAATCCGGATTATCGTTATCTGACGGGACACGGCCTGCCTATATCGCCAACGAGTTGTTGATCCAGTTTCGGGACGGACTGGCACCGCTACAGCGTGAACGCAAGCTTTCATCACTAGCGGGTGCACGCCTGAGCCGGAAGAATCGTTTGGGTGAAATCGCGACTGTGTTGATACCGGACGACATGTCGCTGGAGCAGGCCAGTCAGTTTTATCGCAAGGATCCGGATATCAGGCATGTACAACCCAATTACATCTATCGCAGTACGCTACTGCCTGATGACAGCCGGTTTGACCAGCAGTGGGGATTACAGAATACCGGGCAACTGATCAACCCGTCAATCTATAGCAGTAGTAACCCGGGTGTAGCCGGTCTGGATATCGATGCCGTGGAGGCCTGGGATCATATTAACGATTGCAGCGCGGTTATCGTGGCCGTGGTCGATACCGGTATCGAATATACCCATCAGGATCTGTCTGCCAATATGTGGGACGGCAGCGGCGCCGGTTTTCCAAATCATGGCCGCGACTTTGTCGGAGTAGACGTCATCGATTTCAACACCGGCAATACGGTGGTTGATAACGATCCGGCCCCGGCAGGTGGTGGCGAGCATCATGGCAGCCATGTCGCGGCCACGATCGGTGCAGTCGGAAACAACGGTTTGGGTACCACCGGCGTCTGCTGGCAGGTTCAGCTGATGGCGCTCAGGGCGCTGGATGCGACCGGCGCTGGAACCACCCTGACGATCAGGGACGCGGTTCGTTTTGCGGCCGACAACGGTGAACAACAAGGAGTACCCATGCGCGTTTACCCAGGACAACCTGTTGTGTGTGACGGCGATCGACCAGGCATTCAATCGCGCTTTTTTTGCGAACTACGGCGCGACCAGCGTCGATATTGCCGCACCCGGCACCAATATACTCAGCGCCTGGGCAGGCATGTTTATCCGCGACGATTTTTCCAGCTGGACCCTGGGTGGTGGCTGGACGCGTGCCGCTGCCTGTGTGATTACCAATACCGATACCCTGGTCAATCCGGCAGACTGGTGCGCGAACCCTAACCCGCCGTTTCCAACCTATGCCTCCAGCCTGGACGATCAGGCATCGACGTCGTATGACCTGAGTACAGCCAGCGCGGCAACTATCCTGATGACCGCGTTTGTCGACACCGAGATGAATGCCGACTTTTTTACGCTGAATAGCGATGCATCCGGCGGTGATCCGTTTGACGGGGTCAATGATGTACAGACACTCAGAGAGAGCGGGTCGCAGTACCGGAATATGACCAATACCTGGGAACTGGCTATCAATAACTGCCTGACTGCAACCTGCAGTATCGGTGTACGACTGCAGACAGACAATAATGATGCCGGTAATGAGGGCGTGGGTATTCCGCAGTTTGAAATCCAGACCCTGCAGCCGGGTGGGAATATCGTGCGCCTGTTAAACGGTACGTCCATGTCTGCCCCTCATGTCAGCGGGGTGGCGGCCCTGTTACGGGCGATGAACCCATCCTATACGGCCGTGGATACGGCCAGTGCGATCAGGTCTGGTGGCGAATCGGTTGCGTCCCTGGCACCGTTAACGGGGACTGGCAAGGTAGTCAATGCGGCCGGTAGCCTGGTGCACATCAGGCCACCAAGCGGCGTTCGCGCGGTGGAGGTGCCATGAGTCGGCGCGCTGGACCTGGTTTATGGCTGGTGCTGATCGTTGCGCTGTTTCTGGCAGGGTGTTATGACAGGCGACCTGAAGAACAGGCATTTGAACAGCCTGTATCTGAAAACAGGGTGACATCGGTCTACCTGGTGACGACAACAGCAGGCTATCCGGAACAGGATATCGCGCAGTTGTTTTCGCGCTTCGAACCGACCGGTATCAAACGGCTGGATACTACGCTCTACCAAATTACCCTGAGCCGGGACCCGGGACTGGATCGGTTGCAGGCACTGGTGGCCGGCTCAGACAAGTTACGACATATCCAGCCCAATTACATCTATCGCAGCAAATGAACGCGCCGGACGCCGGATGGCGTCCGGTTTGTCAGTGACAGTGCAGGCCTGTTACGGAAAGGCCGGTATGGTCGGCTCGACTTTCTGTCCATGTGCCTCGGGGTGACGACGTTTAATCATGGCGATGGTTTCGCTTACACGTGGCTTGGGTGTATCCACCATCAGCAATACTTCACCATTGTCGATCGCATCCTGGTAGTTCTTGATCTGGCTGTTACGGACATCTGCACCGATCATGCCTGCAACCCACGATCCGATAAAAGCACCGGCCAGGCTACATGCCAGTATCAGTGCGCCACCTGCCAGTACGGTGTTAAGTTGTGCAGCAATAATGCCACCCACCGCACCGGTCAGGCCACCGACGACCAGTCCCATTTCCAGGCCGTGTATGACATCGCTTTTCTGAAAAAGATTGGCCTCGGGCAGGCCTTTGAGCGAGGTTTCATCCTTTGCAATCACGTGTATATGCCGCGAGTCGATACGAGCCAGCAGCAACTCGTTGACGATTTGGCGTGTAGTGCTGACATCAGGTAGCAGAAAATAAAGTCTTCTTTTCATGACAGCCTCCAGTTCAGATTGGCTGATTAGCCGAAGGTTCAGAGGTGACGGGTGGTTCCGGAATCAGCTAATCCGCAGACCCGCATGAGTATTAATAGATAGTGGCGTGACGACTGGCCGATCAGGAGTCGAATTCATCGAGCGGGTTATTCCAGTCCTTGGGGGCATGCTCATCCCGGTCCATACCATAGTCCTCCGGCTCAATATCCATCGAACCGGAGTAGTCCTCAGGTGCTTCGACCGGATGAGGATGTATCTCTATCCAGGTGTCCTGGTCATACTCTTCCAGGGTCCCGTCAAAGTACTGGATTTCTATCGTCCCTGTATGTTCGTCGATCGCGACAACCTCGAAATTGTCGCCATTCCTGTTCTTATACCATTTGCCTACTTCGGGCAGCATCGTTTGTGCTGTCATACTTCCCTCCTGGATATGAAGCTACACATCCATCATCTGATTTGTATCGTTATGTTCCGCAGTTTGTCTGTTCTCAGTTTTATACGAACGATGTCCCTGTTAAATGATTCAGGTCAAAGACGATAAGAATAATAGTGATTCCGGGCCAGCCCGAACGTTGAGTAGCCGAAAACGTTCTACTATGAACATATATAGAACCTCGATCCGGCCTTGGCAAGATTTGCCAAACTGCGATAAACAGCTATGTGATGCAGAAAAAAGCCGCTCAGAACTTAAGTAAAACAGGTAGTTGCCGATAAACAACAGGCGGTTGGCAGATAAGCAACGCTATGCCGTTGAATCTGATGAAAAATAAGATGGGAGGGATTCCGATGAGCAACACCGCAGGACCGACGATCAAACAATTAAAATCCTTCGTACCGCTCGACAGTTTACCGGACGAAACCCTTGAAGAGCTCAGCAGTCTGGCCAGTATTGTGCACTATGTACCCGGCGGAACCGTATTCAGCCAGGGAGAGGCGGATCACCAGTCTGCCTGGTTAGTCGGCGGCCGTATTCGCCTGACCTGTGATACGGATCCGTCAGGTATGGCGATCACTGCACAGACCTCCCTTTCCAGGCATGCGCTGGATGGCCATCAGCCTCATCACTATAACGCCGTGGTTGAGCAGGAATCAGTAGTGCTGGTAGTGGATAATACCGTGCTGGACTATATGCTGACCTGGGACCAGCTTTCCGCGCAGGTCGGTGACCTGGATACCCCGGACCAGGCCGCGGGTCCTGAGCATTCCAGCCTGATGAAGCGTATCATTGAATCCCCGATACTGAGGAAAATCCCTGCTACCAATATCGAGCAGTTAAAACAACGTCTGGAACAT
Source organism: uncultured Gammaproteobacteria bacterium (assembly GCA_947258795.1). Classification (GTDB taxonomy): domain Bacteria; phylum Pseudomonadota; class Gammaproteobacteria; order DRJJ01; family DRJJ01; genus DRJJ01. The sequence goes on along the minus strand of CAMYJU010000004.1, from coordinate 65,563 downwards.
CTACAGGTTCGTGCAGGTGACCGGCTGATCAATATAGGTGAGCCGGGCGACTATTTCTATTTTATTGAAACAGGTACTGCCAGTGTCAGCCGTGACCGCGAGCTGGCTGTATTACAGCCTGGTGAAAGTTTTGGCGAAGAGGCGTTGATTAGTGGCAACCCTCGAAATGCAACGGTAGTCATGCGTGAAGACGGTAGTGTATTGCGACTGTCCAAGCAGGATTTCAGGGAACTGTTGCAGGAACCGTTACTGCAGAGGCTGGATGCAAACAGTGCAAGAGGGCGGGTTAACAAGGGTGCTGTCTGGCTGGATGTCAGATCGGAGAAGGAGTTTGAGCACTACCGTTTACCCAACGCAATCAATTTGCCACTGAATGATTTACGCGAGGGCATGAACAGGCTGGACCAGGATATGCACTATATTTGTTACTGCATGACGGGTTCACGTAGTTCGGCGGCTGCCTTTTTGCTTGGTCAGGCCGGATACGAGGTCAGTGTACTGAAAGGCGGACTACAGGTTTTACCGGCTGTACTGCGTGCCCAGCTTGGCTCGGAAGTGGCCTGATACGACAACCAGGTATCACAAAAACAGGGTCAGCACCCCGGTATAGCCATAAAGCTGGCTATTGGCAATTTCACCATTGGCGAAGAAACCACACAGTGGAAATTCACCCAGGATCTCATGGATCAGTTTTAGTTCCTGTGATTCATCGCCAAACAGGTAGCGGCCACGGCCAAGGCAGGAGAAATACAGTCCTCCCCTGATGGGGTTGTCTCCAACACGGTGTTTCAGCTTGTCCAGGTGCAGACGCAGGTCCGAACGGGCGCTGGCGCCATCACGTCGACAAAACATCAGTTTCTGGCCGTCTTCCACCCAGTCACCGATCACCACGTGTTTGTTCACCGGGTCCAGACCGATCAGGTTTCGTACCAGATAGTCGCCGGTATCCGAGCCCTGTACCGGCAGGCCGACATAGATATAACCACCGACGCGGCTCAGGTCACGCGCCAGGACTTCACCTATATCCTCCCTGAAAACGTCCAGTGCCGGTCTTGAGTCCAGCGCCATGACCACATTATGTTTGGCCTTGCTGACCGAGTGGACCGAGCCTATCGGACTACAGGCCTGGCTCAGTGTCGTGGCTACCGGCACCTGCTGGTTGAATACCACACCGGAGATACCATGCTCATGCATACCATTGGCGTATTGCGGGTATGAGTCGGATTGTGAGGAGGTCAGACCGCCCACCACGAAACTCTGTGGTACGGTATCAACAAAATCCGGTATCTGGTCACTGACCGTCTGGGCACGAGGGTCACCATGCATCACGGCGATATGATACTGGTTGGCATTCAGCCAGTCGGCATGGCCGGAAGTGAAATCCTGCAGATCAGTATCGCCCAGGCGAAAGAAGCGGTAGCTGTCTTCCGGAAAGCTGCCGAGCATAATACACAGGGCCGGATGATCATACAGTTCCTGGCTGCCGGCACAGATGCCGGTACCGATGGTTCCCAGCCAGTTATTGATTCCTGTTTGTTCCTGTAATTGCCGAATGATGGTGGCAAAGTCGTCTGCCAGGATATCGGTTGCGTAAGCAAAGCCGATATTGATACTGGTGTCCAGTTCACCCAGTTTTCCAATACAGGCGCCTACCAGTTCGGAGGCATGCATATTGGAAGCTGAGGCAATCAGAAAGGGCTGGTCTTCCATGGTCTGGTTCTTGCGGTCTTTAATAGTTGTAGACCTTAAGTTTAATTCAAAAAAGAACGGGCGCAACAATGTGCGCCCATTCTTTGGTGCAGAGTGACGACTCTGTAGGCATTTCGCATCCGACGGCTAGCCGTTACGCCCCGCCATCATACGGTCGATAATCGGCGCCAGGATGATTTCCATTGCAAAGCCCATTTTGCCGCCAGGTACGACAATGGAATTACGACGTGACATGAATGATCCGTCTATCATGCTCAGCAGGTATGGGAAGTCGACATCGAACTTGGCCGGATCACGGAAACGGATTACGACGAAGCTCTCGTCAGGTGTCGGGATATCACGGGCGATAAACGGGTTGGAGGTATCAACCGTCGGCACGCGCTGGAAGTTGATATCGGTGCGTGAGAACTGTGGCGTAATGTGGTGTACATAGTCAGGCATACGACGCAGGATGGTGTCGACGATGGCCTCGGCACTGTAACCACGTTGGGCGTTATCACGGAAGATTTTCTGTATCCACTCCAGGTTGACCAGTGGCACCACACCAATCAACAGATCGACGTATTTGGCAACATTTTCGGTTTCGGTTACCACGCCACCATGCAGGCCCTCGTAGAACAGCAGGTCGCTGCCTTCAGAGATGTCTTCCCATGGTGTGAACTGGCCCGCACCCAGGTCGGTGCCCAGTCTTTCATTGTGTTCAGCGGCCTCTTCAGGGCTGTGCAGGTAGTAGCGCTTCTGGCCGGTGCCGTTTTCACCATACTGTTTGAACAGCTCTTCGATCTTGTCGAAACGGTTGGCATCCGGTCCGAAGTGACTGAGGTTCTGGTCCTTCGCGGCATATTCCTCGATGGCCTCTTTCATCGCGGCGCGGTCATAGCGGTGGAAGCTGTCGCCCTCGACGATTACGGGGTTAATACCATTACGGACGAAGATGTGCTCGAACGCAACCTTGACGGTGGTGGTGCCAGCACCGGATGATCCGGTGACCGCCACGACGGGGTGTTTATTTGACATTTGCTATTGCTCCTTAAAAGATATTAATAGTCTGCGTTAAGTCGTTTAATCGATTTATCTGTCGGGCTACGCGCACTGCGCCACCCTGAATTCCGCTGTGTCTACTCCGGTTTCCGCCACGCCAGGACCCCGTTTGTCCCGGCCATCTGCACGCCGAACACAAGAACCGTATATTGAACCATTTTTCGGCCTGTCAGCTCAAGAAGAGATGGCCTTTTTGGGGACTTTTGTGTACGCTGGCAGGCCTTGAATCAAAATGTTATGTCAATTAAAGTCCTTATAAAACAGCAGTCTATTAGTAACAATACAAAAAACAAGTTAATAACCTTCGATAAGTAGATTAAAGGGGAGAACTACATGAATGACCTCAACATGGATCAATTGACTCACTATATCGACACCTACGCAATTCCGTGGGGTATCAAGATTGTGATGGCAATCCTTGTGTTTTACATCGGGCGTATGATCGCACGCATGATCGTCAAGCTGATCAAGAAACTGATGGGTAAATCCGGTATCGATGAAATGCTGATCAAGTTCCTCGCCGACATGGTCTACGCGGTATTGCTGGTTGCGGTGGTGATCGCGGCACTGGACCAGTTGGGCGTCAATACCACCTCCCTGCTGGCGATTCTGGGTGCTGCCGGCCTGGCCATAGGCCTGGCGCTGAAGGATTCATTGTCGAATTTTGCGGCCGGGGTGATGCTGATCTTGTTCAGGCCGTTTAAAACAGGTGATTTCGTCGAGGCAGGTGGGACCAGCGGTGTCGTGGATCAAGTTAATATCTTTAATACGGTATTGAAGACCGGTGATAACCGTGAAATTACCATTCCAAACTCGGGCATCTACGGGGGCATGATCACTAACTTTTCTGCACGCGATACGCGACGTATCGACTTGGTTATCGGCATCGGTTATGACGACGATATCGAAAAGGCCCGTGAGCTGATTACAGGTGTATTCGCCGCCGATGAGCGTATCCTGAAAGATCCCGAGCCGGCTATTAGCCTGGCCGAGCTGGGCGATAGCAGTGTCAACCTGAATGTGCGTCCGTGGGTGAACTCGGCTGATTACTGGGGCGTGCGTTCCGACCTGCTCGAAAATATCAAAAAGGCATTCGATCAGAATGGTGTCAGCTTCCCGTATCCGCAGCAGGATGTGCATATGTTCGAGGTGAAACAGGCGTAGCAGCCGCATATGGCACAACTGCCCTGGGCTGGCCTGGCAATGACCAGGACCTGTGCTGGCATGACGGCCAGCACAATTGTGTGCTGGATTTTCATGATGGTTTGCAGTGTGCCGGGCTGGTGGAGTTTTCGGACGGCAATCACCATATGGCCCTGGCGGCCTGGATCAACAGGCATTACGACAGCGTCTGGAACAGCCGGGGAACAGTGTGATGCAGGGTCGGCATATATATCATCGCGAACTGCCGATGGCCCTGCTTGAGGATCAGGCCGATGTGGCACCGTTGTATTATCATCTTGCCCAACGCTATCTGAATATTTTCCCTGGACAGTTTGAAATGGTCAGCCTGCCTGGTGCCGGTCAGGGCGAAGCCGTACTGGAGCAGATCAGTACAGATTACTATATCGGCAGTTTTGAGTATGGAGGTGACTATGGTGAATTATTCGTGCAATTCATGAAATCACACCACGCGCGTGCTATATATGAAAGCCATAGACTGGGGAGTAGGGGCGGTTATTGATGTTCTGGCAGGAGATCATTCAGTGGTTATGGTTATAGGCAGGATTTCTGTCGAGTGTGATCCTGCTCAATTGTTGCGAGACTTAAAAAGTGCCCGTTCTCAAATACCATTAGTCGCCATTCGACCATCTGTTTTAAAAACTGGCTTAGCCATGTTTCGATATCCGTACAGAGGCCATAAGTCTGGTCCAGGAATCGTGTGATGCCGGAATGACTTCTTTTCTGTTCGCAGAAGTCATAGACATCTTTTTGAATCCCTTTCAGTACGATGTGTTCGTGGACCCTGTTGGGTCGAGTGTCTGTAATAAGTAAGCCTGAATCGTCATCGTATTTCTTGCTTAAATTGCAGCCGCTGGAGGCCTTCCATGCATCGACTTTATCCCGGAGCCTGGTTATATATGATTCGATTTGCTGTTGCTCCCGGGACTCATACTCAAAAAAATAAACCAGATGTTTCAGATCTTCTGCAGGAACTGGATATATATACTGGTAAATGGTAAAGGGTTTTACATTCTTCAGTCCGAACGATTCAGGATCAGTAAAATAAGGACTGAACCTGTCCATTCTGACTGTGCCTATGGAATGAGGCGGTTGCAGGTGATATATGGAATCCATTAATTCGTAAATATCCTCAAAATCGCGCTGGGTTTCTCCTGGAAATCCATATAACAGATTCCAGGCTACATTTATGCCATATTCTTTACACCATTTGAGTAGCTGGATATTCTGTATGGCCGTCACGCCTTTCCGCATCAGTTTTAAAACATGGCTACTCAGGCTCTCGATACCTGGCTGTATAGCATGTATACCTGCCCCTTTCAGAAGTAAAACCTGTTCTTTTTTCAAATTGGCCTTGGTTTCGTAGAACAGTGATACACCCAGAGGCCGGTCCCGAAGCTGTGGTAATAAATCCTGGAAGTAGCTCATATCAATAATATTGTCCACGGCTACAAATTGCTGAATTGAGTACCGTGTCTTCAGGTATTGAAGCTCATGGATGACTCTTGATGTACTCTTGCTTCGAAAGTTCATTGTGGCTCCATTCAGACCACAGAATGTGCAATGTGATTTGGCCCCCCACCAGCATCCCCGTGAGGTTTCAATTGGTAACGAGGGATTCAGCCGCCGATCCATTCCGTTGTCTCGAATAGCCAGAAAATAGTCATCATAATCAGGTATTGGTATGTCATTCATGCAGATGGCTGATTCGACCAGGCCATTGTCTATCGACTGATCCCCGTCACGGTAAATGATCCCCCTGACGCCTTGTACGCCAAGGCCCTGTTTCAGTCGTGTTACCAGTTCCAGTAGGCATTTTTCGCCTTCACCAGTACATACGTAGTCAATCCATGGGAAACTTTTGTGTATTTGCAGTCCCATCAGGCCTTCGCAGTTGGATCCTCCAATAATGGTTTTCTTGTCGGGGTATTTCGTTTTAATCAGCTTTGCCAGGGCAAGAGAAGCAAGATTTTGCTCAAAGGTGGATGTAAAACCGATGATACTGTAATCCTTGATATTGTAGGTTTCTATACAAGTTAGCAGAAATTCTTCAATACGATCGCGTGCGGCCATGATTTTTTCGAATGCACTTTTGCCTTCAGTATAATGTTCCAGGGTATTGATATAGGTATCCAGATCCAGCTCTTCAGCGAAAAGATATTGTGCGAATAACCAGTCACCACAAAAAAGAGCATCACTGAGTTTTTCATCAAGCAGTTCATAGGTAGGTAGCCCCATCATTTGTGCGAACAGGATGTTCGGATAGGCTATATCTGCCTGGATATTCTGCGCTGTCAGAACGGACTTGAGAGTACTGATTCCGATCGCCGGCCGTGAGATTGATACAAAAGGCATGTTTAGGAGCAGGATATCCGTCATGACTGTTTGCTTATATCAGGAGTTATCTGTGCGGCTGGTTGATCAGGCTGTCTGTTCATGTCAGCTTAGTGTGTAAGAACACCTGGAACATAGCTCAAGTTCGGCATCACGACCTTCGATATGAAGTTGCCGGATACGGCGATACTCCTGCCCATTCCAAATGTCCCGAATACTCTGCTGCATGACATTACCTACAACCTGCGTGCGACGCCAATCCATACAGCAAAGCACTACATCGCCATTATGTATAATGTACATCTTGTAAAAAGGAAGCTCACAGGTGCGAACCGGATGGTTACTGATAGGCTTGTAGTTCAAATCGTTAAAGTTTGTTACATTACCTGCCCGGTTAACCAGAGGAGATGAGCCGGCCTGAACACCGCGACTTTGCCAGTAGCGTATATTCTGCTCTATCTCGGGGGCCATCAACTCGGTTTCGATCATGTTTACAAACACATGTAGGTCAGGCGGTTTAATGTTGAGCAGATAGTCGAGATTGCGTTTTACCTTGTCATAGGGTATTCCCATGATTTTTTCATAAGTCTCAGGGTTCGCGCCATTGAAGCTGAACCAGATGGCATCGAGTCCGGTTTTTACAAGGCGATCAGAGACACTGGGGGTCAATGGTGAACCATTTGTGGTTACAGTAACCATCGCATGAGGTACTTTTTGCTTGGTTTTGCTGATGAGCTCAATAATGCGTTTATCAGTAAATGCTTCATTCATCAGAAAAGGTTCGATACGGCGCAAGCCTGATTCCTGCGCACATTCATCAATAATCCGGTCGTATACTTCTTCTGACATGCGGCCGAGCGGGAATTCTTTCGAGACCTCAGGGTAAGGGCACATGACGCAGGAGGCATTGCAGGATGTGATGGTCTGGATTTGTATTTCAGTGGGAAAATCGATGCCCCGATCGAGACTGTGAATATACAGCTCGTGTGCATTACCGGTTTCACTTCCGGCTTCGTGAAGCAATTTTTCCCATTGTGGAATAAGTACATCTGCGCTGTATTCGGCTGCGACTTTTTTACGCAGGTGTAATCCCTTCGCGATCCGGTCAGCAGGATTTTCGAGTACGGTGACCAGTGTATTCAGAAGGGCATTGGGTTGTTCCTGTGAAAAGATATACCCTCCCTTTCCATCATCCAGTTGTTCTCGGGCGGAGCCGTCGTCAGAAGCGACTACGGCAAGACCGGCGGCTCCTGCTTCTGATATTACATGTGACATGCCTTCACCAGTGCCGGGGAGTATCAGGATATTTGCTGCAGTCATTAAGGCAGGGACATCTCCACGGGTACCAGTAAACGCCAGTCTTCCCGTATTGATTAGCAGTTGACTGGCGTTCAGGAGTTGTTTGAGATACTCGGGAGAGTATGCATCTGCACCCCCGACTATCAGGAAATGCAGTTGTCGGTAAGCCGGAATGAGTGTGGCAGCAGCCTGGAGTAGCAGTTCAATACGTTTCTTGGGGTCTATCCGCCCTACAAAAATTACTACTGTGTCATCATCTGAAAAGCCATATGCCTTTCGAAGTGACCGTCTGTCCAGGCCCTCGAATTCCCTGGTGTCGATCATGCTTGGGATGTAAGCAGCCCGGGATCTGTCTGGCATCAATGCCGCTGCCGCATCGCGAATATCCCGGGAAACGCCAATATAAAATCTTGTTAAATGTTTGGGTATTGCTGAGGTTTCTTCAATTATACCTCCATGCTCAATAAGCCGACATTCGTCTGGGAGGATGTGATTGAATACATGAAATGCAGTACGTGTATCCTGGCAGGCTACGACTATCCTGATTTGTTCCTTCCTGATTTTATTGACTACATATTGGACTTTTTCCTCTGTCCCCGGCAGGCCATGGCAGGCCGTATCTATAGTTATGCCAGACGCAAGCAATTCTTCTATTGCCGGAGCTGCTTCACCAACATCATACAAACTCAGTACGGATAGCGGAAAGCGGGAACGATTCAGGTATCGGGCAAGTATCTTGACTTCACTTTCCTCTCCGCCTGTGCGTACCGAGTTCATCAGAAACATCACGGGTATTGGTGCAGGGGACTGTTGAGTATATGCATTAATGCTGGTTATTCCTTTGCCATTGCGCACCGTTTCCAGGTCATCTTTCAGTCGTGTGATCAGGTGTTGTAGGTTTTTCCGGATATCAAAATTGTTTTGAATTACATATTTACCCTGCTTGGCATAGGCACCCCTGAGATCGGGTGATGCCAGCAAACGGTTTAGCAGCCTGGTGATTGTGGCCACATTATACGGGTTTATAAGTAAGCCTGATTTTTCATGTTGTATCAGTTCCGGGATGCCGTCCGTATCACTCGCAAGTACAGGAACGCCCGCGGCCATCGCCTCGACTATAGAATTGGGCAAACCGTCTGCCAAAGACGGGTGGCACAGGATGTCAGTGATGGAGAGCAGGGCAGGGACATCCTCGATATGTCCCAGAAATCTTACCTGATCGCTAAGACCCAACTGGTCCCGTATGGACTCCAGTCTTGCCCGGTCCTCTCCATCGCCCGCGAACAGAAAGACTGTATCAGGATGTTTGTCGATTACTCCGGGTATGGCTCGCAGCAGATTTTCCTGTCCCTTCATTGTGTGCAGTCTGGCAATACAGCTTACAAGCTGTTGGTTGGCAGAAATCCCGAGATTAGATCTATTGACAGACTGTCTGTTACTGAAATCGTTGAAACGATTGAGATCAACACCTTCGCGGATAGTCTCGATAAAATTCTCATCAAAGCGGATATTGTGATGATGCAGCCACTGTATAAAAGACTGACGGTTGCGTTCTGATACCACATGCAGACGAGGTATGGCAGTACCTGAGCCAATGCCGTAGTATTGTGGTGTCAGATTCGCCATGGGCGGGAGCCCTGTTTTCAGGACTAATGCCATCCTTGAATCCGGACGGTGGCAGTTGATACGGTCTACCATGGTTTCCAGTACCATGGCCTCACATATCCCGCCAATTATTGTGCAATAAAGTATATCGAAGTTATTCTTTTCCAGAAAATGATAGACCGGTTCGTAATTGGGTAGTCCTTCCATTCGAAAGAAGCAGAAGACCTCGATGCCAGCTGCCTGGCACTGGTCATGCAGGGGAGATCGCCAGGGGCAGACTACAGCAACTTCATGACCGGATTCCCGTAAATGCTGGCATGCATTCAGGACCCATAGCTCACCACCGCCGAGAATATATATGTCATTGTAGAAGCAGATTTTCATGGCGTTTAGTAAGAATCTCTGTGTGGCAGGTGTTCTTGCTTACAAGCTTGTCTATTTCGGCTATGACATCATTTACAGACATTACATGCGGGTCACCATAAAGGACACTGCATCGGCTTGCTTCTGCAGGGTTGGCCCAGCCCAGGGGGACTATGTCCGAATAAAGCATGACTGTCGTAGCATCAACGGCATGGGTCAGGTGCCCTATACCGTTTTCCAGGGTAATGACACACTGTGCCTTCTGCAACAGGGCTGCCACGATATTGATAGGGAGGCCATAACGGTTTTTCCATAACGGACTCTTAATCTGGGGGTCGAATTCTGAACCAATTGAGATGATCTCGCAGCCCATACTTGATCGTATATATTCACAAAGTGTCTGCCAGTTTTCCAAAGGCCATTCCTTGCTGCCCCCTTTCTCGTCTTCGCGCATAGGATTGGCATTGGAATGCATGCTGATAACGACATAGGGCCGGGTTGCTATACTCATGGCCCGGCTGTACTCCTGCTTTGTTATCACAACTTCCGGGCGGATACTCTCGATGGGTATGTTCAGTAGTCTGGAGAATCCTGTTGAGATATGTTCCTGAAAGGCCTCTTTGGTAGTGCATACCTGGTTGATATCAAAATAGTAGAGTGTAGAGGGAACAGTAAAGTCCAGTGGCAAGGAATACAGCCATTCCTGGCTGTATTTTGTCATCCCGTTGACATACATAAAATCGCTATAAATTAACAAATCGATATGAGGATTGTTTTCGAGTATACGTGTAAAGGTTGCATTCTGTACGACGTATGTAATATGCGCATCTGGATGCATTTTTCGATATGCCCGGATTGCAGGCGTCGTACATAATGTATCGCCAAGGGCATTAAAGCCGATAAAGATTGCTCTGTCCGATTTCATGATCATTTGCTCACTCTGACGATGATGCCGGTATGCCACGGGATGCGGGAATATTCCATGCCTTAACTGCTGTCCCTGAGTCATGCCTGCTTGTAACAGACCGTTTGCTCAGTCCTCAGGATCACCGCGATCGACTGGCTGTACAGGGTCAATAGGATCTATCGGTGTTACCGGTCCAATTGCCGTAATCGGCGGTGGTGGCTTTATCGGAGAGATGGTGGTAATCGCAGTTATCGGTGTGACCATTGTTATCGGTGTTATCCCGGTTACAGGTGATATCGGCGATACATTTGTGATCGGTGTGACCGTCGTTATGGGTGTAACTGGTGTGACTGTAGTTACCGGTGTGATCGAGGTGATCGGTGTAATCGTGGTGACTGGTGTTATACCGGTTATCGGGGAAATTGGTGTGATGGTCGTCACCGGTGTGATTGTTGTGACCGGTGTGATCATTGTAATCGGCGTGATTGCCGTTATGGAAGTAATCGGTGTGATAGGGATAGGTGGCAGCGCTGCGGATATGGCTGCCTGCAGGTTAATTCGTCCGTACCCAACCTCCTGATGCCAGGTGCCGTTGGTGCGACCCGGTGTAACGGCGTAGGGATACATCCCCGGGTTAACCTTGGTGCAGGTTGACTCGATGATGTCTCGTACCTGCTGATTGGTCAAGGATCCGACGGCAGAGAAAATGAGGCCAGCCAGTCCTGCAACATGCGGTGTTGCGGCTGATGTGCCATTAAAAACTGAAAAATAGTCGCCGGCAGCATCACCCGAGCTTGGGTAGTTGACACCAGCAACTGTAATAGGGCCGCCGTTATTGCTGTTATAGCCACTCACAGCCTGTTCGTCTGTACTCCATATCTGCACTCCGGGTGCTACTACATCGGTGTTTGCATCAAACTGGCTGCCCCAGGTTTCACCATCGGCACTTGCAGGCCTTTTGCGCTGGTCATTGGTGTCTGACGCCCCGACTGCAATGACATTTGCATGGCTGGCCGGAAAATTTACTGCCGGGCTGGTGGTATTGCCGCCACTGTTTCCGGTTGCCGCGCAAATTACCAGACCTGAAAGCCATGCATTGGTCATGGCATTGTTGGCGGCTGTGGTGGATGTTGTACCCAGTGACATACTGGCTACACGTGCACCATTGGCTGCAGCCCAGTTTATGCCGGCAGCAACACGATTGGCACTAGGGACTGTACCCAGCCGTACAGGCATGATCTGGCACCCGCCGGCAACTCCGGCAACACCAAGCGCATTGTTAGTATTTGCACCAGCAATACCGGCAACACAGGTACCATGAAATACGCCCGAAGACCCGGCATTATATGGTGGCGGGTTTCCGTTTATAAACTGGACAGCGTTAAAATGCGTGAAATTCGGGGCCGTATTGGGTGTATAGGTCAGATCGGGATGCGTAAGATCGAAGCCGGAATCGATTATCGCGATCCAGACATTGCCAGATCCGGTCTCCAAGTCAAGTGCATCCGGCAAGCCAATAGTATTCATGTTCCACTGCTGGCCATAGTTAGTGTCATTTGGTGCTGCGGTGTAGGTTTCGAGTTTCAGCCAGTCAAACTCTGCCATGCTAACACCGCTTGTAGTCAGGACCTTCTGGAGTAGATCTACCGCGGTATCGATCAGTGACTGATCTGCCTGGGCATTTACCTTGAAGACATGTATTGGTTTTAACAAGGCAGAAATTTCCGGCTGATGGCTCAGGCCCAGTGATTCAAGCGTACTGATAACCTGATCAACATCATTGGATATCTGAACATTAATGGTTTCAAACATCGGTGTAGCCGCACTATCCGGACCAGCGCCTTCTTCAAAGTAGACAGGCAGAATCTCATCAACACCATCGTTTGCGGCGAACTGGGCCTCTGCATCTGCATTGTTGAATCCGGGCAACACTTCAACCCAACGCAGGCTGGCAGGCTCCAGCGTTTTACGGGCCGCTTCGATATAGGGTGGTAATTCTGTACTGGCAATTCCTGATGTTGAAAATGAATCGATAGCCGAGAATGTTTCGGTATCGTGAACCTTTAACAGGTAGTGACCTTCGGCGCGCGTGTAAGAGACAGTAGATTCGCCTTCACCTGCAGTTAAATGGTCTGGGAAATTAGCCATGACAATCTCCTTATTCTGTTCTGTTCCATTTCAAAGGTATTGGCAGGAACCTTAATGAAGCAGAATGTCAGCATCCCTGCTACCTTAATTCAAGCGTAGCATATGAAAATTGCATCAACAATGCGGTATACCTGACTGGTTTACTCGTAATTAGGATGGCAAATAATTATTAGCCTGCTTGTTCTATGATTTGTGTAAAGTTAAAAAATTAATATCCCTCCAACCCTGTGCAGTAGCATATACAGGAACCTGGGGAACTTCGATGATATATTACACAATCAGGTGGTTAATTCTTCACGGCTTTTTAATTTGCAACAAAGTATCTTCCCATAACCTTTATGCCTGTGATTAAGGCTTACCAAACTGGCAATAAAATAATTCTGGTATGGTCGAGTTTGTACAATATGGCTTTCGCCAGGTTTCAAGACTATATTTGTTATCCGGTATTTATCTCGTAAACAGATTATCTTGAGTAAGTGAATCTTGATTAGCTAATACATGCCTGATTGTAATACGTAATTTGTGAGATCAGTACATAGGCATACATGTTGCCCTGGGGTACGCGGTATACACCTTGTGCGTCCAGGCATTTACAGGCCATGGAGGCCAGATCCCATGCAGTTGACTCGCTGCAACCAAATGACTGTCTCCTGAAAATGTCCTGGCCGGTGATGTCATACAGTTTTTTTACGGCGCTGGACAGTTTTCTGATTGGTTCAGGCAGATTCTTGAGCGACCAGAACCAGACCAGGCATTCCGTTTCGGTTATATACGTGGCGACGGGCAGTATCGTGGCTTCGACGGTCGGCTGTTCTTTGTCGAAAAACATCAGGGAGCTGTTGTCGTACTCCAGTACATAGCGATCGTGATGTCCGACTCCATATTGCTGTTCGAGTAATAAACGTTTTTGTTCGAGTTCCAGGACGGATTCATCCAGGTACTTTTTGAACTCATCACTGTTCATTTAGATATTCCCGTTGCTATTGGGTATTGATATTAAGAATAGTGCATGCAAGGGGTTATACAAGACAGAGGTGCTTTTTTACACGTAATTAGGTTTTCTACTTTCTATATCTGATTCGCTGGTACGATATACTGCTGTAATACAGCTGTGATTGCATCCGTATTCTGTTTTATGCGAGAATAATTCCTGCATAAAGACGGTATATTCGGATATGCCCTCGGAATTGGGGCTGACCCTGGTCAGTAGATTTACGACCTTCTGCAGGTTTGTTATAAAGGATTGCGGGTCATTAGGCAGGTATATTAAGCCGGTCTGAAACGATGGCCTTAATGAACATGAGTACACTTAGAAAGATCAAAAAAAAGCGTGACGAAGTCAATGAGCGCGGCCTGAGCCAGGTACTGAAAAAATATTTCCATGATCACATCTATCAGCGCATGGATGTTATTGTCGTCACGCGCGATTTAAGCCTCCCGGTAAAAAAGCTGTCCAAACAAAGCAAGCTGGATGAGCAGAGGGTGGTCGAGTCTGTCGAGGAAATGGGTTCGCTGGAACCCCACTTTACACATAAATATAATCATTTCAAAAAGTTATTTGATAGTGGCGCAATCTGCACGGTCGGCTATATCGATAATGTACTGATCGGCTATTTCTGGATCAGTACCAAAGATTTTTATGATTCCATCATCTACAAGCACCTGTTCAAGCTCAAAGATGATGAGATATATCAGCTTGCGGGTTTTATAGCCGAGCCCTATCGCGGCAGGGCAATTTCCAATGAAGGGCAAGCCTGGGTCTGGGAGCACTTTCGCGATCAGGGTTACAAGAAAGTACTCGCCGCGGTTGAGGTGGATAATGTGCCGTCCCTGCGCCTGCACTTTCGTTTTGGTTTCCAGGAAAAGGGTGAAATGATACACGTGCACAAGCTGTTTGGCTGGCGCTGGTCTACCTCAGAGCTGTACCAGGGGGAACGCTATGCTGTTCACAAACAGCGCGTGAAAACCAAGGTCTGACCCCTTCCTGGTATGACAGGTGAGCTGTTGTATCGTATGCCTCAGTAACAGTATTCACTCCGTTGTCCACGGTAGTAGCGAATCTTTTCATCTATGCGCTCACACTTCTTGCCTGCGCAACCCTCACGTCTCTGACCCTGTAGTTTCCTAAGTCGTTTTTCAGCGATGGTGCAATGTTTTTTCCTGGCTGATGCCTCAGCGCCCGCTTGCTTAAGTTCCTGTTTTCTTTTTTTTGCGCGTGTTTTTTCATCCCGCTTGATGCGTTTCAGGATTCTGATTTCACCTTTGCGCAGCCCCGCTACACCTGGATCAGATTTTTCCCTGAATTCCGGTCTGACCGAGATGGCCTTGGCCCTGGGTGCGCACTGATACTGGGAAAAGACAGTCTTGCCTTCCTTGTCTATACACTTGTATATACCCGCCGCATGAAGCGTGGATGCTGATGCGCTGGTCAATACAAGCAGCAGTACAATCTGTTTATACATACTATACAATCCTTGTATCTGCATATGGTTTTTCAATATCCCGGGCTACGCCCCTGAGCGACTATATACCGGTTCCGGTCAAAACGCGATATTCATTGCCGTCAGGCTCACGACCATGAACAGGATAGTCATGATGCCACCGGCCTTCATGAAGTCGGCGACACGGTAGCCGGCCGGACCCATAATCAAGGCATTGACCTGGTGGGTCGGGATCAGGAAGGAATTGGATGTACCGATCGCGACGGTCAGTGCGAACAGGCGCGGGTCGGCCCCGGCACCTAGGGCGATATTGACCGCCAATGGCACCAGCAGTACGGTGGCGCCGACATTGGACATCACCAGTGTGAACACCGTGGCCAGTACCATAATCGTGGCCTGTAATACCCATACCGGGACACCTTCCATCAGCACCAGAGTCTCCTGGGCTATCCAGGCCGCGGTACCGGTGCCTTCAACCGCCATGCCGAGCGGAATCAGACTGGCCAGCAGGAACACCGTCTTCCAATCGATTGCGCGGTAGGCCTCATCGATAGACAGCACCCGACTAAGCACCATCCCAATCGAGCCAGTCAACAGTGCCACCGACAGACGTAGATCGGTGAACAGCACCAGTGACAGGGCAATTAAAAAGAACACCAGTGCATGCGGAACCTTGTGTGGGCGCTCTTCCTCATGTGGATAGTCCGAAGTCACGACGACAAAATCACGGTCATGCTCGAGGCGGGCGAGGTTGTCCCAGGCGGTATGCACGGCCAGGGTGTCACCGGCCTGAAAGGGCATCGCGCGTACCCCCTCGTCGATATCGTGGTCATGGCGATGGATCGCAAACAGGGAAATACCATAGACCTTGCGCATCCACAAGTCACGGGCAGATTTGCCGATCAGGCTGGAGCCAGGTGGGATCACCAGCTCGGCGACACCGGCCTTGGTTGGCGCCAGCGATTCACTGAATACTAGTAGTTCGTTTCGAGCCCGCATTTTTGTTTTGGCAGCAAATTCCGTCAACTTGCCTTTTTTGCCCAGAATACCGAGCACATCACCGGCCTTGATGGTGACATCGCGTGACAGCGTACCCTGGCCGATACGCAGGTCATCGCCACTCTTATAGGCCACCACTCGTACACGGCAATCGCGACATTCGGTCTCCATCTCGTCAAAGGTCTTGCCAATCACCGGGCTTTCCGCTGTCACGGTCATTTCCTTTAGCTTATAAGCCAGACCGTAGGTATCCTGGAAATAGCTCATGGTGTTGGTGCCTTCGGCCAGCTTGGTCTTGATGCTGGGCAGGATCAGGTTGCCGGCGAGGATAAAGTAGGCGATACCTGCAGCGATCAATGAGATACCGATGGGAGTGACATCGAACAGATCAAAAGTCTGCATCTGCTGCCCGGCAGGCAATGCCGCATTCGAGTTAAGGATCAGGTCATTTAGCAGGATCAGCGGGCTGGAACCGATCATGGTTACGGTACCACCCAGGATCGCACAAAACCCCATCGGCATGAGCAGGCGGGACAAGGGTAGACCGGTACGCACCGAGATGCGACTGACCACCGGCAGGAACAGTGCTGCGGCACCAACATTTTGCATGAAGCTGGAAATGATGCCGACGGTGCCGGAGATGACCGGAGTCACGCGTTTCTCGGAACTGCCGCCGATTTTCAGGATAAACCCGGCGACCCTGGTCATCAGGCCGGTCTTGTCCAGGCCGGCACCGATAATCATGACCGCGATGATCGAGATCACCGCGTTACTGCCAAAACCGTTAAACAGCCTGGTTGCGTCCACAACCGGCACCAGCATCTGGTCCAGCCAGGGCAAACGTTCGGCCAGTGCCGGCGCGACACTGCCTAGCCAGTTGGTCCTGACTCCGTCAACGACGACCGGTTCAAACAGGTTGGTCAGTCCGAGCAGGATCATGATTATGATCGCAGCGACATCGACACGCACGATCTCGGAAATGAACATAAACATGGTCAGGCCAAGTATGCCCATTACCAGGATCATTTGTGGTGTCAGTTCGAGTGCCATCCAGCCAATCTCAGCATAAATTAAGAGCGAGTCAGGTCGCTATACGAATTGCTATATAAAAAGAATATAATTATATACTAAATATGTAATGTTATTCCAGTATGCCTGGCCGGGAATGGCAGGCAGGTCGGAATGGGTTTAGGAAGTATAGATAAGTCAGTTGATTTTTCGATAAAGCAGGTCGTAGATACGGTGGCCAAGCCGTAGCGCCCGTTGTTCATATTTGGTGACCGGCCGGTCATCGCGATCACTGAAATCAGCCGGGCTGACAGATTCGAATACACTGGTCGTTTGCATGACCTCGAGGATGTGTTCGGCATAGTCACCCCAGTCGGTGGCAATATGGAACAGGCCGCCAGGTTTCAGGATGCGTGCTACCTGGGCTACAAATGCGGGCCTGACGATACGACGTTTGTGATGTTTTTTCTTGTGCCACGGATCCGGGAAGAACAGGTAGAGCCCGTCCAGTGACTGGTCCGGTATGCGCTGTTGCAGGATTTCGGTCGCATCCTGATTGATCACACGCAGGTTGTTCAGGCCCAGCTCTTCTATCTGGTACAGCAGGTGGCCGACCCCGGGTGGATGGACTTCCAGGCCCAGGTAGTTATGTTGCGGGTGCTTACGCGCGATCTCCAGCAGCGACTGTCCCATGCCAAAGCCGACTTCGAGATAGACCGGTGCGTCACGTCCGAATGCGCTGACGAAATCGATAGGCTGATCGTCGCGGGCAATACCATATATCGGTAACAGCTCATCCAGTGCCCGTTGTTGTGCAGCAGTCATCCTGCCGGCGCGTACAACATAGCTACGGATCGGGCGTCGGTGTGGCTTCTTATCTGTCATCAATACAATCTGCGATAGACTGGATCAGAGCTTGCTTAGACTATAAGCTTTTGAATTCATTGTATTAATATCGATGTTGACAATATAATGTGTTGTAACGCGATATCTTGTTAATCCCCTCTCCCTGATGGAGAGGGTGTTTATGATACTGCCAATAACAATTATGTATTATTTCTACGTTGACGCAGCCAGTTCAGAAAATGTTTTGCGGTATCATGATGGTTTAATAAAACGTACCATCCAGCGGCGAGGAGGCGCTGGCATACTGTTTGCGCGCCATGCGCCCGGCCAGAAAGGCCTCGCGTCCGGCCTCGATGGCCTTTTTCATCGCAGATGCCATCAGTACCGGGTTATTCGCTGCAGCGATAGCGGTGTTCATCAGTACCCCGTCACAGCCCAGCTCCATCGCGATTGCGGCATCGGACGCGGTGCCGACCCCGGCATCCACCAGTACCGGGACATTCAGTTCCTCGATGATGAAGCGGATGTTGTAGGGATTACGGATACCGAGGCCTGAGCCGATCGGTGCGGCCAGCGGCATCACCGCAACACAACCCATGGCCTCCAGTTCCTTCGCGATCATCAGGTCGTCGGTGGTATAGACCATGACCTTGAATCCGTCATTGATCAGGGTCTCTGCGGCCTTCAGGGTATCCAGTACATTCGGGAACAGGGTTTTTTCATCGGCCAGTACTTCCAGCTTGACCAGGTCATGGCCATCCAGCAGCTCACGCGCCAATTTGCAGGTACGCACGGCGTCCTCGGCGTTATAGCAGCCGGCCGTGTTGGGCAAAATGGTGTATTGCTGCGGTGAAATGACATCCAGCAAATTGGGCTCATCAGGATTCTGGCCGATATTGGTACGACGTATCGCCACGGTGATGATCTCGGCACCACTGGCCTCGGTAGCGAGGCGGGTTTCTTCCAGGTCCTTGTATTTACCCGAACCCACTAGCAGACGGGAGTGATAGTTTTTTCCGGCGATAATCAATGGGTCGTTCTGGTTTGTCATCTGAATCGATTCCTGATGTGTTGCTGTATAACTATACGCAGCTCATTGCGCCACCACCAATGGCGGCGACAATCTCAATTACGTCATTGTCCTTGAACCAGTGCTCTGCATAAGTACTGCGCGGGACGATTTCCCGGTTGACTTCCATCGCGACCCTGCGGTCTGCCAGTCCCATGTCTGCAACAAGATTTTCAGCGGAATAACGGTCGGAGACCTGGCGGCTTTCGCCATTGACGACGATATACATCATAAAAGCTAAACTAGCGGTGTTAGTACGAATCCCTGCATTGTACACTAACGGGCAAGCGGGCGTCAGGGCTTAAAATGTCGAGGCCTCAGGACTCAATCAATACCAGGGTGCCGGTTTCGACCAGGTCAAACAGCTCAATCACATCGTCATTGCGCATGCGGATACAACCCTGGGAGACGGGCTGGCCTATATGTGCCTCGTCTGCGGTGCCATGGATGTAGATATAACGGCGGTGACTGTCCACGCTGCCACCCTGGTTGATGCCTGGCTCCATGCCGGTCAGCCAGAGTATCCGGCTAGTAATCAGATCCAGGTCCGGGTTGATGTTGCCGGTAGTGACGTCAATGATCTGCCCGGTTGCGACACGGCCACTGAAGACCGTACCCGGTTTGGCACCATCTCCAATCTTTTCGTCAATGCGGTGAGCACCAACAGGGGTCTGGTAGCTGTTCGGCCGGTTGCCGATACCGTTTTTTGCGGTCGAGACCGGCCAGCTGTGCTGTAGTCTGCCATGCTGATACAGGCTCAGGCATTGTTCGTTTACCTGGACAACGATCAGACGGGCATTCGGGCTTTTACCGAATTTACGGGTCAAATCCTTTGAATCAATTGTTTGATCAAGGTTATTATTCGTCATACGTACAAATCGTTTCTGATCGGCCTGTTACAGGACGGCTTAATCTATAATATTTCTGTCCATGCAGACCAGGACTGGACACAAACTGTACTGGGCCTGGTGCGGGCAAAACTTGTAACTGCGCCCGCCGGACTTGAGGTCGGCCAGTATCGGGCGCTGGCAGCATATTATCAACAGCCCGGCTCCAGTCTGCTCTGGTCTGGGCAGAACGGTCGGCTGCTGCGTGCCGTTGAGTTTCGCCAGCTTCTGCAACGGGTCGAGGCACACGGCCTGGATAGGGATCCGTACCGATTCGAACGGATCGAGTCCTACTGGTACAACACAGATATCGATTCAGTCGTTGCGCTTGAATTGCTGCTAAGTCAGGTGTTGCTTGAATATGCCAGTGATATCCATAGCGGGCGTTACCATCCATACGAGATGGATGAAGACTGGTTCATGGATGTGCCTAAGCTGGATTTCGCGCAATTTCTGCTGGATATCTCCGGCCAGACCAGTATCAACGAATTCTTGCATCAGCTCGCGCCTATACACAAAATCTATCGGGAGATGCAAAACTATCTGGGCCGGTATTTGAGCCTGGCAGAGCTGGGTGGCTGGACAGCGATTGAAAAAGGTCCGACATTACGTCCCGGTATGCAGCATGCACATGTGGTGCAGGTACGGCAGCGCCTGGTCGCGACCGGTGATCTGACAGATACAACGCAGCTCAATAGTAGCTTTTACGACGAGGCTCTGATCACTGCAGTCAAACACTATCAGAAACGCAATGGTCTGAAGACTGACGGTCTTATTGGTAAGGATACGCGTGCGGCAATGAATGTGCCGGTTGATCAGCGTATCGGGCAAATCCGGCTCAACCTGGAACGCTGGCGCTGGCTGCCACTGGAATTCAAGGGTCATTCCCTGGTGGTCAATATGACCGGTTACATGCTTTATGGTGTGCGGGACCAGGATATCGTGATGGAAATGCCAGTGATCATTGGCAAGGCCTACCGCTCGACACCAAGCATTAACAACAAAATGAGTTACATCGAGATGAATCCGTATTGGAATGTTCCGACCAGTATTGCGCTCAAGGATCTGATACCGCGGCAAATGCGGGACCCTGAGTACCTGGGAAACAAAAACATCCGTGTTTTCAGGGGCTGGCATGCGGATGCAGAAGAACTCGATCCGGCCGAAGTGGACTGGTCCCGGGTCAACAAGAATTATTTCCCGTATCGTTTGCGTCAGGATCCAGGGCCGGATAACTCACTCGGCCGAATAAAATTCATGTTTCCGAACGAGTACTCGATCTATTTGCACGATACGCCTAACCGCGAATTGTTTAACCAGAATGACCGAGCATTCAGTTCCGGATGTATTCGCGTGCAGGACCCGATGTTCCTGGCTACTTACCTGTTGGGTGATACCAGTGAAGCGGGACAGGCACGTATCGAGAGCTTGCTGGCTACTGGCGAGACCCAGGCCTTGCTGCTATCAGAGAAGATTCCGATCTACCTGGTTTATATGACAGCCTGGGTGGACCGAGCCGGATACCTTAATTTTAGAAGGGATATATATGGCCGGGACCAGCGTATGCTAAACAGAATTTGCCAAAAAAGACCCGAAAAATGTGACGAAGTCTAAAAAAAAGACTGATTTTGTTCATTTTGTATTGAAAAATACCTACTTTCTGCCGATATAATAGGTGTTAAAACAATATATACGACAAATGACCGGGGTTATTCTGGATGTTTAGTAATAAAAGGAACACGGCCAATTGCCAAAAATCTGTTAATTTTTCACGTCGTAGCTTCCTTGGCGGTTGTGCCGGGCTTACAGCGGGCCTGATATTGCCTGCAGGCGTGTCAGCTGCGTTGACCAAAGGCGGCGAACGCGTGATCTCCCTGTACAACACCCATACCGGTGAACAGGTAACCGCGCCATACTGGATGGATGGTGAGTATATCGCCGACGGGATCAGGGACCTGCGCTGGTTACTGCGTGATCATCGGGTTGGCAAGGCGCATGATATCAATTTACGCCTGTTTGACATGATCTATACTTTGCAGCAGAAGATCGACAGCAACAAACCGTTCCATGTGATTTCCTGCTATCGTTCGCCAAAAACCAATGCGATGTTGAACAAGAAAAGCAATGGTGTGGCGAAAAAGAGCCTGCATATGCAGGGCAAGGCGATCGATATCCGGCTACCGCGCTATGATACGCGCAAGCTCAGACAGGCGGCCATGTCATTAAACGCCGGTGGTGTCGGTTATTACGAGCGTTCCAATTTTATCCATATGGATGTCGGGCGCGTACGCAGCTGGTAATTCCTTTTTAACAGTCCAATAAAAAAGCACCCGACAGGGTGCTTTTTTATTGTCAGCTTTGTATTGACTGATCGATCAGGCAATCTTGCGCAGGCATTCAGCACCGTTTGTAAATAGCAACTTATAAGTTATTGTATTTGAGCAGAATACTGTTCTTGTGGCTGCTATTATGGAATGTTCCTGTACAGGATGTAATATAATTTACATGGTGAATGTTTGTTAATAAACAGTCGCTGAGCCGTGCAGATCATCAATGGCGGCTTGTCATGGCGGCATGCGGGTGTAGTTCAATGGTAGAACGGCAGCTTCCCAAGCTGCATACGAGGGTTCGATTCCCTTCACCCGCTCCACACCGGTTTTGGGCTCCCCGGGTCATGTCGGATGAGGTTAGCGCCTTCGCAAACCAGTGTTTAAGGCTGCGCCCCTGTTACAGAGGCGCAGCAGTGTGTAGTTAGTGTGTGATTGAGCGCCGCTTGGGTAACAGGTGTTCGTCACACAGACGATTCTGTAGTTCATTCGGGTTCAACCGAATCAGGTCCTTGTTCAGTTCGGATGTGCGGATACCCTTGATCGAGCCATTGATTGCCGTGCGTAAGTGGCCCAGCATACGGTTCTGAGATACCAGGATGACCTTGCCTTTGTTGTTTTTATTGATGCGTTGCGTTTCGTCTACGATAGACTGTGCAAAACGCTTTTCATATTCATCCAGGTGTTTTTGTCGATGATCATCATAGCCATGTGCGTTGCCACTGGTGGTGGCGCGATTGCGTCCTGATTTCACTTCGCTCCAGCTACCGCTGGAATTATGATTGGTTTCGGAGTTGACCAGGGCACTTAGTTCGATCAGCCTGGGTCCGGTGTCGTCTTCAGGTGTGTCATGGTCTTCAAGCTTGAAAAAACGGGCACGACTGCTGTTGGCTACGATTACACAAGTTGGATTCATAGAGTGTCCTCCTGAGGCAGGTGGCGTAATGGGTTCGCAAGTATGGGGGAGATTCAGGTGTTACGATTTGTGCCGGGTATACCAGGTGTTGAACAAAACAGTGCGAACATCCAGACGGCTTATACCTGCAAGAAACTTTTCCCCTTAATTATTATTATGGTCTACTATTCCGGTTTCGCCAGTCGGGAATCAATGTCTTGTTTTTTGCTGTGAATGTTGCACACTAATCCAATTAACCGTAAAAAAATCATAACACTGATCGGGTATTACCATGACTAAAATAATGAAATATGCGCTGTATCTGGTTGCTTTAATTATTGTTCTGTTCATCGCGCTGGTGATCGCAGTCAGCGTGCTGGTCGATCCCAATGACTATAAGGACCAGATCACGGCAAAGGTTCAGGAGTCGACCGGGCGGACCTTGCAGATCGAGGGTGACCTGTCACTGAGTTTCTTCCCGTGGTTTGGCATCGAGATCGGCAAGACCGAGCTGGGTAATGCGCCGGGTTTTGGCGACCAGGCATTTGCGAAAATTGACCAGGTCTCGATCAATGTGCAGGTCATGCCCCTGTTGAGCAAGAAACTGGTTATGGACAAGCTGATATTGGATGGGCTGTCTGTGCAACTGATGCGCAACGTGCAAGGCAAGACTAATTGGGATGACCTGGTGGCCGCGTCGGAAACAAAGAAAAAACCTTCCAGGGAAGAGGCAGATACAGACCGGCATGACGAGGACATGGCCCCGGTCGACCTGGACATCGGAGGCATCCGCATCAGTAATGCGAATATGGACTGGGATGACAAACAAAATCAGGTTGCCTGGTCGCTGCGTGATATGGAACTGGATGTGGGTGCCGTGTCTGCGGACAAACCGGTACCGGTCAAACTCAGTATGGTCGCGACTGATAAAAAGGCTGGCAAGAACTACCCGGTATCATTGACCACTGTGTTGGGCATTGAGCAGGAAAAGCACCAGATGCAAATGAGCGATCTGAAAATCGTACTGGCCGACCTGGAGCTGAAGGGGCAGGTGAGCATGTCCGGTGAAGATGCCTCGGTAACAGGCAAGCTGACCAGTAACGAGTTTGTTCCGCGGGACCTGCTGACTGAGCTGGGTATCGAGCTACCGAAAACCCAGGACCCGACCGTTTTTGGCAAGGCTTCACTGGCCAGCAGTTTTTCGATGACACCGGCGCAGCTGGCCCTGAGCAATCTGGCCGTCAAACTGGATGACACCACAGTAAAGGGTAATCTTAAACTCAGTCCGTTATCACCGGCCGGGATCCGGTTCACGCTGGATATCGATGAAATGGATGCCGATCGTTACCTGCCGCCGGCACCGGAGAAGAAAGACAAGCCTGCCGCCGGTGCCAAACCGGCAGCTGACGAAAACGCGCCATTACCAATACCGGTTGAGACACTGCGTGGCCTGAATGTCCGTGGGCAGATGAATGTAGGCAAGCTCAAGGCCTATGGTATCCGTTCTACCGATATCAAAATCACGCTGAATGCCGACAAGGGGCTGATCAAGGTCAGTCCGGCCAGTGCCCGGCTGTATGAAGGCAGCTATGCCGGTGATATCCAGGTCGATGTGCGTGGCAATGCACCGGTCTTCTCGATAAACGAGAAACTGGATGGCATACAGGCTGCCCCGCTGCTAAAGGATGCAGCTGACCTGGATATGGTCAGTGGCAGGGCGGATATGTCGGCCAAGGTCAAAACGCGTGGCAATACCATCGCGCAGTTGCGCAAGGGTCTGAACGGTAATGCGGCCTTCAGCTTTAAAGACGGTGCCATAAAGGGTGTCAATATTCCACTGATGCTGCGCAAGGCCAATGCCACACTGACCGGTTCGCCGCAGCCGCCGAATGAACCGGAGAAAACCGATTTCACTTCCCTGACCGGTACCGCAAAAATCTTGAATGGTGTGGTGCATAATAACGACCTGCTGGCCAACAGCCCGTTCCTGCGTATCACCGGCAAAGGGCAGGTGGATCTGGTCAAGGAGCAGATTAATTACACGGTTGAAACCACCATCGTTACGACCTTGCAAGGACAGGGTGGCGCCTCATTGGACAAGCTCAAGGGTGTGCCGATACCGGTCAAGGTGAGTGGTCCATTACGTGATCCCGGTTTCAAGGTGGATCTGGGTAAAGTGGTTACCGAGCAGCAGAAGGCTAAACTCAAGAAGAAAGCGGACAAGGAAAAAGACAAGCTCAAGGAAAAGCTCGATGACAAACTCAAGGGTATATTGAAGTTCTGAGTTTGTTATGAGTGGATTTCGTTTCAGTCAGCGATTGCTGAACTGGTTTGATCATCACGGGCGCAAGGATCTTCCCTGGCAACAGGCTGCCAATCCGTACCGGGTGTGGGTGTCGGAGATCATGTTGCAGCAGACCCAGGTGGCGACGGTCATACCTTACTATGGACGGTTTATGCAGCGCTTTCCTGGCCTGGAAAGTCTGGCCGATGCCGATCAGGATGATGTGCTGTATTACTGGTCAGGCCTGGGTTATTACAGCCGTGCCAGAAACCTGCACAAGACGGCACGACTCGTTCACGATCAACATGCCGGACAGTTTCCGCAAACCCTGGATGAAATGATGGCGCTGCCGGGCATCGGGCGATCGACCGCAGGCGCGATCCTGTCCCTGGCCTGCGGTCAGCGACAGCCTATCCTGGATGGAAATGTAAAGCGCGTACTGACACGGTTTCATGCGATAGAAGGCTGGAGTGGTAACCGTGAGGTGCAGAATGAACTCTGGGAGCTGGCTGAGCGTTATACCCCGCGTAAGCGGGTGGCGGACTATACCCAGGCAATTATGGATCTGGGCGCCACCTTGTGTACGCGGAGCCGCCCGTACTGTGATGCCTGTCCGGTACAGGCTGCCTGCGTGGCCCATGCGCAGGGCCGGGTCGGTGAGTTTCCGTACCCGAAGCCGAAAAAAAACATACCGGTGCGCAAATCCTGTTTTCTGATCCTGAAAAACCGCCTGGGCGAAGTGTTGCTGCAAAAACGTCCGCCTGCCGGGATATGGGGTGGCTTATGGAGCCTGCCTGAATGTGGCCATGATGAAGAGATTGAAACACACTGCCGTGAACAGTATGGGCTGGAAGCCGGCCATATCGAGGTACTGCCTGACAGGCGCCATACCTTTACCCATTTTCATCTGCAGATTCAACCGCTGTGTATCGCGGTTAAGGCGTTTTCGGACAAGATTATGGAAAGTGGTGAGTTCGTCTGGTATAACAGCGCATCAAATGAACAACGTGGCCTGCCGGCACCGGTCAGGCGGCTGCTAAGAGGTGTGATATGAGTAGACAAGTGCAATGCGTGAAACTGAAAAAACAGGCCGATGGGCTGGATATGCAGGTCTATCCGGGCGAGCTGGGTCAGCGCATATTTGATAATGTTTCAAAAGAGGCCTGGCAGATGTGGTTGCAGCACCAGACCATGTTGATGAATGAACGGCGTCTGACTCCGGTCAATCCGGAGCACAGAAAATACCTGGAACAGCAGATGGAATCCTTCTTCTTTGGTGAAGGTGCTGATGCGATCGAGGGTTATGTGCCGCCGTCTGGGAACTGAGTCAGTTGGCTTTTCCGCCCTGGTTTTCATACTTCTTTAGCAGTATGCCTTCATCACCACAGCAACTGGCCGAACATTTCTTGACCTGGCGCAGGTTGGCCGGATCGGTATCCAGGTAGACATCGACCGGCAGGTTGGTTTCGGCGCAGTCGCAACCCTTATCGTCGTAGACATAGATGTTTTCCAGTCCGGCCTTGCGCGCCTGTTGTTCGGCTGTCCACATAATGTCCGCAGGTGTTTCAGGCAGGTGCGATAATTTATAGGCCGGGAAAAAGCGCGTAATATGCCAGGGGCTGTCAGCACCGAGGTGATCACGTATCCATTCGGCTATGCGTTGCAGCTCGTCCGGATCATCATTTTTCCCTGGGATGATATTGGTGCGGGTTTCGACATGCATACCAAGCTGTTTAGCTTTTGCGATTGAGTCCAGCACCTGTTGTACCCGGGCCGGTTTGCAGATGTCCTGATAAAATTCGTCACTCAGGCTTTTGATATCCGAACACAGCACATCGACGTGGGGCGCCATCAGTTCCAGTGCTTCATCAGTCACATAGCTGTTGGACACATAGACCGTGTACAGACCGGCTTCACGTGCCAGCACCGATACATCCAGTACATATTCAAGCCAGACAGCCGGTTCCGAGTAGGTGAAGGCGATACCCTGTACGTCATGGCGCAATGCGGCCTTGATCAGCTCTTCCGGTGTCACATAGGGTGCAGTTGAAGCCCCCTGTGCCAGCTCATCCAGTGCCGTGACACCCCAGGAAATCTCCAGATTATGACAGCCACCACAGCGGAAGTTACAGCCATAGCTGCCTATCGACATAATCCGTGTGCCGGGACGGTAATGCCTGACCGGTTTGTCCTCGATGGCACCGATGTCGATTGCCGACAGGATTCCGTAGGACAGGTTATATAACGTGCCGTTGCGGTTGACGTGGGCCTGGCAAAATCCACGCTGTCCGTGTACCAGTTTGCAGCGCCACAGGCAGAGATGGCAGCGGGTAGTGCCGTTACCGAGTTGTTCCTGCAGGCGGGTTTCAACCAGTTGGTAGTTTGCCGGGGCTTTTTTTATGACAGACATCGTGATAACACATTTCAGAGGGGTTGGTACGCATACACTAGGTTAAATTGGTGTATTCATCAAGGGGTAAATGACAGGGTTATTCATTAAAAAACCAGCTATATCAATGGTATGTGTGTTTGATGAGGTATATCCGGGTGGCTAAAACCACACTTGCTGACTTGACTTGAACGCCGACAGCCTGTTTAATTACGCCTCTTTGAAAGTCTACTGATGTAGAAATTCATTACTGGTTCACCCAAAAGTGGCGAACCGGACATACCCAATATTAGGCCGGGTAGCTCAGTTGGGCGATCCGGCCATAACAAAAAGGTCCGGTGGACCTTTTTGCCAGGGAGCGCCCGACCACGGATGGTCGGGCCGGTGTTCAAAAGAACACTGAAGCGACGCCATGGATGGCGAGAAAACTTTTACAATGTGGCCGGGTAGCTCAGTTGGTAGAGCAGAGGATTGAAAATCCTCGTGTCGGCAGTTCGATTCTGTCCCCGGCCACCATACTTTCCTGATATTTCATTTTTACTTTTAGCCGGTTGCTGTCAGGCACGTTCATCGAACTGCCGGCCAGCTGTCGCTGGCGTCGTCAGTTAGATTGACTCGGGCCGTCCTGGCCCTCGCCCTGCGGGCGGCCACAGCCGTCCTGGATCACATCCGTGTGATCCAGTCTGTCCCCGGCCACCATACTTTCCTGATATTTCATTTATAGCCGCTGATGTCGTGAACAGATGGTGTGATGAATAACCATTGGATCCAGCCGATATGCTAGTGATTCAATGCAATAAGTTTCCGATTTGCGTGTCTAATGCAACAAATATCACATAGAAAAATTCAAGGTCTATGCTGCGGATGATTGCGACACGATGGGCCTGCAAGTTAAGAGTTGGTTGTACGGTAAAATAGAGTAAACCTGCTATATACTTAGTAATTAACGATTACCGTATTATAAATAGTCAAAAGTGTGGATTTGCAGCCTTAACGAAAACTGCTCAAACGCTATTCGTCAATTAAGGGAATAATATGCACTGTTTCGGTGCATAAACGGTTTCGGCCATGAGTATATTGGCATGCTAAAAATAGATCTGTAACAAAAGGAAAATTGTTAAGATGAATGCAGCTATAAAAATCTTAGTTGTCTTTCTTTCCCTATCTCTCTTTGCCTGTGATCGGGAACAACAGGGTTCTGTTATTGATCTGAACGATAAAATCAGTGATGTTGAGCTGGCGTCAGACAGGCATACCCATGATCATGACAAGGTATTTGTATTTGGCTTTGATCTGCGATCGAGTCCTCAGGAAGATGCACGTCAGTATCTGTCATTTCTAGATTATTTAGAACAGTCGACTGGATATCATTTCAAATTGAGATTTACGCCTAAAGACAGCTCGATAGTCGATGAATTGGGTCAGAATAATTTTCAATTGGCCGCGATTGGTGCAGTGTCTTATATTGCAGCTCATGAGAAGTACCAGGTTGTCAGTTTGGTTCGTGGTATCAATGCGGACGGAAAGGCCAAGTATCAGTCGATCATTGTCGTACGTCCGGAAAGCAGCATTAAAGACATGAATTATCTTAAAGGTAAGCGCTTGGTGTTTGGAAGCAGTAAATCAACGCAAGGTCATCTTATTCCGCGCATAGTATTAGCGAAACACAAGCTGGCATTAAAAGACTTTTCCAGCTATGAGTATACCGGCTCGCACGTAAACTGTGCGAATAGTGTCATCTCAAAAAAAGCAGATGTTTGTGGTATGCAGGATACCATGGCTAAGGAGATGGCATCAAAAGGGCTATTACGAATCCTGTATACCTCTGACTACTATCCTTCCAGTGGGATTGCGGTAAATAAAAGCGTGCCTGATGAGGTTGTGTTAAAAATAAAGCATGCACTACTGGCATTTGATCCTAAAGGGCGACATAAGGAAGGGCTGTATAACTGGGATAAAACAGAAATGCCTAACGGGTTTATCGAAGCAAAAATCCAGGACTATGACCAATTGCGGGAATGGTCTATCAAGCTAGGCATATTGAAACCAAGCGGCTCTATTCCAGAAGGGTTACGATGAAAATATCGGTCAAAATTGCATTGCTGGTTATTAGTCTTTCTTTGGTATACGGCATTGCTTTTGTTTATCTGACCAGTGTCATATTGCGAGACCGTCTACATGCATCGCAAAACGAATGGGCGGGGACGCTCGTGCATGCCATTTCCGAGGGTATTACCCTCAATACCATTAATGGAGATGTTCTAAAGGTTCGCGAGAAACTAGAGGCCATAGTAAATGATGATCCTGCGTTGGAGTATGCTTATGTGACCGACTTTGATGGGTATGTATTAACACACACTTTTGAAGGAGGTTTTCCTAAAGAGCTGATACATAAAACACATGATAGGTTAACTGCACACCAGCATGAACATACTCTCTATACCACCGCAGGTATTGTTGATGATATTTCATATCCTCTAATAAAGGGTATGGATGCACATGTACATGTAGGTGTTAATCAGAATAAAATTACTGCTCTGATACAGGTTATTCACCAAGAAATACTCTTGCTCGTAATCCTGATTACACTGGCTGGGGCAAGTTTGGCGGTACTATTTGGTCGTCGGATTGCCACACCTTTACATCAACTGGTCAGCTTCATGCAGGCATATGGCAGAGGGGAGGTACCCGAACCCACTGATATTGCAAATTCCAGTCATGAAATGAGAGTGCTTGCTTCTACGTTTGCAAATATGATTGAGGATCGACAGTCACTTGAACACAGCTTGAATGAAAAAGATGTTATCTATCGTCGGCTAGTGGGTTCTACTACGGCTATACCCTGGGTTCTGGATTTGCCTACCTGGCGATTCACCTATATAGGCAGTCAGATTGTCAAGCTCCTCGGTTACCCTGTAGATGACTGGTATACAGAAAGATTTTGGGAAGATCATCTTCATCCTGATGACCGGGATAGTGCAGTAACATACTGCCACTCTGAAACCGCTGCCGGTCAGAATCATGAATTCGAGTACCGAATGATCAGTGCTGACAACAGTGTCGTGTGGATACGGAATGATGTAACCGTTATCCATGAAGATGGCGCGCCGGCTAGATTACAAGGTTTTATGTTTGACATAACCGACCACAAGCTGGCTGAACACGAAAGGCAACAGCACATGGAGCTGATGCAGAAAAAACAATATGCCTTTATGGAATGGGCAAAATCCAGTCATATCGATCTGAAGGAGACTTTTCACAAGGCTAGTGAGCTAGCAGCGGAAGCTCTTAAAACCAATAGGGTTAGTATCTGGTTTTATAATCCGGAGCATACAGCGATTTATTGTGAAGACATTTATGTCAGCCAGGACAAAAAGCATGACGAAGGAATGCAGCTCAAGGTTAGTGATTTCCCTAGCTACTTCAAAGCGCTGGAAACAAGTCAGGTTCTGGCAGTCAGTGATGCACGAACCGCACCTGAAACCAACGAGTTTACCGATAGTTATCTGATACCTCTGGATATACATTCCATGCTCGATGTGCCGATCCATACCGAGGGTAAGGTAATCGGGGTTGTTTGTCATGAGCAAACAGGAGAACAGCGGGAATGGACGCTCGAAGAACAGGATTATGCGACATCAATAGCCGGCACTGTCGCGCTTGCTATTGAAACAGAGGAACGAAAGCGTGCTGAAAAAGAACTGCAAGAATATCGTGATCATCTGGAGGATCTGGTCGACAAGCGTACGGCAGAATTGGGTGAGCTTAACCGGGAGCTTGAATCATTCAGTTATTCGGTTTCACATGATTTGCGTGCACCGCTGCGTGCCATAGATGGATTTAGCCGGATTCTGCACGAAGACTATGAGAAAGAGGTAGATGAGCAGGGAAAGGATTATATACAGCGTATACGTAACAATACCCATCGCATGGGAAGATTAATCGATGATCTGTTGAATTTATCTCGGTTGGGTCGCGCAAATCTGGATTTCGAAAAAATTGATCTTGGCGAGATCGCAAATTCTGTCATATCTGATCTGCATAGCATGCATGAAGATAATAATGTTCGGTGCCATGTATCAAATACAGGTCCGGTAGTGTGTGACTCGGGTCTGATTCGTATCGTGCTTGAAAATCTGCTCGGTAATGCCTGGAAATACACCAGTAATACCAAGAATCCGTATATTGAATTCGGCGTGGCATCAGATACTGATGAAGCTGTTTACTATGTAAAAGATAATGGTGTCGGGTTTGATATGGACCATGCAAGTAAGCTTTTTGGCGCCTTTCAAAGACTCCATGGAAATGATTATGAAGGGACGGGAATTGGGCTGGCTACAGTAAAAAGAATTATTGGTCGACATGGTGGGCGGATATGGGCTGAAGCCAATGTGAATCATGGAGCCACTTTCTACTTCACTCTCGGTCAAATGGCAGAATCATCTTCAGTGTTAATGCGTGGTTGATGAGGCAGATCATAACGATCTGCGATAATTTCTACTATATTAACTATGTAATACATGTTGACACTGTAACTGAACGGGTTTCAGGATAACAGTGCTGTTCACAGGGATACCATCATGGCGAGTTTAGCCAGGAAAGTTGCCGGGATTTGTATTTTTTTCTGCGCAATCCTGATGTTGGGCGTGGGGGCGGCAGATCGCGCTGGCAAATATGCTCTGCAACTGAGTATCGACGGCGCGATCGGGCCGGCGACACAGGATTACATCGAGCGGGCGATGTTGTCTGTCGAGGGAAGTCGGGTCGAACTGATTATCATCCGCATGGATACACCTGGCGGTCTGGATACCGCGATGCGCGGAATTATCAAACAGATTACAGCTTCTTCTGTTCCGGTTGTCACTTATGTGGCGCCTACCGGTTCACGCGCGGCCAGTGCCGGGACCTACATACTGTATGCCAGTCATATTGCGGCGATGGCGCCAGGCACCAACCTGGGTGCGGCAACACCTGTGCAGATAGGTGGTATCTCTCCGCCAGGAACAAAGGGTAAGGATGACAAGCAAAAGCCTGAAGATTCGTCTGAACAGGACAAAGAGCCTGCGGGTGCCAAGCAGCAAAAGGTCATCAACGATGCGGTTGCCTATATCCGGGGTCTGGCCGAGTTACGTGGCAGAAACCAGGACTGGGCCGAGAAGGCTGTACGCGAGGCGGCCAGCCTACAGGCCAGTGCGGCGCTGAAGCTCAAGGTTATCGACCTGGTCGCGGTTTCTGTGGCGGATCTGTTAAAGCAACTGCATGATCGGGAAGTGTCGGTACAGGGGAAGAATCGGACCCTGCAGACGACCGGCCTGGCCATTATCGAATATGAACCGGACTGGCGCAGCCGTATACTGGGTGTAATAACCAATCCGAATATCGCCTATATATTAATGCTGATAGGTATCTATGGGTTGATATTCGAGTTCTCCAATCCGGGTGCAATTGTACCGGGTACTGTTGGTGCCATTTGTTTACTGCTTGCCCTGTATGCATTCCAGTTATTGCCAATCAATTATGCGGGTGTCGGACTGATCCTGTTGGGCCTGGCCCTGATGGTTGGTGAGGCCTTTCAGCCCAGTTTCGGGATTCTAGGTATTGGTGGAACGATATCATTTGTGATTGGTTCGGTTATCCTGATGGATACCGAGGCTCCGGGGTTTGGTATCGATATTTCGGTGATTATAACCTTTACCATAGCCAGCGCACTGATGTTCTTTCTCATCGTGGGTATGGCGGTCAAGGCGCGACGACGGCCGGTGGTCAGCGGTATGGATGAGTTGCTGGGCGGTAAGGCCACGGTGCTGCACGATTTCGAGCATAGCGGTAAGGTCAGAATCCACAGTGAAACCTGGCAGGCCCAGAGCGATACCCCTCTACAAAAAGGTCAGCAGGTCAGGGTGGCCGCGGTAAATGGACTGATCCTGAAAGTCGTTCCGATGCAACAGGATTCGGGAATATTCTCAACAAAGGAGGAATAAGATGAGTTTATATACCCTCTATATCGCGGTGACCCTGGTCGTACTGTTTCTGGTCAGCGCGATTCGCATATTGCGTGAATACGAGCGCGGTGTGGTGTTTACACTGGGACGCTTCTGGAAGGTCAAGGGGCCGGGTTTTGTGATCATTGTACCGCTGGTACAACAGATGGTCAGGGTGGATTTGCGCACCATTGTGATGGATGTACCGACTCAGGATGTGATTTCGCATGATAATGTTTCGGTCAAGGTCAATGCCGTGGTCTACTTTCGTGTGGTGGATCCGGAAAGAGCGATTATCCAGGTTGAAAATTTTTACATGGCCACCAGTGAACTGGCGCAGACGACACTGCGCTCTGTATTGGGGCAGCATGAACTGGACGAGATGCTGGCCGAACGTGAGCGTTTGAATGAGGACGTGCAGACCATTCTGGACAGACAAACCGATGCATGGGGTATCAAGGTCAGTAATGTCGAGATCAAGCATGTCGATCTGGATGAGAGCATGGTGCGTGCTATTGCGAAACAGGCCGAGGCCGAACGGGTCAGGCGGGCAAAAGTGATCCATGCCATGGGTGAAATGGAGGCATCGGAGAAACTGCTGGAGGCGGCGCAGAAACTTTCCCAGCAGTCCCAGGCGATGCAGTTACGTTATCTGCAGACACTTACCGAGATAGCCGGGGAACGTTCCAATACCATCATCTTTCCGCTGCCGATGGATATACTTGAGGGGCTTAGCGACAAATTGAAATCATAGCGCTATTAATAATGCCTGTCTGGGCCGGTACAGTCAGTGTACTTATCGCTGATTGTCGATATCCGGCTCGCCGCAAAACCTCAGGATGTACTGGCGGGCAGCGTCACGCAGGCTGATGGCTGTTTGCCACTCTGACTGATCTGGTGCTGGTTGTGCTGTCGGGGATATGGGGTCACCGATATTGACAATGATGTGGCTACGATTTGGTGACCAGGTATTGGCGCGCAGCAACGAACGTGTGCCTCGAATCGCAACTGGTACTATCGGCACCTTGTGTTCAGCGGCCGTAATAAATGCGCCCAGATGAAATGAGCTTAGGCCCGGGATACGTGAAAAGGTGCCTTCCGGGAAAAAGATAAGGGTCTTTGGTCCGCGTGTTTCCGCCTGCAAGGCCTGAAGGTCAACCAGTCCTTTACTACGGTCAAAGCGTTCGACAAAGTAAGAGCCAATGTGACGCAGGAAGGTGCCCGCAATGAACTGCTTTCTGAACTCCCCCTTGGCTACAAAGCTGTAACTACCGGGTAGTGCTGCGACCAGAAAGATGCCATCAAGATAACTGGCATGGTTGCTGACGATAATGCAGCCGCTATCCGGTAACCCGGCATCGCCCCTGATTGTGAGTCGGTTGCCCGTCAGCCAGATGGCCAGCCTGGCTGAGCGACGTATAAACGACCAGCGCCAGCGCTGTGTAGGTATCAGGATAGTCAGGCACCAGGTGGGTACGGCCAGTAACATGAAGATTGTCCAGGCATAGGCGGTATAGGCGGTACTGCCAGCACGATGTCGTAAGCGGCGTAACGATGGCCGTATTGAGGTTAAAGTGATGTTCACCATCTGACGCCATACGGCCTGTTGTGTATGACCGAGTTCGCCCTGTTCGTATAAGACCCGGCAGGCGCTACGGCGTATCTTGCCACTGGAAGTTTTTAATACAGTGTGAGGTGGCGCAATAACGATATCATCGGCCGGCGTACCTATCAGGTCTGTAGTTACCGAGTTTATTTCAAGCCGTAGCTGCTCGACGCGCGCTGTGTTTTGTTCATATGATTCAGCCAGAACGACCAGTTTTTCGGTGCCA
The DNA here is from genome assembly GCA_947258795.1 of uncultured Gammaproteobacteria bacterium. Taxonomy (GTDB): domain Bacteria; phylum Pseudomonadota; class Gammaproteobacteria; order DRJJ01; family DRJJ01; genus DRJJ01. The sequence goes on along the minus strand of CAMYJU010000004.1, from coordinate 30,016 downwards.
CGCTTTTCCTCGGTTGCTCCAAATACGGCGACACAACCCCTGCGTATCCCTTCTATGCCACCAATGTATTCTTCCAGTTCATGTGGATAGATATTGCGTCCGGCGCGAATGATAATATCCTTTGATCGCCCGGTAATGTAGACGTCACCTTCGGCGATATAACCGAGGTCGCCGGTGTCCAGCCATCCATCGTTAAACAGTTTCCGGGTTTCTTCCGGGTTATCAAAGTAACCCTGTGTGGAAGACGGTCCCTGAAACTCGACAAGCCCTTCATACCGGTCGGGTAATTCCTTTCTGGTTTCGTCGACGACCCGGATCTGGTGGCCGGCCAGGGGCTGTCCGCAGGCAACAAATTGCAATGCGTTCTGGTCACCTTCATCTGCCTTCATGGCATAACCGGTTTTCATGAAGGTGGAGCGCTGGATGCGGTCTATCAGAGGGCCGCGATGCAGCGGTGGAAACGCCAGGCCGACGCTGGATTCGGCCAGGCCATACACCGGGGTAAGGCTTTGCCTGGATAGACCGGTTTCGGAAAAACGCTCGGAGAAGGCCTCCAGCGACAGCGGGCTGACGGCCTCGGCGCCGTTAAATGCCAGACGCCAGCAGCTCAGATCCAGTCCTTCCAGGTCCTGCTTGTCGATGCGCTTCAGACACAGTTCATAGGCAAAGTTTGGTGCGGCAGACATGGTGCCTCGAAACCGGTGTATGGCCTCAAACCAGCGCCGCGGTCTGCTCAGGAAAGACAGTGGCGACATGATAACCAGGGGCATGGCGAAATATAGACTACCCAGCCACGCACCAATCAGGCCCATATCATGATACAGCGGTAGCCAGCTGACAAATACATCATCGGAGGTGGCCTGCACCGCATGACCCATGCAGCGGATATTGGTTAACAGGTTGTAATGTGTCAGTACGACACCTTTCGGGTTGCCAGTGCTGCCCGACGTGTATTGCAGAAAGGCCAGGTCAGAGGACGAGATGGAAGGTCGTACTAGTATATGGGTGGTGGAAAGCAGTTCGTCAACACTGATGACGTTGCGCATGGAGCTGACATTTGACTTCAGCAGGCGTGCAAACATACGTGCTTCCGGGAAAGTAATCAGGCTGACCGCTTTGCAGTTGGACAGAATACCGCAATGCCTGTGCAGATGATCCTCGATCTGGTTCATGCGTATTGGTGGATAGATAGGTACCGGCACGGCGCCGGCAATCAGAACGCCATAAAAACTGATAAAGTAGTCTCTGCCGGTGGGTAACATAATCGCAACCTTGTCACCCGGTGCCACGCCACTGTATTGCAATCCGGCGGCGATAGTTCCCGCCTGTTGTTGCAGCTGCTGATAGTCCAGTGTTTCGGGCTGGCTGTCTTCATCGATAATATGGATATGCGTGCGTTCAGGGTGGTACTGTACATGCCAGTCGAGTAGTTCAACCAGATTGCTGACCTCATCCGGTAGATCCCGGGTGCCGGTGGCCATGTCCAGACCGAAAATCTCAGGTGCCTCAGGTGCCGACACCAGCAATCCCTGGTTGACCATCATTTGCAATAGGATGCGGGGTGTTTCGGCTTCCATGATCAGCTGTGCCGGCAGGGTAATATTGAAGCGCTTTTCCAGTCGTGCAAGTAATTCAATACGTGCCAGGCTGTCCAGGCCCAGATCCTTGTCCAGGGTGCTGTCGAGTGTCAGTTTGAGTTCCTGGGTACGGGGCTGGATGTCACGTACCAGTGCCCCGACTAGCTGTAGCAAATCAGATGCCAGTATATCTGGCTGATTGTTTTCAGATGAACTCATTGATCGCTTGGAATTTGGCTCTCATTATTTTCGGGATAGTCGACATCAGCGGCGATTATCTATGAACGGTCATTCAGGCCTTGTTATTCCAATTCTGGTACTTCCTCTGCGTTAAAACAAGTTTTGACCTTTTATTGATTAATATAATTACGTATACATTACCTGGGTACAAACTGGTGTACTGAGTAAAGACTACTCATGGTGTGTGTATTAGACGGTCACCGGGTAATCAAGGGGAAATGGTGCGAGGTAAATGATAACGAGGGTAGTGTATGCTGCCCTCGTTAGCGAGCCGGTGATGCCCCGTATCCTGTTTACGCCCAATATCTTCGTTCCATCTGTTTTCTGTATAGGGCTGCTCTAACGATATCAATGCCGATGAGGAGTTTCTGGGGATCAATGACCTGGCTGACATTGATGCGCTGGTTGCCTTTATGAAAACACTCACTGATGGTTCTGGAGCTGGTATTTGTTTCTAGATGAATCCGGCAAGGCTATGCTGTCCGGTATTCAGGCAAGGCTGTCCAGTTTGTCGCGCATGGTAGTGGTCACCCTGGCCAGGTGCTCCTGATTTTCCGGTGGCAGCGTCTGCAGTTGCCTTATGCGCTGCGGATAACTGGCCGTGACATCCAGTACTTCACTGATTAGCTGTTGCAGTGTGTTGCGTCTGAAACCCAGGTTTTTGGCCAATTGATGCAAGGCATCTTCAAAGCCGACTGGTTCGTCCTTGCTACCCAGCTCACCATAGTTACCGAATGGCATCACACTGAGCATATCGTGACGGCTGTAGGCGCGCATCGGGGTGGGATCGTAAACAGGTGAGAAGGCGCTGGCACCGTCCCGATAGAACAGAGATATGTTTTCCAGGTGCAGGTCACCGTTGCCGGTGGCAAATGACATAATCAGGCATTTGAGCAAGTGTCGTTTGGCCTCCAGCGGATCGGACACGACTGCTATCGATGAGCGATCGATTGCCCGGCCGATATTATCTAGCTACTGCTGTAGTGATGGGTAATGCGGCTGTCACCGGTCGCCATTACGGAATACAGGCTCTCGGTAAACAGCGGCTGGCCTTGCTGGTCCCTGTCATAACGTTCGATTGCGATAGCCGGCATGGCGTTGATTTCGGCTATCCAGTGACGGGGTACCTCAAAGCCGGCTTCTGCATGCAGATCCAGGGTCAGGGCCTCTCAGGGTGCTTGGTACCCGGTTGGCGCCGGTACTTCCTGAATCAACACCCAGGGGGCGACTACCACCGCCCAAAACACCGGCTTATGTGCTGACCAGTTGCTTGCGTCCTGATCATTGGCCTTGCTGACGTGCCCGGCGCTGATCCAGGATTCGATCTGTGGCTTGTTATCACGAACAAATGCGATGGCGATGTCGATCAAGTCCAGTGTCGGATCGACCCTGATTACGACCCCTCGTGCAAAGTGTTTCTCCAGTTCCGACCATTCCAGTTTGCCGGTCTGGCCGTTTAACACACCGCGGAGTTCTTCATCTGTCAGTTGTTGCATAAGGTTTTACTGGTCCTGGTCAGGCTTGCCGGCTGTGCGTGCGGGGCCGGTTGAAAACAGGGGAAAAATATATCATTTACAGGCGATTATTTGATAGTGTGGCATTATTAAAAATTGGGTAAGTATATGACCTTATATATAGTATTAATATGTAGGTATATTTATCAAGGTCTTGGCGGTACGGGCCGATAGTATGACAGTGGTAAACCGTGCCGGACACCATGCTGGGGCAGGCCCATCGGCAAACCACACCAATTTATAGCAATAAACCTGGATTCGAAAAAGTGATCAGTAAACGTATCAAGCCTCGCCTGGCCGGGATCACTGGCACCATGCTTGTGGGGATGGGCCTGTGTGCATCATTGCCGGTTGCGGCGTTGGAAGAAATCGATGAAGCGTATTTTGACGAGGTACCGGTGGTGCTGTCTGCTTCCCGTCTGGCTCAATCCCGACAGGACGTGCCGATCGCCACCACGATCATTGACCGTCAGATGATCGAGGCGTCCGGTTTTACCGAAATCCCGGATCTGCTGCGCCTGGTCCCGGGCATACTGGTCGAATACGACACGGGCCATATCCAGGCGGTCGGCAACCATCTGCTCAATGACCGCTTTTCCCGCCGTATGCAAGTCCTGGTTGACGGACGTTCTGTTTACTCACCCGCATTTGGTGGCGTGCACTGGACGCAGTTACCGGTCACGATAGACGACATAGAAAGAATCGAGGTGGTCAGAGGGCCGAATGCGGCCAGCTACGGTTCGAACGCGTTTACCGGCACGGTTAGTATTATCACCCGTCACGCGTCACAGGATCGGGGTACCTCGGTCAGGGTGAATGCCGGCAGTTATGGCTTGCGTGAAGGTTTTGTCCGTTATGGAGGGCAGCACCAGGACCTGGACTATCGCCTGTCAGTGGCATATCGCGAGGACGACGGTTTTGAGGAAAGACATGATGACAAGGGGGTATCGATTTTTACCGCCAGGGCCGACTACCAGGTAAATCTGACCGATACGGTGACCCTGGATGTTGGCCTGAATAATTCAGATATTGGTATGGATAATGTTTTTGATTCGCTGGTTCCCGAGTACGAGCGTTCGCATAACAGCCGCTATGCGCAATTCAAGTGGCAGCGGGTGCTGGCGGACGGTGAAGAGATTTACACACAGTTTTATTTTAACGGCTACGACGATAACAATTCCTATCTGAGCAGGCCGATTGCGGGTCTGGGCGGAGCGCAGATACCAATAAATGAGGATATCGAGTCTGACCGTTACGATCTGGAGTTCCAGCACACTCTTCCGAAAATGGATAACGGCCTGCAACTGGTCTGGGGTGGTAGTTACAGGCATGACAAGGTCACCACCGATGTATTTCTCGGGTCCAACTCACCCGGCGAAAACGATACCTGGCGGCTGTTCAGCAGTGCGGCCTGGCACCTGTCAGAGAGGTTGCAGCTGAATGCGGGACTGATGTATGAAAACTCCGATATCGGTGGCTCCGACCTGTCGCCACGCCTCGGGATGAATATTCATGTCATGCCTGGGCATACTATACGGCTTGCAGCGAGCCGTGCCACGCGCATTCCGACCCAGTTCGAGCAACTGGCTGAATGGTTTATCGAGATTCCGGCGTTCGGTATCAATGACCTGGTGGTCTATAACGCCATGAATGTCGAGCCGGAAGAGATCATTGCCTTCGAGCTGGGCTACTTTGCGCAGTTTGGCAACAGGCTGACAGCCGACATGCGCATATACAGGGAAGAGCTGGATGACCTGATCGGCGTCAGGACCGGTGATTTCCCGACTGACATCGACGTGCTTTCATCTGATCTGTTCTTTGACAATATCGACGAGGCAACTATCGAGGGCTTCGAGCTTGAATTGGATTACCGGCCGGATGCCAGGAATCGTTTCGCGTTCAGCTATGCCTATACCGATATCGATGCGACCGATTTAATAAACAATGTCAATTATTCCGGCTCGGCGCCGAATAACAATATCAGCCTGCTGGCCATGCATGATTTTGATCATGGTGTTAGCGGCAGTCTTTCCTGGTATTACGTAGGTGAACACAAGCAGCTGGGTAACAATCAGCAGCAGGATAGTACCAGTCGTGTTGATGTCCGGCTGGCCAAACGGATCAAGACATCGTCGATAGACGGTGAGCTGGCCCTGGTAGTACAAAACGTATTCGATGACCACATTGAGACCAGGCTGAGATCTGTTGTTGACAGGCGTGGTCACCTGTCATTTCGAATGAAATACTGACTGGCCATGCCGCCTGTTTATACGGATGCAATAATTGCCTGATTATTAATGATACATGTAACAGGAAAAACAGGTAACACCTTCCGCTCGTTGCTGATGGCCATCGGCAGGACTATTGTTGTGTCTATGCTGGTGCTGTCAGGTGGGCAGCTTTATGCCATGGATATTACTGTTGTACTGGGTGCCAGGACGGCGCCGTATCAGAAGTTTCTGGAAAGCTTCAGGCATGAGTTTGACAAACACACGGCTACGGAACAGATTAATATCCGGGTACTAAGCGCAGACAAGCTGACTACCAATGATCTGTTAAACCCGGGTGAGCTGATAGTCTCGGTTGGCAGAAAGGCAGCGAAAAAGATCAGCTCGTATCAGCATTCCTCGGCGATTCTGTACAGCCTGTTGCCAGACTATTATTTCAGGGAAACAATAGATACCGGCAGTACCCAGTGCCGGAAATTTTCCTGTAGCGCGGTTTATCTGGATCAGCCCGCCACCAGGCAGATTGCACTGATCAAGGCGGTACTTCCGGAAACCAGACGTATCGGCGTCTTGCTGGGCAGATATTCTTCCGGAAGAAAGGATGAACTGCAGGCTGCGGGCAGAAAGCTGGATGTCGAACTGGTACTGAAGCAAATACCCACTATAGAGCGGTTTGCCAGTGATTACGAACAGCTACTGGAAGACACCGACGCCATCCTGGCCTTGCCGGACCCGGGTGTTTTTAACCGCAGTACAGTGAAAAACATCCTGCTGACCAGCTATCGTTACCGCAAGCCCCTGTTCGGTTTTTCCCAGGCCTATGTCAACGCAGGGGCCACTGCGGCCGTGTATTCGACACCGGAGCTGGTTGCCAGGCAGACGGCGGGTCTGGTACTGGAGTTTTCCGGCAAGCCGGAAAACGGTCTTGCCGATCCGCAATACAGTCGTTTTTACAATGTCCTGAGTAACCGCCGGGTGGTCAGATCACTGGGTCTGAGGGCTGCTGAGGATGAAGTGCTGCGTCAGAAATTGGAGGAGATACTGAATGATCGGTAACAGTATCAAATCCAGGGTGTTGATGATCTCAATCGTGCCCCTGTGTATGACCTTGCTGGTATTGTCATCACTGTTTTTGTGGAACCGGGTCAATGATATCGAAAATGTGCTGAGAGAACGCGGGCAGGCCGTTGCGGTGCATCTTGCCAGCGCCAGCGAGTATGGCATATTTTCAGGTAATATCGCTGCGCTGAAACAGCTGCTGGATGCGGCCATACTTGAACCCGATATGGTCGAGGTCAGTGTCGCCGGATTTGATAATGACGTCCTGGTAACGTCGCTGTCGTCGGTCTATTACGATGAAATGAAATCCGAGCAGTTGCGCCGTGGACTGGTTACGTTTGAGGCGCTGATTTATCGTCCGGATACGGCCATGGATGACAGCCTGCTGGACGGTATGGATGAAAATGCCAACCCGGGCAGGGTGGCCAGGTACAGTCCGATTGGTAATGTCATTGTGACCCTGTCAAAAAGACGGGCCAATGAGCAACAGCGAGAGGTTTTGACAAACGGATTGCTGGTTACCTTTGCCGTGTTTCTTGTCACCGTGCTGGTAGCGATGAGGCTGATCAGTGGTGTTGCCAGACCACTGGAGGCGATTATTGACGTGGTCGATGCGGTGAGAGACGGTGAGCTGGACAGGCGCGTCAATACCATGGCTACCGGTGAAGTCGGGGTGTTGAAGGACGGTGTCAATGCGATGACCACCGCGCTGCAGGACGCCAGGCGGCGGGAAAGAAAGATGTCTGAGGATGCCATCTATCTGGAAAAGGTCAAGGCCCAGGTTACGCTTGAGTCTATCGGCGAGGGAGTGATCACAACAGATACAAACGGTGGTATAACTTATCTCAACCAGGCAGCTGCAACACTTGCAGGGCTGGATATGGAGCAGGTCAAAGGCCATCATCTAAACGATGTGTTCAAGGTCAAGCTCAGGAAGACCAGGGAGAATTTTGAGTATCCGGTTCAGCAATGTCTCAAGGAAGGCAGGACTATACGTCACGAGTCTTCCATATGCCTGGTCAGGGAGGATGGTGAAGAATATGTGATCAGGGATACGGCTACCCCGATATGTGATCGCGAGAACAAGGTGATTGGCATGGTGCTGGTCATACAGGACTTCTCGCATATCCAGAAAATGTCAGACCAGTTGATGTACCAGGCGTCCCATGACGATCTGACCAACCTGTATAATCGCCGTGCGTTTGAAACCCATATCAACAGCCTGCTGAATTCAGGAGTGGGTGAGCACCGACAGCATGCCATGTGCTATATCGATCTGGACCAGTTCAAGGTGGTTAATGACACCTGTGGTCATGCTGCGGGAGATGAGCTACTGAAACAGGTGAGTCACACCTTGCATGAGAGCCTGCGTCAGACAGATGTGGTTGCGCGTCTGGGTGGCGACGAGTTCGGGGTGTTGTTCGGTGACTGCAGTCTGCCAAAGGCGACTGAGCTGGCCGAGTCACTCCGAAAACGGGTCGTCAGCCTGCGCTTTGCCTGGGAAGACTATCGTTTCGAGATTGGTGCAAGTATAGGCCTGGTGCCATTTGATGAAACGGCAAGTCTTACACGGATTATGGTTGCCGCTGATGCGGCATGCTACATCGCCAAGGACAAGGGGCGTAATCGCATTCATGTTTATGAAGAAGCAGATAATGACATCGTTCAGCGCTCTGGCGAAATGCGCTGGTACCAAAGACTGAACAACGCGATTGAGGAGAATCGGTTTGAGCTTTACTGCCAGGGCATTTCGCCGGTAACGAAAAGTCATACCTATGACCGCAACTACTATGAGATTCTGCTTCGCCTGAAAGGTGATGATGGCGGAATAATTCTGCCTGAGAAGTTTCTTCCGTCAGCTGAGCGTTATCGGTTGATGCCGTTTATAGACAGATGGGTAATCCGGAATGTATGTGAACTTTTGAATCGTACCGACCTGCGGGCGACAAACAAGGATTATGGGTTGACCTTGAGCATCAATATTTCAGGTCAGTCGCTGGGCGATGACTCGCTGCTTGAGTTTGTGCTGGAACAGTTTGAACTTTACTCAATCGATCCCGGTATGATTATTTTTGAAATTACCGAGACATCGGCTATTGCCAATATGAACAAGGCTATTGAGTTTATCAGTGCAATCAGGCGGGTCGGTGGCCAATTTGCACTGGATGATTTTGGCAGCGGGCTGAGTTCGTTTGGTTATCTCAGGGATTTACCGCTCGACTTTATCAAGATAGACGGCAATTTCGTCTGCAATATCCACCATAATCAGGTAAGTGAGGCGGTAGTCGAGTCAATTAATCATATTGGTCATGTCATGGGCATGAAGACCATTGCGGAATCAGTCGAGAACCAGGAGATTATGGACAAGTTACTGGAAATGAATATTGACTATGCACAGGGTTACTATCTGAATGAACCGATAGAGCTGGATAAAGTGCTGGCTATGCTGTGTCTCGATAAAACTACGGCGTGACCAGGTGCTGCCACACGGTAGTGGTGCTGAATTTGTTTAACGACAGCTTAGGGCTGCTACAAGCCGCTGCGAGTCGTTAGCCAGACCTGGTAGATCTGGTCTGGCCACTGGTTCTGAACCCAGGCTAGTATCTCATCGATTTCCCGGTCATTGAGTTTGTCTTTAAAACCAGGCATCTGGCCACCCAGCCGCGCACCACCTTCACGTACCGTCCTTCTCAATACGTTCAGTGAATGATGCCAGGTATGTGCACTGCCATTTAGTGGTGGAGGAGGGTAGTGACCACTACTGTCCGGGCTGCGCCAATTCGGTGTGGCCTGGCCCTGATCGCCATGGCAGGCGGCGCAGTGTTGCTGGTATAACGGTTTGCCCTGTTGGATCTGTGCAGGGCTGTACCAGCGGCCAGCCGCTTGAGCGGGACTGTCTGCGCTTGCGCCCAGATTTGCCGGCATCGTACTAATGGCACCGGTTTGACCCTGTTCAGGCTCCTGGCTGCATGCCAGCAGGGATAGCGTGATAGCAAGCAAGTAGATCAGTTTGTAAGGCATAAGGGCCGGTCGCCTTGTTGTGGGGCGCGGTTGGCCGGAAAGGCGGCTACCGGTGCCGGTGGTTATGTTTCTAATCATATCCTAGCCAGGCCCTTTTGTCTGAACCGGGGCAACTCCGGTCAGGTACGCAGTATACGGCGGAGCGGCACGGCTGCACGGGGCAGTATGTAGCAATATCCTGTGATACATATGTTAACTATCTATACGTATATCAATATGTTATAGGTTTCTTCAGTGCAGACAGCCGGTCAAACAATTGGAAAAATCCGGGATAGGCTGATAAAAAACTTGCATAATCATTAGTAATTGCTTATATTATCAATCACTGTTGAACGGGCGGTCGACCAGGGGACACCAGACCAGAAGATACTACCCGCTCAGTATGCGAATGACAGATTTTGAAAGTTTATTTCTAACATTGATATAGGGAGATAGTTATGTCTATCAAGAAAATAATGATTGCAGCTGCCCTGATGGGTGCTACAACTACTGCCAGCGCATGGGTTGGTCCGTTTGGTAATGGTTACAACAATGGTTTCGGCAACGGAAACGGCGCATTTGACGGTAACTTCAGCTTCAACATGAGCAGTAATGTTCGTGGTAACGGCTATGGTAATGGTTATGGCAACAACGGTTATGGTTATGCGCCTTACTACGGAGCACCTTATGGTCATGCCCCTTATGCGGCTCCTGCCCAGACTCAGGAACAGGCCAAGGCCCAGCAGGAAGCCTTTGAAGCACAGCAGAAAGAAATGCGTGCTGCTTACGAAGCTCAGCTGAAATCCGCTGCTGAATTCAACAAGCAGTTCGAAGGTGCCCAGCCTCAGTTTGCAAACATCGCTGAACAAAACCACAAGCACATGGAAGAGGCCCGCAAGCGTCACGAAGAAGTCCGCAAGGAAATGGAAGCTCGTCACAAGGAAATGATGGAAGCACGCAAGAAGGCCTATGAAGATCACATGGCTATGATGCAGAAGCGTTTCGAAAGCAAGTAAGACTGCTGACAAGCGACTCAAAAAGGGCCTGTACGGTGATGCCGTACAGGCTTTTTTTTGTCTGTGGTGCAGTGCTCGGTAGTATGCCTGACAAAGACCGTCGGCCGCATGGAAACGGCCGACAAGCTTACAGGGATGTATTCACAACGTGTCTTTATCCGGCATACTACCGGGCATTTTGGATATGATAAGTTGTTACCGCGCTCCAATGCGTGATTTCCTTTTCCCTGCAAGTGATGCTTCTGCTACAGCGTCATAAGGTAGAATAGGCTTTATGCCTGATCCGAAACAACAGCTTGCTGACCTCAAGCAAGGCCTGGAGCGTACACGCCTGCGTGACCGTCCGCGTCTGCGCAAGCGTATTAAACAGGTTGAACGCCGTATTCAGTCAGGCAAACCGGTTGATCGTGCGCTGCCGGCCTTACAGCAGGCTATAGACGATTCGCACGCAGAATTTACGGCGAGGCTGGCCAGTCTGCCAGTACCGGATTACCCGCCTGAATTGCCGATCACCGAGCATCGTGACGAAATACTCGAGGCCTTGCAGGAAAACCAGGTAGTGATCATTGCCGGTGAAACAGGCTCCGGTAAAACCACCCAGATCCCGAAGTTATGCCTGGAACTGGGTCGCGGCGCAGCGGGTATGATCGGGCATACGCAGCCCAGGCGTATCGCGGCGCGCAGTATTACAGAACGCCTGAGAGAAGAACTCAAAACCGGTGAAAGCGAGCAGATTGGCTACCAGGTCCGGTTCCATTCCAGAGTCAGTGATCAGACCGTAATCAAGCTGATGACCGATGGCATCCTGCTGGCAGAGACGCAGCATGACCCATGGTTGCTCGCCTACGATACCCTCATTATCGATGAGGCCCATGAGCGCAGTCTGAATATCGATTTCCTGCTCGGTTATTTGCACAGGCTGTTAGCGAAGCGCCCTGACCTGAAGCTGATTATCACTTCGGCGACTATCGATACGCAGCGTTTCGCCAGGCATTTTAACGACGCCCGGGTGATCGAGGTTTCCGGTCGATCTTATCCTGTCGAGGTTCGCTATGAGCCGCTCAGCTACATCGGCAGTAACGGTGAAACAGTCAGTCGCGATCTGAATGAGGGCATACTGAATGCCGTGGATGAACTGTCCCGGCTGGATCGCGGTGATGTACTGGTTTTCCTGCCGGGTGAACGACAAATCCGTGACGCGGCCGAGGCCTTGCGTAAACATCATCCGTCGGGGACGGAAATCCTGCCGTTGTTTGCACGCCTGTCCGCAGCCGAGCAGGACAGGATATTCAGACAACACCAGGGGCGGCGTATCGTGCTGGCGACCAATGTCGCGGAAACAGCCCTGACAGTGCCAGGTATACGCTATGTGGTCGACAGTGGCGAAGCACGTATCAGTCGCTACAGTACACGCAACCGTGTACAACAGCTGCCTATCGAAAAAATATCCCGTGCATCAGCCGATCAGCGCAAGGGTCGTTGCGGACGTATAGCAGAAGGAGTCTGCATCCGGCTGTATACAGAAGACGACTACCAGGCGCGTAGTGAGTTTACCGACCCTGAGATAAAACGCACCAATCTCGCTGCGGTGATATTGCGCATGCTGGCACTGGGTATAGGCAGTGTCGAAGACTACCCGTTTATGGAAAAGCCGGATAACAAGGCAGTTAATGACGGCTATCGGCTGTTATTCGAACTGGGTGCGGTAGACAGGCAGCGACAGTTGACCGCGATGGGAAAAGACCTGTCGCGCTTCCCGACCGACCCGCGTATCAGTCGCATGATCATGGAAGGGTATACCGAGGGCAGTCTCGCTGAGGTGCTGGTCATCGCCGGGTTTTTATCGATAGCCGATCCACGTGAACGGCCCATGGATAAAAAACAGCAGGCTGCCGAGGCGCATGAGCAGTTCATGAGTTCCAATTCCGAATTTATTGCGATACTGAATATATGGAAGGCCTGGCAGCAGGCCATGCATGATCTTTCCCGGCGCAAGCTCAGGCGCTGGTGTAGCGAGCACTTTCTGTCGTTCATGCGCATGCTGGAATGGCGGGACATCTATCAACAGTTATATACCCAGGTACGGGAAATGCGTTTGTCGGTGAACCAGCAGCCAGCCGACGATGACAATGTTCACCGGGCGCTATTGTCAGGACTGGTCAGTCAGATCGGCTTCAAAGACGAGGAGCGGATTTACAAGGGGAGTCATGACAAGCAATTCAGGATATTCCCGGGTTCATCGATGTCCGGTAAGGGCGGTAAATGGATTATGGCCGCGCAACTGATTGAGACCAGCCAGTTATTCGCTCATACCGTCGCCCCGATCAAGCCGGAATGGGTGGAGAAACTGGCGCAACACCTGCTCAGGTATCAGTACAGCGATATCCATTTTGATCAGCGTAGTGGTGGAGTCATGGCCAGGGTACAGATCAGTCTGTTCGGGCTGGTGCTGGTGGCCGGGCGCCGGGTCTACTATGGTTCGGTGAACACGGAGCTGGCGCGCGAGTGTTTTATACGTGAAGGACTGGTACAGGGTCAATACCAGGGCAGGGCAGCCTGTCTGCAGCATAATCGTGCCCTGTTGGATGAGATCGGGCAGCTCGAACACAAATCACGTCGTCGTGATCTGCTGGCCGACGAACAATGCCTGTTTGAATACTATGAAAGGCATTTGCCGGCCGATATTGTCAATGCGGCCGGTTTCGAGCGCTGGCTGAAAAAACAACAGCAGCAGGACCCCGACATGCTCACCATGACACGGGAGGAGGTGTTGCAGGGTGATGACAGTGTCGCCAGTGGCGAGCGTTTTCCGGATTATCTTTACATCAATGGCATTCCGATTGCGTTGCAGTACCATTTCGATCCGGCAGATGAAAAGGATGGCGTAACCGCACGTATACCGCTGGCCGTGTTGAACCAGTTGAACGAGCAGCGCTTTGCATGGCTGGTACCTGGCCTGATACGTGACAAGGTGATTGCGTTGATGCGCGCCCTGCCCAAGGTATTGCGCAGGAAGCTGGTGCCCATCCCTGACTTTGCCGATGCGGCCCTGCAGTCCATGAATATTGATGGTGCACCGTTGTATGAGCAACTGGGGTTTCACCTGAAACGTATTACCGGTGTGCAGATTGACGGTAGCGCCTGGAATGAACAGGCATTGCCAGACCATCTGCGTATGCGGTACGAGGTAATCGATGAGCATGATAAGGCGGTCAAGGTCTCACGGTCACTGTCCGAATTACAGGATCAGCTGGGTGAGATTGCTGCTCGCGCGCCGGCAGCGGGTACCGGACATGAACTGGAGCGCGATGATATCAGGGAATGGGATTTTGACGGCCTGCCGTTACAGGCAAGCCTGCAGAGACATGGTGTAGACATGACCCTGTACCCGGCACTGAGCGACCGGCAGGGATCGGTCTCGATACGCCTGTACGATACACAGGAGCGGGCTAACAGGGAACATCTGGCGGGTATGCGTGCCCTGTTTGCATTGACCTGTACCGACAAGCTAGCCTATGTCAGAAAACATATCCCGCATATCAGTACCATGTGTTTGCACTATGCACCGGTCGGTGCCTGTGACCAGCTGAAGTCTGATTTTATCCAGGCCTTGTTGGCCAGTACCTGGGGCAGTGAACAGTTGCATGTGCGGAACAAGCAACAGTTTGTCCGTCACAGTGAGCAGGTCCGGGAGCAACTGCTTGTGTACGCAAACGATCTTGCGGACATATTGTCGGAGGTCCTGAAACAATTTCACCAGCTACGTTCGCAACTGGGCGGGTCGATCGCGCTGAATCAGATGCAGGCGGTCGCCGACATCCAGCAGCAACTGCACTGGCTGCTGTACCCGGGATTTGTCAGTCAGGTTGGCTACTCATATGTGAAACATTACTCACGTTACCTGAAGGCAATACAGATACGTCTGCAGCGCCTGCAAAACAATTTCGAGCGCGACAGGCCGTTACAGTTACAGGTGCAGCCGTACTGGTCGGCATGGTTGCGTTACGCCGGTGATGACCCCGCCGAGGTGGTGGCCGATGACGGATGGTGGGCATTTCGCTGGCAGATAGAGGAATTCAGGGTGTCACTGTTTGCCCAGGAACTGAAAACAGACGGTCCGGTTTCGGCCAAGCGGCTTGACAAGTTGTTAAAAGAGCTATGAGGCGATTAATAAGCCGCTTGCGTACCGTGGCGACAGCCATATAATTAACCTCTATGAAACAAGGTATTTGTATGCCCCATACTGATAGTGTCAATCTATGCATCGAGGCAATATGCCAGTCAGGCTGTAGTACCGTGCGCGCGGTGATTACATCACTGGAAGACGGACAGACCATTTCCCAGACCAATGGCATGAGCCAGGAAGAAGTCAGCCAGGTCCTGAATGAGCTGAAGGCCGTGATGTCGGTTTACGACCAGCAGCAATGTCAGGATTGATCCGTTCAGCAGGTTGACAACAGGCTGCTCCAGTCATAGTTTCGATCACCTGTCACAATGAACGGCGGGTTCTCGAGTGTCTCGCGCCGATTGTAGCTTAGCGGTTGCATGTGCATATCAGTAATACGGCCGCCGGCCTGTTCAACAATACACTGGGCTGCCGCGGTATCCCATTCCGAGGTCGGGCCGAAACACGGGTACAGGTCTGCCCGTGCCGATGCGACCAGGCAGGATTTCAGCGAACTGGCGCGATGTATTATCTCATGTGCACCCAGGCGTTCCAGCAGATGCTGTAACTGCCCGTGAAAGCGCCGGCGATAACCGATCGCAACGACCGCTACCGATGGCAGTGTACGTGTCTGTATGATTTGTTGCTTGCCACTGGCGTCCCGATAGTATGCGCTGTCTCCCCGGTTGGCATACCAGGTCTCACCGCTGCTGGGTAGATGGATCAGTCCGATCGCAGGCTGGTGATTGATAATCAGTGCAATATTGATGGTATAGGCGTCTCCGCCATTGATAAATTCCCGTGTTCCATCCAGCGGGTCGATCAGCCAGTAGACGTGCCAGTCGCGCCGTCCCTGGATCATGATCTGTGGTGACTCTTCAGACAGACAGGGTATGCCGGGTGTAAGTTGCGCCAGATATTCCGTGATATGCCGATGGGCGGCCAGGTCGGCTTCGGTG
This sequence comes from uncultured Gammaproteobacteria bacterium, assembly GCA_947258795.1. Lineage (GTDB taxonomy): Bacteria > Pseudomonadota > Gammaproteobacteria > DRJJ01 > DRJJ01 > DRJJ01. The sequence goes on along the minus strand of CAMYJU010000004.1, from coordinate 14,258 downwards.
ACCGGAGTGTTATCATTTTTTTGTGTCACGGTCAGATCTGTATGCTGATACGGCTTGATCAGATGACCGGTGGCCTCCGCGACCGGGATCAGTTGCAGCAGCAGCTTGCGCCTGTTTTCCTGATCAAACAGTTCCATTTTTCAGTGCCTGTTGTACAAGAAACAGAGCCGCTATACTGCGTGCTTCGGTAAAATCATCCTGTGCCAGCAGCTCATCCATTTTGTCCAGTGACCAGGGAACAACCTCTATTTCCTCCGGTTCGTCTCCCTTCATGGTTTGGGGGTACAGGTCGGTCGCGAGTATCAGGTGAGTCTGGTGTTCGAGATAGCCGGGTGCGATGGTCATGCTATGCAGATGCCTGAGTGTATGCGCTCCGTAACCGGTTTCCTCCATGATTTCACGATTGGCCGCACTGAGCATATCCTCGTTATCCTCGATGCCGCCTTTCGGAAAGCTCAGTTCATAGCGATCAAATCCGGCGGCATATTCGCGTACCAGCAGTATGGTGTGTGGGTCCAGCATGGGTACTATCTGTACGACACCCCTGGCTGCGCCTTTCAGACGTTCGTAATGTGCCTGCACACCATTGGAAAACTCCAGGTGCAGGCCTTCGATATGAAAACAGCGTGTTTTGGCCAGGCTGGTGATATCGAGAATACGGGGTTTTGTGCGCATAACAGACTACGATCCGGATCGGATTCCCATTATCACAGATATGGGTCACTGCTGGCCAGTGCTATATCTTTCAGCGCTGTTTCAACTGCAGGATGGTGTTCAGGCGGCCCTCGAACCAGGCATCCAGCTGCACCATATTTGGTTTTTTACTGACATCAAATCCTTGTTGCTGCACCGGGTATACGGCTGCAAATTCCAGTTGCTCCGGGAAACTGACTTCGATAGATACATGCATCGGGTAATAACCATCCAGAAACTTGCGCATGTACGGGCCGTTTTTGAGCGTGTAGCTACCATCGATATTTTTTGACAGGGCCCGGGTCTCGGCTTGTGCGCATAGTGTTGCGCCCTTGTCGACATTGACAAGTTGTATGCTCGCATTTTCAACCCAGGCCAGCTCGATATTCTTCTTTGAAACGATTTTTAGCTTACGTATTCGTTCCGGGCGGTAGACGATTTGTACGCGCGGGAAATGGTCCATATTGTAGTGGCACTGCTGCAGGCGGACCCAGCCATCATCCAGGCTGGTGTTGCTGATTCTGAGTTTGTTCTGATGGTAGTGCACCGGTTTATCGGGCAGTTTGCTCAGGAATTGCAGTTCGCCTTCGTTAACGTTCTCGATGGAGCCGAATTCCTCATCGTCATCGCTGTTAAACCAGTCTTCAAGTTCGGACTGGTTGCTTGCGCTGGCCGATGATAGTATGCCCGCAAACAGCAATGCAGTTAGCAAACACGGGATCGACCTGGTTGAATATCTATTTATCATATGTCTGTTCAGCATGATCCTTGTTGTGTTCGATACAGGTTCACCTTGCCAAATTATGGCAGCTTCTGGTGTTTTCGCCAGATAATTATTGACAATTATTACTGGCAGCGTGTGCATCAAGGTCTCATAATGGGAACGGATTGGACGCGATATCCGGGGTGAGCATGAGTCTGGCGAATATTGATTGGTCTGTTATTGATACCGTTTTTCTCGATATGGACGGCACTCTGCTGGACCTGAATTTCGACAATCATTTCTGGCGCGAGCATGTACCCAGGCGCTACGCTGAAAAATCAGGTATCACCATAGAACAGGCGAGGGACTACCTGTTTCCGCGTTTCAGGGAGGAAGAGGGTACCATGAACTGGTACTGCATCGATTTCTGGACCGGGGAGCTGGGGCTGGATATTGCGTTGCTGAAACAGGAGGTCGATCATCTGATAGCGGTCCATCCGCATGTGACCGATTTTCTCGATGCCTTGCGTCAACATGACAAACGGGTGTTGTTGGTCACCAATGCACACATGAAAAGCCTGGAGCTGAAGATGCAGAAGACGCAACTGTCAGGCCATTTTGACGAGCTGATTTGTGCGCATGATTTCGGCGTGCCAAAGGAGGACAATGACTTCTGGCGCAGGCTGGGCCTGAAGCACCCCTATGATCCTGCGCATACGCTACTGGTCGATGATAGCCTGGCGGTGTTACGCTCTGCGCGCAGCTTTGGTATCGGCTATTTGCTGGCGGTGTTGCAACCGGATACGAAAGGTCCGGTCAGGGACGTAGAGGATTTTATGGCGATACACGGATTTAACGAGATTATGCCAGGCTGATGTTTGCTGTTCAGCGTCCCTCCCGGATATTATTGCACTTCATTCGGGCTACAAGCCAGGGGTGTGGGTTCAGATATCAGATGTCAGATATACCCAACTATCGTCATTCCGGAAAGTGCGCAGCACTTGTCCGGAATCCATTGCAGGCATGTTGACAATGTTGGCTTAAGAAAATTATTTGCAATTGGATTCCCGCCTGCGCGGGAATGACGGTCGGTGATGCGTAGGGATGCATATTGGCAAAGCCCGGCTAGTCAACGCTTCCATTTCTTGAAACGTTTCTTGCAGTACTTGTGCAGGGAATCATAGCCATCGAAAAACTTTTTGAAGTTTTTCTCCGGCGATTCGTCATATTCGCAGTAGTCATTGTCGTAATCGCGACAAATCTGCGGGCGTGTCTTATAGATTTTGCAACCACCTGACTTTTTTAGATGTATACAGCGCGAGCGGAACATCAGGTACCAGCCGTCGGTGTCCTGATAGCATTGAACATTTTCATGTGCGAGTTGCCAGAGCAGGTGTTCAAAGTCGTATTTTGTGCGTGGCGTTTCGATTTTCTGGGTCATATAGGTGCAGCATTTGCTGCCAACACAGAAACTGCACTTGGTCTCGGAGGTGAAGATGGGTTTGTTGCTCATGGCTAGGCGATTACCTTGTAGGAAAACTGGTCAAATGTAAATGTATCGGTTGTCAGGAATCCGGCCTCGATGGTCTGCCACCTTCCCTGCACCATCAGTGTGAGTATGCGTCCGCGCCGGTATGCGCCCTTGGGCAGGATAAGCTCGGGGCTGGCGGGCGATTCGGTCGGTGTGACTACGACGCCATAGTAATCGCGGCTATCAAGCGGGTCATCATCCGCGAGCCTGCAATGCGCTGCCTTTATATCACCGCATAGATATTTCAGTCCAATCTCGATCTGACCGTTATCATCCTGTTTCATCCACCGGACCTGAGTGGCCAGTACACGATGCTGATGGGTTTGCTGTTTGCCCGTGTCCAGCAGACCGGCCAGATCCCCGACGAAGATATCGTTGGGTATTTCACGTGATGACTTGATTGCGATTCCGTTATCACTGGTATTAAGTATGCGCCAGTGCAGCAGTTCATGATCTGCGTCCGGCTGGCCAATCAGGCCACAAAGTGCCTGCAGACCGAAGCAGACACTGATCCGGTGGCTGGCAGGCAGGCGTTCATCCTGACGTGTACGCTTACCAGCGGCTTGCGGGTGAAACAGTCGCAAGCAGACGTGTTCAGCGGCGGATGATTGTTGTAAAGATGCATAGTCATGCTGGTCCGCGGTATGTGTCAGTGCGGAGATATCCAGTGTGCGCGCTGCCTGTGCATCGGTCTCTGGCGGTAATCGGCTCACCTGGACCGGAGGGCTGTCGGCAAGCAGGTCGATATGATACTCGTCAGCCTGGCTGGCCTGTCTGACCTCAATCCGGGCAAGATGGGCATATTCGCCGAGCTGTTTGTAAACCTGTATTGCGGCACCCTCGGTCATATGGAACGGATCGGAAATCGATAGCAGCAGCAAGCGTCGGTACAGATGGCCGATGCTGATCTGGTTCGACGTGCCGGGAATGGTGGCATCGCCGGCCTGCTGGCGTTCGGCCAGGGCAAATAACTGATGTATTTCCAGCCAGCTATAGGCCGGTACGCTACTGTAACTTCTGAACGCATGCACCACGGCCAGTGCGAGCATTTCCAGGGCACGATAAACGGCGATATGCATCAGCGGCAGATTGAGCATCTGTTTGCCGTCACGGTAGCAATCGGCTGCGACGCGCTTGTAGCCATTGGCCAGATGCTGGCACAGCAGCCCGGTGTCGATAACTGCCTGTTTACGTTGCTGTGTGTTGATGGGTAGTTGGCGCAGGTTGTCCTTGTTGGCTGATGGATACAGGCTGATCGCGCTGCGACGGTACAGCTCCAGCAGCTTCATACGTCGTGCTGCGTCAAGCGGGTTGACGATCATCGGTTCTACGGCATCGATGGTCTGGCGTAGTACATAGGCCAGATTGAGTACTGGCAGATTATCCAGCCACGCGCTTACCTGCTTCGGATCAGAGATGACCACCGGGCTGTCGAAATCATTTAGTTCCGGAACCTGGAGTAGCAGTTGCTCGGACTCTGCCATGATCAATCGGGTTTTTTATGTCTGTGCTTGTGGCCACCGCCTTGTCGGGGTCGCCCCTTGTTGCCTTTGGTTGAGCCGGATGGCCGCCTACGCTTGATCCGTTCGGGTGGCTTCGGGTCGCTGACCAGTATCTCGCTATCAACTGCGGCAGATTCTATTTTATGGCCGATATATTCTTCTATTTCGGGCAGGGAATAAGAATAGTCCTCACACGCAAAACTGATGGCGTCACCGCTGGCGCCGGCGCGGGCAGTACGGCCGATACGATGGACGTAGTCCTCGGCATCCTGGGGCAGGTCAAAGTTGAATACATGACTGACATCCGGGATATGCAGGCCGCGCGCCGCGACATCGGTCGCAACCAGTACTGGTAACTCTCCACTCTGAAACTGCTTTAGCAGGCTGATACGTTTTTTCTGCGGGACGTCGCCGGACAATACCGCGGCATCATAACCATTGGTTTTCAGGTAGCCCCAGATCCTTTCGGCAGCACGCTTGGTATTGACGAACACAATCGTGCGTTTCGGGTCCATATGATTGAGCAGACCCAGTAATAGCGGGATCTTTTCGTGGTTGGCGGCGTAGTAGATTTGTTGCGATACGCGATCGGCTGTTACCTTGTCCGGCTCGATCTGGACCATTTCCGGGTTGTTCATATGGTCGTAGGCCAGTTCGGTGACGCGGTAGGACAGGGTTGCGGAAAACAGCATATTCAGGCGCTTGTCGGGGCTGGGCATGCGTCGTAACAAATAACGAATATCCTTGATAAACCCCAGGTCAAACATGCGGTCCGCCTCGTCCAGCACCATGACCTGTATGGCCTTGAGATCGAATATATGTTGTTTGAAATAGTCGATAATCCGGCCGGGTGTGCCGATCAGGACGTCCGTGCCCTGTTCCAGCTGTTGTCGCTGGCTCTCATAACCGGTGCCACCGTATACCAGTGAAAGTTTGAAACCGGTATGCCTGGCCAGCACCTCGGCGTCATCATGGATTTGTATGGCCAGCTCACGTGTTGGCGCCAGTACCAGGACGCGCGGCTGGGTCGGTTTGCGCTCAGGGTCAGGTGGATGCGTTTCCAGGTGGTGCAGGGCGGCCAGCAGGAAAGCGGCTGATTTCCCGGTGCCGGTCTGTGCCTGGCCCGCGACATCCTTGCCAGTCATGGCAATGGGCAGCGTGTCGGCCTGGATGGGTGTGCAAAATTCGAATCCGGCATCCCGTATGCCCTGTTGCAGGGCATCGGAGAATTCAAAGTCAGAAAACCGTTGTTCAGATAGATGTTTCATACTCATAGGATGCACAGAATACAACAATTTGGCCCCGGAAGGCAGTATTCGCCAAAATGCCGGAAACCATACCCTCCCGGACAGCTATGTTTGACTTGCAATCTGTCGCGGTTTCAGATCAAATGGGCACACCATGATAGCTGATCAGCCCTAGTGTCCGTCCACGCCGTTTTTCTCCGCCCTGCCTTGATGTTTCCGGTGCGGATCTCATGCAGTCAAACGGATGGTTCCGGCAAATCATGATCATTATGATGCCCGGTATACCGGAATGGAAATACCGGAAACAGTGCATTTAGGAGGCTTCTAGCGTGAGCGAAAATATTGTGTATCTGACGGATGACTCTTTTGATGAGGAAGTGTTCAAATCAGATAAACCGGTACTGGTGGATTACTGGGCCGAATGGTGTGGTCCATGCAAGATGATCGCGCCGATACTGGATGAGATTTCCAGGGAATATGACGGCCGAATCAAGGTAGCCAAGCTGAACATCGATGATAACCCGGGGACACCACCGAAATTTGGTATACGTGGCATACCGACTCTGATGCTTTTCAAGGATGGCAATGTTGAGGCAACCAAGGTCGGTGCTGTATCAAAATCACAACTGACTGCATTTATCGACAGCAATATCTGAGATTCCGGTGTCCAGCCCCGGGGTCTGGACGCTTTCAGTATTGCATGCTAGTATTTGCCTACTAAATCAAAATTCATTATTAGTACGCCGAATCATCTAATTCCTCGTAGAAAATAATGTTGGCCCGTCCGGGCCGTGCAGTGCTTTTCCAACAATCAAAACTCAAACTGTGTATTTCAAATCATGAATCTGACTGAACTTAAACAAAAAACCGTAGCCGAACTACTTGAGATTGCCACGTCTGTGAAGCTGGAAGGCATGGCCCGTTCCCGCAAGCAGGATGTGATTTTCGCCATACTCAAGGCGCATGCCAAGGGCGGTGAGGATATATTTGGTGGCGGTGTACTCGAAATTCTGCAGGATGGTTTCGGCTTTCTGCGCTCAGCCGACAGCTCCTACCTGGCAGGTCCTGACGATATCTATGTATCACCCAGCCAGATAAGGCGTTTTAATCTTCGTACCGGTGATACGGTTTCCGGAAAGATTCGCCCTCCGAAGGAAGGCGAGCGTTACTTCGCACTGCTCAAGGTCAACGAGATCAACTTCGATTCACCCGAGAACGCCAAGCGCAAGATACTGTTCTCGAATCTGACGCCGCTGTTCGCGAATGAGCGGCTGAAAATGGAGCTGGGTAACGGCAGCACCGAGGATCTGACAGCACGTATTATCGACCTGGTATCCCCTGTGGGCAAGGGACAGCGTGGCCTGATCGTGTCACCACCAAAGGCCGGCAAGACCATGATGCTGCAAAATATTGCCCAGTCTATAACCACTAACCATCCTGAATGTTACCTGATTGTTTTACTGATCGATGAGCGCCCTGAAGAAGTGACCGAAATGGCGCGCTCGGTACGCGGTGAAGTGGTATCGAGTACATTTGACGAGCCGGCCAGTCGCCACGTGCAGGTGGCCGAAATGGTCATTGAGAAGGCCAAGCGACTGGTTGAACACAAACGTGACGTGGTGATATTACTGGATTCGATTACCCGGCTGGCACGTGCCTATAACACCGTGATCCCGTCATCCGGCAAGGTACTGACCGGTGGTGTCGATGCCAATGCGTTACACCGCCCGAAGCGTTTCTTCGGTGCTGCGCGCAATATCGAGGAGGGTGGCAGCCTGACCATACTGGCCACCGCGCTGATCGAGACCGGTTCGCGTATGGACGACGTGATCTACGAGGAATTCAAGGGTACCGGTAACATGGAACTGCATCTGGACAGGCGTATCGCCGAGAAGCGTGTCTATCCATCGATCAACATCAATCGTTCCGGCACACGTCGCGAAGAAAAACTTACCGATCCGGCCGAGCTGCAGAAGATGTGGATCTTGCGCAAGCTGTTGCATCCGATGGATGAGCTCGCGGCGATGGAGTTCCTGCTCGACAAGCTCAAGGACACCAAGACCAATAACCAGTTCTTCGATTCCATGAAGCGCTAAACCTGCTGATATCTGCCTGTGCGGCAGGCCTCCGAAAGCGGGTGAGCCTTAGTCAGGCTCGCCCGCTTTTTTATTGCCAAGTCCCTGTAAAAATAAATTAATATAAAAATCAATAAGATAAAACTAATATTATCGGGTTCGCATTTCTGATTAAGGATCCGCACCAGTATGGCCGCTAACCGGTATACGGGTTTACTGGTTTTTTGGGAGATTTCTCGTTGTCTAGACAGTCAACAGTACGCGCGGCCGCCCAGCATGATGCGTATAGGACATCAGAATCAGGGGATGAGCTGCTTGCCGAGCAGACTGCACTGCTGTTCTCTCAGGCCATACCTTCGATCACGGCTGCGTTCATTGTCGCTACGGTGCTGTTGGGTGTGTTATGGAATGTGGCTCCGATACAGTATTTAATGCTGTGGTGGGGGGCCATCCTGATGGTAACCATATGCCGGGTTGCACTGGTGTTGGCCTATAATAAAAAGGACAAGCAGGTGCAACCGGCCACCAACTGGGTGCTTGGCTTTTCTCTATGTAATTTCATCAGTGGTCTGCTATGGGCATCCAGCATGCTGATGCTAGATGCATCATGGCCATTACACTATCAGGCGATAGTATTCTTTTCACTGGCCGGTGTGTCTGCCGGTGCGAATACCTATGCTGTGGTATTACGCACCTATCTCGCATTCCAGCTGGCCGCACTGATCCCGGTATCGGTCTGGCTGGTGTTGACTGCGACATCGGCTTACCAGACATTGGGATGGCTGCTGGTGGTCTACTTCTTGGCAATGAGCTATATCGCCAGCAATTACCATCGCACGGTCAAACGCTCATTAAGGCTGGGTCTGGACAAGCGGAGCCTGGTCAGTCAGCTCACGGACACTAATGAAAAGCTGGGCTGGGAGATCGCCGGCAAACAAGAGGCAATCGATAACCTGAAGCGCGAGCGGCGTCTGTTCTATGACGGACCCGTCGTGGTCTACCGCAGTTTTGCCGAACCGGGCTGGCCGATCGAGTATATATCCAGTGCCGTTCGGCAATTTGGTTATGACGCCGAGCAGTTAATGAATGAAGGTGTCTCATTTGAAAGTCTGATCAGTGACCAGGACCGTGAACGGGTAAGGAATTCGGAATTCAATCATTCCAATGAAAGCGGTATACATGTGCTAGAGCAGGATTACCGTATACGCCTGCATGATGGTACAGAATGCTGGGTTTACGATTACACTATTCCTGTCTACGACGATCAGGGACGTTTGACACATTACGATGGCTACCTGCTGGATATCAGTTCGAGAAAGGCAATGGAATATGCCTTGCTGGAAGAAAAGGAGCGTGCACAGATAACGCTGGATGCAATCGCCGATGGTGTGATTACAACTAATAACGAAGGTCAAGTGCTGTACCTGAACCCGGTCGCCGAGGAATTAACCGGTTGGGACGTATTCGAATCACACTGCCATCCATTGACGGAAGTGTTCAGGGTTATACAAAACCCCGACCATGGTCACAACCGCCGCGAATATGACAAGGACTGGTTTCATAATGTTGTCGGCAGCCAGCAACTGTTCCGGCGTGATGGAGCCCGTTTTCACATACAAAGCTCGCGTACGCCGATACTCGGCATTGACGGTAAGGAGTTGGGCTATGTCATCGTGTTCCGTGATGTCACCGAGCAGTTGCAACTGACAGAGCGACTCGGTTACCAGGCGACACACGATTCGCTGACCAAGTTGCTGAATCGTGGAGAATTCGAAACCATACTGCAAATGGCTTTGCGCACCGCACGGGCCACGAATACGAAATCCTGTGTGTTCTACATCGATCTTGACCAGTTCAAGGTGGTAAACGATACCTGTGGCCATGTGGCGGGGGATGCTTTGCTAAAACGTCTCGCGGAAGGGATACCGGGCATGCTCAGGGAATCCGACGTGGTGGCGCGGCTGGGTGGCGATGAGTTCGGGGTGCTGCTGGAAAACTGTTCGGTAGATCAGGCGATTGAGCTAGCGGATGCGATCAGGCTTTATGTCAAGGAAAGCCGCTTCTCCTGGGAGAACAAGATATTTGATGTCGGCGCAAGTATCGGCATTGTCGAAATCAATGAAGAGAGCGAGAGCGTCAGCGATATTATGAGTGCCGCTGATATCGCCTGTTATGCGGCCAAGGACCTGGGTCGCAATTGCGTGCATGTCTATCATCGCAAGGACAGTGAGTCAGGCCGCCGGCATAACGAGATCCAGCTGGTCACCGAGATTATCCAGGCGATAGAACGTGATGACCTGGTTCTGTACTTTCAGACGATCAGTCCTAGCGCTGATATCCACGGTGTTGGTATGCATGGCGAGATTCTGGTGCGTATGAAAGACATCGATGGCAAGCTGATACCGCCCGGGCTGTTTCTGCCTGCAGCAGAGCGCTATGATCTGATGCCGACCCTGGACCTGTGGGTGATCAGGGAAACACTTGTGTGGTTGACTGCTCAGCTTGCCATTGCCGGCCATGCTTATTTTGAGATGATATCCATTAATATATCGGGCAATTCACTCGGTAGTGAGGACTTCTGCACGCAGGTGGAGAAAATGGTCAGTGAATGTGAACTTCAATCCGGCTCCATCTGTTTCGAGATCACCGAAACCTCGGCAATCGCCAACTTTGCCACAGCAATAAACTTTATTGAGCGACTCAAATTACTGGGTGTACGGTTTGCGCTGGATGACTTCGGCAGCGGGCTGAGCTCGTTCGCTTATCTGAAAAACATGCCGGTTGATTATCTGAAAATTGATGGCGCGTTTGTGCGGGATATTGTCGACGATCCAATAGACCGGGAGATAGTAAAGTCCATTCACCAACTAGCGGGCGTGATGGGTATCAAGAGTATTGCAGAATTTGTTGAAAACGAGCACATCCACGGAATACTGAAAGATATCGGCGTTGATTATGTACAGGGCTACGGTATTGCCAAACCGCAGCCACTCGATGAACTGATGCCGCTGGCCCATGACCTGAAATCGGCGAGCTGATTTACGCTGAATCCAGCCGGCTTTATTCGTGCGCAACGGGACTGGTGTGCCAGATTTTCCGGGCGTATTCCATAATGGTCCGGTCACTGGAAAAATAACCCATGTTGGCCACATTCAGTATAGCGCTGTGATTCCAGTCAGCCGGATTCCGGTAGAACTCGTCGACCCGTTTCTGACAATCGATATAACTGCGATAGTCGGCCAGCAACACGTACTGGTCGCCCATGTCGAGCAGGTTCTTGATAATACTGTGATAGCGTTCAGGCTCTGTCGGTGAGAAATATCCGTTTTTAATCATATCCAGTACTTCATGCAATTCCGGGTCGCTTTGGTAGTAGTCGCCCGGCTTGTAATGGTTTTGTTTCAGGTCGTATATTTCTTTCGCATTCAGTCCGAAGATGAAGATATTGTCATCACCGACCTTTTCGCGTATTTCGATATTGGCCCCGTCCAGGGTTCCGATAGTCAGCGCGCCATTCAGTGCCAGTTTCATGTTGCCGGTACCCGATGCCTCGGTACCGGCGGTCGAGATCTGTTGCGACAGTTCGGCGGCCGGTATGATGTCAGAGGCCGTACTGACGTCATAATTCGGAATAAAGATCAGCTTGAGCCGGTCACCAACAATCGGGTCGTTATTTATGGTGTCAGCGACATCGTGGATCAGCCTGATCACCAGCTTGGCCATGACATAACCGGGGGCCGCCTTGCCGCTGAAGATAACAGTGCGAGGTACCATGCCATCGGCCTTGTCGTGACGGATGCGGTTGTACAGCGTGATCACGTGCATCAGGTTCAGTAACTGGCGCTTGTATTCGTGTATGCGTTTGATCTGCACATCGAACAGGGAATCCACATTGACCTCCATGTTCAGGTGGATGCGGATCAATATGGCTAGTTTCTGCTTGTTGGCGCGTTTGACGGAGCTGAAGGCCTCCTGAAATCCGGGGTCATTGGCCAGCCCGGTCAGTTTATTCAGTTTCTCCAGTTGTAGTACCCAGTCACGACCGATTTTCCCACTGATCAGCGAGGACAGGTTGCGATTGCATTGATGCAGCCAGCGGCGCGGTGTAATACCGTTGGTCTGGTTAATGATCTTGTCCGGATAGCATTTGCTGAAGTCCGAAAATATTGTGTCACGCATGAGCTGGGTGTGGATTTCCGATACACCGTTGACGGTATGACTGCCGACTATGGCGAGGTGGGACATTCTCACCCGGCGGCCTGCGCTTTCATCGATCAGTGACATGCGTTGCAGCAATGAAATATCGCCGGGATAATGATGTCTTACCTCGTCCAGAAAACGCTGGTTAATCGCATAGATAATATTCAGGTGGCGGGGCAACACCTGCTGCATCAGGCTGACCGGCCAGGTCTCCAGTGCTTCCGGCATCAGCGTATGGTTGGTGTAGGCAAAGGTACGTCGGGTCAGGTCCCAGGCCTTGCCCCATTCCAGGTGATGGATATCTAGCAATATGCGCATCAGTTCGGGTATCGCAATCGACGGATGGGTGTCGTTCAGCTGTATTGCAACCTTGTCAGGAAACTGGTCCAGTGTCTTGTGAAATTTCATATAGCGGAACAGGATATCCTGTAGCGATGCGCTGACGAAAAAATACTGTTGCTTGAGTCGCAGCTCACGCCCCATGTAGGTCGTGTCGTCAGGGTACAGGACCTTGGACAGGTTTTCCGAATGGTTCTTGTCCTCAACGGCCTTGATATAGTTGCCGACATTGAAGTAGTCCAGGTCAAAGTCACGCGTTGCCTTGGCCGCCCAAAGGCGCATATTGTTGACCGTATTGGTGTTGTATCCCGGTATCGGTGTGTCATAGGCCATGGCCATGACTTCTTCAGTGTCAACCCAATGATGGCGGGTGACGCCGCTTTCATCCGTGTAACTGACATCCGTTCCATAGAACTTGATCGGAAACAGAACTTCGGCTCTGGGAAATTCCCAGGGGTTGCCGTAGCGTAACCAGTTGTCCGGATGCTCTACCTGTATACCGTCCTCGATACATTGATGAAACATGCCGTATTCATAACGTATGCCATAGCCGTAGCCTGGCAGGCGCAGGCTGGCCATCGAGTCCAGAAAACAGGCGGCCAGGCGCCCGAGACCACCATTACCCAGGGCGGCATCATTCTCCAGTTCCCGGATCAGGTCATAATCAACCCCCAGCTCCGTTAACGCCTCCTGGGCCTCTTGCAGGATGCCGAGATTGAGCAGGCTGTTGCTGAGGCTGCGACCGATCAGGAATTCCAGTGACAGGTAATAGACACGCTTGGCATCGGCGCGGTAATAACTGCGCATGGTCTCCATCCAGCGTTCGGCCAGGCGGTCCCGTACCGCATAGGCCAGCGAATAGAACCAGTCGCGTTGTTTGGCGGTCAGGTCGTCTTTGCCGATCGTATAAGAGAGGTGCTTGATCAGTGAGCGCTTGATCGAGGCCTTGTCCAGCCCCAGGAATTCGTGGCGCAGCATGGTGTTCTCTTTATTATTTGTAAGTTCAAAGATATAGCAGAAAAAGAGCGGGGATATAACTCGATCTTATATGTGGAAGTTTAAGTCGGGTCTGCGGCTGTGGTATAAAGACATTATATTAGATAAGGGAGGGGAGAACATGAGAACAGGTGTAATCGGGTTGGCCATTCTGTTGTTGCTGAGTGCGAGCTGCAATCAGGATTATGATAAGCAGAAACAGGAGTCAGCGACCCAGAAAGCCGAGAAGGCAGCAGTTGCTGTACCGGAGTCCAAGCCGATCCTGCGCTCTGTTGAGGACGATTTTGATTTTGTGCTCGAAAATATCAAGGATGCGATCGCCGACGTTCGTCGAAGCGTGCACTCGTCCGATCGTCGATGCCAACGTCGAGCGTTCAACTTCGTTGCGTCAAGACCACCGAGGAGCAGCGCAAGCTCTTCCTCTCGGTACTCCACCGCCTCTTCGCCGTCATGCAGTGTCGGCCACGTGAACGTGCCTCGGTCGAGTCTCTTCGCGAGCACCCACACGCCCGATTCGTCGTAGACCAGAACTTTCAGACGGTTCCTGTTTCTGTTGCAGAACAAGAAGAGATCACGCGAGGAGGGCGTTGCGTTGAGTCGCTCGCGGGCGATGCCACTCAGACCATTGAACGACTTGCGCATGTCGGTCGGACCCGCGACGAGGAAGATGCGGTGACCCGCGAAGGTCAGCATGCTTCCAGCGCCGTCACGAGGTCCCGGAGATCGGTGGACTCGAAACCCGATGGCACGATGATCGAGCGGGAGCGCGCAAGGCGCACCTCCAGGCTTGAAGAGCGGGGCTCGGTCCTCTTGACCTCCTCGCCCGATCGAACCTCAACACGCACCAGGCCGGGCACCCGGCTAGCGCTGGCGCGCGCTTTGGGCTTCCCGTCGAGCTCACGCAAGCGCCGGCGCCAGTAGTAGATGTTCGTCGCCGTCACCTCGAGCAGCGCGGCAAGATCCGAGGCGCTC
>CAMYJU010000003.1:220987-356837 GCA_947258795.1 uncultured Gammaproteobacteria bacterium | reverse complement strand
GCGGAACTCACGGTCGTTAGTTGCCTCATCGAGGGTAAAGATCGTGCCGCCCAGCTCCTGGATAATAAATGGATCAGCGAGCGGATCGAGTGCACCATCACCACCGAAGCGATCGACCAAGTCCGCACTCTTGACATAGCCACAACGCACCAGGTCCTGTATCGAGGTATCGGCAGTGATCGCCGGCATCTTCCCGTCACTGATGCGCACCATGGACTCGAGTACGGATACTGCATCCGCCTTGCTTAACAGACCGACCAGCTTACCGGTATCAACCAGGCCGGTCACATCGCTGGGACGATCCACCTTGGTCGGACGTACGGCGATATCGATCATCGATGCCGGCGCCATGGAATTACCGCCGGAATCGGAATTACGCGAACCGATCAGGGACAGCAGCGAACCGTCCGCACCGGCCTTGTAGATGCCATACATCGGATTATGCGGATTGTTGCCGGTATCGTTATCAGAACGCGCCGGGATCACCGCGCCATTGATATTGGCGCGCGTTGCTGGCGTGGTCTTTTCCAGGATTCCGCGCAGGAACGCAGAGTCCTTATGGAAGGCCAGCCCCATGCTGCTATCGATAAAGGTCGGATTGACCTGATCATTGGCATCGGCCTGTCCGGGCAGGATGTCGCCTGGCAGACCCAGCTTGCTATAGCCACCGGTGGACAGGAAATCCATCTGCCCACCCTGTTTGCCAACCAGTACGTTGGATCCGGCGATATTTGCGCCACCGGCCAGGTCGAAACAGATAAACGGGATCTTGCCCGCGCCCTGGGTGGTTGCGCCACAAGCCGCGTTGAACGCCGCAATATCACCGGACAGGGCCGCGTGGGCGCTGCCGGGTGCGGCAAACAGACTCATCAAACTCGGTGCCATGACCATGCCGGCGCCGGTAATCAGCCCCTGGCCGAGAAAATCTCGCCGGGTCACCGGGCGCTTATGCAGTTCATGTAACAGGGGCGCATCCGGGTGCAAGGGTGTGCGTCGTTTAGCCATATTGCTGTCCTCGAACAGTTTATCTGTTAGCTTTGTTCCAATATTTATTGCATCAGGGTGACTGCGCTACCCAACAGGGCCGAGCAGCTCGCCTTGACGATGGTTTCAGTACGTCCGGTGCAGTCACCACCTGGACATGGCATCAGTTTGGTAATCAGTGCGTTCAGCTCTGTCTTCACATCCGCCGTTGCCGGTGAACTGGACAGATTAGTACCCATGATCTTGTCGATCATGTTGTCCAGTAGGTCGTCCCTGCCGGTGCCACCAAAGGCCACGGTCGGAGTCGCGGTAAAGGCCGAGAACGGCGCAAAGTAGCTGGCCCTGGCTGTCGTATCCGAGACCAGGTTATCGCAATATTCAATCGACATCTGCGATACCGCCACCTGGTGCGCCGAAACGAAGCCCAGGATATCGGCCGCTACCGGCAGTTGCTGTCTGATAGTCTGGTAGGTCGTATCTACCGCGGTGGTGCTGACACCGGTCAATACCGACATGCTCGCATTGATCTCGTCAAAGGTGCGCATACCGATATCCGGTACCGGTGCACCGTCAGCCGGTGGCGCAGGCGCCAACAGGGCTGGTTCCGTGCGGATATTGGTAAAGCCGCCGATTACCTCGAATGTCAGGAAGAACTCGTCCGTATCCGGACCTTTCTCGCTCGCAATCACGGTACCCAGGGTAGACAGACGTGTGCCATTGAGCAGGTCACTGTTGCTATCGATCACGGTATCCATGTTGCGATAGGCCTGACCGACTACGGCCTCCTTGCCGTTAATACCAATACTCATACCCTGTATCGGTACATTGGTTGCGGTTGCATTCGCATCCAGGCTGATGAGAGAAGGTTTGTCAAACAGGTAGCTGTAATTATCGTACTGGCTGACCTCGAACATCACATAGCTTTGCGGAATACCGCTCCAGGCCTCGACATTGAACAGCAACAGGAATTTCTCACCGACACCGACATCGAAGTTCTGCTGGATCTGTGCCTGGGTCATAGCACGGTCTGAAATTGAGACCAGGCGCAGTTTACCGTTCCATTGCAGGGCACCGCCGTTACCACCGACCTCGTTACCGAACACCAGTGCGAAACTGTCGTCCCAGTTGGACAGTACACCACCCGGTACAGCATCAACATCGCCGGTATGAACACCGTTCACATAGATCTGACGACCGTTGATCGGGTCATAGGTCAGCACCACGTGCTGCAGATTGGCCTGCAGGTCTTCATCGGCATCGGCTGTCGCCATCGATGGCGCACCATCTGCATCGGTGGTAGTACTGCGGCTCATGAATTCATAGTTATACAGGGTCTGACCCATGGTAACGTTACGGCTGGTATTGCTACCCGAATAGCTGATAATGCGTGCCGGGCCGTCCTGGGTCACATTCGCCGGTACCACCCAGGCCTCGATTGAGTACTCACCGGTCAGCTTGATCCGGTCTGCCAGCTTCTTGCTGGACGAGGTACTGCCCTGCAGACGGCCACCGCTCTGGATGTCAACACCATAACCTGCCACCCAGGTCACATTGCCGTTGAAGTTCATATTAATCGCCGGTTCGACACCACTGGTATCGTAAGCAACGGCCCCGGTTCCGGTCTTGAATTCATACAAGGCGATTACGTTTTGTTCATAACGGTTACCACCGGCTGCGACGATACCATCGGCCAGGGTCAGTGCCTTACTGTTCAGTAGTGTCGGATCGAGTACCGTCAGCGGTATACCATTGGCAAACGCGGTAATCGCATTTTCCATTTCAGTCGCGTTACTCGCACAATCACTCCAGCAGTTATGGAATTCACTGCGCAGACGTACAGCCAGGCGCGAATTGGCCGGGGTATCCAGGTCTATTTTCTGCTTGGCTGCCGGATAAGCCTCATCGACATCCGCCTTGGCAAAATACGGTGACTGCGGGTTATTGGCAATATCGGTATGGCAACCGGCACAACGCTGGACCAGAATAGGATGCACCGTACTTCCAAACAGCGAGCTGTCGGCCGGGAAGGTCTTGCTGTCGCCCGGGTCCTTGATTGGAGGGGGCGCCAGCTGGATGATACGGCCGGTGTTGGATCCACTGGTACTGGCCCAGTTGGAAATATAGGTTTCCATGATCGCTGCACAGGCAGAATCACTGGCCAGCCAGCAGTTATGCCCACCGGCCACTTTGGTTACCAGACGCGAATCAACCGGTGAAGTCAGGTTAACGACTGTGTTCGCAGCACTGTAGGCCAGGTTGATATCATCATCCCGGACGAATAACGGTGTCTGACCAACGGTCTGGTTATGACAGTCACCGCAACGACCCGCTATCTGCAAGTTGTCCCAGAGGTTCAGCTTGAAGGACTGTACATCGGCTGTTGCCGGAGCTGGTCCGGAGTAGCCTGATGGCGCCGGGTTATTATTGTTTGGTGCCGGTGTCGAAGTCGTTTCAGCTCCACCACCGCAGCCAGTGAGTAACCCTGCGATAACCAGAACAAGTGCAGCCGGTCTCAATAGCTTCATCATGGTATTGGCTCGTGTGTTTTTCATTTTACTGATTCTCCGGAACCATCTTCCGTCGTCGTTAACCATAGGCACTGGCAAGGCGCTCCTGCCTTACACCGTTGCATACAGACTAGTTACCCATGCAGTACACTGCCGATTCGGCAAACACCTGCTTGAGGTTGTAATTACTGGTCTTGAAACTGTTGACCATGGTGCTGATTTGGGTGCGGTCGGCGCTGTCGACCGGGCTGCGCAGACAAACATTCTTGAATACCTTCTTCACCTGGCAGGCAGCAAACGCGTCACTGGCGGCCAGCTCCTGACCCATGGACTTCGCACCTGTACCACTACCCGGCAGACTGCCACTCCAGCCCAATGACCTGTTCGGACCCTTGCGCCAGTAGTTGCTCCAGTCATCATTGGTGGTGATATAGCCTGATTTAAAATTGTCTTCATTAATCAGGTTCTTGCCCTGTACCCGTGAACCGGAATCCGGATCAACAAATCCGACATCGTTGTACACAATACTGGTATTGGTATTGTCATAATCGTAATAGGCAAAGGCCTGGGTTAAAGGGTCCAGACCGATATGGCAGCCTACGCAGGCATTCATGAATATACGGCTGTCTCCACCCGGGCTGCGTGACACGTCCTGGCGCACACGGTCGGGTGTACCGGTCACATCCTTGATCGGCTCAAGGTCGGTACACAGGTGATTCATCAGCGTGAAACGCAGCATCGCACGATTAGTACCATCCTTCAGAAACGCCGCGGCCGCGGCCCGTGAGGTCATTACCCCCGCTGTCGCCGCTGCCGGCAAGGTCGTGACGCTGGATTGGGTAACATTGACCAGGTTGGCCTGCAGGTCGATACCCTGGGACTCAAGCTGGGCATAATGATCGTTGTTATTCATTGAATAGGCCGGGACACTGCCGACACCGGTGGCGACATAGACCACGTCACCGGACAGCACCTCGGTAAACGGTATGGTATCGCCATCGCGCACCAGGCCAATTACCGTGGCGACATAGTCATTCAGCGGCGCAAACACAGTCTGGGCCTCATTGGTCCAGGGCATGGCAAAATTCTTCAGCGTGACGTTGTAGAAGTCCTTGTCATCCATGGCCTCCATGGCCGCACCGATCGCATCATTACTGCTGATCTTGTTGGTCATACTGGTCAGTACGGATTCGGTTGGCGGCACACCCGCGAGGCGGACATGGACACGTTGAGCCTGTTCCCTGGGCCCGGCATATGCGGTTCCAAATCCGGCAACAGTCATTGTGAATATCAATGCCGTAGCCACTCCTGAGAGTGAATGACGCTTGTTTTTGTTGGCAATATACATAGGACCTGTCCCAATGATTCGTGCCTGTATAGCGGCTTGTTTGTTTGTGCCCATGTCAATGCTGATGGGATATTATCTGTCGAGGCGAATCTGACCGACCTGCTGACTCCTGTCATATCGGCCATGGATTGTTTGTATTTAGCCTCTGAACTGAATTCTATGTTTTAATCAGGGGAATTTTGCGACTTTGGTCACAGCTCGGCACAAACAGCACCCGTACAGGGGTTTTTTTGTGAACCCCTACACAGTACGCTGCGGATACGATTTCGATAATTCACTGCACGTGCCGCTATATATAAACGGTATTAAAAATCAAACTAATCGGGTGACCAGCTCATGAAATCACTGGCTTTTAGCAAATGGCGGCGTATCACAGCGGGCATAGCGACAATCTCGGCTGCGTTTCTGATAACCGCATGTGGCGGCGGTGACAGCGGTGATGGCCTGAGTGGATCGCAATCACCCGACCCGGTGGTCAAGGAAATACCGATCCTGTATATCAAACGCACCCTGCCGCTGGATATGAATGGCAACCTGGTGCAACAGGATGCCCGCCAGCCATATGATTTCGTCGCCGGCGGTGATCTGTTTATCCGTAGCGCCGCCTCGCCCAGTGCGGTGGAACGCAACCTGACCGGCGCGATCACCGGTGGCCAGGGCGATGTACGCGACCTGAGCATTAATCCGGAAGGCACCAAGGCCGTTTTTGCATTGCGCATGCCCGATCTGCCCAACACCCAGCCGGAAGATCAGCCCAAATGGAATATCTGGCTCTATGATCTCGCCACAGACAGCCTGAACCGGGTGATGACCTTGGACATCGATGCCGAGGCCGGACAGGATATCTCGCCGCAATTCCTGCCGGATGGCCGCATCCTGTTTGCCTCAACCTGGCCAAGACGTGGCGTTGCAATCCAGCTGGACGAAGGCAAACCACAATTTGCACCACAGGACGAAGACCTCCGCGTACAGGCCGTGACACTGCATGTAATGAATGAAGACGGCAGCAATATCGAACAGGTCAGCTACAACATGAGCCATGATCTGGACCCGACCGTAACCCTGGACGGGCGCGTGGTGTTCAGCCGCTGGGACAATGCCGGCGGCCGCAATGAAATGAATCTGTACAGCATGAATCCGGACGGCACCGATACACGTATCCTGTACGGCGCACACAGCCATAACACCGGCACTGGCGGCGCGACCATCCAGTTCCTGCAACCGAACGAGCGTGAAGATGGCCTGCTGCAGGCGCTGGCCCGTCCATTCACCGGCACGCAGGGCGGTGGCGAGATCATTAATATAGATACCAACAATTATGTCGACAACACGATCCCGACCTGGCCGAACCAGGGTGCGCTGTCCGGGCCGGCACAGACCCCTGCGATATCCAGCATCCCGGTCAATACCGGCACCGGCCCGTCAGCCAGCGGCCGTTTTGCCAGTGCCTTCCCGTTGTGGGATGGCACCGACCGGTTACTGGTCAGCTGGAGCATCTGCCGCCTGATCGAGAACGGCAATATCGTACCTTGCACCCCGGACCGCCTGGCCGCGCCGAACCCGGTCGAGGCACTGCCGCTGTATGGTCTGTATATCTACGACCCGAGCGACAACACCCTGGTGCCAATCGTGCCGCCGACCGAGGGCCTGACCCTGAGTGAAATTGCGTTGATGCAGCCACGCCCGGCTCCGGCTAGTATTCCTGATCTGATACCGGCAACCGACCTGGCCAATGAGGGTGTCGGTATACTGCATATCAAGAGTGTCTATGACCTGGACGGGGTCGACACCACCCTGGCCGGCATCCCAGCACTGGCCGATCCGGCCCAGACCGTTGCCGGTCAGCGACCAGCGCGTTTTTTACGGATCGAAAAAGCCACCTATATCCCGGATGATGACACCCGCGATTTTCGCAATACCGCGTTCGGCCGTATCCGTAATCAGTTGATGCGCGAGATCATCGGTTATGCGCCGATCGAGCCGGACGGCTCGGTGATGATCAAGGTCCCGGCAGAAATACCACTGGCGATCAGCGTACTCGATACGAACGGTCGCCGTACCAGTGGCCGTCACCAGAACTGGGTAACCCTGCGCCCCGGTGAAACCGTGACCTGCAATGGCTGTCATAACCATAACGCTGTCACGCCACAGGCCCATTCCACACCGGCCGGCCCGCCATCGATCAACCCGGGCGCGCCGGTCGCCGGTTCCGAGTTCCCGAACACCCTGGCCAGCCTGTGGGCCGACGATGCCGGCCAGACCATGGCCGAAACCCGTGCCAACCGTGATCCTTCTTCGATGGATCTGCAGGTGGACATCGTGTTCGACGATGTCTGGACCGACCCGGTCGCAGCCGGGCGCCCGGCCGATGCATCATTCAGTTATCTGTATAGCGACCTGACTACACCCGATCCCACCAACCCTGGCTGCAAGGATCCGGCCAATCCCAGTTTGTTTAAATGGAGTAGCGGTTGCCGCATCACCATTCATTATGAAGACCACATTCATCCGTTGTGGAGCGTCAATCGCCAGATACTGGATGTGAACGGTAACGTCATCCAGGACGATACCTGCACCAGCTGTCACAATATCGTCGATGCGGCGATGGTGACCATGCTGCCGGCGGCCGATCTGGACCTGAGCGATGGCCCCTCTGACCAGGAACCCGATCACTTCAAGGCCTATCGTGAACTGTTATTCGGTGATAATGCACAAGAACTGGTCGGCGGCGTACTGGTCGATATCCAGGTACAGGACACCGATGCGAATGGCAACCCCCTGTTTTTAACCGATGCAAACGGCAATCTGGTACTGGATGCCAACGGCAATCCGATCCCGATCCTGGTAAACGTTCCTGCAGTTGGCCCATCAATGTCGGCCAATGGTGCCAACAACGGCTACTTCCTGAGCAAATTTGATGCAGGCGGCACCCATGCAGGCAGGCTGACCACCGCCGAGATGAAACTGATCGCAGAATGGCTGGATATTGGCGCGCAGTATTACAATGATCCGTTTATGGCGCCGCTGAACTAGATTACCGGCTGTGATCGCAGCAAACCCCGGTATCCGGCCCGATGCCGGGGTTTGCAGTCACCGGGGCGAGCGCGTAACATCCCTTTACAGGATAAAAAACAAGAACGAAATCACACATTAACTTCTGATACTTAAAGGGATTAGTGCTACGGCCGTACAGTGTGATATGCCCGGGCAATCGATAACATGCAACTACGCGTATTTCTCAGCCTGCTGATAACACCAACCTGCCCGTGGTGAAGAACAAAAAAGCCAGCTGGCCAAGGTTGAAGAGCCCTACATCGAATTGCACACCGGCCCTGGGCGAGGTTACCCGATTTTTTATATTGCGGAGCGGGGTGAGTGGATCGAGATACTGAAACGCAAGACCGACTGGTTCAAGGTCCGCACCCATCGTAAAAAGGAAGGCTGGGTTTATATAGATGAAATGCGCAAGACACTGGATCCGCTGGGAAATCACTGGTCGTTCAAAAAATCGGATCTGGAACATTTTAGCAACAGGACTTGGGAGTTTGGTGTAATGGGCGGTGATTTCGATGGCGCCCGTACGGTAACCGCCTATGGCAGTTTCGCGTTCTCGCCCAATCTCGCTGCTGAGATCAGCGGCGGCCAGGTGCTCGGGGAGTTTTCCGACAGCTGGCTGATCAATGTAAAACTGGTATCACAGCCATTCCCCGAATGGCGCTATTCACCATTTTTTACGATCGGCACCGGCTATATCAATACCAGCCCGCACGCGACCTTTGCGCAGGTCGCTGATCGTGACGACTTTCTGTCCCATGTCGGTGTTGGATTGCGCATTTACCTGACCAGGCGCTTTTTGTTTCGTGCCGAATATGATTACTACACCATTTTCACCAGCAGTGATGAGAACGAGGAAATAGGCGAATGGAAACTCGGTTTCGGATTCTTTTTCTGAACATGCGACAGGCACTGGTTGCCGTACTGCTCCTGGTATCTGGCAGCAATGTAGTCCAGGCCGAGCTGGTACTGGATCAGAGCCCTGTGATCAAACCGGAAATCGACCGCCGGGAGGTCAGCGAGGCCCAGATTAACGTCGATGATTATGAAATCGGCGCCTTTGTGGGTGTAATGGATATCGAGGATTTTGGCAGCGCAGTCGTTTACAGCGGCAGACTGTCCTATCACATCACTGAGGATATCTTCGTTGAGGCCGCTGTCGGATTTACAGAAGCCGAGAAAAACGGTTTTGAAATCCTGACCGGGTTTAACCTGCTCAGTGACCGGAATTTCACCTACTACCAGTTGTCTGCCGGCTACAACATCCTGCCTGGCGAAGCCTTTGTCGGCAGCGGGCGAGCCTACAATTCCGCCCTCTACCTGATCGCCGGACTGGGCGTGGTGGATTTTAATGACGACTCGTTTTTTTCACTGAATGTCGGTGCCGGCTATCGCGTATTGCTGACCGACTCGATCGCGCTGCACGTCAATGCACGCGATTACATGTTTGACTTCGACCTGCTTGGTGAAAACAAGCTGGTCCACAACCTTGAACTCACCGCCGGGATCAGCCTGTACTTCTGATTCGGCATCTAGACCTGGAGAAGCAGTATGTTTGCGATAAAACACAAACACCTTTCTACCCTGCTGGTAATCATCATGATGAACCTGGTTTTGCCGGCCAGTCATGCGGGTAAAGTCAGTGGCCCGGCACCGGACTTTACCCTGGCCAGTAATCAGGGCAGCAATATCAAACTCAGCGAACTGCGCGGCAACGTGGTGCTGATCAATTTCTGGGCCTCCTGGTGTGGACCCTGTCGCCAGGAAATGCCGGCCCTGGATGCGCTGTACAAGAAGTACAGCCCACTGGGCTTCACTGTTCTGGGTGTCAATGTTGAGGAAGACAGTAATCCGGGCAAGAAACTGATTCGTGATCTGAAGGTCAGCTTCCCGATCCTGTATGACACCAGCAACAAGGTCAGCCAGCTGTACCAGGTACAGGCCATGCCCACCACGGTCATCGTCGACCGCAATGGCCAGCAACGCTATTTACACAAGGGCTATCAATCCGGTTACGAGGATGCCTACGCCAAACAGATCAGTGAGCTGATCAGGGAGTAATACCATGAGAGCTTCATTACTGCTCATCATCACGACCCTGTTGACGGCCTGCAACATCGAGCCCTGGGTCAAGCCCTACGAACGCGCCCATATCGCCGACCCGATCATGAGCTTCAGCCGTGACCCGGTTGCCGATGCCTACTTGCAACACGTACATGAGGCCCGTGAGGCCGCCCGTGGCGCCGAAGGCGCGTCTGGTGGCGGCTGCGGCTGCAACTGAATCACAAGCTGACTGGACAGACCATTGAAACGGAGCTTTATTAAAACTGCCTGCCTGTTAACGCTGGGCGTGCTGTACCAGGCCACCGCCGCTGCCGCGGTGCTGCCTGAAGACCGTGCCGACGCGCTGTATCATGGCTATGATGGCGGGGATGTGGAGGTCACCGGTCCTTCGATACTGGTACGCAAGTCGTTTACACCTAATCTGTCGTTCTCCGCGAACTATTATACCGATAGCGTGACCAGTGCCTCGATCGACGTGATCGCGACCGGCGCCAGTGAATACACCGAGGAACGCACGCAGTACTCGGTCGGTGCCGACTACCTGCACGGCAAGGCTATTATCAGCGCAGCCTTTACCAACAGCACCGAGAACGACTATGAAGGTAAAACCGCGAGTTTCTCGATCAGCCAGGACCTGCTAGGCGACCTGACCAATATCAGTATTGGTTATGCACTGGGTTCAGATACCGTGATGGACAACACCAGACCGGACTTTTCCAGGGATGTCGACCGCCAGACCTTCCATGTCGGCCTGTCGCAGATTATCACCAAGGACTTCATCATGGGCGCCGACCTCGAGGTCATAACCGACGAGGGCTTCCTGAACAACCCGTATCGCAGTGTCCGTTTCCTGGATTCCACTCCAAGAGGCTACAGCTACCAGCCGGAAATCTATCCTAATACACGTACCAGTACCGCCGTTTCAGTGACAGGCAAGTATTACCTGCCCTACCGTGCCGTATTGGGTGGTAACTATCGTTTTTTTGCCGATGACTGGGATATTGCCGCGCATACCTTCGAGGTCAACTATGTGCATCCGTGGCGTGACTGGCTGTTCGAAGCCAAGTACCGCTATTACACCCAGACCCAGGCCGACTTTTACAGCGACCTGTTTCCTCGTGTTAATGCTCAGAACTTCATGGCTCGCGACAAGGAGCTCAGCGACCATGTCAGCCACACCTTTGGCCTGGGTGCCACCTGGACCTTTTTCGAACATGGTACGAAGTTTCTTGAAAAAGGCACGCTCAACGCAGCCGTGGACTTCATCAGCTTTGATTACAACAACTTCAGGGATGCACGCGTCGATGTGCTGATACCGGGCACGGAACCACTGTACAGCTTCGAGGCCATCGTTTACCGGCTGTTTGTCTCGGTATGGTATTGACATGCGGCCCGTAACGACATCCCTGCTATCTGACCGGGTTATCAAACCCTTTATCAGCCTATTGGTATAGTCAGTTATGAAAAAACCAACAGACAAGCGTTATCATCTGAACCGTCCAACCCGGGAGAACATCGTGAAGCCACTATTCCGTTATCTGGGAATGACACTGCTGATGCTGACCTTAAGCAGCTACAGCCTGGCTGCTGAACCAGCAGCGGCTACATCAGCACCTGACACGCCGGCAGCGGGCACCGCAGACAAACCGGCCGGACAGTTCATCGCCCCACAAACAGAACGCAAGAGCCTGGATGAAAAAATCCAGAGCCTGAAGAAAGAAGTCCTGGAGCTGAACCGTGACCTGTTCATCCTCGAAGAGGAACTACTGTTCCCGGCGACCTCACAAATCGCCGTGTTCCTGTCCATGGATATCGGCGAATTCTTCAGACTGGATTCGGTCAAGCTCAAGATCGATGACAAGGTAGTCAGTCACCACCTTTATACAGAAAGGGAAAGCCGCGCGCTGTTCAAGGGCGGCGTACAAAAACTGCATCTGGGCAATATTCGTACCGGCAAGCACGAAATGGTTGCCGTATTCACCGGCAAGGGTCCGCATAACCGTGATTATCGCCGCGGCGCGACCACCGTATTCGAAAAGAAAACCGGGGCTCTGTACCTGGAGCTGCAAATCGTTGATTCAGAAGTCAAACAGCAACCGGAATTCGCTATCAAGCAGTGGGAATAGCATGGCATGACGCTTGCCTCTACCAAAGTTCGCCATAAATTAGCGGCGATACTGCTGGCAGCCCTGCTTGCAGTATCTACCGGTCTGTCACGCGCCGAAAATAACGGTTCCTGGGGCCTGGTGCATGATCCGGATTTTGGTGAAATCCTGTTCCAGTTTTTTCAGGGAAAATATTTCACCTCGATTGTGCATACATTGGCCGCACTGAACCGCGGACGCATCGAAAGCCGCCATGATGAAGACAACGCCCTGTTATTACTCGGTGGCCTGTATATGTCCTATGGTATGCCGGATGAGGCATCAGCACTTTTCCGTAACATGCCGATGTCGCAGATCACACCCTCGGAACGCGACCAGTCCTGGTACTACCTGGCCAAGATCCATTACAACCGCAATGAAAATGAAGCGGCCTTGATCGCACTGGACCAGATCAAGGCACCTTTATCCGTGAGTCTTCAGGATGAAAGACTGCAGATGCGCGCAAACCTGATGATCCGTCTGCTGCGCTATGACGAAGCACTGAAAATACTAGAGACCATCCCTGTCGAATCGGCCTGGGGCCGATATGCACGCTACAACCTCGGTATTGCACTGATACGCGCCGATCGTCTGGCTGACGCCGCATCCCAGCTGGACAAGCTTGGTACATCACCAGTCTGGTCCGAGGAACAACGCAGCCTGCGCGACCGCGGCAACCTGGTGCTGGCTTATGCGTACTTACAGGCCGATCAGGCCAGTGAGGCCATCCCCCGCCTGCAGCGCATCCGCCTGAATGGTCCGCATTCCAACAAGGCCCTGCTCGGGCTGGGCTGGTCCTATTCCTCACTAAATGAATACCGTAAGGCGCTGACCCCATGGCTGGAGCTGCATAATCGCAGCCTGCTGGACCCGGCGGTACAGGAATCCCTGCTGGGTACGGCATACAGTCTCGGCAAACTGGGCGCGGAAGCCCAGTCACTGAAACACTACGAAGACGCCAGCGAACTGTTCCAGTCAGAGATCGACCGGCTCGAAGAGGTTATCGTGTCGGTCAGAAGCGGCACACTACTGAACAGGATGATTGAACAGTCACCGCTGGGTGAAGAAGGCTGGTACTGGAATCCCGGCTCACTGGTCGAGTCCCCCGAGGCATCTGATCTATACCACTTGCTTGCCAGTCATCACTTCCAGGAGGCATTCAAGAGTTTCCGCGACCTGCACTTCATGCACCGCAACCTGAGCAGCTGGTTGTCGGACCTGGAAGCGTTCGACACCATGCTCGAAACACGTAAGCTGGCTTACGAAAAACAACTGCCTGTGGTCGAGGCGAAACTGACGCAGGCGGAACAGAACCAGCTTGCTGCAAGAATGACGGATCATCAAAATGAACTGCAGCGTGCGACCACAGAAGACCGGCCTATGATTCTGGCCAACAACCGTGAGCTGAAACTGATCAAGCGGCTCGACCGTATCGAGCAGAACCTGAATAAGCTGGAGGGACGCCATGATACAGAACGCGCGCGCAGACACTACCGCCTGTTGCGCGGACAGCTGCACTGGCAACTGTCCACCGACCTGCCGGCACGCAACTGGTCACACCAGCAAGCGCTGGATGAAATCAGCAAAGCGCTGGATAAAACACAGGAACAAATGGCAGCCCTGAAACGCGCACAACGTGATGCACCACTGATGTTTACCGGCTATGCGATCAAGATCACCGATATGCGCGCACGACTGCAATTGTTGCTCGAACGCATCAAGGCACTGCTTGGAGAGCAGTCGATCGAGTTACGCAGAATGGGTGCAGACACGCTGCGCAAGCAACAGAACCGCCTGCACAGTTACCTGGCACAGGCACGCTTCGCGATCGCACAGATACATGACCGCGCCAGCCATCGCAAGGAGGAAGACAGCGCGCAGGGAATTGAGCAAAAGAACGTGGATAAAAACACCGAAACCGGGAAGGATAGCGGTAACAAGGAGGGCACGAAATGATGCGACCTATCCATGTCCTGCTGATCCTGCCCTGCATCATCAGTCTGAGCGCCTGCTCGTGGCTGCGTGATGACAAACAACCGGAACCCCCGACCATCAAGGAACTGGAGAAGCGCGAGATCAGCATCATCGAAGGCGATGCGCTCGATACCAGCCGCCAGGCCGCAATGAAAAACTATCGTGCCTACCTTGAATCAACTAAAAAGTCGCCACTGAGACCGGAGGCACAACGCCGACTGGCTGACCTGGAACTGGAGCGGGTCGAGGATCAACAGAACCTGGCACTGGAGCAGGAGCGGGGGCTCAGTGAGGCCGAAAAGGCAAACTACCAGCATGCCATCCGTCTGTATGAAGATCTGTTGCAACAGAACCCGGGCAAAAAGGGCAATGATCGCATCCTCTACCAGCTCGCACGCGCCTATGAACTGAGCGGCGAATCCGAAAAGGCATTGAACAGCTTTGACAAGCTGGTGGCCGGCAATACCGATTCCGCCTATTACGAGGAATCACAATTCCGTCGTGGTGAAATGCTGTTTTCACAGCGTCAGTACCGCAAGTCGGAAGTGGCCTACAAGTCGGTACTGGCGACCGGAAGCGAATCACCCTTCCAGCTCAAGGCGCAGTTCAAACTCGGATGGGCGCGGTTCAAGCAAAACAAGTATACCCAGTCACTGAATAACTTCATCGCCGTGATGGATACCATGCTGGCTGATCGTGAGGTCGGACCTGCCGTTGCGGAGATAAAGGGACTGTCTCGCGGTGACAAGGAACTGCTGAGCGATACACTGCGTATCACCAGTATCACGCTGTCCTACCTGGATGGATCCAGGACACTGGTCAAGCTGGAAAAACGCAAGGGCGAGCGGCACTACGTCCACCTGCTGTATATGCGCCTGGGTCGGCTTTACCTGAAACAGGAACGTATTCGCGA
This sequence comes from uncultured Gammaproteobacteria bacterium, assembly GCA_947258795.1. Taxonomy (GTDB): domain Bacteria; phylum Pseudomonadota; class Gammaproteobacteria; order DRJJ01; family DRJJ01; genus DRJJ01. The sequence goes on along the minus strand of CAMYJU010000003.1, from coordinate 341,849 downwards.
TGCCGCCGAAAGTCTGAACGCCTTTTCCAAGCATCACCCTGAACACGAACTGGCGCCCTTCCTGCATCTGCAGGTAATCGAAACCTACAAGAAAGGCGGTTTCCCTTCACAAACCCTGCAGGCCAAACGTGATTTCGTGATCCGCTATGGTAAGGACAGCCGTTATTGGCAAAAGCATGACGAACAGGCGCGTGAACGTATCGTCGGTCACCTGAAAACCAACCTGACCGAGCTGGCACAGCATTATCATGCCGTGGCGCAGAAAAGTAAAAAACGTGCAGATTTCCGGGAAGCAGCCAACTGGTACCAGCGCTTCCTGAACAGCTTCCCGGAAGACCCGAAAGCACCTTCGATGCACTTCCTGCTGGCCGAGTCGCTATTTGAATCGAAACAGTATCTCGCAGCGGCTGATCAGTACGAGCAGACTGCCTATAACTATCCCAGGCACAAGCAGTCGGCCGAGGCCGGTTATGCGTCGCTACTGGCCTACCAGGCCCATGAAAAATCCTTGCCGGCCGGCGCGCGCAAGGCCTTCCATCCGCGCGTCACCAATAGCGCGGTGCGTTTTGCCAGCGAATTCCCGGATGACAAACGCATGCCCCGTGTCCTGACACGCGCAGCTGAAGACCTGTTCAAGGAGAAGAAGTATGACCAGGCCATCAGTGCAGCCGATATCCTGATCAGGCGCCAGCCGGTGATCGAACGCAAACTGCAGCGTATCGCCTGGACCGTGAAGTCGCATTCCCAGTTTGAACTGAAATCCTATCTGGATGCAGAAGGCAGCTACCGGCAGCTGCTGAGACTGGTCCCCGCGAATGACAAGTCACGTGTGGAATTGACCGACAGACTGGCGGCCTCTATCTACAAACAGGGTGAACTGGCACGCGCAGCGAACGATCATCAAACCGCGGCAGCACACTTCCTGCGTGTCGGTGAGGCCGTACCTAAATCAAAACTGCGTGCTACCGCGGAATACGATGCCGCAGCCAGCCTGATCAGTGCCCAGCAATGGCGCCAGGCGATCGGTGTGCTGGAAAAATTCCGCAAGACCTATCCGACACACAAGCTGGCCGCCGATGTAACCAGCAAGCTGGCGGTCGCCTATCTGAAAATCAATCAGCCAAAATCGGCCGCATCCGAATTCAGCCGTATTGCGGCAAAAAGCAAGAACCCGGCTGTCCGGCGTGAGGCCCTGGAACAGAGCGCCGACCTGTACCGCAAGGCCGGTGACAAAAACAAGGCCATTACCGCCTACCAGCAATATATTAAAAAATATCCCCGACCACTGGAAAAGGCCGTGGAGATGCGCAAGACCCTGATGGATATGTATCGTGAACAGGGCAAGCCTGACAAGCTACGTTACTGGCAACAACAGATTATCAACGCAGATGCCAAGGGTGGCGCCGGCCGCACCAAGCGTACCCGTTATCTGGCTGCGCAGGCAACACTGGAACTGGCGCGCCCGGTTAACCAGACCTATCGCAAGATCAAACTGCGCATACCGCTGAAGAAGAGTCTGCGCAAGAAAAGAAGGGGTATGAAAAAAGCGCTCAAGGCATATGAAAAGGCCGCCGCCTACGGCTTCTCCGATATCGCCACGCAGGCGACCTGGCATATTGCCGACATCTACCTGCGCTTCAGCAAGGACCTGATGGCCTCCCAGCGTCCGCGCAATCTGAAAGGCGACGAACTGGAAGAATACGACCTGTTACTCGAGGAGCAGGCCTTTCCGTTCGAGGAAAAGGCGATCGACTTCCATCTGGTCAATATCAAGCGCACCACAGATGGTGTCTACGACAGCTGGGTACGCAAGAGTTATGACAGCCTGAGGAAACTGGTACCGGCACGCTATGACCGTCGTGAAAAACTGGAGGAGTATGTCAATGTCATCCGTTAAGCGCGATAACCGGTATACGCTCGTACTGTTACTGGTCCTGGGCTTGTCTCTGGTTGGCTGCGCCAGACAACAGCCCAAGGAAGATACAGAGGTCACACCGGCAGATAGCGGCGTCACCACTGCCAAAGCTGCCACCACCGCCAAACCGGTCAAAATCGATGCAGCGGTCAAAAAGCCTTTCAGCGAGGCCGTTTCCGCGCTGCGCAGCAACGATCCACAGGGCGCGATAGACCTGCTCACGCCATTATCGCAGTCACACCCTGACTACAGCGGTATCTGGGTCAATATGGGCATTGCCTATTACCATTTAAAACAACCAGATAGCGCCCGTGACGCATTCAACAGCGCGCTCCGGATCGACCCGGGACTGGCCGCCGCCCATAACTACCTGGGCTACATGGCGCGCGATGCCGGGCAGTTCCAGCAGGCAGAGGCTGCCTACGCGCGTGCCCTGCAGGCCAATCCGGATTATGCGCTGGTACATTTGAATATCGGCATCCTGTATGATCTTTACCTGCATCAACCGGAACGTGCGCTGGCTCACTATCGTGAGTATCAAATATTAGGTGGATCGGCCGATAAAGCGGTCAACAAGTGGATAATAGACCTGGAACGTCGGGTCAAGGCAGGGAAATAAGGGGATATGTCATGATCAGAGCTGGCAGAATAATCGTCCTGACTATACTTATAGGCAGCCACATGGTCGCATTTGGCGAGGACCGCCTGGACCTGGAAGGCACCTCGATTATCGGTAACCGCGAGTTGCCCAAAATCCTTTATATTGCCCCCTGGAAACCACCAGAGCTGTCCAACCTGGATGCACCACGTTCCACCCTGTTATCCGAAGAAATCACCCCACTGGACCGGGACGTATATCAGCGCGAATTATATTATTTCGACAGTTTTAACGGTAAACGCTAGAAACGGGTTACGAGGGAACGTCATTGGTACAGACAACGACTTAGGGACGGGTTTCAACACACCCGGATACCTGGCAATTTAACCGGGCTGGGCATGTTTTACCCGGCCAAACTGTTAATTGGTTGGCAGTTTTTGAGGGTAGTGCATTTTACACTGATCCCAATTTGCCACACTTTAACTCCAGATTTTGATAGCGAGGAGCCAACAAGCCATGGATATGTATTCAACAATCGTCACTTTTTTTCAAAAGGGCGGCTTCTTCATGATTCCCATTGCCATCATCTTTGGCATGGGGCTGGTAATAGCCATTGAGCGCTACGTTTACCTGACCATTATGCGTTCGACCAATCGCCGACTCTGGAACCAGCTGATGCCGTTGCTGCGCGACGGGCGTCTGCGTGAGGCACAGCAAATGATCAGCAAGTCCAAGTCCGCGTTGAGTCGCATCGTGTCCTATGGTCTGGCACGACTGACCCGAGCGCATCGGCGTGATGACCTCGAAACCGCAATGGAAGAAGGGTTAATGGAGGTTATGCCGCGACTGGAGAAACGTACCCCGTATCTGGCCACCTTTGCGAACCTGGCCACGCTACTGGGCCTGCTGGGCACCATTATGGGTCTGATCAAGGCCTTTACCGCGGTCGCTGCTGCCGATCCTTCGGTCAAGGCCGACCTGCTGTCATCCAGTATTTCGGTAGCGATGAACACCACCGCGTTTGGTCTGATCGTCGCGATTCCGCTGCTGCTGGTCTATTCGGTCATTCAGGCCAAGACCACTGAGATCGTCGACAGCCTGGAAATGGCGACCGTCAAGTTCGTCAACACCATCCACGACCAGAAACCGGCCACCCAGGCTCAGTCTAAATGAAATCACGCAGACGCCACCGCATCCAGGAAGACGCGGAAATCAACATCACGGCATTTATGAACCTGATGGTGGTTCTGGTGCCGTTCCTGTTGATTACGGCGGTGTTTTCACAGATCACAACCCTGCAACTCAACCTGCCACCGCAGATGAGTGGCGCGCCGGACAAGAACAACAAGGAAAAACTGCAACTCGAACTGATAATCCGCAAGGATCAAAGCCTGATTGTCGCAGACCGCAAGGTCGGCCGCATCCGCGCTATTCCGGCCAAACAGGGCTATGACCTGGAAATGCTGGTAACCGTACTGAAACAGGTCAAGGCGCGCTCTCCGGAAACGAAAAACATCACCCTGTTACTGGATCCGGATGTGGAATATAACAGCCTGGTACAGATCATGGACAGCGTGCGCATTATCAAGCTTGAGCAGGCCAGTGAAGATGAACCTGGATTTGCAGAACTGTTCCCGGCGATTGCGATTGGCGATGCACCCCCGTTGCGTTCGGGCAAAAAGAAGTAGGTTTACGAATGAAGATGTCTCGCAAAGCACGCCGTATGGAGCGTCACCACAAGCGCAAGAAGAGCGTCGTGGGTTTTAACATGGTATCGCTAATGGATATCTTTACCATCCTGGTATTTTTCCTGCTGGTCAATTCAGCCCAGGTAGAAGTACTGCAAAACCAGAAATCCATCACCCTGCCTGAGTCCATAGCCGAACGCCGACCCCAGGAAACCATGGTCGTCATGGTCAACAGCAAGGACATCCTGCTGCGTAATCGCAAGATTGCCGATGTTGCCGACATCATCAATAGTGATACGGATGTCATTGAGCCGCTGAAGAAAGAGCTGGAATACCAGACCGAAAAACTCAAGGCCTCGGGTTTCCTGTTTGAAGAAGGCAAGAACCAGGAAATCACGATTATGGGCGACAAGGAGATCCCCTACCGTCTGCTCAAGAAGATCATGCTTACCTGTGCCCGTGCGAATTACGGACGTATCTCGCTGGCAGTTACCAGAAAAGCGGGTGAAGGCAGCTAAGTATGTATATGACCAGTATCAGCATGTCCGATCTGCCATGGTCCATACACCCGGACGAACGTCAACGCTTCAGGCGCGTTCTGATTGTTGTGATGAGCCTGACCATTGCCCTGTCGATTGCCATCCCTTTTTTACCAACCCCCAAGGTTGAGCGTAAAAAGCTGGAAGAGGTACCACCGCGCCTGGCGCAGCTGATCATTGAAAAGAAAAAGCTGCCGCCGCCTCCACCGCCGAAGGCAAAACCCAAGCCCAAGGCGAAAAAGAAGCCGGTAAAAAAGGACGTCAAAAAGCCAAAGAAAAAGGTGGTGAAGACCAAACCCAAACCCAAGCCCAAGCAGACGGCCAGGGAAAAGGCTGAAAAGGCAGGCGTGATGGCGTTCAAGGACCTGCTCGAGGATATGCGCGATGACTCGGTCAGCACCGACAAGCTGAAATCAGCCACCGGTGCCGCGATCGGCAAGGACAAGAAGACCACACGCTCACTGATTACCTCTAACGTGACCCAGGCCAGTGGCGGGATCAATACGGCCAAGTTCAGCCGAAATACCGGTGGAGCCGGCGACCTCGCCGATCGCGATACCACGCGGGTCAAAAGCACACTGGGCAAGGCGCGTTCCGGCACCGTCAAGCGTGGCAGCAAGAGCCGTAAGGCCTCGCGTACGATCGAAGAAATCGCACTGGTATTCGATCGTCACAAGGGTTCAATCTACTCGATATACAACCGTGAGCTACGCAAGGACCCCACCCTGCAAGGCAAGGTGGTTCTGGAGCTGACCATCGCCCCGTCCGGCAAGGTCACCAAGGTCAGGATCGTGTCCAGTGAGCTGGATTCCAAGACCCTGAACCGGAAACTGAAGGCCAAGGTACGCGGGTTTAGCTTCGGTGCCAAGAAAGTGGAAACCATGGTGGTTACCTACCCGATTGAGTTCCTGCCTTCGTGATTGTTTTCACCCATCGCTATGATGGAGCAGGGCAACGTCACTGCTGTCGACGGTCTGCAAACAGCATGTCAGCTATAACGCAGCAAAGCTGTAGGATGCAATAATCGGCATAAAAACATCCATGAATAAAAAAGCCGCCCTGAAGGGCGGCTTCTTCGTGTCGACAAACCAGCCTGTGGTTACTTCATAGTGCTGTAGTACGCCGCCAGGTTGTCGATATCAGCATCGCTCAATGGCTTGGCCATTGGAGACATCATCGGGTCCTTGCGAGAGCCATCCTTGAATGCCTTCATCTGCTTAACCAGGTAGGCATCTTTCTGACCGGCCAGGTTCGGCCACAAAGGATTGTTACTTACGCCGTTTGCACCGTGACAACCTGCACAGCTTGCCGCCTTGGCTTTACCCGCTGCCGCATCTCCACCTGCCTGCGCCATACCCGCAGTTGCAGCCAGACCCAAGGACAAGATTATTGCTGTAGTCTTACGCATTTGTATACTCCTGTGATTGCTAAGTTTAAATACTTATAAAAGCCAATGTGTATTCATGTTATACAGGCTGGTAGCTGAACGAAAGCTGAACCAGCCATTTATAATTCGTTATCAGTAGAGAGCGGACAGTATCAGCCAGCTCAAGCACCGAAATCGTATTGTAAACCCAAGCTACTGATTATCCTATAAATATCTTTATTGCCTCAATAAACAGCTCTTAATAGCGACACGCCCGCCAAAGACCTTTGAAAATACTGGACTTATAACCCGTAATTGACTATAAAAGAACTGTCTAAAATACTGGAATCCTTATAATTATATCCAGTATCGCTAATATAGCATGACCTGCATGCCTTTAGCCATACAAAAGAAATGGAAATGTCCTGCCCTGCTCTGATAAGGATGCCACGGATGACAACTAGTTATAGCCTGAACGAAATCGTCAAGAATGCGCCAGAGCTGATCTCCCTGCCTGAAGTTTTTATCAAGCTGAACCAGATGGTCAATGACCCGGTGAGTTCGATCAAGGACATCGCCCGCCTGATTGAGACCGACCCGTCCCTGACCATACGCCTGCTCAAACTGGTAAACAGCTCGTATTATGCGTTCGAATCCAGCATTGATACCGTATCGCGGGCTATCAGCCTGATCGGGACCTATGAACTTCGCGATCTGGCCCTGGCAACCGCTACCGCCGAGACCTTCAACGGCCTCGACCAGCGACTACCTGATATGCGTCAGTTCCAGCAACATAGCCTGTATACCGGCTTGTGCGCCAAGCTGCTGGCCGAACAGTGCCAGCACTCCCGCACCGAATGCTATTTTGTCAGCGGCCTGCTGCATGATATAGGCAAGTTGCTTCTATATATGAGCATGCCCAAACTATGTAACCAGATACACCATCACGCAGTCAGTGAAGGCGCTGTCCCCTACCTGCTGGAGCAGGAATACCTGTCGTATACCCATGCCGAAGTCGGTGCACTACTGGCTGAACAATGGCATTTACCCGCCAACCTGGTCAATGCCATACGTTTCCATCATGAGCCCGTGCATACCAGAAACTACCAGGTAGACGCCACGATTGTGCATGTCGCCAACTTCATTGCCCATTCCATGGATACTGAGGACAGCCTATATGCCAGTGATATTACCCCGCTGGACCCGGAATCCTGGCATACCCTGGACCTGCAACCGGATGTCATCGACACGGTAATGGAAAAAGCCGATCAACTGTATAGAGAAATGCAGGCCACCCTGTTTCCGCAGCTACTGGCAGCCTGAGCAACCGCCCGCGTTCTAGCCTTTCATCGCCTCACTGACACGCTGCAGGCGCGAACGGACATCTCCGCCCAGCTCTTTCAGTTCTTCACGCTGAACCAGCCCCAGTACAGAAGCAGGGTCCATAAAACCGACAATCACACTGCCGTCTTCATCTTCGCGCACGACGACATTACAAGGCAGTAGCAGACCGATGTCTGGCTCGGCATCCAGGGCCTGATTGGCCAGTACCGGGTTACAGGCGCCGAGTATCTTGTAGGGGCGCTTGTCGATATCCAGTTTCTTTTTCAGGGTTGCGGCAACATCAATCTCGGTCAATACTCCGAATCCTTCTTTCTGCAACTCCTCGGTGACACGTTCAACTGCAGCATCAAAATCGTCGTTAACCTTCACATTAAAACCGTACATAATCTGATTTGCTCCATAAGTAGGTAAGCGGGATACCCGGCAATATGCCTGCAACAGGCCGGTGTAGCCGGTGCCCGACCAGGTTTGCTATTGTATCCCTGACAGCCGCTTAATCAAGCAGATATTCCCTGGTTTCCCCCGGCGGCGGAAATCAGGCTGGTAGCGAACGTCAGACCAGACTAGCAGGGGTAACATGAAGAACACAATTATCGACCTGATCCGCCATGGCGAACCGCAGGGCGGCGCGCGTTATCGCGGTCATCGTATCGACGATCCATTGAGTGAAAAAGGCTGGGCCCAGATGTGGGCAGCTATCGGTAGTGCATCACCATGGCAACAGATTATCACCTCACCCTTGCAGCGCTGCCAGGCGTTTGCAGATGCGCTGGCAAAGAAACTGGGCCTGCCGGTACAAGTGGACGAGCGCTTTCGGGAGGTCGGATTTGGTGACTGGGAAGGCCTGACCAAACAGCAGGTTCAAGCCCGCAGCCAGTCAGAATATAATGATTTCTATCGTGATCCGGTCAATAGTCGCCCGCAGGGTGCCGAGGCCCTTGATCGGTTCATGCTGCGCACCAGCCAGGCCCTGGATGAAGCCATACGCAATTATCAGGGGAGGCATATACTGATCGTCGCCCATGCGGGAGTCATACGCTCGCTGGTCAGCTATACCCTGGGTGGCAGTGCTGATGCGATGTACCGGATCAACGTTGCAAACGCCGGTATGACCCGGATCGTTCATAGCGGGCAACGCACGCTGTTGCAGTATCACAATCAATCAAGCTGTCCTGAATCAGGCTGAAGCCTGGCAGATGCCGTTCGGAACAGAATCGCGGCCCGATGAATCGTCTGTTTGCCATATTATCAATATTAGTAATAAGGTTATCGCAGCAGCTCGCCCGCCCCGTCTATCGCCATGGCCAATCAGGGCTGATTCAGGCGGCAACTATCGGTATAATCCTGCTCTTTAGTCTATAGCTGGAGAAATAACATGACCGGGGCCTTGTTTGAATCGAACCTGAAAAGCCTGCCGCTGATACAACGCGGAAAAGTTCGGGATATCTATGGTATTGACGACAAACACATGCTGATCGTCACCACTGATCGGCTGTCAGCCTTTGATGTGGTATTACCTGACCCGATCCCCGACAAGGGTGCCGTTTTGACCAGTGTCGCTAATTTCTGGTTTGATAAGCTGGCTCACATCGTACCCAACCACCTTTCCGACCTGAAGCTGGCCGATGTACTCACAGACGCTGATGAGCGGCAGCAGGTCGCCCGGCATGCGATCGTGGTCAATAAACTGCGCCCGTTACCGGTGGAGGCCATCGTACGCGGCTACCTGATCGGATCCGGCTGGAAGGACTACCAGAAGACCGGTGCCGTGTGCGGTATCGACTTACCAGCCGGGCTGCAAATGGCCGACAAGCTCCCGCAAGCCATCTACACGCCATCAACCAAGGCGGATATTGGCGAACATGACGAGAATATCGATTTTAACAAGACCGTCGACCTGCTCGGACGTGAGCGCGCAGAACAGGTGCGCGATGTCAGTCTGCAGCTCTATAATGAAGCCGCCGCGTTTGCGCTGGAGCGCGGTATCATTATTGCTGACACCAAGTTTGAGTTTGGCCTGGATGAAAACGACCAGCTGGTATTGATCGATGAAGTCCTGACACCGGATTCGTCACGCTTCTGGCCAGCCGATACCTACCAGCCCGGTACCAGCCCTGACAGCTTCGACAAACAGTATGTCCGTGATTATCTGGAGACCCTGGACTGGAACAAGAAGGAGCCCGGCCCGCGTCTACCTGAGGATGTGATCCGGAAAACCTCGGAAAAATATCATGAGGCACAGACCCGTCTGACCGATTAGGCTATCCACCAGCTAGCCCACGACACGCCGCCAGTAGGTCTCTCGCCAGTAGTACAATACAGTGGTGTCGTGCGGGTAGCTGGTCGCATAGTCTTCACCCGCATGGGGCATCTCGATGTTGTCCCTGCCGGGGTTAACGACCCGCCAGTGATCATCGCGACTCTCGTCTGGTAGCGGGTTCCTTGCCTGCCCGGACTTTCGCTTCTCAGCCGAACCACAGTCGATATAGTTCTCCTGGGCACTGATCAGCGAGACCTGATTGGCACTGCCCGGCATATCCACAAATCGTAACTGTGCCAGGTCATCCTCCCACAGGCAGATCGGACAAATCTGGTTATACCCGGGTGGCCACTGATGCACCTTATAGCCACAACAGGGACATGGGTATTTTTCTGCTATCTCATAGATCATGAAACATGAATCCTGTTAGTCCTGCTTCAATCATAGCCTCATATCCTGACTACAGAAAATGTCATATCTAATTTTCTTAGGTACGCTGTTGCCCCAACCCGGGGTGGTGGGTCGAGAAAAAAAGGGGCAAGCCGAAGCTTGCCCCTTTCCTGGTGATCTTTGCAGATCCGGATCAGCTTACGCGTGGATCCAGTTCACCGCTGGCATAACGATCAACCATTGCCTCAAGGGAGATAACCTTGATCTTTGATGCCATACCAGCCGCGCCGAATGCCTCGTAGCGTGCCTTGCAGATATCCTTCATGGCCGCAGTAGATGCCTTCAGGAATTTACGTGGATCAAAGTTGGATGCATTCTCACTCAGGTGCTTACGAACTGCACCGGTAGACGCCATGCGCAGGTCAGTGTCGATATTCACCTTGCGTACACCGTTCTTGATGCCTTCCTGAATCTCTTCTACCGGTACACCATAGGTCTCACCCATGTCACCGCCGAAATCATTGATGATCTTCAGCCAGTCCTGTGGTACAGATGAAGAACCATGCATCACCAGGTGAGTGTTAGGCAGGCGCTGGTGAATTTCCTTGATGCGGCTAATTGCCAGAATGTCACCTGTCGGCGGACGGGTGAACTTGTAAGCACCGTGGCTGGTACCGATCGCGATAGCCAGCGCATCAACACCGGTCTTTTTCACAAAATCGGCCGCTTCGTCCGGGTCAGTCAGCAGCTGATCCATATCCAGCTTGCCTTCCGCGCCGTGACCGTCTTCTTCACCCATTTCACCGGTTTCCAGAGAACCCAGGCAACCCAGTTCGCCTTCGACTGATACACCGCCTGCATGGGCAATTTCGACTACCTTGCGAGTAACGTCTACGTTGTAATCGAACGAGGCCGGTGTTTTCATATCAGACATCAACGAGCCGTCCATCATCACAGAAGAGAAACCGGACTGGATGGAACGCAGGCAAACCGCTGGCTCGGAACCATGGTCCTGGTGCATCACAATAGGGATGTGGGGATATTGTTCGATCGCCGCAAGAATCAGGTGACGTAAAAACGCCTCACCGGCATAGGAGCGCGCACCGGCAGAACCCTGCATGATCACCGGGCTGTCGGTTTCCTCTGCGGCTTGCATAATTGCATGAACCTGCTCCATATTGTTAACGTTGAACGCAGGCATGCCGTAACCATTCTCGGCGGCATGATCCAGTAATTGACGCATGGATATCAGTGCCATGTTGATGTCCTCTTGTTAAGTTCCAATAAGTTTGTTGCTGTTAAAAAATCGACCAGTTTTTAGTCCTGATACCATACACGTATAGTCAGGATTAGCCAATATCGTCGTCAGTCGGCATACTGCCAACCCGTACTATTTTCATGGCATTGGTACCGCCCATAACCCCCATCAGGTCACCCTTGGTGATAATCACCAGGTCACCATCGCGCACGGTCCCGCGACGCACCAGCTCATCGATCACCTCATGATTGATCGACGCGTGGGTGGTCGACTCCGGCTCAAAACTGACCGGGTAGACACCACGAAACAGAGTAACCTTGCGACGGGTTTCCACGTGCTTGGTCAGCGCATAGATCGGGATACCCGAGCTGATGCGTGACATCCACAAAGTGGTTGAACCAGACTCTGTCAATGCAGCTATCGCCTTGACCTGAAGATGGTTGGCCGTATACATGGTAGCCATTGCAATCGATTCATCGATACGCTCAAAGCGGGTATCGATACGGTGATCCGATTTCGAGGCCAGGCGCTGCTTTTCCGCCTCAAGACAGATACGGTCCATCGCGGCGATCGCCATGTGTGGATATTTGCCGGTCGCAGTCTCGGCCGACAGCATTACCGCATCGGTGCCATCCAGTACCGAGTTGGCCACATCAAAGACCTCTGCCCGGGTAGGTATATGACTGGTAATCATCGACTCCATCATCTGGGTCGCGGTGATCACCACGCGGTTGTGGGTGCGGCCAAGGTGGATCAGGTGTTTCTGCACCGGTGGCAGACTGGCGTCACCAATCTCCACACCCAGGTCACCACGAGCCACCATAATCACATCCGAGGCATCTATGATCTCCTCGATACGCTCCAGCGCATCGGCGCGTTCGATCTTGGCAACGATCCCGCCATGACCGCCTGCGTCACGTAGCAGGCTGCGCGCTTCGTTCACATCATCAGCATTTCGAACAAATGAGACGGCCACATAGTCGGCCTGTATTTCTGCCGCATCAATGATATCGGCGCGGTCCTTTTCCGTCAGTGCCGGTGCGGTAAGACCACCGCCCTGGCGATTGATCCCCTTGCGATCGGATAATTCCTCGCCAACGATTACCTTGCAGACAACTTCGTTCCCGCTAATGTCATCGACTCGTAATACCACACGGCCGTCGTCCAGCAACAGGGTGTCGCCACGCTTTACGTCATTAACCAGTTGTTTATAGGATATGCCGACGCGTTCTGCTGTACCGGCGTTCTCGTCCAGCCCGGCATCAAGAATTAACGCCTCGCCCGGTGTCAGTCTGACCTTGCCTTCAACAAACTTTTCGATGCGGATCTTGGGTCCTTGCAGATCTACCAGCACCCCGACCTGGCGGCCGTGTGCGCGTGCTCGATTGCGGATCTGCTCGGCACGCGCCTTGTGCTGTTCGGGTGTCCCGTGAGAAAAATTAAGACGAACAACATCCACACCGGCCTCGATAATCTGATCGAGCATTTGCGGATCATCCGTAGCCGGCCCCAGCGTGGCTATGATTTTAGTTCTGCGCAGCATACTGCCTCTTGTCTGTACGACCCGGCGTATCTGCCGGACCTGATATATTTATTTAGCGCGTTCTTCCAGCATCGCAACGGCTGGCAATGTCTTGCCCTCGAGGTACTCGAGGAATGCACCACCCGCTGTCGAGATATACGAAACCTTGTCGTAGATATCATATTTCTGGATCGCCGCAATCGTATCGCCACCACCTGCGAGGCTGAAGCCATCGGCATTGGCAATCGCCATGGATACCGTCTTGGTACCTTCACCAAACTGATCAAACTCAAATACCCCAACCGGACCATTCCAGACGATTGTGCCGGCATTGCTGATGATCTCAGCAAGTTCATTTGCACTGTCCGGGCCGATGTCGAAAATCATATCGTCATCCTCAACATCCCCAGCTGCTTTAAGGGTGGCTTCAGCTGTTTCTGAGAACTCCTTGCCACAAACCACATCGGTTGCGATAGGAATATTCGCACCATGCGCCTTCATTTTTTCAACCAGCGCTTTGGCCGTATCAACCAGGTCGTTTTCACACAGCGACTTGCCTACGTTGTTACCCATGGCTTTCAGGAAAGTATTGGCAATACCACCACCAACCACCAGCTGGTCAACCTTCTCGGACAGGGCCTCCAGCACGGTCAGCTTGGTAGAGACCTTGGAACCACCAACAATCGCGACCATTGGGCGCGCCGGGTTGGCCAGCGCCTTGGCCAGGTTATCCAGCTCATCGGCCAACAGCAGACCGGCACAGGCGGTCGGTGCAAACTTGCCGGCACCATGGGTCGAGGCCTGGGCGCGATGGGCCGTTCCAAAGGCGTCCATCACAAACACGTCACACAGCGCCGCGTACTTCTTCGCCAGTTCTTCGTTGTCTTTCTTTTCACCCGCATTGAAACGCACGTTTTCAAGCAATACGCATTCACCAGCAGCCACATCAAAACCACCATCGAGGTAATCCTTAACCAGGAGCACTTCCTTGCCCAGCTTGGCAGACATATCCGCTGCAATCGGCGCCATGGAATTTTCCTCATCCACCTTGCCCTCTTCCGGACGGCCACGGTGCGACATCACCATTACTGAAGCACCGGCCTTCATGCAGTGCTCGATCGTCGGCATGGAGGCTGTGATACGGGCATCGGAAGTAACCTTGCCATCTTTGACAGGCACGTTCAGGTCGGCACGGATCAAGACGCGCTTGCCAGACAGATCCAGATCAGTCAGCTTGATAAAAGACATGTAACACTCCTAAAGAACTCAAAATTATAAAAACTGTTTGTTAAATCTTTGTAACCCGATTTATAACGCGTGCTTTGGCTTAACAAACAATTTTTTTGTTGGACCAAAGCCCGGCCTGAAAAACAGACCGGGCTTCACTCCAAAACATACCGCGTATTTAAGCGAGAGATTTTGTGCGCTGAGTAGGCGCGGTGCGGGTTTAAATGCGGTGCGTATAAATAATACGCGGGCAATTTAAACTCGTACCGCTACACCCTCAGCGTACAAAAATTTCCGCTTAAATTAATTAGCTGCGACGTGTTCTACGAACCTCATCATGTTACAGGTATAACCGTATTCGTTGTCATACCAACTAACCAGCTTCACGAAAGTACCGTCCAGTGCGATACCGGCCTCAGCATCAAAAACTGATGAGAAACCTACGCCACGGAAGTCGGTAGAAACAACCTTCTCGTCTGTGTAGCCCAGGGTCTTGCTCATGTCACCAGACTCGGAAGCCTCTTTCATTGCCGCACAGATTTCTTCGTATGATGCTTCCTTATCCAGCTCACAGGTCAGGTCAACAACCGAAACATCAGAAGCCGGGATACGGAAAGCCATACCGGTCAATTTGCCATTCAGCTCAGGCAGAACCACACCAACCGCCTTGGCTGCGCCTGTGGATGACGGAATGATGTTTTCCAGGATGCCGCGACCACCGCGCCAGTCTTTCTGTGAAGGACCATCTACAGTCTTCTGAGTTGCAGTAGCTGCGTGAACAGTAGTCATCAGACCACGCTTGATGCCCCACTTGTCGTTCAGAACCTTGGCAATCGGTGCCAGACAGTTAGTTGTACAGGAAGCGGCGGAAACGATTTTCTGACCTGCATAGGTATCGTGGTTAACACCGTATACAAACATGGGCGTGCCGTCTTTAGAAGGTGCCGACTGAACAACCTTCTTGGCGCCGGCGTCGATATGCTTCTGGCAGCTTTCTTCGGTCAGGAAGAAACCGGTACAGTCGATAACGATATCTGCGTCTACGTCACCCCATTTCAGGTCTGAAGGATCGCGTTCTGCAGTCAGGCGAATTTTCTTGCCATCAACGATCATGCAGCCGTCGCCAGCTTCAACCGTACCACCAAAACGACCGTGTACTGAGTCATACTTCAACATGTATGCCAGGTAATCAGCGTCCAGCAGATCGTTGATACCGACGATTTCAATATCCTTGAATTCGTTATATACGGCGCGGAATACCATACGACCGATACGGCCGAAACCATTAATACCGACTTTAATAGCCATGTGATTACTCTCCTAAGTCTTCTGTTACTTCAATAGATTTACAAAACTGATTCAACGGTCTTCACGACATCTTCAACGGTGAAGCCAAATTCCTTAAACAAATCCTTATCCGGGGCAGACTCGCCGAAGCGGTCGATACCATGTACTGCATCAGCATACTTGTACCAGCCACCCGCCACAGCTGCCTCAACGGCAACAGTTGGGACATCCTTGGGCAGCACGGATGCACGGTAGGCATCATCCTGTGCTTCAAAGGCATCAACAGAGGGCATGGAAACAACACGAATGTTCTTGCCTGATATTGCTTCAGCAGCACCCATAGCCAGCTGAACCTCTGAGCCGGTACCGATGATGATCGCATCCGGTGTACCGTCGCAGTCTTTAAGGATATAACCACCCTGGCGGATAGACGCGATCTGATCGTCAGAACGCGTCTGATGCGGCAGACCCTGGCGCGAGAAGATCAGACAGCTCGGTCCACCATTACGTTCGATCGCAGATGCCCAGGCAACGGCCGATTCAACCGCATCACAGGGACGCCATACCGCCATGTTCGGAATCATGCGTAAAGTTGGGATCTGCTCGATCGGCTGATGGGTCGGACCGTCTTCACCCAGACCAATTGAGTCATGGGTATAAACAAAAATGCTCTGTATCTTCATCAGCGCCGCCATACGCAGTGCATTACGCGCGTATTCAGAAAACATCAGGAAGGTCGCACCGAATGGTATCAGTCCGCCGTGCAGCGCAATTCCATTCATTATCGCAGACATACCGAATTCGCGTACACCGTAACGAACGTAGTTAGGCACTTCGTTGGCATCCATCGGCTTGTAACCGGACCATTCGGTCAGGTTGGAACAACCCAGGTCTGCAGATCCGCCAAACAGCTCGGGTACTTCTGGTGAGTAAGCCTCGATAGAATTCAGTGATGCCTTACGTGTTGCCGGACTGTCCGCCTTTTCGTTAACACTTGCAATATAGGCAGCAGACTTTTCAGCCCAATCGGCAGGCAGGTCACCGTTCATGCGGCGTTCAAATTCCGCTGCCAATTCCGGATGCTCGGCCTTGTAGGCCGCGAACCTGTCATTCCAGGCTGCTTCGGCATCGGCGCCTTTTTCCTTCGCATCCCAGCCATGATAAATATCACGTGGAACTTCGAAGGCTCCGTGATCCCAACCCAGGGCTGCCTTGGTCAGGTTAATTTCCTCTTCACCCAGCGGCGCACCATGACATGCATGTGAACCGGCCTTGTTCGGAGAGCCGAAACCAATGGTGGTCTTGCAACAGATCAGGGTCGGCTTGTCAGTCATGGACTTGGCCGTCTCAACAGCCTTCTGAATCGCTTCAGGGTCATGCCCATCGACATCCGCAATCACGTGCCAGCCATAAGATTCGAAACGGCCTGGTGTGTTGTCAGTGAACCAGCCTTCTACATGGCCGTCGATAGAAATACCGTTATCATCCCAGAATGCAATCAGCTTGCCCAGGCCCAGGGTACCGGCTAGTGAACAGGACTCGTGGGAAATACCTTCCATCAGGCAACCATCACCCAGGAACACATAGGTATGGTGATCAACGATATTGTGATTTTTCTGGTTAAACTGGCCAGCTAGTGATTTTTCGGCAATCGCCATACCAACGGCATTGGTAATACCCTGGCCCAGTGGACCGGTGGTGGTTTCCACACCTGGTGCGTAACCGTATTCTGGATGTCCCGGCGTCCTGGAATGCAACTGACGGAAATTTTTCAGGTCATCCATACTCAGGTCATAGCCGGTCAGGTGCAGCAGTGAATAAATCAGCATGGAGCCATGACCATTCGACAGCACGAAACGATCACGGTTGGCCCAATTCGGATTGGCCGGGTTGTGGGCCATGTGGTCATTCCACAGTACTTCGGCAATATCAGCCATACCCATCGGTGCACCCGGGTGCCCTGACTTGGCTTTCTGAACTGCGTCCATGCTCAACGCACGGATGGCATTGGCGAGTTCTCTACGCTTTGCCATAATGATTTCTCCTGTCTAGTTTTCAAAACTGTTTGGTCTGCGTTTCCTGATCGGCGCAGACAGACTCATGAATCAATCACAAGCCCGGTAACTGTGTTCGCGGCTTCACCCAGCCTGGCGTCATTTCAGGGTATACAACCTCCCTCACCTTGTGGTCAGATGACCAGGTGTGACACCGCTAACGTAGTGTGAGGTGCTCGCGACCCCCCGCGAAGGAACCGGTATTCTCCCCTACTTGACCTCAATGGGCAATACTACACCCCGCTGAGTTGGATAAATCCTGTCTATAGGGACACCAATGAGGGTTATCACCACCTCAGGAGAAAACTCTAGAGGTTGCTATATCAAGATGATTTATATAATTATTCTTCCAGCCATTTGATCGAGCAGCCCATACTGGCCAGTTGATCCTCCGGCCCGGCACCGGTTTCAGCCACCTGCTTCATGCCCTCGAACAGGTCCCGGCGAACATTCGGATCGGCCGCCGTTTTGCGGCTCTCATCCAGTCGGCCCCGGTACTGCAGCTCCAGGTCGGCGTTGTAGCCAAAAAAGTCCGGGGTACAGACGGCGCCATAAGCCTTTGCAATCTCCTGCGTCTCATCGAACAAATACGGGAAACAGAAGCCGTTTTCCTCACTAACCCGCTTCATATTATCAAAGGAATCTTCCTCATATTCACTGGGGTCGTTAGACATAATCGCCACACTGTTGATGCCCAGCTCGTGCAGCTCATTTGTGTCACGCACCAGCCGGTCCAGTATCGCCTTCACATACGGGCAGTGATTACAGATAAACATGACCAGCAGACCTTTTTCACCTGCGCAATCGGCCAGCGTCCATCGTTTACCGTCGACACCGGGCAGATCGAAATCCAGTGCGGGCAAACCAAATTCGCAAACAGGGGGCTGCAGACTGACCATATTCTTCTCCTATATATTAAGTAAGTAGCCGGGGGCTACGCAGCATACCGCAGGCATACAGGCATCTGTCAACACCCTGCTCACAACCCGGGTGGGAAATTTGGACTATATGGGCAAACCCGGTACAATCGGGACACCCTGCGCCATCGATATAGAATACACAAGCGCATAAGCCAAAGGATTTTGACAGATATGACAGACGCATTTGTATTTACCTCTGAATCGGTTTCAGAGGGACACCCGGACAAGGTTGCCGACCAGATTTCCGATGCCGTACTGGATGCGATCCTGGCACAGGACCCCAACCCGGAAACCGCACGTGTTGCCTGCGAGACCATGATCAAGACCGGGGCGGTCATCGTCGCCGGGGAAATCTCCACCGAGGCCTGGATAGACCTGGATGACCTGGTGCGCGAGGTCGTCTGTGATATCGGCTATACCAGCTCGGATGTCGGCTTTGACGGCAGTACCTGTGCGGTCATGTCACTGATCGGTAAACAATCTGCCCATATTGCCCAGGGTGTAGACCGGACCAGCCCTGAAGAACAGGGCGCCGGGGACCAGGGCCTGATGTTCGGTTATGCAACCAACGAAACCGATGTGCTGATGCCCGCCCCAATCACCTATTCACACCGACTGGTGCAGCGCCAGTCTGAAATGCGCAAGGAAAAGATACTGCCCTGGCTGCGCCCCGATGCCAAAAGCCAGGTCAGCTTCCGCTACGAGGACGGCAAGGTCGCCGGCATTGATGCGGTCGTACTGTCCACCCAGCATGACCCGGACATCGAATTGTCTCATCTGCAGGAGGCGGTGATGGAGAACATCATCAAACCGGTACTGCCTGCCGAGTGGCTGAGCCAGGATACCCAGTTTCATATCAACCCGACCGGCAAGTTCGTGATTGGTGGGCCGGTAGGCGATTGTGGCCTGACCGGCCGCAAGATTATCGTCGATACCTATGGCGGCATGGCCCGCCATGGTGGTGGCGCCTTCTCCGGCAAAGACCCGTCCAAGGTGGACCGTTCAGCCGCATACGCTGGCCGCTATGTCGCAAAAAATATCGTCGCCGCAGGACTGGCAGGCCGCTGTGAGATCCAGGTCTCGTATGCGATTGGCGTGGCTGAACCGACCTCGATCTCGATCGAGACCTTTGGCACCGCCAATATCTCTGAAGACCGCATTGCGGAACTGGTACGCGAGCACTTTGACCTGCGCCCGTATGGTATCAACCAGATGCTGGACCTGGTCAGACCGATCTATCGCAAGACTGCCGCCTATGGTCATTTCGGACGCGAAGAACCGGAATTCTCATGGGAACGCACCGACAAGGCAGCAGCACTGCGCGACGCGGCCGGAATCTGAATCGGGGGTTTGTTCAACTTCAAAGTTTAGAGACTAAAATAGACTGATACATACCAACCATCCCTGAGGAGCGCTGCAGCGGTTCCTCCGTCAGGCTCAGGGATGCACATTTTTTCATAACGGCGCTCGCCCTTGAACATTACGGGGAGAAATCGTTATGAACGCTGTACCTGAATCATTTACTGATTACAAAGTTGCCGATATCAGCCTGGCTGACTGGGGGCGCAGGGAAATTGCCATTGCCGAGGTGGAAATGCCTGGCCTGGTCGCCATCCGCGAAGAATACAAGGACCAGCAACCACTCAAGGGTGCCCGTATCATGGGCAGCCTGCACATGACCATCCAGACCGCGGTACTGATCGAAACATTGGTAGCACTGGGTGCCGAAGTACGCTGGGTATCATGCAACATTTTCTCTACACAGGACCATGCCGCGGCAGCCATTGCTGCACAGGGTATCCCGGTATACGCCTGGAAAGGTGAGTCCATTGAGGAATACTGGTGGTGTACCGAACAGGCCTTCAACTGGCCGGACGGACAGCTGCCAAACATGATCCTTGATGATGGTGGCGACGCCACACTGTTGGTACACAAGGGCGTCGAATTTGAAAAGGCCGGCGCCGTACCGGAAGCCAAACAGGGTGACAATGAAGAGTGGGTCGCGATTCTTGATGTACTGCGCCGTAACCTCGAAAAAGACAACAGCAAGTGGCAGAAAATCGCCGAAAGCATCAAGGGCGTCACCGAGGAAACCACCACCGGTGTTCACCGTCTGTATGAAATGCAGAAAAACGGTGAGTTGCTTTTCCCGGCCATGAATGTAAATGACTCGGTCACCAAATCGAAATTCGACAATCTCTACGGCTGCCGCGAATCCCTGCTCGACGGTATCAAACGCGCGACGGACGTCATGGTTGCCGGCAAGATCGCCGTGGTGCTGGGTTATGGTGACGTCGGTAAAGGCTGCGCGCAGGCTTTCAAGGGCATGGGTGCAACCGTCTGGATAACAGAGATCGATCCAATCTGCGCGCTTCAGGCAGCAATGGAAGGTTATCGTGTTGTTAACATGAATGACGCCTGCTCGCATGGTGATATCTTCGTGACCACGACCGGTAACGTTAGCGTGATCAACCATGACCACATGGCCTCCATGAAGAACGAAGCCATTGTCTGCAATATCGGCCACTTCGACTCAGAGATCGATATTGCCTCACTCGACAAGTACGAATGGGAAGAAATCAAGCCGCAGGTCGATCATGTTATGTTCCCGGATGGCAAGAAGATTATCATTCTGGCCAAGGGCCGTCTGGTCAACCTGGGCTGCGCCACCGGCCATCCGAGCTTCGTGATGTCGGCCTCGTTTACCAACCAGGTCATGGCCCAGATCGAATTCTTCACCAACACCGACAGTTACAATAACGAAGTCTATGTACTGCCGAAACTGCTGGATGAAAAGGTAGCGCGCCTGCATCTCGAAAAGATCGGTGCCGACCTGACACCATTGAGCCAGGAACAGGCGGACTACATCAGCGTACCGGTTGAAGGCCCGTACAAGCCGGGTCATTACCGCTACTGATCAGTTCGGGCATTCAGACAATTAACCTGTCCCTAAACGGGAGACGGCTACAGGGAGGTGGCCGGCAGGTAAATGCCGGATGTTTTTCCAGCTAATATAACGACTGCACTCATGGACATACATAAACAATATACGCCACAATACAGTTTTGAATTTTATCCACCCAAGACACCTGAAGGCGCCGAAAAACTCAAAGGGGTGGTCCGGCAACTGGGTGGGCTGAAACCGCGGTATTTTTCGGTGACTTTCGGTGCTGGCGGCAGTACGCAGTCTGGCACCATGGAAACGGTATTTGAGATTCAGAAATCAGGCTACGAGGCCTGCCCACACCTGTCTTGTATCGGTTCAACACGCGAGAATATCGAGCAACTACTAAATACCTATATCGACAGGGATATCAAGCGTATCGTCGCCTTACGCGGTGACATGCCATCAGGCATGCACGAGGCCGGTGCATTCCGGCATGCCAATGAACTGGTTGCATATATCCGCGAACAGACCGGTGACCACTTCCATATCGAAGTGGCGGCCTATCCGGAGTTTCACCCGCAGGCCACATCCGCGCAGGATGACCTGCAAAACTTCAAACGCAAGATAGATGCCGGTGCAAACAGCGCGATTACCCAATACTTCTTTAACCCGGACGCATACTACCGGTTTGTCGATGAATGTGAAAAGCTGGACATCGATGTTCCGATAGTACCCGGCATCATGCCTATCACCAACTACAAACAACTGGCACGCTTTTCGGACATGTGTGGCGCGGAAATACCCCGCTGGATCCGAAAGCGCCTGGAAGGGTATGGAGATGACCTGGTGTCAATCCGGACTTTTGGTACAGATGTCGTCAGCAGTATGTGCCAGGCCCTGCTGGACCAAGGCGCGCCCGGGCTGCATCTTTATACCATGAACCAGGCGCAGGCCAGTCTGGCTATCTGGGAAAATCTGTCCATCAAAACATAAACGAATCTGTATGAATGTCTATCGTGTTGATGGACAACGAAGCCCTTGTGTAGCACAAGTGCTACCCTATTCGCTAATTTACGCATAAACTAGTGACCATGAACAATGACCAGCTGATCAATCGCGACCTGTCCGTACTCTGGCATCCCTGCACCCAGATGAAGGACCACGAATGGCTGCCTGTAGTCCCGGTAAAAAAAGGCCATGGTGTGTGGCTGGAGGATTTCGAAGGCAACCGCTATCTGGATGCAATCAGTTCATGGTGGGTGAACCTGTTTGGTCACGCCAACCCGGCCATCAACCAGGCCCTGTATGAGCAGATGCAGTCACTGGAACACGTCCTTCTGGCCGGCTTTAGCCATGAACCAGCCATAGAACTGGCGGAAAGACTGGTTCGCATCACCCCTGACGGCCTGTCCAGGGTGTTTTATGCCGATAACGGCTCATCGGCGGTTGAAGTCGCATTGAAAATGAGCTTTCACTACTGGCATAACCTGGGACACAACAGGCGCACCCGTTTTATCAAGCTGACCAACAGCTATCACGGCGAGACACTGGGCGCCTTGTCGGTCGGCGACGTCGAACTATACACGGATACTTACAAGCCGCTCTTGCTGGACACCATATCCGTGCCCTCACCGGACTGCTTCGAGCGGGAGCCTGGTGTTTCCTGCGAGGAACACAGTCGTGTGATGTTCCAGCACATGGAACAGACACTGGCACGGTACGCCGACGAGACCTGCGCAGTCATTTTAGAACCCCTGGTGCAATGTGCCGGTAACATGCGCATGTATCACCCGGTGTACCTGAAGCTGCTGAGGGACGCCTGTGATCGCTATAACATACACCTGATCGCCGATGAAATTGCAGTCGGATTCGGACGCACCGGCACCCTGTTTGCGTCGGAGCAGGGTGGTATATCACCCGATTTCCTGTGCCTGTCCAAGGGACTGACCGGCGGTTACCTGCCGCTGTCCGCGGTGCTGACCAGCGAGGATATCTACAGCGCCTTCTATGATGATTACCAGAACCTGCGTGCCTTTCTGCATTCGCACAGCTATACCGGCAACCCGCTGGGGTGCAGCGCGGCGCTGGCCACTCTGGATATCTTTGAACAAAACGACGTCATCGCAAATAACCATAAACTGGCTGCGCACATGGCGGCTGCCGTTGAAGAACTGCACGACCATCCACACGTCGGTGACATTCGCCAAACCGGTATGATACTCGCGATCGAAATGGTCCAGGACAAAGCTGGGAAAAAGGCATATCCCTGGCAGGAACGTCGCGGCCTGAAGGTTTATCAGCATGCGCTGAAAAATTCCGTCCTGTTACGACCGCTCGGCAATGTGATTTATTTCATGCCACCGTATGTCATAACACCGGAAGAAATTGAGCTGATGGCCAGAGTCGCGATTGACGGAATCGGGCTGGCAACAAGCGTCAATGCGTAAAACCCGGATCTACACCAGCCAGCTTCTGCAAAACCAGACCAGGCTTGCACTGGATGAAGAAGCTGCACGACATGTCGCACGTGTACTACGCATGAATCCGGGTGACCGCATTGTTTTGTTCAATGGCCAGGGCGGTGAGTATGACGCACGACTGACCCAGGTGGATAAACACACAGTAAGCGTGCAGCTGGAAGGATTCAATGATCGCGATATTGAATCCGGTCTCGATATCGAGCTGGTACAGGCCATCTCGCGTGGTGACCGCATGGATATCACTATCCAGAAGGCCGTAGAGCTGGGCGTCGGCAGTATCCAACCCCTGTTCACCAGCCGCTGTAATGTCAAACTCGCCGGCGAACGCCTGATTAAAAAACACCAGCACTGGCACAAAATTATCATCAGCGCCTGTGAGCAATGCGGGCGTACCAGCCTACCGGAACTCCACCAGCCACTCGATTTCCAGGCATGGATTGCCGCCAGAAAAATAGCCGATAGCGGACTGATACTTGATCCATTGACCGAACAGACCTGCAAGGCACTGGACCCACAGGATAGGATCAGTTTACTGGTTGGCCCTGAGGGTGGCCTGTCGGAACAGGAGATCGATGACGCTCTTGCAAAAGGATTTACCCGAGTCAGACTGGGGCCCAGGGTGTTGCGGACCGAAACGGCAGCACTGGCCATAATCACCGCAGTGCAAACGCTATGGGGTGATTTTAGCTAGGATGCCCGGGATGGATGCTGCGCCTTCCCAGCGCCAGATACAACACAGCTGCCGATGACGCGGCAAACAAATGCTTGAATGAATGTCCGCTGAGTCCAGTCAGTTCAAACAGGTAGACATCACCCAGTTCCGCCAGTTTTGCCAGACCATAAAGGGCCAGCAACAGCCAGTAGAGTCCGGCATGCGTGTACCGGGAACGGTACATCAATAATATCATCGGGATCAGCAGCATAGGCAAAAACTGCACCAGACCATACAGACGCAAATCTCCTGCATGCTGCGTTTCTGTCCAGATCCAGTAGAACACCGAACCGACACCCAGGCCTAACAACGGAAACAACATCAAACGCCCCGCCTTTAACGAGATAAATTCCGCAACAATGATCGAAAGCAGGGACATGAATGCTATCGTCATTGGTAACCTGTCCCAGACCAGTGTCTGGTTACCCGGCCAAAGGTGGTAATACGAAGAGCCCAGTGTCACTGCAGTAATCCCGGCAAAAAACAGGATGTAGAGATGGCGCGTACCGGAATCAATCGTGTGCGATTGCCTGCCAGCCCTGAACAGACCGGCAAGTCCAACCAGCACAAACGGTGCATTACTCAGCACATTCCAGAAATTGGGGATAGACAGCAGGATACGCTGGTCGACAAACAGATGGTAAGCCGGGTCTTGGGGGATTTTTGGAAACAGCCATGCCACAAGTACAGCAACACTGACAACCAGTATTAAAAGCAGTTCCTTACGGGTGAAGACAGAGGGCTTGCTGTTATTCACTCACCAGCGCTTCGATGCCAAGCAGGCTTTTTTCCATCTCATCCAGGTCCGGGATCCTGGCCGGCTCACCATTCAACAGAACGCTTTCCTTGATCGGACCCTGTTCAACCTCCTCGCTTGGCGTTGCGGTAAGGATGCTGCTATTAACCTGTGTTAACCTGGGTATACCTTGTGTGGCAATAGCGAAGAACGGCATGCGCTCGTTGCCGTTCAGATTGTTAAAAACAGCCACACGTTCAAATTTTTTCGGCACTTCCTGCCCGCCACACATGGTTTCAAAAGTGACTAACGGTATTTTGAGGCCTCGCCACTCATATAGCCCAGCCAACCAGTCCGGTCCGCCATCGACTGTTTCGGCCGGCCGGTAAGCGGAAATTTCTGCAACCGCGGCGTTTGGCAACAGCAACGGATCGCCAGCCATAGGAATCAACAAGCCATGTACATTTTGTAATACGGATTCCATCAGCTATCTGCCTTGTCTTATTTCACGTACTTCTCAATCAGGGATGCAGCCAATTCTTCAGGCTTGCCAGTTGCACTGACGATACCGGTGTCACGTACCGAATCAGCCATACTGCTAATCACGCAGCTACTGGCCTCCTGTGCCCAGACTGTACCGCCATTGGCAACCACGTTCTGGCAGCCCCTGGTACCGTCGCTACCCATGCCGCTGAAAATAATGGCACGGGTGTTCTGACCATACTTTTTGGATGTCTCGGTAATCACGTCGTCAATGGACGGGCTGTAGATGGTGCGCTGGGTAATGGGTGCAAACTGGATATAACCATACTCGTCGAATACCAGGCGCTTTTCTACCGGCGCGACCAGCAACTGTCCACATAACAGGCGCTTGCCAGGCTCGGCGGTGAGCACCTCAAGATCTGTAACCTGTCTTAACTGTTCTGCCAGCAAGGATACAAAACCGACACCGATATGCTGTGCCAGGATGAATCCGGCCGGGAAATTGGCTGGCAGGCTGCGTAAAAACGACTTGACCGCCTGTGGCCCACCGATCGATGCACCCAGCACCCAGACTTCACTGGCCAGGTTTGCAATCCCTGAATCTTCCATACCGCTGCCCGTATAGCCTGACTCAACGGACTTCTGAATACCGGTGTCAGCCTGTGCAGCAGGATTCTGTTCATGTACCTCAATCGCAGGTTCAGTACCGGTCTGCTCATCCAGACCCGGCGGTGCATCTTCTGTTTGATCTGTCTCAAACAGCTCCAAGCCCAGATCATCATGGCTGACTTCGGCCGCCTGCGCGGGTAAGGAACCGGATTCCTGGCCTGAGCCAGGTCCAAACTCCAGCTCAAGATCCATTTCCAGATCCAGCTCCAGATCACTGTCTATTTCGGGTATCTGTTCCGCGATCGGATCTGACTGTCGTTCTGCGTGCTGAACAGATTCCGGCCGTGCATCAGCGCCAGTGTTTTTATTCTCGGATTCCATTTCAAATCCATCCAGCATTTGCAGATCGATCTCGAGATCCATGGCTGGTGCCACATAAAAGCCGCGGTCATCGTCTGCTGCGGTCTCTGCCATATCTGCAGACAGGCCCGTGTCGTCGTCTGCAGCTGTTGACGGCACAGCGGACTCGACGACGCGCAGATCCGGCTCTTCAGTCTGGGCAGGCTGTTCGACCTCCGGCGCCTTGAATTCAAGAACCAGATCGGACAGCTTTTCACACAGGCGCCTTCCCCACGCCCGTCCGCTAATGGTCGTCGGTTTGCGTATGGTGGCACTGTCATTGAACAGGACCGGCAGGTCGGTGGTATGGATCAGAGCATCAAAATCATCATCCTCACTCTCATCCAGGTTAACCAGCAGCACGTCTGCTGACTGCTTGTCCAGTTGCGCAGTTTGGTCTGATTGGCGAGGCACGGCGATCAGTTCATTCTCTTCGCATATCGACTTCAGGGTTTCCCACTGCTTTTCGGATCGAGAAACAATGAGAACGCGAATTCCACCTGTGTCCGGATTAGGCATACCCATGTCAACGTGACTCCACCAGTTGTTCAATATTTTCCAGCAGGTCTGCTTCCTGATATGGTTTGCCCATATAGTAGTCAATACCTATCACATCTGCCCGCTCTCTGTGTTTTTCACCTGTTCGTGATGTAATCATAATAATCGGAATATTTTTTAGTCTGTCTTCATTGCGCATATGTGTAGCCAGTTCAAAACCATCCATACGTGGCATCTCGATATCAAGCAGCATCACATCCGGGATATGTTCCTGCAATACTGCAATCGCATCCACACCATCCTTCGCAGTGATTACCTCAAAACCGTTGCGTTCCAGCAAACGGCTTGTAACCTTGCGTACTGTGATTGAGTCATCAACCACCATCACCGTCCGGATGCCACTGAATTCCTCAGGCTTGGCAGCCTGTTCAATATGCAGGGTACGCAATACGCTGCCGGCACGCACCAGTGCGCCCATATCAAGAATCAGTACGACGCTGCCATCACCCAGTATGGTTGCACCGGAGATACCACGCACGGTACTGAGCTGCGGCCCGACTGACTTGACCACAACCTCGCGGCTGCCACGCAGTCCGTCCACCTGTACTGCTGTACGGTGATCACCGGTACGCACCAACAGCACCGGATACAACCTGCCGGTCTGACTTTCGCCCTCAGGATTATGTCCCGAGCTAAGCAGGTCATTCATACTCATGACCGAGTAGTTTTCTCCTGCGTATTCAAATACAGAGTCCGGCTTGATCAGGTAATCCACCAGATCGTCACGAGTCATGCGCACAATACCCTCGATACTGGATAGTGGTATCGCATAGTTCTCTTCACCGACATCCACCAGCAGGGCATGGTTTACGGCCAGTGTGAATGGCAGGCGCATCACAAACGTTGTTCCGCTGCCTTCCTTGGAGGATATTTCAAGACTGCCACCAAGCTGCTTGACCTGGCTATTCACCACGTCCATACCGACACCACGGCCCGAGATAGACGTAATATCCTGTGCGGTACTGAAACCGGACTCCAGAATAAACTGCATCAGGTCATGATCTGTAATATGACTACCAGTTTCCAGCAGCCCGCGCTCTTCAGCCTTCAGGCGTAATGCAGCCAGGTCCAGGCCCTTGCCGTCATCCGCCACGGTGACCAGTACATCGGAACCTTCACGCTGTATGGTCAGTGTGATATTGCCCATTTCGGGCTTATCCAGTTTGCTGCGCTCCTCGGGTGACTCGATACCGTGAGACAGTGCGTTACGCAGCATATGTTCCAGCGGAGCGGTTACACGTTCGAGCAAGCTACGATCCATTTCGCCGTGTTCACCAATCACAAACAGCTCGGCCTTCTTGCCCAATTCGTCTGCGGTCTGACGCACGATACGTTTCATCCTCGGGACCAGGCCTTTGAACGAGACCATGCGCGTACGCATCAGGCCTTCCTGCAGATCGGTATTTACACGTGCCTGCTGTACCAGCAATGTCTCTGACTCACGTACCAGGTTTTCCAGCAAGGCCTGAATACTGGATACGTCCGAGGTGGTTTCTACCAGTGCCCTCGCCAGCTCCTGCATCCGTGAATACTGGTCCATTTCCAGAGGGTCGAATTCGGCATCGTAATGGCCTTCCCGCTCGTATCGGGACAGCACCTGCGCCTCGGTCTCAATCTCCATATTTCGTAACTGACCACGCAAACGGGTTACCGTCTGTTCCAGCTCAGTCAGGTTAAACTTGAATTCACCCATTTGCTGCTCAAGTCGGGCGCGATAGATACTCGCCTCACCGGCATTATTCACCAGATCATCCAGCACCACCGCGGGCAATTTGATCATCTCGCCTGATGTCTGGGCGGCTGAAGGTTTTGGAGCCTCCTCTACCTGCTCGACCCGTTTTGCCAGCGGGATAACCTGGGCCTGATGCTCCATCAGATCAGCAAGCGCTTTTTTCTTTTTCTGCGGCTCCGCTTCGGCCACTTCTTCAGTGGGCGCAGCCTCGGTCGGTTGTTCTTCGGCCAACTCAATTTCTGCGCCTTTGTGGGCGTTATCGAGTAGCGCTACCAGTTCGTTGGCCGCTGCAATAGGCTGCCTGTTCTGTGCATCCTCGAGCATCTGGAACAAGCGATCCAGCGTGCGTTGCAATAGTGTCATTACCTCGGGGCTGTTTTCTCGCTCTCCTTCAACAATATCGGTGAGCAAGGTCTCCGTTGCATGACTGAGCTCCGCAATCGGCTGTATTTTTGCCATGCGCGAGCCACCTTTCAAGGTATGCAGGTCACGCTGAAGCTGATCGACATATTGCTGGTCATCCGGTGCTTCCAGCCAGCCATTCAGTGCAGATTCGGTCGACGCGAGTATTTCGGCACCCTCTTCAAGGAATACCTCCACGATCTCATCATCGTATTTAACCTCTGCCACTTCCGGCTGTTGTTCCGCTTCGGCCTGGGCCGCCAACTGCTGATCACGCAGCCGCTCTTCCTCGCGGGCAAGCTCAACAGACAACAGGGTCCTGATCCTGCCCATTAACTCGATCTGGTCTTTGGGCTCTGCACCCGGCTCATTGATCTGACCCAGCATGGTACGTATTTCTTCAGAACCCTGGACCAGTACGACAAAGCCCTCCGGTGGCAGCGGTGACTCGTTACCCATCACCGCCTTAGTGTATTTTTCCAGCGCCCCGGCCAGTTCGGCTATGTGGTCCACCCTGGCCATACGCGCACTACCATGCAGTGTATGCAGCGCCCGCACCAGGTCTTCAGAGACCAGTTTGTCACCCGGCTGTTCCTTGCCGGTTTTGACAAACTCGTCGACTACGGCAAGATGACCTTCAGATTCATTACTGAAGATCTCGTACAACACTGGGTCCATGACATCCGTCGCTGCGGCTTCCGCTGTAAGCTCCCCGGTCATGATAACCTGGGTCGGCTCTTGTTCAGCTTGATCTGCAATGGGCTCTATCTTTTCGTATTCTTCTTCTATCGCCTCGTACTGGGGTCTGGTCTTTTCCTTGCCGGCATCAACCAGGTCAAAGGCACGCTTGCCGATTTCATCCAGATCTGCACCGGGCGCATCAGCTTCTCCCTTCAGATGTTCAATCAGCTCCGGCAAAACCCCAACGACCTCTTCCACCAGTTGTGAAATTTCCGGCGCCATCGGGATCGTCTGTTCCAGCACGCGATTCAGCATGTTCTCTATCGACCAGGCCAGCTCACCAATGACCAGCGCACCAACCATACGACCACTACCCTTCAGGGTATGGAAGGATCGACGCATACGGGACAGTACTTCATGGTTGTCCGTATCCTGTACCCACTGCGGCAGCATTTCCTGCAGAACAGCCAGCTCTTCTTCGGCCTCTTCAATAAAGATATCGATAATATCCTCATCGATTTCGTCCATCAGCGCTGGTGTTTTCGGTTCTTCTGCCGTTGCCGGCTCCTCTACAGGCAGCTCCACGACCTCAGTC
Source organism: uncultured Gammaproteobacteria bacterium (assembly GCA_947258795.1). GTDB lineage: Bacteria > Pseudomonadota > Gammaproteobacteria > DRJJ01 > DRJJ01 > DRJJ01. The sequence goes on along the minus strand of CAMYJU010000003.1, from coordinate 311,207 downwards.
GGTTCCTCCGCAGCTGCCTCCACCGGCACTTCAGCGGGAGCCCCGGGCTCGATTTCATTCAGGTCAAAGATGCCACTGGATTCCTGGTCAAACCCGGTAGTTTCCTGCACGGCGGTTTCATCACCGCCCAGGTCACCAAGATCAAATTCTTCTACATTATCGCTATCGTCAATCTGCTCCAGCTCGGTGCCGGAAACATCAAAGAAGCCGGCCGCCTCGGCGTCGAATTCATGCTCGTCTTCAGCAGCCTGTTCACCGACCATATCCAGGTCCAGCATCTCAAATTCGCCGGTTTCCTCAACAACGGCAGGCCCTTGTTCGAGCTGCTGGACCTGTTCGCCACTCAGTGCCATTTCCAGCGAGTCTTCCTCGCTACTGATCGCAGGCGCCGGTTCCACTTCAACTTCCGGTTCCGCTATTTCTTCATAGCCAAGCTTGGCCAGGCTTTCCTTGGCTACATTCAGAAGGAAGTCGATATTTGGCCGGTGCTCAAGCAGTGATTCGAGATAATATTCGACACTGGCTATCGCATCGGCAAAGACATCCAGTACCTCGTATTCCGGCTGCACCTTGGGACCGAGAATCTCGTTTACCAGGTAGTCATTGATAATCTGCAGCAACCTGGCAGGCTCTTTCAGGCCGACGACCATGATCGCCCCACGCGCCTGGTTAAACTGGTGAGGTACGCTGACTAGCAGGGAATGATCCCACGGAGAGTCAATGAACGAGACTATCGATTCTTTTGCGATAGACATTTCCTTGCAGACTTCCCTGAGCACCGACTCCTGTATCTGTTTTAATTCAATTTCAGGAAGGGTATGTGCCGCCACTTCTTCTGCTACCGGAGCTTCAGTTTCCTCTGCTCCCGGCTTGACCTTGCGCTTGTCAGTCAATTCGGTCAGTGAAGACTCTACAAACAGCAAGGCACTAGCGATGGCCATCAGGTTGCTCTCACTGAGTTCGGCCTCGCCATCGACCATCTGGTTAATGACATTAACCTGGTCCTGGACCATACGCCTGGGTACACCAAGTCCCAGCATACCCAGCGTATCAGCGGTCTTGCGCAATACATCAGCCTGCTCTTTCAGGTCAGACAGGTTTTCACCCGGGTTGCGTAAATACAGATCAAGTACTTCCTTGACCTCTACCATGTCTTCACGTATTGCATTCCCGACCGTTTCCATCAGCTCCCGGTTGGGACCGCTGATCGAATCACGGGCTACCTGTCTTTCTTCGTCGGAAGGCAGCGCACCTTCCAGGCTGAATGTTGTCTTGATGGCGTTAACACGACCACCGCTGGATGTTGACTGGGCAATATAATAAAGCAGGTTCTTGAGCAGGTCCTTGCTATCACCCATACCCTGCTCGCCATAATCTATCAGCGACTTGATTTCACGGTCAACATGACCGAGTAGCTTGTTCAGGGCAACACCGGATTCCAGACCCTGGTCGATCAATGCCTCAACCAGGCCATTGGCTACCCACCACAGGCGTATCGTCTCACGCTGTCCACAAATCTGTTCCAGTTCGGTGAGTACTGTGGTCAGCTTGTGCAGGCTGGTCTGGGGATTCTGTTTTCGATACCAGCCCAACAGGCCTACCTGGTAGACATGGCGCAACTTGCGAGCAACCTGACTGACGTTGCTGACCTTCTTGTGTTTGGACACAACGATATCATTGGCGCTGGACAGGTCAGGCCGGAACAGGGCGTTTTCGGACAGCAGGGGTTCGCCGCGGGAGGCGCGCAGGTCATTCAGCAGCGGCATGACCAGCAAGGGGTCATCCTTGTATCCGGTCAGTATCTTTTCAAGGTAATCCGGTAACTGCAATATGGAGCGCATCAACAGCTCATACGCGTCCTGTTTCTGCGGGACCTCGTTATTCAGCAGGCCATTGCCCAGTTTCTCCATTTCTTCGGCGATTAATGAGGCGCCATAGAGTTCAACCATCTGCAGGGTGCCGGCCACCTGGTGCAGGTAAGTCGTACAGAATCGCAGCTGTGCCACATCATCCGGATTTTCGACATACTCTTCCAGCGCCTGGCGGGCATGGCCCAGCGTTTCGTCTATCTCGTGCTTGACCCATGCCAGTGTGCTGTAATCGTTGTTCTTCGCCATAACCGTGTCTCAACTCAACCGCTGGTATGCCAGGGTATGCGAGTCGCTCAATTTTCTGACTTTACTGTTTTGCCAGCTGATAATCTCACCCGAGCCCAGAATGAGTAATCCACCTGGCAACAAATACTCAACCAGCCTGTTGACAATCTTTTCCCGCCGTGGACGATCAAAATAGATCAACAGATTCTGGCAATAGATAATATCCATACCACCCATCGGGGTCCTGTCCATATCCATGATATTGACACAGCTGAAGCAGACCCGGCGGCGCAGACTGTCGATAACCTGGTATTGTCCGTTTCCAAGCGACTCAAAATAGCTCTCCACCTGTTCCGGTGGCAGGTCACTCATGCGTCGCTTGCCATAGATGGCGCTGCGCCCGTCCCGTAATGAGGACTGACTGATGTCAGTCGCCACCACGCTGAAATAGCCGCTTTCTTCTCTTGCGGACAGGGCCTGGTCCGCACACATGGCCAGTGTATAGGCCTCTTCACCCGTCGCACAGGCTGTCGACCAGATTTCTATGTTTACCCGGCCACTTGCCGGGGCGACCGGCTTGTTACGGATATACTCGTCTATCAGTTGCAGAGAGCTGGGATGCCTGTAAAACCGCGTTTCATGCACAGTAACCCTGTCTACCAGTATCTGCCATTCACGCACACCATCCTGTGTACCAGTTAACAAATCGTAGTATTCGTCATAGCCCGGGACACCGATTTCGCGCATGCGCAGGCCAAGATTGGTAGTCAGAAAGGAACGCCGCTCGGGTGGCAACACCATGCCAATACGCGATTCAAGCAACTCCACCCATTGCACGAATTGCGCATCAGTCATATCCGGTATCAGCTCGATACCGGTAAACGCGGTGCTTTCCACCTTCTTGTTTGTCACAACCGACAAGACTTGATGATCCCTGTTGCTTATTCAGGCAGCTGGAAGCCGGAAACCGATTTACGCAAATCACTCGCCAGCTCGGCAAGGTTACCAATAGAGGCAGCTGTCTCATTGGTACCGGCAGAGGTTTGCGTGGTAATTTCCTGAATCACGTTCATGGTGTCAGAAATATTGGTTGCGGCCTTGGACTGCTGGGTCGCATTACCGGAGATCGCTTCAATCAGTTCTGCAAGACGATTGGACACCGATTCAATTTCGGACAGCGCCTCACCCGCGTCCTCGGCCAGTCTGGCCCCACTGACCACCCCGGAGGTACTCTGCTCCATCGAGATTACCGCTTCATTGGTATCGGTCTGAATGGTTTTCACCAGCGCCTCAATCTGCTTGGTCGCATTACCGGAACGCTCAGCAAGTCGCTGTACTTCGTCGGCTACCACCGCGAAACCACGTCCCGCCTCACCGGCCATGGCCGCCTGGATCGCTGCGTTCAACGCCAGTACGTTGGTCTGGTCGGCAATATCGTTAATCAATTCAACGATATCACCAATTTCCTGGGTCGATTCACCCAGTCGCTTGATACGCTTGGAGGTTTCCTGAATCTGCTCACGAATGGTGTCCATACCATGAATGGTGCTTCGCACTGTCTCGGCACCCTTGCTGGCTACCTCTACCGAGTGTTTCGCCACGTCGGAAGATTCAACCGCGTTTTTCGATACCTCTTCAATCGACACGGCCATTTCATTCACCGCGGTACTCGCGGCCGTAATCTGCTGGGCCTGATGATCACTGGCCTCGGCCAAATGCATCGCCGTCGCCTGGGTTTCCTGGGCAGCCGATGATACCTGCACCGAGGTTTCGTTAATCGTGGTTACCAGCCCGCGCAATTCGTCCGTCGCACTGTTGAATGCATCCGCAATCGCGCCGGTAAAGTCTTCCGTCACCTCCGCGTTACCGGACAGGTCGCCCTCAGAAAGACCCTGAATTCCGTCCAGCAGGCGCAGAATCGCCTCCTGGTTATTGCGGTTGGTTTCCTCAGCAAGACGTGTGCGCGCGGCAGAGTCACGTACCAGCTGCGCACCCAGGGCAATCAGTAATGCCAGCGCGATACCACCGAACGCGAACGCCAGGTACGGGCTGATCACACGACCACCGGCCGCAGCGACATAGGACTGGATCAGGGAGGCTGTGTCTTCGATCAGGCTGTCCGAAATCTTGGTAATCGCACGGCTCGCTTCCTGTACGTCAAACAGTACCGGCGTCTGCTCCAGGATGGCGCCGACCATACCACTGACTGTATTAAACTTCTTGTTGATATCTTCGAGAATCTCGCGGGCATCGGAATCCTTGATCCTGGCGATACCACGTGCCCGGTCACCTTTCAGCATCCCCTGGATCACGCCACGGAAAATAGTCGCGTCACGACCCAGGCGGTCTGCGGCGGTAACGGTACCTTCACCACCTACCAGAACCTTGTTGACGTTATTCGCAATACGCTGGTTTAACATCAGCTGCACACTGGCCTTGTAGATCTGTTCCTGTGGCGCTCTGCCTTCAACCAGAATACTGACCACCTCGTCAGAATCCGCCAGCAACTGCGGGATAGTTTCGTTAATTGCGCTGGCGTTATCCCGTACAGCCAGAATAGGCTCCTTACCATTCAGGATCACGTCAACCTGCTTGCGGAATTCGTTCCATTGGCCTTCTACTGCCGTCAGCTCCTCTTTAACCTCTTCTCCCGAAGCCGGTAATTTCATTTCCGGGTCAGGGTTGCCTTCCTTGAGGAAGTTCATCTTCTGCTGGAAGCTGTCACGATATTTCTTCAGGATCGAGAATGAGTCACGGTCACCTGATGCAGCGGATAACGCGTATTTCGCAATCTGCTGGGACAATACACGCTGATCACCAGCAAGACTGATGTATTCCTTGTCATGCCTGGCATTAGTCGCAACCAGGGCAAAGGTGATTGCCATCAGCACAACCGAAATAACCAGTAGTACTATAAGGGTCAGAAACTTGCGATTACTACCCAGCTCTTTAATTGATCCAGTGGAAATACTCATTCTATATTTTCTCCTACAAGAGACGGGTTCTCTCGATATCCCGCCACAAATCCTCTTTCAGGTTTTTATTTTCAGCTATACATCTATTTGCTGACAGCCGCATCAACTGCCAACCCAACTAGACGGCCACCTGCATAAACAACGGACTACGCGCAAGTTTATACATGCTGAATACCGGCCATTCCTCTTCGTCTATCCTGTATGCACAATCGAGATAGGGCGATACACTGATATCGGTCTCGATCATACCCGGCAATCTATTTTCTTCCGGGAAGTGCCTCAGGCCCAGTACCTCATCTACCAGCAGTCCGGCATTGATATCTTCGTGATCAACAACCAGTACGCGGGATGTCTTGCGTAACTTGGTACGCTCACCTCGTAAATAGCCCGCCAGGTCCATAATCGGTAGCAGGTTGCCACGAACATTGGCAATCCCCAGCACCCAGGACTTCGCACCCGGTACCCTGGACATACTGAACGAGGTCAATATCTCTGTCACTTCATCCAGCGGTACCACCATGCGCTGATTACCAAGACGAAAGCCGATGCCTATCCACTCACTTCTGATGGCTGTCTGCTGAGGCAGACTGAAGGCATTACTTCGGCTACGCTGCTCGATATCCTGCAGGATAGTAATCGGTGATTTATGCTTATTATTTGCCATGCGCTAACGAACTCTGGCTGGTTCTTTAACTCAGCGCTGCGTTGATTTTACCCATCAGCTCGCTTTCCTGGGCGGGCTTGGTAACATAATCCATCGCACCCTGACGCATACCCCAGACACGATCAGTCTCCTGGTCTTTGGTGGTGACTATTATAATCGGAATATTCGCCGTCTCGGCATTCTTGGAAATAAGACGGGTCGCCTTGACGGCTTCTCCTTGGTAGCCACCTCGACACCTTCTTCACCGCTGGTCGCCGAAATAGTCTGAAACCCGTTTTTTTCCAGCATGGTCTTGAGGACGTGAATCTCTGTCGGTGAATCATCGACAATCAGAATCTGCGCCATAAAAAACTCTCCCTACATAAAACTTTCAAAAATATTTATTCAATAAAATGCGCGATACACACGCACGATTGGCTCCATCAACCTTCGTATAATCCGGCCTGCTAACTTGCCATAGGTACATCCTTCACATGCTTTTTAATAGCGCCAAGCAATTCTTCTTTTGTAAAGGGTTTGGTCAGGTACTGTTCGGACCCTACGATACGCCCGCGTGCCTTGTCGAACAGACCATCCTTACTCGACAACATAATCACCGGCGTGCTTTTGTATACACTGTTGTTCTTGATCAGCGCGCAGGTCTGGTAACCATCCAGGCGCGGCATCATGATATCGACAAAAATAATATCCGGATTCTGATCGGTAATCTTTGACAGTGCCTCAAAACCATCTGTTGCCGTAACCACATCACAACCTTCTTTTTTAAGCAGCGTTTCAGCCGTACGACGGATGGTCTTGCTGTCATCAACAACCATCACCTTCATACCGCTCAATCCTGAATAACTATCGCTGTTCACTGCGCTCACCTCGATAACTTCTAGCTAGTTTAATCTCAGAATGATTTCTATTTATTGTATGCACTACCCTGAATATTTAACACAAATATTAACTTTTATCTATAAGTTATTGCGTTACAACTCGATTTTTCATGGTCAGCGATACAACAAACAGCAAATCCAGAATCCGATTTAAACCTCTCCGGTAACAAAATTGCGAACCGGTTCATAGTTTATCGGCCACCGCCGGCACAATCTTTACCTGTCAGCTCACTTTTTTTAGCTTGCCCGGTATGCAGACCTGACGGTTTCACGATAGCTGCTGCGAGTATCATGTTATGCGCTGAAAAACACGCATCCCTTTGTTATTTATATTTTTTTATAATTTCTCTGTCTAGCAACCCATCCTGGCGCGGCGATCCAGGCCGACCATGCCTAAATATACGACTTGCCTGATGCGAATTGAAGCCTTACCGTGTGCATCATGGTAAAACTCGGCATTATTATGGACCCGATAGGCTCCATTAAAACCTACAAGGATAGCAGTTTTGCGATGCTGCTCGCCGCTCAGGCCCGCGATTGGCAAATTTTCTATATGGAAATGAACGACTTGTCCCTGATTGACAGTGTCGCCTATGGCAACATGCGCAGCCTGCGGGTACACGACCGCGACCACGACTGGTATGAGCTGGAAAGCGCGCGCACACTGCCGCTGAGCGAGCTGGACGCCATCTTGATGCGCAAAGACCCTCCTTATAATATGGAATACGTCTATGCCACCTATTTACTGCAGTTTGCGCACGATTCCGGCACTCTGGTGGTCAATCGGCCAGACAGCCTGCGCAATGCCAATGAAAAGCTGTCTGCGGCCTGGTTTCCGCAATGCACCGTGCCAACCCTGGTTTCACGTCGGGCGGAGGAGTATCTGGCCTTCCTGGACCAGCACCGGGACCTGATCCTGAAACCGCTGGAGGGCATGGGTGGAACCTCGATATTCAGGGTACGCGAGGGTGATCCGAACACCAATGTGATTATCGAGACCCTGACGGACCACGGCCAGCGCTATGCAATGGCACAAAAGATGATTCCGGAAATAAGTGCGGGTGACAAGCGCATACTATTAATCAATGGCGAGCCGGTGCCGTATGCACTGGCACGTATCCCGGCAGCCGGTGAAACCCGTGGCAACCTGGCTGTCGGTGGTCGCGGCGAGGGTATTGAGCTGAATGAACGCGACCGCTGGATCTGCTCTCAGCTCGGCCCGCGTCTGCGCGAGATGGGCCTGATCTTTGTCGGTATCGATGTAATCGGCGACTATCTGACCGAAATCAACGTGACCAGTCCGACCTGTATCCGCGAACTGGACCAGTTATTTCAACTCGACATCGCCGGCCAGCTAATGGGCTGTATCCAGGGCATGCTGTCATGACCAGAACGCTACTCAGTGGCAGCCTGCTACTGGCGCTGGTGCTCGGCTGCAGCCAGCCCGCAGCCATACACAACCGTTCCATCCTGGCCTTTGGCACCCTGATCGATATCAGTATCGCCGATCCTGACGGCAACAAGGCCGAAGCGGCACTGGATGCGTTGGAACGGGATTTCAGCTGGATGCAAAAGACCTGGAGCTCGTATCAACGCAACGCGCTGTCACGCGTCAACCAGCTGTTGGCGACCACTGAATGGTTTTCGGCCGCACCATCCATTAGCCCGCTGCTCAAGTCTGCGATACCGCTGGCGGAACAGAGTGAGCAGTTGTTTAACCCGGCCATCGGCAAGCTGATCAGGCTGTGGAATATTTCCGGCAATGCCGATACCGGCCAGAGACCGCCGGAACAGGAGCGCATAGATCAACTGACCCTGAGCCAGCCAAAAATGTCAGACATTGAATTCAACGGTATCCTGATGCGCAGTCAGAATCCGGACTTGATGCTGAATTTTGGTGCTTTCGGCAAGGGTTATGGCATCGACCGGGCGATCAAAAAGTTAAAGGAAATGGGCCTGGACAATGCCCTGGTCAATGCTGGCGGTGACCTGCACGCAATCGGCAGGCCCGGCAACCGCCCCTGGCGGATCGGCATTCGTCACCCGCGCCAGGATGATGTCATCGCATCGCTGGAAATAGCGGGTAACGAGAGCGTGTTCACCTCTGGCGACTACGAGCGTTATTTCGTGTATCAGGGCAAGCGCTACCATCACATTCTTGACCCGCGCACCGGTTACCCGGCACGCGGCACCATGTCCGTCACCGTCATCCACTCCGACGCGACCACCGCGGATGCTGCGGCAACCGCCCTGTTTATCGCAGGCCCCGGGGACTGGCATCGTATTGCACAACAAATGGATATACGCTTTGTGATGCTGATCGCAGAAGACGGCAGTATCCATATGAATCCGGCCATGGCGGAACGCATCAGCATTGCAAACTCGCAGTCAGCCCGTATTATGATCAGTAAACCGCTAAGCTAGACCCCGCAACAAAGATGGCACAGATATCTGCACCAACACCCGCACGCATCCCGGTCAGCACCAATGACCGCCTGGCCCTGACCCTGCTGCTGGCCGCAGCACTGCACGCGCTGATCATACTCGGGATCAGCTTCAGCGCCGACCAGGCCGACCCGGACAGCAGCCTGCCGACACTGGATATCACCCTGGTGCAACAAAAATCGCCGGAAAAACCGGAGCAGGCCGATTATCTGGCTGAGGATCACCAGCGCGGTGGCGGCACCACGACCGAACATGTCCGCGAAAAAACCGACAAGACCGGTGATAGCAAGCTGCCCGGCCAGCAAAGCGCAGCGCCGCCACCGACCTCCGCCAGCAAGACCCGCAGTGGGCGTACCGAGGTCCTGACCAGTACCGAATCCGAGCAGGCCGTGGAAAAACAGGTAGCGAAGAAACAGACCGTCAAAAAAATCGATGTCGATGCACTGCTCAAGCGCAGCCGTGTGATCGCCCGGCTGGAGGCCCAGCAGGCCGCGGACAGGCAGGCCTATGCCAAACGGCCAGACCCCAAATACCTGTATGCCAGCACCCAGAAAAGCGTTGATGCCGCCTATATCCGTTACTGGACGCAGCGGGTCGAGAAAATCGGCAATCTCAATTACCCGGAAAAGGCGCGCAAGAAGAAACTGACCGGCAGCCTGCTGATTGAGGTCAACCTGCACCCGGACGGCAAGCTGTCCAGTATTCGCCTGCTCAAGTCATCCGGCAAGAAAGTGCTGGACGACGCCGCAGTGCGTATCGTCAAGCTGGCCGCGCCGTTCGCCAGGGTTCCTGACGCGGTTCTGGAAGGACGTAATGAGCTGCGCATCGTCCGAACCTGGGTGTTTACCAACAAGAACCGCTTGTTCAGTAAGTAAAAAAACTGGCACTTGTGTCCGCGCAGCGGCTGACAGATACTTGCTGTATGAGCGAGCATACCAGCCTCAACAACCACCTCCTGATCGCGATGCCGCATCTGGGTGACCCGAATTTCTATCACACCGTCACCTACCTGTGTGAGCACTCGGAAGCGGGCGCTATGGGCCTGATCATTAATCGGCCGGTGGAGATCACACTGGGCGATATCTTTGAGCAGATGTCCATCCCGGTTGAAAACGACGAGTTCGGCGATGTCCCGGTATACATGGGCGGCCCGGTTGAACAGGAGCGCGGTTTTGTACTGCACCAGCCTACCGGTCACTGGGAGGCCAGCCAGGCGGTAACCGAACAGATCGCGATCACCAGCTCACGCGACATACTCGAGGCCATTGCCTGCCACCAGGGCCCGGAACACTACCTGATCGCACTGGGTTATGCCGGCTGGGGCAGTGGCCAGCTGGAACAGGAGATTGTGGACAACGCCTGGTTAAACGGACCGGCGCAAACTAACATCCTGTTCACCACCGCTGTGGCACAACGCTGGGAGGCCGCCGCCGCCCTGCTCGGTATCGACCTGAACCTGATCAGCAGCCAGTCCGGGCATGCCTGACACCGGTACCGGCAGTCGTCGCCTGTTATCGTTCGATTATGGCCTGCAACGTATCGGCGTGGCCTCGGGACAGGAGATCACCGGTACCGCCAGCCCGCTTTGCACCCTGCAGAACAGACAGGGAAAAACAGACTGGGACGCAATCGAGAAACTGATACGACAATGGCAGCCGGATGCATTAGTGATCGGTGTCCCGTATCATATAGATGGCGAGCAGAGTGACATGACTATCTCCGCGCGGAAATTCGGCAACCAATTGCATCAGCGTTTTCACTGCCCGGTCTACGAAATGGACGAGCGCCTGAGCTCTATCGAGGCAGAACAATATCAGCGCAACAAGCGCCAGGCAGGTGGCAAACGCGCCACGAAAGGGCAAACCGACAGCATTGCTGCCGCCATTATACTGGAGAACTGGATGACACATCACAGGGATACGGATCATGACTAGTGAAGTAGACAGCCTGATCGATCAAATGACCGACAAGCTGCAGGAACTGCTGCAGCAACAGGGTATCACCGATCCGTTGCTGGTTGGTATCCATACCGGTGGCACCTGGGTCGCACAACGACTGCATCAGAAACTGGCCTTAAGCCGACCACTGGGCGAACTCAATATCTCTTTTTACCGCGATGATTTTACCCGCGCCGGACTGAATCCGCAGGTCAGTCCGACCCAGCTGCCGTTCAGTGTCGACAACGAACACATCATCCTGGTCGACGACGTGCTGTACACCGGCCGCACCATCCGCGCGGCGATGAACGAACTGTTCGATTATGGTCGGCCGTCCTCGATTATCCTGGCCATCCTGATCGACCGCGGTGGCCGCGAACTGCCAGTTTGCGCGGACGTGACCGGCGCAAGCCTGGACCTGGACAATAGTGAACAGGTCAAACTCAGCGGTCCCGTGCCGTTGCAGTTCAGTGTCGTACAAACAGGAACATAAACCACGCCTGACCTGCATCACATTGAGTCTGCCGGGCCAGCGTGTATAATGCTCAGCAACATATGTCAGGAAAAGAAGCACTATGAACCTGCAGATCGACAAGAGCGGCAGGCTCAAACATTTTCTCTCGATAGACGGTCTGTCCGAACAGATCCTGACAGATATTCTCAATACCGGCGAATCCTTCGCCAGTGTCCCTGAACAAAGTGTCAAGAAGGTCCCGCTGTTACGCGGCAAGACCATTGTTAACCTGTTTTTCGAGGCCAGCACCCGTACCCGCACCACCTTCGAACTGGCCGCCAAACGCCTGTCGGCCGACGTACTCAACATCAACATCAGCACCTCTGCGGCGGTCAAGGGTGAGAGCCTGCTCGACACCCTGCGTAATCTCGAGGCCATGCACGTCGACATGTTTGTGGTACGCCACTGCAACAGCGGTGCCGCTCACTTTGTCGCCAGGCACGTGCAGCCGCATGTCAGCGTGATCAATGCCGGTGACGGGCGTCACGCCCATCCGACCCAGGCCATGCTGGACATGTTTACCATCCGCCGCCACAAACCGGATTTCAAAAAGCTGCGCGTGGCGATCGTCGGCGACATCCTGCATTCACGCGTTGCCCGTTCACAAATCATGGCGCTGAACCTGCTTGGCGCGGCCGAGGTACGTGTGGTCGCCCCACTGAGCCTGCTGCCAACCCGGCTCGACAGCCTGGGTGTGCACGCTTACACCAACCTGCAGGAAGGCCTGCGCAATGTCGACGTGGTGATCATGCTGCGCCTGCAAAAGGAACGCATGCAAAATGCATTGCTGCCCAGTGAGCACGAATATTTCCAGCAATACGGGCTGACCGAACAGAAGCTGTCGGTAGCCCACCCGGATGCGATCGTGATGCACCCGGGGCCGATCAATCGCGGTGTTGAAATGGACTCACGCGTCGCCGACGGTCCGCGTTCGGTGGTGTTGCAGCAGGTCTCGCATGGCATCGCCATCCGCATGGCGGTGATGTCCATGGCCATGCGCAGCCAGGCCTCGGAGGACGAGGCATGAGGCTGGCGATCGTCAACGCGCATGTGATCGATCCGGCCAATCAGACAGACGATATCGGCAACCTGTACATCGATGCGGGCCGTATCGTCGCCCTGGGCCGGGCACCCGAGGGTTTCCAGGCCGACCATGAAATTGACGCGAACGGCCTGCTGCTGTGCCCGGGGCTGATCGACCTCAGCGCAAGACCGCGCGAACCGGGCCTGGAACACAAGGCCACTATCGCCTCCGAAACCCGTGCCGCTGCAACACAGGGCATCACCACCCTGTGCTGTCCTCCGGATACCCATCCGATTATCGATACCCCGGCGGTCGCACGGCTGATCCGGCAACGCGCGGAGCTGGCAGGCCATGCCCGGATACTGCCGCTGGGGGCTTTGACCCAGTCACTGCAAAACCTGCAGCTCAGCGAAATGGCCGCGCTGAAGGCCGCCGGCTGCCCGGCGGTACAAAGTACCCAGCCGATTACCAACACCGCGATTCTGCGTAATGCGATGTTGTATGCCGCCACCCATGACCTGACCGTGTTCCTGCCACCCTATGACCATTACCTCAGCCATGAAGGTTCGGCACACGAAGGCGCCATTGCTACCCGGCTGGGACTGCCCGGCATCCCGGAGGCGGCCGAAACCGCGGCTGTGGCACGAGATATCGCGCTGGCCGAACAGACCGGCGCACGTATCCATTTCGCACGCCTGTCCACCGCGCACGCCGTGCGCATGGTAGCCCGTGCCCGTTTTGACGGCATCCGGGTCAGTGCGGATGTTGCGATCGCCAATCTGTTCTTCACCGACATGGATGTCGAGGACTACGATGCCACCTATCATGTCTCACCACCGTTGCGTACCCAGAACGATCGTAACGGGCTACGTGATGGCATCGCGCAGGGTGCGATCAGCGCAATCTGCTCGGATCACCAGCCCCATGACGACGACGCCAAACTGGCGCCGTTCAGTGCAACCGAAATCGGCATGTCCAGCATGGAACTGTTACTACCACTGACGCTGCGCCTGGTTGACGAAGGCGTCCTGTCACGCAGTGACGCGATCGCACGCCTGACCAGCGGACCAGCCGCAGTGCTCGGCCAGGATATCGGCAACCTCAGCATCGGCAAACTGGCCGACCTGTGCCTGATCGATCCGGACGAGGTCTGGACCTTCCGGCGTGAGCACATGCTCAGCAGCGGCAACAACGCCCCCTGTCACGACTGGGAATTCAGGGGCCGCGTAAAACTTACCCTGCTCGCCGGGCAGCCGGTCTACAATACCCTGGAGCCGGCACTGACAGGCAACACGCTATGAGCTCACATCCGGCCCATCGCGGCAGCATCAAACTGGAACAGGCGCGCATCCTGTCACACCAGGCCTGGCCGGGCAGGCAGTATATTCTACGTCTCGACGCACCGGCCTGCGCCGCCTGCGCGAAACCCGGCAGCTTCGTGCATATACAGTGCGACCCGCAACTGCCGATGCGCCGGCCACTGTCAATCATGCGTGTCGACCCGCAGCAGGGCTGGGTCGAGCTGCTGTACAAGGTCGAAGGCCAGGGCACCACCCTGTTGTCACAGCGACAAGCCGGTGAGACCATAAGCGTCCTGGGTCCGATCGGACAGCCTTTCCGTAGCGACCCTCAGTACAAACGGCCGTTGCTGATCGGCGGCGGTGTGGGTATCCCGCCAATGATCTTTCTGGCCGAGCATCTGCACCTCAATAACGCTGACTGTCAGCCGTTGGTGATCATGGGCTCGGAGATCCCGTTCCCGTTCGAGCAGCTTGATTCAGCACTACCAGTCAACGGCCTGCCCGAGGATTGCCAGGCCGCCATGTCGCTGCTGGAACAATGGGACATCGCCAGCCGCCTGGCCAGCCAACAAGGCTATCCCGGCACATTCAACGGCTATGTCACCGAGTTGGCCTCGGCCTGGCTGGATACACTGACGAATGCAGAACGCCGGCAGGTGTGCGTCTATGCCTGCGGGCCACACCCGATGCTGGCAGCGGTCGCTGCCATGGCCGGGCGCTATGACCTGCCCTGCCAGGTGTCACTGGAGGAATTCATGGCCTGCGCAGTCGGTGGCTGCGCCGGCTGCGTGGTCGAGGTGAAACAGCAGGATAACAGCACCGCGATGAAACGCGTGTGCGTGGATGGACCGGTGTTTGATGCCCGCGAGGTGTTCTTCTAGTAAGTAACCCCGGAGTCTTCCTCTTCCTCGAGCAGCGATATCCCGTCCATACTCTCACCCATTTGCTCGGGATTGGTCTCGCCCAGTTTGATCAACAGGCGTACCTCGTTGGCGGAGTCGGCATAGTGGATCGCGTCATCATAGGTAATCTCGTTGGCCTTGTAGAGATCGTACAGGGCCTGGTCAAAGGTCTTCATGCCCTGCTGACCGGATTTCTTCATCAGGTCCTTGAGCTTGTGCACCTCGCCCTTACGTATCATGTCAGACGCAAGCGGTGTATTAATCATCACCTCGATCGCCGCGCGGCGACCCTTGCCATCCGGCGTTGGTAACAGCTGCTGGGCAACGATGGCCTTCAGGTTCAGTGACAGGTCCATTAACAGCTGGCTGCGACGGTCTTCCGGGAAGAAGTTGATAATACGGTCCAGCGCCTGGTTCGCGTTATTGGCATGCAGGGTACACAGACACAAGTGACCGGTTTCGGCGAATGCAATCGCGTAATCCATGGTCTCGCGGGTACGAACCTCACCGATCAGGATCACGTCCGGCGCCTGACGCAAGGTGTTTTTCAGTGCCACCTCGAATGAATCGGTATCGATGCCGACTTCGCGCTGGGTGACGATGCAGCCTTCGTGGTTATGGATAAATTCGATCGGGTCCTCAATGGTAATGATATGACCGGTACTGTTGTGGTTGCGATAACCCAGCATCGCCGCCAGCGAGGTGGATTTACCGGTACCGGTCGCACCAACAAAGATCACCATGCCACGTTTGACCATGGCCAGGCTCTTGATCACCGGCGGCAGGTGCAGGTCCTCGATTTTCGGGATCTTGGTCTCGATACGACGCAATACCATACCGGCGAAGTTGCGTTGCAAAAATGCGCTGACACGGAAACGTCCGATGCCCGAGGCGGAGATCGCGAAATTACATTCATTATGCTCCTTGAAATCATTTCGCTGTTTATCGTTCATCACACTCCAGACCATATCCCTGGCCTGTTCCGGTGTAAGCGTGGATTGCGACACCGGCGAGATCCGGCCATTGATTTTCATTGATGGTGCCACGCCGGCGGTAATAAACAGGTCCGACGCTCTCTTGTTCACCATCAGTTTTAACAGTGCATTAAATTCCATAAATCTATCTCCGGGGTCGTAACAACAACGACCCGTTAATACCCGTCTCCCTTATTTGAACAGGTCCTTGTTGACCGCCTTGGCCTGCGCATCCTGCCGACTGATCAGGCCACGCGCAACCAGGTCCTGCAGGTGCTGATCGAGTGTCTGCATGCCCAGCGATTGACCGGTCTGGATCGCGGAATACATCTGCGCGACCTTGTCCTCACGAATCAGGTTTCGGATCGCCGGTGTGCCGATCATGATCTCCCAGGCCGCGGTACGTCCACCACCGGTTTTTTTCAGCAGGGTCTGGGCAATTACCGCACGCAGGGACTCGGACAACATCGAACGGACCATCGCCTTTTCACCGGCCGGGAACACGTCGATCACACGGTCGATGGTCTTCGCCGCCGAGCTGGTATGCAGGGTACCGAACACCAGATGCCCGGTCTCGGCCGCGGTCAGTGCCAGACGGATGGTCTCCAGGTCACGCAACTCACCCACCAGAATGATATCGGGGTCTTCACGCAGGGCCGAACGCAGGGCCTCGCTGAAACCCAGTGTATCGCGGTTGACTTCGCGCTGGTTAACCAGGCATTTCTTGCTCTGGTGCACAAACTCGATCGGATCCTCAATGGTCAGTATATGCGCAAAATCGTTTTCATTGCGGTAATTAACCATCGCCGCCAGCGTGGTGGACTTGCCCGAACCAGTCGGTCCGGTCACCAGCACCAGGCCACGCAGGTTATCTGACACATTTTCAAACACCTTCGGGCAACCAAGGTCCTCGAGAGTCAGGATGTTGGATGGAATGGTACGAAATACCGCCGCCGGGCCGCGATTGTGATTGAACACATTGACACGAAAACGCGCCAGGCCAGGGATTTCGAACGAGAAATCGGTTTCCAGGAATTCCTCAAAATCCTTGCGCTGCTTGTCACTCATGATGTCGTAGATCAGGCTGTGCACGGTTTTATCATCCATCGCCGGTACATTGATGCGCCGAATGTCACCATCCACCCTGATCATCGGTGGCAAGCCGGATGACAGGTGCAAGTCTGAAGCATTGTTCTTGACAGAAAATGCGAGTAATTCAGCTATATCCATATATCTCCCCTGACCTTGAATATTATTATACTAATGAATTCATCATCTCATCAGATTATCGGAACCGGGCACAATTACTTTAAAGATCGATTCCAGAATACCGGCACGCGGAGTATGATAGCTCCGGAAAACCACCCGGTCCTGGAAATTTACCGGTCTGCAACCGAGTCTCATACTGACCATCTTAATTTACAATATGAGAATCAGTTGTTTATAACAAAATGTTTACAATGAGTATAGTCTGTCACAATGTCTGACACCATTGAATCCGTCACGTCCCGGCTAAACAGGGTTCAACAGCGCATTGCCGATGCCGCTCGCGCCGCGGGACGCGATATTGATGAAATCAGGCTGATTGCGGTCAGCAAGACCCGCCCGGCCGAAGACTTGATCGCCGCACAGGCCGCCGGACAGACCCGATTTGGCGAGAGTTACCTGCAGGAAGCACTGGTTAAAATCGCAGCGCTACAGGCATATACACTGGAATGGCACTTTATCGGGCCAATCCAGTCCAACAAGACGCGTCGTATCGCTGAATCCTTCGATTGGGTACACAGCGTCAGCCGCATCGACATCGCCCAGCGACTGGACCGCCAGCGCCCGCCAGCCCTGCCCCCACTGAACGTCTGCCTGCAGGTCAATGTCAGTGGCGAGGCCGCCAAGTCCGGCTGCACCCCGGAACAGCTCCCGCAGCTGGCCGCCGCGGTCAGCGAACTGGAGCATCTGCAACTGCGTGGACTGATGGCCGTACCGGCCGCTAGCGGGCTACAGTCGGAACAGTGCCAGGCCTTCCGGCAACTGCGCGAGCTATATATACAGCTGAAAAACGACTATCCATCGATGGACAGCCTGTCCATGGGCATGAGCAATGACCTCGAGGCCGCGATACAGGAAGGTGCCACCCACCTACGCATCGGCTCGGCGATCTTCGGTCCCCGGGCAGCGCGTGCAAACGCCTGATGCGATTCACGCAGCCTGGACACGACACGGGTCTGGAACCTCGGCCACGGCCATGACACACTATAGCTATCAGTAAAATCAAGAGTGGAAGACCTATGCAACAAGCCAGTATCACGTTTATCGGTGGCGGCAACATGTGCGTCAGCCTGGTCGGCGGCCTGATTGCCGATGAATGGCCCGGCGACCAAATCCACGTAGTCGAACCGGATGACGCCCGCCGCTCAGCCCTGCAAGCCCGCTACGGCATACACACCAGTGCGACATTTGACGAGACCGCCGAGCAGTCCGAAGTCATGGTACTGGCGGTCAAGCCACAGGTACTGCAGCAAGTCTGCACCAGCCTGGCCGGGCCGGTACAAAAGACCAAACCACTGGTGCTGTCGGTAGCCGCCGGGGTCCGTCTGCAGGACATCGAGCGCTGGCTGGGTGGCAACCTGTCTATCGTACGCAGCATGCCCAACACCCCGGCACTGCTGCAAACCGGCGCCACCGCGTTATATGCCAACCCCCGCGTCACCAGCGAACAAAAACAAACCGCCGAGACCATTCTGCGCGCCGTCGGCCTGACCCTGTGGCTGGAAGACGAGTCCCTGCTGGATACCGTGACCGCACTGTCCGGCAGCGGCCCGGCCTATTTCTTCCTGATGATGGAGGCGATGCAGGCGGCCGCAACCAAACTGGGCCTGGCGCCCCAACAGGCTAAACTACTAACCATACAGACCGCGCTGGGCGCAGCGAAAATGGCACTGGAAAGTGAACAGGACACGGCTGAACTTCGTCAACGCGTCACCTCGCCGGGCGGCACCACCGAACGTGCCATTGCCTCACTGCAGGACGGCGGTTATGAAACCCTGATCGAACAGGCGATGACCGCCGCACGTGATCGTGCCACAGAACTGGCAGAGATACTGGGGCAGGACGCATGAGTGGCGGCTACTTCAGTAATGCCGGCCAGTTTCTGGTCGGCGTCATCTTCGGATTTTACATCCTCACGGTCATGCTGCGCTTCCTGCTACAGGCCGCACGCGCCGATTTCTATAACCCGCTGTCGCAGTTTCTGGTCAAGCTGACCAATCCGCCGCTCAGGCCATTGCGCCGCCTGATCCCGGGCATCGCCGGGCTGGATATGGCCGCCGTGGTACTGATGCTGGCGCTACAAGTCATTGAACTGCTGCTGTTAGCCTGGATTGGTGGTGCCAGCATGCATCCCTGGGTGCTGTTTGTCGTGGCACTGACCGAACTGCTTAAACTGCTGCTGTATGTATACTTGATCGCGATCATCATCCAGGTCATCGTCAGCTGGATTGCACCCCATGGCCACAACCCGGTATTGAGCCTGATCAATCAGCTCACCGCACCGGTGATGCGCCCGCTACAGCGTCGCATACCGCCGATTTCAGGGCTGGACCTGTCGCCACTGGTGGTACTGATCATCCTGAACCTGCTGATCATGGCCATCCCGCATCTGCGCGCCGCACTGATCTCGTTAATGTAGCCCTGTAACACGAATCTGACGGCAGCGCAGCGGAACGTGGCCAGCCATCGTGACAGCACAGATACCGGACCGGTTAAAACCGGAGTAAATCCATTAGAATTGACCCAAAACGTTAAATGGGTCACGGTTTGGAAAACCCGTTCGGCGCTAAAGTCAGACTAGCGCCTGTTTCTGAGATAAAAAGCGCATGGATGTACTTGAATAACAAGGTAATCATACTAATAAATCTTATTAAATCAGGGTTAAGTTTTCCCGCCAGCTGCCGTTAACTTCGAAAATATTGTGCGCTTTATCACGGCGGAGAGCGTTGAACCGGTCACAACACCAGATACGTGGCAGGTTCAGGGTTTGAGAGACAAAATGTTTGGGGAATAGCAACATGATGGCTGAAAATCACTTACAACGTCACATTCAGGCTTACGACCACTGGAAAACCAGTCTGATCAATGCGATTCAGACATTCCAGGACTGGCTGGACGAGCAGGACCTGGCCAGTAATAGTGAAAACAGCCTGCGCATCTTCGAAACCATGGAAGCGCTGCGCTCGGACAAACTCAAAATCGCGTTTGCGGCCGAATTCTCACGTGGCAAAACCGAACTGATTAACGCAATTTTCTTTGCCGACCATAAACGCCGCCTGTTACCGTCTGATGCCGGTCGCACCACCATGTGTCCGACCGAACTGTTCTATGATAACGAGGCTGACGAGGCCTATATCCGTCTGTTGCCGATTGAAACCCGATCTGACGAACGCAGCATTGCAGACTTTCGTGGCGAGCCTATCCACTGGACCACGATCAAGCTGGACACTAGAAATCCGGATCAGATGGAGCATGCCCTCAGTGAGGTCATGGGTCACAAGACCGTCAGTGTCAATCGCGCGATTGAACTGGGTCTGTATAGCGAGGAGATGTTCCCACAGCACAAGCACAGTGACCGCAAGGCCGAGCAGGTCGAGATTCCGAAGTGGCGACATGCCCTGATCAGCTACCCGCACCCGATGCTGAAACAGGGACTGGTGGTACTGGATACTCCGGGGCTGAATGCACTGGGCAATGAACCGGAATTGACCATGAACATGCTGCCGTCGGCACAAGCGGTACTGTTTATCCTGGCCGCTGATACCGGCGTCACCCGCAGTGACCTGGATATCTGGCAGTATCATATCGATGGCGCACGACGCTGCCGTCAAAACAAGGGCGTGGCTGTCGTCCTGAACAAGATCGACACCCTGTGGGATGAATTACGTGGTGCGCACGCCACCCAGGCCACCATCGACAGGCAGATCAGCAAGACGGCCAACCTGCTGGGCGTGGACAAACGCTACATCTTCCCGGTTTCGGCCCAGAAAGGCCTGTTGTCCAAGATCCGTGACGAGGAAGAACTGCTCAAGAAAAGCCGACTCCACGTACTGGAAGACTACCTCTGCAACGAGGTTATCCCGCAACGTGAAAGCATCCTGCGTGAAAGCGTGATCAGCGACCTCGGCAACATGGTCGGTGAAAAACGCTCGCAACTGGAAAACCGTCTGCAGACCATCACCAAGCATCGCCATGAACTGGAAAACCTGCGTGGCAAGAACACCGACGTGATCGATCACCTGATGAAAAAGACACGTACCGAGCAGACCGCCTACAACCGTAATGTCGAGAGTTTCCAGTCCAGCCACGGCCTGCTGAAAAAACAGGCACAGCAAACCATGCAGTCCCTGAGCCTGGAGGCGATGGACAGGCTGCTCGATGACACCCGCAAGTCGATGTCCGGCAGCTGGACCACCTCAGGCCTTAAAAAGGGTATGAGGATATTCTTTGATGGTGTTCAACAGACGGTTGACGAGGTCAATGACAACACCGAGCAAGCGCGCAGGCTGATCCTGGCGATCTACAAGAAGTTCCATACCGAACATGGTCTGCCGGCACTGACCCCGCGCATCTTCAGTATGAAGAAATTCAATGAGCAGTTCGAATTACTGAAAGAAGAAGCCGAGCTGTTCCGCAAGAACCCGGTCACCGCCATGACTGAACAGGGCTTCGTGATCAAGAAATTCTTTATCAACCTCGCCAGCCAGGCACGCGGCATGTTCTTCAAGGCCAACCAGGAAGCCGACGCCTGGTTCAAGGAAGTCCTGAAGCCGCTGGTCAACCAGATCAAGGAACACAAGAAACTGATGGAAAAACGTCTTGCCACCCTGCGCAAGATCAACGAGTCACGTGACACGCTGGAGTCAAAGTTGAGTGAACTGGATATCGAGCTCGATTCCATCCGCAAGCAACTTGCCACCCTGCAATCGATTACCGAGCAGATCTATCAGCCGGTACCGGACACTACCGATCCGGAAGATCCCGGTCCGCAGGCTGCCTGAAACACGCATAGACAGGAGCAGACCCGCCCCTGTCTTGCCAAAACCCAACGCTGTTATTAGACTGTGATCTGGTTTACTACTAACAGATCACAAGTCCAATGCCCGATACGCTGCCGGCCGATTCAGTCGGCCTGGTTCAAGCTGAAACCCTGCACTTCGATCAGCCACTTGCACTCGATTGCGGTCAACAGCTCAATCAATATGAAATCGTCTATGAGACCTATGGCACGCTGAATGAGGACCGCAGCAATGCCATACTCATAGAACATGCATTGTCAGGTGACCACCATGCCGCCGGTTATCACAGCATGGAAGACCGCAAGCCCGGCTGGTGGGACAACTTTATCGGCCCCGGCAAGCCGATCGATACCAATTATTTCTTTGTTGTAAGCAGTAATAATCTGGGCGGCTGCAAGGGTTCAACCGGTCCGACAGCCATTAATCCTGAAACCGGCAAGGCCTATGGCCCCGACTTCCCTATCATCACGGTGCGTGACTGGGTAAACAGCCAGAAACTGCTCGCAGACATGCTTGGTATCGATGTCTGGTGCGCAGTGATCGGCGGCAGCCTCGGTGGCATGCAGGTCATGCAATGGGCCATCGATTACCCGGACCGCCTGAAACACGCCATTATCATCGCAGCGGCACCGAAACTGTCGGCACAAAACATCGCCTTTAACGAGGTCGCGCGCCAGGCCATCATGTCTGACCCGGACTTTCATGAAGGTCGGTTTTACGAGCATGACACGATCCCGCGACGCGGCCTGATGCTGGCGCGCATGCTCGGCCATATCACCTACCTGTCCGATGACGCGATGCGCGAGAAATTCGGACGCGAACTGCGTGAAGGCAAACTCAACTACGGCTTTAATGTCGAATTCCAGGTGGAAAGTTACCTGCGCTACCAGGGCAAGTCCTTTGTCGATCGTTTTGACGCGAACACCTATTTGCTGATGACCAAGGCCCTGGACTATTTTGACCCGGCCGGGGAGCACAATCACGACCTGGCGGCCACCCTGAAACACTGCACGTGCCGCTTCCTGATCGTATCGTTTACCGGTGACTGGCGTTTTTCTCCGGGACGGTCACGTGAAATCGTGAACGCGTTGCTGAAATCCCATAAACAGGTTAGTTACAGCGAGGTGGTTGCCACATTGGGGCATGACGCCTTCCTGGTACCGACACCGGCCTATCACGATGTCATGAAGCATTACCTGCTTCGTGTAGCAGGGAAATTGTGACATGTCCGGTTTTCGCATCGATCTCGATATCATTCAGGGCTGGATCAAGCCGGGTAGCAGCGTGCTGGACCTGGGATGTGGTGATGGCACCCTACTGAAACAGCTGGCCGATCACCTGGACGTGCAGGGGTATGGCCTGGAAATCGAACCTGAGAATATCACCCGCTGTATACAGGCTGGCGTCAATGTCATCCAGTACGACCTGAATGCCGGTCTGCATGACTTCAAGGATGGTGCCTTTGATTATGTGATCATGACCCAGACCCTGCAGGCCATCAAACGCCCTGACCTGTTGCTGGAAGAAATGCTGCGTGTCGGTCGCCAGGGCATTGTGACCTTCCCGAACTTTGGCCACTGGTCTGCACGCTTTCAATTGGCGCTGGGTGGGCATATGCCGGTTAGCCGTACCCTGCCGAACGAATGGTACAACACACCCAACATCCATCTGTGCACGCTGAAGGATTTCGAATCATTGTGCAAAGATCGGAATATAAGGATATTACAACGTAGCGTGGTCAATCACGCCCATCGCAGCACCGCCGGTATCCGTCTGTTGCCGGGAATACTGGGCGAAATTGCATTGTACCGTTTTGAGCGCCAGGACTGATTGCTCTTTCGTCCACACGCCAACCTGCTATAGTTTATACATGGGCTTTTCCCTACAGGTACACCAACAAAATAATGATGGTCAACATGAGACGGCAACATTAAGGAGTTTGTCTATGAAAAATACTGCGCTTAACTGGTTTTCCATTATGCTTATCCTGGCCATGCTGTTACCGTTCAGTGCCCGGGCCGAACAGGCAAAAGATTTTGGCAAATTCCGTGTTCATTACAGCGCTATCCAGACCAACTTTCTGAGCCCGAAAGTCAGTCATGACTATGGCATTGGTCGCAGTCGCAACCGCATCATGCTCAATATCGCCGTACAGGAAAAGACAGGACCCGATCAGACCACACCCGTGATTGCCAGTGTCAACGTCACCGCAACCAACCTGACTGGCCAGCTCAAGACTATCAGCATGAGACCTATCCACGACCGTGATGTGGTCTACTATATCGGTGAGCTGGGTATCGCACACGGAGAAACACTCAACTTCAAAGTGAAAATCACACCGGCCAATTCCAGGGAACAGATCGCGTTCAGCTTCCGCCAAAAGTTCTTTACACACTAGTTAGCATGTAAATTCCGTAAATCATCACCAGCACACCGGCTACTTTACGTACGGCCGGTTGCTGGAGACGCCTGAACCAGTGCGTGGCTGACAGACTGATGGTCAGCATCAACGGCAAGGTCCCCAGCCCGAAGGCCAGCATCAGCAGTCCGCCTTCCAGCATATCACCGGTCGATAACGACCAGATCAACACCGAATACACCAGGCCACAGGGCAGCCAACCCCATAGTATACCGACCAGCAACATGCGCAGCGGGGTCAGGGCCGGTGTCAAACGCGCGGCGACAGGTTGTATCCGTTTCCATAGCAGGCCGCCGCCACGCTCGATAACTTCCAGCCCGAACCACCAGCCGGCCAGGTACAGCCCTAGCGCAATCATCATCAGGCCGGCCAGTACCAGCAAGACATGCTGTGCATAAGCGATCTCGGAACGCAGAAACAGGTCGCCCAGGCCGCCTGCCAGGACCCCGGCCAGCGTATAGCTGGACAAGCGTCCACCGTGATACAGCAACCAGGCGACCTGTGTCTGTCTGCCGTCAGCATAGCCCCGGTTTGATAATTGCATCCCCAGGGCGCCGACGATACCACCACACATACCCACACAATGGACGCCGCCCAGCAAGCCGACCAGGAACGCTGAAAATATCGTTGCATCAACCAGCATTTCGTCTACATTATTAGCCGTTATTTGTAAAGCACGTTAAAAAATGATCGGATATACCATCAATTTACATTTTACCCTATGGATATAGAATAAATCTGTTTTTATGGTCGCAAAGTTCGCGCTTATTTGCTATGGTTGCGGACGTTCATTTACGTTAACACTAAGTAACACTCAAGGAGTTATTCTATGGCTGTAAAGAAAAAAGCTGCTGCCAAGAAATCCGCTGCCAAAAAAGCAGCTGTAAAAAAACCATCAACCAAATCCGAAATCCTGACATTCATCTCTGAAAAAACAGACCTGACCAAAAAAGACGTCGCTGCTGTTTTTGAAGCCATGGGTACGATGATCAAACGTGACCTCAAGAAAAGTGGTCCGGGTGTATTCACTGTGCCAGGCCTGTGCAAGATCAAGGTCGTTCGCAAGCCGGCCACCCGCGCACGTAAAGGCGTTAATCCGTTCACTGGCGAAGAAATGATGTTCAAGGCAAAGCCTGCCCGCAACGTCGCCAAGATCCTTGCCCTCAAGGGTCTGAAAGACATGATCTGAAGCCTGTAACCGGGGCAGCCTCCCTGCCCCGGTTATCTTGCCGGCCGCTATGCAACTGACCATCCACAAGCTGATACCTGTCATCCTGCTGGGCCTGGTCCTGCAAACTGCCAGTGCCAATGAATTGTCTGAACGTATACGCCTGGCAGACCATCCCGGAACCAGCGTTGATCAACTACATCAGCTTGCCCGGGACCCTGAACAGCAAGTACGACTGACTGTCGCGACCAATCGCAAAACCCCGGCGGACACCCTGCACCTGCTGGCCTCCGATCCGGATCAAGCCGTACGTATCGCAGTAGCGACCAATCTCTCGACAACTGAAAAAACACATCGCTTGCTGGCAACCGATCGCAGCCGGCATGTCCGTAGCGTGGTTGCACGCTTTGAATACGTACCTTCATCGGCGCTGAACATACTGGCGCAAGACAAGGAAGCGGAAATACGGCTGGAAGTGGCCCGTAACCCGAATGCCGATCGTGAAACCCTGAAGCTGCTAAGTCAGGACCCGTTCGACGAAGTCAGAAACACCGCCAACACCCAGCTGAACCAGTAATCACAGCCACCCGCACAAGCTACCGATGAGCCGTCTGCCAGTCGATATCTATCCGTGTGTGTTTTATCACGTTAAATCGCTTACCAGAACTGTCTGGTTCAAGCAATAGATCGGTGATAGATAATAAATTCGATACATTATTATATTACCTAATCCTTGTTGTATCTTCCCGAGAATGTATTCACAATCAATCAAGGAAATTAATGAATGTATAAGGCAGGAAGCCAAGTTTAACCCATTATTAAAAAAATTATGACCACAACGATAACTAGCTCGACCTAGAAGGGGATTACCATGGTTTATACCAAAAAGAGCTCTGCGCTTTTTATAATCGGTGTGATCATGCTCGCTATCTGGTATCTCGCAGATAGCGGTATCATGGCACCATACATAGAGCATCTTGCAGCAGGCAAAAAATATAAGTACTTATCTGAATTAACCACCATACCATTGTATTTCGGCGTCATTGCTGCCCTGATCGGGCTATGGCAGTGGCTTGGCTCACATACGGAAGGTCACTGGGATTATTATTCATCAACCATCGCAGGAGGGATGTTCATTCTGCTGATTGCGATGCTGGTGCGCTGGTTTATTGCACCGGAAGTTGCGGTTGCCAGTATGGCCATGGGTAAGGTCGGCGATACCGGTAAATATATCCATAAACTACTAGGGCTGAACTACGTGGTAATGGGTATTGTTACCGGCATCATCATCGTTAACCTGTTCAAGGTTCCGGAGTGGGCACAAAACGGTGTACGCCTGTCACGTCTTGGCCTGAAGACTGGCGTGATTCTGCTTGGCACCCTGTATAGTGCGGCCGAATTAAAGAACCTGGGTGGACTGTCCATCGTCATGATCGGCTTCTTCGTACTCGGTTCCGTCGGTATGGTGTTATGGATGGGTTCCAGACGTAACATCCCGAACTCCATGGGCGGCGTACTTTCTGCCGGTATGGGGGTTTGTGGTGTATCGGCAACCGTGGCCGCGTCACCAGTGGTACAGGCCAAGTCGGTCGAGATTGCATATACCATTGGTACCATCCTGCTCTGGGGTGTCGGTTGTATGTTCATATTCCCGATCATCGGTCAGTCCCTGGATATGAGCTATGTACAGTTCGGCGCCTGGGCCGGTACCGGTATTCTGAACTCGGCACAGGTGGCCGGTGCGGCACTGGCTTATCAGCCTGATGGCATCGAAACCCTGAAGGTGGCCGAGATCTTCAATATCACCCGCGTACTGGTACTGCCGATCATCGTACTATGGCTGGCCATGTGGTATGTGAAACGTGAAGAGCATGCGACCAAGGTCAATGTCGGTCATGTGATCTTCGCCAAATTCCCGGTATTCGTACTCGGCTTCATCCTGCTGTTTGCGCTGTCTACTACCGGTATCTTTGCCCCGGCCAACCACTACAAGGGCAAGTACTTCGGCAATTCAGCTGAATCGGGCTTCAAGGAAAAGAACCTGTTGAAGGATGAGCAGATCGCCTCCCTGACAGCAGAAGCCGGCAAGGTTACGATTGCCGCCCGTAAGGATGCCCTGGGTCGCCTGCTCGAGAATCGCAAGATCATGTCGATCGAGGATGACACTGCAATCCGCGGCCTGATCAACGCGAAGGTGTTGTCGAAAGACAACAACAAGATCCTGAAGAAGGCTCATAAGTCTGTTCGACACACGGCCAAGAAGATCAAGGCATTCCGTAAATGGATCACCTGGCTGTTCGCATTCGGTCTGGTCGGACTGGGTATGCAGATCACCGTCGGCTCGATGAAACAGGCAGGTGGACAGCCCGCTGTGATCGGTGGGGTGGTCGGTCTGACCAAGGCGGTACTATCGCTTGCGGTTGTGCTGATGCTGGTCCGAGAAACGATATAAAGAGAGGATAGAAACATGAGTGAAGAAGAAGCTCCAAAATTCGATCGCGGCTCAGCCCTGTCAATCTTTGGCAGTGACCGCAGGGAAGACTTTATGGCACTGGTATTCGCCTTGCTCCTTGCGTTCTGGGTCTATGTAACAAATTGATAGATCGTAAAAGCAGTCCCGGTGCCCGCCCTGGTGGGCACCGGTTTTTCAAATCACGGAAGAAACTCGTCACAACACCCGGAAGTGCAGTAACAGCGCAACAAATCTGGTAAATCAATGAATTCTGTTAATCACGTATTACTGGCAAGCCATGGTACCGAAGGCGCCCTGGCAGCCGAACAAATGGCGCTCAGTATGTGTTGCAAGGGGGCCAAAATACATCACCTGATCGTCGTTCCGAAGCGTTTATGGCAAGGCATGACCGGAGACGACTGGCTGAATAACGGTTCCACCCGCGACACCTTCCGCCGTTATCTTGAAAACGAACTCGACAAGGAAGTAAGCGAACACCGTGAACGTGTCAGCAAAAACGCCGAACAACACGAACTGGAATACATCAGCGAAGTCGTGCTGGGTGAACCGGAGGAATGTCTGATCAATACCTGTAACAAGGAAAGCTACGACCTGGTGATCATGGGTTCGCCGCGTCCGAAGGGCAAAACAGGCCTGCGTTCACGCATGAAGACCGAAACCCTGTTACGCTCACTGAGCGCCCCGCTACTGATCGTACCTTACCCGGCAGACCCGCAATGAATGACCAGAGTACCGCACCGGCGGCCATGGAAGACATGGCATGGGCCTCAATTGAAACCCCACTGGACAAAGATAGCCTGAAGGCATTTTGCCTGGATATCGAGCGCCTGTTCCGTATCAACCCGATGCTGATATTTAATGATTGGCAGACCAACGGTGACAACCAATACCGTTTTAGCGGGCAGAACATCAGCCAGGAGGAGCCGTTCGATTTTGACCTGACGTTCACAGTAACCGAGCTGCCTGACGGTGTTGAAATCAGCTATGAGAATAGCATCAAGACCAGGACCACGATCAAAATCGAAGATCCGACCTCGGGCGGTGAATGGAAATCCAAGCTGACCATTACCGATGACTACAGCGGCATGTCCGAACTGGAGCGCGAGGAACTGTTGCATACGGTCGACCGCAGCCTGACCGTCTGGGCCAAGTACCTGCAGCAATATCTGATTGCCTGGCAACGCTGGTCACGCTTCGCACCATGGCGCTGGTATATGCGCAAGGTATGGCAGCCGATGAAGCCGTCCGGGCGCCGTATCACCTATATGTTACTGTGGATTACCGTGTTTGAAATCGCCCTGATTATGCTTGGGGTTGCCATCTACTATCTCGAATACGCCTGACGAAAGGGCTGGCCGGGCCTAATCTGCCGGCACGGTGCGATCAGCGGCCCAGGCACGCAGCGAGGCGATCTTCTCGGCCATCACAACCGACAACGGGCGCGTCCTGGAGATCTCGTCTGCAATCATATCGGCGCTGAGCTGCTGGTCCATCGCATGAGCGCTGTACAGTGCCGACACCACCGCCTGCTCCAGCTCGGCCCCGGCAAAACCTTCGGTCAGACCGGCCAGATGATCATAGTCCGCATCGGCCAGGCTCAGACCGCGCTTCTCTATATGGATTTTCAGGATATCGTGACGAACACCGGTCTTGGGCAGATCAACAAAGAAGATTTCATCAAAGCGTCCCTTGCGAATCAGCTCGGGCGGCAACTGCTCGATCGAGTTGGCCGTGGCGACCACAAACACCGGGTGCTCATTATCCGACATCCAGGTCAGCAAGGTACCGAGTATGCGTCGTGAGGTACCGCCATCGTTCTCCCCGGTTGCCAGACCCTTTTCAATTTCATCCACCCACAACACACAGGGCGACATCAGTTCAGCGGTCGACAGCGCCTGGCGCAGGTTTTTTTCCGACTCACCAAAGAACTTGTTATATATCGAGCCAAAGTCCAGCCGCAACAACGACGTCCCAAACAGCCCGGCTACCGATTTGGCCATCAGACTTTTGCCACAGCCCTGGACACCCAGCAACATGATGCCCTTCGGCGGCTGCAGCTTACTATCCTGGTCGAAAAACACCTTTTTGCGTATATCCAGCCAGCGTTTCAGCTCTGCCATGCCACCGACATCGGCAAAGCGCTCGGTTTCATATTCAAACGACAGGACACCATCGCGTCCCAGCAGCTCATACTTGGCCTGCATAGTCGCCGGCAGGTCTTCCTCGGTTATCGCACCGTCATCATAAATCAGCTTGCGTATCAGGCTGCGCACATCGGTTTCGGTCAGCCCTGAAAGATTCTTCAGCAGGCGATCCAGGGTCTTGCGGTCAGTCTTGACCTTCTTGCTCTGGTTCTGCATGGACCAGGTCGAGGCCGTCTCCCTGATAATCTCCAGCAACTTGTCAGAATCCGGCATGGATAATCTGAACGAGGCGGCAAAGCGTTGCAGGTCATCCTGGATCTCCAGCTCCGGGCTAATCAGCACCACATGGTGACCGTTATTAGCAAACGACTGCGCGATCTCCTTAAGCAGGCGCTGGTTGACGTGTTCTTCCAGGTAGGGATGAAAATCCAGTAGCAGGTAGATACCGGCCTTGTCCGTTGATTTGATCTGGCGCAGGATTTTTTCAGGATCGGCGTTATGCTTCTGAGTACCCAAATCGACATCGAGTCGTTGCAGACCTTCCGTGACTGACCAGCAAAACAGGGGCTTGTTCAGCGGAATAATCAGGCGACGGAACAGGCCAACCACTCGTCGCTCTTCATGTGTTTCAACCAATACCAGGGGGGTATTGGATCGCAGGATCAGCTCCAGGTCCTTCAGATCACTCATTATTTCGTATTCCGGTGTATAGAGTTGCCTTATTACAACAATCCACACCGGCGCCGTCAAACTGCCTTGTCCCATCTGGCACAAACCCCTGTTTGAATGAGCCGAGGCACTACCGTATCTCATCAATACTGAAGCGCTTGCTGCGGATGGTTGGCGTGATAATCGCGTAACCCTGCTGTTGCCAGTGAGCAAGCTCGGTGATGCCTGACGGGACAACCTCGATAAACTCGTACAGATCCTTGGGCTGGTAACCAAAGTCCTCCATGGCCAGCCCGCAGATCTTGAATTTCACACCCAGATCGGCGTAATACTCCATACGCGCTACATGTTCCTCGTAGCGCTTTCTGTTCTTTTTCGCCAACGTGACGATTTCAGTACCATGCACCAGCACGACCAGATCCATAAAATCCGGTGCAAAGCTGTAAGGCGCCTGCATCAACGGGTTCAGAAACGAACGCAGCCAAAACAGTGCCGAGCCGATCTCGTCAGGATCCTGCAGGTAGAAATCAAACAGCACCTTCTGTGATTCCTGGTAAGGCGTCTGGACAATCTTTGCTTCCGCCATCAGCGGGCCGGATAGCAGCATCAACATCAGGCCTGTTATCAACCCTGTCAGTCTCATCTTGCACCTCCTGTCTATCAACTATCCTTTTTCAGGCGAAACACCCGGCACTAGTGTACAATACCGGTCCCGATTTCTGGAGTAACAGGCATGCGCTGGCTGGACAAAATATCGTTTACAACACTGATACTTATTTCCCTGACACTGGGGCTGGCACCCTTTATGCCGGAACCCCATCTGTGGGAGAAACTGAAAATGCTTGCCAATGGCACACTCAGCCGCCCGATCGATATTTTTGACCTGTTCCTGCATGGTACAGCACCGGTGTTACTCGCACTGAAGGCCATACTCACACTAAAGCGTAGCACATAGGCCTGCTCACGCCGGGCCACAGCCTGGCAAATCCCTTCCGGAATAGGTGCAAGGAATATCAGGATATCGACAGGCTTGTCGACTGGCGGGACAGCCAGCGATAAATCAGAAAGTGCCCGTAGAGACACTGTGGTGGTATGGTTCAGTTACCAGCGTCGACGAGCAGGTCCCAGCAACCGCCTAATGAAGGCAGTTCCCGGTACAGGTCCTGGAACGCAATAATCGCTTCGTCGTGCCCCTGACTGGCAGCATAGCGCCACAAACGCCCGGCTATGCATAAATCCTGATCAGTGCCCTTACCGATCGCATACATCATACCCAGATGAAACTGGGCGATCGCATCACCGTGATCGGCAGCCTTTTGCCACCAGACCAGTGCGCTATCAAGGTTAACCTCGATAACACCCCTACCAGTGTAATACACCAGCCCCAGGTTGAACTCGGCATCGACACTGCCACGCTGTGCTGCTTTCTCCCACCAGTTCACGGCCTGGCTCATATCACGCTCGACGCCAGCTCCACTGGCATAGGCCACACCCAGATTATATTGTGCATCCATATGGCCCTGCTGTGCTGCACGTTTGTACCAATGTACCGCGGTACTGGCATCCTTTTCGACACCACGTCCCTCGTCATACATCAGGGCCAGGTAGTACTCAGAGCCACTGTCCCCCTGTTCCGCCAGCGGCTGGAAGCGTTTGTAGGCGTTCTGATAGTCCTCGTTGAAATAATCCAGCACCGCGTAACGGAAGTCGTCATGGTGGGTATGTATGGGGAGTACAGCCGTGGTCTGCTCGATCGCGACCTGATAGGCGCTGGATGACAGATCCACTGAAACGACCGGGCCCGGCTTCAGCATCCTGGCTGCGGCAGGCTGGAGTGACAGCACCAGGTAAACAGCAGTCAAACACAGCACTGTGCATACGATTTTACGCCGACGCAGTTGGGCCGCTATCTGTACCAGTAAGCCAGACCAGTTCATATGCCATTTCCTCAATATACCTTCTATACACCTTATCGGCTATTGAAGTTATGGCTTTAGATTACAAATTATACCTTCTAAATTCAGTGAGTTAGTACCTGACGACTATGATCGGATTCACCAGAATTCTGTGTATTATTGGCCATTTCCCTGGGCCACCAGCAGCGGGCTCAGCCAGGCTTCTACCAGCTCGCCCAACTCACCCAGTTTATGATGGAAAAAATGTGAACAGTCCGGAACCACCTCGATATCAACCCCGGGTTGCTGTCTGGCCCAGTCCACCACCGATTCGGCCGAAATGACCTCATCCTGGCCTCCCTGTATCAGCAACCAGGGAATACGGGGTGCCGGCAGGCGGTCGAATGGATACATGGTCACCGGTGGCGCTACCGTAATCACACAGACCAGGTCCTGTTCGGCGGCAACCCGCCAGGCCACATAGGAGCCGAACGAAAAGCCGGCCACCCCGAGCTGCGCCTCGGGCCATTGTTGTCGAACCCAGTCAATGACCGCAACCAGATCGGCCAGCTCACCGCGACCCTGATCATATTCACCCTGGCTGTTACCGGCACCGCGGAAATTAAAGCGTACCGCGGTCGCACCCAGCGACGTGACAGAACGCGCCAGCGTATGCACGACCTTGTTCAGCATGGTCCCGCCATGCTGGGTATGCGGATGACAGATGATCATGACCCGGTCAGCGTCTTCGCTTCCTTCACACAGCAGTTCGAGTTTACCGGCTGGTCCGTCAATCAGGAAAGGCTTGCCGCTACAGACAGTCATCGGTAAACAGGCTACTTGTCATATCCGAACTCTTTTGACAGGCCCGATTCTTCCACCAGGCGCTCGGCTGTCTTGATGTCATTACGGGACAACGCATCCTCCAGCGCTTTGTGCAGGCGGCCGATCGACGCCAACAGGATTTTCACTTCTTCGGGTGTTCGTTTCTGGATCACCGGCATCATCTCTTTAGCCAACGAATTATAGGCTTGAAGATACTGGTTATAACGCACCACATCCTGTTTGAACTCGTCGACTTCGCGATCATAGCGCAGCGAACGACCTGACATATTCCATTTATGCTGCAACTCGTCAGAACTCATCTCATTCTGCTCGACGCGCTTTTTGTCCTTTTGCATCATTTCGTTTTCCTGCTTCAGATCAGCCTGTTTCTGATCAAGCCGGTAACGCCAGTCTTCAATTTGATCCACTCGCCCGAGCAGATCACTCAGCTTGATACCTTGCACAGCCAGCCTTTGCTGAAACTTCATTAGCTGCGTAGACTTGTCCTGCAGACGATAGCGCTCGGCCTGTACCGCCTGAAAACTAAACGTCAGGATTAAAATAACGCAAAAGACTTGCCAATTTCTTGATAATTGCTTCATACCATCCCCGGAACTTAAGGCATACGCGACACGCGCTACAATAGGCCCTATTATAGCCTGTTCCGGGCCAGGCTGGCAGGAGCTGTCAGAGTATCCATGTTTACTATATAAACACGTCAAGAAGCCATTTTCGCAGCGGTGTGCCGGTATGACTGTATTGCAGGCTGGCTCAGATGATCACAACGAGTACACGCATTAGTTTAACTGCTGGTACACAGTTTCAGACAGTTTGAATAATTCAAGCTTATCCAGATTGCCGACCAGCGCAAACCCTAGCGGTCCGTCGATCCAGTAGAATACCGCCGTGTTATTCTGTTTCGTATACTGGAAAGAGGTTTGCTCATCACCCCAACCTCCATGGCGATTGTACAGCGTTATACGCACTCCGTCTTCACGCTGATACATAAACTGGGCAGCCATTCTGTCGGTCGATGGCAACAGGCGTCCACCGACCAGCTCAAAGCCGTGTGATCTCAGATCCGGAATACGCAGTGTGGTTTTCAGACGTTTGGACAACCATTTAACCATATGCTCCTGCTCATCACCGCTGACTTCAACAGGATGCCGTACCTCCGGGGTATAGACCACATGTGCAAACGCCGCCGGTTTGACCAGATGCGCGGTCAGGGTGTCAGCCGGGGCAGTTGTGACCATCATTGAACTGAACTGCCAGCCAATAACACCACCCAGCATCATCCAGCAGATTGCCGCCGCAACATCTAACAAGCCCGCGGATGGTTTACGCTGCCTGATTACCAGCTGTTCCGGTAGCGGCTCATCCAGCACGGGGTCATAGGCCTTGTGAATTTCCTTATTGATTCGTAACAGATCCTCAACCATCGTGGACGTATCCGGGTTCTGCTGCAAATATGACTCAACCTCACGCTGGCGTTCGGCGCCAAGCTGGCCATCCACATAGGCCTGTAAATCAGCATGCGTGACAGGAATATGGTGACTCATTTTACCCTCGTTAAACGCTTAGGCTTTTCCATATGCATTATGGTACGAAGCCTGTTTCTTGCGCGCGACAGCTTGGACATAACCGTCCCTTCAGGCATGCCAAGAATCTTCGCAACCTCGCGGTACTGCAAGCCTTCCAATGTAACCAGTAACAGCACCTCACGCTGATCAGGCGTCAATTTAGCAATCGCCTGTTGCATATCCCTGATTTCCAGCTCCTGTCCGGCGTCCTCCTCGTGATAAAGAATGCTGCTTTCCATTTCCATTTCGACAAACTGTGGTGCATTACTCAGCTTGCGCATATTATTCGCATACAGATTATGCATGATTGTAAACAACCAGGCGCGCAGGTTGCTACCCTTACGCCACAGGTGCATCCGGCTTAGCGCACGCTCCAGACAATCCTGGACCAGATCATCCGCGGCCAGCACATCATTACCCATTAAGGCGCGTGCATAACGTCGTAAATGCGGTATATAACTGACCACCTGCTCCGAGTATCGTGGCATTCAAATTCCTTGGCTGACAAATCTATCCGTAGGTTTTATTATTTTTTGCTTCCATTAAACATGGGTGCTGGACGAGTAAATACATAGTCCTGATCCTTGACCGGCTTGTGGCAACCATAGCACTCGTTAGCGAAGTCCGGCGATTTCCCATACACCTTCAAATCCTGACCAACCCATCGTGCATAACCCCAGCCACCGGTCGATTGGTAGTTGACAGCATGCTTAAGCATAAATTCCACATGAACGAACTTTTTCGGCACGATCGCGGCAGGCCAGTGTTTGTCGGAGGTCTGCTTCCACACCACCTTGCCGAGCATCGCACCATTCGGCCATGGATTGATTTGGCCACTCCGGGCCGCTTTCACTGCAATGTCATTACCCAGGATTGCCCTTAAGGTCTCGTTATCGGTGCGGGATGAGGTACTGATCACTTGCCAGCTCATATAATCAGCCGGAAATGCAATACCGTTAGGCGCGTCCGCTATCTCACCCGCCTTTAACTGGGTGGTTGCGACGGACGCATAAACTAATGTTAATAAAAACAGTGACTTGTTCATTTATATCTCTCCATTATTCCATTCGGGATTTTATCCCTGTAATACATAAACACCGGTTAGGCACGATTATTCCCGCAGCAGGCATAAAAAATCGCCAGGACCGCTACGCAATCCTGACGATTTCCCCGCAGACAGATT
The DNA here is from genome assembly GCA_947258795.1 of uncultured Gammaproteobacteria bacterium. Lineage (GTDB taxonomy): Bacteria > Pseudomonadota > Gammaproteobacteria > DRJJ01 > DRJJ01 > DRJJ01. The sequence goes on along the minus strand of CAMYJU010000003.1, from coordinate 275,073 downwards.
TACGGCACGACCGGTACACCCTCCAGGCTGACATCACCATTAATAAAGAACCGGGTCGATTCGATATTTGAGGCAATACCAAGTCGCTTTAAATCACGCTTGTCACATAGGCCATTACCATCTGCATCAGGTACCACGCCAGGCGCATCGTTAAAGATACCATCACCATTCAGGTCGTCCGCAACCGCAACATAGATAGTCGATTGAACATCGACACCAAACAGCGGCGCGCCCACTATCCAGGTATCCCATAGCTCGGTTTCATGCTCACTCAGGTCGGTTACCCCGGTGATGTTGAACAGATTGGCCAGATTCTGGCATGATCCCGCTCCAATAGTTGTTGTGCTCAGCAATACGATCAAGCCCGGAATGCGCTCATCCTGTCCCGGCGAAAACGTTCCTGGAAAGGGCGCGATATTGTCATGCCCAGCCGGCCCGGTGACCTGAAATCCCGGGTCACCATTACCGTTCAAGGTAAATCCACTACGCGCAAGTGGCACCTCATACTCGATTTCCAGGTCCACAAACCAGCCACGGCCTGCGATACCGACGTGATGGCCCCGTTCCGGTGAAAACATTTCAATATTCACCGAATGTTTTTCCTTTCCGCCACTTGCAGTCACTACAGCAGGTAGTAATGAACTGATGCCCAACAGGTAAATAACCGATTTTGATAACAATCCCATAACAATGCTCCTTATTTTTTATTCCATTCATTCAACATAAAATGCCTTAAAGCTTTGCACTACACTGAGGTAAACACCAGGCGCGCAGAATTATTCCCTGCATTTTCAGGATATGGAATTATTCAGAAAAATAGCGGACTTTTTATTGTGATACCGGTCTCTAAATATCTATAATGAAGATAATTGATACGTTTATCAGCAACTGATCGATATATTGTCTATGATGGTTAATCATGGTCTAAGCCTGACAGGATGCCCTCGATGAAAACAACAATGGCTTTACAGACAATCAGCAAATATTTTTTTGACTTCATAAGCCTTATTGCATTTGCATTTGCATTTTCCTTAACGACCAATGTGCTTGCTGAGAGTGGTAAATTCAGTACTGGCATTGCGATTACACCTGCCAACTTTCCAACTCATACAGAACAAGACCTGGATGAAGCATTTAAACTGGCATCTGAACTGGGCAAGTATTCAGTCTTCATCTTCCAGTGGCATGAGTTGGATTTAGATGTGATCAGACTGATGATGAGCAAGTCCAGGGATAATGGCCTGGTTCCGATATTGGGGATAAGCCCGACCTCACTGGACCAAGGCCGTAAGGAACTGGATATTCCCGATAGTGTCAGACAACAGGCGGGCAGTAATATCTCTTTCTCGAACCCGGTAATCAGAAACAATTACATCAACGATGTTAAAAAACTGGCCAGATTAAAACCGGCTTACCTATGCCTTGCTACCGAAATTAACTTTCTCGCCATTCAGCGACTCGATGAATACCTGCACTTCGCCTCGCTATACAAGGACGCCTACAGGAAAATCAAACAAATATCACCGCATACAAAAGTATTCGTATCCTTTCAATGGGAATGGGTCAGGATCATTGACTCCCGCGAGATGGACAAGATCAAGGAACACAGCAAGGTCATTTCCATATTCAAACCCGAACTGGATCTGGTCGGTCTGACCACCTACCCGTCTGCGTTCCATAACAACCCCGAACAGTTGCCGGCTGATTATTACTCATGGATCCATCACCATATCGACCACCACGATAGCGTTTTGATTATGGAGGCAGGATGGCCCACTGCTGGCAGTGGTACGGAATTAGAACAAAAGCACTATATACAACGGCTGCCTGAATTGCTTGGACATGTGAATACCTCGATCCTCGCCTGGTCATTATTGCATGACGTAAACCTGGCTGAATTTGATGCCAATCTGAACACTACGGGCCTGCTGACCGGATCGGGTGACAGGAAGCCCGGATTTGATGCATACCAGGCCCTTGACAAGGCGACCACAAAGGTACGTAAATAAAGTCATGATCATATTACAACGTCCAATCGAAGCATGGGGGACACCCGACTTTAACCAGGTCCTGAAACAGGAGATCGAAAGCCTGCCTGGGGACCAATTACCCCTACAACAGGGACTGAGTATAAGTAGCTATGCGCTAACTGAAAATTTCAGTGCAAACATACTCGGTTCAAGTGAGGATCAGGATTTTCTGCACATCAAGGCCGGTATTTTCTACTCCGGGATAGTCGCTGGTTGCAGCTGCGCAGACGACCCGACGCCTGTAGATGAACAAACCGAATATTGCGAGATACTGCTGGATATCAGTAAAACAGATGGCAGTTCAAGTATCACCTTGGTTGATCAGGATTGAACGCCCCTGTATTTCGCTATCGTTTCTATTTCATTCATGATCATTTTTCCTGTACCCTGATTTGCACTGCCTGGCGATACATGCACTGCCTCTACAGAATAAGTATCCGGGAAATGCTGACCAATCCCGACAATTTCATCACCCCTTTCCGTGACCAGCATGATTCGCTCATGCATCCATTTTTCATAGACCTCGACAACCGGGTATTGATCCAGTAATGAGTCCAGTTGTCCAGGAGTATAAAAATTCTTGCGTGATTTTCATGCAGATACACGCTCCCTGCTTCAGGCCCTGTTCTGTTTATTGCAATACCTTGCCCAGTATAGCTGAGATTCGCTCAGTCTCGCTCGCACTCAGTTTTTCACCGAAGTGTGCCTGTATCGACTGACTGTAAACCGGCCACATCTGTTTAAGGGTTTTGCTACCAGCATCGGTGATCAAGACACGATTTCCGCGCCCGTCCTCCATGCTAGTATGGCGCTGCACCAGACCGTTTTTCTCCAGCCGGTCCAGCAGCCGTGACAGGTTATATTTAGTCAGCAGCACCTTATCGCTGATCTCATACTGGCGCAGCCCGGTAGCCTTTTCCCGCTGCAATTCCAGCAGCACATCGTACCAGTCTAACGATGGCAAGACTGTGTTTTTTAGTGCTTTTTCAACTTTTTCCAATAACAGACGGTGCGCCCGGTGCAGCGCTATCCAGGCCTGAATCGTCTGATCGGAAGGTTCATTACCCATAAATATAGCCTAATTCAATATGGTTGTATTTGCAACTAATTGTCCTATACTCCTAATGGTTGCATATGCAACCATTGCTTAATACAGGAGGCCGTCATGACCAACAAAATTACCCGTGAACAGATCAGGGAAAAACTGGACCGGCAACAACCGATCACTATCATCGAGGCCCTGCCACAGAAATACTACGATGCTGAGCATTTACCGGGTGCCTTGAATATCCCGCACGACGAGATACGTGTAAAAGCCGCCGAGGTGCTGCCGGACAAGGATGCCTTTATTGTTGTGTACTGCGCCAGCACCGAGTGCCAGAACTCGCAGATCGCAACCAGTACACTTCAGCAAATGGGCTACACGAATGCGTATGAATACGTGGAGGGTAAACAACACTGGCTGGAAGCAAGGCTGCCGACTGAATCCAGTCAATGAGTTCCATCCGCTTGCTGTTCTGTTAAAAAGGGGGCAGAAACAGCCCCCTTACCGGATTTTAATAGCGACCGGCACCTATCACCCTGGATTCCCAGTATGGGTTATCAAGGCTTGCATAGGAGACACGTTTTCCACCGGAAGGAGCATGAACAAATCGATCGTTACCAGCGTAAATACCGACGTGAGACAGTTTGTTACGGGAGATCCTGAAGAAAATCAGATCGCCAGGTCTCAGGCTGGACATCTTCACAGGACTGCTATGACGATACTGGTCTGTCGTGGTGCGTGGCACATCGATATTGGCCTTGCGGAAGCTATAGTACACCAGACCACTGCAGTCGAATCCCCTGGGGTCCGTACCACCATAGCGATAGGGTGTACCAATCATACCCCGTGCGATCGTCAGACCACGATGGCTGCGAGCTTGATGTTTAGCCGCTGGCCTGGTGTGAGATGCGGTTTCGACCGTGTATGGCTTTGCAGGGGTTGCAACCGAGGCGCAGCCTGTTATCCCAACCAGAGCCACCAGCAGGGCCGTAAAGGATAAAATACGCCGAACTTGTAATGACCAGCCCATATGCTACTCCCGGGACGTGATAGTTGGTACCGTATCTTTAAAACGGCATATACACACTATAATTGAGCATATTTTGCCCAATCGCCCCCTATCATAGGATAATTTTGACTACTGTGTCACAAACCAGGCAGGTCTGGAGAACTGTGATTGCCGCTCAGGATAGCTGTTCACGATAACACAAGACATGGCCCAGAAATGGGTTCATAGAACAATTGCTTCTAATATTGACAAACACTGCACTCTGAGACTCCTAAAATACCCTTTATACCCCATGCGTAGGTATAAATTCACTATCATTGGTATTTTAATGAGTTAAATTAAGCTCGGGAATAACCGTTTAAACATTGGCGCCACGATTCTGATAGACAACCGTTCCACATATCGCAATCTGACAATATAAGAATACCATAAAGAATAATACGCCCATAACTTCCCTTCAGGTTTGTTTTTATTAGTTTGGCTAAGCCATAAAACTTTACTGTCATCTGGCCGCATCGCTATTCCTGACGTATGGGATTCAATTATATTTTTACAGGATTAAGCATATTCTAATATGGGTAGTGGCTAACATACTCACTCGTGCGTGTTATCTCCTGTTGTGGGTGACTCCATTAATTTCTTTAGCCAGCGTTACTTCCACTCTCTAAATACGCCTGTATCATCCAATCCAAACAGGTCATAAGGTATTTCGCTAAAGCTTTCACTAAATAAAATTACTATTACAACAATATACGTAATAAAGCCAAACGCGATTAGTATCTGTGGCCAGGATGTTTTTTGTATGTCCTGTCTGTCATTTACATCACAAACCTCACCCGGGCAGTATTGCACCTTGTCTTTGAAAAACATGGGATAGAATAAGCAGCCCAAACAAATACCAAAGGCGGCTTCAAAAAACAGGAAGATCAGGCAAGTAAAACAAATAATCCCGGAGATCGGGCTAACTGAATTCATCGCAACGGTAAAGGTAAAAAAAAGTGTGGCCAACACGACGCCGATATACCAGGCAAATTTTTTCTGCGCAGCACCAACATATTCAGGCTTCTGGTTTCTAACAATCAAGCGCCCAAAAATTAAGGTAGGTGCATAGCGTGGGCTGATAAACACACGGATGATAATATCTGTCAGGAATATAATGATCGCAAACTTCAGCATGACAAAGTTTGCGATCAATGCTGCGTTCATCACCGAGATAAACATCATTAAAAACAATAATCCTGCAGCTGCGCGTATTTCGCGCTCGTTTAAAACCGGTATGTCATAGCCTTCAACAACTTCACCAAACTGTATGATCTTCCTCATCTTCTTTCTCCATTTTAGTTCTGTAGGGACTATATGTGATCAGAGAGCAACTATTTCTAACTATAAGAGAAAAATGTGTACCGACCTCATTAAGTTATTAATTTTTACCTAACATAAAATTAAACCGCGTCGTTGTTTGGCGCCATTTTCTTGCCAGTACCTTGTTGTGCCAGGTGATGTTGACAGGCTTTGTTTTTGCCCCCTTAAAATCACTCAGCAACAGTAGCATTTTATTTTTTTCTGGGTAGATGAGTATTCGAAAGTTCTTTTGACCTGGATTATCGCGAAGAGGGTTATACTAAGATTTCATTACTACTTTGACTTTCAATAATTCGTGTCCTCCCTTATTCTTCAACGGAACCCAGACGGTCGGCCCATTATCAAATTCTTTACTATCAAGGAAACCACCCGTGTGAATTCCGGACACCCATCATAAAATTGACAAGCAGTCGAATCAAGCACATCATATCAATCAGCTAAGGAAATAGAATGGTTAAAGGAGCTAACCATGCCCAAGCCCCGTTATACCCATGACTCGCTAGAGACCACTCAGTATTATCACTGTATGTCACGCTGTGTCCGGCGTGTGTTCCTGTGTGGCACTGATATCACAACTGGCCAGATTTACGATCACCGCCGGCAATGGATTGAGGATAAGCTACTCGAGCTGGCCGCTATCTTTGCACTGGATGTGTACGCCTATGCGGTGATGTCCTATCACTATCATGTGGTCCAGTATATCGATATAGATCAGGCTCATAACTAGGATGATTGTAAGGTTATTGCACGCCGGCATCAGCTATTTGCCGGTAATCTGCTCTCGCAGCGCTTTGTACGGGGTGATGTCCTATCCAAGACTAAATCCAGGCTGCTTAGGAAAACTGTCAGTCTGTGGCGTGAGCGCCTGATGGATATCAGTTGGTTCATGCGTGTACTGAATGAATCCATTGCCCGCGAGGCCAATGCCGAAGATGACTGTTGCGGTTTCTGGCTATGGACTCGGACCTACGATTCGCTTTCTGAGTTCTCCGATCACTCGTAAATTTCATTCCCACCTTCGCCTGAGACGAACTACTCTTGAACAGAAAACGCATTGACAATACCGAACCCAAACAACGCGTACATGACCATATCGTACCGGATAAAGATCTGAGTCATTCAGATAAGAATGACAGATTCTTCCGGATATATAGTCACTACTCACCAGAAAATCATTGTCAACGGAAATGGTGAATATTTGACAGAACCTCTATTCCGTGCCAGAACATACTATTAAGAATACTAAAAAGGAGCATAAACATGGCCAAACACATCATTTTGATCCACGGACGCAGCTTCAAACCAGATGCCGCCAACCTTAAACGAAACTGGGTAGCCGCCCTCGCACACGGTATCGAACGCGATCACGGCAAACGTGCATTAAACAAGTTCAAAAAGGTTAAGAAGACCATGGTCTACTATGGCGACCTGTCCAATGCCTTTTTGAGCAAACATACCGGCAAACGCTGGACCAAAAAACGTGAGGCCGACGATATTGCAGATCGTAAAGACGCACTGGCCGCACTCAAGCAATATGGCACTCGTGAATTCAACAAATCCAATTACAAGCGTGTCCGTGATTTGAGCGACGTGCTCAAGGAAGCGACAGCGAATATATTCAGCGGCCCATTGTCATTCTTTGGCATAGGTGATGACCTGGTCGAGTTCGTCGCACCTGATATGAAAAACTACTGGAATCCGGATGCAAGTTTCGGCAGCAATGTGCGCTGGCGTCTGACTGTACCCCTGGAAAGAGCCCTCAAGGCCAATGATGACATTATGCTGATTTCGCATAGTCTGGGCACTATCGTCAGCTACGATGTGCTGTGGAAGTTCTCACACTACGGGGAATTTCAGCATCTCAGAGGCAAGAATATCAATACACTGGTTACGCTGGGCAGTCCGCTGGGTGATGAAAACGTCAAGGACAAGCTCAAGGGCGCGAATGCGACAAAACAACGCAAGTATCCGCATAATATCGGGCGCTGGCTCAATCTGGCCGCCGAGGATGATTTCATTTCACATGACCCGAGCCTGGCCAACGACTACAAAAAAATGCTTCAGCTCGGACTCACAGCCAATATTATCGATAAGGAAATTTACAATATGGCTATACGTGGGAGTAATTCCAACCCTCATCACGGAGCCGGATACCTGATCCACCCTCATATGAGTCGTATCGTTAATAGCTGGTTATGATATGCACCAACCCAAACAGCAGGATCAAATAACAGGATAGCTCTGCTAACGCTTTTCCCAATGGAAGATATGCATCGGCGGAATATTAAGAAACTCGGTTGCCGCATCACCATTACCGAGGAAAGGCTCACACAGATCTGATACACGATTACTCAGCTGGTACGCAACAAAGCGCCCGTGACCGGCGAGTGACTCGGATACCGCCTCAATAATCCGGGTTCCAATGCTTCGGCTCATGGTTGAAAACGGAATACCGGATATGATCGCATTCGGCTCGTCAAGTGCATATCCGGAAATGATATCCTTCAGATCACATGCGCTGCCCAGATGCGAGATGAGTCGATCATCCTCAATATTATCCACTAATGACTGAAAATGCGGGTTTATCTCTATACTCAAAAGCCTGGCATGTGCCGGCATCGCATCCAGTATCGCACGTGTCGTCCCGCCGGTCCCGGGACCCAACTCGATAACCATATCGGCTGACCCGACTTTAGCGGTTTCAACTATACGCCGCTCCAGGAAACGGGAGCTGGGTATGATAGAACCAATCTGTAAAGGATGTCGCAATACTTCCTGAATAAACGAAAGACGATCATTCCGGTGAACATTATTAGAGATATTATCCGGCATGCGTTGATCCCATACTGTTATGAAATATAAGACGCCTGAACTAAATAACACACCCACAAGGTGGCTGCTCCAGTCAGATCATTATTCATACTTATCTTATCAGTATAACAAAAAAACAGGCGCAAAAATGAGCCACCAACTGACAGTACCTTCCGCAGCTTAACCGGTTTTTAAGGATTACTCCGTAGCCACACATTGTATCTGCGCGACTGACACATGCCTGTAATTAGACTGATGTCATAGCCAAGCTAGCCTGACTTGGTTACCCTTAAGCATGGAGACTTATGATAAAACCACAATCTTTAAGATGTTAAGCTGCCTCCGCCTCTCTTGTGTAACCGGAATATTTTTCCTTCATGGCTGCATGTTCGTACCAAAACCAACACCAGAAGAATTGCGACTGCTGGACAATCCTCCAGCGGATATAACCGGAATTATCAACCAGCTGACACCCGCGGCATTGGCCTGGTACGAACTGGTCGAAAAGCAACTGCACCCTTCGGGCAGATCTTTAACCCTGCCTGAACGGCAACTTGCATTTGATGTGGGCATTTCCTCTCCCGATGACATTCGCGTAGTGATCCTTAAGGAGTTTCCGATGCCCGGCGATCCTGTACTGCGCGGCAAGGCCGCAACCTACGGCCTGGGTAGTTCAGCCGAAGGCGCGAGGACCATGGGCAATATAATCATGATAAAACCGGATTATCAGGATAGTTCTGTAATCCTGTCCCATGAACTGGTTCATGTTGCCCAACATGAGCGCCTGGGCAGAGAAGGTTTTATCAGGCGCTATATTACTGAAATGGAAATCATGGGTTACGCCAGGTCACCACTGGAACTGGAGGCCTACCAGCATCAAAAAGCCATACACACAGGGCCCTGAGAACCAAAAACCAGCAATAAAACTCGCTACCCACATAGCCCACTGGCCGATCACAAGCGACGTGACATTGTAGGCCAGTGGAGCAAGTGTTTTGGGTGGCATTATCCTGTCTCGTGCGTTTCAGGACAACCAGCTACTGGTCAACCAGATACATGCCTATCGTAATTACTAACACGTGTTATTTGAGGACTGAGCATTATTCATATTTAATGTCCGCCTTTAAACCAGCACGGGACATCCAGGCTGTGGATGTGATAAAATAATCCGAAAGCGTGAAAGCGAATCCACTATGAAGACCATGATCGACGACACCCTGACATTTGTTCTTGCTGGTGGTGCAGGAACCAGACTTCATCCATTAACTGCCGATCGTGCCAAACCGGCGGTTCCATTTGGTGGAAAGTACCGGATTATTGATTTTACGCTGGCGAATTGCCTGCATTCCGGATTACGACGAATACTGGCACTGACCCAATACAAGTCCCATTCATTACAGAAGCATTTGCGCGATGGCTGGTCCATTTTCAATCCAGAACTCGGGGAATACGTCACCACCGTCCCGGCACAGATGCGTATGGGAGACGACTGGTACAAAGGAACTGCCGACGCCATTTACCAAAACCTGTATCTGCTCGAACGCAGTGATGCAAAATGGGTATTGATACTGTCCGGTGACCATATCTATCGCATGGACTATGCAGCGATGCTCGAGAACCATGTCGCCAACAACGCCGAAGCGACGGTTGCCTGTATGGAGGTGGATATGCACTGGTCTCGATGGGCATCTATGTATTTTCACGCGAGGCACTGGTACAGGCACTAAGCAATGACGCCGGCAACAGTAGCTCCACGCATGATTTCGGACACGATATACTGCCAAAACTGATTGCGCAGGGTACGGTGTACGCACACCAGTTTGGCGGTGAAACCGGCCGCGTTACGCCAGACAGGTACTGGCGAGATGTCGGCACAATCGATGCCTATTACCAGGCCAATATGGACTTGCTGGAAAGCGTCCCACCGGTCAACCTGTACCAGCAGGACTGGTATATCCGCACTTATCAACCGCAGACGCCACCTGCCCGTACTGTTCCCGGAGAATCAGGCTCGGAAGGGATATTTATCAATTCTATCGTCGGTGGCGGTGTGGTGATCGCTGGTGGTAATGTGTCGCACTCCATCCTGTTCCGTGAGGTCTATGTCGACGACGAGGCCCTGGTTGAGGACTCCATTTTATTCCCGGGTGTCCGGGTCGGCACGGGTTCACGATTACGCAACTGCATCGTCGACAAACATGTCAACATCCCGCCGAATGAAGAAATCGGTTTCGATTTAGATAGGGACAAGAATCGTTTCGATGTATCCGCTGACGGAATTATTGTGATCTCGAAGGACTGCCGCTTCGATCAGTCCTGAGCTTGAACGGTACTGGAGCGCATCATTCCTGACCAGCCTGCACTCGATCACGATTCAAAGGCCCCTTCTGATGCAGACCCTCTACGCGCAACAGGCAGGATTCAGCATGTCTCAGACGCTGTTGAAGAAATTCACTGGTACGCTGTTGCCGGGGAGAACGGTCAGTAATCCAGTATGCAAAGGTGGCCAGGTAAATGGAGGTAAGACCGATCTCCTCCGCAATTCGACGTATATGAGTGGAACTCATGCCGGCCGCTTCCCGCATCCATTGCACGGTTCGGCTGATTCGCAAAACACCCTGTACCTGCAGGTGTATATGTGCCGGTTCCAGTTTATACAGCAACATATCACCGGTGACTTTCTTGTGTACAGCCAGTTCATCCAGCCAGCTCATGACTATCCGGTGCAGGCGCTCCCGCTCACTTAATCCCTGTAAATACTCCTGTGCCGCAGACTCCAGCATGGCCGCATCGGCCCGGTCAAACCAGGCCTCCACCAAATCGTCTTTTTGCGGATAATATTCGCGGATGTCATTTAATGAAATCTTAAGCCGGTCTGCGATATCGCCCAGGCGCAAGTGCTCCCAAGACTTTTCCTCAGCAAACGCTAAAGCCGCGTCCAGAATACTATCCCTGCTATCCGGTAAAACGCCCATTTTACAGTCTCCTGCCCGGTATGTTCGGCTACCTTATTTATGTTATAGCACAGCTGCCAGGCACCGGTTGCCACAGTTAATGCGCAAGTCATTGACCTGGGTCAATTCTCAATCTATACAGTAATCTATACTTAATAGTTCAGGTCTGAAAAAGGTGAAGAAATGACGAAAGATGCAAAATTCTCCATGCCTAAAGTTGGCGAAGAACGCAAAGACCAGGAACTTGCTTCAGCCAAAAAAGTCGTCAAGCTGAGCAAGAACAAAATCTTTGCAGATGCGAACTATCCCTACAAAAGCAAGATGGATCGTGACGAGTATGAAGACCTGAAGCAGGACCTGCAGATCGAGCTGCTGAAGATGCAAAACTGGGTCAAGGAAACCGGTCAACGCGTATTGATCCTGTTCGAGGGCCGTGACGCAGCCGGCAAGGGTGGCACTATCAAACGCCTGATGGAACATATGAATCCTCGTGGCGCACGCGTAGTGGCGCTTGAAAAGCCCACCGGGGAAGAGACGGGGCAGTGGTATTTTCAGCGTTATCTCCAGCACCTGCCCAGCAAGGGCGAGATCGTCCTGTTTGACCGCTCCTGGTATAACCGGGCCGGGGTCGAGCGGGTAATGAAATTCTGTGCAGCCAGTGACTACCTTGAGTTCATGCGCCAGGCACCCGAGCTGGAACGTATGCTGGTCCGCAGTGGCATCACCCTGTTCAAACTGTGGTTCTCGGTCAGTCGCAATGAACAGTTCCGCAGGTTCCAGCAGCGCAGGCATGACCCGCTGAAGCAGTGGAAACTGAGTCCGATCGACCTGGCCTCACTGGACAAGTGGAAAGATTACACAGAAGCTAAGGAGGCCATGTTTTTCTATACCGATACAGCTGACTCACCCTGGACTGTAATCAAGTCTGACTGCAAGAAACGTGCACGTATCAATGTCATGAGGTTTATACTGAATAACCTGGATTACACTTCCAAGAATCCCAAGGTTGCGGTTCCACCCGATGATTTGATTGTTGGGTCGGCAAAAAATATTTATGAAAAGGGTGAACACATACTTGATAAAACACCCAAGGCTATGAAAGAGAAAAACAAATGAAACGTGAAAATCACGCAATAGAAATCACCAATCGTTTCCGCGAGATCATCGAGCAGTCCGGTGAAACACTGAACGAGGTGCACTACGATGAGTTGTCGCTATTAATCGAAGCGGGAATCGATACGGCACTGGTAGAAATGATGGAAAAACTGGCCGACAAACTGAATGGACTGGCGCATGAAGTGCGCCATGATGCCGAATTCTTCAAATAACCGCGCATAAAAAACCGGATGACAATATATCATCCGGTTTTTCGTTTCTGAAACACATGCGACCTAGTCTATCTTGAACCTGGCTACAATACCTTCCATGTTTTCAGCCATTGCCATCAATTCATTACTGGCACTGGCAGTCTGTTGTGAGCCCGTCATGGTCTCATCCGCAACCTGACTGATACTGATCACATTACGGTTGATTTCCTCCGCAACCGCGGTCTGCTCTTCAGCAGCCGTAGCGATCTGGGCATTCATGGTATTAATCGTCGCAATGGCCAAGGTAATCGCCTCCAGGGAGGTGCCGGTCTCATCAGCCATCTTGACGGTCTCATCGGCCTTGATCTGGTTCTTTTGCATCACTTCCACACCATGCCGTGCACCCTGCTGCAATTTCTCGATGATTTGCTGAATCTCGAGCGTTGATTCCTGCGTGCGACTGGCCAGTGTTCTGACCTCATCAGCCACCACCGCAAAACCTCTGCCCTGCTCACCGGCCCGCGCAGCCTCAATCGCCGCGTTCAGTGCCAGCAGATTGGTCTGCTCGGCAATGCCCTTAATCACATCCAGTACACTGCCAATCTGCTCACTGTCCTGCTCCAGTTCCTGGATCACCGAGGCGGCATTTTCTATCTCACCGGCAAGCTGAGAAATCGAGGTGATACTCTGGTTGACGATATCCTGACCCTTGTTCGCCGCGCTATCTGCCTCGCTCGCTGACCTTGCTGCATCTGCTGCATTCTGTGCGACTTCCTGTACGGTTGCCGTCATTTCATTTACAGCCGTAGCCACCGCGTCGGTTTCAGTCTGCTGTCGTTTAATGGCCTCGTTGGTTGATTCGGATACTGATGAAACCCGGTTCGATGCGTCAGAAACCTGCAACGAGCTGTCATGGATCTGCAAAACCTGTTGATTCAGACTGGCCACCAGTTCACTGAGACTACCAGCCAGTAACCTGATTTCCTTCAGCCCGTCTTTCTCTACATTCACCGTCAGGTCGCCTTCGGCACAACGGGACATATCCGAAATCAGGTTGGATACCGGCTTGAACAGGAAGCGCCTCAGCAACAGCAAGACTACACCGATCGCTACAACCATCATGGCAATAAAGCCGCCAATCGTGATCATCTGCGTACGCGCAATGGTCGAATTCAGAAACGATACATTTTCACGCGCATGCAATGTCATTACGGGCTCATCATTACTATCCTTGATATCGTATTTAATCTCCAGGCTATCGGCATTGTTATCAGCCCAGCTTTCGGTTTGCTTGATACTGTTGTCCTTGTAATCCGTAATATGTACCGGCGCATCCAGCATTCCGTTCACCTTGTACAGGTTGTGGACAGGTGAAATAACCACTTCCAGGTAACCCTGAATACGCAGGCCACCTAATGGTACCAGTACAGAGTAGAGCGGCACATTACCCTGGCGCCATACCGCACCCAGCGCCTTCAGACGATCCGCACCCTTACGTGTGCTTGCCTTCGAATACAGATTTTCTGTCAGATTTCTGGCCAGCCCCGAGATCCCTTCTCCGCTTTCCGCAATGAAATTCAGATTCAGGTCGTAGATGCGCAGCTTTTTCAGATCCAGATGTCCACCGGTCACATAACGCTGATGGAACTGGTTATTCAGTAATCTGCCAGCATGACTGATCGACTCACTATCCAGCTTCTTGAACAGCGTGCGCGACAGGGTCTTGAACTCCTTTTCACGCTTTGCATCTGTGGCCAGATCCTCTGCCAGTTTGTGCATCTGTTTCATTTGCTCCATTGACGCCACTTCCAGAATCCTGGACAGGGTCTGCTGCTGGGAACTGACAGCAGCGGTACGGAAATTGTATGACGATATTACAGACAGTACGATAGTGACCACACCAATACTGGCCAGTGCGGAAATTATCAAACCCTTGATCGAAATCATGCGATTCATTTCATCTATCCTATGTTTAGGTCAGGCGGCCGCAAACCGGCCGCCCGATAAACAGTAATTAATCCTTGGTTACCGGCATGCCTTTACCTGTCCACTCATCCCAGCCACCACGGAACCAGTAAACTTTGCTGTAACCTTCAGCCAGCGCGATCTTGGCTGATTTCACACTGCGGCCGCATTTGACGCCATTGCAGTAAAACACCACCGGTGTAGACTTGGATGTAACGTGTTTGGCCAGTGAGGTGGCATTGGTTTCGGTGTTTGGCAGACCGACAGAACCTTCGATGTAGCCCTTCAGGCGGTCGCTGTTCTTGCGTGCGTCAATGATGACCATATCCGCGTGTTGGCCCACCAGGTCAATTACATCTTCGGCGGATACCAGGGTGGTACCTGCAAGTTTTTCAGGCGTTAATTCGCCCGCATAGGAACTGCTGCTGACAAGCATCATCATGGCCGCCAGACCAGCGAAAACTGTAGAAACAAATTTCATACCTGCTTACCTCATGGGTTGTTTATATCTGTGCTCATATTTATCGACAGGTATTGCAGGATCTTTAAGTGACAGATTTAAAAATAATGTTAATTATCCACTTAATTAATACGGTTTTAGATATCATACCCACGTCCACAATCAGCAACCTCGCCGCCAATAACATTTCCCCCGGGCTTCACCGGCTCGCTGACCACCTGGTCGATGTTGTCCAGATCGATGGCCATCGACAAGTTGGTAGTCGCGGCAGTACCGGAACCTGAAAGTCTGGATATGGTCGCCTTATGCCTGTTTGCACTTGGCTAGATGCGGCGCAAACGCCGTAGCCTCACTAAACAGGACCACCACTGGGCCTTGAAAAAGGCCCAGTGCCCTTCTGCTCATCACCCTGTCCCGATCAACGACGATTCATGTACGCTAACAGCGCGGCCAGCGCATCCGGATCCAGGTGGTTTGACGACCAACCCGGCTTTACTGCCAGCTGCCGGTCTCCATGTCTGACAGAGACTTGCCGGTACAGCTGCTGTAGATAGCCTGACAGCAATTTATCCTGCTCATCCGGGGGCGAAATTTCAGGTCCGGCCAGGGTATTTTCGACCTGCACACCGAAATGTTCCACGATGCTCCGGTTGAAAAGCGCCAGGGCCTGTTGCCTGTCTGGCGCACACAGCACCTGGTCTCGGAACGCGGTGTACAGAGAGACTTTTAAGACAAACAGGTCCATATCAGCACGGCTTCCCAGACAGGACTCGTCAACCAGAGGGACATCCGGCATGATGCTTCTGACTGTTCTACTGAATATACCGCTGTCCGTAGCAGTTTGCTGACCCGGTCGATAATACACCGGCGTGGTATCCACGCCGCAACTCGGCGACCGCGCCTTCATCACCAGCCCACTCAGGCCCGGATTTTCCCGTAAAAAATGCCCGGCGTATTCCACCAGCCGCTCAGTCACATCAATAGTGCGGGTCTGCCGGTCCACCGCATGCGCGCTGCCGGGCTTTCCGACCAGCTGGATTGGCTGCCTCGGCACACCCATGCCGATCGCCACTTCCGGACAGACCGGGACCAGCGTAAACAGCTTGGACAGGTGGTTGCAGATAGCGGGCAGATACTTGTGCGCGCCGTCATAGCGCACAGATTCGCCGGTCAGGCAGGCGCTGATACCTATATAAATAGACCGTAGGGGTGACACTCCGGGTAAGAACCCTGTTTATTTCAATGAATTCAGCAAGTTACAATACCATATTGCTAACAGTTACGCAAAATCAGCCGCAACTACCTGTTTTAGACACACACTATTACATTCTATGCTAGTCTAGATCAGTATCAACTGTCTGCCCAGAATAAACTTAAACAATGCGCAGACAGGGTAAACAGGATAGCTGACCGGGGAAAGCTAACCAATAATTCGCATCTTGATGGTTTTGCCATATAATTATAATGGTAAATAATAACAATCATCTCGTTTTAGCAATGGAGCCTGCCACAAACGGGTGGATAAACTTAAGTGGAGGTCCCATGTCCAGAGCTTCTTGCCTGATTTTGTTAGTCCTGGCAGCAATTGTTACACCGGTAGTCAGTGCAGACTTGATCATGACTGCACCACCGCGCGAGAGCGTTGAAGCGGGTCAAAAGGTATATGGCCCTATAGCTGCCTACCTGAGTGGCGTACTGGGGGAGAAGGTCGTCTACCAGCATCCTCGTAACTGGCTGCGTTACCAGAATGACATGCGTGCCGACAAGTACGATATCGTTTTTGACGGCCCACATTTTATTTCCTGGCGCATCAAACACCTGGGTGCCAATGCGATCGTTAACCTGCCCGGCAAGCTGCAGTTTTATATGGTAACCATGGACAATGACAAGGAAATCCAGAAAGCCGACGATGTGATCGGCAAGCGCGTCTGCGGTATTGCACCACCCAACCTGGCTACACTGTCGATACTTGCGAAACTCAATAACCCGGTTCGCCAGCCGGTACTGCATCCGGTACGTGGTGGCTTCAAAAAGGTCAACAAGGTTTTTCAGAAAGGTAAATGTCGAGCCGCCATTTTCCGCACCGCGTTCTACAAGAAAAAACTGTCAGCCGAGGACCGTAACTTGATGCGCATCATCTACACCAGCCCGGCCCTGCCCAACCAGGGATTTACCGCCAGCAAGCGTATCAATGCCAACAAGCTGCGCAAGGTTCGTGCAGCACTGTTGAGCAAGGAAGGCGCTGCGGCTTCAGCCAATCTCCTGAAACGATTTGGTGGAAAGGCCAAAGGATTCAACACCGCGATCAACCGGAAGTTCAAGGATCACAACCTGTTCCTCGAAGGCGTGATTTTTGGCTGGTAGGCCCTGTCTTTAAAACCAGAACCGTTTTCTCAAAGCAGCGCGTCCAGATCGGTGAGTGGCTGATGCAACAGCGACTCACCGGTCATGGCGTTGTCCTTTTCCAGACCCATTAACTCCAGTACGGTAGGGGTAACACTGCTCAGACCGGCACCGATAGACAAACGCCATTGCTCTTTATCGATAACCAGGCATGGTACCGGGTAGACCGTATGCTGGGTATGCGGTTCACCGGTGGAGGCATCGACCATTTCATCGCAATTGCCATGGTCTGAAGTCAGCACCACTGAATAACCAGTCGCAACTGCCGCATCCAGCAACCTGCCCACCTCATGGTCCATCGCCTCCAGCGCCCTGACAATCGCATCGGCTACAGCGGTATGGCCGACCATATCACCATTGGCAAAATTAACCACCAGTAACGCGTACTGACCGCTATTGACCGCTTCGATGCAAGCATCGGTAACACCGGCCGCACTCATTTCCGGCGCCAGATCATAGGTCTTGACCTTGGGTGACGGGACCATCACACGTTCCTCTCCGGCATATGGCGTCTCTCTTCCGCCATTAAAAAAGAACGTCACGTGTGCGTACTTTTCCGTCTCGGCACAATGGAACTGGTTCAACCCGTGCTGACTGACGATCTGTCCGAGCGTACTGCCGGGCCGTTCCGATTCAAACGCAACCGGCAATCTGAAACGCTTGCTATAGACCGTCAGACAGGTGACTGTAATCACCACATTACTGTTACGCTCAAAACTGTTGAATTCCGGCTTGCTAAGCGCCTCGGTCAACTGACGCGGCCGGTCATTACGGAAATTGAAAAAAATCAGGTTTTCATCCTGCTGCAAACCACTATAGCCATCAATCGTGACCGGCTGAATAAACTCGTCATCCTCGCCTTGCGTATAGGACATGCTGATAGCTTCGTGAGCCGAGCCGGCCTGCTGCCCCTGACCCTGGACGATCAGGTGCCAGGCCCGTTCGGTACGATCCCAGCGGTTATCACGATCCATTGCATAAAATCGTCCACACACGGTGACGATACGTCCATTCGCCTGCTCTAGCGCCTTCTGTACGACCGGCAGGTAGTTCAATGCAGAGCGTGGCGCAGTATCCCGGCCATCGGTAATCATATGCACCCAGGGGCTGACCTGGTGTTGACGGCATAACTCTATCAGGGCCAGCAAATGCCGCAGGTGGCTGTGCACACCACCAGTCGACACCAGGCCCAACAGGTGCATGGGTCTGCCCCGCTCCGCGGCCTTTTTGACCGCAGCCAGCAGCGCTGGATTCCGATAAAAACCACCATCATCGATACTGTCATTGATACGTACCAAGTCCTGACGTATGACAGTGCCTGAACCCAGGGTCATATGACCCACCTCGGAATTACCCATCTGGCCCTCGGGCAGACCCACCGCCCTTCCCGATGCCTTCAATACCGTATGCGGGTAATGTGCAAAATAGTGATCCAGTCGTGGAGTGTTCGCTTCATGAACACCATTGTTCAGGCTGCTCGGGTTCACACCGTAGCCATCGAGGATGATTAGAACGGTTGGCCGCCTGGGCAGACCTTTTATCTCTGTCATGGGCAGTTCTCATTATTATGCAAACCAGCACTGAACGGCGTGAATCCGGATAGCATAGCTCAATACTGTTTTTAATAACACATAAGTAATGTACAGTAGTCCCGTTACACCCCAAAAACGAGACCGGTATAAAGTGAGACATCTGCTGATTATCCTTGCATGTGGTGGCCTGCTGATAACTGGCGGCTGTAGTCAGGGTACGGACACTAACGGGCCAAAAAAGCACAGCCGCCAGACAGCCAGACTAGTTGAAACGGTTACCGCCCGCACACAGGATCTGGGCTATACGCTGGAGAGAACAGGCAGCCTGAAAGCCAGGCGACGGGTAAAGTTATTCAACCAGGAGGAAGGCCGCCTGCTCGCCCTGCATCACTACGAAGGTGACGCTGTCAACAAGGATGAATTGCTGATACAACTGGATGACCGGCTATTACGTGCTGAACTCGACAAGGCCCGCGCCACCCGTCGCCAGGCAGAAGAAAACCGGAATCGGATCAAGACACTGCAATCCAAGCGCCTGGCATCGGATGATGAGCGCCTGCAGGCGGCTACCAATCTGCTCATCGCCAAAGCAGAACTGGAACTGCTGCAAACCCGCCTGGAATACACACGTATCCGTGCCCCGTTCGACGGCATTGTCACCGAACGCCTGGCCGAGCCCGGTGATATCGCACCCAAACATACCCACCTGATGACCCTGATCGACCCTTCGACCCTGGTCATACGCCTGGAACTGTCCGAGCTGGCACTGGCACAACTCGATACCGGCACACCGGTCAAGGTCGTTATTGATGCGCTGGGCGACAGGCAGATTGCCGGACGTATTACCCGGATATACCCGACTGTGGATGAACGCACACGACTGGGACGTGTCGAAATCAGTCTGACAGAACAGGCTGAAGGGATACGTGAAGGTCAGTTCAGCCGTGTATTCCTGAGCACCCCTGCGAGACAACGACTGACACTACCTTTTAATGCCATTCGTCGTGATAAAAAAGGCGAATATGTTTATCGCGTACTTGAAAACAAGGCGCATAAAACACGTGTCCATACCGGTTTGCGTCAGTCTGGCCTAGTCGAGATACTGGACGGCCTAGAATCCGGAAACCAGGTCATCATACGCGGATTTCTTAGCCTGAAGGATGGCGATATCATAGAAGTCCTCGAATCTGGAGGTAAGGAGTAAATCGTGCATGACAAGCCGGCCAGATGAATCCCAGATAACATACCAGCGCGGACTGACAGCATGGTGCATCCGTCACCCGATCGGCGTCAGCATGCTGACCCTGGCGGTGGTCGTGCTGGGTATGTTTTCGGTCAACCGTCTGGCCGTGGACCTGCTGCCGCATATTATCCAGCCGGAAGTCCGTGTGCGTGTCAACGATCCCGGCTCACCCGCTTCTATTATCGAAGACCAGATCACCAAGCAACTGGAAGAACAACTCGCCATTACGGAAGATGCCATTGCTGTCGAGTCCACGAGTCGTGAAGGACGCAGCCTGGTAGACCTGTCATTTGCCTTTAACAAGGATATCAATCTGGCCTTGCGCGATGCCAGCACCCGCCTTGATCGCGCACGACGTTATCTGCCTGATACAATAGATCCGCCGGTGATTTACAAACGCGACCCTTCGCAGCGCCCGGTGGCCGAGTTTGTGGTCAGTTCGGACAGGCTGGACCCGGTCAAATTGCGTACCTGGGTGGATGATGTGTTTGCCAAGTGGTTTCTGAATCTGCCCGGTGTTGCCGCAGCCGAAGTCGGCGGCGGCCTGGTCAGGGAAATACAGATACTGCCTGACCAGGACCGGCTGGCTGCATTGGGCCTGCGCCTGCAGGACCTGGTCGACGCGATACGCGATAGTAACGTGGCCATACCCGCCGGTCGCCTGCGTTTATCCAATCAGTTAATCAGTAGCCGCACCGATGCGCGCTTTACAGATGTCGAATCCATATCGAGATTACCGATTGCACTCAATAATGGGCAGCAGGTCCTGTTACAGGATCTGGCGAAAGTGGTCGACAGCCATGATGAAGAAGTACTGCGTATACGACTGGACGGTATACCTGGCATCAAGGTATCGATACAGAAACAGCCCGGTGCAAATACCGTCGCAGTAGTTGATGCCGTAATGCGGAGATTACAACAACTGCAGGCACAACGCGTCATACCACCAGATATCACTGTGAAAAAGGTAGGAGATCAGTCTGTCTATATCCGCCATGCCCTGAACAATGCCAGCGGCGCCACCCTTAGCGGGGCACTACTGGCCATGCTGGTCGTCTACCTGTTTCTGGGCAACCTTCGGCGGACCTTGGTTATTGGCAGTGCGATACCGATTGCGATCATGTTTACCTTTTTATTAATGGACACCAGTGGACTGACACTGAACATCATGACCCTGGGTGGCCTTGCTGTCGGGGTTGGCATGCTGGTCGACAATACCATCGTCATGCTTGAGAACCAGTACCGTCACCAGTTAGATGGTGAAACCGGCGTCGAAACCGGTACCCGTGCCGCCGCCGAGGTCCAGGGTGCGATTATCGCCTCGACCAGTACCAACCTTGCTGCGATATTGCCTTTCCTGTTTATCAGTGGCCTGGTCGGCTTACTGTTCAGAGAACTGATTATCACGGTATCCTCGGCCATTGTTGCATCGATGGTCATTGCACTGACGCTGGTACCGGCACTGGCAGCGCGAATACCATTGGTCAAACCCGGCAAGTTGCGCTTGTTGCTGGACGCCGGCATCGACAGGCTGCGCAGTATGATGGCTTACATCACAGACAGGCTTCTGCACAGCAGGACGCTACGTGTGTTTGTTATAGTTGTCATGCTGATCATGCTGATTCCGGCCGCACAGTCGTTCTTCTCGGTCAAACAGGACTTTCTGCCGAAACTGGATGAAGGTAATATACGCATTCATATCAATACTGACATCGGTACGGCACTCGAGGTAACCGATGCGTATGTAAAAAGAATCGAGGAACTGGTCAACACCCTGCCCTATATCGAAAGTGTTTTCGCTACCAGCGGTGGTTTTGTATATGGCCGTTCACGATGGGAATCACAACACCATGCCACACTGATCGTACAGCTACTACCGCTGTCCGAGCGCAAACTCAGCAGTCATGCATGGATCAGAAAATTCAATAAACTGGTCAAAGAAAAGCGGTTGGCAGGTGTGCGCGTTCGCGCCCGTCTCAGCGGCATACGGGGTATACCGCTAAACCGTGGCAGTGACGAAGTCAGTCTGCGTGTCCAGGGCACTGACCCTGAAACTCTTGATGTGGTTGCTGACAAGATCGTTTCCAGATTGTCTGAAATCGACAAGATAAGAAATGTGGCCTCTTCTTCGGAAGGGCAGCGCCAGGAAGTCTCGATAGAAATAGACCGGCAACGAGCGACATCGCTGAACTTGTCTGCTGAACAAATTGGTGAAGCAGCCAGACTGGCCGTAACCGGTCTGGTGATTTCGGAGTATTTTGAACATGGGCGCAGTTTTGATATCCGCATCAAGTTACCTGAGGCAGACATCGAACGTATCGACCTGCTTAAATCCGTATTACTTGAACATACCGGAGAAAACAGGCAACCGGTATACCTGGCCGATGTAGCACGTATACAGACCATACGCGCCGCACCGGAGATACTGCGTGAAAATCAACAACGTTTTGTTGAAGTCAGCGCCTCGCTCAAACAGGGTGTATCCAGTGGTGAGATCGAGCAGCAAATACAGGACAAACTGCGCACGATTAAACTGCCTGACGGTTATGCGATCTACGATTCCGGTATCAGCCAGACACTCAAGGAAGGCCGTGACCTGTCCATGATACTGCTGGGCCTGGCATTGTTCCTGGTATTTACCGTGATAGCCATCCAGTATGAATCACTGACCAACCCGATCGTCATCCTACTCGGCATTCCGTTTGCTATCATTGGTGTCGCTATTGGACTGAAATTTACCGGCCTGAACCTGACCATGATCGTCTGGCTGGGTCTGATTATGCTAGCCGGTATTGTTGTTAATAACGCAATAGTCTTGCTTGAATATATCGAACTTCAGCGTCGGCAGGGACTCGAATTGAATGAGGCAATCACTGAGGCAGTACGTTTGCGCCTGAGACCGATATTGATGACCACATTAACCACGATTGCCGGACTGACGCCGCTTGCGAATGCCTGGGGTGAAGGCGGTGAAATGCTCAGACCACTGGCAGTGACCATTATCTCGGGGCTTTCCTTTTCCCTGGTGGTCAGTCTGGTGCTAATACCTGTACTGTATCAACTGTTTCACCTGGGCCGCCTGAGAAAACAGGCATCAATGGAATAATGTGAACCATCGAAAAAAAGCCGGGGCCCCACTGCTGGCAGCAAGACCCCGGTACTTGCATCTAATTCACTATTGCAGAAAACTCGGCTGTCTTTGAACTTTCCAGTGCATTTACATCATACGTCGTGACGGCAAAGTAATATGTCCCGACTGCCATCGAGGCAAGCGTATAGCTGGTACTGTTACCTACATCAATCGCTGGATTATAGTTACCCGGTGATGTGCCAAAGTACACCTTGTAGCCGCCAATTTCAGAAAGCGACAATGCACTGCCATCTGTCCGGGTGTTAGGAGCCGTCCAGCTCAGGTTGATGTCCTTGGTCACCGGTACCGGGTCAGGTGTTGGATCTGGCTGTGGTACTGGATCTGGCTGTGGTACTGGATCTGGTTGTGGTACTGGATCTGGCTCAGGTGTCGGTTCTGGAGTTGGCTCTGGTGCTGGTTCTTCCTTGGGTGGTGGTGGATTCTCACCACCTTCGGTTTCAGTGGTTACACCGCCACCACAGGCCGCAAGAAACGCACTAAGAAACAGAATTGCGATTAATTTACTAAGATTAGATTCTAGCCGAAACATGTTATATTCCTGTCTATATTTCCAAGGCAACATTGCCATCTCTTGTGTAGTAGTTTCGGCAAAAATGACTTTTAACTTTGTCTACCTCATCACTAAAAACCCAGTACAAGTACCTAATAATCTACATGCATCTATGTTTTGTGATTCGATTCACGAATACTGCTCTTAAGCACATCAAGACAAGCATTCACTGACCATCTATATCTCCACTTATCACATTTTTATTAGCATCAGGTGCTGCTTGAACCTTTATTTTGTGACACATTTCACGATAGTTAAGCCACCACCTGACAATTCAATACAGCTATTGGACAGTCGCAGAAAATTCAGCTGTCTTGGCGCTCTCGAGGCCATTGGTATCATATGTCGAGATTGCAAAGTAATAGGTCCCTGCAGGCATTGAACTGAACGTATGGCTGGTCGTATTTCCGACATCTATCGCTGGACTGTAAACCCCGGATACAGTACCCATGTAGACCTTGTAGCCACCTATTTCAGACAGCGCTAACGGACTGCCATCTGTACGCGTCCCAGGTGCAGACCAGGTCAAATCTATATTACTGGTTCCAGGTACAGGATCTGGATCTGGGTCTGGATCTGGTTGTGGATCTGGGTCTGGATCTGGTTGTGGGTCTGGGTCTGGATCTGGTTGTGGATCTGGGTCTGGATCTGGTTGTGGGTCTGGGTCTGGATCTGGTTGTGGGTCTGGATCTGGATCTGGTTGTGGATATGGCTTGGACCCATGCCAATGATGCGGCTTGTGATACTCGTCGCCAGGCTTTCCGACTTTCCAGTCTGACTTGTGCTTGTCATCCCGATATGAACTTGTGCCATCAGCCGAGGGAGCATCGGATGATATGCTATCGCCACCGCCACAGGCGGTTAACAAAACTGAAATAAAAACAATAACAGCATACTTCCTGCCGAAAGATTCCATCCTGCGCATAGTGAAATTCCTTTTCATTCATCAGTGCCGTCTACTGCGCGCTAGTTTGGTCAAAAATTCACTGGGGTTTTGTCTATCACATCACTGAATAGTTATAAAACACAGAATGAAAAGCCGGTGCTTTACCGGTTTTGTGAAACGATTCACTTTAACAACCACACATCAATTACCTGTTTAATCAATACAATGCAAACAGGAAAAAACTATCAAGCGAAATTAAGATACGGATTATGGATTGGTCAACTGAGACTGATGGATATCATGCAGGCATACAACGCGGTTATATATGCAAGGCTTGAAAAATATAAAACAGGCTGGCGACCGGTATTGGTTCACCAGCCTGCCGATGCACTAGACGACGGCGCTGTTTAGCCAGGTATCATGTTTGTTACAAACACTCAGCACATGAACCTTGCCTTTGTAGTTACCCAGCGAAAATGTTGAAATTGGCGCCTTGTCCTTGCTCGGATCGAACATATGTTCACCCAGGAACTGATAATTTTCATCCAGCACGATATGCTTGACGATGTAATGACCATAGGCGTTCATCTCATGCGCTGTCGTCACTTTGATTTCTGTTCCTTTAGTGCCTTGCAGCACTTCTACTGATGGCAAATGACCACCTATTTTTTTACCCCAACGACCCGGAGCGTCCTTGGTGTAATACAGGCCGCCAGCCATTGATGAAGTTTTAGCCTGTGCCAGCTTGGGTGCAATCATTCCTGTCCCTGCACCGATGGCAGCCAATCGTATAAAGTTTCTTCTGTCCATACTTTCGTTCCTTAAATAGCTAAAGTTAGTGTCCACTATAGCGGCCGGGACACCTGGCCGTGCCAAAGGCGGTTTATGAAAATAGCGATACTGACTCGTCAGATGTCAGTAAACACTGTTATTGTTTGCAGGCACCTTCTCGATAGCCTGTGACTCGCGAATTACTGCAAGCATTACAGGCATTGGGAAAGGTCTTTTCGGAATTATCAGATAAGACGCCACACACGGGACGATATTCCCTGGTGCAGATCTCGGGCCGGGGGTCTTTGCATTGGACATCAAACTGCTGCCGGGCAACATCCTCATTACAGGCCGTCGTCATTACCAACACCACCAGTAATAACATCAATTCCTTCATACTTATCCCTAAGAAAATCCGACTAACAAGCCCAGATAATATAACCCATACCTGCTCCGTGGTTCAATAAGAGCAGAAACCCGTGATTAGCCGTGAGGATCGTAAGGGTATTATTTCCGTGTTGCACGTTGCAGGGTATCTATTTGGCTGGCGTACCAGGTCGCAGCCGATGACAAGGTCTCAAACCCGACATTCAATGCGCTTAAGGCACGCTTAGCCAGTTCCTGGTTGTTTGTCATACGGGCATATTCCAGGCTGGTGCGCACCAGTACTGCGGATGCCGATGGCAGCGCGGTATCCGCAATCACCGGCTCACGCGCACCATACTGCACTAATACCTTTTCAGACTGCTGCCAGCCTCTGGCGCTATAAAACCGTTTCCAGCCCTGCTCGATGATCGCGCCGGTTACATCCAGGTCTTTGCCGCTTAATCTGGACCACGCCAGCATCGCCTCGCCGGCATAGGCATAATCCTCCAGTGCGGCCTCACCGAATGCCCCATGTTTCGAAACAGCCCTGACCAGCCGCTTGCCATTCCATAGCTTCCCGATTAGATAGTCACGAATAGCGTCTGCCGCCTGCCGGTAGCGTTTGTCCCCGTACTGAGCGGCTGCGTTTGCGAAGGCCTTTAAGGCCAGTGCGTTCCAGGCACCCAGTTGTTTGGTGTCACGCGGCAGGCTGCGCTTGTTACGATCGGTCAACAGTTTTTGTTTTATTATCCTAAAACTCTTCTCGAGCTGCTTGCGGTCCATTTTCAGTTCCGCCGCAGCTTCTGTCAGATTCTGCTTGAATACAAGATGGTGGCCGGCATCCAGGTTCGGGGCATGATCCAGTTTCCACAGCGCATTGGCGATAGCCCGCTCTTGTTTGTTCAACACTGTGTCCAACTGCGCGTTTTGCCATAGATAGCTGCCGCCCTCAACACCCTGGTCATCCACTGCCGACAGACTGGAGACAAGAGCGCCATCGGGTCCACGAAAACTGTTAAGCATAAAATCCAACGTCTGACGCGCGATACGGTCATAACCAGCATGATCGAATATCCTCGCGGCACGACGGTACAAGTCCGCCAGCATGGCATTGTCATACAGCATTTTTTCAAAATGCGGTATCTGCCAGGCAGGGTCAACCGTGTAGCGATAAAAACCACCGGCCAGGTGATCATACAGGCCTTGCGACATCATCTGATCAAGCGTGCGCCTCAGGAAACTACCCAGTGTCTCATCCCGGTATTGATCATAGACATTCAACATAGCAGACAACTGCGGTGACATCGGGAATTTGGTCTCTTCACCGAAACCACCCAGTATCATATCTGCACGCGCCAACGCATCCTGTTGCAGCACCGACGCATAAACCGAACCCAGGTCATCGGCCAGGTCCGGACCATCCGACACGGAGCCACGTGTCATCACCAAAGCCGCCTGTTCGGCAATCTGTTGCAATTCGCCGGCATCCTTGTTCCAGCGTTCGTTCAGGTTGACCAGTAATTCCATGAAATCATTCGGCGGCAGGTAGATGATGCCCACCAGTGGATAACCTTGCGGGGTAATAAAGACATTCAGCGGCCAGCCGGAATGGCCACGTGTACGTTCGACAAATTCAATCAGCTTGGCATCCAGTGCCGGACGCAGTTCGCGGTCCACCTTAACGGAGATAAAATGCTGATTCAGGAATTTGGCGATTTTCTGATTCTGATAAGACTCGCGCTGCATGACATGACACCAGTGACAGGCGAAATATCCAATAGACACAAAAACCAGCTTGTTCTGCTTGCGCGCCTGTTCAAAGACCGCATCACCCCATTCCTGCCAGTGCACCGGGTCGTTGCCATGCATGGCCAGGTACGGTGACGGATGGGCCTGCAACGCATTGGCGGACCAGCCAGTCACCGGCAGGCTAGTAATAATCAGTAGTAACAGGAAACGCAGGCTACACATAGATCACCCTTTTTTATTATTCCGTGATCCTGTTATGACAATAATTATGGCTGAATATTCCCGGGGGCTTGAAAATATTAGGATCACCTGGCGCAATTGCCCCGATCTATTGGAAATAGATGGGGCAATTGCGCCCTACAAGCTGCCAAGATTGGGAGATTGCCGCGCCGCTTACGCGGATCGCAAGGACAACTATTTCCAAGATGCCTACCGGAAGGTCTGGCATTAAAACTACTATTTATCTTTCTCCTTGTCTTCCTGGTCATCTTCGTCAGACTCATCAGATTCCTCAAACTCGTCTTCCAGATCCAGCATATCGCCCTGCTGTTCCTGTTCCTTTTCAAATTCCTCATCCAGATCATCCATTTCATCGTCGATGCGGTCCAGCTCATCATCCATTTCGGCTTCGCTCATACGCTCGTAATCTTCGACCAGCTCGGACTCGATATCTGCAGCAGTGCTTGTCGTAGCAGTCGTAGCACCAGCCGTTGCAGTACTGACAGCCGCACCACCAATATCGTGCTCTTCCGGCTCTTCCTCGTAGTAGATATCATCCTCTTTATCACGCTTCGGCACATACAGGCGCGAAAACACGATACCCAGCTCAAACAGAATCCACATCGGTATCGCCAGCAATGTTTGCGAGATAACATCCGGTGGTGTCAGCAACATACCCACCACAAACGCGCCGACAATCACATATGAACGCTTGGCCCTGAGTTTTTCCGGTGTGGTCACACCCATCCATACCAGCACCACGGTAAAGATCGGTATTTCGAATGCAAATCCGAATGCAAAGAACAACGTCAGCACAAAGTCCAGGTACTTGCTGATATCAGTCATCACCGCCACATCTGTGGGCGTGACGCTGGTAAAGAATCCGAACACCAGCGGGAATACGACGAAGTAGGCAAAGGCCATGCCCAGATAAAACAGGACGGTACTGCTGAACAACAACGGCATCGCCATGCGTCGTTCGTGCCGGTATAGTCCGGGCGCAACAAAACGCCAGACCTGGTGCAGGATATAAGGCATGCACAGGAAAATCGACAGCACCAGGGTCAGTTTGAACGGTGTCAGAAACGGCGATGCCACATCAATCGCGATCATGCTGCTGCCTTCCGGCAGATGTCGTGTCAATGGCCCGGCCAACAGGGTATACAGATCGTTGGCAAAATAGAACAAGCCCAGGAAGATCAGGACAACGGCCAGTACCACACGCAACAGTCGGTCACGCAACTCGACCAAGTGCGATACAAAGGTCATTTCTTCTTCGGGGGCCGCCTCGGAAGTGTCTTGATCAGCTGATGCGTTTTTGTTGTTGCTCATCGTCTGGCGACGTTACGTCGGGAGTTGTTTTGTCTGTATCGGTTTCATCGGGAGCCGACTTGACCAAGTATTCGCTACGGGCCTCTTCGATTTGCTTTTTGGCCACATTAACACTGTCTGAAATAGTCTCACGGGTGTCTTCATCGAGTATATCAAAAGCCGACGCCGAGTTTTTGTGCTTGGCGATGACATTGCGTAACTCTTCTGCGGCCAGCTCCTTGTCGATATCGTCCTTGACCGACTGCACCATGCGCCGGGCCTTACCGACCAGGATCCCGGCCTTGCGCGCAATACCCGGCAGACGTTCTGGCCCGATCACCAGCAACGCCACGATCATAATAATACTGAGTTCCCAGAATCCGATATCAAACATGATGGGGCCTTGGTCGAATCGAGATGATCCGCACAGACAGGATCAAGGGACTGTCAGGCCTTGTCCTTGTCGGTCTGTTTATCGGTAACCTCACCCTCGATGACGTCACCTTCCTTGCTTTCCAGCTTTTCGGAACTGTCGGCAGCAGGTTTTTTGTCTTCACCTTCCTTGACCGCCTTTTTGAACCCGCGGATCGCACCACCCAGATCACCGCCCAGATTGCGCAGTTTCTTGGTGCCAAATAACAGCAGCACGATACCCAGTATAATCAATAATTGTGTAATACTTGGAGCCATTGCTCACTCTCCGGATGTTCGATTAAATCCATGACACGTCTTATGTGCCTGTAAGGCCTACTTTTTTACCCGGCTGGCCTTTTCCTCGATACCGGATACGCCGAAGCGTCGCCCCAGCTCATTGAGTATCTCGTCAGGGTGGATATCCATGGATGCCAGCAATACCAGTGTGTGAAACCATAAATCAGCGGTTTCATAGACCACCTGGTCCCTGTCTCCATCCTTGGCAGCCATCACGGTCTCGGTTGCCTCTTCACCGATCTTTTTCAATATGGCGTCAAGACCCCGAGAATACAACCCGGCGACATAGGATGATTCAGGCTCGGCCGTTTTACGTGCCTCCAGTACCTGTGCCAATTCTTTAAGTATATCACTCATTGTACTGTTATACCGGGGTTTATCTTTGATCAGGAATACATCTGCTTCGGATCCTTGAGTACCGGCTCTACCGTTACCCATTGATCATCCTGCAGTTTTTTATAAAAACAGCTGTGCCGCCCGGTATGACAGGCGATACCACCACGCTGCTCGACCGTAACCAGGATCACATCATTGTCGCAGTCCAGGCGTATCTCCCTGACCACCTGCTGGTTACCGGATTCCTCGCCCTTGTGCCACAAACGCTGGCGCGAGCGCGACCAGTACACCACATGGCCGGTTTCCACGGTCAGGCCGAGGGCCTCACGGTTCATCCAGGCCATCATCAGGATATCACCGCTGCCTTCCTCCTGTGCAATCACCGGCACCAGGCCGTCTGCGTCCCATTTGATCTCATCCTGCCACGACACTATAGACGTACCTCGATACCTTGCCCGGCCATGTACTGCTTGGCCTGTCCGACGGTATATTCGCCGAAATGAAAAATACTGGCTGCCAGCACGGCATCGGCACCGCCCTGCAGCACCCCTTCGGCCAGGTGCTCGAGGTTACCGACCCCACCGGAAGCGATCACCGGGATCTCGACCGCGTCACAAATCGCGCGGGTCAGCGCCAGGTCAAAACCGATTTTGGTGCCATCGCGGTCCATACTGGTCAGCAGGATCTCGCCGGCACCGTATTCCTGCATCAACTGCGCCCATTCCACCGCATCGATACCGGTCGGTTTACGACCGCCATGGGTGAAGATCTCCCATTTCGGATTTTCACCATCCTCAACCTGCTTGGCATCGATCGCCACCACGATACACTGTGAGCCGACCTTGGTGGATGCCTCGCGCACAAACTCCGGCCGGAATACCGCCGCGGTATTGATCGCCACCTTGTCGGCGCCGGCGTTGAGCATACGACGGATATCGGCAACCTCGCGTATCCCGCCACCGACAGTTAGCGGAATAAACACCTCGCTGGCCATTTCCTCGACCACATGCACCATGGTGTCGCGGTTATCGGAACTGGCGGTGATATCAAGAAAGGTAATTTCGTCGGCGCCTTCTTCATCATAACGACGCGCAATTTCGACCGGATCGCCGGCATCACGGATATCAACGAACTGGACGCCCTTGACCACGCGACCGTTATCGACATCGAGACAGGGAATAATACGCTTGGCGAGGCTCATGACTGTAATCTCTGCTGACTGCTATCCGGCTTAGGCCTGCTGCGCGGCGCACTGGTCGAACAGCTTCTGCCCTTCCGCAAAATCCAGTGTGCCCTCGTAAATCGCACGTCCGGTAATCGCACCAATAATGCCTTCCTCATCGACGTCGCACAGCGCACGCACATCATCAATGGTGGTGATACCACCGGATGCGATAACAGGGATGCGCACGGCTTCGGCGAGTTTCACGGTGGACTCCACGTTCACACCGGTCATCATGCCGTCACGACCGATATCGGTATAGATAATCGCTTCGACACCGTCCTTTTCGAAATGTTGCGCCATGTCGATCACATCGTGGTTGGACAACTTGGACCAGCCGTCAATCGCGACCTTGCCGTTTTTCGCATCCAGACCGACGATGATATGGCCCGGGAATTCCAGGCAGATATCATTAATAAAATGCGGGGCAGTGACGGCCTTGGTGCCAATAATGACATACTGCACGCCCGCATCCAGATAGGCCTGGATGGTATCTTCATCACGAATACCCCCACCGACCTGGATCGGCAGATCCGGATAGGCCTCGGCGATATCATGGATCACACCGGCGTTGACCGGCTCGCCGGCGAAGGCGCCATTCAGGTCAACGATGTGCAAACGTCTTGCACCGGCATCGACCCATTTGCCAGCCATCGCAACCGGGTCATCTGAAAAGACTGTCTCATCATCCATATCGCCCTGGCGCAAACGCACACATTTGCCGTCTTTCAGGTCGATAGCAGGTATCAACAACATGTCCTTATCCTCATCATCTCAGCGTTATACTCAGGGCTTTCCGTCCCAGTTAACAAAATTCTGCAGTAATTGCAGCCCGTCATGCTGGCTTTTCTCCGGATGAAACTGCACTGCAAACACATTTTCATGCGCTGCCGCTGCGGTAAAATCGACACCGTAGTGGGTAACACCGGCGCTGTCCTCCGGCCTGCTCACAGCAACATAATAACTGTGTACAAAATAAAAACGACTGTTATCTTCTATGCCCTGCCATAACGGGTGGTCATGGCGATGACTGACCTGGTTCCAGCCCATATGCGGGACCTTCAGACGCTCGCCCGTGTCCACCTCGATCAGCGGGCTGGCAAAGCGTTTGACCGTACCCGGAATCAGGCCGAAGCAGCCGGTGCCCCCATCCTCTTCACTGTGGTCCACCAGTGCCTGCAGCCCCAGGCATATCCCTAGGAACGGCCGGTCCTCGAACACCTCATTCAGGATACCGCCCAGCCCGAGCCCGTTGATATGGTGCATGGCATCGCCGATTGCGCCCTGGCCCGGAAACACCACGCGTTCAGCAGCGCGTATCTCCGCTGCGTCCTGAGACACAATCACGCGTTTGTCGGTAACATGTTCCAGTGCCTTGTACACCGAACGCAGGTTACCCATCCCGTAGTCTATTACTGCAATGGTCGACATGATAATCCCGGTGAGAAATGCAGGCTAGAGTTTCCCTTTAGTAGACGGCAGGGTATCGCCCATGCGCTGATCCGGCTCGATGGCCATGCGCACGGCCCGCCCAAACGCCTTGAAGATGGTCTCTGCGATGTGGTGGGCATTCTCACCACGCAGATTATCGATATGCAGGGTGGCCTGGGCGTGATTGATAAAGCCCTGGAAAAATTCATGCAGCAGATCCACGTCAAAATCACCAATACGGGCACGCGGGTATTCGGCATGATACTCCAGCCCCGGGCGCCCGGAAAAGTCGATCACCACACGTGACAGGGCCTCGTCCAGCGGCACGTAGGCATGGCCATAACGACGGATACCTTTCTTGTCACCCAGCGCACTGGCAACCGCCTGGCCCAGTGTAATACCGATGTCTTCAACCGTGTGATGGGCATCGATGTGCAGATCACCCTTGGCGTTGATATCCAGGTCAATCAGGCCATGACGGGCCACCTGGTCGAGCATGTGATCAAGAAATGCGACACCTGTTTCAAACCTGGATTGCCCGGTTCCGTCCAGGTCCAGCTGCACCCTGATTTGCGTCTCCAGTGTATCCCTGCTGATATCCGCGATACGATTTGCCATTTTTATACCTTAAATTCCCCAAAATCAGCCTGTTCAGGCTATCAGAAACCATAGGATACCCTCAAATACCCCCCTTAGGGAACTGTTTGCGGTTTGTCCATAGCCCTATATTTTGTTAGATTATTCCCGGGCTTGATATTTTTTTAATAGCAGCTAAGAATTAGCGTCCTAATGAGTAAAGATAAAAAAGCAAACGTAGTAAAAATAGCGGATGTCAAGGTGGCTTGTGCCAATTGCAGTCTGTATGAGTTATGTCTGCCCCTTGGTGTGCAGGATGATGATCTGGACCTGCTAGAAAGCATTATTGCGCGGCGCAAGCTGGCCAAGGGCCAGTATCTGTTCCGGCAGGACAAGGACTTCAACGCGATCTACGCAATTCGCACCGGCTCGCTCAAAACCTTTACCCTGAATAGTGACGGCAGTGAACAGATTACCGGTTTTCACCTGCCCGGTGAGCTGATCGGGCTGGATGCGATCAGTTCTTCCCGGCACCCGTCAAACGCCAAGGCACTGGAGAGCGTCAGCTACTGCGAACTGCCATTTGAACAGCTCGAGATCCTGTCCAGCAAAATGCCCAGTCTGCAACGGCAGCTGCTGCGCATCATGAGTAATGAAATCCGTGAAGACACCAGCCTGGCTATCCTGCTGGGTAACAGTACCGCCGAAGAGCGACTGGCCTCGCTGCTGTTAAGCCTGTCGCAGCGTTTCAAGCACCGCGGCTACTCGTCACACCAGTTCAACCTGAGCATGTCACGCACCGATATCGGCAATTATCTGGGCCTGGCGGTGGAAACCATCAGCCGCCTGTTTACGCGTATGCAGGACAATGGCATCCTCGCGGTCAATGGCAAGCTGATCAATGTCCTCGACATGGACAAGCTCAAGTCCCTGACCCGCACCTGTCCGAACCACCGCGCCGATCCGCATGCCCCGCATAGCGCCTGAAATAAAAAGGGCCCCATAACGGGGCCCTTTTTTATGCTTGGTTCGAGGTCAGCTCAGGCCACCTCATCTCCTTGTAAAGCCTTGTATTTTTCCATTAATTGTTCCTGGCTTTCGACACGGTCCGGGTTATGCGGTATGCAGTCTACCGGACAGACATCCACACATTGCGGGTTGTCATAATGGCCAATACACTCGGTACACAGGTCGGGATTGATTTCATAGATCTCGTCACCCTGGTAGATGGCTTCGTTCGGGCACTCGGGCTCACAGACATCGCAATTAATGCATTCATCGGTGATCATTAAGGCCATGCGCAGGTTCTCCGGTTTTAAATAAGACTGGGTATATATTAGCGCATTCTACTATTTAATGCAGCCTTGACCACATCGTGCACAAATGGCCCGACATCGCCGTTCAGGGCCGAGATTTCGCGCACCAGACTGGAGGAAATATAGGAATAATGCTCTGCCGGTGTCAGAAACAGAGTCTCGATTTCGGGCGCCAGATTGCGGTTCATGCCGGCCAGCTGGAATTCATAGTCAAAATCGGAGACCGCGCGCAGGCCGCGCAGGATAACCTGGGCATCGTGCTCACGCACCAGGTCGACCAGTAGTGAATTAAAGCCGCACACGGTCACACCGTCGATACCGGCCAGCACCCGGGTAGCCAGATCAACCCGTTCGTCGGCACTGAACGCCGGCTCCTTGCCCGGATTTATCGCGACCGCGACGATCACCCGGTCGAACAGCTTCGCCGCACGCTGCACCAGGTCGGAATGACCATTGGTGATCGGATCGAATGTACCTGGATAAACTGCTGTAACCATGTGCTCTGCCTGCGATTGAATGCGCCTATTGAAACACAGCAAATACACACTGCAAAGTACTTGCGAACAGGGTTTTGCAGGAAGTACCTGCCAAACTACGCTTGATCACAATATTTCAGATGGCTGAACCGATCCCCTTTGTTTAACTATTTCAGGATTGCGCGAGAAAATAGCCGATCTGCCCGGCGTGCTTACTGCGCAACAGCGACCAGCCGTCCGGCAACTGCGGTTCACCGAGCTCGCGTTCGGCCTCCAGGTAGATGCGCGATCCCGGGTGCAGCCAGCCGCCCTGCTGCAGCAATTCACAGCACTGGCCAAGCAAGCCCTGGCGATAGGGCGGATCCAGAAACACGACATCATAGGCCTGATCGGGCTTACCTGCCAGCCATTGCATCACATCTGCCTGTCGTAGCTGGCATTGTTCACCCAGCCCGAGCAAGCCGATCTGCTTACGCAGGCAGGACAGGGTCTGGGCGTGATTTTCAACCAGCAGCACGCTGGCCGCGCCACGCGACAGGGCCTCGAAACCGAGTACACCGCTGCCGGCAAACAGGTCCAGGCAACGCGCCCCACCGATCACCGATTGCAGCCAGTTAAACAGGGTTTCGCGTACCCGGTCCGGGCTCGGACGCAGGCCGGCCGCGTCATGAAAATACACCTTGCGACTACGCATGCTGCCGCCGATGATGCGCACGCTGCTTGCAGGCATGCCGGTGGCCTGCCGTGTTGCCCGGCTCATGGTTTGGCCTGGCGCTGTCCCACGGTGACGGTGATCATGTTGTCCGGCTTGATGCGATGTCGGAAGGCGTCGCGCACCTGGGCCAGGGTCAGGGCATTTATGCGCTCATTGAAGCGATCCAGGTAATCCAGTGGCAAATGGTAAAAACCGATCATAGCCAGATACTCGACGATCTTACTGTTACTGTCGATACGCAACGGGAAACCGCCGGTAATACTTTTTTTCGCGGTCTCGAGCTGCTCAGCACTGATGCCGTCCTTGAGGTATTTGTTGAGTGTGTCGCGCATCACCTGGATGCTCTGCTCGACCTGGTCGTTGCGGGTCTGCATACCCAGCATAAACGTGCCCTTGCGGCGCAGTGGTGCAAAATAACTGTATACGCTGTAGGCCAGGCCACGTTTCTCACGCACCTCTTCGGCCAGCAAGGACACCAGCCCGCTACCACCGAGCACATGATTGGCCAGGTACAGTGCGAAGTAGTCCGGGTCACCACGGTACATGCCGGGCTGGCCGATACGGATATGGGTCTGTGTCGACGGGAACTCGATATGCCTGGTTTTGGCACTGCCGAGCTCAGTGACCGGTGGCAGTTCTGGCGCGGCCTTGCCCTGCATGAGTCCCGCACTTAGTTGCTCAGCGATACGTTCGGCCTGCTTTCGATCAATATCGCCCACCAGCGCGATTACCGCGTTTCTGGCCACATAATACTGCTGATAAAAGGCCTTCAGA
This sequence comes from uncultured Gammaproteobacteria bacterium, assembly GCA_947258795.1. Classification (GTDB taxonomy): domain Bacteria; phylum Pseudomonadota; class Gammaproteobacteria; order DRJJ01; family DRJJ01; genus DRJJ01. The sequence continues at coordinate 238,392 of CAMYJU010000003.1, read as the reverse complement.
TCGGCGACAGTCAATGCCTCGACCGTTTTCAGGGTGCCGGTCACCGGGGTGGCGTAGCCATGCTCACGGAATACCCCGTTGTAGAACGCCTTGATCGCCAGCCGTGACGGCGACTGTTCATCCTGTCTCAAAGACACCAGCACACGCTGTTTTTCACGGTCAAAGTCGACCTTGTTGAAATCGGGTCGGCTGACCATTTTTTCCAGCACCTGCAAGGCCGGTTTCAACTGCGCCGGATCTGACAGGCTGCGCAGTGACAACCAGCCCATATCGCGATTGGCACCGTTGTTCGAGTTCGCACCCACCCCTTCCAGGCGGACCGCGATTTCATCGGCGCTCAGCCCCCCCGCGCCATGACTGAGCAGGTGGTTAGTCAGTGACGCGAGCCCGGCCTTGTCCCGGTCACGCGCACTACCGGCATCGAACTGGATGCGTACATCCACCATCGGCAATTGTGCCGCCGGTGCAAAATAGACCCTGGCACCGTTCAACGTGGTCCAGTGCTGGATCTTCGGGCTGGCCGTTGCCAGCCCGCTAAACAACAATACAAGCAGCAGTACCAGTAACTGCCAGGATGTTCTTGAGTGACTCATAAGGTTCCTTGCCAGATTCATTTCAGGATTCATCAATGACGTCCGCCTGTCGCTGCGCGCGGACGGGTTTTTTTCTGCTCCAGGGGTAAGGGCACCAGCCGGGCGATGGTCAGGTTTTCATCGGTCAGGTATTTTTTCGCGACCGCCTGGATCTGCGCTGGCGTCACCGCACGCACGCGCTCTACATATTGCTCGCCCAGCCGCCAATCCAGCCCGACAGTCTCCAGCATGCCGATTTGCATGGCCTGGTAAAACACCGAATCCTTCTCGTAGACATCATCGGCGACCACCTGCGCCTTGACCCGGTCCAGCTCCTCCAGCAGCAACAGGCTGTTCATACGGTTATACAGGCTGTAACCCGCCCCGACAGCAGTCGCCAGCTGTGTTTCACGCAGCAGGTGTCGGGCCAGACGCGCACTGTCACCACCATCCAGGATGCCGGCCAGCACCTCCAGCGCGTAGACCTCTTCGTGATTCTCGACCGTGTTCAGTACCGGTACGTGATAGCCCATTAACATGTAAGGCACGCGTGCCGGCGCCCTGACCTGGATATCACGACGGCCCCGTTGCCTGGTCTCCAGCTGTGGTTTGGGTGGTGCGATCACCGAGGGCTTGAGCGGGCCATAATACTTGCGTGCCAGCTTAAGCACTTCCTTTGGATCGACATCACCGACCACCACGACGGTGGCATTGTTTGGTGCATACCATTTTTGATACCAGTGCTTTAGATCGTCGATAGTCAGGTTTTCCAGGTCATTCATCCAGCCGATCACCGGGTTGTGGTACGGGCTGGTCACATAGGCGGTCGAGTTGAACTGCTCGTAGGTCAGGGCCTCGGGCTTGTCTTCGGTGCGTAGCCTGCGCTCCTCCATGACCACACGCACCTCCTTCTGGAACTCCTTGTCCTCGAGGATCAGGTTGCGCATTCGGTCAGCCTCGAGTTCAAAACTGACATGTAGCAGGCTTTTCTCCAGGCGCTGGAAATAAGCGGTATAGTCGCGCCCGGTAAACGCGTTCTCGCGTCCACCGTACTCCGAAATGATACGCGAGAATTCACCGGCCGGATGCTTCGCGGTGCCCTTGAACATCATGTGTTCCAGCACATGCGAAATCCCGGTCAGACCACTCGGTTCATAGCTGGCGCCGATCTTGTACCAGACCTGTGACACCACCACCGGTGCCCGGTGGTCCTCCTTGACGATCAGCTTGAGGCCGTTATCCAGTTTCCATTCGTGAACCTGCGCTAGTGCAGGTGTTGCCAGACCTGCCCAGAGCAGGATGGCCAGAACCAATCTTCTATCCATATTAAGTTTCCACTTACCCTTTTAAAATCCGGATTCTGTGTCTGTGCGTTTAATACCAGCATACCGGTGCACAAGTTTTGGTACTATACCCGCACCAGATAAATGTTACGATAGCCACACTTGCCAGACACCTGATTTATTTCAGACACAAAAAATCATGTTCAGTTTCCGAAAAAACAAGGAAAAAGCGGCCGATCCGAATGAAAAAGCCGGCCTGTTCGCGCGCCTGAAGGATGGCCTGAAGCGTACCCGTACCAGCCTCGGTGACGGTCTCAGCAACCTGGTACTGGGGCGCAAGACCATTGATGACGAACTGTTCGAGGAGCTTGAGACCCAGCTACTGGTCGCCGATGTCGGTGTTGATGTGACCCAGCAGGTCATGGCCGACCTGGCCGCACGGGTGTCACGCAAGCAATTGAACGAGCCACAGGCCCTGCTAGACGCCCTGCGTACCGATATGTCCGCTATCCTGCAGCCCTGCAGCCAGCCGCTGGAAATCGATACTGACAGGAAACCCTATGTCATTCTGGTCGTTGGTGTTAATGGCGTGGGCAAAACCACAACCATCGGCAAGCTCACCCGGCGGCTGATGGATAATGGCCTGAGCGTGATGCTGGCCGCCGGCGACACCTTCCGCGCCGCCGCGGTGGAGCAATTGCAGACCTGGGGACAGCGCCACGATGTACCGGTGGTTGCACAACACAGTGGAGCCGATTCGGCGTCGGTGATCTACGACGCGATGGAATCTGCACGCGCACGTAACATCGATGTGCTGATCGCCGATACCGCCGGGCGCCTGCATACCCAGTCCAACCTGATGGATGAACTGAAGAAAATCACCCGCGTGATTGCCAAACTGGACAGCGAGGCCCCGCATGAAGTGATGCTGGTACTGGATGCCGGCACCGGTCAGAACGCACTATCCCAGGCTCAGGAGTTCCACAAGGCGGTTGATATCAGCGGCATTACCCTGACAAAATTGGATGGCACCGCCAAAGGCGGTATTATATTCGCAATCGCACGCAAACTGGGTATACCGATCAGGTTTATCGGCGTTGGCGAAAAGGCGGAAGATCTGCGTGTGTTTGATGCCGACGAGTTTATTGAGGCATTGTTTGCGACAGATAATGCGATATCATCAGAATAAAATACAAAAACAAGGCGTGGACAAGGCCTGAAGTTTGTCACTGAAACAAACCGTTATCCTGTTTTGAAAATCAAAGTAACGATATTAAATGATCCAGTTTCATAACGTATTCAAGCGTTACCCGGGTGGCCACGAAGCCCTGGCCGATGTCACCCTGCAGCTCGGTAACGGCCAGATGGCCTTCCTGACCGGCCATTCCGGCGCCGGCAAGAGCACCCTGCTGAAACTGATCTCACTGATCGAACGCCCAACCCGCGGCCAGGTACTGCTCGATGGCGTCAATATCGGCAATCTGTCGCGCCGGCGTATCCCGTATATGCGCCGCAAGATCGGAGTCATTTTCCAGGACCACCGCCTGCTGTTTGATCGCACCGTGTATGACAATGTCGCGCTGCCACTGATCATCGCCGGCTACCGTCACCAGGAAATCGGCAAACGCGTGCGCGCCGCGCTGGACAAGGTCGGCCTGCTGAAAAAAGAGCGCGTCTATCCGATCACCCTGTCCGGTGGTGAACAGCAACGTATCGGTATCGCCCGCGCCGTGGTTAACAAGCCGCCCCTGCTACTGGCCGATGAGCCGACCGGCAACCTCGATCCGGTACTGTCACTTGAAATCATGCAACTGTTCGAGGAGTTCAACCAGGTCGGCGTATCGGTACTGATCGCCACGCATGACCTCGAACGTATTGCCAATATGCCTTACGGTGTCTTCAACCTGAGGGATGGCCGCCTGATCAGCAACACCGTGCCGGCACAGGAAGACAGCGATCATGTCGCCTGACAAACCACACAAACGCGGCGGCCGGCGCATGGACAGGCCGCCGGCACACTCGCGCTTCAAGGCCTATTTTGTTCATCATCTGCGCTCTCTGATCGCCAGCCTCGGCAATCTGTACCGTCATCCGTTTTCGAACCTGATGACCATCCTGGTGATCGGTATCGCACTGGCCCTGCCGGCGGGCCTGTATCTGGCGCTGGACAATGCGCGCAGCATCAGCAGTAACTGGGACGGGGCCACGCAGATATCGCTGTTTACCAAACTCACAACCAGCAATGAACAGGCGCGCGAGATGGCCGACCGGATCCGGCTATATGCCGAGATCGGCCAGGTCAGTGTACTGACACGCGAACAGTCGCGCGATGAATTTCAGAAACTGGCCGGCTATGGCGAGGCCCTGGACGCACTGAAAGAAAACCCGCTGCCGGCCGTGCTGATCATCACGCCAACCGACGCCCATGCGCATCCGGACGCGGCCCGGCGCCTGATCCAGAAGCTACAACAGTTACCGCAAACCGATATCGTGCAGCTCGATCTGGAGTGGGTCAAACGCCTGTTTGCGATCATGGATATTGCCCAGCGCAGCATCCTGGTGGTGGCCAGCCTGCTGGCGATGGCGGTGTTGCTGGTGGTCGGCAATACCATCCGACTGGATATCCAGAACCGTCGCGATGAAATCATAATAACCAAGCAAATCGGTGGCACTGACGCCTTTATCCGCCGCCCATTCCTGTATAACGGCTTCTGGTATGGCCTGTTCGGCGGCCTGATAGCGCTGTTGCTGGTCGGCAGCTCGGTCGCTTGGTTACGTGGACCTGTTGAAAACCTTTCACTTTTGTATCAAAGCGGCTACAGCCTGCGGTCGCTGGACCTGCGCAGTACGGCCACCCTGCTGCTGATCGGCACCGCGCTCGGCCTGGGCGGCTCCTGGCTGTCGGTGGGCCGCCATCTGAAAGAGCTGGAACCCCGATAGGGGCCGCCAGGCATGACAAACTGGTAAAAAAATATACAAAAATTCACATTCCGGCCCGTAATACCCTATAATCAGTGCTATAAAATCCGGCGGCAGGGAAAAAACAAGCCGGAACAATAGAGGGAAACACTTAAAACAATAACAAGTTTCCTGCATATTTATATAAAAATGATATACTTATTAGCTACGGATAGTATTACGTTTATACAATGACTGTAAAAACAACAAACATCCTGGTGGTGGACAGTTCCGAGGTGTCGCGCACCATAATCTCCCGGATCCTGTTGACCGAGATGGATTACACGCGCATCACCACCTGTGCCAGTGGCTTAGAGGCCATGCACGCTCTGGAGAATGATCGCTTTGATCTGATCACCACCGCACTGATGCTGCCGGATATGGACGGTCTGGAACTGACCCGCGCGGTACGCGAATCCACCCATCACCACTACACCCCGATTGTGGTGGTTTCCGGTGACGCGGACGGCCGTCTGTTACGCGAGGGTTTCAATGCCGGTGTGACCGACTATTTCGACAAGTCGCAGGGCTACCAGTCGTTTGTCAATTTCATCAAGTCATTCACGCGCCGTAACTCCGGGCTGGTCGGCAAGATCCTGTATGTCGAGGACAGCCGTACCGCGGCCATGGTGACACGCCATATCATAGAAAAACACGGCCTCAAGGTCATTCATACCACGACTGCCGAAGCTGCACTGGACTTCCTTGAGCAAACCCGCCGTGGCGGACCGAAGGAAGAGGATGGCGTGGATATCGTCATCACGGACTTTTTCCTGAAAGGTCAGCTCACCGGTGGTGACCTGCTGCACGCAATACGTGCGCGCCTGCATTATTCACAACAGGAAATGCCGGTACTGGTAGTCACGGTCTCCGACAATGAAGAGAAACAGGCCGAGGTATTCCATGCCGGCGCCAATGATTTTGTCACCAAGCCCATTGTCGAGGAAATCCTGATTGCGCGCATTCATTCCCTGCTGCTGATCAAGCAACAATTCTATGCCCTCAAGAACCAGGCTGAGGAAATGAAACGCATCGCAAGTACGGACAGTCTGACCGGTGTGCGTAACAAGCGCTACCTGCTCGATCATGGTGAAGCGTTTCTGAGCCGGAAACGCAACGCACCGATCTGGGCCTTCCTGATCGATATCGACCGCTTCAAGAAAATTAATGACACCCTCGGTCACATCACCGGTGACCATGTACTCGCCGCACTGGGCGACCTGCTGATCAAGAGCTTTGGCGACAATTGCATGCTGGTGCGTTTTGGCGGTGAGGAATTCGCCGCGCTGATCCCGCATTGCAGTGCGCGCGAGGCCAAAGCGCGTGCCGAGGTACTGCGCCGCAAGGTCGAGGAAATGCGCCCGGCGAATGTCGACATCACCATCAGCATCGGCATGGCCTCGACCATCGACAACCCGAGTATCGACCTGAACGACCTGCTACGCTCCGCTGACCAGGCCCTGTACGAGGCCAAGAAACGTGGGCGTAACCGTATCTGCATCCATTCCGGTTTTGGTGTCGAGCACAGCATCCTGCCCCACCCGGAAACCCCTGCTGAAACTAAGCCTAAATCTGTCGCTAATTCCAAGTAATATCAGCAAGTTATATGAGCTCCCGGGCTACGGGAACTTTTCTGCTGTATACCACTCAAATTAATGCGCAAACAATTAGCACTCTCATTTCAGGAGTGCTAAAATGGTCCCAAGACCTTGATTCGGGAGGTAATAAATTTATGGCCAACGCACTCGTGATTAGCGACCTCAATACCGCACTGATACCCGCCCAGGCAGGTAGTCTCGAGCAGTACATCCAGAACGCCAACGTGATTCCGGTGCTCACCGCCGAACAGGAATATGATCTGGCCGTTCGCTTGCGCGATCATGAAGATCTGGACGCCGCACGCCAACTGGTATTGTCTCATATGCGTTTTGTTATTCGCATCGCGCGGGGTTACAACGGTTATGGCCTGCCGATTGCTGACCTGATCCAGGAAGGTAACATCGGCCTGATGAAGGCCGTGCGCCGGTTTGACCCGGAAGTCGGTGTGCGCCTGGTATCGTTTGCCGTGCACTGGATCCGTGCCGAGATGCACGAGTTCATCCTGCGTAACTGGCGCATCGTCAAGGTTGCGACCACCAAGGCACAACGCAAACTGTTTTTTAATCTGCGCAGTTCCAAGAAACGTCTGGGCTGGTTCTCTAACGAAGAAGTGCAGGCCGTTGCCAAAGACCTCGGGGTTGAACCCAAGACTGTACTGGAGATGGAATCACGACTGAGTGGTCAGGATGTCGCCTACGACATGTCGCCGTCAGAAGATGAAGACGATGCCTGGCAGTCGCCGGCCGCCTACCTGCAGGCACCGGCCAACAGTGACCCGGGCGTACAGGTCGAACAGGATGACCAGCAGCAACACCAGTTACAACAACTGGGTACTGCGATGGCCTCACTGGACCCGCGTAGCCAGGATATCCTGTCCCGTCGCTGGCTGACCGAAGACAAGAGCACCCTGCAGGAACTGGCCACTGATTACGGTGTTTCGGCCGAGCGTATTCGTCAGCTGGAAAACAACGCACTGAAGAAGATCAAGGCACAGATGATCACATGATGCCCATGCCAATCGTGAAAAAGCCCGCCTGATCCTGGTGGGCTTTTTTGTGCACTCTGTTTAACCGCGACTAAACAGATTTCAGAATTGCAAAACCATAAGGCTGAATTTCCAGTTCGATACTCGCCCGGTTGTTGGCATGTTTGACGGTGACCTGTTGTGACCAGTTCAGCAGGTTCTGCATCACGCTGGTAAATTGAGTCGACTACATCTGATACTTATAGTCCAAACCAGCGGGTTATCTAGCAACAGCAGCTGACGGGTGATATTTACGTCCTGATGCGATAATCAATCATAGCCCGCATAAATGATTGCTAGTTGCGAATCAGGGTGCCCAGGGCATCATCGTACGCATGCCGTTCATCGCCGGTGCGACATTACGGGTCATCACATTCATATCCTGGCCAACCTGACGCATATTGCCATTCAGTTGTCGCATATTCGCGTTCACTTCGGTCGTATCATTGCTGATGGTTGCCATCCTGCCGGACATATCACCTACCGCCAGCTGAATGCGATGCATATCTTTGGACATGCTGGTCATTGCGGTCTCCATGACGTTAACCACATAAAACATATAAAAAATGCCGATCACAGCGATCATTACACCCGGGATCGCAATCCAGCGGTTTCTTTTGGTGCGTTGTTCCAGCATACGGGTCATATGCTCGATTTTCTTGTCCTGCAACTTTCCCTGTTCCTGGATTTCAAGCAAGGTCTGGTCATGGTCTTTGGTGATTGAATCAGACAGGCTCTTGAATATATTCAGGTTAAGCTCTTCGCTCTCGGTATTCTTGTCCTTGATCCGGCCAAATGTATTTTTCAGCGACTGGTACAGGCCGGTCATTTCCTTCTCGCGTTCGGCGCCGCGCTGACTGGATTTGTCAGAGAAGGTAGTGAAGCCGTCACGCACCTCACTGATCAGGGCGGAGAGCTGCTTGTCTCTGCTGTCACGATCCTGGTTCATCTGCTGAACCATGGCCTGCAGGGTTTTCACCATATCCAGATCGACTTGTGGCTTTTGAGTCACGGGTTTTGCTGCAACCTTCTTTTTCACAGTCGTTTTCCTGGCCGTAGCTTTTTTGGTAGCCGATGTCTTTTTGCTGCTTTCCGTTTGATCTGCCATTGTTTTAGTTCTCACCTAGCACCAGTCCGATTGTTAATCATTATATAGCAATATTCTTATATTTATATGACAGATTTCACGTTAATACCATTTTTTATTTGATGCTTTGATCCGGATTATCTGAAATTATCTAACTGTCACGCATATACACACTAGATGACCGCCACGCCAAACAGGTAGGGGTGTAATAACAGGAATACGGCATATACGACTAAGCCGCCGACAATAACCACCGCATCCTTGCTCAGCGGGTATTTGACATCCTGCTTTGCAGTACCACGCATATTCAACAAAAACATAGCAAGCAGGGAATATGTCGCGAACGCACCGAACATGACGATAGAGCCGAGATCACCATTGCTGAGTAAATGTGCTGCGGACCAGCACACAAATCCCCACAGCATCGGGTGCCGGGTAAAGCGCTTGATATTGGTTTTCATATGCGCTGCGGCGAGCAGGATAAACGCCAGCAGCACCAGCGGCCCCGCTACATTTCTTCCCCATGGCAACGGCTCGTACACCGCCTGGAACCCTGCCTGGGACTTGCCATAGATCATCAGCACCAAGCCTACCAGGGAAACAACAGAAAACAAACCAAGGTATTTTTTCTCCCCGAGACTGTCAGTCAGGTTTTGTCGAAGTCCCGAAAAGCAAGGTACCAGGTGCATACCAATAAACAAAGTGATACCAATGACAAGAAAAAGCATAGGGTCCCTCCTGTAGTCGTATTAATTGTTATATCGTTGCGTTATCTTTCCAGATAAACAACTTTTCATTCTCAAGTCGTATACCATTCATTTCCTTTTACTGCGATAACCCAGGGCAGTATAAACAGGATCACAGATGTAATAACAATCGAAAATATCATATGTAAACTGACTGTTACCAGCTCCACCATGATGATACAGACAAATACAGAACCATCCATCCCTAGCCATGCTTTATATTGCATGCGCAAAGCCACGACGGGTCTCGCGCACAAAATCTATAAATTCACGTACATAGGGAGAGGTGTTGCCGTTCAATTCCTCTAAAGCGCTTTCCAGCGACAGGCCTGAGCGCAGAATCAGTTTATAGGCATACTTAAGCTGCATCCGTTCACCAGAGGACACTTCAGCACGCTTCAGGCCTACCAGATTCAATCCTCGTGCACGGGCAGGGAAACCATCCGTTATTACAAATGGCAAGCAGTCTTGCGTCACCTTGGAGTTGTGTCCTACCATTGCCAGCGTACCAATACGGCAGAACTGGTGTATACCGACCAGACCGGAAATACAGGCGCGGTTTCCCACTTCCACATGACCCGCCAGCTGGGCATTGTTGGCAATGATCACACGATCACCAATGACACAATCGTGGGCTATATGGCAATAGGCCATGAGAAAATTACTATTCCCAATACGAGTGTCAGCATCCTTCTTCGTTGCACGATGAATAGTGACGCCTTCACGAATTACATTATCGTTACCAATAGTGACGTAAGTAGCATAATCTGAAAAACCGAGGTCTTGAGGTGATCCACCAATGACAGCATGCTCGTGCACCATATTACCGCTACCTAGCCTGCTATAGCGCTTGATTACAGCATGCGAAGCGATGCGACAGCTATTACCGACTTCAACATCTCCCTCAATCACAACATAAGGGCCAATTTCAATGTCGCTGCCCAGTCTTGCTGATGAATCGATCACTGCCGTTGGATGGATATTGTTCATAAGAAACCGGACGCGCAAGAAGCCTGTATTAGTTTCCAGACGGATCTATTGAAGCAAGAATCGTATCACAGACATGATCTATCTGTGCCTGTGTGAGCTCCGGATACATGGGTAGGGATAATACCTGCCTGGCTGCATTTTCGGAGACGGGCAGTGAAATATCCTTATAATCATTCTGATATACCGGCTGCTGATGCAATGGTATCGGGTAGAAAACAGCTGATGCAATATCCGCAGCCTGCAATGCCTCCCGTATACGGTCTCTGCTATCACTGCGCACAGTATACTGATGGAAGACAGGCGTGCCTTCCAGATCCAGCCGAGGGAGCGTTATATTGGAACCTGACAGACGGGTAGTATATTGCTGAGCATGGTTACGTCGAGCGGCATTAAAGTCATCGATATACCTGAGTTTAACGCGGAGTATCGCCGCCTGCATTTCATCGAGACGACTGTTATAGCCAATCATGCTATGTGTATAGGCTTTACTGCTGCCATGATTACGCAGCGTATTCACTGTTCCCGCGATAGTATCATCATTTGTGATGACCATACCTGCATCACCATAGGCGCCCAGGTTCTTGCTCGGATAAAAGGAAAAGCATCCCGCATCTCCCCATGACCCTGTCATCTTGTCTTGATAGCTTGCACCAAATGACTGGGCGCAATCCTCGATGAGCTTCAACCCATGCCTGTTGCAGATATCCATCAGGGCATCCAGATTGGCCGGCTGGCCGAAAAGGTGGACAGCAGCGATGGCACGAGTACGTGGTGTGATAGCTGACTCAATCTGTGATACATCGATATTAAAACCGTCCTCCTCGATGTCCACAAAAACCGGTTTCGCACCAGTATACGATATCGCCTCACAGGTACCGATAAACGTAAACGGAGTCGTAATTACCTCATCTCCCGGGCGAATCTCACAGGCCCTGAGTGCCAGATGCAATGCGTCTGTCCCAGATGCCACCGGAATGGCATATTTAACCTTGCAGTAATCAGCTACCTCCTCGGCGAATGCCGTAACGCAAGGGCCTAAAATAAAAGCCGCTGAATCCAGTACCGCCTGAAGCTCGGTATTTATCTCGTTACGAAGATCTTGATACTGCCGCTTTAGGTCAACCATAGGGATTTTCATAGGTATACTAATCCGAATTCTGCCGCATCGCAGTATGATCCTGCTCCAAGCCGGCCGATTTATCCATGGCGCTAATCAGTCGCCCGATTTCCAGTGCAACTTCCAGCGCACGCTTGCCGTCTTCACCGGTTACAACAGGTGATGTACCTTCCCGGATTGAATGTACAAAGGCACGAATTTCCTCCATTAGTGCATCACCATCCTGAAAGGATTGCTCCTCTATACTGATGACAGGCTCACCACTATCGCCGGACTGACCCTCACAGGCATGATGCAATGCAGCCTTTCGTGCATGAAAATCTATTGAAAGATAATTATTTTTCTGAAACACACGTATCTTACGCATATGCTTGTTACTCACTCGACTGGCCGTCACATTGGCCACACATCCATTTTCAAACTCGAGTCGGGCATTGGCTATATCCACAGCTGAAGTAAGTATTGGTATGCCGGAGGCCCTGATATCTTTCAAAGGGCATTTCACAATGGAAAGAATAATATCGATATCATGTATCATCAGGTCCAGAACCACATCTACATCTGTACCTCTGATATTGAAAGGGGCCAGCCGATGCGATTCGATAAAAAAGGGATCATGCTGTCTGCCCCAGATACTCTGGATAGCCGGATTGAATCGCTCGAGATGGCCAATCTGAAACACCAGCTTGTTCCTACTGGCCAATGCTATCAACTCTTGTGCTTCCTCAGGAGAAGACGTAATGGGCTTCTCCAGGAGGACATGCACACCTGCTTCAAGAAAATCACGCGCAACCTGATAATGATATTCAGTGGGCACGGCTATCGAGACCATATCCAGCTGATCAAGTATTTCCCGGTAGTCACTGTAGGCCTTGGTATCGAATTCGGCCGCCTTATTTTCGGCACGCTTCATGTCCGTATCAACAACAGCAACTAAATCGACGTCTGGCAGACTGGCATATTTACTCGCATGGAACGAGCCCAGATAACCCACTCCAACCACACCAGCATGCAAGCGATTCATGTCCGGAAACACCTATAAGTATATATATTAATAATAATTATGTTTTGCGCATATTTCCCAGTTGCGTCTATGATACCTGATACCCTAAAGCCGCTCAAACTGTTCGTGGATATTTATATTAATAAATCAAATGCTTATTTACACATAACAGGGTTATAATTTTATAGAAAGAAGATATCATGGGTTCAATTAATATCTGAGATAAAAATCTATTGTGACATTAATACTCAAAGACACTGAATTCCCAATATCCTCCTCCATTTTTTACTAGGCATTTCCAACTACGCTTCCTTAACTGCTTTGCTATTAGTCGATTCATGATGCCATGACCGACAAAAAGCACTGACTGGTGCCGCTCGGCCAGATCAATAAGCCGATTACTGGCCTCAATAGCGCGAGACCTCGCCTGTCGAAAACTTTCAGAATTCCTTGAGAAGCCCAGCAACCATGCCAGCCTGAACACAATAACCCAGATTCGCACCGACAATCGCGGGAAGCGCCAACTTGCCGTCGGTAGTCCGGCCTCGTTGAACAAAGGATCGGTCAGGCTTATTTCACGTGTCACCAGTAATCTGGCTGACTCGATTGACCTTGGCAGTTCACTGCAAACAACCGCTTTCGCCTTGCAGGCGATATCCATCGCATCAGCTGTTGGTTTTAAAGACAGGTCCAGCTCATTGGCATTATAATCATCCACCCATTCTGCGAATGATGATGCGGAAAGAACTGCTATTGGCGAATAGTTAACTTTTCCATGTCTTATCAGGACAATTTGCATTTTTTACACCAAAAACTATATATAAATTTACAATCCGGTTACTTGTTGCGTTCCTTCAGTTTCTGTATCGCATTTTCAATAGCTTTTCTTTCTTCTATCGTAATTTTCTGCACGCAGGTAGATTTTGTCTCTTGCTTACCATTTTCATGAAATATACAATCTTGATATCCTTTCTTGCTGAGTCATCCTTAATTCAGCATATCCAGGCCCTGATAACAGCAATAGCAATGCGACAAGTATCGGTATCCATTCCATATAGTCGGGAGGCATGGGTTCAGTACACTGGACCCCGGTTTACCAAAGTTTTAAAATAATTAACTATCTATCGTCATGCCTTACTTCGCTTGACCAGCCTGCCAAGCAGCGCACCAACGGCTATGAGTATGATCACTCCAAATTTCTTCAGAAAAACCAATGCTGCTGCAAACAAGCCTGCTTTCGCTGCAACCTTTCCAGCCGCCAGTGCAACAGTTTGATTAACGAGACCCCCTGTCGTTATACATTTATATGACAATTCCTTAATCAACAGATTGACTTGGAAAAGATACTTCCAATACTACACATCCAGTTTCTGTCTTAAACGGCCCATGCACTTCCCCTGGCGGCCTACTTGCATAATCACCGGCTTGAAGCAATTTATTAAACGCTTCATCGTACAAACTACCTTCCATAACTAGTATTTCTTCAGGGTAACTATGGGTCTTCGCGCCAAATGACGATGTATCAGCACCAGGCTTGAATCTTGTCAGACGAGTATAATCTCCAGTCTTTTCATCTATCGCCAGAGTTAACTCTTCCGCAAAACCTTCCATTCCTTCAATAGGCTTCCATTTAGATGCATTCTCTGAGAGGAGTGGATTCCAATATGTTATTGATGTCTTCAATATCCTACCCCTCTTATTACTCTAATTGTTATAGCGCTAGACTTCACTGGCAGAGGAGCGACAGCGCCGTAGTCCAGTGAAAGGTATAGTTAGCTATTTTCACTTGCTGTATTCTTAGACAAAGAGTTGCTATAAAATTTTGAGTATAACAGACCGAGACCGAAACCAATGGCAAACCCAAATAAATGGCCTGGTTTGAGATAATGAGCATACATCAAATCGATAATTAATACCGGTAGAATAGTAATTAAAAGTACAATTTTTAAACCTATTGAAGTATCCATTTTTTTATATACTAGAACCACACCTAAACCAGCAATACCCATCACAGCTTGCGAGGCTCCGGTACCTACATGGAATGGCGGATTTACAAAAAATGTACTGAACAATGTACCTGCTGCACCAGCAATAAACCAAAGAATTAGAAAGCGAGTAAAACCAATGTTACGCTCGATAAATATTCCCAGTAATAGGATTGATGCTACATTAAGAAGCATATGTTTTGGATGTACATGGACTAACTGGGATACAAATAGGCGCCAGATTTCATAGTTTTTTAAGTGATCCAATGTTACGCCGCCATACTCATTTAGTTCTAAAATCGTTACCATGCTGGATACTGAACCATGAACTGTATAAGCGACATAAGACGATACGAGCAAGGTCAAAAGACATATTACTATAGTACAAAAAGGAATTTTATTTTCTGACATATTCTTCTCAATCGGTATAGGGGGATGCCTCACAGCATCCCTCCTCCCACACCACCGGGCATACGGATCACGTACCACGGCGGTTCGGTTGATTGAGTCATGCCACTCAATGATACACACTCGGCAACCCCAGTGCAGCAAAGTATTTATTTGATAATGCAAAATACAGCGCTGGACTACGGCTGAGTCGCCAAGGCCCATGGGCCGACTTGCTTGTGTTCCAGGCAAGCTTAATTTCCACACCTCGTTTGCGCAGTTCACGATAGCCACGTCGCCCCCATTGTTTCCAGTGGTAGCTACGCAGGCGTCGGCGTATCCATTTATCGAGATCGCGCAAGGGTGATGTCACTTCCGCTAGCTGAAAATAGGCTTTCCAGCCTTGGATATATTTCCTCAGCTCCGCAACGATCGTGTTGATGGTTCGGCCGCGTGTTCGTCTGCTGAGTCTTCGCACTTTCTGTTTGAAGGCCGTCAATGCCTTCGCGCTCACTTTGAGCCGCTTGTCTTTTGGACTCAATGTAAAGCCCAGAAAGTGTCGGCGCCAGGGTCGATCAACAGCGCTTTTGGCATCGTTGATTGTCAGTTTCAGCGTATTACTGAGGTATCGTTTGATGCTCTGTAATACGCGTTCACCGGCTCGCTGGCTTTTGACATAGATGTTACAGTAGTAGCCTCTCATGTTATTATCACTACTATGTCCTCTGCTGACTTCTGCCTATCGATCACCGTAGATTACTCTACGGTCAGTTCATCCTTGAACAACAGACAGACCTCCCGGGGTAAGACACAAAACTGTCATTGCGTAGACGCCGAATTTATAAAACGTATCCCGTTTGCAGATGGAAGACTTCGTGGTCACGTGCCCACTCGTCTCAGATACGTCACACCTCATATCCGGTTCTTGTTCATCGCCCCGCAACTTTGGATTGGACTTCCTTCAGACCCCACCTCACGATGACGCCCTTGCCCTTCTCCTAGCCTTCGGCTCTGCGATTACCTGGCAAGAGGACTTGCACCTCTCTAGTTTTGTGCCATGCCCGGCACACACGTTTGAAACAAGTAGCGCTTTTAGCGTCCACTTGGTTGATTTGTTATGCCGGAATTTTGAATACAGTTCATAAATGCAATTCCGATTGTCCTAGCCGAGGATTCATTACGTATATTTACAAGAGCGTTTCTTTTGCCCCCTAATAATGCTTCTATTATTACTCTACTACTCTGTGAGTGGCTAGAAACCAATTGTATCGAACTAGGTTCTCCATTTTCGTAAAAATATTGTTTACTAATCTTAAATGGGGATAGGTATGGCATAGAAGTATAAATCTCTTCATTATCTGTAGCTGGTGACCTGAAGTCAGTAAAGTCTATTGTACCGATTTGATTTCTCAGTATTTTAAAATCAATAATTGTCTTTATACCAGATACAGGCTCCCTATTGTGTATCCCAAATGTTCCATATGCTGATATCACTTCGCACTCAAAAGGTGAAGCTAACGCTTTTTCAATGGTATTAGCTTGCACAGAATGCGCTAAGAATACACATGAATTTATTATTAATATAATGGTAAATATTTTAAACATGCTTAATTTTGTAACCGGTATAACGTTATTAATAACCGGTGATTTTCTCAATGGGCGGTATTTGGCCCATTGAGAAAATTGTCCGGTTTATTTGTTTGTTAACTTTTGAATGATTCCTGTGAGAAATTTAATATATCTTCACCATATTGTTGTATTGCTTGATCTTTTAATGGGTTAAGTAAGAGGCGAAGCTCAATTAAATCGTTTCCTATGTCAGCGATTTCATTTTCATTGCCAGAGGTACCACATATTTCGGTCATGCTACGCTCCTTTTCCATTAATGCTTCAAGGATGATTTTTAATTCTGATTCCACCAGATTTAACTGAAATCCACTCATACAGCCTTACCTTCTTTTTTATAAACCCTTGTTGCTTTCAATGCCATTTCCTCTAATAGCCCTATGTACTTGTCCATTGGCATGTTTTGCATTGGCGCAATACAATAGTGATGTTTTTTATCTTGAACTAATTTCAATCCAATAGGGGGTTTTGTATTTGGAGAGAAACGCCAAACCCATCCTGTCATAGGTGACTCGTTTATACCTGTTTTATCAAAAACACTAATTCCTTTGCCATTTGCAATTATAACAATTATACCGTTGACTTTAGTAACATTGACATCTTTAGGCCTTACATTTGCCAGTCTAGAACTTGATGAATTACCCAGCCTAAAAAGTTCTTCTGGTAAAATGTAAAATTCCTTGATACTCATTGTGATCTCCTTTTCGTTTTGTATAAGTTAACGAGCCTGTAGAATAACTCAATTGCAGCACGTAAATTCTAACGTCATATTATTTTCCTGAATTCACTTGGCGCTAATATAGTAGACTATTTATAGTCTTGGTTTAATTGATATTGTACTGATCATGCCCAATTTGTCGCTGATCGTCCAGTGTTTTACCTTATTGAACCGTAATGCTGTAGTTTCTCTATATTATGCACCATACAGTACATCAACCATTGCGCATTGACCTTTTCCATACCCCTCAGGCTAAACCGATTCAGGCGCTTGTTGGTATTGATATTTCCAAATACGGGTTCGACGGTAC
>CAMYJU010000003.1:220315-220897 GCA_947258795.1 uncultured Gammaproteobacteria bacterium | reverse complement strand
TTGCAGGTATTCAGATAACCTTCATAGCGATCGTATCGATAATCACCCATTGTGACGGATGCGTTACTTAACCACATCGGTTGACCTGCAGGACAGTGACAGATTTTTGTTTGATGGTTAACAGTAAAATCATCCGCTCCAAACGCGCTTTGGGTGTTGTTCTGTTTAGGCTTAAATCGCTGGTAATCCTTAAAGCGGGGGTCACGTGATCGAAAGGCCTTGTCAGCGATATAGGCATCGATATTTTGTTCCTGGCAGTAAGCAACGTTGGACGTGTTATGAAAACCGGAGTCGGCGGTTAATTTGGCGCTTTCTGTATAGTCAGAACCGAGCTTGCCCTTGACACCTTCTATCATCGGTTGCAGTAAGTCGTGTTCCTGGCCTTGCCCAAACGCCTCGGCGTTGATTACGATCTGGTGTTTGCTGTCGACGGCTGCAACCCCTACATAGCCCTGTATCACGCCATGCGAGGTTTTCATCTTGGCGCTGTCGTTGTCGGTGACATTGCTTTTGATCGGGGTACCACGACTGCCGATGCGCTCGTCAGTCGTGGTTAAGTGCTTTTTTATCTTTTTCGATACC
>CAMYJU010000003.1:0-220271 GCA_947258795.1 uncultured Gammaproteobacteria bacterium | reverse complement strand
GCATTCGACGGTAATTTGCAGCCATCAATGGTAAACATCTCTTTGCCAATCAGGCCCGATTGACCGCACACCATCAGGATTTCCAGGAACAGGGATTGGATCACGTCACTCATACTCGATATAAAATAGGCGATGGTGGTGAAGTGGGGTTGACTGTCAGCCGATAACGCCATGAACACAATGTTCTCGCGACACAGTTGTTCGATCTTGCGGCTGGAGGTATAGCCACGTGCGTAGGCTGCGAGCACGATCTTGAGCATGATAGCCGGATCATAGGCGGGGCGACCACCCTCATCATTGGTGTATCGATCTTCAAACACGCTCAGATCCAGTTCGTGATCGACCAGGTAGTGGACGGTGTATTCGAAGGTGCCCGGTAGTATTTGTTCTGAAAAGTTGACCGGCAGGAGTTTGCTTTGGTCGTAGTTGTAGTCTTTATAGCGAGCCATCTCTCAATTTCCTATTAAGGGGCTGATGGCTCTATTTTAAATCAATTGAGGTGTTATTTCTCGGGAAATATCGATGTTTCGGGGGTTATTCTACAGCCTCAACGTTTACATAAGGGGCGCGACGTCAGGAGCGTCCCAGTGAGCGAAGCGAACGACTTGATGTACTTGTTAGGTATTCAATTGTGATAAACATAATTGTCCCCAATATACTTGGCACTAACGAACCCAGCCAGAATTCACCTTGATATAAATACTGTAGAACTATTAAAGATAAAAATACAGATAATGACAGTAATGCCATAATAGTTACTTTATTATCTATTGTTTTTTTCAACAAAATATATATTGGCAATATAACTACAGTAAAAACAGCTAAACTAAATTGAGAGTGAAACAAGACCTGGATAATGAATCCTTTCCACATGGGTTCACCAAGCTCAACACCATTATTTAAAATAGAAAGTAACCCAACATATGCAAACATTGAAAAAAATGCTGTAATTAAAATGTTTACAATTATGGTTTTCCAGCTCTTCATTTTTATACCTTGTATCTTCATTTAAGCCTATTTCAATTATTCGTTTATAGTTGTAGTAGGCCCTGGGGAAGCCGTTAATGCCTGAAGACGATGCTCTTGTGCGTTAGATGGGCTCCCCGCCTTAAAGATCAAAATCCTGGAGCATCCGGAGCCCGAGAGCTGGTGTCACAAGGTTTATTAGATCTGCGCACAAGGTCAGGGAACCCAGTGCCTAGCCTAAACGAAAATCGGGAGGGACTGCAAGTGAACTATATTGGCGTTGATGTGGATTCGGTACTTCTGGTATGCCGCAAGCAATACGGTGATAAACGTTATGCGACAAAGGCGTTCAAAAACACCTCAGTTGGACATCGGCAATTCATCAAATGGGCGACTCAAAGAGGAAGGACTGCACGGGTCTGCATGGAGGCAACCGGGGTGTATTCATTACCGTTTGCGCTGGCACTGCACTCGGCAGACAGTATCGAGGTGGCTGTGACCAACCCTAAGGCCATTAAGAAGTTTGCTGATGCCCGACTACAGCGAGGTAAAACGGATGCCATGGATGCAGACACGATTCTAGAATACCTGATAAGAATGCCGTTTAGGCCCTGGCAACCTGCCAGCGAAGAAATCCTGGAAATCCAGCATATTACACGCAGGATAGTACAGTTGAATACGGAACTGACGCGTAAACGCAATCGTCACAAGGCCACCAAACGCCTGGGCCATATGGGTCGTGTTGTCGCCAATGACACGGCGGTGAATATGCGACATATCCAAAGACGGATTGATACGCTGGAAGCGGAGGCCATTAATCTTGCTGAGTGCGTACCTGAATTACATGAACGGTTTAAGTTGCTAAACAGCATCAATGGTATAGGAAACAAAACCGCTATACGTATTCTGGCTGAACTAGCCAGCCTTCCCGCAAACATGTTAGCTAAGCAATGGGCTGCCCATGTCGGGCTTGATCCGAGGCCTTACGAATCAGGTACATCGACTAATAAACCTCGCAGGGTGACAAAGTCTGGAAACCGTTATTTACGTGAAGCTTTATTTTTTCCGGCATTAGTCGCCAGTCAAAAAGATAAGCATGTATCTGCTTATTATAAGAAGATGCTGGATAATGGTAAAAAACCTATGCAGGCTATCGTTGTGATTATGAGAAAGTTACTACTGGCCATATGGGGAATGTTTAAAAATAAATGCGAATGGGATGGTAATAAATTTTATAAAATAGCTTGATTTTTAAGAGAGCATCTAACGTTAAGCTCAGTTGAGAGCAAAAGTGGGGCGACGATAGGAGCGCTTTTGCGAATCAACTGGAGCGCCTTGTTATGTGTTTTGGTATTATTCATATTATGTAAAACATTCCCATTGTGACTCTGAACAATATGAAACAGCTACAAAAAGAATAATATATGTTACTCGTAAGATGTTTGGAATTGTCTTTTTATATGAATGAGGAGCATTGTGAAAAAATGCTAAGAAACCAACAAAACTAAAAATTGCCCCTAACTTTCCAATCATCCCATTAAGCGTGAAATCGTCGAGTGTAGTGTTTTGTAAAATAATAGGATTAAAATATGCGGCAGCTAATATGATTAATAAGCCAACAAGACCAATAATTGATAGCTGTTCAGTTTTGCCAATATGCATCATTATTTTTTATACATAACAGTGTATTAGCCGAACGTTCGTATTTTAGGGTACTAGCCGAACGTACGGCTAAATCTTTTCAGTAATTTGAATATCAATACACTTAGAGTATCAAGGTTATTTACTTATTTCATTCATATTCTCGCTATAACATTTTCTGATAAACTATCGATTAACCGATTTAGTATAATATTTGATTATAATAATCAGTAAGATAGATGTTTAGTCCATTTTTTACTCTACAAACTAAGTAAATACGGCGCATCGAGATAACTACCCTTATGACTCAGAGTTATCTTGTCCAATTAGAAAATTCAGCCTGAATATTAAATGTAAAATACGAACTCAGATGACCGAAATTATTATCTGACAGAATTTGGATTATGAATAATACCTGGATCATAATTATGATAAGAGATTGTCGCGCTGCTTACGCAGCTCGCAAAGACTACATAAAAGGCATTTTCAGATTAAGGATATCTTATAATTTCCTTAATTACCCTCTCTGACAGTATGCGTACTTGTTCAGGATCAGGCTCGCTGTCACTGCTTGATCCTATAATTTTCCCAATGACTTTCATTTGTTCCGGCAATTGATTCAATATATCAGCAAGCTGCAAGGTATCAGCAAGCCCGATACTATGGCTACTGAATTTGCTATTTGCCTTCGGAATGTCATTGATCTCCAGACATAAGACCTCGCCAGTTTCATGATCACTTTGTATCGCATCGATTATGATATTTTTTGCTTCCTTATCAAAGAGGGTGATTAGTTCGGTTCCGGGTCGATCCAGCTTGACTAGCCTACAGTCCCTGATTAACTGTTCAGCCTGCTGTTGCAGGTAGTCAATCACATCCCAGCCGATACGGTCCATACCGAATGGCGAACCGATGCCGATGATATTGGTTTTGCTCATGATCGCGCGATTTTCAGATTCAGAAAATGCGTCGCGCAGGAAATACAGGGGTCATAATTACGGATCACAGTCTCACCGTGCAGGCGCAACTGATCGTCATCCTTGTCAAGACCGAAGGCCTCCAGTGAAGTACGCAGGTCCTGCTCTATCCTGGCCTGGTTTTGCGCAGTTGGCGGAATGATATCGGCCTTGCTAATAAGGGCATCCTCACCGATATCATAACGCTGCCATAACAACCCTCTGGGCGCCTCGGTACACCCAAATCCGGTTCCGGCCTGTGGTGTGACTTCGACAGAGGGTGAATCCGTGGACTGATAAGCCTGCAATATGCTCACTGACTGTTCAAGCGCATACGCAATCTCGATCGACCTGGCGACGATGCTATGAAACATATTATTGCTCGGGAAACTGACAGCGCTACGACTGACAAGCTCCCGTATCGATTCCGGTAGTTGTTCGTGGTTAAGATTCATACGCGCCAATGGGCCAACCAGGTAAGGTTGGCCGGCCAGGCTGGCATGCAATGCGGTAGAGTGCGGGACCTGGTGTTCACTGAAATGCTGCTGATATTCATCAGCCGATATGTTAAGACCATTCGTGGAAACAATACGTCCATCATCAATCGCATACTCATGATCATGATGCAACGCGACACAGGTAAACTGCTGCTCATCCTGAGGCAGGGGTATAGATGCAACCCAGTCAACCAGGGCATAGGCATCCTGGATACAGGCCTGTAACTTTTCTCGCAGATCCGATATTTCAGCTTCAGAGGGTGCTTTCCAGAACCCGCCGAGCTTCACACCAACCGGGTGTACCGAGCGACCACCCAGCAGGCGCATAATCGCATTTCCTGCTTCCTGTAGCTTCAATCCGCGCCTGACTTCGTCCGGATGCGTTTTGGCCAGCTCGACTACGGTCGAACATCCAAAAAAATCCGGTGCGGCCAGCATATGGATATGAAGTGCATGACTCTGAATCCACTCGCCGTAGTACAATAACTTGCGCATCGACGCTATCCAGGGTGTTGGTATAGTCTCGAACAGACCTTCCAGCGCCCGGGATGCGGTCATCTGGTACGCGACCGGGCAGATGCCGCATATACGCGCAACGATATCGAGTACTTCCGTATAGCTGCGCCCTTCTAGAAATTTTTCGAACAGGCGTGGTGGCTCGAAGATCTCCAGCTTCAGGGTTTCGATGCGGCCGTTACGGGAACTGATCTGCAGTGCGCCTTCACCTTCAACACGTGCGAGCACTGGTACCTTGATATGGATGTCACGCTTATCCGTCATTACCCTTGTCTTTCCAGTTCAGACCAGCCTGTCTGAAATCAGGTGATGCACTATTGATAAAATGAAACCGGGCTGCAATCTGCCCAGACACCAGGCCAAGACCTGCAAAACGCTTGCCAAGCGCATCGGTGTTCGGATTTTCTGCCGGTCCGTAACAGGCATAACAATCCCGGCCGTGACGCGGACATAATGCGCCGCAGCCTGTACGGGTCACCGGGCCCATACAGGGTATGCCCTGGGTGACCATCACACAGCTTACCCCCTGCCGCTTGCATTCCAGGCACAGCTTGTCGTGTTCATCACGTGGTAGTACATCAAACAGCAGGCTACGAATTGCCGTGAATACCTGCCGGGTGCTGACCGGACAACCCCATAATTCCAGGTCGACCTTGACGTGATCCGATATCGGCGTCGAGGTCGGCAAGGCACTGATGGTATCCGCTGTTGCATAGATATCCGCTATCCACTCCTTGCCATTGGCCAGGTTACGCAAGGCCTGTAAACCCCCGGCGGTCGCACAGGCGCCTATGGTAATCAGGTAGTTGCTGTTGTGGCGGATATCGGAAATACGCTCAAGATCTTCCGGTGTCGAGATACTGCCTTCGACAAACGCGATATCGGCCTTTGCCCGGGTATCCACAATCCCGGCCTCGGCAAAATTTACTATCTCCACCATATTCGACAGTGTAATCAGATCTTGCCCGGCATTCAGAAAGGCAAGCTGGCAACCGTCACAGGATGAAAATTTATGGATCGCCACGCTGACCATTTTCAGAAGCCCGCCACCCAGTGCAGCTGCCTGACCTCAGGATAACTGAACACCGGCCCCTGTTTGCATACAAAATGCGGACCGTACTGGCAATGCCCGCAATGCCCGACCGCGCACTGCATGTTACGCTCCATGCTTAGCCAGATATCGCTTTCCGGCATGCCACGCCGGGTCAGTTCATCGATCGCCACGAACATCATGCCTTCCGGTCCGCACAACATCGCCTTACTACGCGCGACATCAAACTCAGCCTGCTTGAACAGTGCGCTGATTGGTCCGGTTGTCCAGGGCCAGCCAGGCCCGGCCTGATCGGCGGCCAGATAGACCTGGGTATCCGGCTGTTGCTGCCATTCCTGGTAGCGCGAACGCCAGATCAGATCGTCGGAATGCTTGACCCCCTGCATAATCACAAAACGATTGAACAGCTCCCGTCTGCGCATTACGTAATTGATCACTGATACCAGTGGCGCGCAACCGAGCCCGCCGGTGATCAACACCAGATCGTTAGCTTCCATTTCCTGCAATGGCCAGCCCCGGCCGTACGGTCCACGCACACCAAGCCGGTCACCCTGCTCCAGCCTGGACAGTGCGTTGGTTATTCTGCCAACCGCGCGTATCGCGTGATCGAAAATATGCTCATCCAGCGGGTCCGATACGACCGATATCGGCACCTCTCCCGCCCCATACAGGTACAGCATATTGAACTGGCCGGGAAGAAACCGGTAACTGGCCTGTACCTGCGGATCGGTAAATCGCAGCCTCAATGTGAAAATGGATTTCGATTCGATGATTTTCTCGACCACTTCTGCTTCATGGGGCATACCGACATTATCCATGTGCATCACCTCCACAGATCACTGCCACTTCTTCGGTCAGATCGATACCGACCGGGCACCAGGTAATGCATCGCCCGCAACCGACACAACCACTACGCTGATACTGATCATGCCAGGTCGCGAGCTTGTGGGTCAGCCATTGACGATAACGTTTACGGGTGTCGTCACGCAGCACATGACCATGGATATAGCTATGCCCCGAGGTAAAACAGCTATCCCATTCACGGATATGTTCGCTGGTCATTCCATTCAGCCCGGGGTGATCGATCTCGCTATGGCAAAAACAGGTCGGGCAAACTGCAGTACAATTTCCGCAGGATAAACAGCGTTCCTGCAGATCATCCCAGCGCGGATGTTCCAGCTGAGACATCAGTTTTTCATTCAGGTCGGTCGACGGCAGGCTGCGTTGCTGCTGTTCTGCTGACACCAGTTCCTGCCTGACCTGTTCATGTTGCTGGTTTGTACTGGCGCGCAGCGGTAAGCGCACCAGTATTTCATCGCCCTTGCTGCTGCCGGAAGTTATGATAAAACCCTCGTCCAACTCGCTTAACAGTAAATCATAGCCGCCTCCCCGTACCTGCGGGCCATCACCGGTTGAATGACAAAAACAGGTTTCAGCCGATCTGGCGCAATTGACCGCGATAATAAATATCTGTTGCCGCCTGGACTGGTAAGCGCTATCGACGTAGTCGCCTTGCAGGAAGTGCCGGTCAAGTAAATCGAGTGCTGCCAGATCACAGGACCTGACACCGATAAATGCAACGCCCTGTGGCTGTCCACATGCGCTTGAAAAATGCAGTTTGCCGTCATCGTCCCGATCAACTTGCCACAGGACTTCTCGTGGTAAAAACAGATGGGGTTTTAGGGCCTGTGGTCCTGACACCCAGTAGAAAAATCTGCCTGTACCGGTGTCCTTTAATGTGTATCTACCAGGCCCCTGACGATCAACCATCCCTGTGGGCAGCTGCCCGACGTAGCTGATCTCTTCGAATACGATGGCATGATCGCTTACCTGGGGACCGACGCACCGAAACCCGGCGTCCTGCAGTACGTCCAGTAGTGACTGGAACTGCGGACGGTCCAGATAGTCAAGCCTGGTCTGGTCGGTATCCTGGCTCACCCGGTCTTACTCTTGCTGTTACAAACCGGGTAATCCATAGCGGCCATCCCCTAGCGCATTACACCTTTCGGTGTGGTATAGCTGTCAATGACATCGATATAGTTGGAACGTTCATAGGCCGCCGGATCAACTGCATGCCGCTGACTGATACTACCTTTCATCTGCCTGACGGACTCGTATTCCTTCAGCTCCATCCATGCCTCCAGTTCGGCCAGTATCGCGGTAATGCGTTCCGGCCCATGATCCAGCAGCTCACTACACAGATGCACCACATCAGCACCCGCCAGGATAGCCTTGATCGCTGATTCGCTGTCATGAAATCCGCCGGTAACCGCCAGCGACATATTGATATGACCATACAGCAACGCCGTCCAGCGTATACGTAACAGGGATTCAGACGGTGAGGACAGTGCCAGTTTTGATTTCACTCTCAGGGTGTCCAGATCGATATCCGGTTGATAAAAACGATTGAACAGTGCCAGACCGTTCGCACCTGCCGCCTCCAGCTTTTTCGCCATGTGCATGATGGAGCTGAAGTTCGACGAAATCTTCATCGTAATCGGCAGCTTGATACTCTCACGCAGTATTTGCAGGATTTCGATGTAGCGGTTCTCTACCTCTACGCCGGTTTCGTAAGGTGAAGCGGCGATATAGTAGACATTCATTTCCAGCGCGTCAGCGCCCGCCTGTTGCAGTTCCTTCGCATACTGTATCCATCCCTCGTTCGAAATACCATTCAGGCTGGCCACCACTGGGATATTCAGCCGGTCTTTAAGGCGGGTCAGTTGCTCCAGGTAGTTATCCTGATAGCGGGTATAGGTGGGCGGTACCGGGTGAAAGCTCTCGGCCTCGCCGTGCCCGATGGACTGCTGGTGAAAAAAGCGCTCAAGGCGCTGGTCTTCGGCATCGATCATTTCCTCGAACAGCGAATACATCACCAGCGCCGAGGCGCCGGCATCCTCAAGTTGCATGGACGTATCTATATTCTTGGACAGAGGTGACGCCGAAGGCACCAACGGATTCTCAAGGTTCAGGCCCATATAGGCTGTCGTCAGGTCTGTCATGGCTTGCTCTCCATTTTCTTCTTGGTTATTTTCGCTTTGGTCGTTGTGACACTGTTATTGTCGGTCCAGTCCAGCTCGGCAAGCTGATGGTAGTAATGATATCGATGGTCCACCTCGTGCTGTGCCTGCTTCAGGAAGCGTTCAGCATCTTCCGGGTGAGTATGCCAGAGCATACTAAAGCGTGTCTCGGTCTGCACATAATCGCGGTACGGAATCGATGGCTGATCGGAATCCAGGTGTAACGGATTCTTGCCATCCCTGATCCGGTCCGGGTTGAAACGAAACAGAGGCCAGTGCCCACTCTTGACAGCCAGTTGTTGTTGACGGTGGTTATTCGACATGTCCACCCCATGCGCGATACAGGGTGAGTAGGCGATGATCAGAGAGGTCCCTTCATAGGCTTCCGCCTCCAGGAATGCGCGCAGGCTCTGCATGTCTTTTGCACCGTAGGCGACCTGGGCAACATATACATTTTCATAATCCATCGCCAGCAGCCCCAGATCCTTCTTCGGGCTGGGCTTGCCACCCGCCGAAAACTTGGCCACCGCGCCGCGGGGAGTCGCCTTGGAAGTCTGCCCGCCGGTATTGGAATAGACCTCGGTATCGAGTACCAGGATATTGACATTCCTGCCCGACGCGAGCACATGGTCCAGCCCGCCATAACCGATATCGTAGGCCCATCCATCGCCACCAACGATCCACACACTCTTCTTGCAAAGTGTATCCGCGAGCTGCGATAGGCGACGTGCCGCCGGCTCATCGATTGCATGTAGTTTGTCACGCAGCGTCTGTACCCGCTGTCGTTGTTGCTGCAGACCTGCTTCATCCGCCTGATCGGCGGAAAGTATTTCATCGACCAGTTCGGGTCCGATGCGTTCACGCAGTTGCTCAAGCAGATGCACAGCGAATTCACGCTGGTTATCCAGCGCAACGCGCATACCCAGCCCGAACTCGGCGTTGTCCTCGAACAGGGAATTGTTCCATGCCGGCCCGCGGCCGTCACTATTCGTTGCCCATGGCGTCGTCGGCAGGTTGCCGCCGTAAATCGATGAACAGCCGGTCGCGTTGGCAACCAGCATGCGATCGCCAAACAGCTGTGACGCCAGTTTCAGATAGGGTGTTTCACCACATCCGACACAGGCGCCGGAGAATTCGAACAGCGGCTGAAACACCATGGAGCCCTTGATCGTGGTGACTTTAAGCTGGGTGCGGTCATATTCGGGCAGGGACAGGAAGAATTCCCAGTTGACCCTTTCCTGATCGAGCAATGGTGGCTGATCAGCCATATTCAGCGCCTTTCTGCTCACATTACTCTTGTCGTGTATCGGGCAAATTTCCACACATAAACCACAACCGGTGCAATCTTCGGGGGCGACCTGGTAGGTGATATGCATACCTTCGGGAAAACCCTTGCCGATCATTGGCATGTGTTTGAAAGTATCAGGTACGTTAGTCAGTTCGCTTTCATGAAACATCTTGCTACGTATCGCGGCATGTGGGCAAACCAGCGGGCACTTACCGCATTGGGTGCACAGCTCCGTTTCCAGCACCGGTAGCTCCAGAGCGAGGTTACGCTTTTCATAAGCGGCCGTACCGAGCGGAAAACTGCCGTCGACCGGCATCTGGCTAACCGGTATATCATCACCGCGCCCGGCAATGATCTCGGCAGTCACGTTTCTGACAAACTCCGGCACTTTCACGGTGCTCAGGCTGTGCAGCTTCAGTTTGCTGCTGACCTGGCCAGGGACCGTGACCTGGTGTATCCCGGCAACGGCACCATCAATTGCCTTGAAGTTCATGTCAACGATACGTTTACCCTTTCTGCCATAGGTCTTTTCAACCGCGTCCTTGATCGCCGCAACCGCCTCCTGTTCAGGCAGCACTCCAGAGATCGCGAAAAAGCAAGCCTGCATGATGGTGTTGATGCGCTTGCCCATACCGGTTTCCATCGCCACCGCGTTCGCGTCTATGACATAGAAACGAATCTCTTTGTCGATAATCTGTTGCTGCATCTTTTCTGTCAGCGCGTCCCAGATCTGGTCTGCTCCGACCGGGGTATTCAGCAGAAACACGGCCTTGTGACTGGCCATGTCCAGCATGTCGTAGCGCTGCAGGAAAGCAGGCTGATGACAAGCGACGAAATTGGCATCATTGTCGCTAATCAGGTAGGTCGAATGTATCGGCTGTTCACCAAAACGCAAATGCGAAACCGTCACCGCGCCCGACTTTTTGGAGTCATAGACAAAATAGCCCTGGGTGTGGAAGCCGGTACCTTCGGCGATAATCTTGATCGAGTTCTTGTTCGCACTGACCGTACCGTCACTCCCCAGGCCATAAAACACCGCCTGGAAGGTCTGTTCATGGGCATCGGTACGAAAGTCCTTGTCCCAGTCCAGACTGGTATCACAGACATCGTCTTTTATGCCGATGGTAAAATGATTCTTTGGCGCCTCCCTGCCCAACTCATCAAACACGGCCTTGACCATTGCCGGTGTGAATTCCTTGGACGACAGACCGTAACGTCCGCCGATTACCCGGGGCATCGCTTCAAACCGGCACTCACCATTGTTGCAGTGCTGTGACAACGCGGTGACCACATCCTTGTAAAGCGGCTCGCCATCGGCACCCGGTTCCTTGGTTCTGTCGAGCACGGCAATGCGCCGGCAACTGGACGGTAGCGCATTGATCAGCACATCGGCATCAAACGGCCGGTACAGGCGCACCTTGAGCATACCGATGTTCTCATCCTGCCGGTTCAGATAATCCACCGTCTCTTCCGCGGTTTCAGCGCCCGAACCCATCAGGATGATGACACGGTCGGCCTTGTCACTGCCTGTGTATTCGAACAGGTGGTATTGCCGGCCGGTCAGACTTGCAAAACGATCCATGGCACCCTGAACGATGTCGGGCATCCTGTTGTAGTAGACATTGATCGCCTCACGCGCCTGGAAAAAAACATCCGGATTCTGCGAACTACCACGCAACACCGGGCGATCCGGTGACAGACCCCTGCCGTGATGGTCGCTGATCCATTCGTCTTCGATCATGCCATGCATGGTTTCATCGTCGATGGCGCACACCCTGGCCACCTCATGCGAAGTGCGAAACCCGTCAAAAAAATGCAACATCGGGATGCGCCCCTCGAGACTGGCGGCCTGGGCGATCATCGCAAAATCCATAACCTCCTGCGGCGAATTTGAACTCAGCAGGCCAAAGCCGGTCATACGCACCGTCATCACGTCGCTATGATCGCCGAATATCGACAGGGCGTGGGAGGCCAGTGAACGTGCGGCAATATGGAATACCGTCGGCGTCAACTCACCGGCAATCTTGTACATGTTCGGGATCATCAACAACAGTCCCTGCGATGCGGTAAAGGTTGTGGTCAGTGAACCGGTCTGCAGGGCGCCGTGAACCGCACCGGCGGCTCCACCCTCACTTTGCATCTCAATCACCTCCGGCACCACTCCCCAGAGATTGGGCTGATCGTTTGCAGACCACTCATCGGCCCACTCACCCATCGGGGACGCAGGCGTAATCGGATAAATGGCAATCACCTCATTCAGTCTGTGCGCTACTGCCGCTGCAGCCTGGTTACCATCAATTGCGATATATTTTTCTTTTGACATGATTTTTTATTACCGTCTAACTGATATTCCTGAAGTATAGTTAAAAGTTATTATATTAGTGCTATTCCATTCCCTCATCACTGTCCTGCATGGACTTTCCATAGTCGATGCGCTTGCTATTCATTTCCTCCAGCCGCTCCAGCACACACGCATTGAT
This sequence comes from uncultured Gammaproteobacteria bacterium, assembly GCA_947258795.1. Classification (GTDB taxonomy): domain Bacteria; phylum Pseudomonadota; class Gammaproteobacteria; order DRJJ01; family DRJJ01; genus DRJJ01. The sequence continues at coordinate 207,856 of CAMYJU010000003.1, read as the reverse complement.
AGTGTGCTCCGGATACCTGCCCTGTTCGTCTGCTATACCAGCGGGAATTCCTGTCAGCAACTCCATCACCTCGTCCGCGTACTCAGCTCCATAGATGTGAAATTTTTCATCCCTGGCTGCCTCGACTACATCATGGCGTAACATCAAGTGCTTGACATTCGACCTTGGGATAATGACACCCTGATCACCTGTCAAACCGCGTTCCTTGCAGATATCAAAAAAGCCCTCGATCTTTTCATTCACGCCACCTACGGCCTGCACCTGCCCGATCTGGTTGATCGAGCCGGTCACTGCCAGCGATTGCAATACGGGAATCCTGGCTAGGGCCGATAGCAATGCACACAGTTCAGCAACGGACGCACTGTCACCCTCGACCTGACCGTAGGACTGCTCGAACACCAGGCTACCGCTCAGTGACAGCGGCTGGTCCTGGGCGTAGCGATTGGCCAGGTAGGCCGACAGGATCAGCACCCCCTTGGAGTGTACCGAACCGCCCAGCTCGACTTCACGTTCAACATCGATCACCTTGCCACTACCCAGCCTGGCGGTCGCGGTGATTCTGAACGGACGTCCGAATGCGTAATCACCCAGCTGCAGGATCGACAGCCCATTCACCTGCGCCACCTTGGAACCCTCGGTCTCGAGTAAATAGATACCTCTGAGAATTTGTTCTTTCATGCGTTCATGCAACTGATCCAGTCGCTCGATACGCATATCGATCGCCTTTTGTACATCCTCATGACCCATCACTTCCCTGCCTGATTCACCTGCCCAGTAATCCGACTCACCGAGCAGGTCCTTGAGATTACCCATATGCAATGACAGCTTTTCACCATCCTCCACTTTCCTTGCACAGTCCTCGATGATTCTTGCCACACCGGCGGCGTCTAACGGCCTCAGCTGCATGTCGTGCTGCAGGGTTGCTATCATCCTGGCATAGATTTCCGTGTTCTCGTCACTTCTGTCTATGTCTTCGGAGAAATCGGATGTCACCTTGAACAACTGGCTGAACTCGGCATCGTATTCCTTGAGCAGGTAGTACAGCAGGCGATCGCCAGTCAATATAACCTTTACATCTACCGGTATGGGTTCCGGCTCCAGTGATATCGTGCTGGCAATGCTCAATACCTGTTCCAGCGATTCAATACGCACTTCATGTGCCCGCAACACCCTTTTCAGGGCCTCCCACGCATACAGCGAGGTCAGCACCTTGCGTGCCTCGAGTACCAGGTAACCGCCATTGGCACGATGGAATGCACCGGGCTTGATCAGGGTAAAATCGGTGATCAGTGCGCCGAAATGCGCCAGGTGCTCTACCCTGCCTACCAGGTTGTTGTAACTTGGGTTGTCTTCATAGACAACCGGTGCATGATCAAGCTCACCGTTATCAACCAGTACGTTTACCTGGTACTTGGAGAACATCTCCATCAGTTCCTTACGCTGTTCTGACGAGATCTCTGCGCCCCCATGCTCCCTGAACAGCTCGGCATCGCCGATAATGCCGCTTTTCACCTCATCGACAAATTTCAGCACATCGGGCAGCACATTGTATTCCGTCTGTAACTCGGCGATAAACTCCTCGACCGTCAGACGCGAGACCTCCCGGTTGAGTTTGTTGATATTCCTTCTGGTCTCCCTGGTCCAGACCGGTATCTTTCTGATAATCGCCCGGAGCTCTTCCTCGATCTCCCGGGTGGCCTCCATTATCTCTTCCTGTTCATCCTCCGTCAGTTTGTTAAACTCTTCGGCCGCCAGTATCTTTTCATCTTTCATCGGGCCCAGGGTGTATCCACCTGGTGTCTTGAGCAGCGCAATATTCTGGTTTGCTGCTTTTTCACTGATCTCGGCAAATGCCGCCTCTTCCAGCCCCTTGTATTCATCCCGGATCTTCTGCGCCCTGATCCGGTATTCATCACTTTCAAAAGCCGCAGGAATGGCGATCAGCAGGTCCTCGATCAGTTGCTGCATATCATCCTTGAGTTTCTGCGCCTTGCCGGCAGGAATCTTCAGTGCAATCGGCTTGTGATGATGGGTAAAATTATTGATATAACACCAGTCCGGCGGTATTTCAGTATCCGTTATTTTTTCTTCCAGAATTCGTTTAACCGCCTCATGCTTGCCCAGCCCTGTCGAACCCGACACATACAGGTTATAGCCATCGTGACTGATGCCAACACCGAACTTAAGCGCATCCGTTGCCCTTTGCTGGCCGATAATATCGCTGATATCCTCCAGCTCTGCGGTTGTTCTGAAACTGAACAATGACAGGTCACAGGCCTTGTACAGCTCTTCTGGCAATAACAGATATTGGCTCTTGTTTACCGGCATCAAGTATCTGTCCTTTTCAGGTCTTCATATGCTCGTGTTCAAGTGACGGGTCCGCCACCAGCGGTACAAACGCAACATCCAGGATCTTCCTGACACGGGTTTCGCCCTGGTTGTCTTTTTCTACCAACATCAACTCCTGGTGACTGTGGGGCAGCCCGACCGGAATGGTCATCCTGCCTCCCGGTTTCAGTTGCTCCAGCAGCGCCACGGGGATATGTGATGCCGCGGCGGTAACGATAATGGCGTCATAGGGGGCGTGCTCTGGCCAGCCTTCGTAGCCATTGCCGATACGTGTTTCTATATTGTCGTATTTCAGTCGCTCCAGTCGTTTGCGGCTCTGTTCGCCAAGTGTGCCAATCAATTCGACTGAATAAACCTTGCTGGCGAGCCTGGACAGTATCGCTGTTTGATAACCGGAGCCTGTGCCAATCTCAAGCACGACATGACCTGCCTCCAGACCAAGCAGGTCCGTCATCAGCGCGACGATATAGGGTTGCGATATAGTCTGGCCGTATCCGATCGACAAGGGGCCATTATCATAGGCAAAAGGCTGCATGGCTTTCGGGACAAACTCCTTGCGAGACACAACACGCATTGCCTCCATCACTTCGGGCGCCAGCTCATCCCTTCCTATCATGTGTCGCGTATATCTGACCTCGCTCCTGATATCATCCAGCATTCTTTCAACTTGGTTACTCATGGTTGACCAGCGCATCTGCCCGGTAACATTAATAGAACACAGAACCACATCGGTATGGAAAGCTGCCATACACCTTCTATAACATAGAACTTCTATATAAATAGAATAGAATACAAAATGAGAATAGCAAAACAATGGATAAGGCGATTTGTCCCAGATCATGTATTGCGTTCAAATAGCCACTGACAGCGCTTATATCTATACTTTAAGACGGGTTAGGTTGTCGTCAGCCATATCCCATACATTTGATTAACACTTTTTTACTGTTCAACAATAATCCGGGCCCATGAATACGGAAACACTGATCACATCACTTCAGAACGCAGGGGTCTATCCGCATGATGTGACAGAGATCACCCTGGTGGAAACCCATATCTCCTGGGTCATCCTGACCGGCCCCTACGCCTACAAGCTTAAAAAGCCAGTCGACCTGGGCTTCCTGAATTTTTCCACTCTCGACCGGCGCAAACACTATTGTGAGGAAGAAATACGCCTGAATGCCAGGCTGGCGCCGGACCTGTACCTGGATGTGGTCAGCATCAATGGTGCACCTGAGCAACCTGTCTTAAACGGTGATGGTCCGGTGCTCGATTATGCCGTTAAAATGCGCGAGTTTAATCCGGACCAGGAACTCGACAAGTTGTTGGCGCGTGACGAACTGACGGCTGAACATATCCGCCTGCTTGCAGAAAAAGTAGCCGATTTTCATCAGCACATTGCTGTAGCAGACAGCACATCACCCTATGGTACACCTGACCGCATCCTCGACCCGATGATCGAGAACCTGGATCAGATACAGGCACTGGCCACGGACCATGCCACACTACTGCAACTGCAAGGTGTCAGGGACTGGACCCGACGCAGCTGGCAGGCACACAAACCGACACTGGAACTACGCAAGGCATCCGGCTATATCCGCGAATGTCATGGTGACCTTCACTTGCATAATATTGCCCTGGATTACGGCAATATCCTGATCTTTGATTGTATCGAGTTCAATCCGAACCTGTACTGGATAGATGTTGCCAGCGAGATTGCATTCACGGCCATGGATCTGGAGGACCGGGGGCAACCCGCATTGGCCTGGGAATTTCTTAATCGCTACCTGCAACTGACTGGCGACTATGACGGTGTAGATGTGTTGCGTCTCTACCTGGTCTACCGGGCCATGGTCCGCGCCAAGGTTGATTGCATCCGTGCTCATCAACATGACATCCGGCCCACTGAGCAACAACAGATCCTGATCGAGTTTCAGTCCTACCTGACGCAGGCAGACCGGTATTGTAATCCCGATAAACCGGTACTGGTGATTACTCATGGCCTGTCCGGTTCCGGTAAGACCAGCATCGCGCATGAACTGGCCGTACAGGCTGGCGCATTCCACATCCGATCCGATATTGAACGCAAGCGCCTGTCCGGCCTGGGCGAAACCCAGCGCTCCGGCTCATCGGTCAACAGCGGTATCTATACCCGTGAGATGAGCGAAAAAACCTATACCCGCCTGGCTGATATCGCTGAAAAAATCATCCGAGCCGGCTATACCGTCATCGTAGACGCAGCCTTCCTGTCCATCGCGCAAAGGCGGCCATTTACAGAACTGGCAAACAGACTGGATAGGACCTACTTCATTCTTGATTGTCAGGCACCAACCACCGAGCTGAAATCCAGAATCACCGCCCGTGATCGCACCGGGACGGATGCATCAGAAGCCAATTTGCTGGTACTGGCGCACCAGTTGCAAACCGCACAAGAACTTGACGACCAGGAGCGCGCTAACTCAATTGCGATTGATACCACTATACCACTGGATTTCAGCGCCGTGCTTTCCCGCCTTCGCGGCCATAAACCATAATTACTGTGTTGTTAGATAGTGCCTTGATATGCTGGCTTAATGCAGGGGATTGATAACCGCTATACTAAGTACACGTAAATCCTCAATAGCCGGAACATACAAATGACCGAACATAAGGACATACTCACTTCCCTGGATCTCGATATCCCGTTAAAGGAAAAGCTGGCCTGCACCCATAAGGCGATCAAGATTCATTTTCCGTTCATTGGGCGTATTGCAATTTCTATTTATGATTCGGAAACAACACTTCTTAAAACCTACCTGCATAGCAGTGAAGGCGAATCGCCACTGGACAACTACCAGGCTCTACTGGACGATGCACCTTCACTGAAGGCCTTGCTGGAAAAACGTCAGCCTCGTGTGATTAATAATATGCTGACCTTTGAAGATGGTAAGCATGAACATACCCGCCGCATTGGACGTGCAGGATATGCTGCCAGCTATACCATGCCGATGATCCATAATAACCGTTTTTTCGGTTTTATCTTTTTTAATTCTCGTGAGTCCAACTGTTTTAGGCCCGAAGTCCTGGATGAACTGGACATGATGGGACATATGCTCTCGCTAATGGTCGCTAACGAACTGGATTCCATACAGACGCTGACCGCAGCCATTAAAACAACGGGGCATATCACACACTTGCGTGATCCGGAGACCGGTGGCCATCTGGATAGAATGTCACGTTACTCGCGCCTTATCGCTTCCTCACTTGCCGATAAGCACAATCTTGACGATGACTATATCGAACATATTTACATGTTTTCTCCACTACATGATATTGGCAAAATCGCAATCCCAGACCGTATCCTGCTAAAAGAAGCTCGTCTAAATGAGGATGAAATGCGAATCATGCGCACCCATGCCCAAAAAGGCCGTGAGCTTATAGATGGCCTACTGCAGAATTTTGGCATGCAGCATTTCTATCACATCGATATCTTGCGCAATATTATTGAGTTCCATCATGAAACCATGGATGGGAAAGGCTACCCGTCCGGATTAAAAGATGAGGAGATCCCACTGGAAGCACGTATTATAGCCGTCGCTGACGTCTATGATGCTTTGACCAGCCGTCGACCCTATAAACAGGCTTGGAGTATTGACGCAACATTTGAGGAATTAGAGCATCTTGCCGGACCCAAGCTCGACCCGGACTGTGTCGAGGCAATGTCTAACAACCGTGACGAAGTCGAATCTATCCAGGCCCAGTTCAGGGAAAATCTGTTCGGCTAATCTTATTTATCCGGCACAATAAAAAAAACGGCCTCACATGAGTGAGGCCGCATGCTTGGGAGCAAATAATACTTACATGAAACTATGCAAGTAAGACCGTCAGAAACGACAGCCACGCCACTGTCACAAGCCCAATGACGATTGTCAGGGGTAAATTCTCGAAGGTAAACATGACTAAATCTCCGTTGAATATTAGCGAAATCTTATATGATATCGCTCCCTGATTCAACACTAATTCTGCGCAAGATCAGCCGAAATGCAAGCCAAAAAACGGCCTGTTCGTGTGTTATTCTATAAATAATTTTTATGGCTTTAAAAAAGTCAATTAATTCAATGATATATTAGTTTTTTAATGAAATCATAAAGTTATTACAATATTCAGCAACGTCTTAAGCGGCATTTTTCGACTTTCTCTGTAATATCCGGAGCTTGCGGTCAACTGCTCACTTATTATCCGTTTTATTAGTATTACTACTCTGGTTTTGCTCCTGCTTGTGGTTCTGCCCTGCTTCATCAGCGGATTTGTATTGTGGAATACGCGGGTCGTCATCGTCCATCAGCACCCGGAATGCCGGACCCTCGAGATCATCGTACTGGCCACTGCGTATCGCCCAGATCAGCAGCCAGATCGCTCCTGCCAGGAAAACCAGCCCGATTGGTATCAGTAAATACAGAATATTCATATTGCTAGCCCGTCACTTTGCGGACATTGGTATCCATTTGTTGTGTTCTGGACGACAATCGCAGTGCATTGAGCACCACGACCAGTGAACTCATCGACATCCCGATTGCCGCCATCCACGGCGCGATATAGCCGGCCGCCGCCAGTGGCAGCGCTACCGTATTATACACAAGCGCCCAGCCCAGATTCTGGCGAATAATACTGCGGGTACGATGCGACTGCCTGACGCCTTCGCTCAAGTGCATCAGGTTCTCCGACAGCAGCAACATGTCGGCGCTGACCTGTGCCAGTTGCGTACCCCCGCCCATCGCAATGGATACCGCTGCGCCGGCCAGTACCGGCGCATCATTAACGCCATCGCCAACCATCGCGACCACGGCACCGGTCTGCTCCAGCTGACGGAGTCGTTCGAGCTTGTCTTCAGGCAGCATGCGACCTTCTGCATGGTCGATACCGAGCCCTGTGGCGACCTGGCGAACATTATCTGTACTGTCACCGCTTAACAGCCAGATGCTAATACCCTGCGCTCGCAACAGCCTAATCGCTTCTGCTGCCTCGTCGCGCAACCGGTCGGCAAGTGAAAACACGCACAACGGCCCCTGCTCATCGGAAAGTACAATCTGGCTGGCCAGCGCTGCGGACGATTCCGCCAGAATGGATTCCTCACAACCGCTAAACGCCGGACTGCCCAGCCGGTATACCTTGCCGTCGATGACGCCCTGGATACCCTGCCCGGTGACTGCCTCGACCTCGGTCGCGCTCAGGGTGTTGTGACTGCTGTGCTGAAACGCACGTGCCAGCGGATGCTCGGAAGACTGTTCCAGCGCTCCGGCCAATTCTATACATTGCTGCGCAGCTACCGAACCCAGCACTCGCGTGTCAATCAGTTCCAGTTGCCCATGCGTCAGCGTACCGGTCTTGTCGAATATCATATGCGTGGCCTGACCGAGTACCTCGAGGGCATGTGCCCGGGTGGTCAACAGACCCTGCCGGGTCAGCGCTCCGGTACCGGCAACCAGTGCGGCCGGGGTCGCCAGCGATAGCGCACAGGGACAGGTCACCACCAGTACCGACAGCGTAATCCAGAAGGCCTCGGCCGGCTCGTGCTGCCACCACCACGCAAACACGGCAACCGCGAGTAACAGGATGGCAGCGACAAACCAGGCCGCGATGCGGTCGGCCAGCTGCGCGATACGCGGCTTTTCGGTCTGGGCGCGGTCGAGCAGGCGAATAATTCCGGCCAGCACCGTGTCTTCACCGACATGCTGGATGTCTACGATTATCGGGCTGGAAATATTGATACTACCACCAACCACGGAATCCGATATCTCAATCGCGACCGGATGGCTTTCTCCGGTAAGCAGGGATTCATCAACACTGCTACGGCCGTCGACCACGATCCCGTCCGCCGGTATCGTACCACCGGGCTTGACCTGTACCCGGTCGCCGACCATCAATTCGCTGACCAGCACCTCGATCGGCACTCCATCGTCTAGCCGTGTCGCCATCGCCGGCAGGATACGGATCAGCTCATCGGCGGCCAGCCCGGCCTTGTGACGCGCCTGCATTTCGAGGAAGCGGCCGCTCAATAGGAAGAAGGTAAACATATTGACCGAATCGAAATAGACCTCGCCGGTACCGGCTGCCGTGGCCCAGGCACTGGCCAGGAAGGCCGCACCGATAGCCAGCGACACCGGCACATCCATGCCCAGCTGTGTACGGCGTAAATCGCGCCAGGCCCTGCGGAAGAACGGCTGCGCTGAATACAGCACCACCGGCGTCGTTATCAGCAGACTGATCCAGCGCATAAAGTTTTTCAGATCCGCATCCATGCCCTGGTAGTCGCCCGCGTATAGCGCCACGGCCAGCATCATCACCTGCATCATACCCAGACCGGCGACTGCTATTCTTCGTAGCGCCTGTGAGCGTTCTTTTTTATACACGACCTCCTGCCGGCCCGGATCAAACGGATGGGCGATATAGCCGACCGCGGCAATAGCCTGCAGGATATCGCTCAGATGCAACTGGCTGCTGTCCCAGCTGACCTGCGCACGGTGTGATGCGAAATTAACACGAAATTCCAGCACACCGGGGATGGCGCTGACATGGCGTTCGTTCAGCCAGATACAGGCGGCACAGGTAATGCCTTCCAATATCAGCGATGCCTGACGCACATTTTCAGATTTGACCGATACAAACTGTTGCTGGATCTCGGGACGGTCGTACAGGGCCATTTCCTGCAGGCTGTCCGGAACCAGTTCGGCCGGATTGCGCGCCGGCTCGGTGCGGTATTTGTAATAGTCGGTCAGACCCTGGTCGACGATCGCCCTGGCCACAGCTGCACAACCCGGGCAGCACATCGCCCGCTGCTGCCCCTCGATCTCGACGACATAATGACTGTTCGGCGGGTTCGGCAAACCACAGTGATAACAGGTACTGGAATCTTGATCTGACACAGATAGACCGTCGTTTTGAATCGGAAGGGTTTAACTATATCAGATATCAGAATTCAGATTTCAGTGACGCTTAACCTGGCCATGTGTAAGAATTACTTGTCAGTAATCGTGGTACTGGCCTTCAGCTCATATACCTGCTTATCGTCATCCAGCGCATCCAGCAGCAGGTCCCAGGTACCTGCGACAGGCAGCACGACGGCCACACGATAGACACCCGGCATGACCTCGTTCATGCTGAAATCCAGGTCCAGCCTGCTGTCTGCCGGACGCATAAAGCGGCCTTTCAGGTTCAGACCGGATACCGGCTGTGACAAGCGGTCGAGTATCTGTAACTGAAATACCGCTTCCTGACCCGCGGCAGGGACACCCTGCAACCAGCCCTTGCCCACCTGCCAGCCCCTCGCAGCCTGCTCGGTACGCTGTGCGATATAGGCATTGTATTGCGACTCTTTCTGGTACTTGTTTTCCGGTACAACACCGGGGAACAGGGTACTTACACCCTGCTCTTTTCTCGGTGTCGGCAGCAGGGATTCCTGCAGGCCCTTCGGCAAGCCGCGCATGGACATGGTCACAAACACGCTGTCGACCACAATAATCACGACAAAGAACAGAATGATAAGTGCCGGTGCCCAGTGAAAGCGTCGTGTGCTCTTTTTACCCGAACGCAGGATGATGCCGGTTATGTAGACCGCCGTTGCAAATACCGCGAGATGCAGCACAAACACATCGACACCACTCCAGTTCAGCAGGCTGTAAGGCAGATACACCGCGAGAGTGAGTAACAGCGCCACCAGCAGTGACTGCACGCTATGCAATGGACTGAAGCGGTACAACAGGTAAAACAGCAGAAATTCCACAACCAGGCCGATGGGCAATGTCAGAAAACCGGATAGCATGATGACCTCTGTTGATTACCTGGGCATGGAGAAAAATGCCGGAACGCTTAATGGCTGCTCAACGCCATCTGCATCGATCACGAATGCAAACGGTATCTGCGTCTGCCCGGTGTCTCGAGGCATACGCACTCTCAGCCGTACCTGCAGACTCTGGTCCGCACCAATCTCGATATGACGTACACGACCCAGATCCAGCACCGCGTCATCCAGTCCCTGCACACTGATATCCAGGCTTAGCGGGACCTTCTGCTTGTTGTTCAGTTTCAACATATAGCTGTTTTGTATCTGGCCGTCTGACAGTACCACGTAAAGTGGTTGCCGGACCTGCTGTACCGCTACATCCAGCGTTGAACTGGTGATCACGCTCCACACCAGTAACACGGTAGCAAGCAGTAATGTCACGGCATAACCGATATTCTTGGCCTTGAACAGTCTGGGCTTGCTACCCTCCTGGTGACGTTCGGAATCATATTTGATCAGGCCACGCGGCCAGCCAAGACTGTCCATGATGTTGTCACAGGCGTCGATACATAACGCACAAGAGATGCACTGGATCTGCAAGCCGTCACGGATATCAATACCGGTCGGGCAGACCTGTACACAGAATCCGCAATCGACGCAATCGCCGTAACCGGCCTGGTGACGTTGCTGTTGCTGTTTCAGTCCCTTGACCAGTTTATTCCGGCCTAACTGTGACTCGCCACGCTGCCGGTCATAAGCCACGATCAGGGTGTCCTTGTCGAACATCGCGCTCTGGAACCTGGCATAGGGACACATATAGGTGCACACCTGTTCGCGTGCCAGCCCGGCCATCACATAGGTGGTCGCGGTCAGGAACAGGGTGGTGGCATAGGCCGCAAACGGCGCCTGACCTGTAAACAGCTGTACGACCAGCTCCGGGGCGTAGCCCCAGTACAATACAAAGGTTATACCAGTAAGCAGCGCGACGCTGAGCCACAGCACATGGGTCAGCCCTTTTTTGAACAGCTTGTCCGCGGTCCAGCCTGATTTATCCAGTCGGATACGTGCCGGGCGTTCACCCTGCACCAGTCTTTCGATTTTGATAAAGACATCGGTCCACAGCGTCTGGAAACAGAAGTAACCACAAAACACACGCCCGGCGATACCGGTAACGAAGAACAGCAACAGAGCCGCAATCACCAGGAAGCCGGCCAGCCAGAAAATCTCGGACGGGTGGACAACCAGGTCAAACAGGTAAAATCGCCGTGAGGTGATATCAAACAGTAGCGCCTGGCTGGCGGCGCCACTACGTTCCCACTGCAACCATGGCAACATGAAATAGGTGCCATAGGCAATGACCAGGATGGCCCATTTCAGGCGACGAAAACGACCTTTCACAGAGCGTGGATAGATCGGTATCCTTGCCTGTGTTCCGCCCTGGTTGACTGGTACGGACATGTTAGTCATACACAGAGAAGGCAAAGGGCCGTCCATATCCCTGATATGAACAGCCCCCTGTAGTAACTGAAGGGCAGACGCTCAGTGTCACTTGCCGCCACTGAGATTATACACGTATACCGTCAACAGCTTGATCTCCTCATCACTCAGACGCCCTTTCCAGTTGGGCATACTGCGGTTTACACCTTTACTGACCACCTCGCGTACCAGTGCACGCTTGCCTTCGATATCTTTCTGTCCGGCAACATCGACGATAGTCCAGATCTGGTCGGTCAGGTTGGCCGCACCCTGTGACTGGATACCAGTTCCTTCCTGGTTGTGACAGTAGTAACAACCACCCTGTTCTCCGCCAAACAGCTGTTTGCCACGCTGTACCCGTGGCTGGTCCTCTGCCTGATTGGACAGGCTCAGGACATACTCAACCACATCGTCCATCTGCTGATCAGAGAATGTCTTGCCAAATGCCGGCATGAATCCAATACGGCCGGACGCAATGGTTTCACGGATATTCTCGGTACGACCACCCCATAGCCAGTCGTCATCCACCAGGCTGGGAAACAGGCCAACGACACCCTGACCACCCATACCGTGGCAGGCCGCACAGTTATCAGTGAACAGCACCTTGCCGATCTTGCTGCTGAAATCGATCATCTTCGGGTCAGACAGAATCGCTGAGAAACTGGCATTGGCCACTTCCTGCATATGCCGGCGCTGCTTGACCGCATCCTCACCGGTCTGCATATCCCTTACCAGGCGCGCACGGGTATTCCAGTGAGTAGTCTTTTCTTCACCGTTGACGGTATAGGTGATATTGTTCAGTACACCCGTTGTATAGCTGTGACCGATCGGCCAGGCCGGGTACAGCACCCAGTAAATAATGGAGAATACAACCGTGGCATAAAACGACCATAACCACCAGCGCGGAATCGGGTTGTTATATTCCTGTATATCACCATCCCAGGCGTGACCAGTGGTCTGAACTGCATGCCCGGTTTTCTTATTCTCGCTCATCTTGCGTACCCTTGTGCTTGCTATCATTTGTGTCCGGCTCGTCGTCCTCATCAAACGGGATGTACTTGTATGACTCCAGTCTTTCAGAGCGCTGCTTGTGACCAAACACGTAAATCAATATTGCTACGAACAGGGAAAAGAAAATGATCAACGCAGCAACCTTGCTGTTTTCCATATGCGTAAACCATTTCAACCAATCCCACATGTCCTGTTTCCTGCTGATCCGGCCTAGCGGAACTCGGCAAAGTGCCCTTCATCGTACTGCTTGAAGTCAACCATCGTACCCAGTACCTGCAGGTAGGCGACCAGTGCATCCATTTCAGTCAGGCGACTGCGGTCGCCGTCATAGTTACCCTGTTCAGCCTGGGCCATCAGGTTTTCTTCAGCAGCGTGAATATTCAGCCTGTCTGCTGCTTCCTTGCCAAAGCGTTCGACATTGGCTTCGTATTCCTCATCGGTCAGTGAATAGGGCACACCAACAATGCGCTGTGATTTCAGGCGCCCGGCAATATCGTTGTACTTCAGATCATTTTCCAGCAGCCACGGATAGTTCGGCATGATCGAATCCGGCATCACCGAACGCGGCGCGATCATGTGCTGGGTATGCCACTCGTTCGAATACTTGCCGCCGACACGTGCCAGGTCAGGCCCGGTACGTTTCGAACCCCACTGGAATGGATGATCGTACTGTGACTCCGCGGCCAGAGAATAATGGCCATAACGCAGGATCTCGTCCCTGAACGGACGTATCATCTGCGAGTGGCACAGGTAACAGCCCTCACGGATATAGATGTCACGACCACGGCTCTCCAGCGGTGTAAACGGCCGGATCGCATCCTTGCCGTCTGTCGTCTTTACCTGTTCGATAGTTTCATCGATAAAGAACAACGGTACGATTTCAATCAGACCGCCTATACTAATTACGACCAGAGTCAGGGCAACCAGCAGACCTACATTGGTTTCGATATTTTCATGACGCATTATTTCTTTCCCCTAATCGATAATCAGGCATTGGCCAGCTTGGCAGCGATCTTGGCATCCAGTATAGCCGTCTCTTTCTTCGCCTGTCTGATCGTTGCGAATACGTTGTAAACCATGACCAGCATACCGGCCAGGAAGAATGCGCCACCAATGGTGCGCCAGATATACGGCTGCTTCAGGAAGATCACGGTTTCAATAAAGCTGTACGCCAGGTTGCCGTACTCATCAAAACCACGCAGCATCAGGCCCTGGCCGATACCGGCCACCCACATCGCGGTGATATACAACACGATGCCGATCGAGGCCAGCCAGAAATGCACGTACATCAACTTCTTGCTGTACATTTCGGTGTCGTACAGACGTGGGATCAGGTGATACATGGAACCGAAGCTGACCATTGCCACCCAGCCCAACGCACCGGAATGCACGTGACCGATGGTCCAGTCGGTGTAATGCGACAGCGCATTCACGCTCTTCAGCGCCATTAGCGGTCCTTCGAAAGTGGACATACCATAGAATGACAACGCGGTAATCAGGAACATCATGACCGGATCAGAACGCAGCTTGTCCCAGGCACCGGACAGGGTCATGATACCGTTAATCATGCCACCCCAGGACGGCAGCAACAGCAGTATCGAGAAGGTGGCAGCCAGTGTCGAGGTCCAGTCCGGCAGCGCTGTCCAGTGCAGGTGATGGGCACCGGCCCACATGTACAGGAAGACCAGCGCCCAGAAGTGGATGATCGACAAGCGATAGGAATAGACCGGACGGCCCGCCTGTTTGGGCACAAAGTAATACATCATGCCCAGAAACGCCGCTGTCAGGAAGAAGCCTACCGCATTGTGGCCATACCACCACTGGGTCATCGCATCCTGTACCCCTGAAAACGCACTATACGAAGACAGGCTGAACAGGCCGACAGGTACGGCCAGGTTATTGAAGACATGCAGTATCGCGGTTGCCAGTATGAACGCCATAAAGAACCAGTTGGCGACATAGATATGTGGCTGCGAGCGATGACGTATGGTCTGTACGTAAATGACCAGATAGGCGACCCAGACCACGGTAATCAGCAGATCCAGCGGCCATGAGAACTCGGCGTATTCACGTCCCTGGCTGTAACCCAGCACATAACTGATCACACCGAGAACGATCACAGACTGCCAGCCCCAGAAGGTAAAATTGGCCAGACTGGCACTCGACAGGCGGGTCTGGCAGGTACGCTGTACGATATAATAGGATGTCGCGAACAGCGCGCTACCGCCAAAACCGAAGATCACCAGGGTGGTATGTACCGGGCGCAAGCGGCCAAAGGTCAGTTCCGGGATGTCGAAATTCATGAACGGGAATGCCAGTTCAGCAGCGATATAAACGCCTGCTGTCATTCCTAAAACACCCCAGACCAGGGCCATAATCGAGAATTTGCGGACAATGTCATAATTGTACTGTTCGCCTGCCGCCATAGTCGCCTCTCTATCTGCTAACCAGCACCGGCTGGTCAATTAATACTCAGTCATAAAAATGGCCGCATACACATACATGGATGCAGGCCAAAAAAGGGAGTATATTCTAATATAATAATATACAGTATTACAAGCCTCATAAATAACGAGGGCTTAATGACAAATCACAGCTAATGCCTTGATTTATCATCATTATTATATCGGCATATTCCTATAATACTTGACCCGGACGGTCTATTTCACCAGCCTGCAGGATGCAAATGGCTGGTTTTGGCACACTAATCAAACCCTGTGTGTCATATGACTGAACAGTTTAGACGATAGAAAATAGTTGTGCATCCAGCGCCTGCCTGGGCACGAGGCGACCAGATGACAGGAATCAGGACAGCAGAGAAAACAGTAACGGAATATAGTGATCGATCAGCAACAGCGCGAAAATGCCCATCAGATATATAATCGAGTAACCGAAGGTCTTCATCGCAATCTTCTGGTCCAACTTTTGCTCATTTTCGCGCTTGAGTTTCATCGCGTGATACAGAAAGCCCGCACCAAGAATCACCGCACCGACCAGGTAGAATGGCCCACTCATACGGGTCAGGTATGGCATCAAGCTGACGATAATCAACAGGATGGTATAGAGCAAAACCTGTAACTGCGTAAACTCAATGCCGTGAGTAACCGGTAACATCGGTATGTCCACTTTTGCATATTCATCACGACGATGGATAGCCAGCGCCCAGAAATGCGGCGGGGTCCAGATGAAAATTATCAGAAACAGCCACAACGCACCGGGATCGATGCTATTGGTCACAGCGGTCCATCCCAGTACCGGCGGGGCGGCACCGGCAGCGCCACCAATCACGATATTCTGCGGGGTCGCGCGTTTCAGGTAGAGCGTATAAATCACCGCATAACCTATCAATGACACCAGGGTCAGCACTGCCGTCAACAAGTTGATCCGTACCACCAGCATCAACATCGCTATGGCTCCCAGTGTCAGCGCGAAAATCAGCGCCTGTTTACTGGACACCTGACCCGATGGTAAAGGCCTGTTATGGGTTCTGTTCATAATGGCATCGATGCGGCGATCAACTACGTGGTTGATTGCGGCGGCTGACGCCGACGCCAGCCCGATACCCAGTGTGCCGAATATCAGTACATTCCAAGGCACCATCGCGTCGGGGGCATTGGCGGTTCCGGTCGCCATAAACATCCCCACCACGGCAGTAAATACGATCAGCCCGACGACTTTCGGTTTACATAGTTCGTAATAATCTTTCCAGTTTACGCCTGTCATATTCTGCTACCGGCCTGTGATATTTAGAGTCGAATGTTGGTACTGCCCTGTCATAACGCTAGCTGGTGGCCTTGCTATTATGCAAGAGCTTTTTAAGATCCTTGAGCATACCGCTTGTTTGTTCCATATTACCGGATTCATTATTCAGATCGTGATACATCATCAACTGACCCAGTGGATCAACAAAGTAAACACGTCGAGTATCAATCGGACTACTCCCATCTTCCTGGGTAAACACCTTTAACCAGTCTGCACGATTCTGGTCCCCTAATCTTGCAACGATCATATTGGCCTGTGTACTCAGGTATTCTGACAGATGACTGATATCACCATCACCGGCTATCACAAACATGGTCTTGACCCTGCCCATCTCTTTACCTTGTGCGAGGCGGACCTGGCGTATCTTGTCCAGGTTGTTACGACAGTCCTGATTACAGTCTGGTTTGTCAATATAGAGCATGACCCAGTGATTCCTGATGATCTCCCGGTCAAACTGTCTACCCTGATAATCTTCCAGCTTGGCCATGCTCATCTGCCTGACCGGGTAGACAAACTCACCATAGTTGGATTTGCCCATACTGGAAAGCAGGTGAGGATAGTACTTGAACATAACCCATGCACCTACCATCGGTGCGGCAAAAAGCAACATAACAACAACAGCCTGCAAGCGTTTATTCATCACTACTATTTAATCCTTTTCAGGTTAACTACCAGGTAGATGACCACTACCGCCAGACACAGAGCAAACCATTGTACGGCATAACTCATGTGTCTTTCGGCCGGTATACCACCCGGTTTTTTAAAATGTTCTTCCCAATTGCGTATATAGGCCGGCTCTTCCGGACTCACTTGTAAAATGGTGTACTGCGGCAGTTCGAGCTGCAACTCCTTACCCAACCACGCCATATCGACATAAAAAACCTTGCGTGGCCAGCCCAGGTCACCGACCTGTGGGCTGTCCCCGACCTTGATGCCAATGCTCGGTGGTGTATTAATCAGCGCCTCTAAGCGAATCTTACCCGCTGTAACCGGTACTTCTGGTATGTAGTCTCTGCCGGTCAAATCGGGTAGCCAGCCACGTGTAACCAGTACGCTATCACCGCTTTCGAGCCTGAACGGAGTATACACATCAAAACCGGGTCTACCAGCATGTTTTCGGTTAATCAGCAATATGTGGCGTTGCTGGTCAAATTCACCGCTCAGGCTGACCGCCCGGGCCCGGCCCAGCCCATCTATTTGTTCACGGCTGCTGACCTCGACAACAGGCCTGGCCCGGTTTTGGGCATGCTCCTCGACCAGACCGACTTTGATCTGATAACGATCCAGCTGCCAGAATCCGAGTGAAATCAACAGCGGCATGACCAGGATCAGTGCCAGGGTCGGGATTATCCCGGGTTTGAAATGATAAGGGCCTATCTGCATGGTAATATATAAGTTCAGCTACTATCGGTACTACAGATGTTTAAATTACTCGTTGTCCTGTTTCTGGCCAGTGTCGTGTTTTCGCTCGGTTCTGGTCTCTATTATATGATGAAAGACAAGGGCCAGAGCGACCGCGTAGTGCGTGCATTGACCTGGCGTATCGGTATTTCTCTGTTCCTGTTTGTCCTGCTGCTCGTCGGTGCCCAGGTTGGCCTGATCGAGCCACATGGGGTGATGGGGTAGCTAGCGGTTTGTTGTTGCTATAGCAAACCTGTACTTAGCTTGGCCTCCGCGGCATAAACACATCCATGTGTAAAAAAAAAGCGCCGCTAGAGCGGCGCTTTCTCGCCATGATGCCGGCTGTTATACAAGCCAGTAGACAAAGATAAACAGACCCAGCCAGACTACATCAACGAAGTGCCAGTACCAGGCCGCCGCCTCAAATGCAAAATGATTCTCATGCGTGAAATGTCCCTTCATGCTGCGGAACAGCATGACCAGCAACATGATCGCACCGATGGTCACATGCAGGCCATGGAAGCCGGTCAACATATAGAATGTAGAACCATACACGCCAGAGGTCAGTTTCAGGTTCAAGTCGTTGTAGGCATGAATATACTCATAGGCCTGAAAACCAACGAACAGGAAGCCTAGTGCGACGGTCAGGAACAAACCCAGTATAAGCTGAGAACGGTTATCCTTCTTCAGACCCCAGTGCGCCCAGGTAACGGTCGCACCTGAAGTTAACAGGATCAGAGTGTTGATTGCGGGGATACCCCATGCACCCATAGTCTGGAAGTCACCACCGACGTTACCAGGACCATTGGTTGGCCAGGTCGAAGTGTACTCTGGATATAACCAGTCGTGTGTCATCAGGTTGTTGCCTGCTCCACCAAGCCATGGATCGGCAAATACGCGGATGTAGTAAAGTGCGCCGAAAAAGGCCGCAAAGAACATCACTTCCGAGAATATGAACCAACCCATACTCATGCGGAAGGACATATCAACCTGGTCATTGTACAGACCGCCTTCACTTTCTTTGATCACCGTACCGAACCAGCCAAACAGCATGTAAACCAGTACTGCCATGCCAATGTACATCGTGATCATGCTCATACCCATCAGATACAGGCCAAATCCGCCTGTCATCAGGAACAGACCAATGGAGCCAATAATCGGCCATTTGCTCGGTTCTGGTAGATAATATCCACCTGCTGCTTGTGACATGTGCCCCTCTCCTTCTTTCTATATATTTATATTTGCTATTACTTGAATTACTAGTTAGTTGCCGTTTCGCCCTTGCTGACATACTTGTCAGCGCGCATAAATGTATAGGACAAAACAATATTCGTAATGTCGGCAGGCAGATCCTTGTCAACCACAAACACCACCGGCATCTCTTTTTCCTCACCCGACTTCAGCAATTGCCGCTTGAAACAGAAACAGTCTGTTTTCTTGAAATACATTGCCGCTTCGTTCGGGGTCACGCTGTAAATCGCCTGACCGGTTACATCCGATCCTGACAGGTTACGGGCGCTATAGGATACGCGCGTCATCTCACCCGGATGTATACTCACTTCACGCTGATTTGCCTGAAACTGCCAGGGTAAACGCGTATTGGTATTGGCGTCCATTCTTACCGTGATCTTGCGCGTCTTGTCGACCGGCATCTGTAGTAGCGTGGTTTCTGTAATACGCTGGGTCTGACCATTCAGACCAAATGCCTGACAGACCAGTGAGTACAAAGGTACTAGAGCAAAACCAAACCCAAACATCATCAGTGTAACGGCAACCGTCTTGAATACCACCCTGCGATTGGCACTGGTCAGGTCTTTCATTCACCCATCCCTGTCATCACAATAATGCTTATAAAAAATGATGCCGCCAGGATAGCAAGTATCAGCGCGGTGCGTTTTGCCTTGTCTTTCTGCTCTTGGCTTACTTCATTCATACATCTGGACCATTGTTCAGGAAGCGGTGGGGTACAAGACCCCACCTGATAATCTCCCTTACTTCACTTCCGGTGCGGTTGTAAAGCTATGATATGGCGCTGGAGAAGGAATTGTCCATTCCAGACCATGTGAGCCTTCCCACACCCTGTCCGTTGCCTTCTCTCCACCCTTGATGGTCTTGATGACCAGCCACAGGAAGATCAACTGAGAGAAACCGAACATGAATGCGCCAACCGAAGACATTACATTGAACTCCGTGAACTGTAACGGATAGTCTGCATAACGACGCGGCATACCTGCCAGCCCGGTGAAATGCATCGGGAAGAAGGTAAGATTCATCGCAATCGTAGACAACCAGAAATGCAACTGAGCCAGGCCGTTGCTATACATGTTGCCGGTCCACTTCGGCAGCCAGTAGTAAACCCCTGCAAACAGTCCAAACAGGGACCCGGATACCAGTACGTAGTGGAAGTGCGCTACCACAAAGTAGGTGTCGTGATACTGGAAGTCAGCCGGTGCAACACCCAGCATCAACCCTGAAAAACCACCGATCGTAAACAGAATCACGAAACACAGGGCCCACAACATCGGGATTTCATACGTCATCGAACCCCTATACATGGTGGATATCCAGTTAAACACCTTGACCCCGGTCGGTACTGCGATCAGTACGGTTGCGTACATGAAGTACAACTCACCAGCGACCGGCATACCCACTGTAAACATATGGTGCGCCCATACGATGAATGACAGGAAGGCGATCGAAGCGGTAGCGTAAACCATGGAGGCATAGCCAAACAGCTTCTTGCGTGCGAAGGTTGGAATGATTTCAGAGACCACACCGAATGCAGGCAGGATCATGATGTACACTTCCGGGTGACCGAAGAACCAGAATACGTGCTGGAACAGCACCGGGTCGCCACCACCGGCCGCATCAAAGAAGCTGGTACCGAAGTACTTGTCAGTCAGCATCATGGTGACTACACCAGCCAGTACAGGCATAACCGCGATCAGCAGAAATGCGGTGATCAGCCAGGTCCATACAAACATCGGCATTTTCATCAATGTCATGCCTGGGGCACGCATGTTTAAAATGGTTGCGATGATGTTGATCGAACCCATGATAGACGAGAAACCCAGCAGGTGAACTGCGAATACGAAGAACACCAGCTTGTCATACTGACCTGATAGTGGTTCGTAGAATGTCCAGCCAAATGCAGGACCCTGACCTGAAGCAAAGTTACCACCAACGAACATTGGAGCAAGCAGCATGAAACCGGCAAAAGGCAGTATCCAGAAGCTCCAGTTATTCATACGTGGCAGTGCCATATCAGGTGCACCGACCATCAACGGTATTTGCCAGTTTGCCAGACCGACAAAGGCCGGCATGATGGCACCAAATACCATGACCAGTCCATGAAGCGTGGTCATCATGTTGAAGAAGTTAGGATCAACCACCTGCATGCCAGGCTGGAACAGTTCCGCACGTATAACCAGTGCGAACAGGCCACCAATCAGTAACATGATGAATGAGAACCACAGGTACATTGTGCCAATGTCCTTATGGTTTGTTGTAAACAGCCAGCGTTTGATCCCGGTTGGAATCTCGTCGTGATGTTCTTCGTGTGTTGTTGCAGTCATTTATCTCTCTCCTAACGACTTCAGCGTGCCGCTTTGATATCAGCTGGCTGAACCACGGAAGCAGCGTTGCCCCATGCATTACGTTCATAAGTGATCACAGCTGCCAGCTCCAGATCATTAAGCTGGTTGCCATAGGCCGCCATTGCGGTCCCAGGCTTGCCATTCACGACTACGTCGATATGGGCTGCATCCGGTCCGATTGTAATTGCACTGCCAGCCAGTTTCGGGAATGTGGCCACCCCTTCACCGTTAGCACCATGACATCCAAAGCAACCTCCCTTGCCCATATAGATCTCCTGGCCTCTGGCGACCAGTTCATCCTTGCTCCATACCTTGTCAGCCGCTGCCTCTGCCGCTGCTGCAACTGCTTCCGTCTTCTTCGCAGCCAACCAGGCATTGTATTCGTTTTCCTCAACTGCCTTGACGACGATCGGCATAAAGGCATGATCCTTACCGCAGAGTTCTGTACATTGACCGCGATAGATACCTGGCTTGTCGACTGAGGTCCAGGTTTCATTTACATAACCCGGAATCGCATCTTTCTTTGTCGCGAACTGCGGTACCCACCAGGAGTGAATCACATCATCCGAGGTTACCAACAGCCGGATCTTCTTGTTCACCGGAACAACCATCATGTTGTCAACTTCAAGCAGATAGTTTTCGATCTTGGTGACATCGATACCGGAATCAACCGCTCTCGCCTTGTTATGATCAGGATGTAACGAGCTGATGAATGATACCGGGGTGCCATCCGCGTCATATTCATATTTCCATTTCCACTGCAGACCGGTAACCTTGATAGTGATATCGGCATCACCGGTGTCTTCGATCTTGATCAGTGTTGAAGTTGCAGGGATTGCAACCGAGATCAGAATAATAAACGGGATAATGGTCCAGATAACCTCGACCGTGGTATTTTCGTGGAAGTCTGCGGCAACTGCACCCTTGGACTTACGATGTGCAATCATTGAGTAGAACATCACGGAAAATACAACTAACGCAATTCCTACACAAATCCAGAATACCAACATATGTAAATCAAAGATCTCTTGCCCCAACTGATTTACAGGCTCCTGGAAATTAAGCTTGTAATCGGCCAGAGCAGACCCCGACACCAGCATCAGCAAAAACGCACTGATGGCGTGTGTCTTCCTCTCGAAGGGTAACTTCATAACGTGCTCACTCCTCGCAACAGTTTTTATAGTCATCAATTTGTAATTATAAATTTACTCAAGACTGGTCCTGTTATGTGCTTATCAGCCAGCCTTTTTTTAATTCTGGTCATACCTGACGAGTTTTTTCTGGTTCGCTACCCACTAGGGTCCCTGCGACATTGCGCCGCATCGTAACGTAGTCAAGGATTCAAATGCAATAAAAATTCGTGATATAGCGCCAATAATTGTTTTAATATTAGATAGTTATAATATTGTAATTATTAAAAGCCTTATATATCAAACGTCTATTAATACTAAGTATTTTAGTCAGTTATGACTTATTCAATAATAAAATAATTGAAATTACCGCGAGATTATTTATTAAGAGAAGCTTTATTATTGAATATGCTAACTATCTAATATATTTTCGATTATTTTTGACATCTCAGGCCGGATTTCAGCGGTATTGGCAGCCAGAAATGGCAATACCCCCAGTGCCGGCATGGCCAGACTGCGACGCAGGGTATCCAGATTTTCCTGTAGTTTTAGCATATCTTTATCGATGCAATTACCTATCCAGCCCACACAGTCAAAGCCGGCGTTTTGCAGCACCTGCTCACTCATGCGTGCATGATTGATACAGCCCAGTCGCATGCCCACCACTAACAGTACTTCACAATCCAGGATTTCGATCAGATTACGCACATCGTGTTGCTGATCCAGCGGCACCATCACCCCGCCGACACCTTCGACAATCAACCAGTCGGCTTGCCCGGACAGTTGTGCCGCATGCTCAGCAATGTTGTGCAGATCAATATCGACCTTGGCTTCGTGTGCGGCAATATGTGGTGCAATAGCCGGTTCGAAACAGTACGGGTTAATCCGTTCATAGGCCGCGTCGACATTCGATGCCTGGCGCAGGATTTGTGCATCCTCATTTTGCAGCTCACCCTGCTGCACTGTCGCACCACTTGCTACCGGTTTCATCACCGCGACACGTTGCCCGCGCTCGACCAGCGTCTCAACCAGTAACTGACCGACCAGGGTTTTGCCTATGCCGGTATCGGTACCTGTAATGAATATTCTGCGCGTCATTGCCGGAACCCTACTTGATGAAATCAACCGTCACCGTCTGGTCAGCATCCTCAGGCAGCCAGGCATGACCAAACACCACTTCATAGCTGGCCGGTAGTCCATCCGGCTGACGATAGGCCTCGTATGCATCGATCATTGCGGCCAGTTGCTGTTTACCGGTCAGACCCCGCATGCGCTGAGGATGTGCATTGGTGGCCCCCAGCCCCTGCAGGTCCCGCATCAGGTCCATCACCGATGTGTAGGTCAGTGTGACCTGTTCCATATCCATGACCGGGTTTTCGAAACCGCATGCCAGCAATGCATCACCGACATCGTGCATATCCAGAAACTCGTTAACGCGCGGATTGCTGTCGACGCCAGCCCAGCTGTTACGCAGCTCCTTCAGCGTATCCGGGCCGAAGGTCGAGAACATCAGCAGGCCGCCCGGTTTAAGTACGCGTCGTAATTCGCCAAACACCTGCATCAAGCCGGGACACCACTGCAAGGTCAGGTTGGACAGGACACTGTCATAGCTGCTGCTGCGTAACGGCAGCAGTTCAGCCTGGGCGCAGATCGTCAGCGGCTGCCGGCTACGACCGAACCAGCGGCGCCATACCGGTGCCTGTTTACGATAGCGCTGTTGCGCCTGTCGCAGCATCGCCGTCGATATATCAACCGCACTGATTTGAGCAAGCGGGAACTTGTTATGCAGACCCGCACTTAACTGGCCGGTACCACAACCCAGGTCCAGCACCGCATCATGTTCATGGCGTATGTAGTCCAGTCTTTCGAGTAACTGCTGTGCCACGCGCTTTTGCAACACTGCCACCTGGTCATAGCTGGTCGCTGCGCGATCAAATGCGCGCTGTACCTGTTTTCGATCGACTTGCATTGTATCAGCCATGCCCTGCCCCTGTACGGTTTACATCAACACCCGCTTCACACATCGACTCAACCAGTTGCGCAATCCGTTCACTATGCGACAACAAGGGTGCATGCCCGGCATCATCGATACAGTGCACCTCGATCCGCTCGTTCAGCTTGTCAATTGCGCTAGCCGCAGCCGCCGGTACCAGGGTATCCTTGCCGCCCAGTATGCAACTGACCGGTATATCGAGCTGGCGATAGTCGTCACGCTGATCGGTGTGCAACAGGATATTTAGGCCCTGTTCCAACGCTGCCGGGTCCGGTGGTGTCAACCGTTTTTGCAACTGCCTGATACAGGCTTTCATATTGTTCCCGGCACGGGTACCGAGTACCTGCAAGGCCATAAAGCGCCGCAAGGTTCGCTCGTAATCCTGCGCCAGGTCGTGACCAAAATCGCTGAATATCTTTTCATCGACTGCAAACGGCCAGTCTTCGTCAGCCACAAAACGCGGTGTATTGGCAAGTAATACCAAGCCGCTGACCTTATCAGGGTAGCGTCGTGCAATATGCACTGCGATAATCGCACCCAGCGACCAGCCTATCCATATTGCCGGACGTTTCACGCCTGCGGCCAGGTGCGCAGCAATACTGTCCAGATCCATGTTCGCTAACGGTGCAGCCAGTCCGTGCCCGGGCAGATCAGGACAGGATACGGATCGCTGTAGCGGCAGCTTGTCTAACAATGGTTGCCAGACCACGGAAGACATCGCCCAGCCATGCAGGCAGACTACCGGGATTGCACCTGACCTTTCATCCGACATGCGCATTGACCTCTGTCAGTCCTGGCAGACTGGCCAGGGTGTCGAGCAAATGGTCGACCTGTTCCGTCGTGTGTGCCGCACTCAGGGTGATCCGCAGACAGGCCTCACCGGCCGCAACCGTCGGTGGCCGTATCGCGCTGATCTGGATACCATGCTGTAGTAACGCATCGGCCAGTTGCGAGGCGCGTTCACTGTCACCGACACGCAATGGCTGTATCGGGGTGCTGGAGTCGACCAGCTCCAGGCCACGCTGTGCTGCGCCATCGCGAAGATAACGAATCAGACGATGAAGATGCTGTCGACGTTCAGGCTCGTCGTGGAGCACGCGCAGGGCCGCACGCACCGCCTCGGCAACCGCCGGTGGCGTCGCGGTGGTATATATATAGCTTCTGGCAAACTGGATCAGGGTCTCGATCAGGTCTTCACTACCGGCGACAAAGGCACCAAAGCCACCCAGCGCCTTGCCCAGCGTCCCCATCAGGATCGGCACCTGCTGCATATCCAGACCAAAATGTTCCAGCGTGCCGGCACCGCGTTCGCCAAGCACACCGATGCCGTGGGCATCATCCACCATCAGCCAGGCCTGGTGTTGCTGTGCCAGTCTGGCCAGTTCCGGTATCGGCGCAATATCACCATCCATGCTGAACACACCATCAGTCATGATCAGGGTTTCTGACATTTGCGTGTTTTCGAGACGCTGCCTGGCATGGTCCGCATTGGCATGTTCATAACGGATCAGGCGCGCACCGGACAACAAGGCCGCGTCCAGCAGTGATGCATGATTACGCCGGTCGGCCAGAATGCGATCGCCGCGTTGCATCAGCGCCGAGACCACACCCAGGTTGGCCATATAACCGGTCGAGAACAGCAGCGCGCGTGGGCGACCGACAAATTCGGCCAGTTCCTGCTCGAGGCGGTGATGGGCCTCGCTGTGGCCGTTGACCAGGTGCGCGGCACCGGCCCCGGCACCGTAGCGCTCAATACCCTGGTGCATAGCCTCGCAGACCTGTGCATGCGCGGCCAGACCGAGATAGTCATTACTGCAAAAGTTCAGCAGCTCCTGACCGTCCCGGCTTATCACCGGGCCTTGCGCTGATGCGCCGACCGCACGCGAGCGGTACAGGTGTTGCTGTCGGCGTTGCGCCAGTAACTCGGCCAGGTCTCTCATCGTGTATATGACGGGTCAGGTGTGCTTACAGCGACATGGGTTCGATGCCCAGGCTGCTGAATAATAGCTGATCGTGATTGGCAGCCGGATTATCGGTGGTGAGCAGGTGTTCGCCATAAAAGATCGAATTTGCTCCGGCAAAGAAACACAGTGCCTGGGTTTCATCGGACATCTCCGTGCGCCCGGCAGACAGGCGCACCATCGATTCCGGCATCAATATGCGTGCCACCGCAATGGTGCGCACAAACTCCAGTGCATCGATGGACGCAACATTTGACAGTGGTGTGCCCTCGACCTTGACCAGCATGTTGATCGGTACACTTTCCGGATGTTCAGGCAGGTTGGCCAGCTGCTGTAACAGACCGGCACGGTCCTGGCGCGATTCACCGAGACCGACAATGCCACCGCAACACAGCTTGATACCGGCATCACGTACCCGGCCAAGCGTATCCAGGCGATCGTCATAGGTGCGCGTGGTGATGATATCGCCATAAAAATCCGGCGAGGTGTCGAGGTTGTGGTTGTAATAATCCAGACCCGCGTCACCGAGCAAGCCGGCTTGCTCATCGTCGAGCATGCCCAGGGTCATACAGGTTTCCATGCCCAGCGCCTTGACCTGTTCGACCATTTCCAGCACCTGCGGAAAATCCCGCCCGGGCGGGCTGCGCCAGGCAGCACCCATACAAAATCGGGTCGCGCCGTTAGCCCTGGCCTTTTGCGCTTCGGAAAGAACCTGATCCAGCGGCAACAGTTTTTCGCGCTCCAGTTCGACTTTGTAATGCGCGCTTTGCGAGCAATAGGCGCAATCCTCGGGACAACCGCCTGTCTTGATACTGAGCAGAGTACTGATCTGCACCGTGTTCGGATCGAAATACTGGCGGTGCACGCTCTGCGCCTTGAATAACAGGTCGTTAAACGGTAGCTCGAACAGCGCCTCGATCTGGTCACGCTGCCAGTCATGACGCAGAGTCGTTTTGTTATTCATATTTCTTCCTCAGGGTTAATAGTTACATCATGCCAGGTCTCGCGCCGGATACGCATAATATCCATGATCGACCACGGCACGATCACCAGCACCGCTAGACCCCAGGCCACCAGGTACCAGAACCAGCCATCACCCGGGATAAAGGCGCCAGCAGCCACGAAAAAACCGGTAATACCATAAAAACGATAGGCTGCCTGCTGGGTGTAATGGCCCACCCGCTCATTCGGGTGGTGACGGTTCATCGCGTAAATAATCATCGAGCCGACTACCCATAACAGGCCCAGCGGCAACGGCACCAGAATCGCGGCGATATTACCGTAATTAAACAGTTGGGATGCCGTACGCGCCGATTGTGCACTTACCGTGACCACAGGGCCCGATGGGGTCTGTGTTTCTGCTTGATTGACTGAAAGACCTGGCTGCGTCATGGTAGGCATGCTCCAGCAGTATTTTAAAGAATGGTAATGGATCATACCTGTCAACCGGAATGGACTCAATATGGTTTACAACTGGATAAGTATTGCCCGATCCCGCCTGAGCCCTGCTATTTGCCTGTTATGTGGCCATCAGGCCAGGCAGGACATGCTGTGTCAGACCTGCCGCGAAACACTGCCACTGACTGTCCACCGCTGCCGCTGTTGCGCGATACACCTGCCGGACAGTAGCGCTACACTCTGCGGCCAGTGCATCAGTCAGCCGCCCGCCCAGGATGCCGCGTTCAGTGCTTTCCGCTACCAGGCGCCGGTCAAGGCGCTGTTGCATGACCTGAAATACCGCCATCGCCTGCACCTGTCCAACTGGCTGGCCGACCGTTTCTGCGAGGCCCTGCGGGTGAACGACCATCCCATCAATGTAGAAGGGCTGATCCCGGTACCGTTGCATCCCCGGCGCCAGCGCCTGCGCGGTTTCAACCAGGCCACCGAGCTGGCGCGGCGGATCAGCCGTCAGCTGGATATCCCGCTGCTCAAGGGCTGCCTGCAGCGATGTCGCAACACCCCGAAACAGACCGGGCTGAACCTGCAGCAACGCAAGCGTAACCTGCGACATGCGTTTCAGCTCAACAGCACGCAGCGGCTTCCCGAGCGGGTCGCCCTGGTTGATGATGTGATCACAACCGGATCGACCATGCGTGAACTCGCCGCCCTGCTCAAGCAAAATGGCGTACAGTACGTCGAAATCTGGTCGATTGCGCGCGCTGAGGTGCCCGATTGACGGGTTGCCCCGGCAGGCAAGCCCTTACGATTCGCATACCTTTGGGCCAATCTGTTAGCATACCGGCCTTGGCCTGATCCCTGACTACACCAGGAGCCTGCCATATTATTGCGACCCCTATCAGATGACTTGTCGCTTTATCTATAACTTAAGTGGTTTTACAAGACTCATGAAATACAAGTGGCTCATTATTCTTATCCTGCTCGCGTTCAGCGCATTAATCATCCTTGAAAACAGGACTACGGTTAACGCCAGCTTTATGTCCTATCAGATCAACATCAACCTTGCCGTGATGTTACTGTTTGTACTGATACTGGGCCTGTTCACCGGCGTACTGCTCGGCAAGGGCCAGCATCGTCAAAGCCAGCATCGCAATCGTAACGGTCGCCCAACCGGTACCCGGCTGTATATCGGTAACCTGGCCGGCAATACCACGGATGCGGATCTGGAGCAGACCTTCAGCCCGTTTGGTGTGGTCAAATCAGTCAACATCATCAGGGATAGAGAGACCGGCAACCCGCGCGGCTTTGGCTTTATCGAAATGGCAGACCAGGCGTCCGGCGAGGCAGCGATAGCCGCCCTGAACAATACGGTACTGCTCGGGCAGACCATCAACGTCAATCGCGCACGCAGCCGTCGCCACGGTGGCCACCGGCGTCCACCCCAGGGTAAGCGCAGCAACTAGGGAACCCCTGATTTAAGTCTATCGCGGTTGCGCATGACTTAATCCGAGGTTCCCTGAATAAGTCCGGTATCGGGCTTTGCAAAGTACAAAATGCGGGCTATAATCCAATTAGTTTTCCAACTTAGATACAGCCCATGTCCACCAGCTCGAACAAACGTGAACGCCTGATCATGGCCGCCAAGGACCTGATACATCGACAGGGCTATAACAAAACCACGCTGGCCGATATTGCTGACAGCTCGGGCGTACCACTGGGCAATGTCTACTACTATTTTAAAACCAAGGATGATATCGGCTCTGCCGTGATCCATGAGCGAACCGAGGAACTCGGTGAAATGTACCGGCAATGGGATGCACTCCCGACAGCGGCAGATCGCCTGCACGCGCTGCTCGATTTGCCATTACAAATGCGCGCGGCGGTGACCGACTATGGCTGTCCAGTCGGCAGCCTGGCTCAGGAATTAAACAAGGAGAACAGTGAGTTGACACGTGAAACGGCGCGCATGCTGAAGATGCAAGTCGAATGGGTCAGCAAGCAGTTTGAGGCGTTGGGCAGCCAGCAGGCCCAGGACGATGCCGTCTATCTGCTATCGACCATGCAGGGCTCACTACTGTTCGCCAATTCACTGGAACAACCCGATACCGTCAACCGGCAAATCAGCCGCTTGCGTAAATGGGTCAACAGTTTTTCCAGGACAAACTAGTTACCGGCTTACGGTAAACAGACACGGGACCGGAACATTTCGTCGGGCAGTTTGTCGAAGCGATTAATACGATGGCTCTATGCAAGTATTTAGTTAGTATTCTTACTAGTATTAACAAAATAAAACAGATGACATCTATGGCTGGCCCATGTCGAAGTCTCACTGGCCAGAGCAGCAAACGATGACTATCTTTCAACCAGTGGAGAGCGGCTATGGTACCGATAACACAGTTGATAGACACGCAGGGCCTGCAGCAACACCAGCCATTCCTGCGCGCGTTCCATTCCATGCGCAAAATGCAATGCGGTGAAGTGTTGATGTTATCAACCAGCGAGCCCAAGACTGATTTTGATCTGCAGATCTTTTGTGCCCGTACCGATTTCCAGCTGATCGAGTCCGTGCTGTGCGAAGACGAATACAGCTTTCTGATCCGCAGGAATTGCCCGTCAGAACGGCCAGCCCAGGCCTAACCCCGGGGAGGAATCCATCATGTCGTTGATTACCCAGCAACTCAGCCTGCATGACCTTTCTCACTGCCGGGTCGTGTGCACGGTTGACCGGGCCCTGGATAAACTCGATAACGGTCAGTTATTGATGATCAGCGCTAATCAGCCCAGCGCGATACCGGACATCAGGAACCATACCCTGCGTGATGGCAACGAGATCCTGCGTTTCCTGGATGACGAACAGGCTTTTACGTTTGTGATTCGCAAACGTTCGACCAATCCAGTTGACTACATACCTGGCTGATCTGCAGTTCTGTGCAACAAATATCAATATATTTGGCCCTTTAATCCGATATAATCACCGGTATTATATAATTAGAAACGAAATTGATCCGGATAAAGGGCCAGTGTAATGACGGACAATGACAAACAGGCGCATATTCGCCAGCGCTTGCAGGAAATGGGGGTGATGCAGCCAGGTGCTGACACAAAGGCATCGCCTGCAACCAGGCACGCACAGCCCCCGGCAGACAATAGAGGCTTTTTTGCAGGACTGGTTCCGTTGATGCTGATCTCCGCGTTGCTTAGCGCCATTTTCATCTACTGGTTAATAGCAAAGTCCAGTGATCGCAAGGAGAGAAGCGAAACAAACATCAGCCTGGAAACACTAGCACCAGCACGACCATCTGAACCAGCAAGCAGCCCCGCCAGTGCCAGCATCGAGCCAAAACCAGCAGACACACCCGCGACGGCCACTACTACTGCCGCCATGGGCAGTGCAGAACAACAGCCAGTCGAACAGCCAGCGACCGGACAAGGCCAGGGCAGTACCAGCACTCAATACCGGCCTGCCTACCCGTATCCACCGGCGCCCTATCAACCTTATGCACGGCCGCTGTATCCGCCCTACTATATGCCGCCACCGCCATACCGGTACCCGGCACCACTGCCACCACCACAGCGATAGCGGTCAGTTGCGTATACCGGTACCCCGATTGAGCAGCATCAACGCAAAGGCAAACAGGCATAGGATAAACGTCAGGATAATCGTGTACGCGGTTGGCAGGGGGATATCACTGACACCGAGAAATCCGTAGCGAAACGCGTTAATCATGTACAGCACCGGGTTATACAGGGACACCTGGCGCCAGAAATCGGGAAGCATATCGATAGAGTAGAAAATACCGCCAAGGTAGGTTAACGGCGTCAGCACAAACGTCGGGATGATAGAAATGTCGTCAAAGCTTTTCGCATAAACCGCATTGATAAATCCGGCTAACGCAAACAATACGGCAGTCAGGATCACGGTCGTGATTACCACGGCAATGTTATGAATCTGCAGATCAACGAAGAGCAGTGACACCAGGGTAACCGCAACACCGACCACCAGGCCCCTTAACATGCCACCGACCAGATAACCGGACAGTATGATCCAGTTGGGGATTGGTGCGACCAGCATCTCCTCGATATTGCCCTGAAACTTGGAGCTGTAGAACGACGACACCACATTCGCGTAGGAGTTGGTGATCACCGCCATCAGGATCAGACCCGGTACGATATAGGCGATAAACGATACCCCGCCAACCTCACCGATCATCGAACCGATCAGGTTGCCGAATATCACAAAGTACAGTGCGGTGGTGATCATCGCCGGCAGTACAGTCTGTATCCAGATGCGACCGAAGCGTAACACCTCGCGAATCACAATGGTCTTGAATGCGACAAAGTAATCATGCATTGCGCTGATTATCCTCGGACCGGCCATTGTCCCTGACCCGATGTAGGAACATCTGTTCCAGCCGGTTGGCCTTGTTACGCAGACTGGCCACCTCGATGCTGTACTCGCTCAGATCACAGAACAGGTCATTCAGTCCATGCTCGCGCACTACCTCGACCTCCATGGTATACGCATCAACCAGGCGGGAAGCCTGCACATTCAACGGCGGCAACTGCTCTAGCGGTTTTTGCAAATCCAGGATGAAAGTCTCGAACTGTAATGCGGTCAACAGATTTTTCATGCTGGTATTTTCGACCAGTCGACCCTGGTCAATGATCGCAATATTCCGGCACAGGCTTTCGGCCTCTTCCAGGTAATGCGTGGTCAGTATAATCGTCGTACCATTCTGATTGATCTCACGCATGAACTCCCACATCGAGTGTCGGATCTCGATATCGACACCGGCAGTCGGCTCGTCCAGGATCAGCATGCGTGGTTCGTGCACCAGCGCACGGGCGATCATCAGGCGACGTTTCATACCACCGGACAGATCACGGGCCGAGCTTAAACGCTTGTCCCACAGTTCCAGTTTTTTTAGATAGTATTCAGCCCGCTGAGTAGCCAGTCTGCGCTCGATACCATAGTAGCCAGCCTGGTTGATCAGGATTTCCTGCACCGGTTCGAATACATTAAAATTGAATTCCTGCGGCACCAGGCCCAGGCAGCGCTTGGCCGCCTTGCGCTCCCGGTCCAGGTCATGCCCGAAAATCTGCACTTCGCCACCACTAC
Organism: uncultured Gammaproteobacteria bacterium; assembly: GCA_947258795.1. Taxonomy (GTDB): domain Bacteria; phylum Pseudomonadota; class Gammaproteobacteria; order DRJJ01; family DRJJ01; genus DRJJ01. The sequence continues at coordinate 174,904 of CAMYJU010000003.1, read as the reverse complement.
GGTTGACCAGTGACGCAATAATCCCGATCGCGGTGGATTTGCCGGCACCGTTGGGTCCGAGCAGCGCAAAGAAGTCACCCTCAGCAACCTCCAGGTCAATAGCTTTCAGGGCCTCGACCTGGTTGCTATAGGTTTTACTCAGATTGCTCAATTTTAACGCGGGATTTTCCATAGGCGGGCATTATATCCGATCGCCCTTGAGATTCCTCGTCTGATCAAGGTCGCCAGTATCGATAACCCTGCATCTGCAGACGGATTACCTCGGGCGCACCGGCCGGTACGAACTCAACCTCGAGCGGAAACTGCTCTTCTTTCAGGTCCCACGCGCGCATGCTGATCCGGCAGGCCTTGAATTTAACCCCCCGGTTAGCCAGCTTGGTTAGTAGTTGCGAGGTTTCCTTGTTACTGTCCAGCAGGGCATGGATGCCGTCTTCATAGGCGACCACGACTATCTTCAACTTGTTTTCGCCGATATCATCCAGCACCTTGTCGATTTGCAAAAAGGCTCGACGGTGGCCGTAGTTTTCACCGGAACGCGTCAATTGCATTACAAACGGGACCGGCTCCTGCGCCACTACGACAGAGGGCATCCAGGCCCAGCACAACATCAATAACAAGACAGTTGTCATTCTCGTTTTCATATTATTCACCTGGAGGCAGGCGAGCCGGTTACGCCGGCGGTCAGGGTAAAGCGCATCGCTTCTTCCATACTCATATCCAGCGGACGCACAGCGCTGCGCGGCATCAGTACTGCATAGCCGCCTATCATGTAGCTCAACGGCAGGTAAACCAGGATACTACCCTCCTCGCGAAAGCCCTCCGGAAGATCCTCCGGCAGGGCCTGGGTCACAAAACCGATCACCTGCATGCCGGTGTCCCCGATCGATACCGACACCACCTGCTCGAACTCGTTTTTCTTGTCCGGAGAGAAATAGACAAAGAAATCACGTATCGCGCCGTATACCGATTTAATCAGCGGCAAATGAAACAGAATCTGTTCACCCCAGGCAAACATCCGACGCACCATATAAGCGTGCATTAGCAACCCGATCAGGAACACCACCACCAGGCCGGCAATCGACCCCATACCGGGCCAGTACATCTCTTCCGGCAATACCAGCCTGATCAGGCCACCCAGCGCCGTCTCCGCCGAAACCACCAGCCAGTACAGCAGATACAGCGTTAGTACGATGGGCAGGATCGTAATCATGCCGGTCAGAAAGGTCTTGCTTATAGATTTCAGCATTGTGGGTCTCTCCGTACAAATCCGGTGATAGCACGCCACTGCCATCATATATGAAAGTCAGACCTGATTATAAAGCTGAAGTTCGATAACTTGCCAGCAGTCACAATCAGCAGCAATATATAAGAGCCTGCTCAAGGTAAACCGCCTGGTTTTCAATGACAGGCAATAACACCAGGGGTGATCCAAAGGCTACTAACAGGTGTTGGTTATATAGTTGAATGCCGTATCCCTTCGACCGTTTTGGAATATACTCAAGGTCTTTCTCTTGTACTACTGTTTCCACCGGATATTATTTATTATTGCATTTACTTCATTTATTACATTTTGGTTTTCCCTGAATACTCTACAGACCCAGGTACCTGTAGTGACCCGTGATCCTATATTGAAACAGAATATCATCGACTTTCGGGCCGTTACCAATATTGTGCACGATCAAAGGCCGATATCCATTGCCCGACTTCAGGTCCACCACTATACCTATGTGGGGCAGGTTCCCCGGCAACATCCAGGTGACCAGGTCCCCGGGCTGATAGTCCTCGGCGTTGTTGCTGACCGCCAGCTTCTCTCCATGACGCTTGAAAAAAACCTGTAAATTCGGCACCCGACGATGATCGATATTACTGTCCGGCTTGTCCAGACCCCATATTCTTTTCGACGGGTAAACTGAAAAATTGGCCTTGATGTCCTCGTGAACCTTTTGTTGAAGGTCAATACCCAGCTTTCGATAAGAGCGAACTATCACATCCGTACATACACCGAGACTACTGGGCACATCGCCGTTTGGATACGGTATTGTGCGATAGGAGCCATCATATCTTAGATCATAACCAGTCCGCTCCTTCGCGGCCTCGACCAGTGCCCGCAGAAAGTCTTCCTCTGATTCTTCTCCATAGCATACAAATGAGACAAGCATCAGGAATATTGTAGACATCAGTTTTCGCATAGACTCAGAGTTCCTATGGACATGCCAAAGCTCTAGGGAGCATTGTGGCTGTATAATGCATCGTTTCCTATTTCAGTTACCCGTGTTCAAATACTCAGTTTATGGAACCTCATTTCTAGGCCTTTTCTGCATGGTCGTGACTGGCGTTATTCCCTGCCAGCCAGTCCGAAAATTCATCCATTTTTCGGCTTGCAGACTGAAACGCTCGGCCAATTTGTCATGAAACATATCGGCTAACACCGAAGACTGGATCTTGTCCGGGATCACACCAACCTCGAACAACCTGGAGCTGAACTGGTCCTCATTCTCGAGCAATAACCGCCAATGCCCCGGGCGTATCTTGCAGTGCAGGCGCCCGGAGGTAATCCCGCACGTACCGTCCAGCACCTCGATTTTCTGATTGCGTTCGCGCCCATAAAGGGATGGGCTTCAGCCCGGTTTATTTGGTTGTCTGGTCAACCAGAAAATCCTCGATCACCTTGCGGTTCAGCATACCCACATGCCTGACCGTCAGTTTGCCGGAAGGATCGAACACCAGGGTCGTCGGAGTGCCCTGCAGCCAGCCACCGCCGAGGCGCTCTATCGTGCGGCCATCGCCCAGCAGAATCGGGAAGGTAATGAAATAATCGTCGACGAATTCACGCACCTCGTCGACCTTGGCGGGACCAAAGCTCGGAAAATCCAGTGCCATACCAACCACAATCGCGTCTTTGTCCTTATGCGCGTCATGCACATCCTGCAGGTCCGGCATTTCCTCGACACAGGGCGGGCAGCGCGGACTCCAGATATTGAAAAACACCCATTTGCCCTTACCGATATATTCACTCAGATGATGCTGCTTGCCATCCATGTCGGACAGGCTGACATCCGGGCTTTCCGCATAGACCGACATCGCTGTCATGGCCACGAATAACAGGGGCAATGCGCAGTAGTATGCGATCAGTTTTCCGGCAGACTTCATCATCCTGCACCTCATAATATCTTCATGTTCTTCAAATTAAAGGCCAAAATTGAACAGGTACTTATTTGACTGGCGCCTGTTCATGCCAGTTACCCTCCGGCAGGAACATCGCCTGCTGTTCCAGCGCATCGGCCTCGGCACTTCGCCCCAGCGCCCGCAGGATTTCACATTTTAGCAACATTGAATTGCGTGCTTCGGGCGCCAATCCAAGCGATTTATCAACTGCCTGTAACGCAAACAGATCCTGCCCACTCAGATAATAGGCCATCGCCAGGTTGTGGTGGCCCTTCTGGTAACTCGGATCAATGCTGATGGTTCTGGTGAAATGCGTAATAGCAGCCTTGTAATCTTTTTGTTGCGCCAGGATAACGCCCAGGTCGTCATGGGCCTCGGCATTGTTCGGATCCAGCGCAATCGCCTTATTGAAATCCCTGCTGGCATTTTCACTGTCACCTTTCCACAGGTAGCGTACTCCGCGTTTGGTATAGGCCAGCGAACTATCCGGATTGCGCTTGATATAGACACTCAGGTCCGCAATGCCCTCATCGATATATCCCAACCGACCCCTGGCCATGCCACGCCCGAACCAGGGCTGGTCCAGCGACGGATCCAGGGCAATCGCACTACTATAGTCCTCGATCGCGGGCTCGAAGTCGCGCATCAGGAAATACAAGTCACCCCGTTCAACATACAGGGCCGCGTTATCATCCTGTTGCTGCAACTGCTGGCTGATATGCTGTACTTTTTTCTCGACCTGGCGGTAACCCTGTTCGGCAGCAGCCGCATTGACCGTTACAAGGATCAGTAACAGCGGGATCAATATCCCTGTTACCCGCGGTATGTGTGCTGAAAAAGCATAGACACGTAGTTTCATCGCAGATCTCCGTGTTTCGCATTATTGGTATGTATAGCGTAGACAGCCTTTTTAGCATTTTTATTCCATATTTCGCGAAATATTTTACCTGTCTGTCGTCCAGTCGACTGTTTCCGTCCTGTCTTCAGGCTCTATACGCCGTTCTGACGGGCGGTCACGCCGTTCATGAAAGCCCTGCAACAGGTCCCACAATACCGGCACGATAAACAGGGTCAGCGCGGTGGCCATGGCCAGGCCGGTGACAAAGGTCGATGCCATGGTACCCCAGACCAGGGAATAGCGCGGGATACCGATGGCCATCGGCAATAGGCCCAGGCTGGTGGTCAGCGTGGTCAGAGTGATCGGTCGCAGGCGTATGCGTACACCTTCCCTGACCGCCTGCTTTCTGTCCATACCACGCCGGTACGACTTGTTCATGAAATCGATCAGCACCAGTGCGTCATTGACCACAACACCGGCCACACCGATCACCGCGATAAAACTGTTAACAGTAAACAACGATTGCGTGAACAGTTTGCCTAATACCACGCCAATCAGCGCAAACACAATCGCGGACAGGATAATCATCGGTTGCAGATAGGACTGGAACTGCGCCGCCAGTATCACGTACATCACCATCACGGCGATGATAAACGCCATGGCCAATGACTCATAGGAGCGCTGGGTAGCCTCATGCTCACCGCCAAAAATTACCTGTGCGCCCGGATACTGTTTGCGTATGGTCTCGTAGTACTGCTTGACCTCGTGGATCACAGCCGGTGATGCAATCGGTGCATCGGCCTTCAGGTTGGCCTTGATACTTATCGCACGCTGTCCCTGGTAGCGATTCAGTTCACCCGGCTCAGTATCGGCGACCAGATCGACCAGGTCACCCAGGTACAGACTGCCACCCTGTTTATGGGTAAACGGCACATACAGGGCATGTTGCGGATTTTCCAGCTCGGCCGGATCCACATAGACCTTCAGATCCACTTCCTCGTCGGTCAGACGAAACTTGCCGATATAGCGACCATCCAGCACACTGGCCGCCAGCCGCAGTACCTGGGCATTGTCAAGTTGGTATTCACGTACCTGCTCGTCCTTGACCCTGAATCTCAGTACGCGTTTGGGCAGGCCGCGATCGTCGCTCAGATCCACCAGGTAAGGTGATAGTTTTTCCTCCTGTTGCATGAACACAAGCAGGTCTCTGGCAAGGTTGTCGATATCATCCGGATTACTGCCAATCACGCGTACATTGATATCCATACCCTGGGGCGGACCGTCCTTTTGTGCATGCACCTTGATGCGGAAGCCGTCTTGCTCGAATCGCTCCTTGATCTTTACCCGTATATGATCGAGGTGTGCCACTGAGTCCCTGGCCTCGATCTCGTCCTTCGGTGGCAGCGACACCATGACGGTACCGCGATTGCTGCCAAACACCTGTTCATAGTCGTCATTGACATTGAATCCGGCAAAGGACGAGGCGGAACGCGCCATGTCACCGGCCTCTTGCAGGATAAATCGCGCCATCTCGCGCACCTTGACATCCATGACCTCGACCGCTGTACTACTCGGCCCTTCCACATCGGCATAGTAGATAGTGTAATCATCCGGAAAGAACTGGATACGGATCAGGGAAACGCGGCCGCTGGCCGACAGGCCGAGTATGACGACAGAAACGACAAACGCGAGCACGACCAACAACACGCTGCGCAAGCGATAACGCATGGTCAAAGCCAACAGGCTTTCGGTCCAGCGTCGCAACACACGCATTAAACCATTATCGACTTCATGTGGCGGTGCCTTGTATGTCTTCCCGGGGCCGAAATCAAAATAGTGTATCGGCAGGATAATCAGGCACTCGATCAATGAGGCCACAATCGCAAAACTGACCACTTTCGGTATCTGTGCAAAAAACTCGCCGGTACTGCCCGACATGATCAGCATTGGCATGAACGCCGCAACAGTCGTCATGGTCGCCGCTACCACGGGCAGTGCAACCTCGGCCGTGCCGTTGACAATGGCATTACGGAGGGTATGACCTTCCTGCACATGACGGTAGATATTCTCGGTCACGACTATCGCATCATCAACAATGATACCGGTAACCAGCACCAGCGCGAACAGGCTGATTTCATTCAGGCTGTTGCCGGTCAGGTACATGATCACCATGGTGATCATGAATGAAAACGGGATGCCGACCGTAATAATGCCGGCGTTGCGCCAGCCCATGAAATACCAGATCAGCAAGGAAACCAGGAAGATCCCGGCGAGCATGTTCAGGGTCATCGTGCCCAGTGATTCGCGGATATACAGCGTCGAGTCCTGCGTGATCACCAGCTCTACGCCCTCTTCGCGCAGCTCGGCCTCCATCTCGTTCAGACCGGACAGTACTTCGCGCTTGATATCCAGCGCATTACCGGCATCGGTCTTGATCACCTTCAGCGCCAGCGAGGATTGTCCGTTAACCGACGCAATCACTGCACGATCGCGATAGGAACGCTCGGCGTAGTTGATCACATCACCAATACGCACATAACTGCCATCACCATCACTACGTATGATGGTACGGGTGATGTCATCGCGGTCACGAAACTTCTCATCGGCGCGTACCACAAATTCCCCGGATGCGTCACTGAAATCCCCGGCCGGGATAGTCAGGTTCTTCTGCTCCATTACCCGAATAACTTCATCGTAGGTCACACCCAACGCGTTCATTTTTTCCAGGCTCAGATGCACATGGAATTCGCGTACATACTCACCAGCCATCTGGATTTCCTTGACGCCAGCTGTACCGCGTATATGCGCCTTGATTTTCTCGGCCATCAGCGCCAGCGCACGGTTATCATGGTCACCAACCAGGTTGATCACGATAACCGGCAGAAAATCTTCGACCGTGGCACTGTTGATAAAGGGCGGGTCGATATCGTCAGGCAACTCACCGAGCATGTTCATAACACTGAATCGCACTTCGTTATACAGCGCGTCATAATCAGCGTCATCAACAAACTTCATCCTGATGTGTGATCGCCCGCGGAACGAGGTGGCGGAAATCCAGTCCACATCGCGTATGGTTTCCAGCACCTCCTCGATCTTGCGGGTGACCAGCAGTTCAACATCGACCGGCGATGCACCCGGATACGAAGTAGAGACGATCACTTCACCGAAATTGACATTGGGGTAACGCTCGGTAGGAAGATTGGCCAGTGAGAAGGCGCCGGCAATAATCAGAAAAACAAACAGCAGGTTGAAAAAAACCTTTTGTCGCAGCGAGAATTGAACAAGCGTGCGCATTACCTGAGCCTTACACGATCGCCTGGCTCAAGCTCGCTTGACTGTATGCGCACCCATTGCCGCTTGTCATCAGCGTTGACCACTTTACCCAGATACACCACCCTGACTTCACGACCGTCTTCACGGGTCAGCCAGAATTGCTCGTATTTTTCTGTCAGCGTCGAGGCGGGAACCATAACCGCACCGGAACGGTCACTCAGTGACAGTCGCAGTAGCACCCGTACACCGCCACTATTGATCGATGCCGCCTGCTCGACCAGCAGGTCAACATGCCTTTTGCGGGTAGCCGGATCATAGGCCGGCGAGATGCGCTCGATCGTGGCGCTTACCGTTAGCTGACTGTCAGGCAGATAGACCTGCAGGGAGTCCGCATCACGCTGCAAGGCAGCTAACTCTGCCACGGTCAGTGAAAACGGTACCAGCAGCTTGCGATAATTGCCTGCCATACCAACCTGCTGACCTGACCGGACCCACTGCCCGGGCTCGATTGCTCGTTCCGTCAGCTGCCAGCCGGCGGGTGCAACGATACAGTGTCTGGACAGTTTTTCGGCCAGGCGTCGCGCATCGATTTCCAGCGCCGCCAGTCGCTGGCGTGACGAGGACTGCTGACGAACAAAATCGTCCAGCTGGCTCTGCGCGGAACTCTTTTCTCGTACCAGCCGCTTGTAGCGTTTCACCTGACGGCTGAAGTATTCCAGGTCAGCCTTGAGCCTGAGCTGGTCGGTTTTGTTGGTCTCGATATCCAGATCGATAAAGGCGGTATCCATACAGGCAACCCGGCCGTCTTCCGCTATGACCTGCCCGACATCGGCATACACATGTTTAACACGACCATCGGCCTCGGCTGACAGGGGCAGACTGTTGCGCGCACGGGTATAGCCGGTCAATTCGACGATCTGCATGGCCGCCTTGACTTCGGTCAACTGCACAGCTGCAGCTACAGTCTGATATGGATACGCCAGCAGAACGATGCTGGCGATACAGCTAAAAACAAGGAACAGTAACGTCCTGGTGTATTGGTCTTGACTGCTCATATCCATGTCATTCCCTGGCTTGAGCAGTCATCTTAACCCAGTTCAGGCAGCTTTTGTATACGGCTGATTACTGACCAGCAATCTGCTTTGCCCCAGGGGTAGATTGTCGCAGGTGATCCTGTATTTTGATCAGTTAGACTTGAACACGCAGTGTTTGGCGTAGTCCGTGGCCTCATTGGCGGACCAATCGCCGGCATCCTTGTTCTGCATATGCTTGCACCAGGCCTCACTGCCAACAGGTGGCGTGCAGCCTGCAACGAACAGTAACGCGAGACCGGTTGCAAGAAAATTTCTTATCTTTTTCATTGTTAAAAACTATCTTCCAGCAGATTCGCAATCAAGTGTTTCATATGGCTGGGACGGAACGGTTTGTCGCAGATACCGGACACCCCTGCCTGCTGTACCGCTGCCAGTCTGCTTTCATCATCCTCACTGGTCACCATGAGTACCGGTATCGAACGCTGATTGCTCTGTTCACGAATGAATTCAATTAGCTTATCACCATCCATGTCGGGCATATTATAGTCTGTGACCACCAGATCAAAGAAATTCTGCTGGATAATATCAACCGCATCGGTACCGTCTTCCGCCTCGGTGATATTTTCTATACCCATCTGCCTGAGGATACGTATCACATGCTTGCGCGCCATCGAGCTATCGTCGACCACCAGCACCTCCACCTCGTCCAGGATCTGCTCATCCAGCAAGGAATTATCAGGCTGGATATGTTCGATGGTGGTCATTAACGCCACCTGTAAATCGTGCGGCTGGAACGGCTTTGGTATTATCGCGACCACACCGGCCTGGCGGATCGGATCCAGTGCTGAAAAAGAGGTTTCACTGGAGATGAGCATAAACGGAATGGTTTCCAGTTTCGGTCGCGTACGCATGGTCTGCACCAGCTCGGTGCCGGTCATCTCAGGCATATACAGTGCGCTGATCACCAGGTCTGGCTGGGTGATGTGCATTTCATCCAGTGCCTTGATCGGGCTCTGATACACGCGTGCCTTACCCACACCCATTTCCCTTAGGTGCTTATCTATAATACGCCCCTGTACCTGGGAAGGCTCTATTACACAGACATCCAGATCTGCTATCCCGATTTGCTGGCTACTTTCCACTTAAACCCTACCGACTAAGGTGATTCTCCTTCATGTCTTATCGGTCGATGGAGCCCAAACTTGATAAAAAAGTTCTTTCTTTCCCGGTATTTGCCTGTTTGTCCGGATGGGCGCGGCAGCCGCGTTAAACGCCCAGCTGTTCCTGTACCCGGTGCTTGGCGGCGATAAAATCCCGGTGAGCAACATAGATCAGGTCGGAGATGCGGCGCAGCAGATGCTCTTCGTACTTGTTCAGGACGCCGTCCGCATAGGCGATACGCCACAGGGACTCGATCACCGCTATCTTCTGCTCAGCAGAAAAACTGTTGTTAATCAGTGAGGTAAACTGGTAGTAATCGTGGGAGGCCTCCGCCTCGATCTCTGCCAACTCCAGTATCGTATCAATCTCTTCACGGCCCAGTTTAAAGTGTCCGTACAGCGCCGACCTGATCACCTCACGCTCGGCCTCATCGATATCACCATCCATGCGCATCATTTCGGCCATCAGCACGGCAGTCGCCCGCTGAATTGCCTGCTGTTCACTGCCCAGGGTCTCGACCGGATTTACCCGTTCGAGAAAGTATTGCTTGATCACGTTTAACATTCAGTTTCCTGTGTAGAGCCCGTATCACCGGCCAGAATCACGATGCCGGTTTCAGTTCCCGCGCCGCCCAGTTGGCGAACTCGCGCCGGGTACAACTGCTGGCACTGTGCAGCCCGTGTCCTTCCACGACCCGGTAGATCACCATGTCCCGGACCGGATCTGTATGCGCAGATTCATCGATAATCTGGCGTACACACCACTCGGCACCATGCCTGCCATTGGTATAGCATCCACCCAGACGTATGCCCTCCGGTGTCAGGCGCTGTCGCGCCGCATGTTCCTGACTCAGAATAAACAGGCGCTGCAGGTCTTCTGTGGTCACATCCACAACCAGGTCCATATCGGTGACGGCCTGCTCGATATGCTGCATATCAATGACATGCTCGGGCCTTGATAGTTCACTGGCCGATACTTCTGAAAACCGCATCATACTAACCGGATAACGACGCCACGGGAAGGCGCTGTTAAAGACCATTGCAACTAGCAGCAGGATAACTGAATTCAACAATATCGGGGTCAGTACATAGTGGTAACCCAGCGCATGGATCGCGGGACCACCAATGATGGCCGCCAGTGCTGTTGCGCCACCTGGAGGATGAATACAGCCGAGCAGGTGCATCGCCCCGATAGCCAAACCCACTGCCAGTCCTGAGGCCAGAAAAATGTCCGGGACCAGATAGTAAATACTCACGCCCATCACGGCCGATATCAGGTGGCCACCGATCAGGGCCCAGGGCTGGGAAAGCTTGCCGTGTGGAACGGCAAACAGCAATACAGCCGATGCGCCCATGGACGGCACGATCAATGCCGCACCCTGGGCATCGGTAAACTGGAAACTGATCCAGGCAATCAGGGTGATCCCGGTTATACCACCCAGTGTCGCCACCAGTATCTCGGTATGACTGACACGGTCAAACTCAATACAAAAAAATTTTAATACGGACTCGTATAAGGACAAATGCTGTCTCTCTATCGACTAAACCATGATTCAACTCGGCACATCCCTGTTATTCTGAGAATCTGCCAACGCAGCACCAGCCACCGGTACATGATACAACTCATCCAGCGAAACTGACCTGCCATTGTCCAGTACGATGCGCGCATGAAAACGCTTTAATTGCCTTGGCTCCAGTACGCCGCAGGAATGTGCGATCACACCGACCTCGTGTACCATGTTCCCGCAATAATTACTGACCCTGACCGCCTTCTCTCCCGGCACCAGCCCCTTCTGCAATTTTTTATTATGTGTGGTGACACCAGTTGGACAGGTATTGCGGTTGCATTGTAAGGCCTGGATACAACCCAGGGCAAACATAAACCCCCTGGCCGACACAACGAAGTCGGCGCCAACGCACAGGGCCCACGCCACTTCACCCGGCGTAATCAGTTTGCCTGACGCAATCAGCTTGATCCTGTGTTTCAGATTGTACTTGATCAGCATATCCGCGACCATTGGCAGGCTTTCTGAAATCGGCAGACCGACATAATCAATCAGGCTCATCGGCGCCGCGCCACTGCCACCGGTAGCACTGTCGATCGTGATAAAGTCAGGCGCCTTTTCGATACCACGCTGATGGATAGCGCCAAACAGTTCCTCCAGCCAGCCATAGGCACCGACCACGCATTTGAATCCGGTTGGCTTGCCAGTTACCTGGCGAACCCGGTCGAGCATGTTGAGCAGATCTTCGGTACTGTTGATGTCCTCGTGCCGGTTCGGACTGATCGAATCCTCTCCTTCCGGTATACCACGTATTGCCGCAATCTCTGCGGTAACCTTGCCGCCCGGCAGGATACCGCCCTTGCCCGGCTTGGCGCCCTGGCTCAACTTGATTTCGAACATGCGCACCTGTTCGTGGGCCGCGACCTGACGCAACTGTTCCTCACTCAGCTTACCTGCTTCATCCCGTACCCCGTATTTTGCGGTGCCGATCTGGTAGACCAGGTCACAGCCGCCCTCCAGGTGATAGGGTGACAGACCGCCTTCACCGGTGTTCAGCCAGCAACCTGCCATGCGAGCGCCATTCGACAGCGCCTGTACCGCAGGTCTGGAGATCGCGCCATAACTCATGCCGGAGATGTTAAACAGGGAACGCGTGACATAGGGCTTCTTGCAGTATTCGCCGATAATGACATTACCGACCGAGGCCGCGTCCTTGCCGAGTACCGGAAACGGGCAATTCACGAACAGTACATTGCCTTCACTATGCATATTGCGGGTGGAACCGAACGCAACCGTGTTATCCAGGTTTTTTGCGGCACGATAGACCCAGCTACGTTCGGCCCGGTTAAACGGCAGCTCTTCCCGATCCATCGCAAAAAAGTACTGCCGGAAGAACTGGCCCAGATGCTCGAAGAAATACCTGAGGCGGCCAACCACCGGGTAGTTACGCCTGATCGCCTGTTTGGTCTGGGTGACATCAATGATATAAAGAATGGCGATATAAAGGATGCCCAGGCCCAACACCAGGATCAGCAAGGCTGACATAAACATCAGCGTATCAAGCAGAAAACCTGGCCCTATAGATTCGTTTTCTAACATAGTGCCGGTTACACCGCCGGTGAATTCAGTACCAGCATTTTTTCAACCTGCATGTCCTGATAGGTGTAGGGTATGCCGCCGATACCCAGGCCCGACTGTTTCAGACCGGCAAACGGCATCCAGTCGACCCTGAACGCGGTATGTTCATTGACCAGTACCGCCGAGGCATCCAGTTGCTGATAGGCCAGCATTGCGGTGTGGATGTCACGGGTAAATACAGCGGCCTGGAAACTGTAGGGCAAGGCATTGGCCCGTGCTATCGCATCCTGTATGTCGCTATACGGATAGACACAAATGACCGGCCCGAAGATCTCCTGGCAGGATACCTTCGCATCATCCGGCGGGTTATACAGTACAGTTGGTTCATAGCAGGTTTCCGAGACCGCCTGCCCGCCACACAGGCACTCGGCACCGGCATCGATAGCCTGCTCCACCCACTCTCCGACCCTGACCACTTCGGCCGGCCGTATCAACGGCCCGACATCGGTTTCGGGTAACAGTGGGTCATCTACTGTCATTGCTTGCGCCAGTGCTGCCAGGCCGGCAGCCAGTTCCCGCGCCATGCTTTCGTGACAAAACACGCGTTGTACCGATACACAAACCTGCCCGGCGTGGTACATGCCGCCCTTGGCCAGACGTGGCAAGGCCTCCTCCAGGTCGGCATCGTCACTGATAATCACCGGCGCCGCACCTCCATGCTCCAGCGCACAACGGGTACCCGGCGCCAGGCGGCTACGCAGCATCCAGCCGACCCGGGCACTACCGATAAAACTGAAAAAACCGACGCGTGGATCCGTGGCCAGCTTGCTGGCATGGTCGATATCGTTCACCACCAGCGCCTGGCACCATGGTTCAGGCAGACCGGCCTCATATAACAACTGTACCATCCTGAAGCAGGATAACGGCGTATCTTCAGCCGGTTTGACAATCACCGGGCAACCGGCCGCGATTGCAGGACCGACCTGGTGTGCGATCAGGTTAACCGGGTGATTAAAGGCGCTGACCGCGACCACAACCCCGATCGGCTCATGCCGGGTAAACGCCACATGCTGTTCGGATGCGGCATTCACGCCCATCGGAATTTCGTGTCCGGCTTCGGTTCGCAAACAGTCTATACAGATCTGTATACTGTCTATCGCCCGTATCACCTCGACTTTCGAGTCGGTATACGGCTTGCCGCCTTCACGCGCGGCCTCGATACTCAGCAATTCGATCTTGTCCTGCATCAACCTGACCAGATTCTGCAGGATCCCGATACGTTGTGCGCGGCTGAGCCAGTGTTTACGGTTCCGGTACAGGCGGTAAGCGGTATCCAGTGCCTGTTCGACGACCGCTGCGTCCGCCGCCCCGACACTGGCGATATCCGCCCCATCAAATGGCGCACTCACCATAAGCCTGCCCGCCGTGCTCTGGGCACCAGGCACCAGCAGTTCAAAGTGTCGGATCATTGTTGTGCTGTCCTTGTTGTAATCGATTATTCTATTCTGGTTTTTGCGTTACATCGGCAACGGCGCGCAGCCCTGTCAGATTGGACAGGAGATATTGCCCAGGCGTTCAGTCAGGCTCATGTTTTCAGCATAGTCTATTGGTACGACCACCAGGCTCGGCCCTTCCTCCTCCAGTGCCTGGTCCACGATCGCGCGCAGCTCACTACTCTTGCCGACCAGGTGTCCATACCAGCCAAACGCACTAGCCAGTTGCAACCAGTCCGGGTTACCAAAAGACAGTTCTGTATGTCGGCCAAACTGGTTCTGCTGCTTCCACACAATCAGCCCATAGGAATGGTCTTCCCAGACCATGACCACAATATCGCTTTTCAGGCGGTGCGCAGTCTCCATTTCCTGCACATTCATCATAAAGCCCGCGTCGCCACAAATTGCCATAATCTTTTGCTCCGGGTGTACCAGTGCCGCTGCGATCGCTCCAGGCAGGGCAAAGCCCATGGAGCAGAAACCATTGGGAATTAAGCAGGTATTGGGTTCATGACACTGGTAATGACGGGCAATCCACATTTTGTGAGCGCCCACGTCAGATAGCAGGATATCCTGCGGCCCCATCGCCTGACGTACATCCCACAGCACTTTCTGTGGCTTGATCAGGTCTTCGCTGTCATCATCCTTGTACCGCTCGAGTTCGGCGGTCATGTCTTTGCGCGTAGCGGCCTGCTGCCCCAGATCAAATGACAGTTCGGCGCGATCGACACGCTCATTCAGCATCCACAGAGTATGTGCCAGGTCACCGACGACTTCTGTTTCAGGATGATAGTCCGCATCGATCTCTGCGGGCAGAAAATCAATATGGATGACGTCCTTGTCCCCGTCCGGGTTCCATAAATACGGATGATACTCGACCATATCGTAGCCAATGGTAATCACCAGGTCCGAAGCCTCGACCGCGCAGGCCACGACATCCTTGGCCTGCAAACCGATGGTATACAGGCAATACGGCTCATCCATATCCACACAGCCCTTGGCCATAAAGGTACTGATCACGCCGATACCGGTCTTGTCACAAAAACGCCGTAACTGTTTGCTGGCACGCTTGCGGATACATCCGTTACCGGCAATGATAATCGGGCGCCTGGCCTTGCTGATTTTCTCGAAGGCTCGGTCGACAATCTTGTCATCGGCCACCGGACGGCGATAGCGTTGCGGCATCAACACCTCGGTGTCTGCCTCCATTTTCGCAATGTCCTCGGCCAGTTCGATATGACAGGCTCCCGGCTTTTCCATACGTGCAAGCCGTATTGCCTTACGCGTGACCTCGGGGATACTGTTAGGATGCAAAATGGAGTGTGCCCACTTGGTCACCGGTTCAAACATCGCCACCACATCCATGACCTGGTGCGACTCCTTGTGCTGGCGCGTGGAAGCGCCCTGTCCGGTAATCACCAGCATTGGCGACCGGTCCATGTTCGAGTCAGCCACCCCGGTGATCAGGTTGGTCGCACCCGGACCCAGTGTACCCAGGCAGCCAGCCGGATTGCCGGTCAGGCGACCATAGACCTCGGCCATGAAAGCGGCACCCTGTTCGTGGCGTGTCAGAATAAACTGGATGGAGGAAGACTCCTCCAGTGAAATCATGAAATCGGCATTTTCCTCGCCCGGTACTCCGAAGATATATTCGATGCCTTCCGATTCCAGGCATTTTACAAACAGGTCTGATGCCTTCATTTCCCTTTCCTTGTTGTTGTTTTTTGAAGCTGCCTGCTGACCAGGCTTCCCTGTTAACTATAGATCAGATTTGATTCCCATATATATCTATTTATAAGTGTGTCATCCCGGGCTGGCTGGCTGCGCATCAGTCATGCGGGCGAGCTGCAGTTTCTGCTCGAGTTTCTGACTGTCCTGTAATAATAATTCGAACTCCTGTTCGCTCAGTGGCTTGCTGAAGAAAAACCCCTGTATCAGGTGACAACCCAGTGCATGCAGATAGGACAGCTCCTCCAGGGTTTCCACACCCTCGGCAACCGCTTCCAGTTTCATGGTATGCGAGATACCCATGATCGCGGTCACGATCGCCGCGTTTTCAATGTTTTCATTCAGTCTGGTAATAAACGAACGGTCTATCTTGAGTGTGTCGATCGGGAATTTTTTCAGGTAGCTGAGCGATGAATAACCGGTGCCAAAGTCATCGATAGCAAGACTGACACCCAAATTACGCAAGGCCTGCATTTTTTCAATTGCGTTTTCGGTGTCTTCGATCACCGTGTTCTCGACCACCTCGATCTGCAACCGTGACGGTGCCAGCCGGGTCTCGGTCAGTATCCTGTCAACCTTTTCGACAAAGTTGTCCTTACGGAATTGCTGGGCATCAACGTTCACGGATATGACCAGACCGGGATTACCCTGTTGTTGCCAGGCATGATTGGTCTCGCAGGCATGACGGATTATCCACTCGCCAACATCGACAATCAGGCCGCTTTGTTCCAGTTCGTGTAGAAATTCAGCGGGTGCGAGCATACCGCGCTGCGGATGTTTCCACCTTAACAAGGCCTCCATACCGGTCAGCCTGCCTGTAGAGGCCTCGACCTTGGGCTGGTAGAACAGCCTGAATTCACTCCTGCGCAAGGCCCTGCGCAGGGCCTTCTGGTCAGTAAAGCGTTTTCTGCAACGCCTGTTCATTTCCGGTGAGTAGAACAGATAATAATTTCCACCCTTGTCCTTGACGCGGTAACGAGCGATGTCAGCATTACGGCGCAGACTTTCACCATCGATCGCGTCGTCCGGATAAACACTGATGCCAATGCTCAGGCTGATATCGACATCATGCCCGTCGATTTCAAACTCACGCTTGTTGACCGCACGCAAGCGTTCAGCCAGTTGTGCGGATTCATCGGCATCATTCAGATCCTCCATGATGATCGCAAATTCGTCACCGCCGAGGCGTACCAGCAGGTCAGATTCGCGTATACACAGACCAAGACGCTGCACCAGTTCAATCAGTACATGATCACCGGCATCGGGACCGATATTCGCATTAATATGATGCAGGCCATCGACATCGATGCTTATCAGGGCCAGGTTTCCGCCATAGCGGCGCACCCGGGTCATCGCGTGCTCCAGATGATGTAAAAACATGGTGCGGTTAGGCAGGCTGGTCAGCGCATCCTGGTACAGGACCTGGTTAAGATTTTTTTCTGTACGCTGCAACAACATTTGCTGGTGATTGATCAACTGGTCTCCCCGCTGTACAACCACATAGGCAATCCCCCAGGCCAGAACCAGTATCATGGCTGTGGTCAGCATCGAGTTGACGACCTGTGCATGCACACCCTGCATGGCCTTGCTCACATCAAAATACAGTGCGGCGAGATAATCGGGGGCCGACCCATGTTGGCCACGCTGCGGTATTAGCACGAACATCAGGCTGGATGGACCGCCCTGGTTCTCAAGATTGTAGATGTTAAAACCGCTATTACCGAAACGCGCCTGCTCATAGGCCTTGCCGGTTATCGCTGCGGCCTGTGGCCAGACCAGACCATCGCTGTCCAGATGCCGGCCGTCGAGCCCGATGTGGCTGATACCGACAAGGGAGATTTTCAAATCCTGCTGGCGTGACGCGTCCAGTTCCCGGTCTAGCCTGACCGGGGTGCGGCTCTCGGCCGAGCGGGTGAGCAGGACTTGTGCAAGCTGCTCGACAGACAGTTCCAGGTTACGCATGGCCATGTGCCAGAAAACCATACCAACCATCATCACCACAGCCAGTATGGTTACCGCACTGGTGACCGAAAACGCACGTATCAGGCGATTCTGTATGCCGGCGCGGACGGTTGATTGCATCAAGCCCATGATTTTCCTCATCATGCATACTGCATACACGCAGATCTCAAATTTTATCGGCAGCCATGCGATATTCTTTATATGAACACGCAACGGAATGTTGAATTCGGCCGAAACAGGGTTATGCTTTGAATCAGGCAGACTCAAAATACACCGGTGACAGATGAAAACAACCACGATCAAGCTCGCCCGGGCCCTGGAACCGTCTGAACCGCTATGGAAGCGTGCGCCCACCCATCATGAGGGCCGGCCGGTCAGCGACTTTATGATGCTGATCCCGAGACTGAAAAATCGCTCCGAGCACCAGCTTCAAAAAAAGATTGATTCGATACAGTCGGTTTTACAGGCCTATCACAAGGCCGTGGTATTCGCTGATCTGAATATCAAGCTCTGCCTGCTCTGGGTCAGCGTCAAACCGATACCGGGTATCTGCCTGGAACTGCCGGCCGCAATACAGTTGTATGTACCTGAAGCAAAACTGGTTGGCCAGAATACCCGTCGGACCTGAGTAGGAGCCTTTCGGTAATTTTGCTATCATAGCCTTCCAGTTTTCTTCAAACCCTTATCGATCAGCGACAAGCTGCAAACCTGGAAAGTAACATGACGCGAGAAGTGGATGTCGCCATCATCGGCGCTGGCACGGCCGGCCTGAATGCGATGGCACAGGTAAAACGTAAAACCGACAATTTCGTACTGATAAACGGCGGCGAACTCGGGACTACCTGTGCCCGGGTCGGTTGTATGCCATCCAAGGCCGCCATACAGGTGGCGGAAACCTATCATCAGCGCAACCTGTTCGACCGTTTTGGCATCACCACCGATGAATCGCTGGCGGTCCAGCGTGATGACACCATGGAGCATATACGGGATATGCGCGACACTTTTGTCGACATGGTACTAAGCAGCAGTACCGATAATATGGGTGATGAACTGATCGAGGGTTATGCAAAAATTACCGGTCCGAACACCGTTGAGGTCAACAATGAGACCCTGCATGCAAAAAGCATTGTCCTGTGCACCGGTTCACGGCCAATCGTACCAGAATCCTGGCAGGAACTGGGTGACCGCATTCTGACCACCGACAACCTGTTTGAACAGGAAAGCTTGCCGGACAGCATCGCCGTGATCGGACTGGGCGTAATCGGTCTGGAGCTGGGGCAGTCCATGTCACGCATCGGCATCAAGGTACAGGGCTTTGACATGGCCGGCGAAATTGGTGGCATCAGGGATTCCGCGATTAACGACATGGCGATGCAGATCCTTGGCAAGGAGTTTCCGTTACACCTGGGCCATCAGGTAAACCTGTCTGCCAATGGCGATGGCCTGACGGTCACGGCCGGTGATGTCAGTTTTGAATGTGATAAGGCCCTGGTGTGTATAGGACGCAAGGCCAACCTGGCCGGCCTGGGTCTTGAGTCATTGGGTCTGGAGCTGAACGAGCGCAACCTGCCGCCCTATAATCCCAACACCATGCAGATCGATGGCCTGCCGGTCTACCTTGCCGGCGATATCACCCAGTCCCGGCCCATACTGCATGAGGCCAGCGACGAAGGCAAGATTGCCGGTTACAATGCCGTACGTGACGAGCCGGTTGCTTTTCGTAGAAGGGTGCCGATGTTAATCAATTTTTCCGATCCGAATATCGTACAGTGCGGTGAAACACCGGATACACTGGATGAAAACGAGACCATCACCGGACAGATGCGCTTTGGCGGCCTGGGCCGTGCCCTGATCATGGGCAAGAACAAGGGCCTGCTGCGTATTTATGCGAATAAAAAGGACGGCCTGATTCGTGGCGCATCCATGGTTGGCCCGAAAGGTGAAAGCCTGATTCAACTGATAACCCTTGCCATACAGTGCGGGTATACCGTGTTCGACATGTTACGCATGCCTTTCTATCACCCGACCATCGAAGAGGCCATACAAAGCGCCCTGCGTGATGCCGCTACACAGGTTGAACAACAACCCGAAGGAATACCCGACCTGGAAATGTTGTGACATTACCAGTGATAAGAGTGTAATATCAGCAAACGTAAAGTTATTATCAACTGGAACTGTCTAACCGGTCACAGTAACATTGTTACAGTCTTATTATTGTTCTGCCTGTTTTATTGAGTAACAGAAGGAGGACAGGATGTTCGAATTTTCAGCGTTTGGATCGACCATTACGATAGACAGCCTTACACTGATCGGCATTTTCGTTGCTGTTATTGCCGTCAGTGCAATCAGGTATCTGTGTCACAGCAGCGGGGACTGTCATTGCCAGAATATGTAATCAGCCCCTGTCTGGTACAGATCAGCTAAAGACGCCTCAATCGTTATCGACTTCATCAACATCAAACTGGCCACTGACACGTCGACGTATGTGCGACCAGGTCATACCCGCGGTCAGTACACCGCACATCGCCACCAGCACCAGCCAGGTAATCGCACGCACACTGTCAGCCGGCACGATGCCGATATCGACGATCAGCCATAACAGGGTTACAAAAAACGCGATCGCCAGTATCAGTCCGACTGTACCCAGTGACTGGATCGTTGCGCGAACATACATCGCCCAACCAATCAGCAACACCACACCGACAAAGGCCTTCAGAATGGTAAATGCGGAGATATCTCTCAACGCCCAGTCAAAGTATGAATAGCCTTCCGGATTATAGGTGCCGAGCACCAGTACCAGCGCAAACAGAAAACGCAGTAGTACGCCCGTAGCAGTGATATTTTTAACAGCCATGTGTACCTCACCTGGTAGATCAGCGCCGGACACTCACGCCAGGCGGCAAGCATTATTATTAGCCCAAAATTATACGTCACCACAGCTGTACATGACCACAGTATTTCACCTGTCCAACTGCATAGATTACTAAAATCCGTTGATTTGAGGTTAAAAACCGGCCATATTTACACGATACGGGTATCGCCTGGTAATCAGCAGCATGACACAGAAAAGTGGGTACCTGTAAGGTTCAACCAGCCAGACGTCTGCTCTTGATCCAGGTATTGCTCTATAAGAACTTTAATTCACATGCCAGGCAGGAATTCGGTCTGTTTCAGCAAACCTGTTACGGCAGTGACAATTCCAGCTCTTTTACCACCTCCAGACGACGTTCCCAGAACGGCCCGCCTAGATATTTTTGCCCGATCCGGTCTGCATTGCTGGCGTGTATACCCATCACCCAGATGACCGATGCGATCTCGAAATACGGTAGGGCCTGAAGTTCGGCCTGGTCAAGCCTGCGCAGGTCCTGATAGCCTGACAGAAACGCCTGCGCCAGTTCGTCCCTGTCCTTTCTTGTGTATATCGAGGAAAAAAACTTGCCAATTTCGAATGCCCTGTAGCCAAAACCGCATTGATCAAAATCAAACAGGGTGATTTTCTCCTCTTCATTGATATGAAAGTTTGACGGGTTTACATCACCGGTGCAGATACCGAAAACTCCCGGGGTATCCGTTAACCCGGGTATCTGATCATGAATTTTTTTCTGTACCGACTCCAGGTAACGCATACCGTCGCTATCGATATACGAATCCAGCAATTCAAGCTGCTCGTCTACCAGGTAACTGATATCCAGTTTTGGCCTGTGGTACTGTGAAGCAAACCCGGTGCCGGCCAAATGGATATTCGCTACGACCTTGCCCAGCAGTTCACTTTCCCTGACGGAAAGCTCGGTACACGGTGCACGGCCATCGGCAAAATTAAATAGAGCGGCCAGCCTGACTCCTTCAGGTGTTTCCACAGAGAAATGCAGCTCCTTACCCGCAGTGCAGAGGGGACCAGCGATACCTGTGTTCTTTTTTTGCAGATAGTCCAGCAAGTCAAGTTCGAATAGTATCTCTTCCTCGCTGCGCCAATCGTTTCGGTAAATGCGCAGTATATATTTTCCCTGCTCGGTATCTACCAGGTAATTGTCATGCAATCCAAGCACGTAAAATTGACAGCCAAGCGGAGTGAGCAAGTCATAGTAAAAGCCAATCAGGTTACAGACTGACTCCGATGAGAGTCTCGAATAAATATAATCAAGTTTTGTCATGTGTTTCTGCTGAATTTAGGCATGAATAATCTGGTTTAAGAATACAACCGTTGTTAACGGTAGATCGACAGTTCCTGATCATGCCTATGTTGTTCGGGGTCATGCCGGGCCTCGACTGTGCGTATGAACCTGATATAGCTTTCCGGCAGGCCATGCTCTATCGCACCGCGTAATACATGCTCCTTGTACCAGGAGTACGGCCGCTGCTCCGGATCGGTCAAACTGGCGTAGTAGGTATAGGCCCTGAATGTTTCGCCATGCGGGGTGGCTATACTGACCTGTTTCTGTTCATAGCCCTTTCCCAGGCCTTCAATCCTGTCCAGTACCAGCTTGTCGGGGCTTATGATTTCCCAGGCCACCCCATAAACCAGGTCACTGGACCTACTGGTATGCACGACATCGCACTTCCCGGAACCATCGGTTCCGCATTTATGAAACACGAGCTGATGCTCCCTGAGCAAGGCAACCGTGACCGGCCTGGCAGCCGGGATACGTGAGCGGATGCGTGCAGTTGGCATATTGGAGCCATATGAGAAATAGATCATGGAACTTACTGTCTCATTCCAGGACAGCCCAGGCAAGTGCAAGGCATGCCTGGAAGCTTGATCAGGCTATGGCGAATTTCAGTTGGTTGAGAGTTTAGCGAGTTCTTCCACCAGTGACTTCATCAGCGACTGACCATGGGCACCCATCCCGGCACTCAATACATCCAGGTCACGTTCGCCATCGATCAACTTGCGTATCACGCCACCGGTGCGGGCCATATCACCACCGGCCGCGGTCATCTGCTCCGCCATCGCTGAAATAATCTGTAAGGCCTGCACATCGCCTAGTGCCGCGGCATGTATGATCGCAGCCAGCCCGGGCGCTGCGGTGACCGGGTCGGCCTGTGGTGTCGGGTCCGGCAAGGTTCGAGGGTCCTGAATACCCCGCAACATCGCGCTGACGATCACCTGGTCGTCCTGATCCAGACCGTTCAGCACCGAGGTCTCACGCTCACCGGACAAAATGCGGCGAATCGCCGATACCAGTTGTGTCTGCCCGATACGCTCAAATTTGACCAGAATACCATCCAGTTCCTGGCGTGGTTGAGCGCCCAGACATACCTGCGCGGTCAACACGATCAATGGCGCATGCGTGCTAATAATCTGATCTTCCCGCTCGGGTAAAGACATCAGGCTCAGCCAGTTCGAAAAAGGATACTTATTTTATCATTTTGTCACGCATTCCCTGGTACACCCAGAACCATGCAATCAGGAAAACGGTAACCAGAACAATGATTAAACGTAAGTCCGTATCGCCGGTTATCAGCGAAACCAGCCACATGACCAGGGCGATGCCAGCTGCGACGACTGCGGTGAATAAAAATGAACGTATCAGCATGGATGGCTCCTTGAACCTTACTCGTTGACGCTAAACTAGCATAAGGCCTGTACTTTGTCCGGGGATCACTGCACAGCCTGTGCTAATGTCTGGCTAACATATCATTAACTTCTTATATACTGCTGTGATATATTCACATCAGTTGATCCAGATCAATGTATCACTCCGCCTTCTGAGCTAGTCTTTCTCTACAGACTAACACATCGGATGATAAAGGAATTCTATTGAAGACAGGACGATGGCTTCCAGTGTAGGCAACACAGTACTGGTACCAGTCGCCCTGATGATCGTACTGATCATAGTTGCAAACATGATCGCCTGATCGGAATATCGTCGGCTGTTAGTCAGCAGGTCAGGCAATCAAACGGTTACGTCTCTCCACGTAAGGCTGCCGGACGGAAGACACTGCGAACCAGTGAAACCGTCCGGTCTTTTTATGTAAAATCCACCCCGGTTTCTGTTTACGTATCATAACCCAGATTCGGCGACAGCCACTTTTCAACCTGCTCCTGACTCATACCCTTACGCCTGGCATAATCTTCAAGCTGGTCACGGTTCAACTTCCCTACCGCGAAATAACGTGACTCGGGATGGGCATAATAGAGCCCGCTAACCGAGGCCGCCGGCACCATGGCCTTGGCTTCGGTCAACCAGATGCCGGTGTTTTGCTCAACATCCATCAATGACCAGATAATGTCCTTTTCGGTATGGTCCGGGCTGGCCGGGTAACCGGCCGCCGGGCGGATACCCCGGTAAACCTCTTTGATCAGCTCGTCATGGCCCAATTGCTCGTCACCGGCATAGCCCCAGTACTGCTTGCGCACGCGTATATGCATCAGTTCGGCTAAGGCCTCGGCCAGGCGGTCGGCCAGGGCCTTGACCATGATCGCATGATAGTCGTCATGCTGGCCCTCGAATTCGGCGACCTTTTCATCCACACCGATGCCGGCGGTCACTGCGAAACCACCAATATAGTCCTTCAGTCCGGTGTCTTTCGGCGCAATGAAATCACTCAGGCTGGTGTTGGGCTTGCCCGGCGGTTTCTGTTGCTGCTGACGCAGGTTGTGCAGCACGGTCAACACCTCGGACCGGGTGTCATCGGTATACACCTCGATATCGTCATCGTTGATCGTATTGGCCGGATACAGGCCGATTACCGCACGCGCGGTCAGCCACTTTTCAGCAATAATCCGGTCCAGCATATTTTCGGCATCGGTAAACAGTTTACGCGCCTCTTCGCCTTTTTCCTGATCATCGAGGATTTTCGGATAACGGCCCTTCAGCTCCCAGGCATGGAAAAACGGTGTCCAGTCGATATAGTCACGTATCTCGTCTAGCGGGAAGTCTTCGAATACGGTGACACCCGGCTCGGCCGGTACCGGTGGCTGGTATGCCGACCAGTCGATTTTCGTTTTGTTTTCGCGCGCCTGCTCGAGACTCAGCCAGTCGATTTTCTTGCGCCTGCCGGCATAATTGGTGCGCACCACTTCATACTCGACACGGGTCTTGTTGACGAAATCCGCTTTCAGGTCTTCACTGATCAGGTTCTGCGCCACACCGACCGCGCGCGAGGCGTCCTTGACCCAGACCACCGGACCATTCTGGTAATTCGGCTCGACCTTTACCGCGGTATGCGCACGCGAGGTGGTCGCACCGCCGAGCATCAGCGGGGTGTCCATGTCCAGACGCTGCAATTCCTTGCCAATATGCACCATCTCGTCCAGTGACGGTGTAATCAGTCCGCTCAAGCCGATGATGTCGACGTTTTCTTCGCGTGCCTTGTCGAGTATCTCATTGGCCGGCACCATCACGCCGAGATCGACCACCTCGAAGTTATTGCATTGCAACACCACACCGACAATGTTCTTGCCAATATCATGCACATCGCCTTTGACGGTGGCCATCAGGATCCTGCCGTTACTCTTTGCGCCCTCTTCCTTCTCGTCCTCGATAAACGGTACCAGGTGTGCGACCGCCTTTTTCATCACGCGTGCGGACTTGACCACCTGTGGCAGAAACATCTTGCCGGCCCCGAACAGGTCGCCGACCACATTCATACCATCCATTAACGGGCCTTCGATCACCTGGATCGGTCGATCGAATTGCTGACGCGCCTGCTCGGCGTCCTCGAGAATAAAACTGTCATTACCTTTGACCATTGCGTGCTCAATGCGTTTTTCCACCGGCCAGCTACGCCATTCGAGGTCTTCTTCCTTTTTACCGGCACCTCCTTCGCCACGATATTTTTCAGCAATATCGAGCAGGCGTTCGGTCGCATCATCGCGCCGGTTCAGCACCACGTCCTCGACATGCTCACGCAATTCCTCAGGCAGTTCATCATAGACAGCCAGTTGCCCGGCATTGACGATGCCCATATCCATACCGGCCGTAATGGCGTGATACAGGAATACAGAGTGGATCGCCTCGCGCACCGGGTTATTGCCACGGAACGAGAACGATACATTTGATACCCCGCCGCTGACCATCGCGTACGGCAGAGTCTGCTTGATCTCTCGCGTGGCCTCGATGAAATCAACGCCGTAATTGTTGTGTTCCTCGATACCGGTGGCCACCGCAAAAATATTCGGGTCAAAAATAATATCCTCGGGCGGGAAGCCAACCTGATCGGTGAGTACTTTATAGGCGCGCGTGCAGATCTCGACCTTGCGTTCGCGGGTATCGGCCTGCCCGGTTTCGTCAAAGGCCATCACGATAATCGCGGCACCGTAACGACGGCACAGACGCGCCTGATGAAAGAAGTTGTCTTCACCCTCTTTCAGCGATATTGAATTGACAATGCCCTTGCCCTGAATACATTTGAGTCCGGCCTCGATAATCGGCCACTTGGACGAATCGATCATGATCGGCAGGCGCGCGATATCCGGCTCACTGGCCATCAGGTTCAGGAAGGTTACCATCGCCTGTTCACCATCGAGCATGCCTTCGTCCATGTTCACATCAATGATCTGTGCACCGCTCTCGACCTGCTCACGCGCGACCTCCAGCGCCTCGTCGTATTGCTCTTCGAGGATCAGGCGTTTGAACTTCGCCGAACCGGTCACGTTGGTGCGTTCACCGACATTCACGAACAGCGAGTCCTTGTTGATGTTACACGGCTCCAGCCCGCTGAGACGGCATTCGGTGACCACTTCCGGAATCTGGCGTGGCGGATACTTGGAAACAGCATCGGCCACGGCACGGATATGGGTCGGTGTGGTCCCACAACAGCCACCGACGATATTGACAAAACCGCTCCTGGCCCAGTCGCCAATCTCCTCGGCCAGCATCTCCGGGGTTTCGTCAAAACCGCCAAACGCATTGGGCAGGCCGGCATTCGGATGCACATTGATGTAGCAATCAGCCAGTCCGGCGATTTCCTCGATGTGCGGACGCAACTCCTTCGCCCCCAACGCGCAGTTAAAGCCGAAACTCAGTGGCTTGATATGGCGTAACGAGTTCCAGAACGCCTCTGGCGTCTGCCCGGTCAGGATACGTCCGGACGCATCGGTAATCGTGCCCGAGATCATCACCGGCAGATGCTTGCCGGATTGCTCGAAATATTCATCGATCGCAAACAGCGCGGCCTTTGCGTTCAAGGTATCGAATACGGTCTCGACCAGGATGAGGTCGATACCACCCTCGATCAGGCCATCGAGCGATACCGTGTAGGCCTCGCGCAACTGGTCAAAGGTCACGTCCCGGGCACCGGGATTGTTGACGTCCTTGGACATCGATGCGGTAACCGGCATCGGACCGAGCACACCGGCAACAAACCGGGGTTTGTCATCCGTCGAAAATTCATCACAGGCCTTGCGTGCAACCCGCGCCGCGGCCACGTTCAGCTCATGCACATAGTCCTGCATGCCATAATCGGCCATGCCGTAATAGTTGGCATTGAAGGTATTGGTCTCGACGATATCGGCACCGGCCTCGAGATAGGCCTTGTGGATATCGCCGATGATATCAGGCTGGGTCAGCACCAGCAGATCGTTGTTACCCTTCAGGTCACCCTGCCAGTCACTGAAGCGTTCACCGCGATAGCCGGATTCATCGAGTTTATAGCTCTGGATCATGGTACCCATGGCACCATCCAGTATCAGGATACGTTCAGACAGGGCTTGTTCGAGTGGACTGGACATGATGTTCATCTAGCTTGCTGATTTATAAGGGTTGTGGAGTGTAACATGGTCACGCCGGATACAGAAATCCGCACTGGCGCACCCATGATAGACTTAATCAGAGGTTCCCTTATAATCAATTTTCAGAAACCTGACTACAGACCACCGGCCATAAACCATGTCTACTGAAACC
This sequence comes from uncultured Gammaproteobacteria bacterium, assembly GCA_947258795.1. Taxonomy (GTDB): domain Bacteria; phylum Pseudomonadota; class Gammaproteobacteria; order DRJJ01; family DRJJ01; genus DRJJ01. The sequence continues at coordinate 147,323 of CAMYJU010000003.1, read as the reverse complement.
CACCCGGGCAAACCGGAAAACAGCACGGGTTACGCAACACCTCCCAAGAACCTGTTACGCCCGGTTGGACGCGCGATTGCCAATTTCGACATGATACGACAGGGTGACCGCATCCTGCTCGGCCTGTCCGGTGGCAAGGATTCACTGACACTGCTGCAAATCCTGCTGCACCTGCAGAGCTACGCGCCAGTGCGCTTCGAACTGGGTGTGATCACGGTCGACCCGATGTCCGACAGCTTTGACCCGTCACCACTAAAGGGCTATCTGGCCGACCTGGGTGTTCGCTATTTCTATGAACAGCAGCCGATACTGCAACAGGCGCGCGAACATATGCAGGGGGATTCCTACTGCTCCTGGTGTGCACGCATGAAACGCGGGATCATGTATACCACGGCCAGGCGAGAGCACTACAACGTACTGGCACTGGCCCAGCATCTCGACGATCTGGCCGAGTCATTCCTGATGTCCGCGTTTCACGGCGGCCAGCTGCGTAGCATGAAGGCCCATTACACCGTGCGCAGCGAGGACCTGCGTGTGATACGGCCGCTGGTCTATGTACGTGAACGCCAGACCGCTGAATTTGCCAAACAGGCGGCATTGCCGGTGATCGTCGAGAACTGCCCGGCCTGTTTCAGTATGCCGACCCAGCGTCAACATATGAAAGAGCTGCTCCAGAAAGAAGAAAAATCCAATAAACAGCTATACAAAAGCATATTAAATGCAATAAAACCACTTATATCCGTAGATACCGCTGAATAATAATTATTATTACCACATTATAAAATAATAAATTGTTTTACGAATATGAACACAGATATTTAATAAAAGTGGTTAATTTAGTTAAATTAATATCAATAAATGAAATATAAATGGTAACTATAGCAACATTCGACACGATTATCGATGCCAATTTGGCGCTGGGTCGCCTTAAGGCCGAACAGATCAAGGCGTGGCTGGTTGACGAGCACCTGGTCCAGACCGATATGCTATACAGCATCGCTGTAGGCGGGATAAAGTTACAGGTCGACGACCAGGACGCAGAACGCGCCAGGCAAATCCTCGCGGCCGACTACTCCGACCTGTTGTAGCCACTATGAAAAAGCTCGCCATTCCAATAATAAAGCTGTCGGCCAGGCTACCCCTGCCTGTATCGCACGCGATAGGCGCTTTTATCGGCTTGCTGTTCTACCTGCTACCAAACACCAAGCGCCATGTAAGCCTGACCAATCTGACGTTGTGTTTCCCCGAACTGTCACGCTGCAGTCGTCACCGTCTCGCCAGGCGCAGCCTGATTGAAACCGGTAAGGGCCTGATGGAAAAGCCGTTCCTGCTGTTTGGACCGGGTGAGCGGGTGTTAGGCCTGATCCGCGGCAGTGTCGGTCACGAGCATCTCAACCAGGCCATCACATCCGCTAAGGGCGTCGTGATCGTGACACCGCATCTGGGTGACTGGGAACTGATCGGCATGTATTGCTCGACCCTGCACCCGATGACCAACCTGTATCGTCCGCAGCGGGGTCATGAAATTGACAAAATGATTCACCACGGCCGGCAGCGGCTGGGGGCCACACTGGTACCAACCGATGTCAAAGGGGTGCGCGCGCTGTACCGCGCACTCGCTAACGGTGAAATGATCGGTGTACTGCCGGACCAGAATCCCGGCAAGGGTAAGGGCATCTTCGCGCCATTCTTCGGGGTCAGCACCAATACCATGGTGTTGTTGCCCAGGCTGGCGCATAAGTATAAGCCGGTGGTGCTATACAGCTATGCCGAACGCCTGCCCTGGGCACGCGGCTTTCGCCTGCACTTTGTCCCGGCCAGTGACGATCTGGCTGCAGCGGACCTGCACACCGCGGCCAGTGGACTGAACCTAGGCCTGGAGCAGGAAATCCGTAAACTGCCCGAGCAGTACATGTGGTCCTATAAACGCTTCAAGGTCAGGCCGGATGGCGAGGCGAAGGTTTATTAAAACTTTATAGAGCTTCTGACAGCTGTCTTGGTAAAAAACTGTCTTAGGTTTTCCTAATAAAACCCTATCGAGTTCATTATTAGAGCAATAGCGTCTAGCAGAGGGTCAGGCAAAGACACGCGGTAAATACATCCATGTACGCTCGACGGCAGCATCCCTGCTGCCGACGGTCTTTGCCTGACCCTCTGCTAGCCGTAACGGGAAACTGTCGTTTACCTCAAGAACCTTATCGGATACTGTAAGCGTTTAACCCCCTTTTACAATTTCTCGCGCTTAACCACCCTGGACACCTTCCATGGGTTCCATTTGTCCATGTACGAAGCGCCGTGCAGGAACTCCATGATATAGGCATAGGTACGCACGATACGCAGATAAATGCCGGTATAGATCGGCACCAGCGGGATATACAAGACCAGGAAAAAATCCCTGCGCCGCATGGAGCTGTGTAGCAGCGCACAGGCCACCAGAAACTCGAGATAGTTAGCAAGCATGTACAGGATCAGGTTGATCAGGAAAATATATTCCAGCACCGACGGATTAAACAGCACGATCTGGATGATATAAATCCACCATTTGAAATCCAACACCAGATTGAAAAAGATATTCTCGGCCGATGCCAGAAAATTCAGGATGCTGAAGTTCGAATTCATCAGCAATATATCGCGGTGCTTGCGCACCCTGAATCGCACCATCGAACGGTCCCAGCGAAAACGCTGTTTTGCGAGCGCCCTGAAGGTCTTCGGCACATTGGTGTAGCACACCGCGTGTGGCTCATGTACGACCCGGAAACCGAGCTTGCGGATCTTCAGGGTAATATCACCGTCCAGCCCCGGACCGACATCCCAGCCATGCAAACGATTCAGGATATCGCGGCGGAACGCACCATGTGCACCGGCAATAATACGCAATATGCCCAGTTCCGACGATACCGTACGGCCGGTGGAAATGGCTTTCATATACTCGATGCCCTGCAGGCGCGTAACAAAAGCGTCACCGGTATTGGCCACACGGACATCACCGCCGACGGCGCCAATATTCGGATCCATGTAAAACGGCAACAGTATGGTTTCGACCGAATCAAAGGCCAGGTGCGAATCGGCATCGATATGCACAATGTATTTGCCATGTGAGAAACGCATGGCCGTGTTCGCAGCCGAGGCCTTGCCACCCCTGACTTCATTACGGATAAAACGGTCGATCTTGCCTTCCTGTTCCAGCTTGCGGCAGATCTCTTCGGTATCATCATCCGAGCCGTCATCAACGATCACGATCTCGATATTCTTATAGGTCTGCCGCGCCAATGACTCGGCCAGGCGCGGTATATGCTTGCCTTCATTCTTACCCGGTATGATCAGCGAGACCAGCGGCTTTTCACTGTACAGTTGTCGCCTTGCCCTTTCAATTTTGTCACGCTGGAACCAGTTCTTGACCGAGTAGATCGATATCACCACGACATCCAGCAGCAGATAGCGTGTCATATCGAGCAGGAAGAACGGCCAGAAATACGCCAGCATCTTCGCGGTATCCATCCTCAGGAAAAAATCGAGCGCGTTTTCGAATATCATCAGGACTGTAAAAACGCTTCCAGGGTCTGATCCAGATCCATATCGACCGTGATCGGCTTGATCAGGCTGGACATATCGGGATCGAAATCAAGATTGTTGGTCAATAGTTCGATAATGCCTTCATGCAGACGCTCAACGGCGCGCTCGGCATATGTGGTGCTGGTTTCGGTCATAATCACAAAAAAGATGCTTTCGTTACGCGCGGTAATCACATCGGACAGTCTTAGCACGGTTCTGAACACGGTACTGAGTTCGGCAAACACCTCTGTTGCGCGGCCACCCAGTCGTACATACAGCTTATCGATATCGCGCAGCGCGATCATGACCAGAGAGCTTTCCGACTTCTTGTAACGCTTGATGCGCGCGGCCTCAACCCGGTAGAAGTCCCTGAACGCATCGAAGCTGCACAGCTGCAGCTCGGAATCCAGTATCTTGGAGAACAGGGCCTCCATGCCGTAGCTGGCAGCGTTCTGACCTATCGCTGAGATACTGTAGGCCCTGATCAGCCGGGTGTGCTGGTTTTCCGGTTCGGTGCTGCGGCCACAGTTGTAACAGGTCGTCATGATCGATGGTTCCTGAAAACCATGACTGCAATGATTGCAGGAGTACATGATGGACGGCTTGTCATAGTCCACGCCGATATGGTGCAGTTCACGGTCGCATTTCGGACAGACCATGCTGCTGCCACGCTTGAAGTCCGACATTACCGCCATATGTGCACAGCGGAAGTGGTGCACCAGCTCGTCCACGTTCAGGTCATCCGAACCACATTGAGGACAGGCCTCCTTGAAATTGATAAACGCGCTGCTGCAACTGCTGCAAAAATGCGCCTTGCTGACGAAATCGCCGCTGATCAGTTTCTGGGCCTCCAGAAACTCCAGGGTCTCCAGCGCACCTTCATCACGCTTGGAAAACAACGGTTCCAGTATCGGATAGACATAACCGGACTTGCGCCTGACCGTAGTGACCGGTTCTTGTACGTTGTTCCTGCTCGCAATCAGGCGTAGGACCTTGAACGCAATATTGGCATCAACCGCGGCATTCGGATCCGGCAAATGGTCGATCCACTGGTTGGTTGCTTCGAACCGTGATGACAATTCATCCAGGCCCTTACTGTTGTCCAGACCATGCGCCAGCTGACCATCGGCTGCCTTACTGATTTCTGCGGGCATGGAGTTATCGGCATGCAGATATACAACCGGGCGCAGGTAAACCTTGGGAGAAAGATGTTCGCGTATCGCAGCAATTTTTTGCCAGCCTTTACGCCAATCGCTCATATCCACAATCCAGCATGATACGTCCTGGCTATCCAGCGACTCTATCATTGTCAGTTCAATCGACAGCACATCCTCAGGGACTACCTGCTTGTCCTTGCCAACCAGACAGGGTTTTCTCATTTGCCTGCCCTCACCCGCACTTCCATACGGTCATATTGCTTCCAGTTCTGTTTTTCATTGTCATCAATCGGGTACAGGTGTGCACGGACGCCGGTAGTCAGCGGCCGGTAGCCTTTCCATTCACGCTCCGGCACCGAATAGGCCGAAGAGTACACCGCACTGACCACCCCGATACTTTCAACCCCGTCCGGGAAGGTCACGTCGATTTTTTTACCCAGGTTTAAGTGCTTCAGCTCATCTTCGGTGAAGTAGGCCTCGATACGGACCGGCGCCTCATTCCTGGTCAAAATCACTATCGCATCACCACGATTGGCAAATTCCCTGACCCGTCGCCTGACCACCTGGACACGCGCCGGGAACGGTGCACGTATGATCTCGTCCTGACACTCGGGATCAACGATTTGGGTACCGGCCCGCCTTTCCATGTCGTTAAGCTGCTTTCTTTGCAACTCCAGTTCCTTGCTGGTCATGGCCAGATCGGACGCCAGCTTGTTACGCTCGCGCCAGTACTGCTTGCCGAAATCCACGCTTTCACGATCCAGTTCCAGCGCGCGCCGCAATTGTCCACCGCGTTGCATACGTGCCAGTTCCGCCTGCTTTGCCTTCAACAGGGCCAGGCGCTTTTCGTTCAGACCGATATCCAGTTGCAGTTTGTACAGTGCCTTGTTCTGTACCGGTATACACTGTTTCACGGCATCAATACGGGCGATCAGGTCACCCTTGCGCAACTGCTGTCCCTCACGCACCGCCAGACTGGCAATATTACCACCACGTGCTGAACTGATCAGGGTCTTTTCGATCTCCACCTGACCACGTGTATCCAGGTATAACAACCTGCCGCCAACGATAGTCAGGATATATGCAACAATGGAGCCGAGTATCGCAAAGTAGATGAGCTGCGTTATTTTCGGCCTGACATTTTCAGGCGCACTGCCTTCGGGCAGATTGGTGATGTAGCTTTTGCGGTTACGCAGTTTCATAAGGACTCTCCTGACTGCGCGAAATATTTCCTGAACTGGTGTATACCGAAACGCCGCACACCGAGCTGGCTGCGCAAATAGTCAAACGCCTGTTCCAGTGTCCATTCGTCTTCGAAGTCATCGATTCTTAGCACCACCACGACCTTGTCAGGCGATACAAAACCCATAACTTTCTTCAGCCTGCGCGCAAGCTTTTTAATATCTGTACTACCATAGGTCATGAAGTACACCGTATCGGCCAGTTCATTGACCAGTCGGTACTCTTGCTCTTGCCAGTGCAACGGCACCGCGACACTCATGCTGTTAGTACCTGCGGCTTCGCGCAGTCGCTGCAACATGGCCAGGTAGTTGGCCATGGTCTGCACTCGATCCTTTTTGTACACGTCCAGTGTATGCGGTTCGATGTCCAGATGTACCGCACCGGTGATTTCAGCGACGGTAGCGACACTGGCCGCGGCACGCTCGTGTTTATCCGGTTCGATCCAGTTATTGGCTCCGACTATCAGCTCGACCGCCTGGTCATGACGCCCGGCCAGGCGCAGGTATTCCATCAATTTTTCGCGATCCGTGTTGCGTCCGGCTGAAAGCAGTATGGTGCGCACACTCTTGGTTTCCAGAAAATCCTGTATCAGCGCATTTGGCGTCTTGTTGAACATGCCCGACCACAGGTAAACCGTACGCTCACCGGTTCGTGCTCGGTTCATATCCTGCTGCAGATTGACCAGACGCACCATCGATGGCTGGTACTCGATCTCGGCCGCCAGAAACACCTCGTTCACTCTTCGGTAAAGCTCTTCCCTGGCACGCACCAGCTCGATACCGGCATCGATCAGGGTCCTCACCCGGGCGATGACCCTGGCCAACTCAACCTCGTCCCGGGCAATTTTCTTTTTCAGGAAAACGCGCCTGACACGTTCCTGCGTACGCAGGTAGCGGTATCGCTGTTTGACCACACGGCGCATCTGTTCATGCAATTCGGCATAGGCGGCCCTGGCACGTGAGATACGCTCCCAGGAATCTACTTCGATTTCCTGATCGACCTGATCCAGTTTGAATCGGCTGATATCCTGCTGCTTGCGCTCCAGCGGTACATTGAAACGCAACCCGGCGACCATACCATCATCACCGCTGTCACCGAGATCAACGGATTTGCGCACAAACAAGCGCAATCGGCTGCGTGCGCGTGCGCGCTCCTTGTCATTGATGATTTTTTTCTGTAACGCAGCCAGTCTTAGATTATGATCATCATTCCGTATCTGTTCGATCACATCCTGTATACGCACATCTATCACTGGCGGACTTTGTATCGAGGCCACCTCCTGGTGACCGCTATCAATACCAAGATAACGCAGTTCGCTTTCCAACAAACGGATATCACCCTCGGACACCAGGTAATCATCCAGGTAGCTCCAACCCTTGAAATAGGCACGACGTTCGACATCGTAAACCGGTTTCATCATTTCCAGTTTCAGGTACAGCAGATAGCCATACAGGCCGGAAAAGGTCTTCGCCAGACTGTAGCGGCGACAACGATAGGATTGCTGCATCTGCTTCTTGCGCCCTTGCAGCTCAACCAGATCGGCCTCGCCATACAGTGCCTGCGATCGGTAACTGTTGGCGCGATAACCATTGCGTAGTACGTCCCAGGAAAGCTCCAGATAAGCGCTGGGTTCATCATCGTCGCCACTGAAACTTTCCGTGCTGTAGCCGCCACGCAACTCAAGCCCCTTGCGAGCATCCATATTGTCCGCCTCGGCACGCAGGATATCAGCCCGTAACTGTTCAATGCTTTTGCCTTCACAGCTTGAGGTGAGAATACGGTGTGTCAGGTCCAGGCCCTGACCGGACTGCAACTGTTCGCCCAACTGAGTCTGGGTGAACCGGGCCAGCATCCATAACTTGCTTGCCTCGCTATCAACCTGTTCAGCCTGGCTACCGTCGCCGGCACCATCATCTGTTACACGCAGCACGGCCGAGTCTCGCTCCAGTACGCGGGTATTGGCATACGCCGGCGGGATCACCAGTGTGACCAGTAGTACAGCAAACATCTGTTTTGCCAATCTCGACACTAATATGCTCCACAGCAACAATCATTCCGGCCATCAACCAGGGCTGCTAAGCACAGCCTGCAGACGTACCGGGTATATCGGCAATAAATCCAGTAACTTCAGATAAATGCGCCAGTACTGGCGCCGCGGTACAGGCGCCGCCGTGGACACAGGGCAGGGCGCCGGGTGGGCATCATCAAGCCGTTTGTTCTGGTCATTGCGGGGTCGTCCATACACATTCCTGCACAGACTATGCAAAATACTCGCCAGTTTTATAACTTATTGAAATTAATCTATTTATATTAGTGGAAGCGCTGTGGCGACAGAAGTATTCAGGGATTTCTCGCAATAAATTGGCATTCCCCGTCAATATCTTGACCAGATTCATCATAAAAAACAGGATTTAAATCACTGAAAAGTTTTAACAATTCATTACGTTTCAGCCGGTATGCCGGGTTGCTCGGACCCCGGCCGTTACGTTGTGTGCCACTAAAGGTCTGGTAATACAGCAGGCCGCCCGGTTTTAGGGCCTGTTGCAATGGCCCGGTAAGATCGCGGTCGAGAAAATAGCTCACCACGATCACATCAAAGGAAGCCGGCGCTGGCGGGCTGGCCGACACATCGCGGACGCTGCAATCGATATCCAGTCCGGCCTCACGTGCGCGTGACTGCAAGGCCTCAATCGCGACATCGGAGATATCCCAAGCCGTTACCCGCAGTCCCTGGCTGGCCAGAAACAGGGCGTTACCACCACGGCCGCAGGCCAGATCCAGTGCCACGCCACTGTCTGGCAGCAAGCCGGCGTTACAGGACAACACCTGGCAGGGTTTGACCTCCAGGTCGCCCTGTTCGCGGTAACGCGCGTTCCATTTTTGTTTCAGTTCATCCATCAGGGAACCTCTGATCAAGCCTGGCGCGGATTACGCAACTCAATGGCGCCAGAAGGTGGGCGTGAGCAGCACCAGCAGGGTGAAGATCTCCAGGCGCCCGAGCATCATCGCGAATACCAGCACCCACTTTGCCGTATCATTGATGCCCTGGTAGTTCGCACCGACATCACCCAGCCCCGGACCGAGGTTGTTCATGCAGGCCGCCACCGCCGAAAACGCGGTGACCTGGTCCAGACCAGTGGCCATCAGGGCCAGCAGCATCACGATAAAGAACGCGATGTAGGCGGCAAAGAAGCCCCACACCGCGTCGAGGATTCGGAACGGCATCGCCGTTCCGCCGAGTTTGATGCTGATCTGCGCACTCGGATGTACCAGACGCCTGATTTCACGTGCACCCTGCTTGAACATCAACAGGAAGCGGATCACCTTTATACCGCCGCCGGTGGAACCGGCACAGCCACCGATGAAACTGACAAACAGCAACATAACCGGCAAAAAACGTGGCCAATTGAAATACTCGGCGGTGGTAAAACCGGTGGTTGTACCAATCGAAACAGCCTGGAAGATCCCGTGATGCAGCGCGTTACCCAAACTCTCGTCACCCATGACCTCACCAAAGTACAGGTACAAGGTCATTACCACCGCGGTCAGGCTCAGCACAGTGAAATAGGCCCTCACTTCAGGATCCGAGATATAGGGTCTGATACTCAGGCTGCGCCATGACATGAAATGCAGCGCAAAGTTAATCCCGGCCATCAGCATGAACACCACCGCGATCGATTCGATCAGGGCACTGTTGAAATAACCCATGCTCGCATCGTGTGTCGAAAAACCACCAATGGCCACCGTGGAAAAGCTGTGTGCAATCGCATCGAAACCGCTCATGCCGGCCAGCCAGTAGGCCAGTGCACAGACGATGGTCAGTGACAGATAGATATACCATAGCGCCTTGGCTGTTTCGGTGATCCGTGGCGTGAGTTTGTTGTCTTTGATCGGCCCCGGTGTTTCGGCACGATATAGCTGCATACCCCCGACTCCCAGCATCGGCAAGATGGCCACCGCCAGTACGATAATGCCCATGCCGCCGAGCCACTGCAGTTGTTGGCGGTAATAGAGGATGGAATGCGGCAGGTCGTCTATACCCGTCAGTACCGTGGCGCCGGTGGTGGTCAGCCCGGAAATGGATTCAAACACCGAATCGGTAAATGACATGCCCGGGGTCTCGGCCAGTAAAAACGGTAAGGAACCGGACAGTCCGAGTACCACCCAGAACAGCACCACCACGATAAATCCGTCACGCAGACGCAGTTCCTTGCGATGCTTGTGGACCGGTAACCAGATCAGCAAACCGGCGATACTGGAATAGGCAAACGCATGCAGAAACGGGGTCAGCGCACCATCCTTGTAGATCACTGCGACCAGTACCGGGGGCAACTGTGTGAAGCTGAAGATCATCAGCAACAGTCCGAAGATACGTTGGATCACCAGTGGCTGCATACAGACCCTAGATAAAAGTCAGCCCGACCTGGAACAACTGCTCGACCTCGGTAATGCGCTTCTTGTCGATCAGGAACAGGATGACATGGTCTTCCTGCTGGATAACGGTGTCGTGATGGGCAATGATCACCTCGTCACCACGCACCACCGCACCGATGGTCGTGCCAGGTGGCAACTTGATATCTTCAACACACTTGCCCACCACCCTGGAAGAGCGGGGATCGCCATGGGCGATCGCCTCTATTGCCTCGGCTGCGCCACGCCGCAGGGAATGCACCATCACCACATCACCACGACGCACATGTTTCAACAAACTGCCGATCGTAGCCTGCTGTGGCGAGATCGCGATATCGATTGTGCCACTCTCGACCAGTTCCACATAAGACGCCCGGTTGATCAGCGACATCACCTTGCGTGCGCCCAGGCGCTTGGCCAGCATCGAGGACAGGATGTTGGCCTCATCGTCATTGGTCAGTGAACAGAACACATCGGTATTGTCGATATTTTCCTCGATCAGCAAATCCTCGTCTGCTCCATCACCGAGCAATACAATCGCCCGATCCAGCCGCTCAGCAATATCACGTGCACGATCAGGGTTATGCTCGATCAGTTTGAGCTGGTAATCATGCTCCAGTGACTTGGCCAGGCGCATACCGATATTACCGCCACCGACCAGCATGATGCGCTTGATCGGTTTGTCCAGACGTCGTAGCTCACCCATTACCGCACGAATGTTTTCCCTGGCCGCGACGAAGAACACCTCGTCATCGGCCTCGATCACGGTATCGCCCTCAGGGATGATCGGTTGTCCACGCCTGAAGATCGCGGCGACGCGCGCCTGCGCATTCGGCATATGCTCCTGCAGGGTACGCAGCTCATGGCCAACCAGTGGCCCGCCATAGTAGGCACGGACAGCAACCAGGCGCACACGGCCATCGGCAAAGTCCAGCACCTGCAACGCACCCGGGTGTTCGATCAGCCGCTGGATATACTCGGTCACCAGTTGCTCCGGGCTGATGATCACATCGATCGGCATGGCCTCCTGAGCAAACAACTTGTGACTGCGCAAATACTCCTGTGAACGCACGCGAGCGATCTTGGTCGGTGTATGAAACAGAGTATAGGCCACCTGGCAGGCCACCATGTTGACCTCGTCACTGTTGGTCACCGCCAGGATCATATCGGCATCCTCGGCACCGGCGCGGCGCAACACATTAGGATAGGCCGCATGCCCGGCCACGGTGCGAATATCAAGCCGGTCCTGCAAATCACGCAACACACTGACGTTGGTATCGATCAGGGTAATATCATTGGCTTCCCATGCCAGGTTATAGGCGACGGACGAACCGACCTGACCGGCACCCAATATGATTATTTTCATTATTTGGCCGCCTGTTTTACATCGATCCCCAGTGCACGCAACTTCCGGTAGAGATTGGTTCTTTCCATGCCGACCTGGGCCGACAGCTTGCCGACACTGCCACCGCAGCTATGGAACTGGTGCAACAGGTAGTCACGCTCAAACTGTTCACGCGCCTCGCGAAACTTCATGTCAAACAGGCTGGATGGTATGCCTTCGGCCTCACTACCGGCGGTCTGGCTCAGCGATGCGTCGACCTCGGCCAGGCTGATCTCGTCTGCATCGGACAGTATCAACAGGCGTTGCACCAGGTTTTTCAGCTCCTTGATATTCCCGGGCCAGTTATAGTTCATCAGGCGGTTCTGCGCGGCAACGGAAAAATGCCGGTAGGGCAGCTTTTCATGCGCGACAAACATATCGACATAATAATTTAGCAGGTCGAGCACATCTTCATGGTGATCGCGCAACGGCGGGATGTTAAGCGGCACAACATTTAACTGGTAGTACAGGTCTTCACGAAAGTTTCCGGCCTGCACCTCTTTCTCGATATCACGGCGGGTGGCCGCAATCACACGCATATTCACATTGACCTGTTCACGTCCACCCAGACGCAGGAAGGAACCACTGGCCAGGGCGCTGGTCAATCGGCCCTGGGTCTGGATATCCATATCGGCGATATCATCCAGGTACAACACGCCCCCATTGGCCTGTTCCAGCATGCCATAGCGGACATTGCCATTTTGTTCACTGCCAAACAGTTCCAGTTCGGAATTCTCGCGGGCAATGGCCGCAACACCAACGCTGACAAAAGCACCGCTGCTACGGGCGCTGTTCTTGTGCAGGTAACGCGCAAAGGTCTCCTTGCCACTACCGGCCTCACCACTGATCAGTATCCAGGTATCGTGCTGGGCGATACGCCTGGCCTGTTCACGCAACTGATTCATGGCATCACTGCGTCCGACCGGCTCAATGACATTGTAGGACTGGCGGCGTAGCCCGATGTTTTCACGGCGCAGGTTGTCCGCCTCAAGCGCGCGCTCTACGGTCAACAGCAGCTTGGCCAGTGACAGGGGCTTTTCGATAAAGTCATAGGCACCCAGCCGGGTCGCCTCGACCGCGGTCTCGACCGTGCCGTGCCCGGACATCACGATCACCGGAAACGGCAGGGTACCGTCCTCCGACCACTCTTTTAACAGGGTAATACCGTCTACATCCGGCATCCAGATATCCAGCAGTACCAGGTCCGGGCGTCGGTCGCGACGGGCCCGGCGCGCCATTTCACCGTTTTCGGCGACCTGCACCACATAATTTTCGTCTTCAAGGATTTCCTGTACCAGTCCCCGAATGTCCGGTTCATCATCCACTACCAGTATATAGGGATGGTTCATCACCTCATTCGACATGACTTTCCCCTGTTTCGACGGCCGCCGTAGTGATTACCGGTAAACGTACCTGAACCTGTGCACCGCTGACCTCGTTGCGATCGCCACTGTGTACATTTTCCGCCCAGATCATACCGCCGTGTTCTTCAACTATTTTCTTCACTATTGCCAATCCTAAACCGCTTCCCTTGGGCTTGGTAGTCACATATGGCTCAAAATACTCTCCGAGGGCCTCCTTGGGAAAGCCTGCACCGTAATCCCGGATGGTTATCTCACAGTACTCGCAACCATGCTCGTCCATACAGCGCGAGCTGATATCAATCCGGATTGTACTGCTGTCGGCACTGGCCTCCTCGGCATTCTTGATCAGATTATGGAACAACTGTCGTAATCTTCCGCTATCTGCTTCAACCACCGGGTCGCTGCGGTCCAGCACTAGATGGATATCCGCCGGGCTGCTGTCCGCCCGATACAGCTCGCTGACCTCCCTGATCAGCTTGTTGATCCTGATCTGCTCCAGCCTGATTTGCGGCGCGCGTGCGTATTCCGAAAACGCGTTGACCATTTCTTTCATCGATTCTACCTGCTGTACAATCGTGTGCGTAGCACGATCGAGCACTTTCGCCGAATCACTGTCCATACTGGCCAGAAACTTGTGACGCAGACGCTCGGCCGACAGCTGTATCGGTGTCAGAGGATTCTTGATCTCATGCGCCAGTCGCCTGGCCACTTCACCCCAGGCCGCGTCACGCTGTGCCTGCACCAGCGTGGTGACATCGTCGAACACCAGTACAAAATCGCCTTGCTGAGTACTCTCGACCTGCAGACGGGTACCGTACAGTATCAGTACCTGGCGGCCCGCGCGTCCGAACAGGACGGTTTCATCGCGCCATTCCGCGACCCGCTCGCGCAGGTAGTTCATCACCGTATCAACAAAACGTTTCATATGCGGGAACACGATACCAACCGCCTCCAGCGACTCGTCGATGCACAGCGACAGGTCTACATTCAGGATCTCCTCGGCCGCCGCGTTGGCCGAACGCACGGTACCATCCCGGTCCAGCGTTAATACCCCAGAGGACAGATGCGCCAGCACCGCCTCCAGGTAGGCGCGTTGTTCCTCGGCCTGTTGCTGACTGACACGCGCCTGGTTACGTGCGCGTGAGATACGCCGCGTCATCTGGTTAAACGAGGCCACCAGAAAGCCCAGTTCATCATGGCCGCGCATCGGCAACTGCTTGTCATAATCGCCATTGGCCACATCACGGGTGCCCTCGGCCAGGTCCGAGATCGGTTGCACCAGCCTGCGTGCCGAGTAAAACGCCGACCAGATGGCCGCGAACAAGCTCAGCAGCAAGACGATCGACAGGGTCAGCGAAAAAGTGTTTTTCAACGGCTCACGCAGATAGACCAGCTTTTGATAAACGGCAAAATACTCCTGTACGCTGTCGGCCAGGTCATTCAGACGTCGGGGTATCGGGTACAGGGCATGCAGGAACCTGGACTCGGAATCACTCGGACCGACCGGCACCGGTACCACCACACGCACAAACAGACCGGCATCGGCGATCGGCTCCAGCGCGACATAGCTGCCCGCCTGCCTGACCTGTGACATCAACGTGTCATCAAGCATCCGCGGTACCACGGCCGCGGCCTCGGCACTGCTGAACGCAATAATGCGGTTACCCTTGCCAAGCAGGGTCAACTCGGAGGTTTCAATAATGCTGCGCAGGTCATGCAGGTTCAGCGCCGCGCTGGTATCACTGATATCCGACAAGCTTTTCGCCATCTCACGGGTGTGCTTGAGCAGGTCGCGCTGTTTCAGGTCCAGCGATGCCTGGCTGAGTTCCAGCGCGTTACTCAGGCCCTGCTCAATACGTACATCAAACCAGCTGTCCATACCACGTAGCAAAAACTGCATCGAGAACGCGAATACCACGGTAACCGGTATCACTGCAATCAGCACAAAAATCACTACTAGCCGCATGGTCAGACGTGAACCGGCCTTGCGCGCGCGATACTGGCGTGCCATTGCAAACAGGTTAACGCCGATCAGGCTGACCAATACCAGCAACATGGCGGCATTGATCAGCAGGATCCAGCCATACAGGTCACCGAAGCGACCGGAGTTCTCGGTTGCTTCGCTAAGCAGGTACAGTGACAGGAACAGCAGCAGTATCAGGCCGATAACTGGCATCCAGCCACGCCGGTTTGTTGCGGCTGTTATTTCAGTTGCCATATATACCAGTCACTTTTGGCGCGCCAGTCGCTTTGCAGGAAGGCCCACAACTTCAGCGGCGCCGGTAGTTCGGTAATCACGATGCCGGCCCTGAGCCGGGCCAGGTATTCCTGACCAGCCTGTAGCAGGTTCAGGTCGATCAATGGCAGGTCGCGTACCTGGCCCAGGGCCTGCAACGCTGCATAGCGGGTCGGAAAACTGGTACTGACCTGTGTGGTCAGGTTGGTGACCAGATACTGGTCCGACAACGCATGATAATTAATCTGATAGCGTTGATGGAGACTGTAAACCGTTTCATTCCATAACAGTTCACGAGGTTGCTGTAACTCGATCTCCACTTCCAGGGTAATCGACACACCGCTGTCCAGGGCATCCAGCACCTGTTCGCCAAATTCATAGGCGACGTTGGCATCCAGGGTATAGACGGCGTTTTCTATGCGGCTTTCGACCAGCTCGACCACGATCGAGGATTGTTGATCCTGCTTTGCAGCCGGCGTGGTCCCTGCCGCCAGCGTCAGGGCAATCAGCATGAGGCTCAGAAACAGGCTACGTAGTGCCACTTGATATTACCTTTTATTGTTCTAATTTCGTTATCCGGGCGTAATAAAAACCGTCCATATTATTGTCACCTGGCAGTATTTGCCGGCCTGCTGTCGCGGCATGACCCCAACTGCCCTCGATCATGACCTCCTTTGCATCATCATGATTCGACAGGAACGCAGTCAGCTGGTGTTCGTTCTCCGGTTTTAGTATTGAGCAGGTAGCATACAACATAATACCGCCCGGTTTGAGTAGCTGCCACAATGCATTGAGTATTTCTGCCTGGGTCTGTACCAGCCGGTCGATATCCTGATCCTGGCGCAGTAACAGAATATCGGGATGTCGTCGTATCACACCGGTCGCCGAACACGGGGCGTCAAGCAATATACGGTCGAACTGACGACCATCCCACCAGTCATCCGGTGTGGCGGCATCCGCTACGACAACTCTGGCGCTCAGACCGAGCCTTTCCAGGGTTTCATTAATGCGACCGGCACGTTGCGCATCACTGTCCAGTGCCAGCAATTCCAGACCGGCGGTGCGCTCCAGGATATGCGCCGTCTTGCCACCGGGTGCCGCACAGGCATCCAGCACCGTCATACCGGGCTGACTATCCAGTAGTACTGCGGCCAGTTGTGCCGCGCCATCCTGTACCGACACCAGGCCTTGCATAAAACCCGGCAGCTGGTAGACATCCATCGGCCTGTCCAGGATCACGGCGCAGTCACTGCCGGACAGGGCCGACGATTCGATGCCGGCCTGCGCTAATTGTTCACGATAGCTCGCCACATCCGTTTGCAGGCGATTCACACGCAGGGTCATCGGTGCACGTTGCCGGTTTGCGGTCGTAATCGATTGCCAGTGTTCAGGCCAATCCTGTTGCAATCGTCCAAGCATCCATTGCGGGTGTCCCGATGTCGCCTGTGCGTCCTTTTTAACAGCTAGCAGATGCCGGTCTGACTCGCGCTGCCAGCGTCGTAATATGGCATTGACCAGTCCGACCGCCCAGCTCTTGCCCAGGTCACGTGCGGCGTCGGCGGTTTCCTTGATTGCCGCATAGGCCGGTACCCGCATTGCATTCAGCTGGTACAGGCCGGTCAGCAGTAACATACGCACGACGGACTCCTTGCGCCGCAAGGGCTTGTCAAGCAAGCGGTTCAGGCAGGCATCGAGCAGATAATAATCACGTAATACACCATTGATGATCTCAGCGGCAAAAGCGCGATCAGCGGCCTTGTCCAGCTCATCCAGGCCACCTGGCAACAACATGCCTAACGAGCGGTGCGCGCGTACCACCTGGTCCAGTACATGCGCGGCAACGACCCTGCTATTCATCTGCCCGGCTCCATCAGGTTAGTCGAAATGCTGGCCGTTAAAATCATGGGCATTGATCAGGTCTCTGACCGGCATGGCCTTTTTGCCAGGTAATTGACACTGTAACAGTCGTAAAACGCCATCGCCGGTAAACACATCCAGGCCTGCAGCTTGTACCGCAACCACATCACCGGGCCGGGCGCTCGCAGTGACCGGTATGGCTGCTGCATCCACCACCAGAGCTTGCCAGACACGCAGGCGTTTGCCCTGCCATTGCGTTTCAGCCACCGGCCAGGGATTAAACGCACGCACCTGGCGTTCCAGTTCGACCGCACTACGCTGCCAGTCCATTTTTGCCTCGTCCTTGCTCAGTTTACTGGCGTAGGTGGCCAGTTCGCCCTGTTGCGTGACCGCCTCGACGCTACCATCCTGGACCTTTTCCAGCGTCGCCAGCAAGGCTTCGGCACCGAGCGTGGCCAGCCGGTCATGCAGACTGCTGCCAGTGTCGTCATCATAGACAGGTGTACTCACACGGTACAACATCGCACCGGTATCCAGCCCCTGATCCATTTGCATGATCGTCACACCACTTTCCTGGTCGCCGGCCAGGATGGCTCGCTGGATCGGAGCCGCACCACGCCAACGTGGCAGCAGCGAGGCGTGAATATTGATACACCCCAGCGGCGGCGTGGTCAGTACCGTTTCAGGCAGGATCAGGCCATAGGCCACAACCACCATCAGATCGGCATCATAGGCACGCAGTTGTGCCTGGCTGTCTGCGTCTTTCAGACTCAGCGGTTGTTCTACCGGTAGATCGTGTTGCAATGCATACTGTTTGACCGGGCTGCCGGTCAGCTGTCGACCTCGGCCGGCCGGACGGTCGGGCTGGGTGTACACGGCGACCACCTGATGCGGCGATTGCACCAGCGCATCCAGTGCGGCAACGGAAAAATCCGGCGTTCCGGCAAAAACGATTTTCAGACTGGTGGTCATACCCTGTTTATGAACAGCTCAAAGCGCAACGCGCGCATGCTTTTCGAGCTTTTTACGTATCCGGTTGCGCTTGAGTTTGGACAGGTAATCGACAAACAGCTTGCCATCGAGATGATCGATCTCATGCTGAATACAGACAGCTAACAGGCCGTTCGCGTCCATTTCGAAGAAGTTGCCATCACGATCCTGCGCTTTTACCCGCACGGACTCGGCCCGTATAACCGCTTCGTAGAACCCGGGTACGGACAAGCAACCCTCCTCGGTTTCCTCTTCGCCACTGGCTGTGAGTATCTCCGGGTTGATCAGGCAAAGCGGCTGGTCTTTCTGTTCAGATGTATCAATAACTATAATTCGTTTGAGAATATTGACCTGAATCGCGGCCAGACCGATCCCCGGTGCCTGGTACATGGTCTCGAACATATCGTCGACGGTCTGCCTGATTTCGTCATCGACCTCATCGACCATCACCGCCTTGTTGCGTAGCCGGTTGTCCGGATAATGAAGGATTTCCAGTAGTGCCATGTGAAATGTTGCCCAAATTGGCAAAAATTAGTGTAAATTTTTACATTGTTCAGCTAAAGTAATGATGATACAGGAATATAGTAAAAAAAAATACGATTTGAGACTCGCTGTATTTTGACTAAACTAAACGCAATGCGTCACGCAATGGCTGTAGATCGCAAGGAATACCTATGTATAAAAACAAGATTCTGGCAATACTCTTCACCCTGCTGGTAAGCACTTACGGCAATCTGTTAGCTGAATCGGGAGCACTGCGACCAGACCACCCTGATCAATATGTTGTCGTCAAGGGAGACACTCTGTGGGATATTTCCGGACGATTTCTGACCGACCCGTGGCGCTGGCCGAACATCTGGTACGCCAATCCGCAGGTTGAGAACCCGCACCTGATCTATCCGGGTGACGTACTGAAACTGGTCTATATCGATGGCCAGCCCAGAATCATGGTAGAGCGCAGCAAGACCGTCAAGCTCTCACCACAGGGTCGTATCACCCCGCTGGACCGGGCGATTCCAACCATCCCGCTGGACGCGATAGCGCCGTTCCTGACCAAGCCTGAAATCGTCGACGAAGAAACCCTGAACACTGCGCCTTATATAGTCGGTAACATGGGCGAACACCTGGCGACCGCCAAGGATGACAAGGTCTATGCGCGCCGTATCAAGGACAGTGAAATCGGCAAGGGCTTTACCATCGTCCGCCGCGGCGAGAAGTACGTTGATCCGAAAACCAAGGAGATACTCGGCTACGAAGCCACCTATGTTGGTGAATCGGTATTGAGAGCCAACGGCGACCCTGCATCACTGATTATTTCCGATAGCAACCGCGAGGCATTGTCCGGCGATCTGCTGCTGCCCAGCTCGGATACGACCTACGATGCGAATTTCTTCCCGCGCGCACCGGAAAACAAGGTTGAAGGCCAGATCCTGTCGGTCATGGACGGGGTAAGCCAGGTCGGCCTGTACAATGTCGTGGTCATCAACCTCGGCAAGAAGGACGGTATGGAACACGGTCATGTGCTGGATATCTATGAAAAGGGCAAAACCATTACCGACCATTACTCCGGCAAGCGCGACAAGGTGACATTACCGGATGAGCGCGCCGGTGTGCTGATGGTGTTCCGTACCTTTGATCGCCTGAGCTATGCACTGATTATGTATGCCGAGCGAAACATGCATGTACTGGACGTGGTACGCACCCCGGTATACTAGACCCTAAACCACCTTCAATCATGCAACGGCCCGGTCTTACCGGGCCGTTTTTCTGGACCAGGTCGTGCAATGGATGCGCAAAACACTAACCCTTCCACCGAGGTCGGACACCGGCCACTCGTTGACTGGCTAAGGATTTTTCATACGCCCGGAATTGGCAGCCGGCGCTTTCATCGCTTGCTCGAGATATTCGGCACACCGGCGTGTATCCTGCAAGCCAGTCGCCAGGCACTGCTAGGGGCGGGGCTGAACAACAGCCAGGTAGAGGGGCTCAGGTCTGGCCAGCAACAGGCCGTTGATGCAGACCTGGAATGGGCAGGGCGGGACGGCAATCACCTGCTGTGCCTGGACGATGCACAATACCCGGCCATGCTCCGGCAGATACCGGACCCGCCCCCGGTGCTTTACATCCGTGGTTACATCGACCACCTGAGCCACCACCAGATCGCCATCGTCGGCAGCCGCAACCCGACCCAACCCGGCCTCGAGACGGCCCGGTCGTTTGCGTCACATCTGTCACGTTGCGGCCTGGTCATTTGCAGCGGTCTGGCGCTGGGCATCGATGCCAGCGCGCATGAAGGTGCGCTGGCGGCAGGGCAACCCACCGTCGCGGTCATGGGTACCGGGCTGAACAGGGTCTACCCGGCCCGGCACCGTGAGCTGGCGCACCGTATCGCGGAACAGGGCGTACTGGTGTCCGAGTTTGCACCGGATACCGGGCCAAAACAGGGACATTTTCCACGCCGTAACCGTATCATCAGCGGTCTGTCACTGGGTACGCTGGTGATCGAGGCGGCGCTGCGCAGTGGTTCATTGACCACCGCCAGACACGCGATGGAGCAGGGCCGCGAGGTGTTCGCAATACCCGGCTCGATCAACAACCCGCTGGCCCGGGGCTGCCACCGGTTGATCCGGGAAGGCGCCAAACTGGTGGAAACCGCCGAAGACATTCTGGAAGAATTGGGTACCCTGGCCAAAACCCAGCTGATCCTGGAAAATACTTCAATTATTCCTGATAATAGTGAACAATTACAGATAGATAAGATACAAGCAGCCGACCCAGACTATACCCGTCTGGTGCAGGCCATGGCCTACGAGCCTGTCTCGATTGATACCATTGTGATACGTTCCGGATTGACGCCAGAGGAAGTTTCCTCCATGCTGCTGATCCTGGAGCTACAAGGTCTTGTCACCACGGTGCCAGGTGGGTGCTATGTTAGGGTTGAAAATGAAAGAAACTGTACTTGATGTATTGATGTTTTTGATACAGAGCTATATGGATGGAGAACAGGAGGACGAGGGTGAGCCGGACCGCGACCAGCTAACACTGGAATTACTGAATGCCGGTTTTCCGCAGGACGAGATCAATAATGCATTTGTATGGCTGGACGGGCTTGCTGCACAACATGAGCAGATGATAGACAGGGCACCGGCGCCACAGTCAACCCGCCTGTATCATGAGGCTGAAAGCGAACGCCTGGATCTCGACTGCCAGGGCTTTCTGATCTACCTGGAGCAGACCGGCGTAATCACTGCGACCGTCCGCGAGCTGATTATTGACCGGGTGATGGCGCTTGATGAGGACGATATCGATATCGAAAGACTGAAATGGGTGACCCTGATGGTGCTGTTCAACCAGCCCGAACAGGAATACACCTTTGAATGGATAGAGAACATGGTATTTGAACAGGAAGCGGAATACCTGCACTAAACCGGCGAGCACTTATTTAAATTATCTATATGAGTAAGAATCTGGTCATAGTCGAATCACCGGCAAAATCCAAAACCATCAAGAAATATCTGGGCAAGGACTTTGATGTACTGGCGTCCTATGGGCATGTACGTGATCTGATCCCGAAAGAAGGGGCAGTAGACCCGGCGCATGACTTTTCGATGAAATACAGCGTCATCGAAAAGAATAGCAAGCATGTTGATACGATCAAAAAGGCGCTGAAAAAAGCCGACACCCTGTACCTGGCGACTGACCCGGATCGTGAAGGCGAAGCCATTTCCTGGCATTTGTCCGAGCTGTTGCGCGAACAGGGCCTGCTCAAGGACAAGAATGTCGAGCGCGTCATTTTCCATGAAATCACCAAGCGCGCGATCCAGGATGCCATGGCCAACCCGCGGCCATTATCCAACGAACTGGTCGAGGCCCAGCAGGCACGTCGTGCACTGGACTACCTGGTCGGCTTCAACCTGTCACCACTGCTATGGAAAAAAATCCGTCGCGGCCTGTCGGCCGGTCGCGTGCAGAGCCCGGCGCTGCGCCTGATCGTCGAGCGCGAACAGGAAATCGAAAAATTCGAGGCGCGTGAATACTGGACCATCGAGGCTGACGTCGCCAGCCAGGGCCAGAATTTCCTTGGTAAACTGACCCAGTACAAGGGTGAAAAACTCAGCCAGTTCAGTATCAGTAACCAGGAACAGGCCGACGAATGCGAAGACACCTTGCTCAAGGCAGCATCCAGCAAGTTGACCATACGCAAAGTGGAAAAGAAAAAACGTAAGCGCAACCCGGCGCCACCGTTTATTACCTCCACCCTGCAACAGGAGGCCGCACGCAAACTCGGCTTTACCGCGCAGCGCACCATGCGTATCGCTCAGCAACTCTATGAAGGTATCGATATCGGCGGCAACACCGTCGGCCTGATCAGCTATATGCGCACCGACTCGGTTAACCTGGCCCAGGAGGCCCTGGATGAGATCCGCGCACTGATCGCAGAACGCTATGGCAAGGATAATGTGCCTGAGCAGCCGCGCACCTACAAAACCAAGGCCAAGAACGCCCAGGAGGCGCACGAGGCGATTCGACCGACCTCGGCAGAGCGGGTACCCGAGTCGATCAAGGAATTCCTGAGCAAGGACCAGTACAAACTGTATAACATCATCTGGAAACGAACCGTCGCCTGCCAGATGATACATGCGACCATCCATACCGTTGCGGTCGATATGAGCCCAGCCGAGACCACGGAGCATGTGTTCCGCGCCAATGGCTCAACCATCGCCAACCCGGGCTTTATGGCGGTGTACCAGGAGAGCGTCGACGATGCCAAAACCAGTGACGATGACCAGAATCGCCTGTTGCCACCTTTGCTTGAAGGGGAACAAATCGACCTGATCAAGATCAGGCCGGAACAGCATTTCACCGAACCGCCACCGCGATTTACCGAGGCCAGCCTGGTCAAGGCGCTGGAAGAATATGGCATCGGACGGCCGTCGACCTATGCGTCGATCATCTCGACCCTGCAAAACCGGGATTACGTCAGCCTGGAGAAAAAACGCTTCTTCCCGACCGATGTCGGCATGGTGGTGAACAAGTTCCTGACCAACCATTTTACCAAGTATGTCGACTATGACTTCACCGCCCGGTTCGAGGACGAACTCGATGAGGTCTCCCGTGGCGAACGCAACTGGGTCGCGTTGATGCGCGAGTTCTGGACACCGTTCAAGCAACTGGTCGATGAAAAGGAACAAAGCGTCTCGCGCAAGGAAGTCACCCAGGAAGAGATGGATGAGAACTGTCCGAAATGCGGCAGTCCACTTAGCATCAGGCTGGGACGCCGTGGTCGCTTCATCGGCTGTACCGCATTTCCGGACTGTGACTATACCCGTAATCTCGGTGACGAACCGGGCTCCTCGACCGAGCCTGAGGTCATAGAAGGCAGAAAATGCCCGCAATGCGATTCAGACCTGATCATCCGTCATGGCCGTTATGGCAAGTTTATCGGCTGCAGCAGCTACCCGAACTGCAAATACATCGAGCCACTGGAAAAACCGGAAGACACTGGCGTACAATGCCCGACTTGCAAACAGGGCAATATGCTCAAACGCAAGGCACGCAGCGGCAAGATCTTTTATTCTTGCGAGCGCTACCCGGATTGTGAATACGCGGTCTGGTATCCGCCACTGAATGAAAAGTGCCCTGAATGCGATTGGCCGATGTTGACCCTGAAGACCACCAAAAAACGTGGCACCGAAAAAGTCTGTCCGCAAAAGGAGTGCAAGTTCTCCGAAGCGGTTGAAGAACCCGAGACAGAAGACTAGCAAAATTACTCACTACAGGTATTAACCCTACATACTGGAAAACAACATGTCAGAATCATTTGTAGCTATATTAATGGGATCAGACTCCGACCTGCCCGTGATGCAGGCCACCATGGATGTGCTCAAATCACTGCAGGTCCCGTTCGAGGTCAAGATTACCTCGGCCCACCGCACTCCGGCAGCCACCCATGCCTACGTCAAGGACGCTGAATCGCGCGGTTGCGGTGTGTTTATTGCAGCTGCCGGACTGGCGGCTCACCTGGCCGGTACCGTCGCCGGACTGACCCTGAAGCCGGTGATCGGCGTGCCACTGGATGCCGGACCACTGAAGGGCATGGACTCGCTACTATCAACCGTACAAATGCCGGGTGGTATACCGGTAGCCTGTGTCGCGATCGGCAAGGCCGGGGCCAAGAATGCGGCCTATCTGGCAGCACAGATACTCGCGCAGACCGATGCCGGTCTGGCCGACCGCTTGCGCAGTGAACGCGAGGCCAACGCCGAGTCCGTGATTGCCAAAGACGCCGAGCTGCAAAAAACCCTCTGACGCCGATACGATGAACCGCTGGCAGCTGCAACAGGCCGTCCGCGCGCTGCAACTCGGCGAAATCATCGCCTATCCGACCGAGGCCGTTTATGGCCTCGGTTGCGATCCCTACAATGCCGCTGCCGTACTCAGACTACTGCAAATCAAGGATCGGCCTGTTGAAAAAGGCCTGATCCTGATTGCGTCCGATCAGTCACAATTGCGGCCATTCATGGCTAAGCTAAGCGATACTATGCAGGCCAGGCTGGATGCCAGCTGGCCGGGGCCGACTACCTGGCTGGTACCGGCATCTGAACAGACGCCGCTATGGCTGCGCGGTCAGCACACCAGTATCGCCGTCAGGGTCACCGCCCATCCGGTTGCGGCCGCGCTATGCCGCGCTGCCGGACAGGCCATCGTCTCGACCAGCGCCAATCTCAGTGGCAAGCGCCCGGCCAGGTCACGATTGCAGGTACAATTGCAGCTACATAACCGGATTCGACATATACTGGGGGGTGAAACCGGCAAACACAGCAAGCCGACCGAGATCAGAGATCTACTGAGTGGTAAGGTCTTTCGTTCCGCCTGATCCCGCAGCATCCACATAACCATGACATAGAACAAAGCGCCCGTCCGATGGAAAACAAGACAGACCAGCCATCCCTACTGTACCGCTACCTGCGTCGCGCGGGCTACTTACTTGTCGCGTTTAGCCTGGTGCTGATGGTGCTGCCCTATATCATCCGCTACCAGTTGATCGAGCTGTTCAGGGACAACGGTGCCGAGCAGGTGCAAATCAAGGATGTCGATTTCAATCCGTTTACAGCCACGATCGCGATCAACAATATGCTGGTTATGCATGATCAGCAGGTCTCCCTGCGTGTTTCACATGTGTTACTCAAGGTGGACTGGTTTCCTGTGGCCAAACGCCGTCTGGTGATCAGAAAGGCCCGCATACAGGATGCGGAACTGCTGGTCGAACTGGATGCGCAGGGGGATATCCTGGTCGGCGGCCTGCCGGTCACCGATAACAGGGCGAGCCCAGAGACAACCGACAGCCAGCCCTGGCATGCCGCTATCGAATCCCTGACACTGAACAATTCAGGTGTCAGGCTGCGCCTGAACAAACAGGAACACGTACTGCATATAGGCGATGTAAAACTGGACAAACTGCAAAGCTGGGATCCGCAGAACAGCACGCAACTCAGCATGAATGCGATCCTCAATGAAGCACCGGTAGCACTGAATATCGACATGTCGCTGTTTGGAGACAGCCTCGGGGTATCAGGAAAAATTCATGTCGACGGCCTGGAGCTACATCCGCTCATTCAGGAACTATACGGGAAACTGGCCATAAAAGGCGATGTCGCGATCAATCTGCAAAAAGACGGCTGGCTGCAAGCCAGGCATAAAGGCGATATTAAACTGCTCGATAGCAGCTACACCACTGACGAGCTGAACATGAAGGCCAACGAGCTGGTGCTTAGCGGTCAGTTTGGCGTCGATATCCATACCGGTGAACAGGCACAGCAAGCGTTTAAACTTACTCACACCGGCTCGGCAGAAATCAACCGTCTTGCGCTGAATCAAACTACTCAGAATGTCGAGCTGCTGGCTTTCGACCAGCTCAGTGTTGCGCAGATCAATATACCCGGGCTCGATCAGGTCGAGCTGGCCGGACTCGAACTGAGGCAGCTGTCGCTGTTGAGTGACCACATGCAGGAAAAGCCGGTGCCCATGGTTCGAAGCGAACTGCTTGGTTCCGATCGTATCCGGATGGATAACAGAAGCTCACTGAACCTCGGCAATGTTACGCTGAACAAACTACAGGTATCAATCAATCGCAACCAGCATGGTGAACTGGTGCCGCTGTCTGCGGTACTTGCCAAACCCGTCACTGAACAGGAAATCAGCTCGCCGGAAGCCGGCACTGATACCGCCGTGGAGGATCCATCGACAGACAAGCCGGCCGGCGCAACCGAACCGGAAACAGGCCTGGGGCTGATACTCGAATCACTGGTCATCAAGGATAACAGCCTGATACAAATTGACGACCAGGCCGTAAAGCCTGTGTATCAATCCCAATTACAAATCACCAGGGCACAACTGGGCCGGCTTGACAGCCAGCAAGCCGAACAGGCAACACCCTTGCAACTTGAACTGTCAAACAGAAAGGCGGGGACGCTGAAGCTGTACGGGGACATCTATCCGTTTACACCTGATCACGACATGGACCTGACCCTCAAGGCCAGTAGTATCAGGCTACCACGCCTGTCCGCATATCTTGGTCAGTACACAGGCTACCGCATCAGACAGGGAGAGCTGGACAGCGACACCAGTGTCAAGGCCAGCGCGGGCGAACTGTCCGGTAGTATCAAGGTGCTGGCAAGGAACCTCGATATGGCACCAGCCAGTAGCGAACAAGCCACCAGGGTACGCGAACAACTGGGTATGCCGCTGGAACAGGGTCTGGATTTCCTGCGCGACTCGGATAACAACATCAAACTCGACATTCCGTTAACGGGTAATGTCAGGAATCCCAAGTTTTCATTGAGTGATGTGATCAATACCGCGATTACAAGCGCGATCAAAAGCGGTGCCCAAACCTATTTACTTTATGCACTGGGCCCATACGGTGTCGCTCTGGCGATCGCCGACAAGGCAATGTCTTCCAATGGCCAGGTTAAACTCAGTGACATCAAATACGCTGCCGGTGCAACTGATCTGCCAGAGGAAAATGAGGACTATCTGCAACGCCTGCAAAAGATCGTTCAGGAGCGACCCGGCGTGGACCTGCATATCTGTGGCTACGCAACCGAACGGGACCGTGTAACACTCCATGACTTACAGAAGAAACAGCTCAAGGACAAGCAGGTGACAGCGCAAGCTGTTACAATGCCCGCCGACAAGGCCGTAAACGCTCTGGCCAGCCAGCGTATGGAAAAATTGAAGAGCAGGCTTACCAGTCAATTCAACATCAAACCTGAACGTATCTTACTGTGCAAGCCGGAGCTGGATAAAAATCAGTCGGCCGAACCACGGATAGAAATCAGCTTGTAAACTCATCGGGAAGCTCTATGTCATCAGTACCTGACCTGAATGCGGTAAAAGAATATTTATTAAACCTGCAAGACACGATCAGCAACGCACTGGCCGGGATTGATGGTGAAAAGGATTTTGTCGAGGAAGCATGGCAGCATGACAACGGCGGCGGTGGACGCACACGCGTCCTGTCAGAAGGAGGCGTGTTTGAACAGGCCGGTATCAACTTCTCGCATGTCTATGGTAACCGGCTGCCGGCTTCGGCAACCGCACACCGGCCCGAACTGGCGGGCAGAAACTTTCAGGCCATGGGGGTCTCACTGGTTATCCACCCGCATAACCCTTATGTCCCGACCTCGCATGCCAATGTCAGGTTTTTCATCGCCGAAAAAGACGGCACCGATCCAGTCTGGTGGTTTGGTGGTGGCTTCGATCTGACTCCCTATTACCCGTTTCAGGAAGATGTCTTACACTGGCACCAGGTCAGCAAGGCGGCCTGTGATCCGTTTGGTGACGATGTCTATCCACGCTACAAACAATGGTGCGATGAGTACTTTTTTATAAAACACCGCAATGAAACCCGCGGCGTAGGCGGCCTGTTTTTTGACGACCTGAACGAGGGCGGCTTCGACCGCTGTTTTGCGTTCATGCGCAGTGTTGGTGACCATTACCTGGCTGCCTACCAACCGATTATCGAACGCCGCAAGGACACACCCTATAGCGAGCGTGAACGTGACTTCCAGTTGTACCGACGTGGTCGCTATGTCGAATACAACCTGGTCTACGATCGCGGTACCCTGTTCGGACTGCAGTCCGGTGGCCGTACCGAATCCATCCTGATGTCACTACCGCCAATGGTCAAGTGGCGCTATAACTGGAAACCCGAACCCGGTAGTACCGAAGCGGACCTGTACGATAACTATCTGAAACCGGTAGACTGGCTCGGTGGAAACAACTGAGACCGGTAGCAATCACTCGCACATGAATGCCCTTATTGCCAGAACTCTCGCCTTGGCGGTGTTATTTCAGTTAGGTAACACACACGCATACGCACAGCCATGGCAGTTATACCGGGACGAGGAGGGTATTCGGGTTTATCTGCGCGACTTGCCTGATTCAGCAATCAAGCAGTTCAGGAGCGTAACCAGGATCCATGCCAGCCTAGACAGCCTGCTGGCGGTAATGGATGACACCGATGCCTGTCCTGACTGGGTACATAATTGCGCACAGCCGTTAATGTTGCACCAGGTCAGGTTCGTCGAGCGCTATAATTTCCAGGTCAGCAAAATGCCCTGGTTTGTAACCGATCGTGGGCTGATCTTCCATACCGCTATCAACCAGGACCCGGTCAGCAAGGTGGTAACCATGCAGATGAATGCCAACCCTGACTTTTGTGAAACCAGGCATACCGCGGGCTGTGATCATATCCGTAGCCTGGACCTGGTCATGATCACACGCTCTAGCGGGTTTTATCGCTTTACCCCACTCGCTGATAACTGGACCGAAGTCATCTGGCAGCAACATACCGAGCCGGCCGGCAATCTCCCGGCCTGGCTGATCAACGGCCTGCTGATCGATATACCCTTCTACACACTCAGCAAGCTGCGTGACATTGTGCAGAAACCGGTCTACCAGCAACAACGCCTGATCTACGGCACGGACGGTATCGCAACCGGATTTGAATCCCGCTCACCATGACCTGGTTTACCTATATCGTACGTTGTGCCGACGATTCATTGTATACCGGCGTCTGTACTGATGTTCAGCGACGTATCGATGAACACAACAGCAATACCAGGTCGGCCGCCCGCTATACCCGCGCGCGTCAACCAGTGGAGTTGGTATATTGCGAGGCTGTCAACAATCGTTCCGAGGCCTGCAAGCGTGAAGCTGAAATCAGGAAATTAAACCGTCAACAAAAACTCAGGCTGGTACGGCAACACACCGTCCTTAGCGACTGATAGTTCATAGCCAGGGCTTTATCTGGCTGGCCAGTTTCGCCTTTTGATCAACCGCACTGCCGCACAGCGCAAAACCCAGTAACTCACCGTCAGCTGAACGACACAGGCTGACCATGCTGTCATCCTGCGCTGTCTCAGTCCAGGACCCCTGCTGGTTTGCCGATGGTGGACACACAACCAGCGGTATCGCCGGTGTTTTCACCACCACCGGCATGGCCGGATAGCTCACCTCGCTCTCGTCACCGGCCAGGTTGGCGGCGAGCGTTCTTGCTGCATTCATCAATGGCATAACAAAAGGCAATACCAGGCCTTCCACCTCGGCACAATCTCCGAGCGCATACACATCACTGGCGCTGGTTCGTAATTGGCGGTTTACGACTAAGCCACGATTGCAATCGATACCGGCCTGTACCGCAATGTCCGTCACCGGCTGTAAGCCGACTGCCGACACCACCAGGTCGGACGCTATCCTGCTGCCATCATCGAGATCCAGTTGATAGCCATGCTGCGCGCTGTTGATTTCCTTGACTGAACGACCCAGGTACCAGCTAACACCTGTCTGTGAGAGGGCCTGTTGCACCGTTGCGGCCATTTTTTGCGGCAGCAAGCGGCCAAGCGGCTGCTCGGCCAGATCGACCAGTTGCACCTGGACACCCTGGCCACACAGATCATTCGCAAACTCGCAGCCGATCAATCCGGCGCCGATAATGGTCACCCGTTGTTTGTCTTGCAGTTGCTCCCTGAACAAGCGGTAATCGTCCAGGTTATTGACTGACAGTACCTCGTTGGCGGCATTCCCCTTGAACATCAGCCTGATCGGATTAGCACCCATGGCCAGTACCAGCTTGCTATAGCGGTACTCCCCGGCGGTGGTCACGATACGGTGCTGCCCGGGATCAATCGCCTCGACCCGCACACGGGTACGAATATCCGCGTTCAGGGTCTCGGCCATTTTCCCGGCGTCCGCCATGACCAGTGCCGCGGCCGTCTTGCCCTTGTCCAGCGCATTGGACAACATCGGCTTGGAATAGGATTCGCCGCCGTCGGCGCTGATCAGCATCAGCGGAGTCTGGCTATCCCGTTTGCGCCATTCCCTGGCCACGGTGTAGCCGCCCAGGCCACTGCCTATGATGATTACTGGGTCTGACATATTCTGTTCCTATGCTCAGATTTCAACCATATCAAAGTCGGATTTACCGACACCGCAGTCCGGGCATGCCCAGTCATCCGGGATATCGTCCCAGCGCGTGCCGGACGCGATCCCTTCCTCAGGCAAACCCGCACTTTCATCATAGATAAATCCACATACCACACATTGCCATCTCTTCATGTTCAATCTCCAATTTTCAATTCTGTTTTATAATACTGCTAACTGTAGCGATCAGCTGTTAATTGTTTCTAACGTCTGACGATAGTGATCGGCATGTTTTTGCTCGACACGGGTCAGGGCGTCAAAACGTTTCTGTGCGATCTCCAGTGTCTTCTGGAACATCTGTGCATGTTCGCGTGACTCTTCAATCTGCTCATCCATTTCCCTGACCGCGGCCTCGTTGCCTTCCTGTTCCGCCAGGTGCCGGAATTTCGGGTACATCTCAGTGTACTCATGGGTCTCGCCCTCGATCGCCATTTCCAGGCATGCCGCCGGCGTTAACCGCTCAGCCGGCATCAACAGGTCAAGATGGCCAAATGCATGCTGCACTTCCTGACGGGCGGTATCCTCAAACACCCTTGCAGTCTGATCATCGCCCTGCGCCCGGCATACTTTAGCAAAATACAGGTATTTGATATGGGCCATCGATTCACCGGCAAATGCCGCCTCAAGGTTCTGTATCGTTATGGAATTTTCGTTGTTCATCATGATTCTCCGTGGTTCGTTGTCTACGCAGAGAATCATATGTCCCGCACATTGATTAATCTAATTGATTATAACTAATTTTATAATAGTTAATAACTATCATACTTTGACTGGCCTGTTGAACGCGACACACAGGGTCGGCTGCGAGACATGGCAGGACTGCGCTGTCCGGCCAAAATGGCGCTCACGTGCAACCGCAAACAGATAACGAAGTTCATTCAGGATCATGCTTCAATCATATCGGGAATCGTCCGCAAGTGCGAAATTGACAACCGCCGTACTACAGGCGAGCGGTCAGAAACAGAAACCGACCGGGCCAGGGGGGACGGGATTCGACTCTTGCAAGCTGATCAGTGACAAAGGCAGGCATACGACCACGGCTGATCGATGCTGCCTGCGGTGAACAGTTTATTCAGATTTGTTCTCTGACTGCTGTTTCCATTTTTCGTAGCAGTCCAGACCACAGAAGTG
The DNA here is from genome assembly GCA_947258795.1 of uncultured Gammaproteobacteria bacterium. Lineage (GTDB taxonomy): Bacteria > Pseudomonadota > Gammaproteobacteria > DRJJ01 > DRJJ01 > DRJJ01. The sequence goes on along the minus strand of CAMYJU010000003.1, from coordinate 115,514 downwards.
CACAACATAATCTGTTGCCTCTTCATTAACCGCCTCGGAAACAGGAACTTCTTTCAGACAAACAGAGCACTCGACTTTTTCGTCTTCAACTTGTGGTTTGTTTTCTTTCATCACTCACTCCTCGCCGACTGTCCTGGTCGGTAGACACCACACATCATATTCCATAAGTATTTTATAGACCAGAATCTGACGCCATGCAGATATTCAATCATTGTTATTGCCCACTACCGGTGAATTATGCATGGATATATATCTTTTAATCTATGTATATGAAAACCGTAATAAAGACGGTGGAGGATCAACGAGTCTTATAGCGTTGCGCAACTGGCGGACAATAAAGCGGATCCCGGGTACTACCAGGCAAAAAAAGAAAACCCCTGCCTGTTTAACATGGCAGGGGCAGGAACTTGAGTCAGGTTATTGACTACATGTGATCATGATCTTCGCAGCCGGGTTTTTCCAGTCAAACTGCGCAGGGGACAGATCGCCGATGCCATGTATACCGTTATGTACATGCACAAAACCTTCACCGGATGCGGCATTGAATGGCTCACCGCCACAGAACGGACCGGGTATATTGCCACAAAGCTCGTCATTGGTTTCGGTACCCGCATCATAGACGCGAGAAAAAGCAGTCACGCGTTTACCGATTACCTTTGGTAAGGCGATATTGTTGACTGCAATAAAGCCATCATTGGTCGGAACCAGCATTGATGCAATACTTAGATAGCGGAACTTGCCCGACGCCGGTATATTCACAGTTACGCTCTGCCCAGGATCCAGCAGTGCACCGCTGGAGGCAGTTGCCAACGCCACACCGTTGTTGATCAATGTGGCTTCCAACGGCCCAGTATCACCACTCTCGGCTACCGCCTCCAGATCACTCGATGCCACACTACCCAGACTGAACACATGCTGGCCTTCAACCGTGCTGGCGACCATGATTGGCGTGAACGTCTGTCCGGGTGTCAGATTGGTTATCGTCACCGCACAGTTACCAGTGATATCACCCCCGTCATGCCTGGCCATTGCCACATTGGCAGCAACTGACAGAATCAGGCCCACACTGGCATATTTAAATAACTTGTTCATCTGCATACTCCTTCCGTATCTGTTTATCCAGAGCGACAGAATGACAAACAGATGTCACAGCACAATCACGAAAAGTTCACTTTTCTATCACGAAATAAAACAGATCTAACTATCAGAAAAATACCATGGATTGCGTTCAGTGGTAGGAGGGGACATTGAACTCGAAGGTGGTGCCCTGTTGTAACTGGCTATGCGCACGTATCACACTGCCATGCAGGTCCAGTATGCGCTTGGCAATGGCCAGACCCAGTCCGGCATGCTCGGCATTCTCACGATTCTTTTCCATACGATAAAAACGGTCAAAGATATGAGCTAGTTCGGATGGCGGAATACCGCAACCATTGTCGGCCACCCTGACGGTCAGCTTGTCCGGGTTGGCATCGAGTGTAATACTGACCTGCCCACCCTTGGGTGTATGGCGCAAGGCGTTCTCGACCAGGTTGTCCAGCACACGTTGCATCAGGCCGATATCGCCATAGGCGTACGGCAGGTCTGAAACGAACTGTGCCTGCAAGTGTATACCGCGTTTTTCGGCCTGTAACTGAAACTTCTGTATTACGTCCTGTACCAGTTCACCGAGGGAGAAGGCCTCGACATTCATCAGCGTGGTGCAGGAATCCAGTTTGGCCAGCTCAAACAGTTCAGCTATCAGGTCGTTCAACTGCTTGCTGCGTGCGTTAGCGATCTCAAGGTAGTGGCGTTTTTCTGCCACACTGAGGTCGGCATCCTTCAGCAACAGGGTTTCCAGATAACCGTGCAATGAAGTCAACGGGGTACGCAGGTCATGTGAGACATTGGCAATCAGCTCGCGCCGTTGTGCATCATTTTGTCTCAGCGACTCGACCTGCTGATCGATACGGTCTGCCATGTCATTAAAACTGGCTCCCAACTGATCAATTTCGTCGCTGGATCCGTCAGCAACCGCAAAGCGCTCGCCCTGCCGGTCCGGATTCTGGCTGTATGCCTGCATGATATCGGACAGCTTACGGATACGTCGTGTCACAAAGGAAAAACTGCCCAGTCCGGCGAGCAGGGCAACCAGCAACGCTGCGAGCAGCATAAACATCGCGTATTTCAGAATGTAACTGTCCTTGATCCGCTCATTGATACCGTCCAGCAATTCACCGCCCAGGATCACATACACATAGCCTGCCAGGCCCTCCTTGCCTTTAATCTCTGCGACCGAAAAAACCTTCTGACGCTGTAACGAACGTGGATCATCGCCGGCAAATGGATAGGTCACATTGCCTTGCAGATAATGCCTGATCGGCACCACATCTACCGACTGACGCTTGATCTTGCCCTTCGGCGCTGCGTAATCGAGAATTTTTCCTTCCGGGTTCAACAGATAGACTTCGATGGTCGGATTGATCACCATCAGGTTGTGGAACAGTTTTTCCAGTGCCTGGTGATTGACCTTTTCACCGGCCAGCCAGGCCTCTTCCTCGACGATATGCTGCGCCAGTCCGATATTCAGTTTCTGCGCAACCTCTTGCTGGTATTGCCCGGCGCTATAGGATAGCACCAGGTAAAACGCGATCCCGATCAGAAACACCACCGCGAACAGAATGGTTGCAATCTTGTGATAGAGCTTGTTGAACATCATGCCGAACGACCTTCCGCATGATTCACAAACTTGTAGCCGACTCCCCACACGGTCAGGATATAGGCCGGGCTGGCCGGATTTTTTTCGATCTTGGAGCGTAGTCGGTTGATATGTGAATTGACCGTATGTTCATAACCGTCGTGGCCGTAACCCCACACCCGGTCCAGCAGCTGGCTCCGGGTAAACACCTGACCGGGATGCGCAGCAAAATGCCATAACAGATCGAATTCGCGGGCGGTCAGGTCGATGGCTTGATCGCCAACCTTGACCAGTCGTGTCTGTTGCTCGATACGCAGCTCACCGGCCTGCACCACCTCGGCATCTTCACTGTCCTGCTGCACCATGGACTCTACACGACGAAAAATAGCTTTCACACGCGCAATCAGCTCACGTACGCTGAATGGCTTGGTCAGGTAATCGTCGGCGCCTGTATCCAACCCCAGTACGCGGTCGGCCTCGGCCGTCTTGGCTGTCAACATCAGGATAGGGGTATAGGCAGCACGCTTGCGTAGCTCGGTACACACCTCGAGACCATCCATGCCGGGTAACATCAGGTCTAGGATGACCAGATCATAATCTATCGCTTTGGCCTGTTTCAGGCCGTCGTGCCCGTTATTTTCCAGATCGACCGTCGCACCCATGTCTCGCAGGTGCATCGCAACCAGATTGGCTATATCCAGATTGTCTTCAACTACCAGTATGCGCTTCATATCAGCCTGCTTCCGGGTTACAGTATATATACTAGGTTAAAAACATCACGGAATCATCACACTAAAACATTCCGTATGCTGACGAATTTTGATGTACAACTATGCGCAGACGATTACTACTGACACTGATCGCCCTGTTCACCTGCTCTACCTTGTTCGCTGATATCAGGCTGGACTCAGGGGTCGATGTCCCGATCGAGAGCTTCATGGGTGATGGCCAGGACCTGATCCTGTGGTTTCCGTCCGAGGCGGGTGAACACGAGACCTGGCAGGCCGTCAGTAAGGATCTGGCTGGTCTCGGGGTCGAGGTCTGGTATGCGGACCTGTTCTCCGGGTGGTTCCTGTCCGCAGTCAGCAGCAGCCTCGAAGCACTGCCTGCCGATGAACTGGCCGAGCTGATTCAGCGAGTACGGCAACAGACCAACAAACGCGTCTACCTGATGGCCAGTGGGCGCGGTGCGATCCCGCTGCTGCGAGCAGCACGACACTGGCAATTGCAACACGCTGAAAGCGAACCACTCGCGGGTATCGTCCTGATCAGTCCAAAACTGTTCGTACGCACGCCGGAACCCGGCCTGGACGGTGAACTGCTGCCGATCGTCAGGGCCAGCAATCTGCCTGTCTACCTGATCCAGCCGCGCAAGTCGCCGTGGTTCTGGCAGCTCAGGAATACCGTCCCGGCCCTGTCTGCATCCGGCAGCACGGTATTCACCCGCTTTCTGGACCAGGTGCGTGATCGTTTTTATTATCGTCCGGACGCGACTACAACCGAACAGGCTAGCGCGCAACAATTACCCGCAACGGTTGCGAACGGCTTAAAGCTGCTGAAAAGCATCGCTGGCCATACGCGCAAGGCAGTCGATCATTATTCCCGTGCCCCCGCGCCCGCGGAAGGTAAAGCCGAACGTAAACTGCGTCCCTACAAAGGCACACCGCAGCCACCTGGGCTGAAGCTGACCGATCTGGACAATCATTACCACGATCTGGCAGATTACAGTGGCCAGGTCGTGCTGATCAATTTCTGGGCCAGCTGGTGTCCGCCGTGTGTCCACGAGATGCCATCGATGCAGAAACTACAGGACCATTTTGCCGAGCGGCCATTCAGTATCCTGGCGGTTAACATGGCAGAACAACCAGACGAGATAAAACGCTTTTTACGTGATGAGATCAAGGTCGATTTCACCATACTGCAAGACACAGACGGCTCGACACTGAATCGCTGGAAGGTCTTTGCCTATCCCACCTCCTACCTGATTGGCCGAAACGGCCAGGTTCGCTATGCGCTGTTTGGTGCCATCGACTGGAACACCGCGGGCGTGATCGGCATTGTCAACCAGCTGTTGGCGGAACCTGCGAACTAAGGAAACTCTGATTAAGTCTATCGCGAATTGTGCTGCTGACCCAGAGGTTCCCTAATACCACAGGCCGCTGATATGCCGGCGTGGGTGGCGCGTACGTGGTCTTTGTGACGACCACTGCGGAGGTGATAAAACCGGTAATTCATGAGCAATAGCGGCTGCCTGCCGGCTTTCTGCCAGCTCGATCAGGCGTCGTATACGTTCTTCGGTAGGCGGATGCGTACGTAACAGGGACGGATTCGGTACCCGGCTGCCGGGTCTGAAAAGCTGCTCCATGTAGCGCCCGGTCTCGTGTTCCAGCCGGTCCAGCGCCTGTGCCAACCCAACCGGATCACCGGTCAGATCAACCGCACCCAGGTCGGCATCATATTCACGTGTACGCGATAATGCCAGTTGCAGCAACGCGCTCAGGTTAGGCGCCAGTATCAGCAACAGGATCGCAAACCAGCTGATAGTGTAGTCAGAAAACAGCAGCAGTGGCAGGTTGATCAATAACAACAACTGGCCAAATAGTGATAACGAGGCAGTCAGCCTGCTGAACAGGTCAGCAACACCCATCACCCAGGTGTCCCTGTTACTGACATGGCTCATTTCATGAGCCAGCACCCCGATAAACTCACGTGTCGGCATACGCTCCAGCATGGCCTGGGTAATCGCAATCACTGTATGCTCTCGACTGCCGACCGTAAAGGCGTTGATGGTGTCGCTGGGTATATAAAACAGTTTCGGACTATGTGGCAGCTGTGCGCGCCGGGCCAGTTCCTGCACTACCCGGTTCAGGTCCGGTGCCAGTCGGGCATCCAGTTCACGGGCACGGTACAGGCGCAATAACAGATAGGGCGACATACCCGGATGCATGACCATGGCTACGATGCTGAAGCCCAGCGCCATAACCATGCCGATGGTACCGGCCAGCAAATAACCCAGCGCCGCCAGCAGCAGGGCCATCGCAGACAGTAACAACAGCGAATGCAGGATATTGTGTAATCTATGTTTCGTTACCGGCATCGCGGTAATATGACAGCGTCTATCAAGTCTGGCTTAACCACTTTGCGACATCACGCGCATAGTAAGTCAGGATCGCATCGGCACCGGCGCGTTTGAAACCAAGCAGGGACTCGAGCACCACGCTACGCTCGTCCAGCCAGCCATTCTGGGACGCGGCCTTCAACATCGAGTATTCACCACTGACCTGATACACAAATGTCGGCGCCCCGAACTGGTCCTTGACCCGGCGTACGATATCCAGATAGGGCATACCCGGCTTGACCATGACCATATCAGCACCTTCCTCAAGATCCAGTGCCACCTCCCACAGGGCCTCATCGGTATTGGCCGGGTCCATCTGATAGGTATATTTGTTGCCACCACCCAGATTCGCGGAAGAACCAACCGCGTCACGGAACGGCCCGTAAAAACTGCTCGCATACTTGGCGGCATAGGCCAGGATGCGCGTGTTACGATAGTCGGCCTGTTCCAATGCGTCACGCACCGCGCCGATACGACCATCCATCATATCGGAGGGTGCCACGATATCGGCGCCGGCCTCGGCATGCGACAGCGCCTGTCTAACCAGCACTTCGACGGTCTCGTCATTCAGTACATAGCCTTCCTGATCGATCAGCCCATCCTGTCCATGGGTGGTGAACGGGTCCAACGCTACATCGGTGATCACACCGAGTTCCGGGAAGCGCTGTTTGAGCGCGCGTACCGCGCGCTGTGCCAGGCCGTCCGGGTTATAGGCCTCGCGCGCGTCTTCGGATTTGACCTCGGCTGGGGTAACCGGAAACAGGGCCAGGGCCGGGATACCCAGCTCCAGCGCGTTATCGGCCTCGACCAACAGTTGATCGATACTGACACGCTCGACCCCGGGCATCGACGGCACAACTTCACGCTGATTCTGTCCCTCGAGTACAAATAGCGGATAGATCAGGTCATCGGCGCTCAGGTGTCTCTCGCGCATTAATCGGCGGGAAAAGTCATCCCGGCGCATACGCCGCATGCGCACCCGTGAAAAGCCCCCGCGACTGGTATCGAATACTGGCATGATGTAACTCCCTGAACTGTCTATACAAACAGTTTATCCGGTTTGGGCGCGGGCTTGTAGTCCTAAGTGGTAAGGCTGAGCCCATGGTATAGATAGAATGACAAAACGATCCCTTGCAGAAACGCCTGACAGAGTGTCTGGTAAAGACCGTCGGCAGCAGGGATGCTACACCGTTAAGAACGCTTTCAGCGTTCTTCATGAGTACCCTACACCTCCGGTGTCAGGGCAAAAAAAACCCTGCCGGGGGTAGGCAGGGTGAATGCGCTTAACAAAACATTGCGCCGGAGGAGTCAACCATAAATCAGTGCGTCCCTCACCGGCGGTCTGGTTTCCCTTGCGATATGAATCACTCACATCAGCATGGGGCCGTATGGTGTTTTCAGGATTTCCAATATCTGGACATTCACACCAACACCCAAAAACCGCCCGCTTAAGAATCTGTCTTAGATTCAGTACGCATCCCGATCTACCGGGAGGAACGCGAAACTTTGCTCTGACATGTATTTCGGCAGCACTGTATGTTACTTGAGCGTGCCTTCAGAGGCTTTAACATACACAGAAGCAAGCCCTGTGCCAGAAATGGTGGAATAACGGCAAGATACTGTTATCATAGATAATACTCGATATACACAAAAATTAAATGGTATATCAGATTACAGAAAAATGACGGTGGGACGTCAAATTCATGTCAGATTTTGACGTACAGGGTCAGTTGCAGGCTGACGTCTCAACCACGCGGTAGTGGCCGCGGCGGTGATCACGCTCCAGAATGCAAACAGGGCGGCCGGCAAGGCGACACCGGACTGCCCCGGGAACTGGGTTGCGGCCAGCACCACGCCCATGCCGGCGTTCTGCATACCGATCTCGATCGACAGGGTAATGCGATGCTGGTGATCGAAACGACAGAAACGCGCATACAGCCAGCCCAACATATAACCCAGCGCATTCATCAGCACAACCAGCAATATAACAACCGGACCCAGGTCGGCAAGACGGTCGCGGTTCGCGGCGACCACAAATGCACAAATCAGCACAATCGAAATGGCCGCGATCGCCGGTGCGAGCGCACGTGCGGCAGGCAGGGCAGGGCCGAGGTAGCGACGTATCAATAAACCACTGATCAGCGGAATGACGACCATCCACATGATCTTGATCATCATCGCAACGAAATCGATTTCCATGAAAGCACCGCCCAGCTGCTGCACCAGAAACGGGGTTGCCAGCGGCGACAACAGGGTAGCGACCACGGTCAACGAAACCGAGTAAGCCACCGCACCACCAGCCAGGTAGACAATCACGTTACTGGCCATTGCGCCCGGGGCACTACCGACCAGCACAAAGCCCAGTGCCAGTTCCGGTGGCAATTTGGCGATAATCGCGGCCATCAGGCCAAGCAAGGGCATGATCGTGTACTGGGCCAGCACTCCCAGACCGATACGCCCGGGTGTACGCACCGTTTCACCCAGCTCCTCCGGCTCGATCACAATGCCCAGCGCAAACATGGTGGCCGCAAACAACCAGCTTAACGATGTCTGAAGCCACATGAACAGCGATGGCTGGAAGTAGGCAATCGCGGCAGCAATCAGTGTTAGCGGCGCCAGGAAGCGGGTGGTTTGGGTCAGCATCGCGCCAACAAAACTAACCATATTTAGGAACCTCTGATTAAGCCTACCTATAACTAACCGAGTGTATCTGTGCCTGGCCCCAATGACAGCCTGGCATGCTGTCTGCCTTGTAACTGGCGTACTACGGCCGCCTCATCAAGTAACTCCGGCAAAGTCAGGGCTATGGGTGTTTTACGCCCAAGCCTCAGTGCCAGCAGCTGCTGATGCCGCTTCATCAGGGTAAAATACTCAGCCGGCTCCAGCCATGGCTGAATACGCAGGAAGCCTGCGGCCAGCATCGCATGGGCCCCATCACATTTGAAACTAATCAATAATTGACCATACACCAGCCGCGCCAGTGCGCAGTATTTCTGATTGCCCAGGGTACAGATCATATTGTCAAAATCAGCCGCTTGAAAATCATCCAGCCAGTAACGTCCGGTCATTTCCAGTATTTTTAACAGGGAAGTGTCCCGGCCCTGTTGATAATACCTTTGCAATAAAGTCCTGATACCGGCCAGGTTCTGCCTGGCCACCTGGCTGGACTGTGGCGCAGCCCGCCATGCGGATAGGCGTAACGAGTGCTCCTGCCAGTTTTCAGGTATTGTCCAGGGTTCTGCCATACGCGGCACGCCTATTGATAAACCGATCCGCCCTGTTAAGATCAGGGCAGGAAGACTATTACAGCCAGTATCTGTTACCTGTCTATGTGCGATATCCCGATGCTAACTGGAACCTTACTGGCCCGTTTTGTCTATATATTGACAAAACGTTCCATCCACCGCACCTAGCAAACCATATAACAGCCCGGCAGGAAAACCAAATACCATGCATGCGACACTACCACTACTGGTCGATACCGATTTTCCGTCCATCATCAGACAGGAACTGCAAACCGTACAGGTCAATCTGGGCTACCGTTGCAATCAGCAATGCCTGCATTGTCATGTCAATGCCGGACCCAACCGTACAGAATCGATGGACTGGAAGACCATTAGCCATGTTCTTGATTTCACTGTAAAAGCCGGTGCGCAGACACTGGACCTGACCGGAGGTGCACCCGAGCTAAACCCGCATTTCAGACAACTGGTGGCCCAGGCGCGGGAACAGGGGCTGGAGGTGATCGATCGCTGCAACCTGACCATCCTGCAGGAACCGGGACAAGAGGATCTGGCTGCCTTTCTGGCCAGTCATTCGGTGCAGATCATTGCCTCACTGCCCTGCTATCTGGAAGAGAATGTAGACCGGCAGCGTGGCAAGGGGGTGTTTCAGGCCAGTCTGCGCTCGCTGCGCACGCTCAATGCACTGGGCTACGGCCTGTCAGACAGCCCGTTACAACTCAGCCTGGTATACAACCCGCAAGGCGATACACTGCCTCCCGACCAGGCCGTTCTGGAACAGGACTATCGTCAGCGCCTGCGCGAGCAATACCATGTCGAATTTACCCGGCTGTTCGCACTGGCCAACATGCCAATCAAGCGTTTTGGCAGTACCCTGATATCAAAAGGCCGCTTCAGGCAGTATATGGACACGCTACGCAATGCGCACCAGCCGCAAAACCTGCCCGAGGTGATGTGTCGCAGCCTAATCAGTATCGACTGGCGCGGTTATGTCTACGACTGTGACTTCAACCAGATGCTGGACCTGCCGATAGGTATGGATACAACAACCAGACCCACCCATATCAGTGAACTGGAGCCTCGAGTTCTGAAAGGACACCCGATCCGGGTAGCCGGTCACTGTTATGGATGTACAGCCGGACAGGGCAGCAGCTGCGGTGGTGCCCTCGATGACTAACAGGCAGGTAATCAGTTTCCGGGTGAATCAGTATGGGGTACAAGGAACACTTTAACGTACGACCTGCCGATCTGCCGGCACCCCCCCAGGCGGCCATGCAGATCCTGCGTGCCTGCGCGCGCAAGGAAGTCAATAATAAACAGCTGGCCGAACTGGCTGCCCAGGACCCTGTCCTGTCAACGGAACTGCTACGCATCGTCAATTCCGCCTATTTCAACATGCCGTCCGACATCAAGTCGGTAAACCGCGCGGTCAGTATCCTCGGACAACGCGCGTTACGCAACCTGGTCTTGTGTATATCAGTGCGCGACTCGGTACGTCACAATGCCTTACCGGACTTCGACATAGGCGGATTCTGGGAAGACACCCTGCGTCATGCGGTCGCCGCCAGGCTGTTGGCGGAACAAACCGGCCTGGATGCCGATGAATGCTTCACTGCCGGGTTGCTCCAGGATTTCAGTCTGCTGGTGATGTGCTTCATACAGCCTGCCAAGGCAAAAAGCTGGGAGGATCTGCGCAAGCTGGACCCTGAACAGCGCTATCAACGGGAACAGCAGGTATTCGGCATTACTCACGACAACCTGTTGCAGTTACTGTGTCAGACCTGGTCGCTGCCCGAGGAGCTGAGCAATGTGCTCGGGTCCCACCACAACTGTAATACCGAGCAGTTAAACGATAAGGGCACCAGCATGTGCCAGGTACTCTACCTGGGTGACTGGATGACAGCGGTTTTCACCGCCAGGGCAACCGGCGAATGCCTGCGGCGGTACCAGTTTCTTGCAGACAGGCTGATTGGCCTGAAACAGGAACAGGCCGACGCCTGTCTGGCGGCGATGCCCGAACAGGTCGAGCGTTCGGCCGAGACACTGGGCCTGAACATCAGCCAGCAACCGGAATTCGAAGACATCCTGACACAAGCCAACAAGCGTCTGGCCGAGGAAAACATGAGCTACCAGGAACTGACCTGGAAGCTTGAATCCGCACTGGCTGAACAGGACCGCCTGTCGGCCGCACTGGACCAGGAATTACAGATTGCACGTGAAATCCAGACCGGTCTGTTACCGGCGCAACAGGACCCTTCCTTTCCGGTAAGTGGTTACAACCAGTCTGCGCATGAGTTGTCCGGTGACTTTTACGACTATTTCAAACTGCCGGATGGCAGGATCTATTTCAACCTCGGTGATGTATCCGGCAAGGGCATTACTGCCGCACTGATGATGGCCAAAACCAGCAGCCTGTTTCGCTGTCTCGGTAAAAATGAGACTAATCCGGCGCGACTGCTGGCAACGATCAGCAGCGAGCTGGCCGAGACCATGGTCCGCGGTATGTTTGTCACCCTGACCTGCGGCCTGTATGACCCGGCCAACGACCAGCTAAAGCTGGTCAATGCCGGCCATCCGCCGGCATTGCTAATCGCGGACCAAGGTGAAGTGAAGCAACTGGGTGCATCCGGGCCACCACTGGGCATCATGCCAGACTGCCAATATGAAATTGAAACGCTGGCGCTGAACGACGCTCGCCTGTATTTGTTCTCTGACGGCCTGATTGAGGGTGAATACGCACCAGGCAAGGTGCTCGGCGTTTCCGGGCTTGCAAAGCTGCTACACAAATTGCATGATCGGGAAGCGGATGAGCTGATAAATATACTGTTCAGTCAGTTTATGACTCAATCAGATACGCTTAAGGACGACATTACGCTGGTAATGCTGGAAAACAGGACACCCAATGCGTAACGCCCTGCTGGAGCTGTCAATACCGGCCGATTCCTGCAATCTCAGGGAGATACGGGACAGGATCCGCAGTGCCACCCTTAAACTGACCGACTGTGTCGAAACCGTAGACCGGATTATCCTGGCGATTAACGAAGCCTGTATGAATATCATTCAGCATGCCTACCCGGAGGATTACCAGGGCAGGCGCGATATTGCACTGGAACTGTACAGCGAGGGTGACACGCTGGTGATACAGGTCAAGGACCATGCACCAACCATGGACCCGGAATTCATCAAGCCCAGGGACCTGAAAGATATCCGTCCGGGCGGACTGGGCGTTCATTTTATACGTGAAATTATGACCGAGGTCAGCTATCTCGGCCAATCCGATGGTTATGGCAATGTACTGATGATGAAAATCAACCTGACCAACTGCTAGTCAGAACTATCAAGAGAGAGAGTTGTGGAAATCAAGAAACGTAACGAAGCCGGTCATAGCATCATTTCACTGATAGGCGAAGTGGATCTGCACTATTCGCCCAGGGCCCGTGAGGAAATACTGAACACCCTGAAAGACAAGCAAAATGTGTTGATCGATCTGTCCGATGTCAGCTATATCGACAGCTCGGGTATCGCCAGCCTGGTGGAAGGCTATCAGCTAAGCAAGAAGGCCGGCCAATCCTTTGGGCTGCTGAATATCAGCAATGCGGCAATGCAGGTTCTCAAGCTGGCGCGCCTGGACAGCGTATTCCCGATTTATAGCAATATTGACGAAATACAGAACTGAATAAAGATACTGGATAGATGACACGTATGCCGGACGTAAGCACCCAGGACAAGGACATAGAGCATGTTATCCGGGTCGAAAACCTGGTCACTCACTTTGGTGACCGGGAAATCCTGCACAATGTAAACATCAATGTCCGCAAGGGCGAAGTCATGGTCATTATGGGCGGTAGTGGTTCCGGCAAGACCACGCTGCTGCGGCATATGCTCGGACTGCACCAGGCATCCTCGGGGTCTATTTACATGCTGGGCCAGGACATTACCCAGCTGAGTAAAAAACAAATGTATGAAATGCGCCGCAACATGGGCGTCGCTTTCCAGGGCGGTGCCTTGTTCAGCTCCATGACCGTAGCGGAGAACATCCAGTTACCATTGTACGAACACACCAGTCTGGATGACATGACCATCAAGATCATGACGCGCATGAAACTCGAGGTTGTCAACCTGGCGGGTTTCGAGGATTTAATGCCGTCAGAACTGTCCGGCGGCATGATCAAGCGCGTCGCACTGGCGCGTTCGATTATCATGGATCCCAGACTGCTGTTCTTCGATGAGCCATCGGCCGGACTCGATCCGGTGGTGTCAGCAGAACTGGACGAACTGATACTGCGTTTGCGTGATGCAATGGGCATGACTATTGTTATCGTCACCCATGAACTTGACAGCGCGTTCAGGATTGCCGACCGTATCACCGTGCTTGACCAGGGCCAGATACTGATTACCGGCAGTGTCGAGGACGTGAAAAACTGTGATAATGAGCGTGTACAGAACCTGTTGAACCGCAAGCCCAAAGACGAGGACATTGACCCGGAGGCCTATCTGCAACGCCTGACCAGAGAGGGCTGACTGTAACAACAAAGACACCGACGCCAGGATGCGGATAATCCGGAACATATCCTGGCAACAGTTTATAAGGAACAAATCATGTTACTGGCAACACCGATTCGCCTGATCGAGAAAATCGGCTTTGAATCGATTTATATCACCAGACTGACCGGGTCCATGATCATCTTCCTGGTGCATTGCCTGGGTAATATTTTTATTCTGCCAATACGCTTCACTGCCGTGTTACGCCAGATCTATTTTATCGGTGCGCGTTCACTACTGGTGATTATAGTAACCGGTATGTTCACCGGCATGGTGCTGGCACTGCTGGCCTATTACAATCTCAAGCAATACGGCAATATGGAACTGATCGGGGCAGCCACGGCGCTGGGCCTGATCCAGGAACTGGGGCCGGTACTGGCTGCACTGATGGTCATCGGACGTGCTGGTTCAGCGATGACCGCCGAGCTGGGCATTATGCGTAATTCCGAACAGATCGATGCGCTGGAGTGCATGGGTATAGACCCGTATCGTTTCCTGATTACACCGAAATTTATAGCCACTATCTTTTCACTGCCGCTGCTGACCTGCGTGTTTGATGTAGTCGGTATCTGCGGCGGCTACCTGGTTGCGGTCATCAACAATGACGTGCCTTCTGGTGCATTCATTCAGGGCATGATCACCAATGTCGACTGGGCCGACCTGCGTCTGGGCCTGGTCAAACCACTGACATTCAGCGTTATCATCGTCTGGATCTGTTCCTACAAGGGTTTTTATGTGCATCAGAATCGCAGTGGCGTATTCGGTGCAGAGGGCGTCAGCCTGGTAACGACAAACGCTGTGGTCATGTCTTCGGTCAGCGTCCTGGCGCTTGATTATGTTGTTGGACTGATCATGCTGTAAGCAACGCTACACCTGTGATGGAGAATAATAAATGAGCGTCAAGCGTATTACACCCAATATAGAACTGATGGTCGGGCTGTTTGTAATTCTGGGCATCGTTACGGCCAGCTATCTGTCCGTCGTACTGGGCGAGACCAATTTGTTCAAACAACCTGGTTATGAAGTTATTGCACGTTTTTCGTCTTCAACCGGCCTGAAGGAGGGTGCCGCGCTGGAGATTGCCGGCGTCAAGGTCGGTTCCGTCAAGACGATTTCACTGGACAGGGAAGATTATGAGTCTATCGTGGTCTTGAATATCGAACACGATATCCAGCTGACAGACGACAGCATTGCCTCGATTCGTACAGCCGGCATCATCGGCGACCGATTTATCAAACTGACGCCGGGCGGATCAGATATCATGCTGGAACACGGTGATGAAATATCGGAAACCGAATCTTCCATCGTCATCGAGGAGTTAATCAGTAAATATATTTTCGAAAGCAAGAGTAAAGACTAATGAAAAAAATACTTGCCAGTATACTCGTCACTTTCCTGCTTGCCGGATGCGGCCAACAGAACACCAGACCGGATCAGAACACCGGGTATGGCACGACTAACAATAACAGGCATACACACATTTTGCTTGCGCAGAATGATAAAGCCGGCACCATGTCCGATGCCGAACTCGATGCCCTGCTCGGTGAAGAAGAAGATGTCGAAATCTCCGACCCGATCGAGCCGTTCAATCGCGCGATATTCTGGTTCAACGACAAGCTCTATATCATCTTACTGAAACCGATCGCACGCGGCTGGCGCTATATCGCCCCGGAACCGATCCGTGTATCCATTTCAGACTTTTACTACAACCTGAAGGCACCTATCCGTATCGTCAATGCCGTTCTACAGGGCAGGGGCAAGGATGCCTACAACGAAACCGGGCGTTTCCTGATCAATTCAACGGTGGGCATTGCGGGTTTCCACGATGTTGGCAAGGATCATTATCAGCTGCCACGTCAGGAGATCGATTTTGGCACCACCCTGGGACACTGGGGCGCAGGACCCGGATTTTACCTGGTTTTGCCGATTCTCGGTCCAAGCAGCGCACGTGACGGAATTGGCAATCTGGTCGATTTCTACCTTGATCCGAAAACCTATCTGATCAACAATGATGAACAGATCAATACAAACTATGTCGCTATCCGTGCTGTCGAAACGATCAATGAAATCTCCATTGATAAAGATACTTACGACGCGATACGTGAGCAATCACTAGACCCGTATCTGGTCGTACGTGATGCCTATGCCCAGCACCGTGCAGCGATCATTGATGAACACAAGTAGCAGGACGAGCCCTATGAGACGCCCAAAGCAGTTTACATTTATTCTGTCACTTTTAATTGCCCTGGCGGGTTTCAGTATTCAGGCCCATGCCGGTAATCCGACAGACCAGATGAAGGTCACGGTTGATGAAGTCATGGCCACACTGCGCACCGATGCCGGGTGGGCGCAGAAAGAACCCCTGCTCAGGGAAGTGATCAGCAAGCGTTTTTTTTACCGCGCGATGGCCCAGCGCACCCTGGCCACCAACTGGAAGAAGGCTACTGACACACAAAAACAGGAATTTATAGACCTGTACTCGGAACTGCTGCTGTTCACCTATCTTGACCGGATCAAGGCCTACACCAATGAGAAGGTCGAGTTTATGCGTGAGAAGTTAAAAAAACGCAAGGCCACCGTGTATACCCAAATCGTCACAGAGACAGCCAACATACCAATCAACTACAAGCTGTTACTGACAGGCGACAAGTGGCTGGTCTATGATGTCATTATTGAAGAGGTCAGCCTGGTCAGTAATTATCGCAGCACCTACAAGGAAATCGTTAAAAAGGATGGTATTGATGGCCTGCTCAAGCAGATGCGCGATAAAAACCAGGAACTGACCGCGAGTGGCTAGATAGTAGCCGTATTTGCTGAAACCAAAACAAACGGGCCTGAACGGCCCGTTTGTTCTTCGAATACTTGCTATAAATCCGGATCAGACGAACGCATCCAGCACGCTGCCCGGTGCGGCCGCCGAGCCGCTGCCAACAGCATAGTGATCTTCTCTGGATCGCGGCATAGCTTGTCCGGCTTCCTCAGCCGACTGCCTGGCCATTTCGGAGCGTGCATCTGCAGCCATTTTGACAGCCTCCTGGGCTACCTTCCTGTCCTGTGCCGACGGCTCTGCCGGCGCCAGCGCGGCGGCCTGGATGGTCTGGGCCTTGCGTAGTGCCTCGGCCGGATCCTCGGGTTTACTAGTATCTATACTGACTTCACCGCCAACCGCGTACTGGCGACCGTCCGGACCACGTTGATAGTCATAACTGGGGCCACTGGTTGCATAGCGTCCGGCAGCGGCCTTGTGTGCCGCCTCATGCGCCCTGACTTCACGGTCACGCTGCTGCAGTTCCCGTACCTCGCGTTGCTCAGGTTCTGATAACTGCCGATCTGACTTGTCCACGCCAGAGCTACGCTGCTCATGCCCAGACTGATGTGTACGGCCATTGTTATTGGCAGACGTATCGTTAACACCCGGAGTGGCAGAGGAGGGTTGTTGCGCCGTGTGTAGGTGATAGCTGGCTACCGGGCTGACCGAATTGATATCCATAGACGATATTGACAATCAGGCCTTTTCGTCAAACAGGCTACCGATGGTCTCATCAATAATCTTGACCGCCTTTGCCGAGGCCTGTACCAGGTGCTGGTTCTGTTTCATCTCGATAATCGGACGCGTCAGGGTCTGGGCGGTCGCACCGCTTTCCAGCTGGGCGGCGCTGGCGATCTCACCGGCGTTTTTCTTCATACCGGCCATTCCGCGGTAAATACCGGCCATCGCCTGTGACAGGGCTGAAATTTCAGACATACAAAAACTCCGCAAAAAGTGCGTATATCCATTTAACGGCACTTTTAGCTAAAAGTTTAGTAAAAACAGGTCTATTATTAATAGCAAATAGTTTATATAAACAACAGCTTATAAGTAAGCCGATACAAAGCCATCAGGAATGTGATCACGTTAACACCCGCAAATCCCGGGGCCAATCCTGGCTGGAGTCTCCAGCTCCAGCCAGGTTCAGATCTTAGCTGGATTCTGGCGCACCCGGTACAAAGATCGTGGAGTCTTCGAAACGGATATCCAACGTGGCTGGATGATCCGGATCACCGGTACCCTCAGCCTCGGCATGCGCCCTGAGCCGATAGACATGGTTGTTATCAAGAGTATAGGTACCAAATGTCGTAGTAGTGACAACAACCCCAGCGGTCAGGTTGTAGAGCCTGAAGATCAATTCACCAGGGGGGCCAGGATGGTTTACCCCGCTCAAATCAATGGTGCCATCGCCATCTCTGACCGAGAACACGGTATCCAGATCAATATGTGAATATCCGATGATATCGACGCCGGAAAGACATCCACCATCAATGTCGGCCCAGCAGGCGACATCGAACCAGGTGTGGAGAACCATGTAAGCACGATTCTGTATAATCTCTGCCTTGGCAAATCCACCGTAGCTATGACCTGGTACAAAGTTATCTGCGCCTGACGGAAAGTCCGTTCTCAGTCTGACGAAAGAACCATCAAAATCCCCGGGTTTCCATACCGGTCCCCGGTAGCGCTCAGTCCATCTTGGCGTTCCTGGGTAGCCCTTGAGATAGATGCTTGCCTCTGCCCTGGCGCGGTCCCGGTAAACAATGATATTAGACATGACTCACTCCTTGTGAATACGATGTATTCAAGTTGAAATGATGCGCAATCCAATAAATCCTTTTTTATTGAATAGTAATCGCATCATTACATCCTCTGATGTGTTAGTACTGCTTTATTGTGCTGACATCCTTATCTAAAGAGTCTTCCCTATTATTAATCTAGGGCCTAAAACCGGGTTTAACCAGCGAACTATTGGCAAATGAATTGTGATTAATTCACCAGCAGGGTAGTGATAAAAACTATCTGGTTCCCAGGTGGCTTTCCGGAAGGATTTTGATTGCTAGCAGGGCAAAGACCCGGTCTACTTATGACGAGATCTCTGATACAGATTCATTGCCTTGATCTTCCCTGATGACCAGTTTCCAACCTGCCTCCTTCAGTAATTCAGCTTCCTGCTCCAGTTCGGCCAATATCAGATCGTTGCTGGTCAGATAGGCGGGTGGAAACACCAGGCGAATCTTTTCATCCTTGATCCTGATTTGCGGACTGATCTGCCCGGTATCAGTCCGGCTGCGATTCAGACGCACGGCCAGTCTCAATAGCACACAGAGGCGTGACATTGCAGTACGGAGACCGGCAGGCAGGCTCTTGAATACCGATAGCGGAAATCGGCGCCGGTGTCCCCGGATCAGCGCCGACAGGCAGGCCTGTTCCTGCCGGGAAAACCCCGGCATATCCGCATTGGCGGCCAGATAGGCGCCATGCTTGTGATAACCGCTATGAGCGATGGTCAATCCGGCTTCATAGAGTCGCGCAGACCAGATCAGCAGATTCAGATGCTCTGCATCATCAAGATCCCAACTACCAGCACATTGACGGTACAGCTCTCTTGCACTATCAGCTACGCGTTGTGCCTGAGGCTGATCGATGACATAGCGCTTGCTCATCACATCGACGGTGCGCTCGCGTACGTCTTCATGCTGCAAACGACCGATCAGGTCATACAACACGCCTTCACGCAAGGCACCGTCCGCTACCCGCATATGATCGATAGACAGGGATTTGAATATGCCATACAGCACCGCAAAGCCGCCTGCAAACACCTTGCGACGTTTTTCTTCCAGACCATCAAAATCCAGACCGTCTACATACTCAATTTCAAAAAGTCGTTTGCGCAGCTTTTTCATCGCTGAAAAACTGATGCCGTCTTCACACCATCCCTGTGCCTGTACCACCCTGGCAATGGCACGCACCGTTCCGGATGCACCGACGGCTTCCTGCCATCCCTGTTTACTGTATTGTGGTAACATGCCATCCAGCCTCACGCGTGCTGACAGAATGGCCTGCTGAAGAGATTGTTTACCCAGTTTACCGCTTTTGAAATATTCCTTACTGACCGAAACGCATCCCATCCCCAGGCTTTCGAGTTGATCGGTCTCAAAACCACTGCCCAGAATAACCTCGGTACTACCACCGCCGATATCGACTACCAGTCGACGACCATCGCCACTACCGATACTATGTGCAACACCCAGATAGATCAGGCGTGCTTCTTCGATGCCGGAAATGATTTCAATACCATGTCCCAGGGCATCTTCTGCATCGGACAGGAAGCCGGAACCATTGGCTACACGACGTAATGCACTGGTACCGACGATGCGAACATTCGCATCCGGTATTTCAGCCAGTCTTTGACCAAAACGGTTCAGGCATTCTAATGCCTTTTCCCTGGCTACATCACTCAGATTACACTGCTCATCAAGACCATCTGCCAGTTGCACCATTTCGCGCAGACGATCGGAAACACGGATCTGACCATTCTCGTTACGCGCAATAATCATATGAAAGCTGTTGGAGCCCAGGTCAACCGCTGCAAGTTCATCCGTATCGGTGACAGGATGGGAAAAGGGTGATGCCGAACTGAAAATTCTAAACATATGTCAGTACTATCGTCTGCTTCGATTCGCTTCCAGACAGAATAATCAACAATCCTGTAACTAGCTTACAGATGACTGCCGGATTTCATTCCGACAAATGATATCTTATTTTATTATTGCCAGCTAATTATCTGTAGCCATTGCCCTGTTCGGGTCGGTGGCCAGTGTCAGTTTTGAACCGGCCAAATAAGCCCTTGATGTTTACATTTGCAAACAGTTAGTTATCTATTTTAATCAACTGTTTGCGCCAATCCAGT
Source organism: uncultured Gammaproteobacteria bacterium (assembly GCA_947258795.1). Classification (GTDB taxonomy): domain Bacteria; phylum Pseudomonadota; class Gammaproteobacteria; order DRJJ01; family DRJJ01; genus DRJJ01. The sequence continues at coordinate 95,216 of CAMYJU010000003.1, read as the reverse complement.
GGAGGGTCATCCTGTTTCAGTGGGCTGGCCCGGCCGACTTCGTTCTCATACCAGCCCGTATCACCCTGGTTGGGTTCATGCTCATACACCCACCAGCGCCCATCAACATCCTGCGCCTGCCATCTTGCCCATCGCGGTATCCGGCCATCAGTTTCGGAATTATCGCTTGTTTTTGCCACCACGTATCCCCATATAGAGCAAAACCTGTAAATTGGAGTAATTCATGAGCCAGTCTGCTTACCATATCGTATGCCCGCATTGCGACAGTATCAATCGTGTACCGAAAAAACGTCTGGAGGATGGCGCCAAGTGTGGCAAATGCAGAGACGCACTCTTTACTGGCAAGCCACTGGAGCTGGACAGTCACACTTTTCAGAAGCATGTTGGCCGCAGTGATATTCCGGTACTGGTCGATTTCTGGGCGCCCTGGTGCGGCCCCTGCAAAATGATGGCACCATCTTTTAATCAGGCAGCATCTCAACTCGAACCCCAGGTCAGGCTAGCCAAGGTCAACACAGAAAATGAACAGATGCTGGCTGCGAAATTCAATATCCGCAGCATACCGACCCTGGCACTGTTCAAAAATGGCCGTGAAATTGCGCGTCAGGCTGGCGCGATGGATCAGGCAAATCTGGTGGCATGGATAAGGCAGTATTTGTAAGCAAAGAATGCCTTTAACGATCTGACACCATTTTCATGTAAGATGTGTGCCATGTCTATTCTCTCCAGGCAAGTGCTTGTAAACCTGATGCTGCTTGTGGCACTGGCCAGTTTCCTGGTCGGCATTTATCTTCCGGTTTTTACTCTGACCAAACTACTGGTTTTCAATAATACCGTCAGTATATTAAGTGGCCTGTGGCAACTGGTAGCCGAAAGGGAGTACCTGATATTCACACTAATCTTTGGCTTCAGTATCCTGCTACCGATAGCCAAAATATCTATACTGACCGTAGCCTGGAACAGTCACCGTATGCGACATCAACGCAAGTTGCTGTGGCTGGAAAAAATCGGACGCTGGTCGATGCTCGATGTGTTTGTGGTCGCATTGCTGATTGTATCGGTCAAGCTGGGTGTGCTTGCACGGGTCGAGATCCATAGCGGTCTGTACTACTTCAGCGCATCCGTTCTGTTAATGATGATCATCACGACTATTGTGATAAAGAAATATCACTAGCTCGCATTTCTCACCATATATGCGGGCTAGACGTCCTGTTCCAGTGCGGCGGCCAGCGGCTTGAACTGCAGGCCATAAAACATTTGCAGGTAGCGACGGGTTTCATCGCGTTCCAGATCGGTCACATATTTCCAGAATCCATACACACGCGAAAGCGTCATCATACGTTCCGCATACAACTTCCAGGTATAACGGCTGTGCACCCGCTCTATACCACCCGTCGATATCTGCTGCCAGTAATCCTCCTCGCTGGCACATCGTTCAAAGAAATCAAGAAAGATACGCACCGTCTTTTCATCATGGTTAGGATCGATATGAAATCCGGAGCGTCCGTGTTCGATGATTTCCAGCGGACCACCATACTGGGTCGCAAAGGTGGGCAGTCCGCTGACCATGGCCTCGATCACGGTCAGACCAAACGCCTCGAATAGCGCAGGCTGGGCAAACACCCCCTTGCGATCGGCTATCCATCTATACAGCTCGCCGGACAGGCCCTTGTCAAGATGAATACCGAGCCATCGGCACTGCTCATCCAGTTGATATTTGTCCATCAGATCATGCATCAGCTGGATCTGTTGCCGTTCTTCCTGGTCACTGGATTTGTCAATATCGACGTGTCCGGCAACCACCAGCAGGTTAGCGTGTTTGCGCAATTCCTCACTGTTACCGTACCAGTCCACCAGACCGGTAATATTCTTGATTCTGTCCAGACGCGCCATGGTGAAAATAATCGGCTTGTCGTGGTCTGTCAGTACACCCCGTCCATCCTTGCGCTCGCCGCCGAATACCAGATCCTCTATCTCGATATGCGTGGCATTCATACGCCGCTCTGCATCGCTATTCGGGAAATAGATATTGGCATCAGCGCCGGGTGAAACGATATTGAATTTCGGATCAAACAGGTCAATACCATCGACAACCCGGTACAGTCCTGGCATGGTAAACGCATTATAGCTTTCATATTGACCGACACTGTCGTGACGACCGCTGATCTCCTGGTAGGTGCTGGTAATGATAAAATCGGCGGCGTTCATCGCGATCAGGTCTGCGGTAAACTGGCAGGAAAAATGATAGGCCTCTTCATTGTCTTGCCAGTACAGGTCGGAATACAGGTACTTGGCCTTTTCCAGGGCATGGGCAATATTGCACTGGGTGACGTTCAGGCGCTGCGAAAGCAGGGTGGCGACCAGGTTTCCGTCAGAATAGTTGCCAACAATCAGATCCGGCCGCATACCGAGCTCGGCAACGACTTCCTTTTCCACTTCATCGGTAAAGCGTTCCAGGTAGGGCCAGATTTCAAAACGCGATACCCAGTGTTGCAGGATTTCTCCTTTACTGGTTCTGAATGGTACGCGCAGGATGGTCGCGTTCTCAGTACCAATAATATGTTCGAGCGGCTGGTTACAGGTGGTGTGATCGGCTTCCGGTATCAGCCGGGTCACCACGATAATACGCGGGTCGATATCCAGGCCCTGAGCCTGCAGGCGTTCACGCATCTCGTGCTCCAGCGCGCGCACCTGGTCCAGTATGTATACGACCTGGCCTCCGGTATCCGGCAGTCCCAGTACATTGGCCTGTCCGAAATAACCGTGCGGGGACAGGATCACAACGTTGAAGATCATCGGGATACGGCCCAGAAAACGCTCGACGATACTGGGTTCCGGGGCCTCGAGGATCTCGGTCAGCATTTCAAGGGTCTCCAGCATACGCGTGGCGGTATCACCCCAGCCGCGTTCCAACCCCAGACGTGACATCATGAGGCCGACCTCATCCCAGCCTGCCTGTTCCGGCTGCAGACGCAGGAAGTCCTGAGCACGACGCAGGTTCTGCTGGAGTTCATGCAGGGTGGTGATGTTTTCGTTCAGCATCAGCTGTATGCCCTGATACTGATGCAGACGCAGGAACTCAAGGAAACGCCGGTCACCCTTTTCCCAATCATGAAACAGCTGGCTGGACAGGCGCCGGTTCAGGAATTCGACACCCTTTCCAATGCTGCGTGATTCCTGTAATTTCGGGAAATTGCGGTTAAACGGGCCCAGATCCAGTTCCAGGGTCCAGCTGCTATGGTAATCCCGGCCACTGACCAGGCCTTCCTTGAAGGCCAAAAACTCGGCCGTATTGATTTCTTCATAATCCAGCGATTCCATATGGAAACGGATATAGACCCAGCGCGCCTTGCGCGGCCGTATGGCCAGGTACACCCACGGGCTGTCTATCACGCCCTCCTGGGTCAGGCGTATGGTGTCCGCCAGCTGTGGATTACAGGCCCTCTGGTTCTTGTCCAGTTCACAGAATGACTCGTAGGCATCCCACAAGTCTGACTGCAGCATGAATGCGCGGTCCTGTGCGATAAAGTAGCGCAACAGGGCAAATACAGTCTCACGCTGCTGTTCGATGAACTCGGATAATTGTGCATGCATTACGGGTTTTGCCTCTTGTTCTTCTTGTGTTTTCCCCTAGTATAGACAGGACTGACCAAAATTCTTCAGCTCAGGCTTCGTCATTGGGTATACGTACTCGGTCCAGAAAATCGTAGTAGGAAATACCTTCCAGCACCCCTTCGGAATACTCGGCATCGGCAAAATAGACCCTGGGTTTGCCGCGCAATCGTTCGATTTCCTTGCTGTAGTTTCCTACCACCACACCCAGGGTATTGCCCTTGAGCATTTCCTCGTCGTTACCCGAATCACCGGCAACCAGCATGCGTTCGGGCTGTATCGCCCATTTCATGGTCAGGTAGCGCAGCGCCAGACCTTTCGAGACACGCACCGGCAGTATATCCAGATAGGCATCATGCGATAGCACCAGCTTGGCATGTAAATCACACAGCCGCAAATGGCGCCGTATCATTGCCAGTGAGGGCATCTTGCCCGGATCGATAAAGTAACTGATTTTGTACTGCAGTTGCTCCGAGGCAGGCTGCAGTTTGAGTCCGGGCATATTGCGCAGGGCAGAGCGTATTGCGGCCGGTTTCCAGCGATAGTTGACGTGCTTTTGCCAGCCATGGTCACACATCACACGGTGACGGTAATAAATCTCGGCGCCAACGGAGGTGATCATGATATCCGGCACCGGTACATCCCACTCATCAAGGATATCCAGTGTGCTTTGGATTCGCCTGCCTGTTGCCACCGCAAAACCGAGCTGTTCGTTTTCACGCAACAGCTCCATCAGCCTGGTCAGGCTTCCCTGATCACCTAACAGGGTGTTATCGATATCACAGACCAGTATTCTGTCTATGCCTGGCAAGCGGCTTTTTCCCGGTGAAACCGCCTGGTGCTGATGGTGTTCCTTGAGCAGCCGGTTTGTTTCTCGCATGTACTTGGCGACATGACCATCCCAGGTGTAATGTTCCCGGCTGCCAAGGATGCCGTTTCTGGACATTTGCTTCCAGATGTTTTTATTGCGCAACATGCTGACCAACGCGCGCTCGATTTCCTTGCTGTCCAGCGGGTCCACTAGTTTTCCATTATTACAATTAGTGACGATTTCTGTCGGACCACCGTCAGAAGTCGCCACTACCGGCAGGCCACAGGCGGCTGCCTCGATCAGGGTCAGGCCGAAAGGTTCGGTCAGGGCCGGATTGACAAACACCCCTTTCAGCTGAACCGCCATACGGTAAAGATCCGGCACATCCTTTGGCAAATGATGTTTGGGTATCGCCATATGGCCATACAGGTCATAACGGTCCATCATCAGTAAAATATCCGTCAAGACCTTGCGCGCGGCCTCGTCCATCTTGACGATGTCATCCCGATTCCCTGCGATGACCACCAGGTTTGCACGTTTGCGCAGTTCCCTGCTTTCACCGTAGGTCTTGATCAGGGTATGAATGTTTTTCCTTTCATCCGGGCGTGACAAGGCGAGTATGACCGGTTTTTGCGGCTCAATTAAAAATTTGCTGATGGACCGGTGTATCGTGGGTAATCCAGAACTGTCCGCTGGTGGATGAAATCGCACCAGGTCGATCCCCGGCGGGATCACCACATCACGAGCAGGATGGTAATTTTCATACTGTCGATATTGCTCATTCACTTCCTGTCTGGTACTGGTGATGACCATCGCGGCATTGCCAAGCGCGACTTCCTCGGCCTCGATACGCTGCTTGATGTTGTAGTGGGATTGTATCTGCCTGGCGCTCATACCCTGTTCCTGCAGGCGGTTTTTTTTTACCCTGCCCAGCGAATGACCGGTATGTATCAGTGGCACACCAATCAGCTGCACAAGGTTGGAGCCTACATAACCGGCATCGGCATAGTGGCTATGGATAATATCGGGACAATGACCTATCTTGCGAAAGTATTGCAGGCTGTTGTCGACAAAGGCATCCAGGTGAGGCCATAACAGCTCCTTGCGGATATAACGGCGGGGCCCACAACGTATCCTGACAATATTCGCGCCGTCCTCTACTTTTTCTATTGCTTGCGCGTAGTCTGAATCTGTATTCCTGTCTTCAACCAGGCGGGTCAGCAAATCCACGCGCTTTACCTGCGGATGACGTGCAAGCGCGCGTAACAGCTCAACGACATACAGTGTTTGCCCACCGGTATCGGCATCGCAGCCCAGCTCAAGCCTGTCACCTCGGACCAGGCCATGCACACTGATCAACACGATATACAGGTCTTGCTGCGTCTGCATCAACTACTATGCGTCCATCGCATCAGAAAACCGGCATAAAACTCCGGATCGTGAATAATCGCACCACGTTGCTGACAGATGCTCGCGGCAAAATCCAGCGCCCGCCCCAGGGTGACCTGGTCATCCCAGCCATGACTGTAACCGAGCAAACAAACCGCACTGAACGCGTCCCCGGCACCAACGGTATCCTGAATATCTGATACCGGCGCACTGGCACCACACATGGTCTTCTGGTCATTGATGATACAGGCGCCACGTTCCCCTTCGGTCAGCACGATACTCTCTAGCCGGTAACGTTCCAGCATTTCCCTGGCCACGACCTCACGCTCACGACTGCTATCTGTTTCGTTTCCGGTCAGTTCAGCCATTTCCTGGTCATTCAGTTTCAGCCATTCCGCTCCGGCAATCAGTTCCTTGATTGTCTCCGGATCCCACCACGGGGGGCGAAGATTGATATCGACAAAACGCAGTGGTCTGCTGGCAGCAACCAGCTGTTGCAGGGTATCCCGGGAAACTTCAGAACGGGTAGCCAGGCTGCCATGATACAGCACGCTGATAAACTGTTGTCCGAGACAGTCTTTCAGCAGTGAATAGCTGATATGATCATAAGCCTGATCCGGAACGATGGTATAGGCGGGCTGTCCATCCTGTAGCTCGATCTGAACAACGCCGGTCGGGTGCCCGGCATCGATCTGTATCCCCTGGATCGCCAGTCCCCAGTCACGCATGTGCATCAGGATTTCCTGACCGGCCTCGTCGTTACCGATACGACTTACCAGCAACGGGTTAAGACCGAATCCACGTAAATGCCAGGCAACATTGAATGGCGCACCACCAAGGACCTTGTTCCCGTCAGGGAAGTGGTCATATAACACTTCACCAAATATAACCGGCCTTCCCGGCTTGGACTGCCTTGGCATACGATTGACTCCCCGTTCCGGACCGTGCGCTGTCCGGTTCTGGCAAGAACCCGATTCAAAATCCGTTATAGCCCGTACTGCTTATAGAGCCTGATTAAGAAACCCCTGATTCAGAGGATCCTTTAATATTATTCTACTGTCACTGACTTGGCCAGATTACGAGGCTGATCCACGTCTGTGCCGCGCAACACCGCGACATGATAGGAAAGTAACTGTAACGGGATGGTATAGATTATCGGTGCGATACTGTCATCTACCGTTTCCACTGCCAGGATCTTTAATCCCGGCCGGGCCTCCATGTTGGCATTTTCATCCTCAAACACATACAGGCGCCCACCTCTGGCACGCACCTCTTCCAGATTGGATTTCAGTTTTTCCAGTAACTCGTTATTCGGTGCCACGCTGATAATCGGCATATCTTCGTCAACCAGAGCCAGTGGGCCGTGCTTGAGTTCGCCGGCCGGGTAGGCCTCTGCATGGATATAGGATATCTCTTTCAGCTTTAAAGCGCCTTCCATGGCCACTGGGTATTGCGCACCCCGGCCCAGAAACAGGGCATGGTGCTTGTCGGCAAAATCCTCGGCCAGCAGCTTGATCGCGTCATCCAGCTTCAGGGCCGATTCGATCTTGCGCGGCAGGCTCTTCAGTTCGGCAATAATCCTGGCCTCGGTTTCCTCGTCCATGTTGTTATGCCTGCCCAGTACCAGCACCAGCAGCATCAGGCAAACCAACTGCGTGGTAAAGGCCTTGGTCGAGGCCACACCGATCTCCGGTCCGGCCCGGGTCATTATCACCAGGTCCGATTCACGTACCAGCGAACTTTCCGGTACATTGCAGATCGCGAGTGATTTGCCAAAACCCAGCCGCCTGGCCTCATGCAGTCCGGCCAGGGTATCTGCGGTCTCACCGGATTGTGACAGGGTGACGATCAGTGAATTTTTACGAACGACCGGCTTGCGGTAGCGGAATTCACTGGCCACTTCGACACTACATGGTATCCCGGCCATCGCCTCCAGCCAGTAACTGCCGATCAGGCCGGCATGATAACTGGTACCACAGGCAATAATCTGTACGCCTTCCACCTTGCTGAATATCTCATTGGCATCGGGTCCGAACGATTCTTCCAGCACGCGATTGCCACTGACACGACCCTCCAGGGCATTACTGATGGCCTGCGGCTGTTCATAGATTTCCTTGAGCATGTAATGTCGATAAATACCACGCTCAACCGCATTCGCACTCAGCTCGGACAGGTGTTCCTTGCGCTCAACCTCGTTACCGCTCGCACCATAGATTTTCAGGCTGTCGGTCCGAATATCGACCATATCGCCTTCTTCAAGGATCAGGAATCTTTGTGTAACCGGCAGCAGTGCAGCGACATCCGAGGCGATGAAATACTCACCTATACCGATACCGATTACCAGTGGACTGCCACTACGTGCTGCGACCAGGCGCCCGGGTTCATCGGTACAGATTACCCCGAGGGCATAAGCGCCTTGCAGGTCATTTGTCGTCGCCTTAACGGCCGCCAGCAAATCCATGCCCTGTTCGACGTAGTAAGTTGCCTGGTGAACGATCACTTCGGTATCGGTGTCAGAGGTAAACTCAAAACCTTTTTCAATTTGCTGCTCACGCAGGGCTTCATAATTTTCGATGATACCGTTGTGGACCAGGGATACCCGGTCCCGACATATATGGGGATGTGCGTTCTTTGTTGCCGGTTCACCATGCGTAGCCCAACGTGTATGGGCAATGCCGAGCGTGCCATGAATCTGGTGTTTATCCTGTTCATCGGCCAGCTGCTGGACCTTGCCCAGCGTACGTATACGCTGAAGACAGTTGTTTTGATCAAGTACCGCTATGCCTGCTGAATCATAGCCCCGATACTCGAGTCGACGGAGCCCTTCAATCAGTATTTGCGTTACATCTCGTTCTGCTACTGCACCGACTATGCCGCACATGTCTGTTATCCCTGTTTACTTCTTTTTAACAGGTCGTTTCCAACCCTTGAGTGAAATCTGTTTTGTACGGCTCAGGCTCAGCTCATTCTCCGGAGCATCACTGGTGATGGTGGAACCTGCACCGATGGTTGCACCATTGCCAACCGTGACCGGCGCAATCAACTGAGTATCTGAACCGATAAATACATTGTCACCTATAATGGTTTTGTGTTTGTAGGCACCGTCATAATTACAGGTGATGGTGCCGGCACCGATATTGACATCCTGACCGACCTCGGAATCTCCGACATAGCTGAGATGATTGATCTTGCTGTTATTTGCGACCGAGGATTTTTTAATCTCTACAAAATTACCGATATGCACATTTTCAGCCAGAGAGGTTTCCGGCCTGATCCGGGCAAAAGGACCAATCGTCGACAACCTGCCGATTTCGGCGTCTTCCAATACACAGTGCGGCTTGATGATCACGCCGTCACCGATTTTGCAATTACGTACAAACGTATTAGCGCCAATCTGTACGCCCTCACCGAGTTCGACTTTACCTTCCAGTATCACGTTGATATCCAGTACCACATCCTGGCCACTGCTGACTGTACCCCTGATATCCAGCCTGGCAGGATCCATCACCGTTACCCCGTCACGCATTAATGCCTCAACTTGTTCTTGCTGGAAAACCCGCTCCAGCATGGCCAGTTGCGAGCGATCGTTCACGCCCATCACTTCCGCCTCTGTTTGCGGGCTTGCTGAACTCACATCAATGCCTTCATTCACAGCCATTTCGATCAGGTCGGTCAGATAATACTCGCCCTGGCTGTTATCGTTACCGAGACGTTGTAACCAGGCTGACATCTGGGTTGCGTTACAAGCCATAATGCCGGTATTGATTTCGCTGATCTGGCGCTCCTGCTCGCTGGCATCCTTATGTTCGATTATCCGTTCAATACCTCCATGTGCATTCCTGACGATGCGGCCATAGCCCTCGGCCTCTTCCAGTTCTACGGTCAGCAGCGCCAGTCCCTCCTGCTCAAGCAGGCTGGAGAGTGTATCGACCTTGATCAGGGGAACATCGCCATACAAAACCAGGACCTGGTCTTCAGGTGCGATCCCGGGCATGGCCTGCATCATCGCATGCCCGGTACCCAGTTGTTCTGCCTGCTCCACCCATTTGACCGGCAATTGGGCCAGCTGCTCAGGTACCTGGTTGCCGCCATGGCCATACACTACCTGGATATGACTATCCGGTAATTGTGCTGCGGTTTCAACAACGTGTTCCAGCAGGGTCTTTCCGGCCAGTCGGTGCAACACCTTGGGCAACCTGGAACGCATCCGTGTACCTTGCCCGGCAGCCAGTATAACGATACTTAGAGCCATGATTTTCCTGAATTTACTCTTATAACTAAGCAAGCATATCAATGTTATCATGAAGTCGATACCCTCAATCCGGGTTTGACACGATTTTTTGATATTTCGGTGAACTCAGAGAATAAATATAAGTGGCGTCGACAACAACAACCAGTCAGCGCCTGATTGTCATCGACAAAACCACGAACACAGGCTATAACGTACGCCCATCAACCAGGCTTAAAAGCGATATTGTTTTACAGACCAGGCAGGAGCGCCATGCTGCTGGATGGAGCAGGCTGCAACAACCAGTATAACTACCAGGTAATGACAAACAGGGCGGCCAGAACCTGGCCCGGCTGACCTCTAATGGATCATGCCTGAATTATCTTCGAGACGCCTGCGTTGCAGTTCGTCAGCGGTTGCTGCACGAACTTCTGTAATCTTGACGTTAAAAATCAGGTTTTTACCAGCTAACGGGTGGTTTCCGTCTACAGTCAGTTTGCCGTCTTCAATACTGGAGACTACAAAGGTTTTAACTTCGCCGCGATCGTTCTGGAACTGCACCTCGGCACCGATATGACGGTATTCGGGCGGTACATTTTCGACAACATCGGTATAGGTCAGGTCGGGATCAGTCGGGCCGAAGCCTTCTTCCGGCGATACCGGAATTTCCACCGTTTCACCGGCAGCCATGCCCTCGATCGCCATTTCGACCTTTTCGACCAGGCCACTGTCGGTACCATGAACGTAGCCGATCGGCAGGTCACTCTGCTCCAGAATCTCACCGTCTTCATCCCTGATACTATAGGTGAAATAAACAGCCATATTGCGCTCTACGCGAACTGCATCGTTCATGATCAGCTTCCGGAGTTGTCTGTGAGTAAAATAGTAAGGTAGCTACTTGGTCATCTTGCGGATTTTTTCCAGCGTGCGCAGCTGCGCCACAGCTTCTGCCAATTCGGCGGTTGCACGAGCGTAATCGATATCGGACTGCCGTATCCGCCAGGATAGTAACCATATGCGGCTGTACTTCCAGCATGCCGCCGGACACATAGAACATCCGCTCTTCGTCACCATGTGTCCTGACCCTGACTTCACCCGCCTTCAGTGGTGTCAGCATCTGTGTGTGACGGGGCGCTATGCCCACCTCACCCATGGCAGCCGGCGCAAATACCATTTCAGCGGTACCGGAAAAAATTTCCTTTTCTGCGCTCACGATGTCGACGTGTATTGTCATCGCCATAATTCTGTCCCGTATGAAGGTTGCTTAGAGTGATTTGGCCCTTTCGGCAACTTCTTCGATACCGCCAACCATATAAAACGCCTGCTCGGGATATTCGTCCATTTCACCATCGATAATGGATTTGAAGCCACGAATGGTGTCTTTCAGTGAAACATATTTACCAGGAGAACCGGTAAAGGTTTCAGCAACGAAGAACGGCTGTGACAGGAAGCGCTGGATTTTACGGGCGCGCGCCACAGTCTGCTTGTCTTCTTCTGACAGCTCATCCATACCAAGAATTGCAATGATGTCTTTCAGTTCCTTGTAACGTTGCAACAGGCCCTGTACACCACGGGCGACATCATAGTGTTCCTGACCAATAACCAGCGGGTCCAGCTGGCGTGATGTGGAATCGAGCGGATCCACCGCCGGGTAGATACCCAGCTCGGCGATCTGACGGGACAGTACCAGCGTCGCATCAAGGTGAGCGAAGGTGGTAGCCGGAGATGGATCAGTCAGGTCGTCCGCCGGTACATATACGGCCTGGAACGAGGTAATTGAACCAACCTTGGTTGAGGTAATACGTTCCTGCAGGGCGCCCATCTCTTCCGCCAGGGTAGGCTGGTAACCCACCGCGGAAGGCATACGACCCAGCAGCGCGGATACCTCGGTGCCAGCCAGGGTGTAACGATAGATGTTATCAACGAACAGCAGTACCTCACGGCCTTCATCACGGAAGTTTTCCGCAATGGTCAGTCCGGTCAGGGCTACACGCAGACGGTTGCCTGGTGGCTCATTCATCTGGCCATAAACCAGTGCCACCTTGTCCAGTACGCCGCCTTCTTCCATTTCGTAGTAGAAGTCGTTACCTTCACGGGTACGCTCACCGACACCGGCGAATACCGAGTAACCGGAGTGCTCTACCGCGATGTTACGAATCAGTTCCATCAGGGTTACCGTCTTGCCCACACCGGCGCCCCCGAACAGACCGATCTTGCCGCCTTTCGCGATCGGCATGATCAGGTCGATAACCTTGATACCAGTCTCAAGAATCTCAAGGGATGCTGCCTGCTCTGCATAGCTCGGCGGCTCACGATGGATTGGCATACGCTTTTCTTCACCGATATCACCCGCCTCATCAACCGGGTTACCGAGTACATCCATGATGCGGCCCAGTGTCTTTTCACCAACCGGAACGCTGATCGGCTCACCGGTATTAGAAACAGCGGTATCACGCTTCAGGCCATCAGTGGTACCCATCGCGATCGTACGAACGACACCATCGCCCAGCTGCTGCTGTACTTCCAGTGTCAATCCTTCGGCATCCACGACCAGCGCATCGAACACCTTGGGCATACTGTCGCGATCGAACTCTACGTCAACGACCGCACCAATAATTTGTATAACTTTTCCCGAACTCATTTTCGGACCCTCGTTTAAATGTAATTCTTTATCAAACCTGCGCTAAACTGCAGCAGCACCGGCAACAATTTCTGACAATTCCTGGGTAATCGCAGCCTGACGTGCCTTGTTATACGACAGGTTCAGGTCATCAATAAGATCGCCTGCATTATCAGAGGCGCTCTTCATTGCGATCATCCGCGCAGCCTGCTCACAGGCAATATTCTCCACCACACCCTGGTAGACCAGTGACTCAATATAACGCATCAGCAGGGCATCAAGTACAGACTTGGACTCAGGCTCATAGATGTAGTCCCAGTGATGTTCTATTTCCTCATCCTTCTCGGGAGATGAAATAGGTAACAGCTGAGCAACTTTCGGCTTCTGGGTCATGGTGTTGGCAAACACGTTATGCGCGATAAAAAGACGATCGATTTCGCCATCTTCGTACGCATCCAGCATGACCTTGATCGCACCCAGCAGCTCTTCAAGCTTTGGTGCATCGCCAAGGTGCGTGGTATTTGCGCGCAGGTTACCCGACAGCCTCTTGAAAAAACCGCTGGCCTTGCTGCCGATGGTGCACATATCGATGTCGATGTTCTTGTCGTCCCAGGCCTTCATTTCTGCCAATGTGGTACGAAACAGGTTCGCATTCAGACCACCACATAGTCCGCGGTCACTGGAAATGATAATAAAACCGACCCGTTTGACTTCGCGCTCGATCATGTAGGTCGACTTGTACTCCGAGTGTGCCTGCGCCAGGTGAGCGATCACATTGACCATCTTTTCCGCATACGGCCGTGAGGCCTGCATGCGATCCTGGGCCTTGCGCATCTTGGATGCGGCAACCATCTCCATCGCACGCGTGATTTTCTGCGTATTCTGGATGCTCTTGATCTGGGTGCGTATTTCTTTACCGCTGGCCATTGCCGGCTACTCCTCTTACCAGGTACTGGTCGACTTGAAGCTTTCGATCGCAGCCTTGATACCTGCTGCAATATCGTCGTCGTAGTCACCTGCTTCGTTGATCTTGTCCATCAGATCGGCATTGTTTGAGTTAACAAACGCGTGCATCGCCGCCTCGAAATCAACCACCTTGTTAACTTCAACATCATCAAGATAACCTTCATTGGCTGCATACAGGGATACGGCCATTTCAGCGATGCTCAGTGGTGAGTACTGTTTCTGCTTCATCAATTCGGTTACACGCTGCCCACGTTCCAACTGGTTACGGGTTGCTTCGTCCAGGTCAGATGCGAACTGTGCGAAGGCCGCCAGTTCACGGAACTGCGCCAGCGCCAGGCGTACACCGCCGCCCAGCTTCTTGATGATCTTGGTCTGTGCGGCACCACCTACACGTGATACCGAAAGACCGGCGTTGATAGCAGGACGGATACCAGCGTTGAACAGATCGGATTCCAGGAAGATCTGACCGTCTGTAATCGAGATCACGTTGGTCGGTACGAAGGCCGATACGTCACCGGCCTGGGTCTCGATAATCGGCAGGGCGGTCAGTGAACCGGTCTTGCCTTTGACTTCACCGTTGGTGGCCTGTTCAACGAAATTTTCATTAACACGTGCAGCGCGCTCCAGCAGACGGGAGTGCAGGTAGAACACGTCACCAGGATAGGCTTCACGGCCCGGCGGCCTGCGCAGCAGCAGGGAAACCTGACGATAGGCCCAGGCCTGCTTGGTCAGGTCATCGTAAATAATCAGTGCGTCTTCACCCCGATCACGGAAGTATTCACCCATTGCACAACCGGAGTAGGGTGCAATGAACTGCATTGCTGCTGACTCGGCAGCGGTTGCAGCCACCACAATGGTGTGCTCCATGGCACCGTGTTCCTCGAGCTTGCGTACTACACCTGAAACCGAAGATGCCTTCTGACCAACGGCCACATAGATACATTTAACCCCGGTACCTTTTTGGTTAATGATGGCATCGATTGCGACAGCTGTTTTACCGGTCTGGCGGTCGCCGATGATCAGTTCGCGTTGTCCACGTCCGATCGGCACCATCGCGTCAATGGATTTCAGACCGGTCTGTACCGGCTGGTCGACTGACTTTCGACTGATAACACCTGGAGCCACTTTTTCGATCGGCGAGCTCAGATCGGTACCGATTGCACCCTTACCATCGATCGGCATTCCCAGAGAGTCAACAACACGGCCGAGCAGTGCCCCACCAACAGGTACTTCCAGAATACGTCCGGTACACTTGACGCTGTCACCTTCAGTAATGTGTTTATAGGAACCGAGAATAACCACACCTACGGAATCACGTTCCAGGTTGAGTGCCATACCGTATGTGTCACCGGGAAACTCAAGCATTTCGCCGGCCATTACGTCACCCAGCCCGTGTACACGTACAATACCGTCAGTCAGACTGACGACTGTACCCTCGTTACGGGCCTCCGCGGCTGCATCAAATGAATCGATGCGTTTTTTGATCAGCTCGCTGATTTCGGATGGATTGAGTTGCATAACCTAAGTCCTCTTATTGGTTCATGGTACTGGCCAGCTTGTTCAGCTTGCCCTGTACCGAACCGTCGATAATCATGTCACCGGCACGTATAACGGCACCGCCTAGCAGGGTCTGGTCGACACTAACGTCCAGACTTACCTTGCTACCCAGCCTTTTTGCCAATGCTGCTGCAATCATTTCCTGCTGGGATTCACTAACCGGGTAAGCGGAGACCATTTTCGCCTCTACGGTCTGTTCGGCTTCGGCGCGATACTGTTCATAAACAGTCGCGATTTCTGGTAATAACGTCAGCTTGTCGTTTTCATCCAGCAAGCGGATCAGATTGCGTCCCTGATCATTCAGGGCATCGGCGCAAACATCGATCAACATGCTGATGATTTGTTCACGGCTCAGCCTGGCGCTAGCCATTGCCTCACACATGGCTGAATCCTGCACTACTGAAGACGCCGACTCGAGCATGTCTGACCATTGATCAAAGCTGTCGTTCTCCTGCGCATGCTTGAAAACGGCCTGAGCGTATGGTCTTGCGATGGTGGTTAATTCAGCCATTAGCCTGCCTGAATCTGCTTGGCCAGCTCATCCAGCAGTTTGCTGTGAGTAGCCTCATCGATTTCCCGTTCCAGTACCTTGCCAGCTCCTGTCAGAGCCAGTGTAGCCACCTGCTTGCGCAGTTCTTCACGAGCACGATTAACTTCCTGCTCGATCTCGGCCCTGGCCGCATTGAGCAAGCGTTCGCCCTCAGTGCGCGAATCGCTCTTGGCTTCTTCAATGATTTCACTGGCACGTTTTTGAGACTGATTGATGATATCGCCAGCCTGTGTCTTGGAATCACGCAGGGTCTCGGTTGCGCGCTCCTGTGCAAGCTTTTGTTCATGTTGACCGCGTTCTGCTGCAGCCAGACCATCGGCGATTCGCTTCTTGCGCTCATGCAAGGCATTCGTCAGTGGCGGCCAGATAAATTTCATGCAGAACCACACGAACACAAAGAACGTAATCGACTGTCCTATGAGAGTTAAATTGATATTCATGCGATAACCTTCAGAATGGTTTCGTTAAGACGAATACGTACTGAAGCCTAATATCAAGCAACAGCAAACAGTACGTAGAAGGCAATACCGACAGCAATCATCGGTACCGCGTCTACCAGACCCATAACGATGAAGAACTGTGTACGCAACATCGGGATCAGTTCAGGCTGGCGTGCTGCGCCTTCCAGAAAACGACCACCGAGGATACCGATGCCGACAGCAGCGCCAAGAGCGCCCAGGCCCATCATCAGTCCGCCTGCGATGTATAACAGTGCATTTGCGAGTTCCATTTTTTTCTCCTGTATCTAAAATTAGGTACGTGTTAAACAGTAAAACCGGTTTAGTGTTCGCTATGTGCCATGTCCATGTAGACGATGGTCAGCGTCATAAAGATGAACGCCTGCAGGGTCACAATCAGAATGTGGAAGATTGCCCAGCCCAGTTGCAGTATGCCGCCAAACAATCCCAGTCCGATACCGGCACTGTACATGATTGCGATCAGGATAAAGATCATCTCGCCGGCATACATGTTGCCAAACAGTCGCAGTGACAGTGATAGCGGTTTGGCGATCAGAGAGACAAATTCAAGCAGGAAGTTGATCGGAATAAACAGCAACATGACGATCTTGTTGCTTGATGAAAAAGGCTGCAGTGTCAGTTCACCGCTAAAGCCACCGACACCCTTGACCTTGATACTGTAAAACAGCATCAGCGCAAATACCGACAGCGCCATACCAAAGGTCGCATTCGGATCGGTAGACGGTACGACCCTGAAATAGACGTGGTGCGGGTCTGCGCCAAACAATGTCGCGCCCAGCCATGCCACGGTAGAGGGTATCCAGTCTACCGGAATCAGATCCATGAAGTTCATCAGGAACACCCACACGAATACGGTCAACGCCATCGGTGCGACCAGCGGGTTCTTGCCGGTAAAGGAACCGCGTACACTGTTGTCGATAAAGTCGATCATCATTTCGACAAAATTCTGCAGGCCACCGGGTACACCCGAATCCGCGCCTTTTGCCGCCTTGCGGAACAACCATAAAAAGAATATACCGAGAGAGATGGACCAGAACATGGTATCCACATGGATCGCCATGAAACCCATTTCCTTCGCTTCGGCAGCACTATGGGCCATGCCCCAGCTGCCATCAGGATGCTGACCAAAGGTCATGTTTTGCAGGTGATGCTTTATATACTCGCCTGATGTTTGTTCACTGCTTGCCATGCATGTTTCTCAACAAAGAATCTTCAAATCTGCCTATAAGCCCGATTAGCTGCAGCGCAACAAATGCGCAGATCAAAGCCAATGCATCGAGCTTTAAAATTCCGAGTCCCAGACCTAACAGTAAAACCGTTAATACCATACGTTCCACACTGCAACGATAGGCTATACGCAGGTTAAGTCCGGCGTCTACGCCGGCGGTATTCACTGCCCGACGGTAGTGAAACAGTAGCAGCAAGGTCCTGACCAGTGTCAGACTGGCCCCGTACAGGGCAGCGACCGCACCATCAACTCCGTCAAGACTTGCACCAACAACAGCCGCCATTAACACCAGTGCTGTTTGTACGATCAGTGGGCGTAACACCATGGGAAAAGTACCATTCCAGGCAAGGTATCGAGGCCGCACCCCATTGACCGGGCTTTTTGCCGAGTTCGTTTCGGCGCGCAGTATATATAAATCGGATGCATGGGGTCAATAAATATTTACAGCAGCCAATCAATGATATTAATCGAGGGGAATTAAATATTATGTATAAAAACAACAAGATACTAGCTAAAATGATCTAAAATCCCGTCCAGCTCGTCACTGCTGTTGTAGCGTATGACCAGTTTTCCCTTGCCGCTTCCGCCATGCTGAATCTGTACCATCGCACCGAGCTTTTCGGACAGCTCGTCCTGCAGGCGGCGGATGTCCGGATCGATGCGCGGTTTGGCTTTTTTCGCCTTACCGGCCTGCTCACCGAGCAGCTTGCGTACCAGGCGTTCGGTTTCACGCACCGAGCTACCCCTGGATACCACCGTTTTGGCCGCCTCCAGCTGTCTGCCATCCTTCAGTGCCAGCAGAGCACGGGCATGTCCCATCTCCAGCTTACCTTGGGTAACCATTTCCTTGACGCCTTCGCTCAGGTCCAGCATGCGTAGCAGATTGGTCACCCCGGTGCGCGAGCGCCCGACCGCCTCGGCGGCCTGCTGCTGGGTCATTTCGAATTCGTCGATCAGGCGCTTCAGCGCATAGGCCTCTTCCATCGGATTCAGGTCTTCACGCTGGATATTCTCGATCAGCGCCATCGCGATCGTGGCGCGGTCAGACACCTCGCGGATGACCGTCGGGATTTCCTGCAGGCCGGCCACCTGGGCCGCACGCCAGCGCCGCTCACCGGCGATGATTTCGTATTTACCCGCACTGATCGGGCGCACCACGATTGGCTGTACCACGCCCTGCACGCGGATCGAATCGGCGAGTTCTTCCAGCGATTCCTGGTGCATATCGACACGCGGCTGGTAACGACCGCGCTGGATCACATCGACCGGTAATACCTTGAGGACACCGTCTTCTGTTTCCTCAGCCGTAGTCGTTGCTGACGCAGAGACTGCGCCCCCCAACAGGGCATCCAGTCCTCGCCCCAATCCGCGTTTTTTTGTAGCCATTATCTGAAAATCAATCTATTTGTTGGTGTTTGCCACGCTCTGTGACTGTTACTCAGGCCTGCTGTGCAGTATTGCCGACGTCCATCGGCGCAGCCGCCTGGCTCTCCTCGCGCCTGAGCATCTCGCCAGCCAGCGCCAGGTAGGACAAGGCGCCACGAGAGGTCTTATCATACAATATAATTGGTAGACCGTGGCTCGGCGCCTCGGCCAGCCTGACATTGCGCGGTATCATGGTGCGATAGACCTTGTCGCCGAAATGCAGAATCAACTGTGACGACACCTGGTTGGCGAGGTTATTACGCGGATCGAACATGGTGCGCAATATCCCCTCGATCTCAAGCCCGGGATTGACACTGCCCTTGATCTGCTCAATGGTATTCATCAATGCGGTCAGGCCCTCGAGCGCATAGTACTCACATTGCATCGGAATAATCACGCCACGCGCCGCAACCATCGCATTGATGGTCAGCATATTCAACGCCGGCGGGCAGTCGATCAATATATAGTCATACTCGTGTTTGATCGAATCCAGTGCATCGCGCAGTTTATGCTCGCGGCCCTCCTGCTGCATTAATGCCACCTCGGCGGCAGTCAGGTCAGCATTGGATGGCAGCACATCGATACTCGACTCTTCCAGTGTGACGCGCACACTGCTGACCGGGGCCTCGCCGAGCAGGACTTCGCAACCGGATTGCTCCAGCTCATTCTTGTTCACACCACTGCCCATGGTCGCATTGCCCTGCGGGTCCATGTCCACCAGCAACACACGCTTGCGCGTGGCTGCAAGCGATGCGGCCAGATTGACCGTGGTGGTGGTTTTACCCACGCCACCTTTTTGATTGGCAATGGCAAGTATTCTGGTCATAAGCGAAATAGTGAGCCGAGCCCCAAGTCGGGCCTATGAGTTTAACCTGAGCCGGGTATGGAATAACAATAAAAAATTAAAAATAAAAAATTCAATCGGTTGTACAGCCTGGCCTTTACCGGATTGCGCTACTTAATGATAGTTTTCAGTAATCCGGGTGATTACAGCTGCTGTCATAAAACCTACACAAGCTCCGGCTATTATCCGGATACCCGATCAAGCAAACAAGCCGAGATCTCTGTTTGTCAGCACGCTATCCATAAAATACTCGAGTGTATATAAGGTATTTATGTGCTCAAAGCACACTATTATTGTGACTTTTACACATAAATTTGCTAGCGTTGCTGACACAATAAAAATCCGTCCATTACTTAATCTGGATGACTAGTCGTCTTACCGGGATGTAAATGTCTGTTTTTTTACTAAAAATAGGCGTGGAGACTTGGAGGAGAAAAAAATGAACCCGTTTAGCCTTAGCAAGCGTTTGCTGTCTTTGTTTGCGATCTCGGCCCTGCTGACACAGGTCGCCGTCGCAGGCGACAAATACAAAACCCGTATCTTGCCGGATATTAATCCGGATGATGATATTGTCGAGGTCGTGCTGTATGCGACCGAGGCCGATATCGAATTCGAAGATGACTCGGATCAGTCCACCCGCGTGTGGACCTATAACGGCATCATGCCCGGCCCGACCATCCGCGCGGACGTCGGTAACAAACTGATTGTTCACTTCTATAACTACCTGGATGAAGAGACCACGGTACACTGGCATGGTCTGGAGCTGCCGGCCAATATGGATGGCAGCAATATAGCGCAAAACCCGGTCCAGCCCGGAGGCTACTTCCGATACGAGTTTGCCCTGCTGCGTGCCGCAACCTTCTGGTATCACCCGCATGTGCGTTCCAACGAACAGGTTGAAAAGGGCCTGGCCGGCGCACTGGTCGTACGCGACAAGGCAGAGGACAAGGCGTTCGGACTACCGAAGAAGGCCAAGGTGCTGGTACTGGACGACATCCTGCTGGACGAAAACGGCCAGGTTGCCGAGTTCTATCCGACCGATCCACTGGCCAATGCCTCGATGCAGGTCAACGGCCGCGAGGGTAATGTGCTGCTGGTCAATGGACAGCAACAAGCGGAGATCAAGATCCACAAGCGCAAGCCCACCCGCTTGCGTCTGGTCAACGTCTCCAATACCCGCTTTATGCGCCTGTCACTCAGTCACGGCCTGCGCATGTGGCGCATCGGTGGCGACGCCGGCCTGATCACCAACCCGGTCGAAATCCCGGCGATCCCGACCATCGCTGAACATGGACATGACGGGTCGGTCAGCTATATTTCTGATCCTGACCTGTCGAAAGGCCTGTTGTTGACCCCGGGTGAGCGCGCCGATGTCGTGTTTACCCCGACCGGCACAGAAGAGGAAATCCATCTCGAATGGCATGACATGGCCCGCGGCCGACACAGTGCCTTCTACCAACCGGATGGCACAATCGGTTTTGGCCATGCCCATCATGATGGCCGCGCAGCGAAGCAGATTCTGGCGACATTTGAAGTCAAGAAACATAGGAAACCGAGCATCGAATATATACCGCCTTCATCCCTGCGCCCGGTCACCGCAGTGGATACCACAGGCGCAGCGATGGTACCGGTGCGCTTCGGGCACAGCCAGCCGGATGCGAACGGCGACCTGAACTTCTTCGTGATGATGAAAAACGGCATGGGCCTGCCTTTCGACATGGTGACTGCTGCTGACGCGCCGATGGTCAAGCCCAATGAGACCCGCATCATCGAGGTCTGGAATATGACCGGTGGCGATCACAATTTCCACCTGCATGGCTTCATGTTCCAGCATATCGATACCCAATTCATCGATATGGACAACCCGGACAATAACTACACCGTACCGGCGGCGTTCACCGAAGACAAGGACACCATCTACGTGCCGCGCCGCCCCGGGGCCATGATGCGCAGCCGCACGGTCATGCGCCTGGCGGTCAAGTTTGATGACACCGGTCGTGAAGGTCAGATCTTTGCCTCAGGCAAGGTCCCTGGCATCGACACCTCGGGTGGCTGGGTGTTCCACTGCCATCTGCTCGAGCACGCAGACCGCGGCATGATGAGCTTCATGCAGGTTGTGCCCTAGGCATCAACTTCGGCTCGTAACCAAAAAAGCCAGGCTTATGCCTGGCTTTTTTTATTCCCACATTTCTACTACTGACCATGTGATCGTGACCGGAGGGCACAGACGATTAGAACCTGAGCCCCTGGCATTCCCATTAACCTACCAAATCGGTGGTTTCTATTTCCTATACGGCGTGTACCTGGACACAATTACCTGCGTTTGTACTAATCCGGCACTGACCTATACTTAATCTTCTCAACGTAATCTCCCAGGAAACATTTTTTACTAGCACAGAATTATGCTGAATCGATAGTCGATTGATAATGGAGGTATTCGCCATGTCTGTTGCCGTATCCGAATTGGAAATCACTGATAAACCTCTCTCTCCAGAAGTGCTCGTAAAAGTCGACGCCTATTGGCGTGCTTGTAACTACCTGGCGGCGGGCATGATCTATTTGCTGGAAAATCCCCTGCTCAAAGAGCCGTTGAAACCCGAACACATCAAGAACCGCCTGTTGGGACACTGGGGCGCGAGTCCTGGACTGTCCTTCATGTATACCCATCTTAACCGGCTGATTGTAAATCATGATCTGAACGCGATTTTCCTGGCCGGTCCGGGGCATGGTGCACCCGGAGTGCTGGCGCCGGTCTACCTGGAGGGCACGTACTCCGAGATCTACCCGGATATGAGCGAAGACGCAGAAGGCATGCAGAATTTCTTCAGGCAATTCTCGTTTCCCGGTGGCATCGGCAGCCACTGTACGCCGGAAACACCGGGCTCGATTCACGAAGGCGGTGAGTTGGGCTACAGTATTTCGCATGCTTTCGGTGCGGCTTTCGACAATCCCGACCTGCTGGTGGCAGTCGCGGTCGGGGATGGCGAAGCGGAAACCGGCCCGCTCGCCACGTCCTGGCATTCGAATAAGTTCCTGAACCCCATCCGCGACGGCGCGGTACTGCCGATCCTGCATCTGAACGGCTACAAGATCAACAACCCAACGCTACTATCACGCATTTCACACGAGGAACTGGAAAGTCTGTTCCGGGGCTATGGCTGGAATCCCTATTTCGTAGAAGGGGATGATCCAATGCTGCTGCACCAGACCATGGCCGAGACTATGGGCCACTGCCTGGCGGATATACGATTAATACAAAAACAGGCGCGCGAAAGTGGCACGGCGACGCGCGCGCGCTGGCCGATGATCGTGTTACGTACACCCAAGGGTTGGACCGGGCCGAAGTATGTCGACGACAAGAAAGTCGAAGGATTCTGGCGTGCACACCAGGTACCGCTCTCAGGCATGCACGACAATCCGGCCCACCTGCAGATGCTGGAAGACTGGCTCAAGCGTTACAAGCCCGAGGAACTGTTTGACGAACAGGGCAGGCTGCTCCCGGAACTGAGGGCCCTGGCGCCTAACGGAGAGCGGCGTATGAGCGCCAATCCGCACGCCAATGGTGGTTTATTGCGCAAGGCCTTACGCATGCCGGACTTCCGCGCATACGGGGTGGCGGTGCCCGAGCCGGCGCGCATGGAGGTGGCCAATACACCACCCTTGGGCGAGTTCCTGCGTGACATTATGCGTAAGAACATGGACAACTTCCGCGTCTTCGGGCCGGATGAAAATACCTCCAATAAATTACATGCTATCTATGAGGTGAGTAAAAAGCTGTGGCTGTCTGATTTCCTGCCGGAAGACCTGGATGGCGGCGAACTCTCTCCCGACGGTCGGGTACTGGAAATGCTTTCCGAACATACCCTGGAGGGTTGGTTGGAAGGCTATCTGCTTACCGGGCGGCATGGTTTTTTCGCCACCTACGAGGCCTTCGTGCACGTGATCGATTCCATGTATAACCAGCACGCCAAGTGGCTGGCGATATGCGAAGAGATTCCCTGGCGGGCACGGATCTCCTCCCTGAACCTGCTGATCACCTCCACGGTATGGCGCCAGGATCATAACGGTTTTACCCACCAGGATCCCGGTTTCCTCGATGTGGTGGTCAACAAGAATCCGGAGGTCACGCGCATCTACCTGCCGCCGGACGTCAACACCCTGTTGTCCGTGGCCGATCATTGTCTGCGCAGTCACGACGATATCAACGTCATCGTCGCCGACAAACAAATGCACATTCAGTACCTGGATATGGAGGCCGCCATCAAGCACTGTACCAAGGGAATCGGTATCTGGGACTGGGCCAGCAACGACCAGGGTAGTGAGCCTGATGTGGTGATGGTGGGCTGTGGGGATATCCCCACCCAGGAAGCACTGGCGGCCACGGCCCTGTTGCGCGATCATTTCGAAGACCTGAAAATCCGCTTCATTAACGTCGTCGACCTGTTCTGTATGCAATCGGAGGATGAACATCCGCACGGACTGTCCGATCGCGACTTCGATGGCCTGTTCACCGTGGACAAGCCGATTATTTTCAATTTCCACGGCTACCCCTGGCTGATTCACCGCCTGGCCTACCGGCGCACCAATCACAACAACCTGCATGTGCGTGGTTATAAGGAAAAGGGCAATATCAATACGCCACTGGAACTGGCCATCAATAACGAAATTGACCGCTTCAGCCTGGCCATCGATGTCATCAGCCGCGTGCCACGCCTGCAGGTAGCCGGTGCGCACGTGAAGGAAAAACTGCGTGACATGCAGATCGAATGCCGCAACTACGCGCACGAGCACGGCATCGACAAACCCGAAGCGCGTGACTGGAAGTGGCCCTATTGACAATGGGTAATGCAAATATTGCGCATTGATTCTTCATCATTCGTAGGCGCGGCTAAAGCTGCGAAGCTTACCAGCAGACAGGGTCTTTAACGCTGAAGTCGCTCCTACCAGTATTACAAGGAGTTGTTACATGAGTAGCCAACCAGAGCTTGAGAGCGATCACGAGTCGATTCGGACAGGTATTAGCGTGGAGGCCCTGAAAAGGGCCTACCTTGACAATCTTTTCTATACTCAGGGGAAATTTCATGACGTAGCCACACCCCATGATCTATATATGGCGGCCGCTTACACCATAAGAGACCGCGTACTGAATCGCTGGATCAAGACGGGGCGCTGACCATCGGCACGCTGGATGGTGCCAATGTTGAGATACGGGAAGAAGTGGGCGCCGAAAATTTTTTCCTGTTCGGACTGACGGTGGAACAAGTCATGCGACTCAAGAACGAAGGCTATCACCCCTGGGAATACTATCAGGAGAACGCCGAGTTGCAGGCCGCACTGGACCTGATCGATGCGGGTGTGTTTTCACACGGCGACACCGAACTGTTTCGGCCTTTGACCGATAATCTGCGCCAGCAAGATCCGTTTATGCTGTGTGCCGATTACCAGTCCTATCTTGACAGCCAGGCCGAGGTGGATCATGCCTATCGCGATCCCCATCACTGGTCGCGCATGTCAATACTGAACGTGGCTCGTATCGGCAAGTTCTCTTCGGACCGCTCGATACTCGACTATTGTCGGGATATCTGGAAAGTCGAGCCCATGCAAGTGGAAATCGAGGCGCCTGCCGAAAACCTACGCACGCCGGAGGGCTTACGCAAGGCACAGCTGGCGGCGGAATCGCATGGCATTGTGAGCGAGGAGATTCACTAGGGTATCGATTAGCGATGGACTGCACGGCACATGTTATCCGACAACAGTACTCCTTCTCACCTGTAACCATGCTGCTATGTCGCTGGTCGAGACAATCAGGCCATTCTGACGGGTGTTTACATAGTTACGCAGGATCGCAGTTCATGTAAGCCGCATCCCTGCTCTTTTAATTTATGCAGCTTACGGCTTGCAGTGCAATTTCGAGTTCTTCATTGGTTGGGATCACCAGCAGGCAGACCGAA
Source organism: uncultured Gammaproteobacteria bacterium (assembly GCA_947258795.1). GTDB lineage: Bacteria > Pseudomonadota > Gammaproteobacteria > DRJJ01 > DRJJ01 > DRJJ01. The sequence goes on along the minus strand of CAMYJU010000003.1, from coordinate 69,556 downwards.
GAGCTTTCCCTGTGTATGTCGAGGGTCTCCCGGTCGGCAGCGGCATTCTTCTCTGCATCGAGTCTGATCCCCAGCGCCTCCAGACCCGTACAACATTGCTCGCGTACCCATGCATCGTTTTCACCGATACCTCCGGTAAACACGACAGCATCCAGCCGGCCGAGTACAGCGTAGTAGGCGCCGATATACTTTTTAATGCGGTAACAATACATATCCAGCGCAAGCCTGGCCCGAGGTTCTCCTGCATCGGCCAGACGGTGTACTTCTCGCATATCGTTGGCGCCGCAGATCCCTTTCATGCCGCTCTCCTTGTTGAGTAGCGACTCTATCTCATCGTAGTCCAGGCCGGTGCTACGGCCCAGGTAGAAGTGGATAGCCGGATCCATGTCACCGCAACGGCTTCCCATAATCAGTCCCTCGAGCGGTGTCATGCCCATTGAGGTATCCACGCTTTGACCCTGAGCGATCGCCGCAGCGCTGGCGCCATTGCCCAGGTGCAGCGTAATCAGGTTGAGGGACTCCAGTGGTTTTCCGAGACAGGAAGCCGCCTGTTTAGCCACGTAACGGTGCGAGGTGCCGTGAAAGCCGTAACGGCGCACGCTGTGTTCGGTGTATAGCCACTCGGGCAGGGCATAGCGATACGCATGCGCGGGTATGGAGTGATGGAAAGCCGTATCAAATACAGCAACCTGGGGTATGTGCGGTGCCTCTTGCAGGGCGACCTCGATACCCATCACATTGGCCGGATTATGCAGGGGCGCAAGCGGAATCCTGTCCCGAATTAGCTGTAGTACCTCGCTGTTGATCAGGCTAGGCTCCCGGAAGGATTCACCACCGTGTACCACGCGATGCCCGATCGCGCACAGTTCCGATAGCTCGCTAACTGCACCGGACTCGCGCAACAGCGTACCGATGCGCGACAAGCCGGCGCGGTGGTCGCTAACACACTGCTCGTAGCGACTTTCAATTATGTCATTGTCCCTGTGTAACCGGTGCTTGTGCAGGCCATGTCTTTCACCGATACGCTCGACCACACCGGAAGCGAGAACGACCTCTCCATCCATATTGAAAAGCTGGTACTTGATGGAGGAACTGCCCGAGTTGATGACCAGCACCTTGATCACGCAGTGTCTCCTGTTGTGGCCGGCCTGAAAAGGCCAACTTTTCCTGTGTGTCCGGAATAATAGCCCATCATACCGCGAATAATGATGGAATTGCCGCTTCCGTGCTCAGCGCCGTTTACATAGAGGTATTGAACCATAAGATCCTCAACGCGTCATACCTCGACATATTGTTTCCCATCCCTTTATTGGGTCATTGAGGTCCGCAATCTACGATTACAATGATAAACCGTTGACGATGGCATAGGCGAATTGTCGGCATGCAGCGGGGAATCAGGAGGAATGCCTGCGGATACCCGATACCGTGCCGCTCGGCTAGCCCCTCGTCTTACGGTCGCCAGCCTATACATCACGTTGATCGTCATCCAGGATTATGTTCTCAGTTGGCAAAACTATAGCAAGACCTCCAAAAAATTTCTCTCCGATGCAGAACACCTGTATGTACAAACGCGCAGGCGATAATTCTCTATTTTTGTGTATGCTATTACCCGAACCGATGTGCTCACTCTGATGTCACGAACCTCGGTAATATCTACTCATTTCCTGCAGCAGCGGCTGCAAGCACTTGAATGGTTCGGTACTGCACTCAAGAGTAGGCCATCGCTGTACGCCGTACAGGTTTGATATGCGAATGGTGATATTTTGTTGTCAGGCCGATGTCATCGACAGTCTTAAGGGAGACGTTGCGATTCCACCATTCGTCACGTGATATAGTCAGGATTTCGCAAACGATTTCGCAACATATGTCACAGACTGAACTGGATTTTCTGATTGTCGGGCAGGGCCTGGCCGGCAGCCTGCTGGCCTGGCAACTCCACCTGGGCGGATTTAATATCAGAATAACCCGCGATCCGGAATACAGCGGGGCATCTCCTGTTGCTGCCGGTATGATCAATCCGGTGACCGGTCTGCGCCTGGCATTGTCAGCGCAGATCGACCCACAACTGCATGCGGCCTCACAACTGTACAACCAGATCGAGCAGGTCTTTTCTGTTCAGGTATTTCAACCACGTAGGATTGCGCGACTGTTCAGAAATACACAGGAGCAACATTACTATGACAAACGCCATAATCAGGCGCGATTTAATAAATATCTCGGTAGACCGTTCGGGCCTGATACGCAGGATTTTCCTGTCAGACACGAACTCGGCGGTTTCTATATTCGTCAAGGAGGATACCTGGATACAGTCACTTGCATTGACACGCTCGCAAGCTATTTCCATGAACATCAGCTGATACTGAACACAGTAATCCGATATGACGATCTGGTCATCACAAGCGACCATGTGCAATGGCAGGATTATCAGGTTAGACAGGTTATTTTTTGTGAGGGTGCGCGGATGTTGAAAAACCCCTGGTTTAACTGGTTGCCGATGCAGGCCCTGCATGGCGATATCCTCACTGTCAGCGGGCCGGACATACAAAACGACGCCATACTCAGTTTCGGACACTGGTTATTGCCACTGCAGGGTAGTCGCTACCGATTCGGTGCGAGTATGCACCCGGGTCGCGACAACCCGGAACCCGATCACGACAGCGGCATGCAACTACTGGATGAACTCAATGCAAGCCGCAACACGACCAGACCATTCAGCCTTCTGTCACATCAGGCCGGCGTTCGTCCCGCAACCCGCGACCGCATGCCGTTTGTCGGTATCCATCCACAATTTGAATCACTGGCAATCTTTAATGGTTTTGGTTCAAAGGGCAGCCTCACCATCCCTTATTTTGTTTCAGCCTTTATCAAGCTGCTTACCCGTCAGATACCACTTGATCCCGAATCCGACATCCGGCGTTACCAGGAGCGCTGTCCTGATGTCTGAAAAACGGCTGACCGATCATGCCAGGGAATTTATAGCGCATCATATCCGGCGCGGGTATACCGTTATTGATGCAACTGCCGGTAATGGTCATGACACACTTTTCCTTGCTGAGCAGGTCGGCAAAACGGGTCGTGTATACGCCTTTGATATCCAGACAAAGGCAATCGACCAGGTTCGCAGCCGTCTGCAACAGGCCGGCCATTCAGACCAGCTCATCCTGTTAAAGCAAGGCCACCAGTATATGCGGGCGAGTATCCCTGTACAGTATCACGGCGGTGTCAGTGCGATCATGTTCAACCTGGGTTACCTGCCCGGCGGTTGTCATGGACTGACCACACAGTTTGAAACCACCCTGAAGGCACTGGATCAGGCCTGCACCTTACTTGCGCCCGGCGGCGTGATCAGTATTGTCGCCTATCCCGGCCATGAACATGGTAAGCTTGAAACCGGGCAGGTCTTACGCTGGAGCAAAGGTTTGTCTGCGACAAACTACAGGGTAGAGCAGTTGATTACGGAAACCGGTAACAGGCCTGCGCCAGTCTGGATAGGCATAACAAAATCAAAACAATAATGAATAAATCGAATATAAATTTTTTGATCCTGCTGTTTTCGGCCTTAAACATTACATTGATACAGGCTGACGAAACAGAATATTCACTGTACCTGGAAGCGGCAAGCGATGATGCCGATACTGACCGCTACTATTCCGAATTGACAGTCATTAATAATGACCATCTATTTGCTATCGGGGTAGACATCACCCGTGTCCCGGAGATACCAACAGATCTGAGTGCAAACGGTTACAACGTATCGTATAACTATCAATTAAATACTGCCTGGGATCTCGGAGCCAGCTATGAGCGCTGGGGTACTGATCAACGCATACTGGCTGATACCCTGAATATCAACATCGGTCTTAAAACTGACAACTGGCAGTTTCTTTTAAGCCCTGAATACCGAAACATCAAGATATATAGTCAGGCCAGAAACAACAGGCGCGTATCACGTTCGTTTCATAGCACAACAGTTGGTGTAGATGCCTGGTACTATGGTTTTGATCCGTTCGAAATCTCTGTGGGCGGAAAAAAATATGATTACTCTATCGATACCCGAATATTTACTAATCCAGCCGCAGGCCGTGTACTCTCATTGCAGGCCCTGCTCTATACCCGGGGACTAACCGATTACTACTACTCCTATGAGCTTGCATATAACTTTCCACACCAGAGAATTGGTATTGAACGTACCCGTATTGAATCGGCCGTAGATGAGGAACACAGTGACGTTACCAGCCTGAGGCTCAATTATTTCAGCCAGACCAACTGGATACTGACGCTGGAGGCGGGTCAAACTGAGGCCTCCAGTGGTGGTGACCTGACCTATGGACTCGTCGGCATAAATTTTAACTGGTAGGCCGTCTGGTCAGGCGACAATCTGTATACCCATTTTGAGTATTTTCTCGAGCTTGTCGATCACAACCGTCGAAAATATCTATCACCATGCATTAGTGGCTGCCTAAAGCTGCAAAGCTGACTGGCTTGGATCCTGCCGTCCGAGTTAGTGTGCTTGTTAGGCCACTTTTGACAGAAGTTCTGTCACCTTCCCAATAGCGTTTGCTACTTTGCTGATAGATTGTTCTAATTTGGTCAAATCATCTAGAGCCTCTTTTGTTTTGTTTGCCGCGTCTTTCATTGCATCAGTTGCTTTCCTGTATTCCTCTGTGGCTCTGTTGATTGCAGCTTCAATTAACTCAATTTGTTGCTCATACAATTTATCTAGCGTTTCTATAACATTATCAGATGGCGGGTCTTGCATATCCCTGATTTTCTCAAGATTACGTATTGTATCGTGAAGTTCTTTGCCTAAGCTTGACATGATGAGTCTCCGTATAATTTTAATAAGCTAGTACTTGATACATATTCAGCAACTCTTGCATCTGCTTAGCGTATACTTTGATATCGTCAGTAGAGTACTCTTTATCTTTGATAACCTTTACTAGTTCAGCGTTAGCCTTTTTAAGGTTGCTTATTACATTTTTTGCTTTTTTACTAATCTCAGTCGCACGAGAAATTGCTTTCTCTGACAATATAAAAGCATAAACAGCGCGATCTCGTTCTAGTACAGAATACCGATCACCCGCGTTTATCAACTTCATTGAAGCATTTTTTAACCGTTTCGCAGTTGTGTCATATGCTTTCAGAAAACCAAGTGATCCCTCGTCCAGAGAGAAATCATCACTTAACAAATCCGCAAGCTCATTAACCGGTTGTTCATATGCCGGGATAATTTCTTTTGCCGCATCAGCTTTCTTCTTTTCTATTAAAAATGATCCAAGGCCAGCGATAAGTTTGTTTAACGCACCTTTTTTACCATCCGTAAGATCCCTATTTAAGGCAGCTGTTGTATTATCTATTAATGAATTGGCAACTATTTGAAGATTTTCCGTTCGATCTTCTGTTACCAGCTGTACCAGCAATTCACCGTACAATTTAAGTGCCTTCGTTGCAGCAACTCTAGTTACGGTAGCTTCTGCAGAGGTAGGCCGATCGAATTTTAAACTGCTCGCGGTTTTAGTGTTATCGATTGAAATTAGCTCCTTGTTCATTTCTATTATTCCATTTCGAATATTGATAAATTCCTCTTCGCCTAATTTCCCAATTTTTGATGTTGCTGTACCGAACGATTGAGTTTTGACAACTTGTTTAGCCGTTAAACCACAACCAGAAACTGCCACAATAAGTAGCAGCAGGCTAACTAAGCGTAATTTGTTCTTCATTCACTCTCTCCTTGTTGTTGATATGTCATATGAGCTTAACAGCCGGGTAGTGATACTGAATGCCTTGTCTTCCCTTACCAGTTTTTTCCCGGTTAGCTACTAGTAAATTGCGCACTTACTATTGAAATGACTGTATTAACAGTTTTAGTGATTTAAAAAACTTTTCTCCTGTATCTGATACAGCCTCGGTACCCGCTGAGTTCGCGACTACGATTGTTTCCGGATCATCACGGCATAGCGTTCAGCCTTGATCCCCGGTATGCTTAACTCATGGACCCGAACATCCCAGTTATGATGCGGCCAATCTTCCAATTCGCGATCCAACCGGGTCGACTTCATGGCCAGTAGCGGAATATCCTGTTCCAGCAGACGTCCGCAACTTTTGACCATCCTCTGCAGTGGCGCAAATGCACGGGTTACAATCATATCGGGCATGGTATCGGCCTGGTAGTCTTCAACCCGGGTATGGATAGCCCTTGCATTGTCCAGTCCCAATTCGAGTACGGCCTGGTTAATAAAACGGGTTTTTTTACCATTACTGTCCAGCATGGTAACCCTGAGTTCAGGTAGCATGATCGCAAGCGGTATTCCCGGCAGGCCTGCACCACTACCCACATCCAGCAGGTTTTCACCCTCTATATATGAAGTTATAGCAAGTGAATCCAGCAAATGCTGTGAAATAATCCCTTGAGCCGTTTTGACCGTAGTCAGGTTATAGGCCTTATTCCACTTTTGCAGCAGGCTGATGTATGACTGAAGACGGCTGAGCTGCTGTTCATCCGACTCCAGCCCCAGGTCGGCCAGCCCCCGGATAAGCAGAGCAGCGCTGTCATCCGTCATACAGAAGTCTGCTAATACCTGCCCTGATCAGGGCGAGGGCGATGTAGCGCCGGTGGTAAACTTGTCCAATGCACCGGTCATTTTCTTGATCACTTCTGCACGATCACTGATATGATGACGGTCTGCCATACCGGCCGGCTCATTATATGTCAGCCAGACAATACCATCCGCGTCTTCCCAGGCGAGTGCCTTCATCGGCAAGTCGATACCGATGGCCTGCTTGCTGTTCATCAGCGGGGTACCCATTTTCGGGTTACCGAATATCAGCACCGTAGTCGGGCGCATGTCCAGATTGACAGTTTTGGCGTTCTTTTTATGATCAACACGGGCAAAGACCCTGATGCCTTTTTTGGTGATGATGTTCTCCAGCCTGTCAATGGTAACCTTGACACTATGTGCGCTTTTCTTGGTGATCAGACGGCCATGATCTGCCCAGACCGGTTGTACTGCGAGAATCATACTGATGATGGCTGCTGCAAAAAACTTAGTCATTTCGAACCCCCTGTGATACTTGTCCATGATTGTTATGACAGGCTAACCCGCCTGTTTGCGCTCAATATACTCTCTTTTCTTAAGATGTATCAACAACAGGGATATTGCCGCCGGTGTCACACCCGGGATACGGGCGGCCTGCCCGATCGTACCAGGTTTGTGATCCAGCAACTTTTGCCTGACCTCACTGGAAAGGCCTTTGATGGCTTCATAATCGAATGCTTCCGGTATCTCACGCGACTCGTGTTTGATATGGCGCAGGATTTCCTCCTGCTGGCGCTGGATATAGCCACTGTACTTTACCTGGATCTCGACCTGCCTGGCCACGTCAGCATTTTCAACCGGTGAGCCTGATCCTGGCAGCTCATGAATTCGCTCATAGTCCATTTCCGGTCGCTTGAGCAGGTCTTCCAGGTTGGCCTCCTTACTCAATGGCTTGCCCAGTACATCGATCGCGATCTGCTCCGACAGGCTCAGGGGATTGATCCAGGTATCTTTCAGGCGTTGCTTTTCTTGTTCAATGGCTTCCTGCCGGGTGACAAAGTTTTGCCAGCGCAAGTCATCAACCAGGCCGAGTTCACGGCCTTTTTCAGTCAGGCGCAGGTCGGCATTGTCTTCACGCAGCAACAAGCGGTACTCGGCACGACTGGTAAACATACGATATGGCTCTTTGGTACCCCGGGTTATCAGGTCGTCGATCAGTACACCGGTGTAGGCCTCGTCCCGCCGCGGTGTCCACGGCTCCTTGCCCTGAGTGCGCAAGGCCGCGTTCATACCGGCCACCAGGCCTTGCGCCGCAGCCTCTTCATAACCGGTCGTGCCATTGATTTGCCCAGCGAAATAAAGCCCTTCGATAAATCCGGTTTCCAACGATGCCTTCAGGTCACGCGGATCAAAGAAATCATACTCGATTGCATAACCGGGACGGGTGATATGTGCCTGTTCAAAACCACGAATCGAGCGCACCAGTTCGTACTGCACATCGTAGGGCAGCGAGGTCGAAATGCCGTTCGGGTAGACCTCGTTGGTGGTCAGACCTTCCGGCTCGACAAAAATCTGGTGGCTATCCTTGTCGGCAAAGCGCACCACCTTGTCCTCGATAGACGGACAATAACGCGGACCAACCCCCTCGATTTCACCACTGTACATCGGCGAACGATCCAGCCCGGCGCGGATCAGGTTATGGGTCTGGCTATTGGTGTGGGTGATATAGCAGGGTACCTGGCGCGGGTGCTGATCGGCATATCCCATATAGGAGAACACCGGTACCGGCGTATCACCGTGTTGCTCCTGCATTACCTCGAAGTCGATGCTGCGCCCGTCAATACGCGGCGGGGTACCGGTTTTTAGTCGAGCGACCCGAAACGGCAATTCACGCAGGCGGCGAGACAACGCATTCGCCGGTGGATCACCGGCACGCCCGCCCTCATAATTGGATTCACCGATATGAATCCGTCCACCCAGGAAGGTGCCCACGGTCAGCACCACGGTACTGGCATGAAAGCGCAGACCCATCTGGGTCACGACCCCGACCACCCGGTCCTGTTCGACCAGGATGTCCTCTACTGCCTGTTGAAACAAGGTCAGGTACGGCTGGTTTTCGATGGTCTGTCTAACCGCCTGGCGATACAGCACACGGTCGGCCTGACAACGGGTTGCACGTACCGCCGGACCCTTACGCGAATTCAGCGTACGAAACTGGATGCCGGACAGGTCGGCCGCATGGGCCATTAGCCCACCGAGTGCATCCACTTCCTTGACCAGGTGCCCCTTGCCGATACCACCGATAGCCGGATTACAGCTCATCTGGCCGACGGTTTCGATGTTGTGGGTCAACAGCAGGGTACGCTGGCCCATACGCGCAGCCGCCAGCGCTGCCTCGGTGCCGGCGTGTCCGCCCCCTATGACTATGACATCGTAATGCTGCTCGTTCTGCATCTCACCACCATTCAATTCGAATGGCGATATTTTAGGCTATTTCAGTAGCTTGGCCAATTCAGACCGACCAACCCAAGGAAACCCGGGGCAGAACGCCGCACCGTACCGGCTTTCAGGCGGGGAAAGTGTGCAACTGATTGAATTAATTAGTATTATGAGCTGACTGCAAACTAAGAAAAAACACCATGTGCCGGTCTTACGGCACAGGGTGTCTGTTTTCGGCGACCATTAGTGACTGGCAATACCGTCACTGGCGTGACGCTGTTCACGTACCAGCCTGTCCAGTTCGCGCATTTCCTGCTGGTAGGATGACCAGCTCTGGCCCGACCCTTCAACGACAATACAATCATTGAACTGTTGATCGGTCATTCTGCTGGCATCACAAGCGCTTTCAGCACCGGCTGCAGCGACGTTGCCCGCTGCGACAAACAGACCCATTAAAACGGCAATATTCAGAATTTTCATGTTGTTGCTCCCATCAAGTTTAGTAGTGTTTCAGGTCATACTGATGTCCTGATGGCTACATGATAGGAAGCGCGGTCAGGCGGTCACATTAACTATTCACCGCTGACGCGTAACATATTCACACTACGGAACCTATGATCAAGTCTATAGCGATTGCGCCAGTGAGAATTTTTTCCAAGGCAAGGCGGAGCGCACGATGTGTAGCATGGTCTATATGAGTAAGCGACAACGCCGCATTGGGGGAAAATTCTCCTGGTCCATCGGGTTGCGACCCAAAGGCCCAGACTCTGCGTTGCAGCGCTTGGCAAGGGATCCAGCCATTCCCTGCGCGCTGCGCTATGGGTCAGTAACGCAATCTGCTATAGGCTTGATCAGGGGTTCCCTAACTATGGGAAAGATGCCCGATATTTTGTGAATAGTTAACAGCAGACATTAACGTTTGTCATCCAGGTTGGTCGGGCACAGGACTTCACGCATATTACCGATTAACAACAGCAACTGGTCGTTCCTGATCTTGTAATACATACGATTGGCCTCCTTGCGTGTGACCAGGATGTTTTTGTTACGCAACTGTTCCAGATGCTGTGAGATATTGCTTTGCGTGGTGCCGATGGCCTCGACGATCTCGCTGACCGACATCTCGTTATCGCCCAGGGTGCAAAGTATGCGCCAGCGTAACGGATGGGCCATGGCCTTCAGCGCATTCGCTGTCAGCGTCGTGTCCTCGTTGTCTTCTAACGGTTGTGTTTCTTCGTTCATTGCTGCTCCAATACCGGATGCCCGGTATACTTTAGTTAGTCATCGCCTGAATCGAGCCGTTGAAAGCCTGTCATGTCCTTGGCAATACAGATGATATCGCTGATTTTACCATCCCCGTCATGGATCACGGATTTGGAAAACCGGATAGGTACACGCCTGCCGTCACTGGCTATCAGGCGTGCATCGATATCCTTCATCTCGGTCGCCCTGATTACCGCTTCCAGCCAGGTGCCCATGAAGGCACTGGCCTGTTCCGCCTCTTCCTCTTCAAAAACGTCGCCAATGGTCAAGCCGCGCAGTTCCGTACCGCTGTAACCAAGCATCTTACAGGCAGCCGGGTTGGCCGAGGCAATACGACCCTCCTGGTCCAGTACCAGCAGGGCCTCACCCATGTTATCCAGTATGCTTTGCAGATATTGTGTGATCTGTTCAAGTTCCTCAGTTCTTTCCTGAACGCGTTGCTCCAGTTCCAGGTTTAACTGGCGTTCCTTTTCGATCAGCCTGAAGTAGGCGCTGATCTTGTTAATCAGCAGGTTGTCATCGATGGGTTTCAGCAGATAGTCGACAGCACCTATTTCGTAACCCTTTTCCCTGAATTCATCCGCCTTGAACGCCGCGGTCAGAAAGATCACCGGTATATCCCTGGTACGCTTGCGTATCTTCAGCATGCTGGCCACCTGGAAGCCGTCCATCTCCGGCATTTGTACGTCCAGTATGATCAGGTCTATTTTATTATCGCTGGTTGCCAAATCAATCGCTTTCTGGCCACTATCGGCCTCGATCACATCGCAATCCATAGATTGTGAAATCAGGCTGCGCAATGTAAACAGGTTGTTTACATTATCATCCACTATCAGCATCCTGAATCCGGCATATTTGTTCATTTATCTTCCTGTGCGATGATTACAGGTCCGATAGTATCAACCTGAGTTGTTCCATATCCAGCGGTTTATACACGACGGCGTCTGCACCGGCTTGTTTACACCGGGTTTCAGCCTGATCTGTCTTTTCATTCAACAGCACAATTATTCTGTTAGCGTGGATTTCCGCTTTTCTGTATCGTTCGAGTGTTTTCGACACAGCATCCGTATCGCAGCTATCACAGGCGATCATCAGGAATTCGAATTCCGGTTCACTACTTAAGGTCTCGTCCGCTTCCTGGGCATCGGCTGCGGCCATGCTTTCTATGCCCCAGCTGTCCAGCACCAGTTTCAACGATAATATCGACCGGATGTCATCATCAACGATCAGCAGCCTTTTTCCTTCCAGGCCAACCGTTGCTTCAGGTGCTGTCAATTCCGTCTGAACAGACTGGTCACCAGGCGTCTTGTCTGTGCTGGACTGATTGGTGATCATGGCCGGTAAGTACAGGCTGAAACAAGAGCCTGCGCCCGGTGTACTGGTGACAGCGATCTCGGCTTCCAGTAACTGCGCCAGTTGCCTGCATATGGTCAGACCCAGACCGGTACCGCCATAACGCCTGCTGGTAGAGCCATCAGCCTGGGTAAATGCCTCGAATATGGTTTTCAGCTTGTCCGCATCGATACCTATGCCCTGATCCGCAATACTAATGACGGCCGCCCAGGTCCTGCCCCTGTACTGCGGGTTTTTTTCAACCCGGATTCTGACTTCGCCACTGCTGGTAAACTTCAGTGCATTGGCTATGAAATTTAGCAGGATCTGTTTTATCTTGTCACCATCACTGTCAATCAGCGTGTCGTCCACCTGTTCGTAAACCAGTGGTATCCCTTTTTGTTCAAACTGGGGCCCCATTACACTGATCACATCTTCAGCTATTGAACTGATGTCGATTCTTTCCAGATGAATTTCACATCGCCCGGCCTCGATACGTGACAGATCCAGTATGTTATCAATCAACACCTTCAGGTCATTACCGGCATTATTGATCACCTGTGCCTGCTGTTTCTGTTCCAGTTGCAGATTCCCTTCATTGTTCTGGCTTAACAGCCGTGACAGCAACAATATCGAATTCAGCGGTGTCCTGAGTTCATGGGAGACATTGGCCAGGAATTCGGACTTGTAACGGTTGGAGTCTTCCAGTTCCCGTGTATGTTTGTGTATATCTTCAATATTGGCGATATGACTTTTCGATAATTCATCGAGCTTCTGGCCGAGTTCTTTCAGTTCTACCGGGTTATTCCAGTTAAAGGCGACCGGTTTGTTTTCTGTCATCACGTCACTGACGCCGTTAATTAATTCTTTACTGACTCTGGACATTCGACTGGCAATCAATCGGGCAACTATCCATACCAGCATCAACACGCCTGCAACGATAATGACCAGGCGTCCCAGCATTCTCCTGTTAAACGTATTGATTGCTGACGGGTCCACGATTCGGCCCACCCATAACGGTCCATGGGTTTCCGTTAAAAACAGCGGCGCCCAGAACACCGGTTTGTCCAGACCGGAGTCCAGAAGATCCATCTTACCGTTATCAAACAGCGTTTTGAGGCCGTCAAATTCATCAAACGCATTTTTGGATTTGTAATCGACGGTATTGGCATAACGACCATCATTCAATACCCAGGATGTATTTGGAAACGCACGTGCCAGCCCACTGACATCGATACGAACAGAAACCGCTCCCGCGGTCTTGGCAACAATATTTTTGTTTCTGTCCTGTTGCAGATTAATCAAGGGTCCGATTAACTGCGAGGTCATGAAATACCTGGGGTCGAGATCAATCGCGCTTTCATTTAACTGGATCGGGCCTGACAATATCCCTCCGGCCGGTACGGCCATGGCTGATTTCAGGATCTTCGAACCGGTTTTGATAATACTGGCTTTAACCTCAACAAATTTCAGATTGCGCGGGTTGCGCGCCAGGGTCAGCAAAGGCGCCCCATCATTACTGAAAAACTGAATCTCGATGATATCAAGCTGGTCATACAGCACATGGTTCATCCAGGTGATATAGCCGCTACGTTGCTGGCGCTTTTCCTCATCGGTCAGTCCGGTCGAAGCAGAAATGGTATTAATCACACCGGGCTCGGGTATTTTTGCAACCCATCTCAATGATTCCTTGCGCGTCGCCAGATGCTGATCGAGATCATTGAATTCTGCACGCAGGTTTTGCAAATATGCTGACTGGTAAAAGCCCTGCATACGCTCATAGACCATGGGAAAGTTCAGCAGCAACAGGGCCAGTAGCGGTGCAAGGCCAAACACAAAAAGAACAACCTGTACCTGGCCCCGAAGATTCATATAGTGCAGTCCGATCCTATACCAGGAAACATTTTAACAATCATAAAAAAAGGGGGCGAGTGAACCCGCCCCCTTTTATGCGGAACCGAATGTTCCGCCTGGATACTACCCGACTTACTTGGCAGGTGCTGCTGGAGCAGCCGGTGCAGGAGCATAACCGTAAGGAGCAGGAGCGTAGCCATAACCGTAAGGTGCATGACCACCATAGTAAGGATTGCCATAACCATTGTAACCGTTATAACCATTTCCATACATGTTGCTATTGGCGTTACCATTCATGCCAAAAGAAAAGTTACCTGTACCATTGCCATAGCCGTTGCCATAGCCGTTGTTGTAACCATTCCAAGGATTACCACCCCACCATGCGCTGGCAGAAGAAGCGGTGAAAGCGGTAGCGGCTACCAGTGCAACCATTGCAAAAATCTTTTTCATGATGAACTCCGTTTTATGTTAGTAAATTATTAAAACAATCTGTTAAGTACGTGCATCAGTGTATAAGCAAAAATTAATATAAGCAAGTACTGATTAATAAAATTTACAATTAAACACTGTCTAAACACATACTCCAACAAATACAATTACTTACCAATACAAAAATTCGAAAATATTCTGCCGAGCAGATCGTCACTGCTGAATTCACCGGTTATTTCAGCTAACAGCTGTTGCGCCAGTCGCAGTTCTTCAGCAGCCAGCTCACCCGCTTTGCTGCTCTGGATTTGCATTCTGGCTGCATGGATACGGGTTTCGGCATCCTTCAGCGCCTGCAGATGCCGAGTCCTGGCACTGAAATCACCGGCCTCTGCGGTATGGAATCCACTACGTGTCTTGATATGTTCACGTAACAACTCCAGTCCTTCGCCTGTCCGGGTGGATAAATAAATCGCTGTTTGTTTGTCTGGCTGTTCGATTGCAGCACTATGGTCTGCCAGGTCTATCTTGTTATAGACCCGCGTCACCGGCAACCCAGCGGGTAGTTGGGACTCGATCATGGCATCCTGTTGTTCGTCCTGGTCATTGATATCGATCATCAGTATCAGCATGTCGGCACTGCTGATCTGCGCCCAGGCCCGCTCGACACCGATCTGTTCAACCCGGTCTTCACTGCGACGCAGGCCTGCGGTATCGATCAGGTGTACCGGCATGCCGTCAAGCTGGATGGTCTCGCGCACGATATCACGTGTTGTTCCCGGGATATCGGTGACGATGGATCGATCTGTCTGTGCCAGCTTGTTCATCAGGCTGGACTTACCGGCATTCGGGCGGCCGGCAATCACCACGGTCATGCCGTGTTGCAGCAAGTGTCCTTGTTGAGCGGAAGCCAGCAGCGCCTGCAGATTCTCCAACAGCTTGTCCAGTTGCTGCTGAATCTGTGTATCTGCGATGAAATCTATTTCCTCTTCCGGAAAATCAATCGCCGATTCGATATACATGCGGGTATGGATCAGTTGTTCGGTCAGGGCATGGACACGTTCCGAGAATACGCCCTGTAAACTGCGCATGGCCGCACGCGCCGCCTGTTCACTCGAGGATTCAATCAAATCGGCGATCGCCTCGGCCTGGGCCAGGTCCATCTTGTCATTCAGAAACGCCCGCTCACTGAACTCGCCGGCCCGGGCCTGGCGTGCACCCAGTTGCAGGCAGCGTTGCAGCAGCATGTTCATCACCACCGGACCGCCATGTCCGTGGAACTCGATGACGTCCTCGCCGGTAAACGAACTGGGTCCCGGAAAATAGATAAGCAGGCCCTGGTCGACTAACTCACCATACTCACCGATAAAATCACATAGATGCGCAAAACGTGGCTTCGGTAACTGACTGTCGGTTACAGCCCGGGCGATTGCTATTGCGTTGCTACCGGATAGTCTGACGATACCCACACCACCATAGCCGGTTGCGGTGGCGATCGCGGCGATGGTGTCGTTGTTGGTCATATTGCCAGTTATAGACGATTACACTCTGGAAAGCCCCCGGACTATGGGCTACTTATCCGGGTGCGTCAGGTATTTCCGGCAATACGCTTGGTAATCACCCACTGCTGCAAGATCGACAAGGCATTGTTCACCACCCAGTACAGGACCAGGCCCGACGGGAAGAACAGGAAGAATACCGTGAATATGAGTGGCAGCATCATCATGATCTTGGCCTGCATCGGATCCAGCGGTTGTGGATTGAGTTTCTGTTGCAGGAACATGGACACACCCATCAGCACCGGCAGAACAAAATAAGGATCCTTGGCCGACAGGTCATGTATCCATAATATGAACGGTGCCTGACGCAATTCGACACTTTCCAGCAGCACCCAGTACAGCGCAATGAATACCGGGATCTGAACCAGTATCGGTAAGCAACCGCCCAGCGGATTGATCTTTTCCTTTTTATAGATTTCCATCATCGCCTGGTTCATGGCCTGACGGTCATCTCCATGCCTTTCCTTCAACGCCTGTAAGCGCGGTTGCAGTTTTCGCATATTGGCCATCGAACGATAACTGGTCTCCGACAGCTTGTAGAACACCAGCTTGACCAGCAGGGTCAGGAAGATAATGGCCCAACCCCAGTTTCCGAAGATACCGTACAGTTTTTGCATCAACCAGAACAGCGGCTTTGCGATCACGGTCAGTACACCATAATCGACCGTCAGCTCCAGCCCGGTGGCCAGGACCTCCAAGCTATCCTGATCTTTCGGACCGACGTAATAGGTACTGCTGAATTCCTGACTGTTACCCGGTGCGATCTCGACCAGATTGGACTGCATGCCAATCAGGTAACGGTAGGTCTTGGTCAGGTAACGCGTATAGAACGTATTTTCACTGTCCGCCTCTGGTATCCAGGCGCCCAGGAAATAATGCTGCATCATGGAAACCCAGCCACCTTCTATGTTCTGGCGCAACAAGTTGGATTCCTGCATATCAGAGAAATCTATTTTTTCGTATTTCTCTTCCGGAGTGTAGATGACCCCGCCCATGTAGGTGACGATAAACATCGGGGTGCTATCTTCACCATAATGGGTGCGTTGCATCTGGCGGTAAAAACTGCCATTCCATGACCTTGAGGCATTGTTCTCGACCAGGTATTTCAGTTCGATATCATAACGGCCGCGATGGAACAAATATTGCTTGGTCACTTTCACGCCGTTGTCTGATTGCCAGGTCAATTCAACCTTGACCTGATCCTCGCCTTCCTTCAATGCGTAACGGCTGACAACCGATTGATACAGCGTGTTGTGATCGGGTGCCATGCCCTTGCTGGACTCGTTCAACGCAAATCCGGTCTGGGTCACAAACAGGCGTGAACCGGTGTCTGACATCAGGCGGATTGGTATTTCGGGTTGTTTCAGGTTTTCAGGAAACTGCAGTAACTCAACCACACGTATGTCACCGCCACGCGTATCCAGTTCAACATTCAGGACATCGGTGCGCACTGTGATGCGCTGCTGACCCTCGATCTTGTTGCTCTCCCCGCTGATCGCAGGGGTTCCAGGTTTTTGTGCTGTGGGGGCCGCCGGAATTTCCTCGTCACCCGGACCCGCACTTGCAACAGCTGGAACCTCTCCCTGTTCGGCTGTCAGTGGTCCCTGGTCAAGACCGGCTCCCTGGCCGTAATCTTCTTCCCAGGCCTGGAACAGCATCAGGCTGACCAGACTCAGTGCAATAAATAGTATGAGTCGCTGGTTATCCATATTTATTTTATCTCGACATGATTCTTCAGGTTGGGACGTTCCGGTACTTCATCGATACCGCCGTCACTCCACGGGTGACAACGTAGCAATCTGCGCAAGGCCAGCCAGCCACCTCGCAGAAATCCGTATCGCTGCACTGCTGTTTCCGCATAATGTGAGCAACTGGGGTGAAATCGGCAATGCTGGCCGACAAACGGACTGAATACCAGGCGATACAAGCGGATCAAAGCTATCAGGACGGTTCGCATATCAGGAATCTTTTATCAGTAATCGTGAAAATAGCTCGTTTATATCGTTAGCCAATTCCTGGCGATTGCGTGTAGTAATACCCTGACGGGCCAGTACGACGATATCGAAGTGATCCATTTGGGCGCTCTGACGACGAAAACACTCTCTTACATACCTTTTAATAAGGTTCCGGTCTACGGCCCGGCGTACGACTTTTTTGGAAATGGCCATACCGAGGCGGGCGTGTTCGGACTGGTTCTTGCGTATCAGTACCGTAAAACTGCGATTTGCCAGTTTTCTTGCCCCGGAAAAGACAAACTGGAAGTCAGATTGACCAAGCAGGCGACTGGATCGCTTGAACGCCTGGTGTCTGTTTGCAACTGTCACGGAATCATACCTGATCCGCCCTGCCTGCACAGACGAGCCTGACTATCAGCGTTTATCAGGGAGCCAGACGGGCGCGGCCTTTGGCACGACGTGCTCTGATCACAGCCCTGCCACCCTTGGTTTTCATGCGGGCACGGAATCCATGCGTTCGCTTACGCTTTAATACACTTGGTTGAAATGTTCTTTTCATGACTAGTACCAGGCTTGTTCACATACACGGCATCCCCCGCCGCCAGGGAATCGGCAATCCTACTGATAAAGCAGTGTCTCGTCAATATAAAAAGAAAGTATTTTATCCACCTGCGATTGTGGATAAGATAGCGCATCATCTGTAGACTGAATGGTCCGGTTCAAAATCAGGACCAGCCAACGCCAGCCATCGTGTCGGGAGCAAAGTGTGACTGTTGCATTATGGAGTCAATGCCTGGATCGACTTCAGGATGAATTGCCGCAAACGCAGTTCAATACCTGGATCAGGCCGTTGCATGCTATTGAAAAACAGGGAGAATTGTGCCTGCTGGCTCCCAACAACTTTGTCCTGGACAAGGTTTCCGAAAGTTTTATCGACCAGATCTCGACCATCGTCGAGGCGCTGGACGGCAACCAGCAGACCCGCCTGACACTGGAAGTGGGGAGTGCCGGCCTGGAGGCGCCCCAGACCAGACCCGAATCCACCGGCAGGCCAACCGCGGACACACCCAGCGAACCGCTTAAAAGCGGTCTGAATCCCGAATTTACCTTTGACGCGTTTGTCGAAGGTAAATCCAATCAGCTTGGCCGGGCGGCCTCGCTACAGGTCGCTGAAAATCCGGGCAGCGCGTATAACCCGCTATTCATCTATGGCGGCACCGGCCTTGGCAAGACCCACTTGATGCATGCAATCGGTAATTTAATGTTGCAGCGGAAACCGGATGCGAAAATTGTTTATTTGCATTCCGAGCGATTTGTCGCTGATATGGTCAAAGCCCTGCAACATAATGCCATCAATGATTTCAAGCGCTTCTATCGCTCCGTCGATGCCCTGCTGATTGACGATATACAGTTTTTCGCGCGCAAGGAACGCTCCCAGGAAGAGTTTTTTCATACCTTCAATGCATTACTGGAAGGCCAAAGACAACTCATTCTAACCTGTGATCGCTATCCGAAAGAGGTCAGTGGCCTCGAGGAACGCCTGAAATCCCGCTTCGGCTGGGGCCTGACCGTTGCGATTGAACCGCCCGAATTGGAAACCAGGGTCGCGATACTGAAAGGCAAGGCGCAGCAAAACGATGTCGATCTACCGGATGATGTCGCGTTTTTCATTGCCAAGCGCATACGTTCGAATGTACGTGAACTGGAGGGCGCACTGCGCAGGGTCATGGCCAATGCCCATTTCACCAACCAGGCCATTAATCTGGAGTTCACGCGCGAGGCGCTCAAGGACTTGCTAGCCTTGCAGGACCGCCTGGTGACCATCGAAAATATCCAGAAGACGGTCGCTGAATATTATAAACTTCGGGTACATGACCTGTTATCTACCCGGCGCAGCCGTTCTGTGGCCAGACCAAGGCAGATTGCGATGTCATTGGCCAAGGAGCTGACTAACCACAGCTTACCTGAAATCGGTGATGCATTTGGGGGTCGTGACCATACAACGGTATTGCATGCAAATCGGAAAATCGCTGAATTACGTGAGACCGATATGCGAATACGTGAAGATTATGTACGCTTGTTAAGATTTCTGAGTACATGATGTGGATAACCTGTTTAAAAATTATAAAAAATAACTTATTCAACTTTTATCCACAGGATTTAAACAAGACATTATAGACTCATACACAGGGATTTAAGGCCATAAGTAATACTTAACTAATTGAAAAATATAACTAATAATTATTTATCCACAGACTTATGTGTATATAATAGTAACTACAATAAACTTTAAATAAATAATATTATTTAATAAAAAGGACAAATAGATGAAGTTTCGAATTCAACGCGAAACCTTGCTCAAGCCACTGCAGGCAGTCATTGGTGTTGTTGAACGACGTCAGACATTACCGGTATTGTCCAATATCCTGGTACAGGCACAGGACAATCAGATCACACTGACTTCAACTGATCTGGAAGTTGAATTACTGGCGACATTTGAAGTTGACGTGGCAGAGAACGGTATGATCACCATACCGGCACGCAAGCTGGTGGATATATGCCGAACCCTTCCAGATGAATCCATGCTTGATATACAACTCAAGGGCGAGAAGATTGCCCTAAAATCAGGTAAGAGTCGCTTTACCCTATCAACACTGGATGCCAGCGAATTTCCGCAGATCGATGAAATTCATTCGATACAACGTTTCCAGATACAGGAACGTGAACTCAAACACCTGATCGAGAAAACCCATTTTTCTATGGCCCAGCAGGACGTTCGCTATTATCTGAACGGTCTGATGTTTGAACTGAATGCTGACAGTCTGCGCACGGTGGCCACTGATGGCCATCGCCTGGCAATGAGCCAGCATAAGATGAAAATCGATAGCGATGACAGCCCGCAAGTGATCGTGCCGCGTAAAGGCATACAGGAACTGAATCGCCTGCTCGAAGATTCAGACAAAATGGTCTCCGTCATGATCAGCAATAACCATATCCGCGTCGAAATGGATAATCTGCGCTTCACGTCCAAACTCATAGACGGCAAGTTTCCGGATTACAAGCGCGTGATTCCCAGTGACTGTGACAAACTGATCAACCTGGATCTGGAAACCATCAAAAAGGCCCTGGTCAGGACCTCAATTTTGTCAAATGAGAAATATCGGGGTGTACGCCTGATATTCGATACGAATTTATTACGCATACAGGCCCACAATCCGGAACAGGAAGAGGCCGAGGATGAACTGCCGATTGATTATGACGGCCCGACCATCGAAATCGGATTCAATGTCAATTATATCCTCGATGCCCTGGGCGCGATTGACACCGAACAGGTCATTTTCGCACTGACAGACGCTAACAGCAGTTGCTTGATCTATAGTGACGATAATCAGGATTGTCAGTATGTAATCATGCCGATGCGTCTGTAGATCAGACAGATAGCAGGCGCTCTGTCACTTACAGATTATGGCCGATGGTGTACTGACACAGCTTGCGATTCAACACATCCGCAATATAGCGCAGGCCGAGATCAGGCCAGCTGCCAGCCTGAATCTGATTACAGGTGCTAATGCAGCCGGAAAAACCAGCATCCTCGAGGCCATTTATTATCTTAGCCGGGCAAAATCGTTCCGCACACATCATTTAAAGCGGATCTTACAGACTGGTCAATCAAAACTGGCCATATACGGTCGCGTGTATGAACACAACCAGGAATGGCCATTAGGCCTGGAAAAGACCGAAAGCAGCCAGATTATCCGTATTCGCCAGCAGAATATTAATTCACTGGCTGAGCTGAGCCGCTCACTACCGGTACAGTTGATCCAACCGGGGAGTCAGCGATTACTGGAAGATGGCCCCGCGGCCAGAAGAAAGTATCTGGATTGGGGTGTGTTCCACGTGGAACCTGAGTTCCATCAATGCTGGCGACGCTATTACCGGGCATTGAAACAACGAAATGCTGCATTACGGACCGGGCAACAGGATATAGCCGTGGCGCTGGAGCCTGAACTGCTAGCCTGGGGACAGAAAATGCATGATTTCAGACAGCTGTATATCCAGCAGCTGCAAACTCAACTCGATCCTTTTATCCGGCAACTATTCACCGATACTGACATCGAAATACGCTATCGGCCTGGCTGGTTAGCGACTCTGGAGTTAGCTGGCGCACTTCAGGAAAAACGTTCGCGGGACCTGGAAACCGGGACCACCAGTAGCGGTCCGCACCGAGCCAACCTGGAGTTTATGATTAGCGGTACTCCGGCTGAGAGTTATTTATCGCGCGGACAACTGAAAATGTTTGTGATCTGCCTGATCCTGGCGCAGATGCAACATTTCCAGCATAGCCAGCAAAAAGCCTGTATCCTGCTGATCGATGACCTGGCTGCTGAACTCGATCAACAGAATCAGCGATTGTTACTGGACTGGGTTCGCCAGATGGGCTGTCAGACCTTTATCACGACGATACAGGCCGAACCACTTATACTTGAGGCGCTGGTACAGGCCGATGGGAAGAGGTTCCACGTGGAACACGGGATTGTCAAAGAAGTGGTACAATAGGGATTCGATTTAATGGATGAGCTGGCCTATGTCTGAACAGGATTACGATTCCTCGAATATCAAGGTGTTAAAAGGCCTGGAGGCGGTACGAAAGCGCCCCGGCATGTACATCGGTGACACCGATGATGGCACCGGTCTGCACCATATGGTGTTTGAAGTAGTCGATAACTCGATCGATGAGGCACTGGCCGGTCATTGCTCGACCATACAGGTCCTGATTCATAGCGACAATTCCATCTCGGTGTCAGACGACGGTCGTGGTATTCCGGTCGATATTCATGAGGAAGAGGGCGTTTCCGCTGCAGAAGTCATTATGACGGTATTGCATGCCGGTGGTAAGTTTGACGATAACTCCTACAAGGTTTCGGGTGGTCTACACGGGGTTGGTGTATCGGTGGTTAACGCTTTGTCCGAGAGCCTGATTCTGACCATCAAACGCGATGGGCAGATTCATAACCAGGAATACGTACTGGGCGAGCCCAAGGCCCCAATCGCGGTGACGGGTGATACCAGCCAAAGCGGTACGGAAATACGCTTCAAACCGAGTGTAGAAATTTTTACCGATACCGAATTTCACTACGACATACTGGCCAAGCGCCTGCGTGAGCTGTCATTTCTGAACTCCGGGGTACGCATTCGCCTGTTTGATGAACGTACGGACAAGGAAGATATTTTCGAATACAAGGGTGGTATCAAGGCCTTTGTCGAACATCTGAATCGTAATAAAACCCCGTTGCATGAGTCGGTTGTGCACTTTGAGACCGAAAGAGACGGGGTCGTGGTCGAGGCGGCACTGCAGTGGAATGATTCCTACCAGGAAAATGTGTTTTGTTTTACCAACAATATCCCGCAAAAGGATGGTGGCACGCACCTGGCTGGCTTTCGCGCCGCATTAACCCGTACCCTGAATACCTACGCCGAGAAAGAAGGTGCAGCGAAGGCCGCCAAGGTCAATGTCAGTGGCGATGACGCGCGCGAAGGCTTGACCGCGGTATTGTCGGTCAAGGTGCCTGATCCGAAGTTCTCATCCCAGACCAAGGACAAATTGGTGTCTTCCGAGGTCAAGGGCGTGGTGGATTCAGCGATGTCCGACAAGCTGCAGACCTTCCTGATGGAATCACCGGCTGACGCCAAGGCCATTATGGCCAAGATTATTGATGCCGCCCGTGCCCGTGAGGCGGCGCGCAAGGCGCGTGAGCTGACACGCCGTAAGGGTGCACTGGATCTGGCCGGCCTGCCTGGAAAGCTGGCGGATTGCCAGGAAAAAGATCCAGCCAAGTGCGAGATCTACCTGGTGGAGGGTGATTCAGCAGGGGGCTCGGCCAAGCAGGGCCGTGACCGCTCGTTTCAGGCCATCCTGCCGCTGAAGGGCAAGATCCTGAATGTCGAAAAGGCGCGCTTTGATAAAATGATCGGTTCGGCCGAGGTCGGTACCCTGATTACTGCACTCGGCTGCGGCATCGGCCGGGATGAATATAATCCGGATAAGATCCGTTATCACCGTATCATTATCATGACCGACGCCGATGTCGATGGCTCGCATATCCGTACCTTGCTGCTGACCTTTTTCTATCGCCAGATGCGCGAGCTGATCGAGCGCGGGTTGGTCTATATTGCCCAGCCGCCTTTATACAAAATCAAAAAAGGTAAGCAAGAACAATATGTTAAGGATGATGCAGCACTGAATGACTACCTTCTGACCCTGGCCCTGGAAAATGCCTCGCTGTATGTGAATGACCAGGCTCCGGCAATCAGTGGTGTGCAACTGCAAGACCTGGCCCGGGACTATATGCGGGTGATGGCCAGTATCCAGCGTCTGTCGCGCCGTATTGATGCCGATCTTTTATATAATCTTCTTTATATTCAAAGAGTTAAGAAAAACGACCTGAAAAAAGATGACCTCATGCACGGCTGGCTGTCCTCCCTGCATCAGCTGATCAGTGAACAGGCCGATGCCAGCATCGAATACCAACTGGACCTGACCACGGTCGAGCACGATGAACTGCCCGCGATACGCTTTATCCGCAGGAATCATGGCGTCGAACATATCCAGATTATCCAGCCGGAGTTTTTTGACTCGGCCGAGTACCGTGAACTGGCTGACCTTGGCGACCAGATCAGGGACCTGATCGGTGACGACGCACGCATACAGCGTGGCGACAAACAACAGCCGGTCAGTAGCTTAAAGCAGGCGATCGAGTGGCTGATGGAAGAGGCCAAGCGTGGTCAGTCTATCCAACGTTACAAGGGTCTGGGTGAAATGAATCCGGATCAGCTCTGGGAAACCACGATGGACCCGGATAGCCGCGTGTTACTGCAGGTGAAGATCGAAGATGCAGTGGCCGCCGACCAGGTGTTTACCACGCTGATGGGTGACCAGGTCGAGCCGCGACGTGACTTTATCGAGAGCAACGCGTTGTCGGTCGCGAACCTGGATATTTAACGTTTAGATTTCTGCCGTTCAGGCCTGGCCCTGATCCGGGGTCAGCTTGGCCGTTGTTTCTTTAATCCAGGTTTCTGCCAACTTGTTGATCTGGTTTGCGTCCAGCCCGGTAGTATCGATAGGTTTGCCTATGACCAGATCCACTGTACCCGGCTTTTTAGCCAGTGAATGCCGTGGCCAGAAAAACCCGGCATTATGGGCCAGCGGTAATACCGGTACACCGGCATATTCAGCCAGCACCGCACCACCTAGTTTGTAACGTCCTGGCTTACCCCAGGGCTTGCGTGTGCCCTCGGGGAAGATGGTGACACATATCCCTTCATTCAGGCGCTGCTTGCCTTTTATCTTGAGCTGTTCCATCGCGTTGCTGCCCTTTGAACGGTTGATGGCGATCGACCTGATGGCTAGTAATATCCAGCCAAACCCTGGGATCCATAACAGCTCGCGTTTCAGTACCCAGACCATCGGTGGCAGGATGGCCTGGTAGGCAATGGTCTCCCAGGTGGACTGGTGATTACTTAAGATCACCACGGGCGTGTCCGGGATATTCTCGAGACCGGTAATGCGGTGCTTTAAACCGCAGGTAACACGTAAACAGGCCAGCAATCTACGTGCAGTAAAGGCATTATAGGCATTACGCCATCTATAGGGTGCTGGCAGCAACAGCGTCAAAACAATCGCATCCATTGCCAGAATTATGAAAAAACCCAGCCAGTTGAATATGGCGCGTACATAAGACACGTATTTTTTCCTTCTAGTTTGGTTCCGGTGACAGCAGGTCGGTGACGTAGGATTCCAGGTTATCGAATACCGGCACATCAGCCGTGGCCGCCCTGGATTTGTCCAGCGTCAGCTGGCCCTTGCCGGTACGTACCAGCACCGGGCTGAGTGCAGCAACCCGCGCCGCGGTGACGTCGGTCAGGGTGTCACCGATAAAGGGTACATGCTCCAGTTTACAGCGCATGCGTTCGGCGATTTGCTGGAACAGGCCAATGGCCGGCTTGCGGCAGTGACAGTGATCGTCTGGTGTATGCGGGCAAAAGAAGATGCCGTCGATGACACCACCGACCTCGGTCAGGCGTTTATGCATCTTGTGATGGATCTGGTTCAGGGTTTCCAGGGAGTAATAGCCCCGCCCGATGCCGGACTGGTTGGTTGCCACGACCACGTTATAACCGGCGTGGTTCA
The DNA here is from genome assembly GCA_947258795.1 of uncultured Gammaproteobacteria bacterium. Classification (GTDB taxonomy): domain Bacteria; phylum Pseudomonadota; class Gammaproteobacteria; order DRJJ01; family DRJJ01; genus DRJJ01. The sequence continues at coordinate 44,007 of CAMYJU010000003.1, read as the reverse complement.
GCCGTGCAATGGCTTCCAGGCTGCCGGGTATCGGCAGCCATTCCTCCGGCGACTTGATGTAGTCGTCAGAGTCGTAGTTGATTACGCCATCACGATCCAGAATTATCAGTTTCATAACAGACCGATTTTAACCACACAGCGGGCGCAGGTCACGGGCTAAGTTGTGCGGAGTTCGGCAGCAGGGCAGGCACGGGTGTTACTGGTCCCTGAATTCCGAAACCCGGATACGACCATTGATCATTTTGGAATCGCGCTGCATGATCTTGTCCATCTTGTCCCAGAAGGCCTGTTTCAGATCGAAATCGGCCGCAATCGCGGTGCCTATCAGCAGGATCAGCAGATCGGCGGTCTCCTCGGCCAGCTCGGCGACCGGCTTGCCCTTGGTCACGCAGGCGGAGATTTCACCCAGCTCCTCGGTCATTAGCGCGACCCGGTAACTGAGCTCCTCGCCACCGGTGTTCTTGAAATCGTGCTTGTCATGAAAGGCCTGTACTGTTTCCAGCATGGCCTGGTAGGAATCCGCGTTCAGTTCACTCATGATCGTTAACCTGTCTGTAAGCGTGACAAATCGGCAATAGTCAGGAACAGCTTGCGTAGCGAGGACAACAGCGCAAGTCGATTGTGGCGCAGCGCCATATCGTCAACCATAACCATCACGTCATCAAAAAAGCCGTCAACCGGTTCGCGCAGACTGGCCAGATGTTTCATGGCCTCGGTGAAATCACCCTTGGCAAGCAGCTGCTCGACCTGGGTCTGTAGCTGACTGAGCGCGATCGCCAGGGATTTTTCCGCCGGTTCTTTCAGCATACCCTGGGCAACGGACGTCGGGATATCGGCCGCATTGGCCTTGTTCAGCAGATTGCTGATACGTTTGTTGGCCGCAGCCAGGGAATCTGCCTCGGGCAGGCTGCGGAACACGCTCAATGCGCGCAGGCGATGGTTCATATCGTTGAACACCGCCGGTTCCAGCGACAGTACGGCATCGATCTCGTCAGCCGCATAGCCATGGCCGCTGTAATATACGCGGGTACGAGCGAGGATAAAGTTATAGACCTGGTCCGCGGTATGCTGATCCAGTTCGACCCGCTGGTAGCTGTCGATCGCAGACTGGATGGCCTTTTTCAGGTCCAGGCCGAGGTCTTGCTCGATCAGTATCCTGACGATGCCGAGCGCGGCGCGTCGTAACGCAAACGGGTCCTTGTCGCCGGTCGGTGCCTGGCCGATACCGAAGATGCCGACCATGGTGTCGAGCTTGTCGGCAATCGCGACCGTCTGGCCGATGGCGGTCTCGGGTAGTTCGTCACCGGCAAAACGGGGCCGGTAGTGATCCTCGATGGCCTGTGCAACTGCAGCCTTTTCGCCACTACTGGCCGCATAGTAACGCCCCATGATGCCCTGCAGGTCCGGAAATTCGCCGACCATGTCGGTCATCAGGTCACACTTGCACAGCAGTGCGGCGCGCTTGGCATCGCCCTGGTCGATACCCAGTTCGGCGGCAATACTGGCCGACAGGGACTCGACGCGCAGGGTCTTGTCCTGCAAGGTACCGAGCTTTTTCTGAAACACGACACTGCCGAGTCGCTCCGAATACTCAATCAGCGCCTGCTTGCAATCCTGGCTCCAGAAAAAATCCGCGTCGGTCAGGCGCGGGGTGATGACCCGCTCATTGCCTTCTCGCACCACGTCCGGGTTACTGCTCTGGATATTACTGACCGCGATAAAGCAAGGCATCAGCTTGTTGTGCTGGTCGACCAGGTGAAAATACTTCTGGTGGTCCTTCATCGCCGAAATCAGTGCTTCCGGCGGTACTCTCAGAAAATCGTGATCGAATTGGCCGAGTATCGCGGTGGGCCATTCGACCAACGCGGTAACCTCGTCGAGCAGGTCCTCATCGATAACCGCGGTGCCGCCATGCGCATGGGCGGTTTCGATCACCTGGGCACGGATGGCCTCGCGTCGTGCCTCGTAATCGGCCATCACCTGGCCCTCGCTTTCCAGCAATGGCGCATAGGCGGCCGGTTCGGCCAGGTACAGGGTATCCGGGTGATGGAAACGGTGTCCGCGGGTCACGCGTGCGGAGGTCTGGCTGAGCAGGGTCGCCGGTATCACCTGGTCACCAAACAGGATCAACAGCCAGTGTACCGGGCGCACAAAGGTATCGCTCAGGTCCGACCAGCGCATGCGTTTCGGTATCGGCAGGGCATCAGTGGCCTGTTGCAGGATAGCCGCGATCAGGGTGGTGGTGTCCTGCCCCGTTTCAGTGGAGCGATACACCAGCCAGCTGCCCTTGTCGGTTTCCATGGTATCGAGCTCGTTCACATCGATACCGCAGGAACGTGCAAAGCCCTGTGCCGCCGGGGTCGGGCAACCTTCATCATCAAATGCCGCAGTGACCGCAGGGCCACGCTTATCAATGGATTTGTCCGGTTGCCGGGTATCGAGCTGGTTAACCAGGATGGCCAGCCGGCGCGGCGTGGCATAGGCCTGATGGCCATTGTAGTTCAGGCCGGCCTGGTCCAGACCCTGCAGGATGCTTTGGGTAAAGGCCGCGGACAGACGCTTCAGAGCCTTGGGCGGCAGTTCCTCAGTGCCGATCTCGATCAGCAGATCCTGTGCATCACTCATGAGGCGGCCTCCTGTGTACTGCACATCGGGAAGCCCAGCGCCTCACGGCGATTGTAATAGGCTTCGGCAACGGCGCGCGACAGTGTGCGGATACGGCCGATATAACGGGCACGCTCGGTCACCGAGATTGCATGGCGTGCATCCAGCAGGTTGAAAGTGTGCGAGGCCTTCATCATCATTTCATAGGCCGGCAAAGGCAGGTTTTGCTCGATCAGTTTCGCGCTTTCCTGTTCGCAGGCATCAAACCACTTGAACAGCATGTCGACATCCGCGTGTTCAAAGTTATACGCCGACATCTCCACTTCGTTCTGGTGGAAGACATCCTTATATAACACCTTGCCCATCGGTCCATCGGTCCATACCAGGTCAAACACGCTTTTAACCCCTTGCAGGTACATCGCAATGCGTTCCAGGCCATAGGTGATTTCGCCAGTCACCGGCGCGCAATCCAGGCCACCGATCTGCTGGAAATAGGTAAATTGGGTGACTTCCATACCGTTCAGCCACACTTCCCAGCCCAGCCCCCAGGCGCCCAGGGTCGGGGATTCCCAGTTGTCCTCGACAAAACGCACATCATGCTCAAGCAGATCCAGACCGAGCATGCGCAGCGAGTCCAGGTACAGCTCCTGGATATCCAGGGGTGAGGGTTTGATCACCACCTGGAACTGGTAATACATTTGCAGCCGGTTCGGGTTTTCACCGTAACGACCATCGGTCGGCCGTCGGCAGGGCTGAACATAGGCGGAACTCCACGGCTCCGGGCCAACGGCGCGTAAAAAGGTTGCGGTATGGAAGGTGCCGGCGCCGACTTCCATATCATAGGGCTGCAGAATGATGCAGCCCTGGTCGGCCCAGTACTGCTGTAATGCGAGGATCAGCCCCTGGAAGGTGCTGACATCGGTGGTTTTAGTCATGATGTTTACAATTCATATGCTTACGGTAAGGCGCCATTATACGGATGGGGCCGGTATAAGGCCATGATTTCACTATCAAGGTGTGCCCTGGACCGGTTCAGTGACCGGGGCCTGAAGCAGGTCGGTCTGTTCGAGCAGTTGCGGATCTACCCGGAAGTCTGGCCAGCTGGCGATCAGGGCCTTAAGTTCCTGCCTGGCCAGTTCGGGCTGCTTGTCATGCAATAGTCTGCGGATGCGTTCCTGCCAGGCCTCGGCTGAGAGCATGGGTAAATCAAGCTGTGGTACCGCTGCCTGTGGTTTAACCGCGCCAGTTTTAGCTTTTGCAGGCGTTTGCAGCGCACCCGTAGCTTGTTGCCTGATGCGCAGGGAGTCGGATTCGGCTCGTTCACGCATCAGGACCTGTTCAGTCGGGGCCGCGGGTTTTAACTTGCGCGCCGCCTTTTTCTCAGGAGCGGCGGGTTTTGTTAACGCAGGAGGCGAGGCCGGTGCGGTGGCAGGAGCCACCGTTTCGGCATCGGCCAGGCTGGATGCCGGTTGCTGCTCTGATTCAACAGTCTTGCCCGGTGCGGCCTGCCAATCCGACAGGGTCGGTTCAGGTAGTATCTGTTCTGCTTCATCGATGATGAAGTGCAGCATTAATGCCACCACGGCGATCATTGCGGCCGTGGCATACCAATGCTGCTTCTGGCTGTAGCTGATCGGTTCGGGTTGCGCGGGTTTGAGCGCGTCGTGTGCACTTGCCTTGATCTGTGCATCCAGCTGTGCCGGGGGTTCGGCCTGATCACGCTGCTGATACAGGTCTGACAGCTTTTCATCGACCAGAGACTTGTCCTGCGGTTGCTCAGTCATGATGCATACCCTGGCGTAATCGTTTGAGCGCATAGCGCAAGCGGCTTTTAACCGTTTCATAGGCCACACCGGTAACATAGGCGATTGCATTCAGGTCCAGCCCGGCCTCCTGTTGTAATAGAAATACATCGCGCTGTTCCGTTGGCAGTTCATGCACCAGGACCATCAGTTTCTGTAGTTGTTGTTGGGTATCGAGTTGCGTGTCCGGGCCTGCCCCGGCCGGGTCTGCCAGTTCGTCCGGCGCCGGTGCCAGGTGGCCCTGCTGTTCAGCCTGGCGCAGCTGGCTGCGACGGAAATGGTCGATCAGGCGGTTATGTGCCAGGTGATAAAGCCAGGTCCTGAAACTGGCCTTGACCTGGTAGTGTTCGCGCGCGCGAATCAGCTTCATCCAGATATCCTGGAACAACTCATCGGCGGTCGCCCGGTCATGGCATTGTTGCAACAAATAGTTGTACATCGGTTTACGGTAGCGCTGATACAGCATATCAAAAGCGTCTGCATTGCCAGCCTGATACTGCAACATCAGCTGTTCATCGGAGTCCTTTTCCATATAGTAAGGAGTATAAATGGCCACGTGTTGAATAAAAACCCCGCATGAGTCAGTTACATTATGCTGCCCATGCGGGGTTGACCTTAAGCTAGCGTCTGGCTGAGGCATTATTCACGGATAGCGAGTTGGTCAGATTAACCAGCTTGATGAATTCGCCGCGATAACCATAGTGATCGTTGCCGCGAGCGTTACGTGCAAGCTTGATAACCTCATCATAGTTGTAGCTATGTAGATAACGGCCACCGCGTAGCAACTGACCATAACCGGCCACTGCAGCCGCAAAGCGGAAGCGCAGACTGGTACGTTCCAGTTTGTCGATCATGCTGGTGGTGTGTACTGGCTGCTCGATCAGTTTGCTTGTATGCGCATCCGGCTGTTTGTAGCGCAGGCGCACCAGCGCCACTTCCTTACTGTATTTAGCGTGGTCTCGAAGTTCCTGGCTGCCATATCGCAGTGGATCGACCAACTGTCCGCGTTTACCGGTCAGCGCCAGCTCATAGATCGCGGTAACCGTATGCCCGGCACCGATGTCACCCGCATCGACCTTGTCATTGTTAAAGTCTTCGCGCTGCAGCATGCGGTTTTCATAACCGACCAGGCGGTATTCGGCGACCGTTGCCGGATTGAACTCGATCTGGATTTTCACGTCCTCGGCAATGGTATGCAGGGTGGAGCCCATTTCATCAACCAGCACCTTCTGCGCCTCGTTCAGGCTATCGATATAGGCATAATTGCCATTTCCAGCATCGGCGAGCTGTTCCATCAGTTTGTCATTGTAGTTACCGCTGCCAAATCCCAGCGTGGTCAGTGTAATACCAGACTTGCGTTGTTGCTCAATCAGGTCCATCAGTGCCTCGTGAGATACCGTACCGACGTTGAAGTCACCATCAGTGGCAAGCAGTACGCGATTGATGCCGCCCTTGATCCAGGCGCTGCGTGCGACCTGGTAGGCCAAACGGATACCGGACGCACCGTTGGTAGAGCCACCCGCGTGCAACTGGTCCAGTGCCAGTCCAATTTTAATCTGGTCATCCCCCGGGGTCGGTTGTAACACGATGCCGGACGCCCCGGCATAAACAACCAGCGAGATTCGGTCCTCAGGTCTTAACTGTTTGGTCAGCAGTTTCAGAGACTGTTTCAACAGTCCGAGCTTGTTGGCCGAATTCATCGAGCCTGACACATCGACCAGGAAAACCAGGTTAGCGGCAGGTAGCTTTTCACGGCTGAGGTCATATCCCTTGATACCGATATGCAGCAGGCGGGTATCTGTATTCCATGGTGTCGGACCCAGTTCGGTCGTAACCAGGAACGGTGTCGAGCGGGATGCAGGTGCCGGATAATGATATGAAAAATAATTGATCATCTCCTCGACCCGAACTGCATCCTTGCGTGGCAAGTGACCAGCGTTAATTATACGGCGGATGTTACTGTAGGCACCGGTATCGACATCGATACTGAACGTCGACACTGGGTGCTCGGCAACGCGTTTGACCGGGTTATCGTCAAAATGCGCGTAGTTTTCGCGGTCCAGCGGTTCGGTCACGATACGGATATTGGCCGTCGACTCGGCCAGCACGCCAGGGCTGGCCATCCGGCCATGTGGCTTAGCGGCGTGCTTATGCAATTCCTGACGATGGAGCTGTTTCAGCTCGGCAGGGCTGGCCGGTACTTCGCGTTTAGGTGCTGCCTGATTCTGGCTGGCTACCTGGTCAGTCAGCACGGTTTTGCCCGGCTGGCTCGATGGTGGAGGCGTCTGTTCAGGCTCCACCTGCTGCTTGGCTGGCGGTGAAGTCGACACACGGGTGGAAGTTTCCGAGGTGCAGGCCACCAGGCCGACTATAAATAAGGAAAAGAGAAATGGCAGTGTGTTGATACGGGCTTGCATGATTTGCTCCTGTTCTTGTTTAACCTGTACTGGTAAACGCAGCAGGAACGGAATTGGGTTAAATCAGTGGAAATTTTTTCATTTAAACCCCCTCTCCCTCAGGGAGAGGGGCTGGGGTGAGGGGATCTAATAAAAAGTATATCTGTTACATATCAGAGAAAACCCTTTAAACAGCAGTTGTAGGGTGCAATAAATGAAATGCATTGTACCAGGAACTCTAAATATCACCTGAATCAAAACCCTGCTGCCGCCACGCCTCATACAAAATAATCGCCACCGCGTTGGATAGATTCAAACTACGGTTCTCTGCCTGCATCGGAATACGCAACACCTGCTCAGCCGGCAAACTATCGAGGATCTCATCTGGTAAGCCACGGGTCTCTGGTCCGAACAGCAATGCATCACCTGGATGGTAGTGTGCCTGATGGTAGCCGGTCTTCCCCTTAGTACTGCAGGCCAGCACGCGTGTTGGTTTGATCGCTTCAATACATGCCTGCAGATTCGCATAGCGCTTGACCTGTGCAAACTCGTGATAATCCAGCCCGGCCCGACGTAGGCGCTTGTCGTCCATCTCGAAACTCAGCGGCTCGATCAGGTGCAGTCGGGCGCCGGTATTTGCACAAAGACGGATAATATTGCCGGTGTTCGGTGGTATCTCCGGCTGGTAAAGTATGACATGGAACATGGGCATAAACTAGCGTGAAAATAGAGCTACAGCAATGCTGTTTTACTGAACTGATGCGAGACCCCGCAGTTAGCCTGGTATTTACATGACACGATAGTCAGGCAAGTAAATATAAAGAAATATTCTATTTCAAGAATATTAGGCATTTCTAAATAACGACTACTTTTACCTCTTAATATTCTTATATGTAGTCCTACAAGGTAATATCTTATAAAAGGATAGCTAGTCTTAGATGGCTTCATATTAACAAGTTATGCGAACACAAAATAATTATCTACTAAAATATGGACAATGAATTTAAAAAAACAACTAAATTAGTATCAAAGTCTGTACTAGTTATATCAATAATTTGTGCATTGATCATGCCATTTAGTTTTTGGGCAATTAATGCGAAATATTTAGGGAAATATGATTTAGGTTTGGCTATAGCATTTAGCAGTCTTCACTACTTAGCAATAATTACATTGCTTGTTATAGCAGTGTTTTCATTAATAATGACAATAATATACAAGCTTTCTGCAAAAGAGGGGTGGAAAAATTTATTATATGCCTTTTTAATTAGTTTGGTATCGCCAATATTTTGGCTTGTTTGGCTAGACTATGGTTAATTTATATGTTGCATAAAAAGGAAATAAAAAAGGGCGTTAAAAAGCGGTGCTTTGTACGCGCATTTAAACGCCTTATAATTTAACCGATATGTGCTATTAGCCAGTGTCATCAGTAGCTCAGTAAAAAATTGGAGGAATGAAGTGTCGAGAAGAAAACGGAATTGGAATGCTATTGCCGCAAAAGTAGCGATAATCTCACTATTAACAGGTATTGTATTTGGTGTGTATCAAATTATATCAAGCACAGACCCTGAGGATAGTATAACTACCTATGGCGATAAGAGTCCGGTTATAAAAGATAATAAGGGTACGATACATGTTAACTAGGTTGAGTATTACATTCTTTCTCTTACTTAGCTCTGCCCATGCAAGCAAGGTAGAAACTCGGGGAGACTGTAGTCCAGCGATCACGTCAAACGAAGGCGGCATTAGTGTAAATTGTTACATTAATGACCTGCCTCTTGATTCTATCGTTCGCAAAGGGAGAGCGATTGATCTTATTGGCGCACTGGACTCAGGTATCTCTGCGGAGACAATTCTTCAAGGTTTCGTTCTTGGGAACGTAAAGAGTCTTTCCGGTTCTGTCTTCTTTAAGAAAGTGAAACTGGATGATTTGACCAAACTACTGACAAAGTTGACTAAACAGGTAAACGTAAATAATAAAATATACATCAGCAACGATGCTTACACGACCTTGTTTTGGCTTGCGGCTGATTCTCAAAGAAAAGAAGTAATATCAATGTTAGCTAAGCTGGGCGCGTCCACCCATACACGTGACCATAGGCATGGCGGGCAGTACGATGTATTCGTGACTAAAGAATTTTTCCCACTAATAAGTCTAATTCGTGAAGGAGCAGTATCAACTGAGAACGTTGATATCTTGGAAGAGCTTTTCGAGAACTCATTTACCCTCCCAGAGTTTAATGTAGAGAAGGAAAGTGGAATAATCATGCCGGTTCGAGGTTCAAATTCGAATGAATTCCTGGAATATGTGGCTTTGCGAAAAAAGATAACAAGGTTGCTTCCTAAGGCAAAGTCAAGAAAGCCATTTGATATGGCAAATATTCCGAAGTTATGTAAAGTTGCGAGCGAATCAGACGATTTTGATTGGTGTGAAAGACTGGGTTTGATAAGTACGCATTATTTAGTGAATGAAAAAGATAAATCTCCTTCACATTGGCCGAATTCAATAAAATTAATTGGCCTTATGGATATAAATTCAGATTATGCAATTTTCCTAATGCAGCATGATCGAGGGTGGGGCAACATCGGTCAATTCTATGCTCCTCGAAAAGGCAAGAAATTTATTTTTAGATACTGGAATACAGATGGTTCAAACAATACTCCATGTTGGAATGATAGGCTAGGTGGCTACAAAACTGATTGTTGGAGAAGCTACAGCTACGAACAAGATATATTTGATAAAAGAAAAATTATTGGTAAGAGAGGATACCCGACCTATATCGCTAGTGAAACAAAGATAGTTATAAGGCGTTAAATATATAACTGTTAAGCGCTCAAAAACCATTACATGGTAATACAATCATAAATACCAGTTGTCAGGTTAAATAAATATGAAATATATAGTTGTCCTTTTTATCGCTTTTAGTTTGGCTTTTTAAAGTTAATGCTGATGGTTATGCATGGCCTCGTGGAAAGGCTGATTACAGCCTGACTTCCAATATAAATGATAATTTTGCGAGTAAATCATAATAGAATTATGATAATAGCTCCAGCTTACCATTATAATTTGGTGATGATGAGAATTGGCCCAAAGGAGATTGGGTGCTTGATAGTGTAATAATAAAAATTGTAGAAAACGGAAAAAATCGTGAATGCATGTATTTGGTCGAGTTTGTGAACAAGAGTCTGAAGGCTAAAGGTGGGACCCATAATAATCGGATGATTGTGGGTATTTATACCGTCTGGATACCTGGCGATTTATACCAAAGCTATGGCGCTAAAACATTGCAAGTTTTGGTCTGTATTATAAACTTTATGATTCGCGACCATATTCCTAAACCATGCGGAGAATAATGCTACAGTAGATAGTATTGTTGATTAGAGGCTGCGCACTATGCTCAAGTTTAAGCAACCCGCACAAGAGTACGGTGACGTCTTTCTGGAAGACACCGACAAACCACTTCCAAAGAAACTGAACCCGAATACCCGCTACATATTCCTCAGCACGATTGCTAAGGGGGGGAAGTCACTGATCAAATCGTGCAAGGATATGCATTTAAACCGGGTGGTGGCTTACAAGACATTACGTCCTGAATTTGTAGATGATGAAATCGAAAAAACGCGCCTGCTGCGTGAAGCCAGGATTTCAGCGATGTTGCAGCACCCGAACACAACACCGGTTTATGAGGTGGGTCGTGACAACCGGGGGCATTACTACTTCACGATGAAGTTGGTGCACGGTTATACCCTGCGCGAGATCATGGATTACCGTGAAAGATACGACCTGACACAACTGATTGAAGTTATCGAACAAATAGCGCGTGCATTGGCCTATGCACATGCGCATGGCGTTGCTCATCGCGATATCAAACCTGAAAACATTCTGGTCGGTCCGTATGGTGAGGTCCTGTTACTTGACTGGGGATTGGCCAAGGTCTGGAAGAAGGACGGAACGACACAGCTTGAAGATACCGAAGAAGGCAAATCAATTGCTGATTCTGATAAAACGATGACCGGGCACGGTAAGTTACAGGGAACGCTATGCTATATGTCGCCTGAGCAAATACGTCGCGACACGGATATCAGTTTTAGCACCGATATCTACAGCCTGGGTACAGTGCTTTATGAACTGCTAACCGGGGTTCCTCCTTTTAATAGCGATAAGACCTATGAGATCCTGGACATGGTGCAGAACCAGGAACCGACCAAACCTTCAGAGATCAGCAAATATCCGGTACCGAATATCCTGGAGACGCTGTGTCTGAAGTGCCTCAATAAGGATCCGGTTGAGCGACCGGCTTCCATGGATGATGTTCTGCAGATCCTGCAACAGGACTGGTCAGCTGACATGAAACACCGCGTACGTTGAACATAAAAAAACCGGGATGGTCACCCACCCCGGTTTTATATTTCGATCTGCTTGTACTTTATCAGGCCAGTGCTTCCTTGGTCACCTTGACGATGAGCGAAGCAACCTTGTAAGGATCGGCATTGGATGCCGGGCGGCGATCCTCCAGACGACCTTTCCAGCCATCTTCTACCGTACCAATTGGAATACGGATCGATGCACCACGATCAGATACACCATAGCTGTACTGATCGATCGACTGTGTCTCATGTTTACCGGTCAGACGTTGTTCGTTATGGGCACCGTAGACGTTGATACATGCTGCGACGTTCTTGGCAAATTCATCACAGATCCTGGTGAAGACATCTTCAGTTCCTGCTTCACGCATGACACCATTGGAGAAGTTCGCATGCATACCGGAACCGTTCCAGTCGGTGTCACCAAGTGGTTTAGGGTGCCAGTCGACAGCCAGATCATATTTTTCAGCAGTACGCTCCAGCAGATAACGAGCCAGCCAGATTTCGTCTCCCGCTTTTTTTGCGCTCTTGGCGAAGATCTGGAATTCCCACTGACCTGCAGCTACTTCCGCATTGATACCTTCAACGTTGAGACCCGCTTCCAGGCAGAGATCCAGGTGCTCTTCAATCAATTCACGACTGTAGGCATTGCGTGCACCGACCGAGCAGTAATATGGACCCTGAGGTGGGGGGTAGCCGCCAGCCGGGAAACCGGGTGGCAAATTAGTATCTGGGTTCCAGAGGAAATATTCCTGTTCAAAACCAAACCAGAAATCTTCATCATCATCTGCGATGGTTGCGCGCCCGTTGGACTCATGCGGTGTACCGTCAGCATTCAGAACCTCGGTCATGACCAGATATGAATTCTTGCGACCGGGATCAGCAATAATGCGAACAGGCCTCAACAGGCAATCTGATGCGTTACCTTCGGCTTGTTCGGTGGAACTGCCATCGAATGACCACATCGGACAGTCTTCCAGTTTGCCCCCGAAATCAGAGCGGACCATAGTTTTACTGCGCAGACTCTGAGTCGGTTTATAGCCGTCGAGCCAGATGTATTCCAACTTACTTTTCATGTTTTTCCAATCTCCAAAACTTAAAGATAAATTTTTACGCTATGGCGTAATGCTATCGGTATCATATGACAAAAAACTGGCAGGACTTCCAGCCTATGACATAAGCTTGGACAGCTCATGCTTCGTGGGCAGCCCATATTGTTTTATCCATTTTCAGGCATCAGACCCGAAAAATCTTTGTTTACGCTGAGCGTTGTATTTATATAAGCATCATCGATGCCACTTTTTCTAAATACTATGATATCAATAAGTTAACATAAATTAGGCACTTTATTCGTTGATTATACGCACCAAATTGAACCATTTTTAAATTGTGAGGCACCATAATGGTGCGATAACTCTTGGAGTTTGGGGCTAGAGTTAAAAAAATATGTCATATACTCTTTCTGACCTAAAACGGAATTAAGTGAGAGCAATGTCATGAGCAAATCATCCCGACGTTCCTTTGTTACAGTCGGTATTCTGAGTGGACTTGTAGCGCCATTTTACAAGCTTGTCAGTGCATCAGATTCTACAGCGCATCATCCGACGCCAACCGAGATCGAAGGGCCTTTTTATCCGCTTACACCACAAAAGGATAAGGACTTTGATTTGACACAAATAGAGGGTGTAAACGGTACCGCACAGGGCAGGATTATTCATATCGACGGTCAGGTGCTGGATACAGAAGGCGACCCTGTTGAGGATGTGACGGTCGATCTTTGGCAGGCCAATGCCGCCGGGCGTTACCGGCACCCGCATGATTCCAATCCGGCACCGTTGGATCCGAACTTTCAGGGCTGGGCCATAGTGCAAAGCGGCAAGCAGGGCCGGTTTCATTTCAAGACTGTATTGCCTGGTGCCTATCCTGCCTCAAGGACTTGGATGCGGCCTCCACACATACACTTCAAGGTCAGCAAGCGTGGCTACGATGAACTGGTCACCCAAATGTATTTTGAGGGTCAGGAACTGAATGAGAACGATCTTTTGCTAATGCGTAAGAGCGATGCAGAAAAGCAGCGTATGATTGCAAAACGAATCAAGGACCAACCAGAAACCTATCGCTACACGATTATTCTGCAAGCGCTATAAAGTCTGTTGCTAGTTATAACGAATATTGTTCGCTGACCGTATAGTTGCACTCTATAAGCTAATATTTTCCTGCTAGCCAGGCTATGTTTCGAAATGAATATTGCCTGGGTGACCGATATTACTTATATCCGAACCTGGCATGTTTGCTGTATCTTGCTGTTGCTCTCGACCTGTTTTCACGCAAGGTTATTGGCTGGTCCATGTAAACTACACTGGTACGTGAGCTGGTTCTGGTTGCTCTGATCATGGCCGAATGGTTACCATTTTCGGAAACGGAACTTATGACAATTGCTGCTCTATCTGTAAGTTCTGGCCTGTTCAGTCAAGCATAATTTTTAATCAAGCAATAATATAATTTCATTAGCTTAACTTGAACGGGACCTGACTTTTCTAATTTTTGTCATTATTGTTTCTTTCTCTTGTTCAGTAAGCAGAAAGTTCCAATATAAAAGAGGCATAATGATCAGGCCACCTGCCAACCCGATTAGTAAAGCTAGGATAATACTGTCATGCAGGGATGTTCTGATAATATATAGAAAAACCCCATAAACCGTACTGCAGGATAAAGGGACCAAAAATGTATTTCTAATATAATGTACGAAAGTGATCTTTATATGGTGGCACGCATAGGCTGGTGTCAAAAATCCCATTGTAAAAAATATGGGGACAACATAAAGCCAAGCCGCTTTTTCAAGTGACCAGCCTGACTGTTCAACGATCGCAAAGCCAACAGAAAAAATAAACAATGATGTAAATATATTGTAAAAGGCAATCCGCCCATGCAGGTTTAAGCCGACGAGAATACGTCCAGCGCTACCCTGGACAATGGGTAGTAATCGGCCCAGTGCAAGGACAATGATTAATTGAGTGTAAACATAGTGTGGCCCCATCCATATATGGATAAGAAAGTCGCCTAAAATAGCTAAAAATAGCAAAAGTGGAATAACAAGCGCTGCACCATATCGCGTATTGTCCAGAAAATAGTTTTTCAGTTCAGCACCATCATTATTAGCATAAAGTACCGCAGCCGTTGGTGTGAGTATGTTCTGATACTTCACTAAAAATGTCTTTATATGCTGTACGAGTGAAAATGGCCGGGCAAAAATGGCTAATGCAGCTGGCCCTAAGGCACCCAGCATCAATATATTAACCGCGTATTGAATGATCAGTTGCGGCATGGGAAAGATAAAAGACTTCCCGCCAAAAGTGAGCATTTCCTTTGCGGTTTCCCATTTAATATATTGTATAGCGAAGTGTATTTCTGGACACACCTTATAAGCCATTTTAGCTCTAATGAGTTCACTGATAATCACTCCAATTAGATAAATCAGGCTTAGCTCAAACAATGTGCCCCCAATAATCAAACTTATGATCATAAATACAGCAGTGAGTAAACGAAACGCTGCATTAATCCAGTTATGAATATCAAATCTGTGACAGCCGGTTAATATTCCTCTAAATACATCTACCGTCATCTGAATGGCGAGACCAATGCCAAGTAGAAAAATAACCCATCGTAACTCCTCTATATGCTCGCCTAGGGTATCGGAATAAAGAATCGGCAGGAGATAGAATAGCGCTAATGTCGCCAGGAAGGTCATGAACCCGATAATCACCTGGATGCAGCTTACGGTACTGATTGCCTGACGTAATGCTTGCTCATCATGCTTCGAGCGATGGAGCGCCACATAGCGATTGATAGACGAACCAACCCCTAATCCCATAAATGTCAGTGTATTAACCAGTGACCAGGCAAAATCCCAGATTCCCAGACTAGCCTGACCCATATTGTTATCTATCATTCTAGGGAGGATAAAACCGGTAATGATGATAACGAAATAGCTCAACCAACTGACCAGGACATTGACTGTCAGCCTGCTTCGCCCGGTTAGATCTTCATCATGCCTTGGCTTCGATGTGATAGGTTCACTACTCATGGTGTAAAAGATTACTCAGTCAAGAATGAAGCAATTTTAAAATGTAATACACCTTCATAGCTCAATTAGAGGGAATTTAATTGTGAGCAGAAGTCGATTTAAAAGGACAATTTCATCATAATCTGCAATTCCCTTTGACTTATTTGTTTTTGTTTTGTGCTGATCTCACCATGTTGTATTTGTTGCCTGACGGCTTCAGGGACCGCCCAATCCTCTTCCAAAATATCCCTGAGTTGTTTTTTGCTGTACCAGAAAATATCAGCGTACTTCTCAGCACGCTTTTGCCACTCCAGACTTTCAACCTTTTTGTGTATACTTCTCATCACTGTTGATAGATCTTTGCATAAGCTATCTATTTCTGATGGCTCCAGGATTTTTCCATCACATTCGACATAGTAAGACTTAAGACTCTCAATAAAAGTCCTCCCTTCAGGAATCGAAACGTGATTGTAGATATCGACAGACATATCCAGCTGGTCGTATGCCGCCACGATCCTGGCCCTTGAGAACGGTAGAGCACTGCTCTCTTCCCACAACTCTGTTGGTTTTAAACAGACAAAATCCCTGAACAGGAAATTCCCATCATAACCAGGCAAAGTATATGGGCCATGAAACTCCCGAACAAGGCCGTGGGTTTTGAAAAACAATGTTTCAACATACGCCCAAAGAATTCCACAGAGCTTATGTACTAGGAGCGAGCTTTGTTTATCGGACTCTGAAAGCCAGGAAGGGCCGATGATGTTGTTCAATTCGTCAGGAGATAAAACGATATTCTTTCCATCCCTGTTGCTAGGATCCCCATGCTTTAATTCATGAACCAGTGAAAGCAAGTATTCTACTTTTTCTCTCCGTAATTCGCGTGACAAGCCTAATGTACTCAGCCCTTGAACAAAGGGTATTAACAATCTGATGATACGTTGTGGTGTAACAAATGCCTGGCCGATATTGTATTTTGCGTGGCCCTTGTATTCCATTTTTTCGATGTCCTGAAGAAGTTCTTTATCGAATTCTCCGATGAAAAGGTGTGATATAGAATTTAAATCTATAGGCCAGGTTGTTTTTCCATCTCTTTCAGATATTTCCAGTATTGATGTTTTGAAGTCTTCTACTAAATTAATACTACCCACTATAAACCAATCCTTCGGATGCATTTAAGGTAATGATCATCCCATCTTTCAGGGATTCAGTGATGTTTTCTGCACGTGCAATGCAAGGAATGCCCATCTCCATTGAAACAATACATATATGGGTTAATGCACCCCCTATCTCACAAATCAATCCGGCAGATGACATTACACCCAGTGCAAATAGAGGATCGCTGCTCTTTACCACCATGATATCCCCGGCATTGATATTATCTACATCTTCGGGGGTTTCAACTATTTTTACCGGCCCTTCGATGATGCCTGGAGAAACGGAAATCCCTTTCCCGATAATATTGTTTTGAGGCCCCATGTAATAAATCCCAGCTAAATCATATTTAGGCTTTTTATACTAGACGACCTTACTAAGTACTGTATACGTTTTTGTTATTTTTTCATCATCATCTGAAAAACCAAATCGTTTCGATACTCCAATCGCTAAGGTTTTGCCAGTAAAATCACTATAAAGTAGGCCTTTTTGTGTCATTTGGATAATTCCATCTTCAATTTTAACAAAGCCTTCTTTAATCAGATCATATAATTCGTTTTCACAAACCTTAAGCAAGTCCACACCGAATGTATACTGAAATTCCTTTGTATCCAGTCGAGTCAATTTCATTCCTAGCAGAATAGCTCGAATCATCTCCTCAACATTGTTCAGCCTGTTTCCACGCCATACGGGTAATACCCCTTTCTCGACAATATTCATGTAATTATGCATATCAGCATAGTTTTGATAAACAAATCTGCCGATTTTACCGAAGGCAGAAGCGCCGAATGAACACAAGTCATCCCCGTTCCAAATAGAGCTTGCATACACATTTGGGCTCATACCGCTTTTTGTAAATGTAAACGTACACCATGGGAGATAATCATTTGCCTCAAGCATGGGTAGCGCCGTTTTCATAAACTCTTCCTCTTCCTTGTCATTAGGAAGATTCAGATCTTCTGCCAGAACTTGTTGACCAAAGGTAGTATTTGAATAGGCTTCCATCTTATATATCGTTATGCTATCAACACCGGTCGATAAGGCCGTTTTCAACGATTTTTCCCAAGTTTCCGGAGTTTCGCCAGCAAGTCCGCTCAAAAGATCAATATTCACTACCCAGTCACTCTGCTTTTTAAGTGCCGCAATCACATCGAGTGCCTTTTGTGCATCATGCTTTCTTTCACTCAATTTAATAATCTGATCATCGAATGATTGTACGCCGATACTAATTCGATTGGCTCCAACAGCATCTAAAATACCAATCTTCTTTTTTGTCAGCGACATGGGCTCACCTTCAATAGTGAACTCCGGATCATCGACATTAAAGTTATCTTTAATACAATCAATAATCTTTCTCAGATTCTTTTCGTTCAGGGTCGTAGGTGTTCCACCACCAAAATATATAGAATTGACCGGTCTTTCGTGTAAATTAAAATGCTTTGCTGAATGTTCTATTTCCGCACAGACGGCATCCACATAAGAATCAACTACTGTAGCGTTTTGCTTGGTGACCGTCATGTAATAACAGTAGCTACATGTCTGTGTACAAAAAGGGATATGGACATAGATATTAACGGGCTCAAGCGCCAGGAAATCTTTGACGACCTTTTTGCTCCAACGTCTAAAAGGTGGATAATTGGTTATAAACCCTCTTCTGGTTGGTTCAAGCTTACTTGAGCCTTCCGTGTAGTTCATGGTCATGTCGAATATCCTCCGTTAGCTGTTGTACACCTTCTCTTGAATACTCCTATTTAATACCTGAATGAATAGAACCTTGTTGATCATCTACTCATAATTAAATACAATTTTCTGACATTACTTAATGTGTAACCTGGGTTGCAATAAAATCTGATAAGGTGGATATACTGCTAAACATTTCCTTAGTCAGATTTTCATCTGAAAACTGAAAACCAAAACGTTCCTCCAGGAGTGTTATCAACTCCACTATTGCGATTGAATCCAGGCCAAGACCATCTTCGAACAGAGAATCCTCCTCTCCAATTTCATCAAGTTTGAGGTTGACATCAAGATCTTCTGCAATAATTTTCTTTGTTTGAGAGACTATTTCGCTTTTATTCATAATTTTATTCCTGAGGTATAACGTTATTAATCAGCCCTTGTATGTCGATTTTTCCATTCGGTAAACGTGGCAAAGCTTTTTGAATAAAGATCTTATCGGGTATGGCATATGTCGGTAAGATAGCAAAACATTGCTGTCTAACATCTTCACTTTGAATTGCGCCTGATTTCTCTGGGACGCAAAACGCGACAATACCTTTTCCTCGTTTACTCTCACCATGAGGAACCGCTATCACGCGGTTTAAGCCATTAATACGCTCCATTGCGGTCTCTATCTCGGCCAATGGTAAAAGGAGGCCGTCTCGATTAACGCTGTTGTCACATCGACCAATAATCTTGAAATAATTATCCGGGGCTTGTACGGCAATATCACGGGTTGGGAACCAGTCATTAATTTCCCTCTCACCATTTACAGGATTGCCTTTTTCATCAAAATACCCTAGAAAGCTATACTTATAGCTTAGGTGAATCTCTCCACTCTCATCATCTGATGGCATGCTACTACTAGTTTGGACTATTTTTGTATTTATGCCATCTAAAGGTTTTAAAAATCCTTGAGCCCTTTTATCGAGTGGGTGCTCCGGATCGGATGTTGCAACAGCACCAAACTCAGTACTTCCATATAAATTAATGAGTTTTCCAAAGCCATTTTCAAATTTCATGAAATTGTTTTGGCTAATTCTGTCACCGGCAGTCACTACAAGTTGATATTGCCTATCGCCCTTCCTCGTGAGGATGAACATTTCACACAAACCTGGTGTTAAAAAAGCTTTGTTTGGTTGAAATATCCTTTCCCTGTCCATGAACTTAATGACATTTGTCTTGTCCTGAATATCAATAGCCGCGCCTGCAATGATTGAAGGAAGAAATCCGGCACCAAACCCATACATATGGAATATCGGAACAGGAATGGTGACGCGATCTTCGGCAGTTAGCATAAATCTGCTAACACATTGCATCACATTACCAGCAACATTATCAGCCGAATGGATAACAATTTTTGGTGTAGACATGCTGCCTGATGTTTTTAAACATACCAGGGCGTCAGTGCTTGAAAAGGCACATCCTTCATCATAGTGAGGGTTTATATCAATTTGTAAAAATGTAGCAGGCGATTGAAGGTCTGCACCCTCAGATTTTAACTCTATTGATATGATGTGTTGGCAGAAATCCGGCGCCTGAATTTCATCAATTTTATATTTCCCTTTTGGATCACGAGGCGGCAACAAAAGAATTTTTCTATTTTTAATTAAAGCCCACAGTAAAAATATAGCACCTAAGGTATTGTTCGAGCAGCAGTAAGCTATAAAGCTATCATTTGGAGTCGCGCTATCTTCAAAGAACTTGTCAATAGTATCAAATACCATGGGCATTTCTTTGTAAGTAACTTCAAGCTCCCCATCAGTAATATAATTATTACAGGTTTTTTCTGATGTGCAGGTGTTGAAGATTAACTCGCTAATCATTTATTATGCCTTTAAAAGCCTGGAAAACGATTCTTCATTTACGATTTCTTTTATATTACAAATAAATTTATTTGAATAAAATAAATCATATTGCTTGATATAACATTTAGCAGGTTTGGTTAACATCTTTTCTGATAAGCTTTCATCATAACTGGTATTAATTGTTATATTTCCTTTTGTTAATTCTGGGTGCTCATCAATACCCAATACTTTTCCTAAGGGAACCTTCCCGCTTTTAAGCTGCTCGATTTCATATGCTTGTAACATTGATTCTGAAATCTCACAAAGGCAGTAAGCGATGGGAAAATCTGGATTATCTAGAAAAAGTAATGATTCCCTGAATAAGTACATGTCTCCTTTATTCTCTCTTTCAACCTGATTTTGAACGGTCACGCTAACCACCATCCCTGTAAGACGCTCAAAATAAAGTGTTGTTGAATCTTTCAGAACAAGTAACTCGCGTATTCGCTTGCGGCATAAGCTGTCCATTATACCTAGTGTAATTAAATAGCTTTTTAAATGAAGACTGAGCGTTCCCAAATTAAAAATACCTTATCCCTAAACTGAAAAATCATTATTATCAGTTTTTAAATCCCCTATATACTCTATATAGCTCCTTAAAAAGGGGGTGGTCAACTATTTCCGAACAGCTAAGCGTAGTGGTCTAATAAACCCGGACACCATTTAAGGTGGTAATATCTAGGTTAATGGTTAGTTAATTTAAGTAATGTGCATAATTTCTGTCTCTAATAATTGATACTTTAGCAGTGGATTTCATAACGCGCCAAAATTGATATTAAAAACCTCGGAAGTATGTACTTAAGGCAGATAGTTGTTTTTATTAATAATACCGGTAGCCCCCCCGGAAAAAAGTGCTCAAAACTAGGACTTTCCAATTAGACACCATAAGAATAAGCCATAATATTAATGTTTGTATTTACAGAGAGTCAGATTATTGGCATCTTAAATGAGGCCGTACACGGCATTTCGGTAGCCGAACTTTTCCGAAGGCACGGTATGAGTGACGCCACATTCTACAATTGGCGCTCCATATACGGAGTTATGAAGGTGCCAATGATGAATCTGGGCCAGTTCCCGGTCATCTAAAATTAATGAGGTGATTTGGCAGGAAGTGATGAGCAAGGCAATTCAGAAGGTACGACCCAAAAGAAGGTTGGCCGTAACCTGAGAAAACCTTTCTAATACATCCTTTCACAAGCAAATTTCCGATTAAATTAATCAATTGCTTGATTTATGTAATCAGTGATCTTTCATTTCTGTGTCGCTATCAATTTCTCACACGCTAAGGATTGACAGTTAGCAGAACTGGCAGCTAAGCTTAGAATAAAAGTTAAAAATAAAACCAACTTCACTTTATTCAATGACTTAACTTATGATTGATGTATTGTACCTGTTTACTACCAAGCTTCTCGCATCCGACTAACATAGGGTTCAGGAATGAACATTCTCGGAATTTCAGCGCTATACCATGATAGTGCAGCAGCATTGATTCAAGATGGCTTGATCCTGGCTGCGGTGCAGGAAGAGCGTTTTACGCGCAAAAAACACGATGCCAATTTTCCGACCAAGGCGGTCTCTTATTGCCTTGACCACGCCGGTCTACAATTAGCTGATATCGATTACGTTGTTTTCTACGACAAACCACTTATTAAATTCGAACGACTACTAGAGACCTATCTTTCCTACGCACCCAGCGGTTTCAGGTCCTTCAAAGCCGCCATGCCTGTCTGGTTACGTGAAAAGTTATTCTTGAAGGACATGCTCAAGAAAGAACTGGCAAAGATTGGTAACTGCAAACCCAATGAGATTGATAATCTGTTGTTTACCCAGCATCATCAATCTCATGCCGCCTCTGCCTTTTTTCCGAGCCCGTTTGAAAAGGCCTCCGTCATGTGTTTGGATGGTGTTGGTGAATGGGCCACGTCAACAGTATGGCTTGGTGATGGTAATCAACTCACACCTCAGTGGGAAATGGACTTTCCTCACTCTCTAGGATTGCTTTATTCAGCATTCACTTACTACACAGGCTTTAAGGTCAATTCAGGGGAATACAAACTCATGGGCCTCGCTCCCTACGGTGAGCCGAAGTATGTGGATCTGATCCTGGAAAAGCTGCTTGACCTCAAGGAAGATGGCACTTTCCGTATGGATATGCAGTATTTCAACTATGCCAACGGCCTGACCATGACCAATGACAAGTTCGCCCGCTTATTTGGTGGCCCAGCACGTACCCCAGAGACGCCGCTCACGCAAAGGGAAATGGACATTGCCCGTTCTATTCAGGTGGTGACCGAAGAAATTGTGCTCAAACTGGCAAACACCGTTTATAAAGAATTACAGACAGATTACCTGTGCCTGGCAGGCGGGGTGGCGCTCAACTGCGTTTCCAATGGGCGCCTTCTACGGGAGGGTTCGTTCAAGGATATCTGGATCCAGCCTGCCGCCGGTGATGCGGGCGGGGCCTTGGGAGCGGCCTTATCGATTTGGTATGAGTATCTGGGCAATAAGCGCACTGTTGAGAAAACTGACAGCATGCAAGGTGCTTATCTAGGGCCGCGTTACAGTGACCATGAGATTACTTCTTATCTTGATTCCATTAATGCCAAATATGAACGACTGGATGATGAGACTTTACTGCCCAAGGTCGCTGACATTTTGACCAATGAAAACGTCGTCGGTTGGATGCAGGGGCGCATGGAATTCGGTCCCCGCGCACTCGGAGGGCGTTCCATCCTCGGTGATCCTCGTAGCAAGAATATGCAAACCGTGATGAACCTGAAAATCAAATACCGGGAATCATTCCGCCCATTCGCACCCTCAGTAGCTCATGACCGGGTCTCTGACTTCTTCGAATTTGACGGCAATAAACACGTAAGCCCTTATATGCTGCTGGTCGCACCCGTCCATCAAGACAAGCGCATTGCGATGACCGATGAACAAGAAAACCTGTTTGGCATCGAAAAACTGAAAGTTTCTCGATCTGAACTTCCCTCTATCACCCATGTCGACTATTCTGCGCGTGTACAGACCGTACACCCGGAAACCAATCCTCGTTATTACGGGCTGATAAAAAACTTCGAATCCAAAACGGATTGCCCGGTCGTTGTTAACACCTCATTTAACGTCCGTGGCGAACCCATTGTTTGTACTCCTGAAGATGCCTACCGTTGTTTCATGCGTACCGAGATGGACTATCTCGTTATTGAAAATTATTTGATGTCTAAAGCTGAGCAGCCTGTGTGGGAAAAAGACGACTCCTGGAAAGAAGAATTTGAACTGGATTGATAAACTATGGAACATACAATACCTGAACTCAATACAAAAGGACTGCGGGAATTCGGCCTGGTAACCGGTGGTATCGTTGCCGTACTTTTTGGACTCTTTTTCCCCTGGCTACTGGAAATCAAGATACCGCTTTGGCCCTGGATACTGGCTGGCTTATTATCCGCCTGGTCACTCATGGCCCCTGCTTCATTACGACCGGTCTACCGGGGTTGGATGAAATTCGGTTTGTTCATGGGCAAAATCATGACACCACTCATCCTTGGTATTATTTTTTACCTGGTTTTTTTTCCGGCAGGTGTGATTATGCGACTGTTTAACGACCCTATGCGACGCAAGCTTGATGCCGACCTGAAAACCTACCGGATCAAAAGTATCGAGCAAGACAAAAAAAGTATGGAGAATCCATTTTAATGATTGAGTTAATCAAAGATCTTTATGGTTTTATGAAGGAGCGCAAGAAGTTCTGGCTTGCGCCTATCATCCTTATCATGTTGATGCTGGGCGCCTTAATCGTATTAACCCAGGGTTCCGCAGTGGCGCCATTCATATATACCTTGTTCTAAATGTATTCAATCTTTTGCAGACCGGCTTACTGGCACTGAATATCAGTCATCTAGCTGGCTAAATGCGGGCGGTAACTATCTGTGTGGTGAAGTTGGCTGAAAAATGCCGACACTTATAGGCTGCCTTGGTGGGTATTAATCGTTCATATCAGGTGTCCACTAAATTTAGGTGGACACTTAATTTACAGGATTACCCAGGTTTGGAAGGATGGGTTTACCGGACGTTTACCGGAAAGAAGAGTTCAGCCAGTTGGCAATCAGTTTTATTAGTTGATGCTGATTGTCAATCAGTGTAAAGGTGTGATCAGAATTGACCACCTTTAGTTTAAAGTTTGGATTATCGGTAAAACGATTTATTTCATCACCCATGGATTCCTTTATATAATCCAGACCTTGATCCTTCTCTGAGTAAACCAGTAACAAGTGTGCATGACGATCTAGAATAGACTGGATATCGGATTTGACCTTTTTTGCGTCGGGAGAAAGCTCTTTGGATGTGGGAAATAGTTTGCGCGTTTGATATTTCATAACACGTAATATCTTCTTATAATCCGCTTTGCCTTTTAGAAGTTTAAGCCAACTTTTTGGATTAGTAATTGAGGACTTCAACATATAACTGGCTTCCGAGCGGTTTTTTACCGCGGATTTTAGCTTCGTATCACTAATATCCAACAGTGTTCTGGCGTTGATAGGAATCGCACCAATTACTCTTGAGTCACTACAAATTGTTTTGTAGGAAATTTCCGCTCCGGAGCATATTCCCATAAGAACAAATTGTTCAGTCTGGCTTTCAGTGTAAAGATAATCCATAGCCTCCCGTATTTCATTGACTGTTCTGTTTTCAAATGAGATGTCCTCATCGCAAACCTGGCTGTCGCCAATACTGGAAAAATCAAACCGAAGCACCGTAAAGCCGCTTTTTGCTAATTCTCGAGCTAATTTCACGTAAAGACGGCCTGGGCCTACTCGATGTATAATGCCCGAGTTAAGAAGAATAACAGCCGGTAAATTTTTTGAATTCTTTATATCAGGTTCGGTAATTATACCGATAAGAGACCTGTGTTTTCCAAAACTCGCAATTTTTTCATTCATGCATATCTCTCCGATACCCATGTCACAATATTCTGGAGAAGGGGGGCGGGAACCAGACCTGTGTATGCCTCATTATCCCCTTCAAGCCATATGCGTGAAGATGAAATATCCATTTCATCGATATCAGCATCAAGTGTTTTTAAATGATTCGATAAATCACGCCTATCGTAGTCATCACAGTTTGAAAGAAGGAGGAGTTTATTTGCCGGGTTTTCCTTTAGTGACAGGAGATCTATATCCTGCAGCTCCTTTAATAATAAATCCGTTATCGGAAACCCTAGAATTTCACGGTGCTTGTGTTTACCTGCATTTTTATTTACTTGCGAACGATAACCTTTTGATTTTGCCCTTTCCAGATGGAGTTTGTTCAATTCCTGAATATATTCATCCCCGTTAACAATCGACTCCCACAGGATGATAGCGTCAATATCATTTCGATTTTCTGCCGCCAGGAGAGACATACTGGCACCCATACGCAGGCCGATTAAGCAAATATGTGAAACGCCTGTGCCATTTTTCAGTTCATTAATTGCGGTAGATATATCACTTATCCACTCGCTTAAACTGCCTTCTTCACTTTCACCAAGGGAATCACCACAACCATAGTAATCAAATCTCAGGACATGAAAGCCCTCTGCGGCCAATAGCGAGGCGAGCCTGACAAAGGCCCTGTGGCAACGCAGATATTCATTGATAATCGGATTGCAAATAATTATGCCTACATTACGGTCTTTTTGCCCATTGGCAGGATGATAGGCTCCAAAAAGAAGCTTTGATGAGTCACCAAAGTAAAATGTTTCCATGCTATTTTTCTCAATTCATGGTTGAGGTAGTTGAATTCTTTTCACAGTATGAAGCAATCTGCCCCATAGTTTGAACGAAAAAGTCCCTTACCGGTATCGTTGTATCCAGTTTATCCTCTACTAATGAATTAACTTGCATAATCAAAAGGGAATAACCACCCAGATCGAAAAAATTATCGCCTAAACCGACTCGATCTACCTCAAGCACGGACCTCCAGATTTCCGCGATCTCTTTTTGAATGGGGGTTTCAGGGGCCTGGAATTGCGTTTGACTGACCTGAGTACCATGGGATTGGGCTGCGAGGGTCTTGCGGTCTACCTTGCCATTGGGCGTGAGGGGCAGGGCATCAAGTTGAACGAACATATTCGGAATCATATAGTCCGGAAGGTGCTTTCTGAGGTGGTTGCGCAAGGAAAGCGTTGAAACGGAGCTTGGGGAGACAAAATAAGCGCCGATGTTTTTATTTTCCTGCTTGTCATCGTATGTGATCACCGCGCATTCCTTGATGGCCTCATGGCTGTTCAATACGGTTTCAATCTCGCCTAGTTCAATTCTAAAGCCCCGGATCTTGACCTGATTATCCATCCGGCTTAAATATTCCAAACTGCCATCCGTTTGATAGCGTACCAGGTCCCCGGTCTTATAGAGCCGCGTCCTGCCCTGGTCAAAAGGGTTGGCAATGAATCTGTCATTCGTCAGGTCCGGCCGGTTCAGGTAACCTCTGGCCAGGCCCGCTCCTCCAATATGAAGTTCACCTGGTACACCCACGGGTACCGGCAACAGATTGGAATCCAGAACAAAAAACTGGGTGTTGGCAATCGGTTTTCCGATGGAATTGAGACGATCCGGATCAACCCGGTAGATGGCCGACCACACGGTGGTTTCGGTCGGGCCATACATGTTCCATACCGAGGGACTACGCTCTAAAAGTTGTTTGGCTAAATCTTCAGCAAGCACTTCACCGCCGACGAGGACCTTGATGGGCAAATCCTGCTCCCATCCACCGTCAACCAGCAAGCGCCAGGTGGCGGGTGTGGCTTGCATGACATTGGCCCCTGAACTTTTGAGTCGAGACAGCAGTCGTTTCCCGTCATATATCTCTTCCCTGGAGGCCATGACCACCTTTGCGCCCACGGTAAGGGGGAGGAAGAGTTCCAGTACCGCGATGTCAAAGGACAAAGACGTGACGGATAGGAGTACATCATCCTGCATAAGCCCAGGCCGTTCCTTCATCGTGCTTAAAAAGTTGACCACGGCTTGATGAGGGATTTGCACCCCCTTGGGTTTGCCGGTAGAACCTGAGGTGTAGATTACATAGGCGAGGTTTTGTGGCGAAATCTGGGTATCGATACGGGCATTGTCTGTCTCATCGTCTTGATCATCCTGGATCCGTTCAATGCAAATGACCTCAGGCGTTTGCACTGGCAGATCCTGTAAACGATCTTCTTGGGTGAGTGTGATCTTCACGCCGGCGTCTTCAACCATGAAAACGAGTCTTTCCCTGGGGTAATCCGGATCCAGTGGCAGATAGGCTGCACCGGCCCTTAGGACTCCCAGTACGGCGATGAGCATATCCAGTGAGCGATTTAGGAATACGCCAACCAGGACATCGGGTCCCGCTCCTGCCGCTCGAAGCTGGTTAGCCAAAGCAGTGCTGAGACGGTCGAGCTCCTGGTAGGTCAGTGTGTCTTCGCCGAATTGGGCAGCGATCGTATCCGGGGTCCTGCGCATTTGCTCTACAACCAGCCTGTGTAGGGTTTTGTCTTGCGGGAAGGGTGAATCGGTCTGATTCCAATTGACCAGGAGGTCCTGTTTCTCGTCAGGACTTAGGAACGAAATATGAGGTACGGTTTGTTGTGGGTCGCCAGCGACACTTTCAAGCAAGGCGAGATAATGACTCAGCATTCTGCGGATGGTGACGGCCTGAAAGAGGCCGGCATTATACTCCAGCCTTGCCTGTAAATCCTGAGCCGTTCGATTAATGGAAAGCGTCAGGTCATATTTTGAAGTCCCTGTACCGTGTGTCGAAAAAGCGGTTGTTTCCAATCCCGGGAGTTTAAGGCTCTGCGGTTGCGCATGCTCATAGGAAAACATGACCTGAAACAAGGGGGTGTGGTTTAGGCTTCTTTCCGGGGACAGTTCTTCGACGAGCTGTTCGAACGGGATGTCCTGATGGGTAAAGGCGCCAATCGCCATTTCCTTGACCCTTGCCAAAAGATCCATAAATGAGGGATTGTCTGCCAGGGAAAGCCGGAGCACCAGGGTGTTGACGAAAAAACCGATCAGGGGTTCGATCTCTTTACGGTTTCGGTTGGCCACCGGCGTGCCAACGACGATATCCTCCTGGTTGGTATAACGGTAAAGCAGGATCTGAAAGCCCGCCAGCAGGGTCATGAACAGAGTGACACCATTTTCCTTGCTCAAGCCTTGCAGTTTTTCAGTCAGGGCGCTAGGAATGGTCATAAACTCACGATCGCCACGATCGCTGAGAATGGCCGGCCTGGCGTAGTCTGTTGGCAACTCCAGGGCGGTGGGAATGCCGGACAATTGTTGCTTCCAATACGCCTTCTGGGTTTCCATCACCGGGCCATCGAACCATTCCCGTTGGAAAAGGGTGAAATCTGCGTACTGAATGGGAAGTTCATCCAAAGGACAGGGCTTATCCTCTAAGAAGGCATGATAAATTACGCCAAGTTCCTGCATGAGACGCCCTGAAGACCACCCGTCGGAGACAATATGATGGGTGCTTAACACCAGCACATGGTCATTGCGGTCGAGGTGGAAGACGCGGGCCCGAATCAAAGGGTCTTGGGCAAGGTCAAACGGAATTCTCGCCTCGTGCGTTGCACGCTCCCGACACTGTTCTTCCCTGTTCGCATCTGGAAGATCGGACAAATCCGTGATCTTGATGCTAAAGGGTATCGAGGCACGGGTCTGCTGGATGGGTTTTCCATCCTGTTTGGGAAAGCAGGTTCGCAAAACTTCATGACGCTCGATGATCTTGTTCAAGGCCTTTTCGAGAATGGGGATAGACAGTTCACCCTTGAGACGAAGTGTCACCGGGATATTGTAGGTGGGCTTACCCGGAGCAAACTGTTCGAGAAACCATAACTTCTGCTGCGAAAAAGACAGGGGCAGTTCATCAGTGCGTTCGCACTTTTGAATGGACTCTTCTTGTTCTTGGCTGCCTCCCTCAAGCGCCTCGGCCAATTCTGAAATGGTGGGCGCATCAAACAGCACGCGCAATGGGAGGTTTTGTTGGAATACGTCTCTGATACGAGACATCACCTGAGTTGCCAAAAGTGAGTGTCCGCCAAGATCAAAAAAGTCATCATGCACACCGACCTGATCGATACCAAGCAGTTCGCTCCAGATTTCGGTAATACTCTCTTCCAGGGGAGTTCTGGGAGCGATAAAAGGGCGGTCCTGTGTGTGTCCAGCCGTGTCCAGATCGGGAAGGGCCTTGCTATCTACCTTTCCGGTCGATGTAAGGGGTACAGCCGAGATAAACTGGAAAAAAGAAGGAATCATGAAATGAGGTAAGAAGTTTTTCAGGAATTGCGCCAAGTCCCCAGGTTCCACTGACTGATCCGGTTCTGTCACAACATAAGCGATGAGTGTGTCGGTGCCAGAGGCATCTTTCCTGGGTACCACCACACACTCCCGTACATTGGTATGCTGATGCAGTACCGATTCAATTTCCCCCAGCTCGATACGGTAACCACGGATTTTGACCTGATTATCGATGCGACCAATGAATTCGATTGAACCGTCTGCAAGATAGCGCACAAGATCGCCGGTGCGATACATTCTGGCGTCGGGTTCTTGGGAGAAGGGGTCTGCTACAAATTTTTCCGCGGTTAATTCCGCTCGATTGAGGTAGCCCCGGGCGACTCCTTCGCCACCTACACATAGCTCGCCGGCTACGCCGATGGGGACGGGGTTGTCATACTTATCCAGGATGTATGTTCGGGTGTTTGGAATGGGTTTGCCAATGGTAATGCGTGAATTTTTCTCTGTTATTTCATTGCCTGTGGCGCAAACCGTGATTTCTGTCGGACCGTACAGGTTCCATAAGCTTTGGCCCTTGCCCAGGAGTTGGTCTGCGATGTTGCCCGTCAAGGCATCTCCACCACATAGAATCCGCACCGAAGCATTGCCTGTCCAACCGGCTTCCTGGATCAGGCGCCAGGTCGAGGGTGTGGCCAACATGGCCGTGATTCCGGCAGTTTGCAGGTAAGCGATAAGCTCCTCAGGATTGTTGAGGTCTTCATCTCTGGCCAGGACCAGGCTTCCGCCAAGGGAAAGCGGAACAAAGAACTCAATGACCGACATGTCAAAGGACAAAGAACTGATGGCCAGAAAACGATCTTTCTGCGTTAAAGAAAGTAGCTCGCGCATGGCAAAAACGAGACTGACCGCACCGCGATGGATAATCTGCACCCCCTTGGGTTTTCCGGTTGATCCGGACGTGTAAATCACATAGGTCCCGGAAGTGCTGGAAGCGGTATTTACTGGGTTATCCTTACGCTGACTGGCAAGAAGGTTCTCGTCACTATCGAGAGTGATAAGGTGTACAACAGATTTCGGAATTCGGTCGCGTAGCGTTTGTTCCGTCAATATGGTTTGCAGACCAGTGTCATCCATAATAAATGCCAGCCGTTCTGCGGGGTAGTTTGGATCGAGCGGCACATAGACGCCACCGGACTTAAGCACGCCAAGGACAGAAACAATCATATTAAGCGATCGGGTCAGGCAAATACCGACAAAGCACTCTGGCCCGACGCCCTTTTGAACAAGTAGATGGGCCAGCTGATTAGCACGCGTGTTGAGTTCACGATAGGTGATCTTTTCTTTCCCGAAGTACGCCGCTACCGCATCTGGTTTGAGTTCAGCCTGGATCTCAAATACTTCATGAAGGTAGCGATCTTTATCATAGAGAAACTCGGAATTATTCCACTCAACAAGTATTTGCTGTTTTTCCTTGGGTGATAATATCGGTATGGTATCGATGCGCTGCTCTGGATGAGCGACACAGCCCTCCAGAAGTGTTATAAAATTACCGGTCATCCGTGTAATCGTTGATGGGTTATATATATCGGCATTGTATTCAGCCAGCCCCTTAATCCCACCGTTTTCCTCTTTTAGCGTAAAAGTTAAGTCATATTTTGTGCCAGGCACTACATTTCTGAGTTTTAAAGGGGATACCTCCATACCTTTCAATGATAAACCATCATTGGATGCACTCAGAAGGTTAAACATGACTTGAAAGATTGGTGAGTAACTTAAATTTCTTTTGGGTTGAGTTTCTTCCACTAGCTTTTGAAAAGGAATATCCTGATTGTCTATACCTTCCTGAGCGGCTTCTCTGACTCTGTCCATTAACTGAAGGAAATTAGGCGCCTCGCTGAGATCAACACGAAGGACGATGGTGTTGACGAACATACCGATTAACCGCTCTAGTTCCTTGTGATTTCTGCCGGCTACCGGCAGTCCTGAAACAATATCAAGATGTCTGCTATAGCGTGATAACAGGAGCGCAAAAGCCGAAAATAAAACTGTGAACATTGTTGCACCGGTCTGAGTGCTCAAGCCCTTTATCTTATTTATTAGCTCCGAATCGATATTAAAGGTTTCTGCACAGGCGCGAATTTTACCCTGATAGGACCGGGGTCGGTCAATTGGCAGGCCTAATTCTGGGGGAGCTCCATTTAAACGTTCTTTCCAATAGTTGAGTTGTTTGATGAGCTGGTTACTTTTGAGCAACCGATTCTCCCAGCAAGAGAAATCTGCGTATTGAATATCCAGAACAGATAAGAGTGCATCTGTATTTTCTAGATTAGCTTCATAGAGACGAGACAAATCATTGTAAAATATCCCAGTTGACCAGCCATCAAAAACAATATGATGCGTTGTTATAAGTAATGCATGCTCATCCTTGCCAAGTTGTAAAAGTACGACTCTTACCAACGGTCCCTCAGCAAGATCAAAGGGAGTGTTTGCTTCCTCATCTGCCAATTGTTTGAGTTTGTCTTTCTGCTTATCTCCGGATAAAAATGTTAAATCAATTTTATTGATAGGGAGAGTCAGGAGAGGGGCAATTACTTGGGTTGGTTCACTGCCAATTATTTTAAAAGTCGTGC
Organism: uncultured Gammaproteobacteria bacterium; assembly: GCA_947258795.1. GTDB lineage: Bacteria > Pseudomonadota > Gammaproteobacteria > DRJJ01 > DRJJ01 > DRJJ01. The sequence goes on along the minus strand of CAMYJU010000003.1, from coordinate 12,175 downwards.
GTAATGATTCATGGCGCTTGATTAGATCATTAATGCTTTTTTTAAGTGCTTTTTCATCTAAATAGCCGACAAGAGAGAAGGCCATGGGAATATTATATTCAATGCTGTCTTTTTCGAGTTGGTCCAGAAACCAGATGCGTTGCTGTGCAAAGGAGAGTGGAAAAACATTTGACTCCCTGGGTTGTCTAGTAATTGTATTATCACCCTCATTTGTAGCTTGCTCTTTTTGTTTTTTTAGGCGCATGAGCAAAAGTGCCCGCTGTTCTGGCGTGAGATTTCTTAATTGCTCATAACTATCAGTCATCGCTCATCCTTTCGGCGTATTACTAGGGATGTATAAATCATTTATTTGTCTATTTGGCATTTACTTTTCGAATTCAATCGCATCTCGAAGTTCTTCATCAGATAAGTTACCTATCTCAGAAACCATTTTCTCAAGCTCGTCATTATCCACTCCGGCCGTCAATTCGCGCATTACAGTATCAGCCAATTTTGATACGGTGGGAACTTCAAATAACTTGCGGAAAGAGATTCCAACATCAAAGCTTTTACGTAAGCGTGTGGCAATCTGTAAAAAAATCAGTGAATCTCCACCGAGATCAAAGAAGCTGTCATGGATACCAATTTCATTGATACCCAGGACGTCTTGGCAAATACTCGCTATCTCCCGCTCAATATCATTCCCTGGATCCTCAGAAACGGATTGTTTTCTTGATGTTGTTTCGGTAGAAGAAGCGCCAGATTCTTTTTCTTTATCTGGATATTCTTGGCCGATGTGGTATATCCATTTGTCAATCCTAGCCTGTAGTTGTCCGGCAGAGACAACCACCTGGCTGACCGAATCGACGGATGAAATATATTGGAAGGCCTCGGTACTTTCGTCACTGCTCATTGAAAAGGCTTCTGTGCTGCGAGCAATCTGATGTTGACTCGATTCGGCTTCGGGAAGCCATCTATCCCAGTTTGTGCTTAGCCAGTAGTTGCGGTTGTTCTTGTTGTTATGAGCGCATGCAAAGGTATCCATGAAAAGGTTTGCCGCGGTGTAAGACGTCAGTGTATGCCCGCCTAACACCGAAGCATTGGAAGAAAGCAAAATGCAGAAGTCAATCTCCGTGTCCTTTAGTGATTCTTCCAGGTTATACAGTCCATAAACCTTTGGCTTGAAGTGAGCTTCGGTAGTTTCGTAAGTCGTGTCATTGATCAAGGTGAAATTACTTTTATCGGTAGCGGCATGGATGACACCGTTTAGTTTTCCGAATTGATCACAAACACTTTTTACGGCGGCTTTCAATTGATCAAGATCTGTTACATCCGCGCGGATGGTGGATACTTGCGAACCTAGGCTTTCAAGTTCCAGTAATTTTCTGATTCTTATAGACATACCTTGTAAGTCTACATTTTCGGGTGCAGATAATAACGCTTCATCCCGGTCGATATCAGCATCAATAACATTGTGTCCGGCAACGATCAGGGCGAAATCAGATTTGTGCTGTCCATCGATAAGTTTTGAATATATCTGTACTTTATCAAAACCAGTTGAATGAAATACTTCTTCCCATTTGTCCGTGGTTAATAATGGCGTAATGCTCCTCAGGTTATCGTCATCAAAATACCACCAGCCCTCAGCAAAACCCCAAATCATATTTAACCAGCGGAAGGGCATGACCCCCTCAAGCAATAATATCCGGCCACCTGGCGTCATGACGGTTTTGAGGTTGCCTAATGTCTCGGCAATGTTTCTGGTGGCATGAACGACATTCAAGCCAATAATGATATCGAATTGGTCGTGGTGGAATCCTTGTGATAGGGGATCAGTACTGATATCAAAGGTCCCGAACTTCATAAAAGACAAGCCGCGTTTATCCGCTTCCTTTTGCGCTGCTAGGACAAACGAATTACCGACATCTGAAAAATAATACTCTACCTCATAGCTCTTGAGTTTCGAGGCCAGTTGCCAGGTAAGCTTTCCCTGGCCGGCACCTATTTCAAGGATGCGGATTTTTTGTTTGGTATTTTTCAGGGCTTCAGCGAGCAGCTCGGCTGTGAGTGTTTCGTATACGCGGCTACTGGAAAATGGAGTGGTTTTTTCATTGCACTGTTTTAGAAAATCAGGACTGCCATCAGGGTATAATACGCTGATGGCTTCAACTTTACCGGTGAGCGCTTTACTGAAATGTTTGGCGCAATGTTCGATCTGGGTTACCAATCCCTGGAACTGGGGGAAATCCTTGGCCAGTGCCTGCTTCATTTGTTCTGAGGATGCTATGCCGTCAAAATCTGACGGAAACGCAATCTTCCCTTCGGTCACTGTAATCAGCCCCTCCTCATCAAGCACATGGAGAAGGTAGGCGAGGAATTTCCGAAACATCGGCAGTATACCGAGTTCGTTCGAAAGTGTATCAAGGTCAACAACACGTGGCACCTGCTTAAGGGTGTCGGTTGCAGTAAAAAACTCACAGATATAGCTCAGGCATAACTTATTGAGAGCCTGCTCCAGTCCGGTATAATTTCCAATTGGTTTAAGTTTGAGTTCTTCTCTTATTTTATTTTCGGTATCCCCCTGGTAAAGCCCATCAAAGGCGCCATCCATGAGCCGTCCTGTATCGTTGTTATTCGAATCCTGGGAAATGGCGGCCCATTTCTCCCAATCTTCATTCGCTGGCATCCATGAACGGCCAAGTAGCGCAATGTTTGCCTGATAATTTTTAGCCAGGTGTTTTGCCAGACTTAAACCGACTTGTCCCATGCCGCCGGTTATCATATATACACCGCCTTTTTTAAACTTGGACAGGCCCTTGTCTAAACGGATCTGTTCAAAAGATTGTATCCAGCGATGATTCCCACGGTATGCGATAATATGATTGTTTGTTTTCGCTTGTATTTCACCGATAAGATCGCTCAAGAGTTTTTGTTGTAGCGGGCTATCAGCATCCGGCACAACAATATCAATATTATTGCAGCTGATATTCCGATGCTCCTGTGGCAACACCTTACATAAGGCCAGGATAGTAGACTTTTCGGGTTGCAGAGCTTCATCACCGTTAATGTCATAAACATTGTTTGTTATGGCAGTAATGTGGGTGGGGTACGAGGGATTCTTGTCGATAATGACCTGGGAAACATAAAGCAGGCTATAGAAGCCAAACTCTTGCGTTCTCACAAAATTATCTATCGCCGAGGTGTTCGCAGTCACAGGAGATAGACTCCAGAGATGAACGATATTATCGGGCGTCTTGCCCATAGAATTCAGTTTATCGTAAAGAAAATGATAGTCTTCTGCATGGCCAGGGTTGATGGAGAATACTCCCGGTTCCGGCGAGTTGAATTCACTACCGGGGACGACTATGAAAACATCTTGAAATTTATTCTGCATTTGTTCGGCAAATCTAGTGCCGAAAACTCCATTTACAAAGAGCAAGGTGCACTGCTCCTGTTGCGAAGTAGAAATGCCTTCCAGGGGAACTTGTAACAGAGATCGTTTCCAGGAAGGGATGTAGAACCACTCATTAATATTATTGTTCCTGGCAGTGCTGGTTGTTACCGCTTTGCCTTTTTGTGATTCTGCTGTTGCATCTACCCAGAAGCGTTTACGTTCAAACGGGTATGTGGGTAGTACAACTCTGCGGCGATTTTCCTCGGCAAAGTATCCTCGCCAATCGATCTTGATTCCAGAAATCCAGAGCCTGCCAAGTGTGGTGAGCAGGAACGCTAAATCTGGTTGTGACTCACGGGGGTGGCGCATCGATTTGAGAATGGTTTGACACTTCGCCCTGGTTGCGTGTTTCATCGCCAGTGAGCTCAGGGTAGATCCTGGACCGACCTCAAGGAGTATCTGATCCGGGTCGTGTAAAAAGTGTTGCACCCCTTGTGAAAATAATACGGCATGGCGCAGATGCCTGGCCCAGTAACCCGGGTCGGTTGCTTCTTTCTCCTTTATCCACGTTCCTGTAACATTGGATATAAAGGATGTCTGCGGCGGTATTAATTCTACACCCTGCAGGAAATCACGGAATTGATCTGCTGCCGGCTCCATCATGACGGAATGAAAGGCGTGCGAGGTATGCAGCCTCTGACATTCGAGGCCGCGTTCTTTCAACGCATTCTCAAGATTGTCAATTTCTTCAGTCGGCCCCGAGGCAACGCACAAATTGGGGGTATTTACAGTGGCGATTGAAACTCGTCCACTGATTAAGCCTTGTAACTCGTCTTCCGCAAGCGGTACGGAGAGCATGGTGCCTTTGGGCATGGATTGCATCAGCCGGCCACGCTCTGCAACCAGGCTAAGCGCGTCGTCAAGAGAGAACACACCGGCCAGACAGGCCGCGACATACTCGCCGATACTGTGGCCTATCATAGCCTGCGGATGAATGCCCCAATCCTTATAAAGTTGGGCAAGGGCATATTCAATGACAAACAGGGCGGGTTGAGTCAGGGAGGTTTGTTTTAATCGTTCCTGCGCTTCTGTTTTCATATTCTCATCGGGATAAAGCACATCTCGTAAATCTAGCCCAAGCCGTGGCTTGAGAAATTCTGAGCAATAATCAATATGGTTACGAAACGACGTTTCTGAGTGATACAGATCGAGCCCCATATTGACATACTGCGAGCCCTGGCCAGGAAACATGAATAAAATGTTGCGTTGTTTTGTTTCCTGGCTGCTTGTGTGCGTGCGAGAGGGATCATTGGCACGAAGTACTTCAATAGCATCGTCAATATCCTGGCAAACGGCAATGCGTCGATGACTGAATGCATGGCGGCCTTCGCATAAGGTATAGGCAGCATCGGCCAGGTTTAACTCAGGTTGATTATGCAGAAGATCCGCAAGCCTAGTCGAGGCGCGATCAAGCGCAGGATTGCTTTTGGCGGATAAGATTAGTAGTTGCCATGGCCTGGAATCTCCTGAAGCTACAGGTTCAGGTGCTTCCTCCAAGATAACGTGGGCATTAGTGCCGCCGACACCTAAAGAGCTTACACCAGCACGACGAGGGAAGCCCTCACACCGCCAGTCTCGCAAGCTTGTATTGACGTAAAACGGGGTATTGTCGAAATCGATCCGTGGATTGGGTTGTTCAAAGTGTAACGTGGGTGGCAGCTTTTTATGTTGCAGGGCCATCACAGTTTTGATCAAACCTGCGACGCCGGCTGCTGTATTCAGGTGACCGATATTGGTTTTAACTGAGCCGATGGCACAGTATGCCTTTTCCTCAGTGGCACTACGAAAGGCCTGGCTCAAGGCCTCTACCTCAATGGGGTCACCCAGATAGGTGCCAGTACCATGGGCTTCCATGAGTGTGATGGTCTCAGGATTGATACCGGCATTGGCGATGGCCTCGACAATCACCTCGGTTTGTCCCTCAATACTGGGGGCGGTGAAGCTGGCCTTCATCGATCCATCATTATTGATTGCAGATCCCTTGATGACGGCATAGACAGTATCATTGTCCTCCAGGGCATCCTCAAGACGTTTCAAGGCAACAATGCCGATGCCATTACCGAAAATGGTGCCCTGCGCTGAGGCGTCGAATGTCCGGCAATGGCCGTCGGAAGAGACAATGCCGCCTTCTTCGAAAAAATACCCCACATTTTGAGGAATCTTTATGCACACGCCACCGGCCAGGATCAGGTCACTTTGGTAATTGAGCAAACTCTGGCATCCCATTACCACAGCCACCAATGAGGTTGAGCACGCGGTATTAATCGTCATGCTGGGGCCACTTAAATTCAGTTTATAAGAGGTACGGGTTGTCAGGTTGCTGTCTTTATTACCTTGCAGGAGTTGGGACAGGCCAACATCCCTGATTAATGTCTGATTCTGGTAGAGATTATTTAACAGATAGGTTCCCCAGCTTTCTCCGGCAAAGACGCCGATTCGCCCGGGAAATCGTTCGGGATCATAGCCAGCATTTTCCAGGGCTTGCCAGGCCGTCTCGAGAAACAGGCGCTGTTGTGGATCCATTAATTCGGCCTGCTTGGGGGTATATCCGAAAAATGCCGCATCGAACAGATCGATGTCTTCAAGAACAGGGCTGGCTTTGACGTAGTTGGGGGTATTGATGGTTTCAGGGTCAATGCCGTATTGCTTCAGTTCTTCATCGCTGAAGAACCTGATGGATTCCTTACCGGCTTGCACATTCTGCCAGAACTCGTCCACATTGCTTGCGCCCGGTAATCGGCAGGATAAGCCGATGATGGCAATGTCTTCCGAGAGGTCGTCAGTATCTGGGTTTTCCATGATTTATCTCTTATAAGCTCTGCTCTTCTTTTGCCGTTTTAAGGCCTTCTTTTTTTTATTTACCCTTTCGTAAATGTCGTTGTAGGAGTGGCTTTCGTTACTATTATTAGTTAAGCATAGGACAAATGAGCTGATCGTTGGGTTTCTGAATATGTCGATGACTGAGAATTCCTTTTTCAGCGCATCTTCAAGCTTGCCAATAAGAATAACCAGCAGCATTGAATCTCCCCCCAGTTCAAAAAAGTTATCCTGTATTCCGACTTTATCAATACCAAGCACCTCCTGCCAGATCCCTGCAATCTGTGATTCCATTTTTGTTTGCGGGGTTTTATATGATTGCTGCCGAACGAGATTGGGAGGACTGGATGTCTCACGGCGCTTTTCATTTTCTCGCGATTGCGCGGCCAGTAATTCATTTCGTTCTGATTCAGTTAGACCAGGCAATTCCCTGAGTGTTTGATTCGGGTATTTTACAAGCTGTTTAAGAATTTCCTTATATTGTCCGATCATTTGTTCAATCATTGATGTGTCGTACATCGCTGATTTATATCGGATGGATCCGCTTAGTTCACCTTGTTTTTCCTCAACAAACAGGGTTAAGTCGAACTTGGTCAGGCCTGTGGTGAGGTTCAGCGGTGTTACACTTGTGTTGGCGAGTCTCAGCGGCTTTTTTGTAGCATTCTCAAAGATAAATAATGTCTGGAATAATGAATTTTTTGTAACCTTCTGTTCGGATTGAAGTTCCTTGAGAATATATTCGAAAGGCATATCCTGATGTCCAAGCGCGCCGCTATAAACTTCCTGCGCCTGGATAAGCAAGTCAGAAAATTGTTGATTGCTGTTAAGCTGCATACGCAAGGGTATAAAATTACTGAACAAGCCGATGAGATTTCTAATTTCCGCCCGAGTCCGTGAGGGTACGGATGTGAACACCATAAGATCGTTTTGGTTAGCATAGCGTGAAAGCAGTACATTGAAGGCTGCCAGCAGAACCGTAAACAGGGTGACGCCTTCCTTACTGCTTAGTTGTTTTAAGCTGTCTGCCACCTCCCTTGAGACTGAAAATGGCAGACTCTCTGCATGTTTAACGGAGTCATCGTTTGAAGTATTCCGGGTAGGAAGATTGAGCAACGGCAAGTCGCCGTCAAGTTGTTGTTTCCAAAAAGAAGACAACGTATTAAGCACCTCTCCCTGGAGTAATTCCATTTGCCAACCTGTAAAATCAATATATTGCAGAGGGAGCGCTTTGAGGGGCGAGGTCTCGTTAGAACAGAAGGCTTCGTAAAGCTGTGTTAGTTCGCGACTGAGTATCGACCAGGATGCACCATCAAAGATGATTTGATGGGATACCATTACTAGAATATGCTGATCATTACCGATTTTCAGTAATTCTGCGCGGAAAATGGGCCCTTGATACAAATCAATGGGCTCGCTAATGAATTGATTGCAGATGGTGTTAATGTCATTGCCGTGCTCACTAGCCAACGACTGCCGAATATCTTTTACCTCAAGACGGACGTTCAGTTCTTGCATGATAAGCGGCTTCGGATTGCCATCGACATTAGGATAGGCGGTTCGTAATGCCTCGTGGCGCCTGATAATTTCACTGAGACTCTGTGTTAGGGCGTCAATATTAAGCGGGCCTTCTATTTTATATGCCTTGAAGGTATTGAAGATGGGGATGTCCGGATTGAGATGATTGAAAACCCATATCCTCTGTTGCGCAAAAGAAAGCGGTAAGTCTCCTTCCCGGCTTCTGGCGCAAATTGGTGGGGCCATTGCATGTAGCTTCCTGATGTTTCTAAGTGGCATTAGCATCATATCTGCACCGTCTTTGCGCTCACTCGGAACGTGAGAAGAAAAAGAGGGAGTCTCATTTGTTGGCTTTTTCTTGCTCATTGTATTGCCATCGTGGATAAATCGTTTTTACCGGATAATGAGGAATTCTGCACAGACGCAAGGTAGTTGCTGATAAGAATATCGCCCATTTTACGACTGATAATTTCATTTCCCTTTTCCGTCAAATGACCGATATCAATATAGACGGATTCATTTCGCCCCTTCAGGGCATCCGAAATATTATAAAAATTCGGTACAAGCCCCGTTGGGAGCCGTAGATTGACCTTGGGGCCGATGAGGAATTTTCTTTGCACATTATTTGACGCCTCAACCCAGGGTTGCTCCTCCGGGGTAAGTGATGATTCCAGATATGCCATGGGTTGCCAGAAACAGGCATACTTGAATCCGTACACTTTCGAAAGTTGGTCTATTGCTCGTACAGTCTCTAAATAGGAATGAACAATGTCGTCAATAAGCTGATCAGAGTTTTTTGTCGTTGGGCGCTTAGAGGTTTTAATCCGTGGTGTGGCCATTTTCTTCAATTTGTACATGGCTGAATAATCTCGAACGAGTTTTTCCACACCTTGTTTTATATAATCAAGTCCGTCCTTTTTGCTGAGTACTGCTGACTTATATCTTTCATAATCCCGGATGTGTCCCGGTTCTCCTCGTGCCCCTGCGGCAAGGTCGTTGAATCCATCATAGAAAACGACAAGGTCAATCTTGTGTCCGGCCTTTAATAATTGAAATAAGCGGATCAGTTCGGTGCTTGAGCTGTCTCTTAGCACCCCATGATTAGTAATCTTGGCCCTGATGTCTTTGCTATGCAGGTGTTTGGAGAGGTAGGAGGGGATGGTATGGTCGTCGCGCGCATAATAGCCCCACAGTGTTGAACCGCCGAACATGTAGACATTTGATATGGTTGTCGCATCATGACTTTCGGGCACCCATGTATTTCTAATTCCATTTTCATCCTGATTGATGTATTTCCCATTGAATTTTACACCTTTGTACATCACATACTGTTCAAAGGTTTGTGCGCGATTAGCTTGCTCTAATTCATCCTTGTACTCTTGTCGTAGTTCAGAGGATGAAAATGCGTAATTTGGGATTGAGGTACTGGGTGTTGCCGAGAAGATAAGATTAATTCCTATTTCCAATATCAACACCGTAAAAAGCATGGTAATTACTTCGAATGAAATGCTTTTGAAGGGTAATGTCTTGCCGGCGAGTGTAGTGCGGATGAGTACGAAGATTAAAAAGAAACTTATCCATGCTGTGATAATAGAGCTCTCAATGCTGATGCCAGCAGCCAACTTAAAAATCACTACAAATAGTGCAGTGCCAACAAGGGATAAAACAAAACTTAAAAGAAAGCTTGTTTGTATCGGCATAAACTACTCCTGTTACTCCTTGTACCAAGCAATTAAGCTCATAAGTGGCACACGCTAAACCTGATTCAAATGCGGAGAACGGCATGATCAGAATAAGATCTAGTTTCTTACATATTCAGTTTGCCACAACTTTGTAGACAATACAGTATCGAAATGCGGTTCAATAGAATATCGATCCTGCACATAGCTCCAGAGTGTTAACTAAACCTAACTACAACGATTAACATTAAATCCCTTGGGATTCCACTCCCCGCCGCCTGCGGCGTACACTGTATGAGTGAGCGAATATTTACATAAAATCATGATGTTACGGTATTGATGTGCCATCTGGTGTTTCCTGCGAAATCTAGGCGAGCAGTCATTGATGATCAGGTTGATAGTGAATTAAAAGCTGTCTGCTTAGAATTTGAGAAACATTATCAAGTGAAATTCTTGGAAACAGGTACAGATAAAGATCACGTCCATTTTTTGGTTCAGTCTGCACCGACTTATTGTGTGACAAGCTTGTAACACTGATTAAGAGTGCTGATAGCACGAGCGATATTTCACCGATGGCCGTATGTTAAGAAAATGCCTTGGGTTGGAGAGTTTAGGAGTTATTGGTATTTTGCTAGCATGGATATGAAACGATGATAAGTGACTATGTAAAGGGCAAGGCGGAACGTACCAGAAACGACATAGAGTTTATCAATTGGCACTATTCAAAGGGATAGCAACAATACCCCGACCCTTGGGGCAAGGATGTATATTTTGTATGGTGGCTTATTAAAAGGCGGCGAACAAGTATCAGGGGTAAACCTAAATAATAGCTTGTTATAGCCTGATTAAACGATGTCAAAAACCCAGGCTGTGTAGCAGATATGCTACAGTATTCCCGGAAATCGATGTCTCCGTTTCAGTTATAGTGAACTGCTCTAAACTCTTATGATTGGAAAGTTTCGAGAATAAAGAAAATGGGCGACCAAAAGATGAATTTCTTTGAAACTCAAAAAGGAATTTTATTCATTACATTAACCATAATAATTTTTTCGGTAATTAGTTATATTGAAATTCTCGGGTACTATTTCACTGACCTTGATGTCTTTCCCCTTATTAAATCCGGTCGAGTTGGGTCACTAAATGATATTACTAGAATACTTACTGAACCATTAATGGGGAATGTAGTTGGCGCTTATCCAAGTGGGGCATTTTACAGGCCAGTAACTACCTTCTCTTACAGTATGGATTATTGGCTTTGGGGCTTAAACCCTAAAGGTTACCACTTCACTGATCTCGTACTACATACCTTAACCTCAATTTCTGTCTTTTACTTGGTACGCAGTTTGCTGAAGAGACAAACTGTACTATTACCTTTTATTGCAGCCATGGTTTTTACCATCCATCCCATTAATGTAGAGGTTGTGCCGGCCATTGCCAGGCGAGCTGATGTTTTAGCAACCCTGTTTCTAGTGTTGACGCTAATTTCCTATATTCAATATCAAAGTGGTAATAAACGACATCTCTACATCTCTCTCGGTTTCTGCTCAATGGTGTTAGGTTCCAAGGAGTCAGGAGTTGCTGTATTACCTATCATCTTTATTTATCTATTCTTGTTTCCATTTTATAGCTTGAGAATAAAGGATCGGTTTTTAAGAAGCATTGTTGCCTGTATTCCATTTTTACTAGTTGGAGTGGTGTATATATGTTTGCATTTGTATATCTGTGAGAATCAAGAAAATGCATATTCAGGTCAAAGCTACCTGCAGACACTCAATCACACTATCAGAGGATATTTGATAGGGTTATTTTTCCCGTCTTTTAATACACAGTTACAATCATTTATGAGCATGCTAAAAGTCATTGTGTTAAATAAATACATTTTGATAAGCATTCTTATTAGTATCACTACTCTGGCTTTTTTTAACTATAAGTATGGCAGACTAAGGTCTCTATGGGGATCAATAAAGCAGTATTTAGCTAGTGAAAAAACAGTGGAGAGCAGAATTGTTCTGTTTTTTTTAAGCTGGCTTATTATTTCTGGCGTGTTGTTTATTATTGGGAAACATTTCTCAATAAGATATTTATACCCATCGGCGATTGCATCAAGTGTACTGTCGATAATGTTTATTTGGCACGGATTTACTTTATTGAAACGAGCCAATACTGGAAACAGTATTTTAACTACAAAAATTATACCTGGATTATATGTGGGTATAGTCTTTGTATCTTTAGCATCATTGATCTATTTGTCGCCGCTGATAAATAATTATGATGAATGGGAAGAGGCAGGAAAAATATCCAAATACGCCTTGGAACAAACAAGGGATACGATTGCAGGCTTGCCGGACGACTCAGAATTATATTTGATCAATTATCCATGGAACGTAAGCGTAGGAAATTTGAGACTGAAGAATATGGGTCGTACTCGTATGTTAAGATTCTATTGCGTCCAATCTTATATCGATTTAATTGAACCATCTGGGAACAAAAAATCTTATGGTGTCACGGGTCTGACTAATATGTCATCAGCTAAAGATGTTGATATGGAATTCAATATATCAAATAGAACGATCTCGCTTGAGATAAATAAGGGCGGGGTCCTTTCTGAAGACATTACTCACAAAAAATATAAAAATGGATATTTTGAAGTGACTAAATCAAAAAATGGAAAAAAACTTAGTGTTCAAACAAACACTGACTATTTAAGCGCGCCAAATTCATATTTTCTTTT
>CAMYJU010000002.1 GCA_947258795.1 uncultured Gammaproteobacteria bacterium | reverse complement strand
TTAGAAAAAATCCGGTAATATCGATTTATGATAAATACTTCATTAAATCTGTCGTTATATCAAAGTCTCCAGTTGTAACTCAAAAAATCCATTGTCACCACTTGCATTGCTGCTATCTATTTCAGACCCAGTCGCCCCGCTGTATAGGGCGCCTTGTTTATAAGGTGCGATTTGAATAAGGCTTCGAAATCACTCACTACAGATTGTGGCAATTCCGGTAGCTCCAGCAGCCGGGATGACCAGGCTGTCACCCTGGGTAATTCTTCAAATGGGCAGAGTGTCTCACCGAGACCAAGAATATTAATGCGCATGAATAGGGGCGCATAGGCGATGTCTACCAGCGAAAAATCGTTTCCGTTAAAATATGCCCCGTCATCTAGCTGGTTTTCCAGCCATTTGATCTCTTTTTTGACCAACTGTAGTTTGGAGTCAAACATTTCGGCATCCTGACTATGGATCAGGCCTGAAAAGTCCAGCGTCAGGGTAGAGCCGAATTCTATCCAGCTACGGTCGATACCTCGTCTGACAGGGTCGCTGGGTAGTAGTGTACCGGGGGAGGTCTCGTCCAGAAATTCATCAATTATTGCAGACTCAAATATTACATGTTGGTCATCCACCTTCAGAACCGGCACCTTGCCGAATGGGGAGATCTGCCTGAACCAGTCCGGTGGTGAAGAAAGATCGATATAGGTAACCTTGTAAGGGATTTTTTTATGTAACAAGGTGATAACAGCACGTTGTACAAACGGGCAGATTTTAAAACTGATTAGTTCGAATTTCATCATAATGTATTAACACTTCTTCTTGTGTACTTACACGATTAACCAGAGATAAATGCCATAATATGTCTGGTTGTATCCGCATACATGGACTCAGCAATACTGACCACCACCCAGCTACTTTCCGGCAAGAATGTCTGGCCAACATATTATTTTGAGACACAAGCACTATAATTAACCGCAGGATCGGGATACAGGTCTCATAATATCAGCACTATTATTAATATGATATTGCTATAAGTGTGATTATTGCATCCCGGGCTGGATGATCCGTAAACACACATTAGCAGATATTGAATCTGGTGAATCTTACGCTGTTGTCCGGCTTGCATGTCAGCCGGTCGGGTTGTCCCCAGGAGTTTGTATGAATACCGGTATACTATCTAGTTCCCTTAGTGTATTGACTGGCTGTAAAGTCTGGTTCTTCTGTCTGTTCTTGATTTTGCCACATATGTCTTATGCGGCCAATCTATATGTAGACCAGCAAATCGGAGCCGCCAGCTGTACAAATTACTCGGCTAGTACGCGTTCCTGCGGTGCTGGCAGCGAAACGGCTTATAGCAATATTGCTGGAGCAGCGGCTGTAGCCGGGCCAGGAGATATCGTTAATATACGAGCAGGTACTTATAATGAAGCCCTGACACCTGGAAATTCCGGTGCACAGGGAAATCAGCTTGTCTACCGGAACCATAACCTGGAATCGGTTGTTCTTACCGGATCACTGCGTCCAGCAATTAACCTGACTAATCGTCAACACATCGTGGTTGAGGGGCTCGATGTCAATAATGTTTTGCGCTGGGTATCGCTGGATAACGCCCAAAATAACATTCTTAAAAACAATACATTTCGTCTGGCAACTGATGCAAGCGGTGGCGGCAAAACCGGTATATTCCTTAACAATGCAACATTCAACAAGATAATCAACAACACAATTGATGATAATGCGGCGGATAGTATAACCATCGTTAATTCGGACCGTAATCTGATCGAAGGAAATACATTCACCAAGGCTGGACATGCCCTGTGGGCCATTCGATGCGGAAATTTTAATGTCATCCGAGGCAATTATTTTCATAATGCCATTCAGAAAGATGGTGAAGTATACGATTGTGATAATACGGCCGGGCATACCCAGTTCAATGCGACCAAACGTAACCTGATCGAGGGAAATGAATTTGCCTTTACACCATCAAGTGGTAACGCATCACCGTTTTCAGGTATTCAGTATGCTGGTCAGGATGGCATCCTCAGAAACAATACCTTCCACGACACGATAGGCCCAGGATTGCGCATGGCTATTTACGGGGCTGAAGCACAGTACAATACCGGTAACCGTATCTACCACAATGTTTTTTATGGGACTGATTATGCGGGTGTCTTTATTGAACAGGGTGGAAACTTTTCAAATAACTCGTTCAAAAATAATATCTTCATGAAAAGCATTTTTGTGGCAAACGATACACGCTGGAGCTGGTGGGTAAATACTGTGGCTGGTAAACCGGTACAGGTCATGACCGCAAGACTGGATGGTTTCGAGTTCGATACCAATGCCTTTTTTAATACCCAGGCAGGAGAAGCGTGGCTGATGACTTATGGCTGGCGAACCCCGGGCTGGAATCAACAATATGATATGACATACTGGGAAAACAACTATCCACAACTGGTCAGGAACAGCATTGAGCAGGATGCCGCCTTTGTTGATGAAGCAGGCCGTGATTTTCATCTCTCAGCAACTAGCCCGATGATTGATGCCGGAACATTCCTCACGAACACAGTCAGCTCCGGGTCCGGCACTGTCATAGCTGTTGAGGATGCTAGTTACTTCTATGATGGTTTTGGAATACCTGGAGAATCAGGTGACGAGATCCGGATTAGCGGTCAGTCCACATCAGCCAGAATTATATCTATAGATTATACAGCAAACACTATCACTCTGGATCGGAGCATGAACTGGTCTAACGGCCAGGGTGTTTCTCTGAAATACAATGGCAGTGCTCCTGACCTAGGTGCATTCGAAACTGGAGCAACTCAACAACTGGCCCCACCAATGCCGCCAACAATTATCGATATTGAGGTGCTTTGATTGGTTTTTCCGAAAAATGTAGCTACATTTGAAGCAATTCGAACTGGATATGAGCTCGATTGAACAAATGTCGATAAAAATGGTAAAGGCTTATAACAGGGCTGAAAAAATCTATAATGATTGTACACAATGCCCTGCATCCTGAGTAGCAATCTTTCTACCAGCTTTCGAACACAGCTATTTATTAGTGGTCTGAGATCCTGGATTCAATTTCACTAAGAGTGGACTGATACCTGTTTACATGCCTGCGACCATGCAATATTGCGAGTTTTGCATGCTTTTTTGCTGCTATCAGCTTGCCTTGTTCCAGGAGTACCTGTGCCAGGTTATTATGGGCCGGCGCATAGTCAGCATGATGCGCCAGGACATTCAGATAACTTGTGCCGGCCTTTACCAGCGCACCAGTCTGATAATATGCGTTTCCCAGTCCCATACCCAGGACACTGCTGTCTGGCCAGCGTGACAAGCCCGCCTGATAGGCCTTGATCGTATCCGAAGGAGTAGCGGATCTTTCAAAATCGGCAACTGTACTGAAATAGCGCGACTCTTGCCCATTGTCCGGTAATTCGCCCGGTTTCAGGGCGATAAATGCCCAGTGTTCGGCACGTTGCCAGGTACGCTCAAACAGACGCAGATCCAGATTGTACTGTCTGCTGGTTCCCGAGTGCAGGATGATTATTTCCTGGTCAAGGTCATAGCCAATCACAACGGCATAGTGCCAGTTGGGAAGCCAACTGAGTCCCTGGTTCTGCAGGACCAGTATGGGCTTTCCTGCCTTTACCTGGCGTAACAATTCTTCAAGCGAGGGTTCAAGCAGGTAAGGAAGTCGTCCGTAACGACGGCTGGTAGCCAGTAATTCAACCTGAAGCGTTCCTTGCCGCTTCGGTAAATAAACCTGCGGTACAAGTGCTTCAGGGCTTACCTGGACATCGGCGTCACCCAGAATACTGGCCAGGGCTGCCGGTCCACACTGGTATGTTTCCTGTGGAAAAAAAGGTACATCAAGTAATGTTGAGCTTCGGTCCAGAGAGGGTGGTTGCTGCTCAAGAATATTCCTGGACATGGGTGTACCCGCACAAGCGGATAATATCAGGGCTATCAAAAAAGAACCGCCTGCGTATAGCAGGCGGTTGCAGGACAATCTGCTCAGTCCATTATTTGCCATCTAGATACGTGGGAAGATATCGGTAACCCCTGTCAAATCGAGTATGATAAGAACCAGGAAAATGACCAATACAACCTCGAGCGCACCCTGACCTGCAGGCAGTTGATCGAGCTTACCCTGTACTGTAACCAGTTCGGAATCGCTCATACTGTTTATTCTTTCCATTACCTGGTCAGACGAGACTCCATGTTCGATCAGGGAATCACGAACATCCGAGTGTGTTATCAGGTTTTTAATAGCATCACGCGTCTGTTCAGCCTGTTCAGATCGTTGCAGATCTTCAGTTGTTACAATACCTGCAACAGCCAGGCCTTGTAAATTAACCGAGATTATTAAAACACACAGCAATTGGGTAATAAATCGCTGGATTTTGATATTTCTAATCATACCTCCTCCCGAATATTTAAAATGTACTGACATAACAGGGCTAATATCCTGTCTGTACATTTTAGATTAATCAAACTAAAGCTTATGGTCTACGTATCACAAAAATTATAATCCATATAGATACACGTCTATGCATTGATTTCCACCATCTGACCAATAAATACACTTATTTCAAAAGAGGTATTACCTAATCTGAAGGGATAATACAGCTATAATTAACGATAATAAGGGAGAATAGACATGAACAAAGAAGCCGCCACATCTCAAGTTCAAGTTGACAAGGTCTGGTTGGGGTCCTATCCGGAAGGAATTCCAGCTGAAATAGAAGCCAAGGCATTTTCCTCAATAGTCGATGTACTTGAACAAAGCATATCGAACTTTAAAGACCGTCCCTCATTTGCCAACATGGGCTCCGTGCTCAGCTATGCAGACCTGGGTCAACGAACCCGTGATTTTGCAGCCTATTTGCAGCATGAACTGGGTTTGAAAAAAGGGGATAAGCTCGCCATCATGATGCCGAACCTGTTGCAGTATCCGATTACAATCTTTGGTGCATTAAGAGCCGGTCTGACTGTCACGAATATCAATCCCTTGTATACGCCTCGTGAACTGAAGCATCAGCTAAATGATTCAGAGGCCACCTGCATTGTCATACTCGAAAATTTTTGCGATAAGCTGGAACAGGTGCTGGGTGACACCAAGGTCAAAACAGTTATTGTCACGCGTATTGGAGACATGCTGCCTTTCCCTAAATCGGCGATCGTGAACCTGGTTGTCAAGCATGTCAAGAAGATGGTCCCCGCGTATCATTTACCGGACATGGTTGATTTAAAACAGGCACTTCATGCTGGTGAAAAACATCAGCTCAATCCGGTCGATATTGGGCTTAAGGACATTGCGTTTATACAGTATACAGCCGGGACTACCGGGGTTGCCAAAGGAGTATTGCTGACACACGGCAATATAGTAGCCAATATACAACAGACCGCGGCATGGATAGGTCCGTTTATCAATGAGGGTGAAGAAACCATCATTACCCCATTGCCGCTATATCACATCTTTTCGTTGACAGCGAACTGCCTGTTATTCATGAAGTTCGGTGCACAGATTTACCTGATTACCAACCCGCGTGACTTCAAGGGGTTTGTCAAAGAACTGAAGAGTGTACGTTTCAGTGCGATAACCGGGGTTAACACACTGTTTAACGCATTGCTGCATACCCCCGGTTTTGCGGAGCTGGATTTCTCCTCACTCAAGATCACACTGGGAGGTGGGATGGCGGTACAGCCGGCCGTTGCAAAACACTGGAAGGAGGTCACCGGCAAGACCCTGATCGAGGCCTACGGTCTGACCGAAACGTCGCCAGGCGTTTGCATTAACCCGATCAACCTGCCTGAGTATAATGGAAAGATTGGTCTGCCTATCCCATCTACCGAATGCTGCATCAAGTCAGAGGAGGGGGCAATATTGCCACCTGGAGAAGCGGGTGAGTTGTGCGTACGCGGGCCCCAGGTCATGCAAGGCTATCTTCACCACCCGGAAAAAACGGCCAAGACAATTGATGCTGATGGCTGGTTCCATACCGGTGATGTGGCCAATATCGATGAAAAGGGTTATGTGGAAATTCTGGAACGGATAGATGACATGATCCTGGTATCCGGATTTAACGTGTATCCCAATGAGATCGAAAGTGTCGTTGTTGAACTCCCTGGTGTGCTGGAGGTGGCTGCCATTGGTGTGCCCGATGAAAAATCCGGTGAAGTAGTAAAAATATTTGTAGTCAGGAAAGACCCGGCATTAACAAAGGAACAACTTCTGGAACACTGCAAGAAGGAACTGACTGCCTATAAGGTACCAAAGCATATCGAATTTACCGATGTCTTGCCCAAATCCAACGTTGGCAAGATTTTGCGGAGAGAACTGCGAAATTAGAGCTAATCCGGGTGCAACTTATTATAATGGAGCTATTCTGATGAATCGGCAATCGATAGTACGGATGATAGTGATCTGCCTGGGATTAAGCCTTTACTCTGTACAAGCTGCAACATTATCTGCTGAACAACAGAAAAAGCTGGCCCAGTCTCCCTGTTCTGCATCAATCAGCTACCTGGTCGATCGGTATCATAATAATCCAGATGTAGCCACTTCCCTGGAGCTGATTGCGGGCAATATGGTCGACCCTCCAGAGAGCTATCATATGCTCAACCCCTGGCGTGTACCTGGTGGTGGTAAGGGATTATTGTCCAGGCTGGTGGACTATTTCACCGAATGGTGTACTTTTCTGCCCAGAATAAACGGCAGTAAAGATAATGGTCTGGCCTATATCCAGGGTTTCGCCTGGTTCTACTACCAGAATGTCCCGGCACAACATTTTGTACAGGGTCGCAACCCGCTTGATCCAGGCAGGAAGCTGGATACCGGCATGAAATTCACATCAGATTTCAGCAAACAACGGGGTGCGTTCATGGATAGTCAGGATTCAACCACCTACATACAGGAATGGATAGATGATCCACGCATCGAAATCTCGGATTACAGACGTAAAAGAGCGCATGACTACAAGTCCTGGAATGATTTTTTCGCGCGTGAACTGGTTACCGATACAAACAACAGGACTATACCGAGCCGGCCGGTAACCATGCCTGACAGGGACTATGTGATTTCATCGCCGACCGATTGTATCATGAATCCATTAGTACAGGTGTTGAGTGAATCCACGGGAATGGTTCGACGCCGATATGTACATAACCCGCTGCAATTCGATACGGTACTGGATGTAAAAGGTATCCCGATCAGCATGGCACAACTGCTGAAGGGTGTTGACCCCGAATTACAGCGCCAGTTTGTGGGCGGTAACGGCCTGGCCTGTATTCTGATGCCGAATACCTATCATCGCTTCCATGCACCGGTAACTGGCACGATACGTCATGCCGATGTGGTCGTCTCGGGCACCTATGGCTATCCGGACTGGCCCAACTGGGTGCCGCAAGACGGCAATGTTGCCGGTCCGGGTACCGACTTCAGCCAGTTTCAGCTTTTTCAGCGTGGCGTGATTATTATCGAGGTCGAGTATGCCGATGTTATAAAAGGTCGGATAAAGAAAGGCTATGTCGCATCGATTCCGGTTGGTCTGGATACGATAGGCTCGGTCGTACTGCGTAAAAATATTCTGAAGCCAGGCGCCAGGGTCAAGCGCGGCTATACTGAACTGGGTAATTTCTATTATGGAGGCTCACTGAATATATTGTTATTCAGTCCTGGTATGGTATCTCCGGCAGTACAGACACGTATGGGAAACCAGATAGGCATTATCAATATCGGAACAACGCCTCCACTTCATTAGACATTGAGTGCCGAATATGTTGTTACTAAAGGGACTACTCGGAAGCCTGGCTCAGCTTTCATTCTTTGCTGCCTTATTACTGCTTCCAGCAGGAACCTGGGAATGGCCACGAGCCATCCAGTTTCTCGTTGTATATGGAATTCTGCTTCTGTTCTCGACACTGGCACTGGCGATATATGCTCCTGCCAGTCTCGATGCCAGGCTGCAAAGACCTGTCGACAAGACCCAGCCCAGGGATGACAGAATCATTTCATTCTTACTGTTTATTGCCATGACTGTCTGGTTCATACTGATTCCGGTTGATGTGTTTTATCTGAAATGGTTCCCGATGCCCGGACTGTTATTGTCAGTTATCGGGGCAGGGGTGTTCCTGGCCGGTTACACGATTATTTTGACAGCAGTTTTCCAGAATGAATTCGCAGCACCAATCGTCAAGGATCAGCATGATCGTGGCCATAGGTTGGTCGATACCGGTCTGTATGGACATATCCGTCATCCGCTCTATTCAGGTTTTCTGTTATTGATGACAGGCCTTGGCCTTTGGCTTGAGAGCTACCTGAGTGTGCTGCTCATACCAGTCATTTTCCTCATCCTGGTCGGACGTATACATATCGAGGAGAAGACCTTGAGAGAGACGCTACCTGGATATATTGAATATATGGAAAGGGTTAGGTACCGCATTTGCCCCTTACTCTGGTAGCAATTATCAAACTCAGGTTTGATACTTATCATAAAACAGTCATAAAGCTGAATGATAATGGCAGGGTTATTTTTGATCCGGCCTGCACAGGGATCTGAGATGAAGCATCAGCTCTTGTTACTGCGACACGGGAAATCAGACTGGAAAACCGGTGCAGGCAGTGATCTGGAAAGGCCATTGGGCAAACGTGGTCACCGTCAGGCTGCGAGGCTCGGTAAATGGATGAAAGATCATGATATTGTCCCAGCAAGAATAATTAGCTCGCCCGCATTGCGTGCCAGACAGACAACCGAGCATATCTGTGAAGGGTTGGATGTCAGTCTAAAAACTATTCGATGGGATCTACAGCTCTATATGGCTAATTGTGAGACCTTGCTGGAGACAGCCAGAGTCACGTTTGAAGAGGCTGACAGTATCCTGCTTGTTGGTCATAACCCTGGTCTGGAAATGATGTTGGAGTTCTTAGGTGGCAGGGAACTGCCACTGAACCACAATGGCAAGTTACTGGCAACTTCGAATATGGCCCAGATAGCCGTGCCCGAAGGAAACCTCGGTCTGAAGCGTAAATCTTGCGAGTTGATACGTATAATTCGACCAGCCGATACAAAATAAGTACACGGTAGCAATGTATTACGGCTTTTTAAACAGGCACAGATCCCTACAATCCGTTTCCGGCGGTAAAACCAGCCAAATCCGTTCTACAGATCGGGGCAGTTTTGACAGGAAATTTTCGGATAGTAACGCAACCGCCTGGTCTAATGAAAATTTTCCATGAACCGTACCCAGTAATGGCAAACCAACCGATTTGATGTCCTTCTCGTGCAATATCTGCAATAAATTTTGATAGGCCTTGATCGTGTACTCGGTTGTACAGGTTGGATACAGGTCGATATCATGCACAACTGCCAGTAACCGGACCGGGCTACGGCCTTTTGCGATAACCGCTCCGAGGGTATAGGGTTCCTCTGTTTCCAGGGTGTTGGCCAGGTACCATACCGGTTTACCGGGATCTTCAAGGACGCCTGGTTCAGCCATGAGCAGATGCGTATCCTGCTCTTCAACCATGGCCTGGCAAACAAAGGGGGGATGTGAGCGTGGCGCTGCAATCAGGCTTACATGACTGTCCAGTTGCAGGGTGCAATCCGCTTTATCCCAGACGAGTCTGATAATGGTCTCCTGCTGATTATTTCCGTTATCCTGAGATGGAATAGTCTGCTGCCTCTTGCTAACCTTTATCTATATGATATTCCGGTACGATAAGCTGATGATGGTGCTCCTGGTCCTGGTATCCAGTTCAGGACAGGCTGGGGCATTTGACCCGGAAACCACACCCATATTCGACGCACATATCCATTATAGTATGGATGTATGGGACGCAATTCCAGCGGCGGATGCCATCCGCCGCCTGGAAGCAGTCGGGATTAAACGGGCTATGGTGTCGAGTACCAGCGATGAAGGGACTCTGCGTTTATTCAGGTCGTCACCTGGGCTTGTTCTGCCAGTATTGCGTCCGTATCGGAAATTCGGCACCACACGTAGCTGGATGCATGATGAAACAGTTATTCCGTATCTGGAGAAGAGACTGTCGAAGTACCGGTATGTGGCGATCGGAGAGTTCCATTTGCAAGGAGAAGAGGCAGACCTTCCGGTTGTACGTGCGGTTGTACAATTGGCAAAAAAATATGGATTAATGTTACATGTACACAGCGATGCCGATGCAATCGAACTGATTATCAGTCAGGATCCTGATGCAAAGATCGTTTGGGCCCATGCCGGTTTCGAGGAAGGCCACGTTGTCAGTGACCTGCTCGATAACCATGATAAGCTTTGGGCGGACCTGTCGTTCCGTCGCGAGATCTTTGTCAACGGTCGCTTCCTGCATGGCTGGCGCGAGTTACTTATCCGGCATAGCGACCGCTTTATGCTGGCAATCGATACCTATATACCGCAACGGTGGCTGAAGCTGAATGAGGTTATGGGCTGGCAACGAAGCTTGTTGAAACACTTGCCGGTAGAAGTGGCAAAACGCATTGCCTGGGAAAACGGCGAGAATGTTGTCACCAGACACTTTAAAGGAATACGATAAAGATCTTCTTCAAAATAATCAAAGGGATTCAGTAACCCAGTGAGAATTTTCTGGTACGTACACGGGAGCTGTATTGTCAATCTCATGCAACAGATCATTAGCATTACAACCAGGAAACGGGAAGAACTGATCGATATTACAGAATTGGTCAAGAAGCTTGTCCGTGAAAGCGGGGTTCGGGAAGGCCTGGTACAGGTCTATGCACAAGGTGCGACAGCCGCCATCATGATACAGGAAAACTGGGACGAGAGTGTGCAAGCCGATGTTATCCACCTGTTACAGAAGCTGATACCAAGAGGCGTTTGGCAACATGATCAACAGGATGGCAATGGTGACGCCCACCTCAAATCCGGTCTGGTCGGTCCGTCTGAGTCAATACCTATTATTGACGGTGAGCCTGGACTGTCTACCTGGCAGAATATTTTTTTCTGTGAGTTCGATGGACCGCGCCAGGAACGATATATTGTCTTGACCGTACTGGGTAACAGGAACTAATCCGTAACGGCTTTGCGTTATTATCACTACAGGGGGAGTTTATGGCTCGGTGGTTTATGATAATCGGCGCTGTATTTCTCATCATTGGTGCCTTGTTACATTATACCCCCTGGACCCTGAACTGGTTTGGAAAGCTGCCCGGTGATATCAGTATTGAAAAGGCACATGGCAAGGTGTTTATTCCAATCACGTCGATGCTGATCGTCAGTATTGTACTGACCATCATAATCAATTTATTCAAACGCTAGTCTTATCAACAACAGCACCCGTATTTATGCACTGATCTGGGTCCCGATTACATAACTATTCCCCATTCTGGATCACACCGGTGCAACACCCGTATGTGTATTACCCAGATAATTAACATTAAAAATAGTTTTTATCTTACTGATATTATTACAATAATATTATTACTAATAATGTAGGTATACGAACTGGCACGGATGTTGTAATGAATTAAAGCAGGATCACTTTATGAGAGGGCAGATAGTATGAGTCGTTCAATAAACTATTCCGACTTTGTTGATTTGTTTCTGGACTCGTCAGAAGACTATGAACCATACGGTTGCATCACTTCATCCAGCCAGATAGGTGATGAGACCGTCTATAGGGAAACCAGCACAATGTTACACCGGGACAGCACGCTGGATGAGCCATGGAGCAGGTAATGCCATAGGCGTCTAGTCGAGAAGTACCAATCATCCTGTTTATTTTTTGCGAGGACTGTACAGATGGAGTTCAAGAACTACGAATTTATCTCATTGGATTATGGGGCAGAGCCGGAAATCGACAAGTACAACACGGAACCGGATTGTAATATTAGGATTGAACCCCGCCTGTCGCTGCATGAAATCCGGGTTGAACAGGCTGATCAGGAGCCCATACCAGTAGCTGTCATTCAGGCCTGTCTGTCTGAACTGGAAAACTAACTATAATAAAAGGCAGGCGAACCTGCTTTCTATCAAACATGCTCCCGACGAGGCCGGTCAGGAGCAGGATTGGCAACGGGCGGAGACCATCATCAGTATGTGTTTCGAGGACAGCTAGCTTTATATATGAAGCCAGGCCTGTAAAACCAATCGTCACAGGCTAGGCTGAGGCCCCGTATTTGCTATACATTCGGATATTGGCTAGCATTCTGGCAAGCCAATCATATGCAGCATGTTTTCTTTCCCCGGAGACAATAAATCACAGGATTTCCCAGCATGAAACCAGCTGTCTGTTATCTGTATTCTGTATTTCTCGCAATTCTGACACCTGTTACCAATATTTCCCTGGCCGCTGAGGATCTGACGGTAGCAGTCAGTGAGGATGCGGAAATAGCCATTGAGCGTTACCCGGCATCGGGTAAACATTTAGTGTTGTTGCTGGCACCGGAATATGGTTTTCGGGAAAACCACCGGGTATTGGCGCGCCGACTTGCCGAGCAACATATCGAGGTTTGGATGACCAGTATAGCCGAGTCATTGTTTATGACCCTGGGCACAAGTTCAATCAGGAAACTCGACGGTCAGTATGTTGCAGCAGTTATTAAGCATGCCTATAAAACCACTGGCAAGAAAATTACAGTTGCGGGAGACTCCTATGCCTCCATCAGTGTGTTACGTGGTATACATCAATGGCAATCAAAAAAACAGTCCGGACCCTATTTGACCGGTGCAATCCTGTTTACACCCCACGCCCATGCCTACATTCCATCTCTGGGCCTGCCACCCGTCTATGTACCGGTTGTATCGTCCACCAATGTACCGGTAGTGATCTTTCAGTCGGAAAACAGCGCAACAGCAGGGCAGTTCATGACATTATTGGAGAATTTACAGCAGCATAGAAACCCGGTATACGCAAAAAAGCTCCCTGATGTGATAAGCATGTTCTATTCAAACCCTCCCACAAAGGAAATGCAGTCGAATATGTCTACCATGACAGGTGACATCAGAAAAGTGATCGAGCTTATGGAAAAGCACAACTTGCCAGAGCATCCCGTTCCGATTAAGGCCACCATCAAAAACAAAAGCGGGTTGGATATCACTCTGAACGCTTACAAGGGAGGCAACACACCATTGCCAATCAGATTAACGGATGTTAACGGCAAGACAGTCGTCAAGGATAATTTTAAAGGAAAAGTTACACTGGTTAATTTCTGGGCCACCTGGTGTCCTCCCTGCGTCAAGGAGATACCTTCCCTAAACAGGTTAAAAGCCAAAATGAGCGGTTTACCATTCGAGCTGATTTCGATTAACTACGCTGAGGAAAAGGAAACAATCCGCAAATTCATGCAGGAAGTGAAGGTCGAGTTTCCGGTGTTGCTCGACACGGAAGGTGAATTTTCGAAGCAATCCAAAGTTATTGTTTTTCCATCGACTTACGTCATCGATACAAATGGTATAATCAGATATGGTGTCAATGCAGCTATCGAATGGGACGACCCTGAACTGATCAGGACACTTAAATCGTTGCTTTAGACTATACAAGGTAAATCAATATGATCTGGACAATCTATCTATCCGGCGAAATCCACACTGACTGGCGTGAGCAGATCATGAAGGGTGCTGAACAGACCGGTCTGCCTGTCGAATTTACATCTGCCGTCACCGACCATGAGGCCAGTGATGCAGCAGGTGACGTATTGGGAGCAGAAAAAGACAATTTCTGGCGTGACCACAAATCTGCCAAGGTCAATGCGATTCGCACAACCACACTCATCGAGCAGTGTGATATTGCGGTGGTGCGTTTCGGAGATAAATACAAGCAATGGAACGCGGCATTCGACGCCGGCTATTGCGCTGCACTCGGCAAGCCGTATATCACCTTGCATGATGAGGATATTATTCATCCGTTAAAGGAGGTGGATGGGTCAGCCCAGGCATGGGCCAGGACACCGGAACAGGTGGTTGAAATACTGAAATATGTGACGACCGCCAAAGGAATTTAACACCTGAATCATTATTCAGTGTCATTCAGGTTTGCTAGCGGAGAAGAATATGGCAGGCAGCCGATATGTAAACCGTATTATCAAGGGTGTGGCAACCACTGATGGCGCCGGAGTGGAACTTACCCGTGTCATAGGATCGCATGAGCTGGATATGCTGGATCCATTCCTAATGCTGGATGTATTTCGATCTGAAAACCCTGATGATTACATCGCCGGCTTTCCACCCCATCCTCACAGGGGATTCGAAACCGTCACCTATCTGCTGCACGGATGTATGCGTCATCAGGACAATGCCGGTCATGAGGGAGTGATCGAAACGGGTGGTATCCAATGGATGACGGCCGGACGTGGTATCGTGCATTCTGAAATGCCCGAGCAGCAGGACGGGCTGCTGGCCGGTTTCCAGCTATGGATCAATCTGCCTGCCAGTCATAAAATGACGACTCCTCTCTACCAGGAATTTAACAGCAGCCTGATTCCGACAGAGACACGTGAGAACGGATCGACTATCAGGGTGATCACAGGATGTACGCAACAGGGTACATGCGGGCCGGTTCATCAACCATTAACCGATCCGTTATACCTGGACGTGAGCGTACCGGCCGGTCAGTCATTCTCCGAATCCCTGACCCGCGACCATAACGCGTTTGTGTTCCTGTTTGAGGGCAGTGCCGGCTTGCTGAATGACCAGGGAGAAGAGGTATCAGTCAATACTGATGAGCTGGCTATCCTGAGCAACGGTGATGAGATCAGTGTCAGGGCAGGACAGGCGGCTGCCCGTTTCCTGCTGGTGGCTGCAAGGCCGCTCAACGAACCGGTGGCTCGTGGTGGCCCGTTTGTGATGAACACACCGGAAGAGATACGCCAGGCATTCGATGACTATAACAGCGGCAGGTTCTAGCCAGCAGCCCGCATGACCTCTGCCTGGCACAGAATTTTGTCCAGATGTGATAATTCCGTGACATTCTGTGGATATAAGATAACAAGCCAATTGATTGTATTGAGGTGTCGTATGAAATCCACTAGTCGTATTCTTCTACTGGTCTGCTTGCTGATCCCTGCCTCCCAGGCTATCGCTGACAAGGCGGTTTTTGCCGGTGGCTGTTTCTGGTGCATGGAATCCGATTTTGAGAGGCTGACAGGGGTGACCGATGTGGTTTCCGGGTTTACCGGTGGCACGGTGAAAAATCCGACTTACCGGGGCAATCATCAGGGGCACTATGAGGCAATCGAAATCACCTATGATCCGAGTAAGGTCAGTTACGCACAGTTACTGGACCATTTCTGGGTCAATATCGACCCGTTTGATGCCAGGGGCCAGTTTTGCGACAAGGGGCATAGCTACCTGAGTGCCATTTTTGTGGCGAATGAGCAGGAACGGGAACTGGCTGAACAAACACGCCAGCAGGTGATCAAACAGTTTCCGGATAAAAAGGTGGTTACGCCGATACTTAATGCCTCTGTGTTTTATCCGGTGAAAGGCAAGGAAAGCTATCACCAGGACTATTACAAGAACAACCCGATTCGCTACAAATTCTATCGCTTCAACTGTGGACGAGACAGCCGCCTGAAGGATATCTGGGGCGACAGGGCTATGGGGAAAAAATAAAACAACTAACCGCCAGACAAGTCCACAGCCTGGTTAGAGCATTCCATAGCCATAATTAAAAAGGGTATTTAGTACTGGCGGTTTTCAGCACGATGCCGTGTGTATTTCCATTCTTCCTTTCAGATTAAATCTCCTGCTATTGTGTGCGCTGACGTCAACGGTTAGCATCTGAACATATCTGCAGAATGCTGTCTAAAATAATGATTAACAAGAATATCTGGCGCTATCGATATATGAAAATTTCACTGTATTTGCTGATCTTTGCGGTGTTGTCCCTGGCCACCAGTCACACAGCCGTTTATGCCGCCAAGCCCAGGCAGGTCGTGGTTGCACAGGTGCGCGTCAGTGAGATATCAGACCGTGTCGAGGCACTGGGAACGGCCCGGGCAAACGAGTCGGTCAGGATCACTGCTAATGTGACCGAGAAGGTGACCCGAATCCTGTTCGAAGACGGTCAGGCTGTCCAGGCCAATGAGCTCCTCGTCGTGCTGGAGCAATCCGAAGAACAGGCCAGTCTGGAGCGAGCCCGGGCCATCCTCGGTGAACGCGAACTGGCATTGAACCGTTTAAAACGACTCGAAAAACGCAAACTGGCCGCGACTGACGAACTGGATAAGGCCCGACTGGAGGTACAACAGGCCAGGGCCAGTGTCACCGTCATACAGGCCAGGATCAATGACCGTATCATACGTGCGCCATTCGCCGGGGTGGTGGGTTTGAGAAACATCAGCGTTGGTGCGCTGGTCGAAACCGGTGACCTGATTACCACACTGGATGACACCAGCTCGATCAAGCTGGATTTCAGTGTACCGGCCATTTATCTGCCTGGCCTGAACCCGGGCATGCAAATCGAGGCCCGCGCGACCACGGTAGGCAGCCAGCGACAGTCAGGTGAGGTCAGGAGTATCGACAGCCGGGTAGACCCGGTCAGCCGCTCGATCAAAATACGGGCTATCCTGCCCAACCCGGATGGCGCCATCGTTCCGGGCTTGCTAATGCAGGTAGACCTGCTCAGTAATACCAGGCAGGCCCTGTTGATTCCGGAATCGGCTTTGCTGCCACAGTCTGACAAACAGTTTGTGATGGTCGTGGTTTCTGGGGGAAAAGGCAAAAGTGTCGCAAAAAGACCGGTCAATATAGGCACGCGTCTGCCAGGTCTGGTGGAAATCCTGCAGGGTCTGGAAGCAGGCGAGCAGGTGGTCACGCACGGTAACAGCAAGGTCCGGACAGGTCAGGCGATCGACATCCTGGCCATTGATGACGGTACGGTAGATATTGCAACCATTTTAAAACAGCAAGGCAAGAAGGGTAAGCAGCCGTGATCCTGTCCGATATCTCGGTCAAGCGGCCTGTGCTGGCAGCGGTCTTATCATTGCTGTTGATCGCATTCGGCCTGGTTGCGTTTGACCGTCTACCGTTACGTGAATTTCCGAATATCGACCCGCCGGTGGTATCGGTCGAGACCAATTATCGCGGCGCCTCGGCCGACGTGGTCGAAAGCCGTATAACCCGCGTGATCGAGGACAGGATCGCCGGTATCGAAGGTATCCGCTTTATCGAGTCCAGCAGTGAGGATGGGCGTTCCAATATCTCGGTGGAATTCAATGTCGACCGTAACGTCGATGCAGCGGCCAATGATATCCGCGACCGGGTCGCCGGTGTGCTGAGCCTGCTACCGGAGGAGGCGGAGCCACCTGATATCCAGAAGGTCAACAGCAATGACGATGTGATCATGTGGCTGAATCTGGATAGTGACCGCCTGAGTGTACCGGCTCTGACCGATTACGCTGAACGCTACCTGGTCGACCGATTCTCGGTGCTGGACGGGGTCGCACGGGTACGCATCGGCGGGGCCCAGTCCTATGCCATGCGTATCTGGCTGGATCGCAACAAAATGGCGGCACGAGGCCTGACCGTGGCCGATGTTGAACAGACCTTGCGTTCCGAGAATGTCGAGATACCGGCAGGCAGTATCGATTCGGCAGAGCGCCAGTTCACCATTCGTATCAAACGCCAGTTTCGTACTGAAACCGATTTTTCCCGCCTGGTGCTTAGCAAGGGGGAAGACAATCATCTGACCCGTCTGGGTGATATTGCCCGCATCGAACGCACCGCCGAGGAGGACCGGCTGTTTTTCCGCGGCAACCGTATCCACATGGTCGGCATCGGCATCATCAAGCAATCGACCGCCAACACACTGGAGGTTGCCCGTGCCGCCAGGGCAGAGATGCTACGCCTGAACCCAAGCCTGCCCGAGGGAATGCGGCTGAACCAGAGCTACGATACCTCGGTGTTTATCGAGGGCGCGATTCGGGAGGTCTACAAGACCCTGGGTATAGCGATCATGCTGGTGATACTGGTTATCTACCTGTTCCTGGGTTCGGCACGCGCGACCCTGGTACCGGCAGTGTCGGTACCCGTGTCCCTGATTGCCACCTCGCTGGTGTTGCTGGCGCTGGGTTATTCGATCAATATGCTGACCCTGTTGGCGCTGGTACTGGCCATCGGCCTGGTCGTTGATGATGCGATCGTGGTACTGGAAA
This sequence comes from uncultured Gammaproteobacteria bacterium, assembly GCA_947258795.1. Lineage (GTDB taxonomy): Bacteria > Pseudomonadota > Gammaproteobacteria > DRJJ01 > DRJJ01 > DRJJ01. The sequence continues at coordinate 143,805 of CAMYJU010000002.1, read as the reverse complement.
ACATCCATCGGCGCATGCACGAATTTGGTGAAACCCGGCTGGTCGCCGCATTCCGGGGTACGCGCCAGGTCGGGTTTGCGGTAGTCGCCACCACCGTGGTGCTGGTATCGGTATTCGTGCCAATCACCTTTTTGCAGGGCGATATCGGCCGCTTGTTTTCGGAATTTGCGGTCACCATGGCCGCCGCCGTGGCCTTTTCCAGTTTCGTCGCGCTGTCGCTGTCACCGATGCTGGCATCCAAGGTGCTGCGCACAAACACAAAAGACAACCTGTTAATACGACTGGTCAATAGCGGTTTCCAGTTTATTCAGCGCATGTACCATGTCGGTCTACAGGCCTCATTGAACCATAAATGGATCATCGCGCTGGTATTTATCGGTGTTGCCGCAGCGTCGTCCTGGTTTCTGTCTCATATCCCGGACGAGTACACGCCCAAGGAAGACCGTGGCGCGTTCTTTGTGCTGGTCAACGGGCCCGAAGGGGCCTCCTATGAATACATCAAGGAATATATGAACGAGGCCGAAAATCGCCTGATGCCACTGGTCGAGCAGGGCGAGGTGACCCGCCTGCTGGTCAGGGCACCACGCAGTTTCGGTAATATCGCGATCTTCAACACCGGCATTGTGATTATAGTGTTGAGCGACTGGGGAACACGACGCTCTGCCTGGGAAATCATGAAAGATGTGCGCCAGCGGCTCAGCGACCTGCCCGGTGTACGCGCATTCCCGGTCATGCGCCAGGGCTTCGGCGCGCGTATCCAGAAACCGGTGCAGTTTGTGATTGGCGGCGGTACCTATGAAGAGCTGGCACAGTGGCGCGATCTGCTACTGTCCAGGATCAATGCCAATAATCCGGGTTTCCGGGGCATCGACTGGGATTACAAGGAAACCAAACCGCAGCTACAAGTGGTGATTGATTATGATCGTGCCGCGGACCTGGGTGTGACCGTCAGCAACATCGGCAGAACCCTGGAGACCATGCTCGGGTCGCGCCGAATCACCACCTATATCGAGGAAGGCCAGGAATATTATATCGTGCTGGAAGGAGAGCGTGACAGCCAGCGTACGCCAACAGATATCCAGAACATTCATGTGCGTTCGGAGCGCAGCGGTCAGCTGATACCGTTGTCCAACCTGGTGCACCTGGTCGAATTTGCCGATTCGATCACGCTCAACCGCTACAACCGCGTGCGTGCAATCACCATACAGGCCAACCTAGTCGAGGGTTATTCACTGGGTGAGGCACTGACCCATCTCGAGGGCCTGGTCAGGGAAAACCTGCCCGGCCATGCGGTTATTGATTACAAGGGCCAGTCGCGTGACTACAAGTTTGCCAGTGAGTCACTGTTGTTTATTTTCGCACTGGGTGTCCTGGTCGTATTCCTGGTACTGGCTGCACAGTTCGAGAGCTGGATACATCCGTTAGTGATCATGCTCACCGTGCCACTGGCGATGACCGGGGCCCTGTTCGGCCTGTTTCTGACCGGCCAGACCCTGAACCTGTACAGCCAGATCGGGCTGATCATGCTGGTCGGCCTGTCGGCCAAGAACGGCATCCTGATCGTTGAATTCGCGAACCAGTTACGCGACCAGGGCTATGAATTCAGGGAAGCGTTGATCAAGGCGGCCGATGTACGCTTCCGGCCGATTATCATGACCGGTATTACTACTGCGGTCGGTTCCTTACCCCTGATCATCTCGACCGGTGCCGGTACGGAAACCCGTTATGTGATAGGCGTTGTGATTATGTCCGGTGTGATCGCCGGTACCTTTTTCACCCTATTTGTGGTGCCCGCCGCCTATGACCTGCTGGGCAGAAGAACCGGATCACCGAGAGCGGTGACTCGACAACTGGAAAATGAAACGAGGGATGCAGGTGAACAATCAGGCGAGCCCAGCACCCGAACATAGTCTCACCCGTGAGAAATCTAGTGCATGTCAGTGGTTTCGGCTGGCCGGCCTTCTGTACGCATTATTCCTGCTCATCCCGTCGATTGTGTTCGCGTCTTCCGGTAATACACATAGCTGGTATGAACTGGATAAGAATGCACAGCCGCTGATCCACTTGTACTTTTTCTGGTCAGACACCTGCCCACACTGTTTGCGCGCACAACCTGATATCGCCGAACTGGATAAAACCTATCCATGGCTGATCGTTCATTCCCTGGAGTTGAACCGGCATCCGGATAATGTAAAGACCTTTATAGAATTGGCCGTCAAGACAGGTGGCAGTTCCCGCAGCGTGCCATCATTCCTGTTCTGCGGAAAACAGATCAGTGGCTATGACTCCAGGCAGACGACTGGTAAATGGTTAAAGGCCTCGCTATTGGCCTGTTATCAATACGTCAGGGAACATCGTCCTGATAATATCAGCGAATTTGCGCTGGAGAGTATAGCGCCAGAATTTATTGATCTACCCGTCCTGGGCAGTATATCGCCCGATGCCTATTCCCTACCTGCATTAACCGTTTTGATTGCGGGGATGGACGCCTTTAATCCATGCGCATTTTTTGTGCTGTTGTTCCTGCTCAGTTTGATTGCTCACAATAATAGCCGGGGAAAGATGGCACTGGTAGGCGGGATATTCGTTTTCTTTTCAGGAGCGATGTATTTCCTGTTTATGGCTGCCTGGCTGAACCTGTTTATCTACCTGGGTGAACTGAAACTGATCACCATCCTTGCAGGCAGTCTTGCTATTCTCATCGCATTGATCAATATCAAGGACTATTTCTGGTTCAAAAAGGGCGTCTCCCTGTCAATTTCGGAAGGCAACAAGCCGAGGATATTTGATCGTATGCGCAATCTTTTACGCCTGGAATCTACTGCCACGGTTGCATTTACGGCCATGATACTCGCGATCGTGGCCAACAGCTATGAGCTGCTATGTACCGCCGGTTTCCCGATGGTTTATACAAGGATCCTGACACTGAGTTCCTTGTCCAGTGAGGCCTATTACCTGTACCTGCTCCTGTATAATCTGATCTATATAATTCCATTGCTGCTGATTGTTGTGCTGTTTACGATCAAACTGGGTTCTCGTAAACTGACTGAACACGAGGGCAGGGTACTGAAACTGCTTTCCGGAAACATGATGTTATTACTGGGTGTATTATTGGTAGTTAACCCGAGCTGGCTGAATAATGTCCTGGTCGCTTTATTGATAATCGTATCAGCTGTCATCGCAACCTGGGCAATCGTCAAAACCGGATCGTCGACCCGGGGATGAAATCACGTTATTAACCATTGACAGGAGTTGATGTGGACATCGAGGCCGAAACAGTCAGAATTCAGGAATTTGTGACCAAAGGCAACTACCATGCGGCCATCAACCTCGCACTCTCGGCCATGAATGAATGCCGAAGAAATACCGACCAGCCTGGTGTTGACCGGTTTCTGAAGCTCATCAATGATATTATCCGGACGCTGACCGAGGAGTTCGGCAGTAAGAACTGATACTTTAAAAATCGATGACATAAAGAGGTACAGACAGGCCCTTTCCCGTATTGTAGTAGATTGCTGATCACGATACTATTTACCTGACCCCGCAAGAACAGCAGGGTAAACATATTCAATAGAAAAGGAGTTTCTATTATGTCAGAAGACGGACTTACGATCGCACTGTCACCTGTCCAGATGGCAGCTATTCTCACCCAAAGTTCGATATCTACCCAGGCCACCCTATCTAACCGCTTATGGGGCGGCGCCAAGGTGCTTGGTGGCATTCTGGAGCTGATTGGTGCTGGCGCCCTGTGCCTAACTCCGGAACCAACCATGGCCACCAAGGCAGGTTGTGTCGTCGTTGGTGTACATGGCAGTGATACGACATCTGCCGGACTGACCCAGATCTGGACAGGCCGTGTACAAACAACATTAACACAAAGGAGTGCAACAGCTCTTGCAAAATTAATGGGAGCAGACCCAAAGACCGCCACAGATATTGGTCTGGCAGTCGATATTGCCGTACCCATAGGTGGTCTGACCGCCGGTATGATAAGAATCGGCTCTATTCAGAGTGGACGTATCAGTCTGGCCACGCATGAGGCGGTCGCTGGCAGCCGGTTAGGGGGTCATACCATTTCGCGACACATCGGCAAATCGGAGGCCGAGCTCCGGGCCCGTCTTCTTGCACAACCAAGAATACCAGCGGCAAGTACCTTTACTTCATTAACAATTGCAGAAGTAGTCATCTCCAAAGCACTTGCCAAACATGCGGCACAGATTATTGCCTGGTCAAAGACTGCAAGCCGTGGTTCCAAACTTGCCCTGGATCATGTTGCAGGCAGGGTAGTAGGTCAGGGCGTCGTCCGGGCCAGCGGAAATCTTGTTAAAATGAAAAAGCTCCGTATTGTGTTAAAGTACGAGACGTACAATAACAAGCCTTATTACATACTCACGGCATTTCCTATCCCATAAACCATAGTCGAGCAATACATGAGTAAATATCGGTATCTGGATAATCTGATTTACAGCTATTTTAATCAGGATTCTGATCTTGATGGTGACACAATGGATGACCTGGTTAACGCCTTCAGGTCATCCAGTTCAGAACAGGAAAAAAAATCACTGATTAAAGATATACAGGATTTTCAATCAGACAATACGGACATGATGGAACAGGTCTTTAGCGAGAAGTACGGATTTGATGTGGATCCGGCGTTATGGGGACATACTGCTCAATCCTTTCTGGAGGAGCTATTGCGATTGCTGAAATGATAGTATGATGGGGCTGATTTTCTGGTAATCAGCTCCATTGGATATCATGACAACTATCGTTTCCATCTCTGACGTTTCCAAGACCTATGCCGGTGGCCACCAGGCCCTGAAGCATATCAATCTGGATATCAGGTCCGGAGAGATCCTGGCCTTGCTGGGGCCGAATGGTGCCGGAAAAACCACGCTGATTTCGATCATCTGCGGCATTGTCAATGCCACCAGCGGCTCGGTTAGCGTCGCCGGCCATGATATCGTCAAGGAATACCGCAAAACCCGCAGTATGATCGGGCTAGTCCCACAGGAACTGACGCTCGGCGCTTTCGACACGGTCTGGCATACCCTGTGTTTCAGTCGTGGCCTGTTTGGCAAAAAACCCAACCCTGTCTATCTTGAACAATTGTTACAGGATCTTAGCCTGTTGGACAAGAAAGAAAATGAGTTAATGACCTTGTCAGGCGGGATGAAAAGACGCGTTTTGATAGGCAAGGCACTGGTTCATGAACCGCTGGTGCTGTTTCTGGACGAACCGACTGCCGGTGTCGATGTGGAGCTGCGTAAGGATATGTGGGCCCTGGTTAACCGGCTGCGTGAGTCCGGTGTAACCATTATCCTGACCACCCATTATATCGAGGAGGCCGAGGCGATTGCCGATCGGGTAGGGATCATCAATCATGGCGAGCTGCTGGTTGTTGATGACAAACAGGCACTGATGCACAAACTGGGTAAAAGACAGCTGATCATTGAACTCGAACAGCCCATATCAGATTTACCGAATAGTCTGACATCATGGACACTGGAGCTGTCGCCAGAAGATAACCAGCTGGTCTATACCTATGATCCGCACAACCCTGAAACCGGTATAGACGAGTTGCTACACGCGATCAGGGATAACGGGCTGAAAATGAAGGATCTGCATACTACGAAAAGTTCACTGGAGGAGATATTTGTCAGCATGGTGAAGGCGGAATCATGAATATCTACGCTATCCGGGTGATCTATAAATATGAAATGTTCCGTGCACTGGATACCTGGCTGCAGAGCTTTGCCTCGCCGGTCATTTCCACCGCACTGTATTTTGTCGTATTCGGCTCTGCGATCGGCACCCGCATCGAAACCATAGAAGGCGTCTCCTACGGGAGTTTTATCGTACCCGGTTTGACCATGCTGGTCCTGTTGACCCAGAGTATCGCCAATGCCTCGTTTGGCATCTACTTTCCCCGGTTTACCGGAACAATCTATGAAGTCTTGTCAGCACCGGTGTCATTTTTCGAGATCCTGGTCGGTTATGTCGGCGCAGCAGCGACCAAGTCCCTGATTATCGGCTTGATCATCCTCGCCACGGCCGGGTTCTTTGTGCCACTCGAGATCGCCCATCCATTCTGGATGCTGACCTTTCTGGTACTGACCTGCATCTCGTTCAGCCTGTTCGGATTTATTATCGGGCTTTGGGCAACTAATTTTGAAAAACTGCAGCTGATACCGATGCTGGTGATAACCCCGCTGGTTTTTCTGGGGGGTACGTTCTATTCGGTAAATATGTTGCCGCCAGCCTGGCAGACCATCAGTCTGTTCAACCCGGTGGTATACCTGGTCAGTGGTTTCAGATGGAGCTTTTTTGAGGTCGCTGATGTCAGCGTCGGGCTGAGCCTGGCGATGATCTCTATTTTTCTATGTATTTGCCTGGCCATCGTCTGGTGGATGTTCTCCACAGGATACCGCTTGAAACAGTAAATCATCCATCATCAGGCGCCTCAAAAGATGTTTGGCTGCTGGCGAAATAGACCGTAATAACAGTCTATTAAGACTATATTATAAATAATATTATTCTTTATATGTCTATATTTTATAAGACTATTTCAAAAAAATCTTATCTGCATATCAGCACATTCGAATTCATTAATTCCTACTAAAAAGCTACAGTATTTGTGCTAGATAACAAGGCCCAAAGGTCGGAATTTTAATACTTTTGAAGCAGGAGTGGTGTTGTGAGTGATTTATCTGATGCAGTTTGCAAACGTAATATGACAGTCATGGGTGTTGCGGTTTTCGGTTTACTGATTGTTCTGATCAGCCTGGCCAAGTACATTACCGGTTAATCGGTAACGCATATCCAGAAAAACCGGGTTCATACCCGGTTTTTTTATGCTGAGTCCAGTCATATCCGGTTATTATTCGTATAAGATTGATCTTGTTGCCAATATCGTGCAAGACGTAGACTGACTTGTCATCAACTAACAAGATGAAAGGCAAGCCGTAAAAGGAATCTGGTAAGTAAATGACTGTGTAGATGCAGTCTTTGTATTAACACGTAACAAACAGAGAGTTCAATATGTCAAATGAACAGTCATTATTTGATAAAGCAATAGGGTTGATAGATGCGGCAAACAGTGAGGATCCGAACAAGGAAACCGCGGATGGCAAAGAGTGGCCGAAGGAACTGCTTTACTCCCATCGCATGACGGATATGTTGCAACGCTATATGCCTGATGCAGATGACGCCCTGAAGCTGGCGATTCATGCACAGCATGTCCAGCGCTGGAAATCACCGCGTGACGCCTATTCAATGGATCGTATCGGCTATCTGAAATGGCGCAAGGACCTGTACAAGTTCCACGCAGATACGGCTGGCGCTCTTATGGCACAGGCAGGATTTGGTGAAGACGATATTGACAGGGCCAAGCAGGCCATCGCCAAGAAAGGAATCAGTCAGAACACCGATACGCAATGCGTGGAAGATGTCGCAGCACTGGTTTTCATTGAACATTATATGCTGGAATTCGCGAACAAGCATCCGGAATACGATGAGGGGAAGTGGCTGGATATTATTCGCAAAAACTGAAAAAAAATGACCGGGAACGCGCACGAGTTTGCCTTGTCCGGCAAGATCGAGTTACCTGAGCCCCTGGTACCACTGATCCAGAAGGCCTTATCATGAACATTTGACGATAACGCAGGCAGGGTCAGGTCATACTGCCCCTGCCTGCATATCCGTCAAGATTTCAGCCCAGCTTTCGCTGGCGTTTCGATATCGAGATACCAATCTGTCATCTCATCGTACATTTCGCCCTTCAGAATGTAATAAGGGGCCTTATAGTAGATTTTGATATCATGAAACGGATCGGTGAGTATTTTGGTTAACCACACTAGTCCTGATTGAAAACCCATGATGAAAAACAGGTGTACGGTCCTGAACACCAGTGCACCGATACCAACTACCAGCCAGACCATGCCCATATTATCGATAATACCCTGAAGCCCCTTCGGCTGATCAAGCAAACCGAATAAGGAAGGGGAGAGATACAAGAGGACTGGCGACAACGCCCAGATAGACAACAAAACAATCTTTCTGCTCAGATTGTAACCGACCTTGACACTTTCCTTGTAGTCATGCGTAGCGTGGTTTACTTCGTCGTATGTTTTAGGCTCGAATACAAAATGACCTATCTGGCGAGAGACCATGGCCAGTAACCAGCCAATCATTACCGCCGCGACAGGATCGATAAACAGCAGAGTGTAACTGGTCAGAAAACAGCATGCACTGATTAAATGCAGTAATTGGTTAATCCGGTTATGATGATAATATCTATGGTCGTCCCAGCGTTGTAGCTGCAGTTCTTCTCTGAATTTCACATGCATTCTCCTTCTATTGTCTACAGATGAGTAATCTGTTTGGTTTACTGATTCTGAACCAACAGGGACTGGCCCATATTGATTCGTTCGCCTGTTCTTACATTTTCACAAAGAGTAAACTCTCTGGTGGCAAAAAGAATGATCGTTGAACCATGCTGGAAGTAACCCAGTTCATCACCTTTTTTGTAGTTGGCATGACAATGAAGCAGGTTGGGCCCCTTGTATCTCAGGTTGAGGGTATGGTTCAGACAATGAAACTTCATACTGGCCACCAGAATGGCCGCCACAGGAACCAGCGTGATACTGCTACTGGAGTGATCGGTTTTTAACTCGACAACAGCACGTTCATTCTTGCAAAAAAGCTTTTCTACGCGTTTAAGCGCTATCGGATTTACATTCCATGTATCACCGGATATGTAGGTGACATGACGTATTTCGCAATCTAGCGGCGCATGAAAACGATGATACATACAGGATTTAAGTCTTAATGTTACAAAATACCCGTTCCGGTATTTCTGATGCAGGCCGGTATCGGGAATCAGGTCATGCAGTTCGTACGGGAAACCCTTGGCCTGATAGACAGTCGATCCGTTGATTTTTCCGCATGCTCCGACAATCGCATCGCATGGGCTGACAACAATATTATCGCCTTCATCAATTGGCCTTGATCCTTCCTCTAGTTCACGTATGAAGCAATCATGCAGGCTTTTGAACCGCTGTTTCTTTGACTCGGACAGATCAAGATCTTTGGCAAACTGCCTCCAGACAAACAGGGAGAATCGAGTAAGCAAGGGATTATTGATATTACTGTACCAACCCATGAGCCTGGTCATCAGGCTACGCGGAATCCGGTTGGTTATCAGGAAATTGATTTTCTCGTGTCGGCTCAAGGCACGGATTGGGCTATACATCTCAGGCTACCGATAGTCGCTCGATATTATTTGTGGGCACATCCAGTCCCATATCAATCATGAATTGATTCATGATCGGATCCGCCTGGTATTCTTCAACTCTGCGCAAGGCATTGTGTCTTAGCTCCGACCGGCAGGATTTGGATTGAAAGTAACGGACAATATGTTCGCTCATTTGCTCTATATCTTCTACCAGATAGCCGTTGACATCATGCTCAATAATATCCCTGGGTCCTTTGCTGTCGTATGCAATGACCGGCATGCCATATGTAAATGCCTCCAGCACGACATTTCCGAAAGTGTCAAAGCGTGATGGGAATACAAACAGGTCCAGCCCTATATAAAACTCGGCGATCTGTTTTTTATCGACCCAACCCAGGAACAGGGCATCAGGTAATTTCTGTTCCAGTTCATCCCTTGCCGGTCCCGTACCGGCAATGACAATCTTCAAACCCGGTATTGATTTTCTTGCCCTGTTAATAATTTCAGGTAAATCAAAAATGCCTTTTTCCTTGCTGATTCTGCAGGCCAGGAATAATACCGGGGTATCCTGATCGGCATCAGGGAACAGATCAGACTTGCTCACACCACGTATACTCATATCCCGTTTATGCGCATGATGCGCAGTCAGGTAAACCCGGTCCTGATCGAGCTGCATCTGATGACCTGTCAGCCAGTCTCGGTGTTCATTATTCAGCACAAAGACGCCGGAATATTGTTTGTAGAAGACACGTAATGCCCGTCTGACCCGGTCCCGCTCATGTTGAGTCAGATCGGTCGTATGCTTGATAAAGTCCAGCCAGTCTGTGTGCATAAAGAAGTAACTTGGCACATTAAACATATGTTTGATGAATAGTGAAACCAGCGCCATAGGGCCTTCTGTGGAGCAGATAATCCGGTCATAACCACCCTGATAGAATATTCTTGCGATTTCGAGGAGATCCGGAATCCGGAATTCCTGTTCACCGAAGTCAGGTACTGAAAAACTGGTCAGGGGTTTGATGACATGCAGATGCGGCTCCGGTTTGATATCAGCATGACACACCAGAAAATCAACAGGCAGATCAGCCCTCTGGATTTCAACCAATTTTGCAGACAGGGAGTTAGAAACCCCGTTCTTGTCTCTCAGGGTATCAGTCAGATGCAAGGCCCTGCCTGGATGATGATTTTTACCGATACTGTCAGCGAAATCATTCAGAAACTGGCGATTCTGGTAGAGCAGGCGAGTACTGGCCAGGGTTGCGCCAGTCAAGACCAGACTGATCAGGACCGGGAAGGTAAGATTATCCAGTATTAGCCCGACATTAAAATCGCTCATATCAGACTGATGCCTGTTTTTATCTGATATCAGGGCACTTAACTGGCTGGGAATCTCGAATTTTCTGGTGATTTCCTCAGTCGAGAAAGATTCCAGCTTCTTTCTATTGGATTTTTCTATGGCCTTGTTGACACGTTTCAGTATCAGCCTGTTTAATTCGGTATACAATTCAGTGACCGATTGATTTACCGTGTCAATGAATATCTCGGGTGACTTGTTCTTGCTATTGGCAATTTTCTCGAGATGTTCGATACAGAACCGGTAATCCTTCGAGATCTTCCATTTCATCAGCTTGTTGGGTTTTTTACCCTGTAGTGCATCGTGAACAAACAGGAAGAATTTCTGAATGTTCTTTCGCTTGCGCATCTCCAGCAGGAGATTACTGATTGTAAAGCAGGCAAGTTTGTCTGACACCTCACCACGGTGAAACAGAATACGTAACAGGCCGGGATCTTCTATCCTGGTCGCGATCTGGGAGAAGTAGTCCAGCAGCGCGATATTGAGTTTCTGGTTTTCTGCCACATGTCCATAAGGCACAATGTTACCGGCTTTGATAGCCTCCAGAGCTAGATCCGATAGATTCGAGGTCTTGAGCCTTTCCTGCAGATCAGGCACGTATAACAAGGAACCGGACTGGCCTGCAAAGATCCCCATATGATCATCAGAACCACCGGTCAGTATTTTGGGTTTATCGACGTCTACCCCATAATCAGCCGGATCCAGATGATGCTTGCTGGCATAGGACCTGATTTTCTCGGGTGTCAGGCTGCGTGCCCAGTTCAGTGTCAATACACTCTGCCAGAGATCTCTTTGCCCATTCAGCACTTCAAAACGTTCAAACATGACCGCGAGTTTCTCGAACAGTTCAGGGTCGATCCGATCATTCCTGGTATAGAAGTACAGCGGGTGAGGGAGTACGACCGGTATATCCTGTTGTGTGGTATAACGCAGAAATTCGTATATATCCTGCCGTTTCTCGTTCAGGATATCCTCCTGCTCCCGGGAGAACCCGTAGGTCAGTACATGGACAAACAGGTTGTATTCAGGAAAATGACAGGTAAATTCAGCCGCGGAAAGTACATCCTGGCCTTTTTCACGCAGCCACCAGCAGGATCTGGCATTATTGTGGTTGGTTATGGTGATGACATCACAGCCGTTCTTTTTGAGACATTTTTTTAATTTTGATGTTTTCAGCCATGTTTCCGGCAATCCCAATATACGACCCCAGAGCTCATCCGGTACATCACTGTGATGGTCGTGGCAATGCATATCAATCCTCAAACAATCTTCCGCCGGATATTTTTCTGATTCTTCGCGGAGATACTGGTTGAATTCTGATGACAGGGACCGCCTGAACTCGCTTATATCAGTACTATTGAATAAACGGATCATTTTTCATGTACCTCTTTGATTATTTTTGGAGAACCAGACTGCTGCCATGACATACCAGGTATCAGTTTCAGGACCGGAAAACGCGCCAGCACCATGTCTTTAAGCATCCAGCGCTTGATGGTTTTGTTGGTCATATTTTCGGAATGCCACCACCAGCCATCCCGCTTCATCTTTTCTGCAGCCATCACGAAGCGTTCCATCACTTCCCTGAAATCGGAATCGGAATAATTAAGACTCATAATGATGCGTCCGCTGCCGACCCAGCTTAGTTCCAGACCTTCCGCACGCAGGTAAAACTGCAACATCCAGTTATATCTGCCCGGCTGGGTATACAATATGGTCCAGATCGAGTGCAGATTGACAATTCTTACCGGTATACCGATCTGCTCGAGTACATGATTCAGCTGTTCAACCCGTCCATTCCATACTTCATTGGCGTCTTTATAGATATCCTGGATCACCGGCGACTCGATACGATGAAGAAACTCGTTCATAGACGCCATGACGTAGGGATGTGAATTAAACGTTCCTCTGGCAAATGAAATATCGACCGGTCTGTCATCTTTATAGCGTTTCATCAGGTTATGGCGTCCACACAGGACTCCTACCGGCAATCCGCCACCCAGTGTCTTGCCGTAGGTCACCAGGTCAGCCTGGATATCGAAGTATTCCTGGGCACCACGATAGGCGAGCCTGAAACCGGTAAAGACTTCATCAAAGATGAGCACGATGTTTCTACGGGTACAGATATCCCGAATTTTTTTCAACCATTCTGAATAAACATGCCGATTCAGCTCAGCCGATCGTTCGCTGCTGACGAGGGTCGCATCACTGGCCGCATCGGAATTGGGGTGCAGCGCTTGCAGTGGATTAATCAGCACACAGGCAATATCCTTTCGTGTTTCCAGAACTTTCAGTGTGGTTTCGTTAAGGTCTCTCAGGGTGTAGACATCATCTGACTTTCGCTGGTTGCCGACACCCGGCTGGACACCATCCCACCAGCCATGATAGGCACCGCATAATCGGACAAGATGGGTTTTACGCGTATGATAGCGGGCCAGACGTACTGCCTGCATGACCGCCTCTGTACCGGACATATGGAATGAAACCTCGTCCAGTCCTGAAACGGCTTTCAGTATCTCGACATTGTCCCGTATCAGAGGGTGATAGGGTCCGAGTACCGGACCAAGCTCCTTGACTCTTTCAATGCCTTTCCCCATACAGTCTTTATAAAAATCATAGCCAAAGACATTGACCCCATAGGATCCAGACAGGTCGTAGCGCCAATTACCATCCAGATCCCTGATTTTAACGCCTTGGGTCTCTGTCGCGATTGAGCCTGATTTCAGAACCGTGTCGAGATGTTTTCGGTACGGGAAAGGAACTCGGTAGGCATTGGTAAAACTCACATCGGAAATACTGTCTTGCAGAGAATGACTAAACGATATGGTCTCAGACGTATCAGTCTGGACCTGGTAGATAAGCTTCGACATCCCGGCGCGTCGTTTGCTGACGACCGACTCAGGCGCCTGGTCGCTACCATAAAAACGCTTATCATCATATTCAAAGTACGGTATCAGGCGTGCAATCCAACGAGACCATTTTGAATGCCCTCTGAGTGACGGGTGTTTGGCTCGAGAAAGCCGGAGTCGAATGTATATATTCCTGAAGACAAAGAATACTAGTATTGATGAGAATACAGTTATTACGCCAGATTCCGACATAGATAGCTCACGTCACACAATCGTGACGAAAATTATCAATACCCGATGACAAATATGTGACCAAACTGCTATAGTTTTATTACAGTTATTTTAATGAACATAATCAGCAGCTTAAATACCGGATATGGTTATGATTTTGTACGCTGTGGGTAATAAAACAGTTCTGTGAATGAATTACCTATACTGTGAATCAGGAGGCCTCGCCTTATGAAGGAACCCGGATGAGAATTTTACTTACCGGTGCAACCGGCTTTATCGGAACAGCCCTATCCCGGACGCTGATCAATCAGGGACATGGTGTTTACGCATGGGTGCGTAATATGGACAAGGCCAGGACGGTGCTGGATGCCAGGATTCACTGCTTCACGCAACTACAGGAAATGCCGGGGCTGGCCTGTGATGCGGTCATCAACCTGGCCGGTGAGCCGATTGTTGACAAACGCTGGACTGCCTCTCGTAAGCAACTCCTATTTAGCAGCAGGGTAGACCTGACTTACAAACTGGCTGAATTTATCTCTACCCTGGATATCAAGCCCAAGGTGATTCTGAGTGGGTCGGCGATTGGTTATTATGGTAGCCAGCCCGCGGATGTCACCCTGGATGAGGATTCGGATGTTGTTGAGGGTTTTCCGCATACGCTTTGTGCCGACTGGGAATCCGCAGCGATGTCTATGGCAAGTGAGACCTGTCGCGTTTGTCTGCTCAGGACCGGTGTCGTACTGGATACTGGGGGTGGGGCATTGGCCAGGATGCTAGCTCCATTCAAACTGGGATTAGGTGGTCCTGTCGCCAGTGGTCAGCAGATCATGTCCTGGATTCATCGACAGGACTGGATCAATGCCGTCTTGTTCCTGCTTTCCCATCACGAACTTGCCGGCCCCTTTAATCTGGTCAGCCCCAATCCGGTCAGCAATCAGACCTTTACCCGGGCCTTGTCTCAGGCATTACATCGCCCGGCCATTTTCAGGGTACCCTGCTTTGCATTAAAACTGGCACTTGGTGAGGCTGCTGAGTTGCTATGTGAAGGACAGCGAGTGGTGCCAAAGAAGTTACTCGATGCCGGATTCCAGTTTGAGTTTAGCTATATCGACCAGGCCTTTGAAAATATTCTGAAAAGCCGGTAAAAAATGACCTGTATACTGGGTGTATACCTGTCTTTGAGCTAATATATCAGCTATTCACCTGATTTATTCATGGGCGAAAACCTGTCTTCGCTTTTCGAGCGTATAGGGATTAACGTATTGATGAATCAACTTGCACCTAATGGCCTTGTTACCCGTAGTGCCTGTTTACAACAAACAGTCTGCAACAGAGTCTTTTTACATTTATTAAAAATGGTCATTGTCGTGAACCTGATTGTCAGCCCGTTATCTGTAGCAGCCGTTATTCTTGGTGATATCTGGACCGATTCCGGCATAAACGAAGTATTAATCGCAGAAATACCGATAGTTGATATAAGTGCCGCGCAGGCCAGTCAACTCAGGCTACGGATTTTTCCACGTGAAGACTACAAATATATCGGGCTGGAATACGACCCGGTATATGATTCCATACAGGCGCAGTTGAAACAAAGGAATAACGAGTATTACATCCTGCTTACTTCCAACGCGCCGATAAGTCGTTTACATCTGGACCTATTGATAGAAGCAAGATGGGATACGGGGTTTCTGCATCGCCACTACACCCTGGTGCTTGACCAGACCAGGCCTGATTCCGGTATCAAAACTGATCCATCAGGGGGGCTGGCCCTGGTCTCCCCAGCAGTTGAAGATTCAGTTCATGAGTCAGCACCAGGCCCGGATCCGGACCTGTTAATCCTGCAAAACCAGCTAAGCATGGAACAGGAGACACTGGCAACGAACCAGACCGAAAATGAAGAAATGCGGGGCCGTATCGAGACTATTGAAACACAATTGCGAGACATGCAAAGAGTGATAGAACTCAAGGACAAAGAGCTAGTCAGTTTGCAACAGGAATTGATAGTTTCCGGAATCGATACCTTGCCGGCAACAGCAGCCGGACATCCCGAGTCCGCAACCTTATCATCTAAATCAGACAGTTATCAGTCTATAAATGATGTTTCAGGTATTAATTTGGATTCTGCTGCAATTGCCTATGATGCGGCAGCGCCATCTAATGCAATAATAGAGATGAAGACCACGGGTGATTATTCACCAGGCTGGCAGAATAATATTACGCTTTCAGGTAATGCAAATATTGACGGATTACAAACTGGACAGAAGGCCGGCATAGGCAAAACCGCTGGGGCAGAATCGGCAGCCCAGGGGCTGAATAGAGGTAACAGCACTTCATCAACAGAGACGGCAAACGATCCAACTACTTATAGTACGGTATCACGATCGAAGGATTATCTCGTCGACTTGAGAATCGATGCGGACCTCAAGTTGCCTGGCGATCCCGGTATACTCGAAGTCTGGATTGGTGACGAATCAAAAAAGCCCGAAAATGAGGCTGAAAAGGCCGTCGCTGAAACGACCATACCGGCTATTGGTCAGACTGCAAAGGTCAAACCAGTGGCCCCGATGTTCAAGGTCGATCCGGTCGAGTTTATCTGCATGAAGGTACATCCTTCGGGATCAGTAGCAACATTCACACTAACACCATTAAAGACAGGAAAGCATGATGTTGGCGCTATTGTGCATATGTATGAGACGGATGACTGTACTGGCGCGCCTGTACCAAAGTCTGTAAAGGAACTGGAGGTCACCGTGCGTGTCGGTGCGCGCGAGAAAGCCAAAGAGTATGGACTGCAGTTATGGGAAAAGTTCTGGAACGGATTTCTGGAGTTCTGGGAATGGGCCGTTGCAACACTTTTTGCCTTGCTAGTCTTTTTGATCAGAAAACAGCTGAAAAGACTGTTCGGATTTGAAGACAAGCCGAATGAATCCTGATAGTCAGCATCAATAACCGGACAGGGTGATTTATGAACAAATTGTGTGTGTTATCAGTCTTGTGTGGCGTGGTATTTACCATACCATCCGGACAGGTTTGGTCTGAGGATAAGGTACATTATGACCAGGTTAATTTTTCGGTTGAAGCAATTGCTGAAGTCGAGAGTGACACGCTGGTAGCGGTACTCTATACACAGCGCGAAGGGGACAATTTACCGCGCCTGTCAGACCAGGTCAATAAAACAATCGGCAGCGCGGTCAAACGCAGCAAGAAGGAAAAAGGCATAGAGGTACAGACGCTGAGCTATCAGACTCATCCGGTATATAAAAACCAGCGTCTTACCGGCTGGCGCGTCAAGCAATCATTTAAGCTGGAGAGCAGGGAAATAGAAAAGTTGAGCGAACTGATAGGTGAGCTTCAAAAAACCGTAGCTGTGAAATCCGTCTCCTACAAGGTGTCTCCCGAACTGAGGTCTAAAAAGGAAGAACGCCTGGTTGGCGAATCCATACAGGCATTTAAAGACAGGGCTGGCCAGATCGTAAACCATCTTGGCAGGGCAGGCTACCGAATGATAAATATGGACGTTCGCACCAGTAGCGCACCGGTCAGGCCTGTCCGGCTGCATAGTGCGATGGCGATGGAGAAAGCAGCAGCACCTCCTACGATTGAACCTGGTAAACAGACCATGAAGGTCATTGCGAGTGGTAGTATTGAACTACTGATCAAGTAATCATGACAATTACGAACTATGAGTTTGGCAGTATCTCAATAGACGAGACTACCTATCATTCCGATGTAATCATCTCACCTGACGAGGTGATAGACTCATGGTGGCGAAAGGAAGGGCATAGCCTGGATATTGATGACCTTCATGAGGTTGTCAATGCAAAACCGGATCTGCTGGTTATAGGCACGGGTTACTATGGTAAAATGCAGGTACCGGATCAAACCATACAATATCTGCTGCATAAAGGAATAGAAGTAAGGCAGGCGGCAACGAAGGATTCGGTATCTGTGTTCAACAGCCTGCAGCATGAATATGCCCGGATTGTAGCCGCACTGCATTTGACCTGTTAATCGGCACGCTAGCAAGGCCCCTTATGCCTGGAAACAAGATACTGGTTTATTTATTATTGACCGGCCTGATGGTTGCTACATTTATTTGTGCACTGGCAATCAGTGCGAACGTATATAGCACAACAGCATGGCTGGTATTGCTGGTGATAAACCTGGGAATACTGTTTCTTATTATGAGATCAGGCAAATAGGCCGGGCAACGGACTTGTACGGACTTATATTGGTCCCTGCTGACAAAAACACAGTACTGAAACCGGTACATTACGCGCAATCCGGTAAGGAAGATCTTCCGCAAACAGCTTGCCAAGCCCCCGGCGGGTCTGTGCACTGACAGCAACCAGGTCATAATTCCCGATAGACGCCTCATCCAGTATCACTTCCTCAGGGATACCTCTGCGTACTCTGCAAGAGATGTCATGTCCTGTTGACTCTTGAAGATATGTCTTAAGCCTGGTGAGCTTTTTACCTGGCTTGTATACATTACCTGACCCAGGAACCGGGTCATGGCGTTGCCCGAACAAACGGGCGTCAGGCTTAACATCGAGCAGGGTAATATCAGCCTGCATGGCAATGATGATATGTATTATCAACTCAACTTCCCGCTGTTTAATGGGACCGCTTGCTACTCGCCATAAGATATGACTGATTGAGTCCTTCTTCCGCACAACCAGGGTCGATACCGGCAAACTTCTTACCAGGCGGATCGCATTGCGGCCCAGAAAAAAATCCTGCACACTGTGCAGACCACGCGCACCGATAACCAGCAGGTCAAATCCCTTTTTTGCTTCATTCCGGATAATCCGTTCAGGAACCCCACTCATGTGGGCCAGTCTAACGGGTGTATTATGCTGTTGTGCAATAAGAGATGCGTTGTCCTGTACCGGCTTGACCAATGTTTCTTCGTCTGAGTCAGACACGGTTAGCACCGTTAGCTCTGATTTGCCTGTTATCAATCGACATGCAAGATGTACGGCACGTTCTGCGTGTCTGGAACCGCCAGTCGCAGACAATATTTTGATCATATTTGTCGATCCCTCTGTGGAGGAATCGTCATCAATCCCAGTATCAGCTTTATCACAACAATAATCATCATAATGGTCGCAACACCGATAATAAGATAGGCCGCAACTGTTGATAAAAATGGTATATCGCGCCACACACCCAGTTGTTTCAGAGCCACACTGACCCCGGCAAAGAATATGGTTAATGCAAAATACAGGCGTACACGCATACCTCTTACATGTTGCGTTGCATAACTCCCAACCAATGCCCCAAGTGAAGCGCCGAGTAGTAAAATCATAGCCGCAATTAGGTGAACTTTTCCTTCAGATGCATAGAGAAAAGTTCCAATGGCTGATGAAAAGATAATTTCAAACAAGTCAGTCCCGATTGCAACGGATGTGGGGATTCCGAGCCCATAGATCAATGCCGGCATCCTGATAAACCCACCGCCTACTCCGAGAAAAGCTGCAAGAAAACCGGTAACCATCCCGACTCCAACAGGTATCCAGACCGAAATTCTGTTTATACCTGAAACAGGCAGTCTGACCATCGGTTTTATGATGAGTCGATGCAGCATACGTGAAAGACCGGTGCCTACAGTATCAGCTACGTTATTGCCTTTCTTAAGATGGGGCCGAGTGATGAAGACTATATAGTCGTATACCATGAACAGGGATAAACCAAACAGTAGTATGATATAGATCAGGCGTATAACGGTTTCTGCATCTCCGCTCGCCAGTAAGCTAAACACCAGCGTTTTACCCAGCCAAACACCGGCTGCAGTTCCAATTAGCATGTAAATACCAAGTCGGATATCGACGTTGCCAAGCCGAAAATGACTGACGGTAGCCGCGATAGAGCTACCCAACATCAGGGCCAGATCAGTACCTATGGCATATACTATCGGAAATCCGAGTATATTCAGTGTTGGCGTCATGATAAATGCGCCACCGATGCCAAAAAATCCGCTTAAAGTACCAACAACAAAGCCCAGTAAAACAAGCAACCAGGAAATAGATATTATGTATTCCAGAGACAATATCTGGCCTATTATTCAGGATCTGCAGACCCGCTTGATAACACGTCTTTAACCAGGTTGAAAATTGTAACCAGTAACAGACCCTCTAATGCGATAACTATTATGACCAGCAGGGCATAAAGCGTTGGACTCCAGGAAAACAGGGAATCAAGAACATTTTGTATAGCCAGAAAAGGATTCATGGTTATTATTCCAGCTGCTAAATGCAAAGCCATATGGTGTAAACGGTGTTCACTATAGTATAGGTTATTGAGTGTACTACGGGTATAGTTATACGCATCACTGCCGGGATGTCGCTGTCAGCAAATCAGGAATGCTGACAACGGTATCCCTGGTTAACTTAGCACCTGACCTGGTACTGTGTAAAATTAATGACTTGTATCGGGATATGGTGCAGCGCCAGGTTCACCCATATCAGGATCCTGCGGAGGGATCAGTCGACCTTTTCCCTCAAATGCACTGAATTCAGAAATATCGATTTTACCGTTACTGTCAATATCAATATCCCGCCATTTTTCGCTCAGATCCTCTCTGACCTGAGCCTCATCTTTACTGATATAACCATCTGCATTTCCATCAACATTTTCAAAGACCGAATAATCCTGTCCTGCGAATGCAATTGGCTGAATAACTAAAAGAAATACAACACTGGATAAAACAAGACCTTTTCTAATCATGATGATCACCCCCTCGAAAAATACATAAACAATACTTCTTGTAACACCTTACCCTGCATCTGTACCCATTCTTAAAAGAAAATAGTATGTACTTATCTTCCATCGTGATCATAAAATAGTCCCTGTCAGCTTGCTGTCAAGTGAAAAGCCTCCATCTTACATAAACAGCTGGTAATAATATCTATAACCATGATAAATACAGATTATTATGCATCAGTAAGTCGTCAGGTTTAGTTACACCAGGCACTCGATTCTCAAATTACCTTTCTGTCACTAGAGTTAAATACCAGTCCAAATTACTCATTTATTTCTCGCTGGATAGATATGTGTTCACTCTGTCACTATGACACAGTACATAGCAATCTATTTACTCATAGCGGGTAGCTATACACCTTTTACACTGGTCGTCTTGCGGGGTGACTGGGGATGGTTACTTTTCAGTATCATATGGAGAGTCCGGCAATCATTGGAATCATCATAGACTGTTTCCATAAAAAAGGAGCACGCACCATACAGATGATCATCTATTTATTAATGGGCTGGATGGTCGTGATTGCAATGCAGCCATTGACTGAATCCCTGCCCAGGGGAGGAATCAGGTTTGCAGTATTTCTCACTATATCGCGAATTTGTACTATGCCCTGTAACTGGCATTCTTCTGAAAACAGAAACAGAGTGCCGGTGCTATAAAAAATATAACACCGGACCCGCCTAATTTTCCGATCAATGGTGGCCTTTTCGATGACCGCCTTTTTTCTTGCCGTGGTAGGCCTTTTTCAGCATTTTTGTATCGAATAATACACGTTGTTCGTCATTAAGTTCATTACGTAACTTGATTTTAAAGTCTGCTTTCAGACGCATTTTTTCAGCTTTGAGTTTGGCAATTTCATCAATTTTCTTGCCAATTTCATTCTGATCAGGACTATCGGAAATTATCAATAGCGCAAGATCAACCTTGGCTTGTCTCAGTCTGGACTTGATCGGCAACTTTTTCTTTTTGAAGTCCAGTTTCAGCTTTGCAACTTTGCTCTTTTGTTCATCTGACAAAGTGGCTTTCCAGCATCTATCATGATGCCCTCCATGACCCTTGCCATGCATCATGTGCATACTCTGTTTGCCGTGGTCTGCAACCGCAACGGGTGCTACTAGTCCGAAGCCGCCACTGGCCAGAGCGCTAATCAATACTACAGTCGAGAATATTTTCATATAGATTACCTCCGTCATAATTTATATATTGACTATAAAACATATAGTCTAGTTCCAGGATTATCGGTCAAAACAGTGATCAAATCATTTCTGATCATCATTAGCATATATAATGTGTGGTATAGAGAACAGGCTATACTATTTAGTTAAAGACAATACTATCCGAATTGGGGATGTCGGGATATGATAAATCGTGGGGGTATCAATAAACTGGCAGGGTTTCATCTTGTTGTCCTGATATTATATGCCATATCGGCCAGCAGTAATGCAGCTGAAAAACCACAGCATGATATCTATGCCCAAACCATTGCAGCCCTGCAACAACGATACCAGGACGAGGTTCTGGCCGAACTAAAGTACAATGCCTACGCACTACGCGCCGAGCAGGAGAGCTATCCGAATATCGCCTATCTCTTCAAGGCACTGGCGGCATCAGAAGCTGTGCATGCACGAAACTTCAAAAATCTGTTATCCGGACTGGATGTAGAGGCCATTTCACCGGACATCAGTGACTATTTTATCGGTTCAACCAGGGAAAATATTCATCATGCCACGACCGTGGAGGCTGATGAAATTGACAAGGAATACCCCTATATCCTGAAATCCATCTCTACGGAAAACCATAAACAGGCCATACGATACATTAACTACGCCTGGCAGGCCGAAAAACAGCACCGCAAGCTGATGCTCAAGATCAAGAGGGCATCAATCAGTTTCTTCGGTTTGCTGGTCAGCCATATTGAGGGCGAACCAACCCGCTATTATGTGTGCCAGATCTGTGGATCAACATTGACCGACTTACCGGTATTAAACTGTCCTATTTGCGAGCATCCATCTTCTGAATACCAGGAAGTACCAGGTTTCCCGGGTTATCCGGAAGACGAGATTGATTAATACAAATATTCAGGACAGGCCTATACAAAGATCCGAAAACTGTCGTAATTTACTTCTTTAATGCTGTCTCGATTACCCTATGTGGCGCACGAATCTGCGTGATTGCCTCAGTTCGTTTGCCTTGATGATAGGAGATCTCCTCATAGATCCAACGTTCCTTGGATTCCAGATCTCGCCAGCCTATACGAATACTCCTTCGTCTGGCCATGGTAATGCAAAACCACTTATTGCAGATTGACCCAGGTTATTTATATTCTGATTTACTGGCAGCATGTGAAACCGGTGTGATTATTTTGCACCAATATGTTGCAATATAAGTTTACTCATACCCGTAATGCACCAGAAAAATCCGGCCAAACGGTAAATCTCAATATAAACAGTTATTTAAAATTGCGTATGAAAATTGCAAGATAATAGCTATGGTG
Organism: uncultured Gammaproteobacteria bacterium; assembly: GCA_947258795.1. Taxonomy (GTDB): domain Bacteria; phylum Pseudomonadota; class Gammaproteobacteria; order DRJJ01; family DRJJ01; genus DRJJ01. The sequence continues at coordinate 120,885 of CAMYJU010000002.1, read as the reverse complement.
ATATGGATGAAACATTATTTATTATGGCAAAGTCAGACTGGTCAGTTAACATTCAGGAAATAAGCAGCGACTTCATAGCCCGGATGGGCTTACCAGGCAGTTTTCATCAGATTATTCATGATATTTATCTGCCACTGTCCCGGTATATTGTCGAATCCAGCAATGACAGGCCTGTCCTGGTCAGTATCAATGGTGCGCAGGGTACCGGGAAATCCACCTTAACCACTCTGGTCAGACAAATCATCGAATCAGGAACCGGATTACGGGTTGCCAGCTTTTCCCTGGATGATTTCTATCTAACCCGACAACAACGTATTGATCTTGCCGGACAGGTTCACCCGTTGCTCAGGACCCGCGGAGTGCCGGGAACACATGATCTTGGCCTTCTGGTCAACACCCTTGACAGACTGATGTCAGGCAAGGCTTGTAAGTTACCCGTTTTCAACAAGGCAATGGATGACCGCTGTAGCGAAGCAGACTGGACCAGTTATGAGCGGGGGGTTGATATTATCCTGTTTGAAGGCTGGTGTAATAACAGTCCGACCCAAACTCCGCTTGAGCTGGATACGGCTATCAATGAGCTGGAAGAACAGGAAGATCCGGATGCCACCTGGCGGCAATACAGTAACGAAAAACTCGGTGAGTATTATCAACAAGTTTATAAGCACACTGATCTCTGCGTTATGCTCAAGGCACCGAATTTTGAACATGTCTATCTATGGCGGAGACTGCAGGAACAAAAGCTCAGAGATAGGACTGACAATGATCACCTGTCCCACGTCATGAATGACGAGCAGCTCAAGCGCTTTATTCAGCATTATGAACGTATTACCCGACATACACTTGTTCACTTGCCTGAACAGGCGGATATCGTTCTGCCGATAGATACTAATCATATGATAACGGGGACAGTCAAACGCCGTGGCTGATTCAGGGACAAAATGGCTGGTTGTCACTGATCTGGATGGCACCCTGTTACATCATGATACCTACCAGCTAGAGCCTGCTGACAAGATGATTTCCAGACTGCATGATGCAGGTATTCCTGTCATTTTCAACACCAGTAAGACCTGGGCCGAAACAACGACATTACAACAATCATATGAGCTAGAAGACCCATTTATCGTCGAGACTGGTTCCTGTATTTTCCTGCCTGTCAGCTTGTTTCCTGACAGGCCGGACGGAGCAGTTTTACGTGATGACTACTGGAAAGTCCAGCTGGGTATATCCCATCGGGAAATCAGTCTCATTCTTGATTCTATTGACATACCTGACAGCTGTTACACACGATTTTCCCGATGTTCCATTGAACAGATTATAGATATGACAGGGCTGTCATCTGACCAGGCAAAGCAGGCAATTTTCCGGGAATTCAGTGAACCCGTCATCTGGCACGCTGATGAAAAGGAGCTCGACATTTTCCGTCAACGACTTTCACAACATCACCTGACAACGATACATGGTGGTCGCTTTCTGCATGTACTGGGCACATGTGACAAGGGCACTGCAGCCAGAAGACTGGCTGCCTGTTATTCAGCAGACACGAAGATTATTGCACTTGGAGATAGTGTCAATGATACATCAATGCTGAATATTGCCGATATCCCGATAATAGTCAATTCACCATCAAGCGACGGGCTGCAACAAATGGTACCGGCAGGTATTACAACAGAAATGCCAGCCCCGGATGGATGGTGCGAAGGAATAAACAAGGCACTTGCGATGATAACGCAGGTCAAGGAGTAAGTTATGGGTGATTTTTTCCAGAATGGTCATGTGACAACCCTGCATAACCTATGCACACGCTCCCTGGAACAGATGGAAGCAGATCTGGATTATTTTTCGCGGTTACGCCCAATGGGTCTGATATTGCCTGCATTATATTCGGAACTGGAACGACCCGCATTGTCGACCATAGTCAATGAACTGAAGGAGGTTTCCTACCTCAGGCAGGTAGTCATCGGTATAGACCAGGCAGACAGGTCCCAGTTCAGGCATGCATTAGAATTTTTTTCCGAATTGCCACAACATCATGATTTACTCTGGAATGATGGTCCGAATCTAACCGCTATCGATAACATGCTACGCAAGGAAGGGCTTGCCCCCACAGAGAAGGGCAAGGGACGTAATGTCTGGTACTGTATGGGTTATATGCTCGCCCGTAAAAACACACAGGCCATCGCACTACATGACAGCGATATTATCACCTACAAACGGGAAATGCTGGCAAGACTGTTATATCCGGTCGCCAATCCGCAATTCAAATACCAGTACTGCAAGGGTTATTACCCTCGAATAGCTGATAACAGTATGAATGGCCGCGTTTCCAGATTACTGGTAAGTCCGCTGGTACGCGCATTAAATCATCAACATGGCCACCATCCTTACCTGGATTTTCTGGACAGTTTCCGCTATCCGTTGGCCGGTGAGTTCTCGATGCGCTATGACGTCATGAACAGCCTCAGAATGCCAACTGATTGGGGACTCGAGGTCGGTATGCTGATGGAAATGAGGAAAAACTACGCGACCAGTCATTTGTGTCAGGTCGATATTGCAGACAACTACGATCACAAGCACCAGAAATTATCAACGCAGGACAAGGAAAAGGGTTTATCCAGAATGTCTATCGATATCAGCAAGGCAATATTCAAGAAGCTGGCTACTGATGGCATCAGCTTTACCGATGAAAGCCTGCGAACGACCAAGGCGACCTATTATCGTATCGCCCTTGACCTGATTGACAGCTACAGAAACGATGCCATTTTTAATGGCCTGCACTACGAGACTCACGAAGAAGAACAAATGGTCGAGATATTTGCTGATAATATCAAGCATGCAGGTAAGGTCTTTCTCGAGGATACTGACAAGGCACCCTTCATACCAAGCTGGGACAGGGTTACCAGCGCCATTCCTGACATATTTCCGCGTTTACTCGATGCCGTAAGGGAAGACAGGAAAATATTGTCATGACAGCAGTAACGGCACTGAGAGAGCTGAAAAGGCGTATCAGCGACCACCTCGTCAAGCTCTATCCTGACGAGGACATCGACAGCTTGACCGGGTCCATTGCCGATATCATGGGGTACCATACAGCCATTGCCGAAGTTATTCCGCATAGCAACCTTTGGGACCAGAACGATATCATCACCATAACATACGGTGACAGTATTACCGGAAAAGACGAATTACCGCTCGATACGCTGTATCGGTTTTTTGAAGCATACCTTAAGGGTGTTTCCAATATTATCCATATACTACCGTTTTATCCTTTCAGTTCCGATGATGGCTTTTCGGTTATCAATTATTGTGAGGTCAATCAGTCATTGGGATCATGGGAAAACATCAACAGGCTCGCTAACGATTATTCCCTGATGGCGGACCTGGTTATCAATCATTGCTCAAGTCGCAGTCTCTGGTTCGACAATTTCAAGCAGGGTAAAAAACCAGGAAGCGGATACTTTATCGAGTGCGCTCCGGATACCGACCTGTCTAAGGTTGTACGACCAAGAACATCTCCATTATTGCGCAAGACGCAAAAGCTGGAAGGAATCAGCTATGTGTGGTGTACTTTTAGCCATGACCAGATCGATCTTGATTTCAGCAATCCCGATGTCTTGCTGGAGTTTGTCAAAATTATAAAAATGTATCTTGATCAGGGCATCAGCATATTCCGGCTTGATGCTGTAGCATTTCTTTGGAAGAGGGTGGGTACACCTTGCATAAATCTGATTGAAACACACGAAGTGATCAGGTTATTACGACTATTGATTGAACATGTAAATTCACAAGCAATTATAATCACAGAAACCAATATACCCAATCGGGAGAACCTGTCTTATTTCGGAAATGCCAATGAAGCGCATCTGATCTATAACTTTACACTTCCGCCATTAATTCTTTATACCATGCTGTCGGGTCAATCCCGTTTACTGAAACAATGGATGATGAGTATGCCACCTGCGCAGAATGGTACGAGTTATTTCAATTTTATCGCGTCACATGATGGTATTGGCCTCAGACCTGTCGAAGGTATCCTCACGGACCATGAAGTCGACAAACTGGCCAGTCTGATGCAGCAATTTGGTGGCGATGTATCCTGGCGATCCATGCCTGATGGAAAGCACCGTCCTTATGAGCTGAATATCAGCCTGATCGATGCAATGAAAGGAACATTTGAGGGTGAGGACGATCACCAGATTTCGCGTTTTATCTGCGCTCACGCCATCATGCTGGCTCTAGAGGGTATTCCGGCATTTTATATTCATAGCCTGGTGGCAACAGGAAATGATCAGGAAAAAATGAATATGACATCCAATAAACGCTCAATTAACCGTCATAATTGGGACTACGATGAATTAACAGGATACCTGAACGAAAAGGATAACCTGCATTATAAGATATTTGAGCGTATGTCCCGGCTTATTTCCATACGTAAACAGCAGCCTGCATTTCACCCGAATGCGACGCAGTTTACCCTGCATTTCGATGAAAGCCTGTTTGCGTTCTGGCGCCAGAGCCAGGACCGTTCACAGAGCATTTTCTGTATATACAATATTACCAATAAAGCCCGGCAGATTGCGCTTCAGGATGTTAATCTGATCGAACTGGACCAGTGGTATGACCTGATCAGTAGTTATCAGTACCAGGACCCACGGGAAATCGTGACTTTAAATCCTTATGAATTTGTCTGGATTACAAACAAATAACCTCAGTGGTCAAGTCAGATATACCCGTTTCAAATAAAAAACATAGGTGGAATTTTACTCCACCTTGTTTCGAGGTTAGAACTACTTGATAATGGAGAGCAGCTTTATCAGGGTTATACTTAAAGAAACAGGTATCCGGATATTTTCTTCCTGACAGTCATGCGAAGCGTTGTTTTTTTGCTGTTACTCTGCTTATCAGCCATAGGTCTGGCGACTCAAGGCTGGTCTGCACAAACGCATGATGAATTCCGAGGCTGGATCGAACATTTCAAACAATCCGAAAAAGGGCCATTCAAGCTAATCCGCTGGTTTTGCAAGGACGGCACGGTATTACCTCCACAGCCAGGCGCGTGTACGCCGCATGGTGGGGGTATCCAGCATGGTCAATGGAATGACCCGGCTATCATGCTTAGGGAGTCTGGTTACTATATCGGTAATATTCTTGCTGCGGTGGATGTGGAAACGCTCGCAGACAACAATGGTGACAGAGGATACCTCAAGCATATCCTGATCGAACGCTACCTGATGGCAATTGACGATGGCTGGATCTTCCGTGGTGCGCGCTATTACCGAGGTGCCATACAGATCGAGGATGAGGTCACTGGCGCCCGACGACTACTCATAGCCCTTGCCAAGGCGCAACAAAACCGTCCCCGTGATTTCCTGCTGTTGCGGACTGCCGCAAGACTGTTACCGCATGGTGTGGAGAGCCCGGATGTGGCACAGGTGCGGCGGTTATCCACACAACTTGGCGAGCAGGATGCTGGATTCCAGAAACTACGCAATAAGATACATTCCCAACCCGATGCCGGTGATGCAAGGCTGGTGCGTGAGTATGCGGTATATTACGCGGAAGTGGATGCGCTGAAAGATTACCTGGATCTCGCCTATGCGATCGATGGCGTTTATCAGCCAAGACAACTCGACACAGTGCTGGCTGAGCTGGTACACAACATGCCACGGCAGCAGCTTACAGTCGCAATTAACCGGGCTCGGCGACAGCTCAATCAGGGGCCTGGCCCGGTAGAGCGTCTGCACATCACTGCACATCTGCTGGCCGACTTACGCAATGAATTTATTCATCTGAAAACACCGGCGCAATTAATAGTTGCACTGGATTCCAGCCTTGCATTGGAACGAGAAGTCTTTATCACCGGTACTGCATTACGCTCAGTGTTTTCAACATTAAGTCGACGCCAGCGTATCGACTTGCTCAAGCATGTACTAATGGCACTATATGGCTGTGGTGAACTAGGTTTACGGCAATGGAAGAGTATGTCAAAAGTTATTGAACAACTGCTCCGGGATGATATAAGTCTGTCTGATTATCGATGGCATTTACGTTACCTGTCGCGATTGAATGGCTGGGTTGATCGCAGTTATCGGTATCATTTTGCATCGACTATTGAAAAATTTACTGAGATCGAGGACAAGGCCCGGGTATTTATACCGGATCAACTACGTGGTGGAATAATGTTATTCGGGTCTGCGTTACTGGACGGAATGTCAATTGATGCAAATCATCAGGCCGGGGTTGCTCATGAACTGTTTGGTAAAACGGTAGGAAGTGGGCTGCGTATGCTGAATCCAGGTCTGGCACGTGGCATCCTGCTCACAGATACCGATGACGATACCCGGATACTGAAGAATGACGCCATATACGTGTTGCCGGAGACGACACCGGAGCTGCCACCGGTCGCGGGCATACTCACCATGGGCGAGGGCAATGCGCTATCCCATGTACAGATACTGGCACGCAATCTCGGTATCCCTAATGTTGTTATTAATGACAGTACATACAAGCTGCTGCGGAAGCATCATGGCAGCAAGGTTGTCATGGCAGTAAGTCCCGGTGGGCGGGTATTAATCGAGCGCGATGGTTCTCAGTGGGATTCGGTCTTTGGCAGTATCAAGGCCGCAAATCATAATCTTATCGATGCAGATGTACAAAAACTGGATCTGCAGGTTCGTGACCTGCTTGAACTGGATCAGCTGCGTGCCCGTGATGCCGGTCGTATAGCCGGACCGAAAGCAGCAAATCTGGGTGAACTGCGCAAGCATTTTCCGGAACATGTACCCCAGGGTATTGTCATTCCGTTTGGCGTGTTTCATGACCTGTTGCAAATGGATGGACCCGTTACCGGACAGAGCATGTTTGAATGGATGCAGGGTGAATACCGGCGTATGGCCAGGCTTACGGGTGATAAAAAACAGCAGGCCCGCAAGGCCTTTCTCATGACAGTACGTACCTGGATCCTGCAAACTGAACCTGGCCCGGTATTTCGTGAGCGACTACGCACAGCTCTGAGCCGACATTTTGGTGAAGATGAAAGCTATACGTTGTTTGTACGCAGTGATACCAACATGGAAGACCTTCCTGGCTTCACCGGTGCCGGTCTGAATCTGACTGTACCAAACGTCAGAGGCTTTGCTTCATTGCTTGATGCGATCAAGCAAGTGTGGGCATCACCATTCGATGAGCGTGCCTTTGAGTGGCGACAAAAGCGCATGCGGCGACCGGAACATGTTTATATATCGGTATTACTCATGCCAAGCATTGCGGTGGACAAATCAGGCGTCATGGTCACCATTGATGCTGCGGCTGACAAACCTGGCTGGATTACGGTGGCATCGAATGAGGGTATAGGGGGTGCCGTACAAGGGCAGGCGGCTGAAGAACTGCGTATAAACATCAAGACCGGTCAGGTGCAGTTACTCGCTGAGGCCAGTAGCTCCATGCGCCGGGTTCTGAATACACGTGGTGGGCTGGATAGCATACCGGTAAGTGGTAAAAACTATGTACTGTCACCGGAGAATATCCAGCAATTAAGCTGGCTGGCCAGGGAGCTACCGCAGCGCTACCCGATGCTGGATGAGCTGGGCCATAGCACGGCTGCCGATGTGGAATTCGGATATACTGAAAACAAGCTGGTACTTTTTCAGGCACGACCCTATCTGGCCAGTCGCAGGGCGCAGAAGAGCCGCTTCCTGAAAGATATGGATGCCGGGCTACGTACTAGTGGACAAAGGCGCATCAGGCTTGACGAAGTGCCATTGGAGTTACGATGAACATAACATTCAGATTATTGTTTATATCTGTGCTGCTGTCGAATACGTCACTTGTAAATGCCTATCCAATAGATGGAACAGCAGAAACTGGTATAGAACGCCTCGACGGTTACCAATGGGCGCACGAGAACAAGATCTCCAATCGTTTGTTACCTCGTGGTGCGCGACTGAAAACCGACAAAGTCGACCTGCGCCTGACAACAGGGGCTGAGCTTGTTCTGCCTGAAGTAGACACGTCCTTCACGGATCAAGTGGTGGCGCTGTTGCAGGAACTGTCACAGGGACAGGCAGACGACTTTGGTATGGCGGTACTCGACCTTAGTAATGTAGAGCAACCAGCCTATGCCGAACATCGTGCCAGAATACGTTTCAATCCCGGCAGTATCGGTAAACTAGGTATCGCAATAGGTTTGTTCCAGGCACTGGCGAGGACATACCCGGATGATATTGAATCACGTCGCAGGGTACTACGTGAAACACAAGTCGTAGCTGATGAATTTATACGCTATGACCATCATGACGTTCCATTCTGGGTTCCACAAAAGCAGCGCCTGTATAGCCGCAAGCTCCGTGAAGGCGATACGGGAAATTTATGGACCTATCTGGACTGGATGCTTTCCGCCAGTTCCAATGCTGCTGCATCGATGACTATCAAGCATATGATGCTGTTGTCACAGTTTGGCCGAGAATACCCGGTTAGTAAGGATAAGGAACGGCATTTCTTTAAACACACATCCCGCACAGAACTGGGCAAGGTATTAGCACGCGCATTCCAGGATGGGGTAGATGCCAGCGGCCTGGATCGTAAGCATTTTCGTCAGGGTAAGTTTTTTACCCGAACTGGAAAACGCAAGATACCCGGGCAGGTCAGTTATGCTACACCAAGGGAGTTGATACGCTTTCTGCTACATCTGGAACAGGGCAAGGTAGTGGATCATTTTTCCAGTCGTGAGATCAAGCGATTACTGTACATAACCCAGCGTCGCATACGCTATGCCTCATCACCGGCTCTCTATGACGCTGCGGTCTATTTCAAGTCGGGGTCGTATTATCGTTGCAAAAGTGAAGCTGGATTTAAATGTGGCAAGTACCGCGGTAATGCACTGAACCTGCTGAACTCAGTGGCCATCATTGAATCACCGGCAGGAAAAGCCGATGGATTATTCTATATGGTCGTTATGACGTCAAATGTGTTGAAGAATAATGCAGCATTACTGCATCAGGAGATAGGAACTCGACTACACCAACTAATCAAGCAACGCCACCTGGGGGCCAGGCCCTGAATCGATAACCAGGTCATCCATTGCCACAATAAGTTGCTCTAGCCAACGACCACCCTTGCTATCACTAGCCAATGCCACGGCAATGTAGCGGTGGCCATTACGCTCCACGATAGCACTGTCCGCATGCCAGTGACGCCAGCTGCCTGATTTGCGATAGATCTGTGAACCCGGACGGTTATTGTTCAGACCTTTCACGAATTTATGACTGATGCCTGGCTTGCTGAGTATGGCCTTCATCTCACGGGTCAGTTCCGGAGAGACCAGTCGACCGGTTTCGAGCATGTAATAAAAACGTGCAACCTGGTATACATTGGCGCCGTGAGACAGGTGATGTAAGGGATCACGTTTGAAGGCGGCTCCCTTGCCGTATTCCTTGCCTACCCAAAGGCCACCGTGATTGTCCCTGTCATATAGGGCATAACGAGGGGATTGCAGCAGTTCGGTCAGAAACTGTTTACCAACACGGTTGAGCATCTCGGTTGCGGCACGGTTCGATGAATAACGGATCATCTTCACGAGGGTCGCCCTGGTCTTTTCGTCCAATAGCATGTCGCCACGCTCAATGCGTGCAAAGGCACCGAGCAGGATCGCAATTTTGGGCAGGCTGGCAGCATACATCATGTCACGGCCATTGATGGTCGCGAGTCTGGGGTGTTGTACGTTGGTAATATCGACCAATGCTACAGCGAGCTTGCCATTACGGGCTGCCTTGCTCAGGCCAAGCTTGGTAAGGGCGTTTTCGAGGTCCTTTTGCAAGTGTGCGTCATTTTTATATGCCAGACGCATCTTATTGGTTCGACCCGCAGTAGCTGGTGCTGTAATAACAGCCGCCAGCAGCAAAGCAATGGTGAGTTTTCTCATTAGCATATTAATTGCAATTATAAAAGATACTTATGTTTCTCACAAAGAACTAATTCACACTGCTATTATTAAATATACATGGCATTTCCTCCCCGGACCACTACATCACTGATCCTGCCAAGCCACCCGGCTCTGCGTACGGCGGTATTATTTGCTAATTTCTTCTTAATAATCATGGCATTATATCATCTCAAGCCAGCCAGCCGATCACTCGTGCTGGAGTCGCTTGGGTCAGATTCCCTTCCTTATATATGGATTGGATCTGCGATTAGTTTATTTGTGCTGATTACCCTGTATCACCGTATCCTGGACCACTTTAACCGGTTACAGGTGGTGCTGGGTAGCTGTGTGGTTTTCATCCTGTCTCTGGTCCTGATCAGAATACTTCTGGTTTTTCCGGGAAAAGTCATACCGGTCATATTTTACATGTTCGTCGACATACTCGGTGTAGTCCTGGTCGAGCAGTTCTGGAGTCTGACTAACAGTATTTACAGTACCGACGAGGGCAAACGTTGGTATGGGCTGGTTGGCACGGGTGGGCTGGTAGGTGGAATGGCGGGCAGTGGTGCCGCGGCACTGGTAATCCATTATACACCTTTACAAACACTGGACCTGCTGTTGGTTGCTGCATTCATTATCGGCATTATCTATGTATTGACACGAATGATGGCACATTTCAGAATGTATGATGTTGATAATAATGCTGATATATCAATACAGGAAAGTAAAAGCGGCTGGCGTGCATTGAGCCATAATCGCTATCTGGTACTGATTGCTGCCGCGCTATTACTGGCACAGATGGTTTCGCCATTGGTCGAATATCAGTACCTGAGAATCATTGAGTCAGTATATCCCGAACTTGAAGCACGCACGGCTATCCTGTCATTGTTTTTTATGCTGATGAATACGGTATCGGTAGTCATCAATATTCTGATTACGCCATTGGTGTTACGTTACCTCGGCGTACTGGCCGGCTTGTTAGTCCAGCCTCTGGCCTTGGCGACATCCTCGTATGGTTTCATTATGCAACCGACGCTATGGCCTGCAGCGACTATGAAGATCAGCGACCGTGGTTTGTCTTATTCTATTAATCGCGCTTCCAAGGAACTGCTATATATTCCTATTGATCCGAAAGTCATGTACCGGGCCAAGGCCTGGATCGATATGTTCGGCTATCGGATATTCAAGATCCTCGGTTCACTGCTTATCCTCATACTGACCCAATGGACGGCAATCGCTACCGGCTATACTGATCTGAGCTGGGTGATTATCGGAGGATGTATAATATGGGTACTGGTCTTGATCAATATTTATCGAGAATACCAGATGCTTAGTAGCGCTGTTGCTATGACTGCAAGTGATAAGTACAACGACTGATTCATGCCAGCTACCAACAGGAAATATCATCAAATGGAATTTCTGAATCTCGTCGCCAGACCCACCTTTAGTATTTTAATAATACTGCTTGCACTGAATATCTGGATGTATCTGGTTCAGCCATCCATGATTTTCTATCCATATAAAGCATTACAGGCCAATCCCGATGATTGGGGTATGAAATTCGAGAATATAACGTTCAGCACAGATGATAATATTCAGTTACATGGCTGGTATATTCCCAGGGAAGGTGCTACCAAAACACTGCTGTTTTTTCACGGCAATGCCGGCAACATATCGCATCGAGGGGATTCCATTTATATATTTCATAAACTTGGTTTGAATGTATTTATATTCGACTACCGCGGATACGGTGAAAGTCAGGGCAAACCGAACGAGCAGGGGCTCTATCTCGATGCCAGGGCAGCCTGGGGGTATTTACTGCAAAAGAAGAAGCTTAGGACAGAAGACATCATCCTTTTCGGGCGCTCACTCGGTGGATCAGTCGCAACCCATCTGGCATCGGAAGTAAGCCCATCTGCACTAATCCTGGAGTCATGTTTCAGTTCGGCCAGAGATACCGCAAATATATTGATGCCAATCCTGTCGAGACTGGTAATTATGCGGTTCCGCTTTGATAATATCGAACATATCAGGGGCATCAGGCTTCCATTAATGATATTGCACAGCCCACAGGATGATATTATCCCGTATCGCCTGGGTAAAAAGCTGTTCGAACAGGCGAACGAACCAAAAACCTTTTACAAAATGTCCGGGGATCACAACACGGGCTTTCTTCAGAGTCAACCTGGCTATGGACGTGCCCTGAAAAATTTTCTTGATACTCTCCCTCAACGCTGAATATAATTTGACTGTTGATATCTGTCAGCTTTCGTCCATTTTCTCAATCATGGCTTTCATTTTCATATAATGACTGCCTTTCCAGTATATTTTATGACAGGCTGTACACTGATAGAACTCATTATAATGTGCGCTCGTTCTGGGCAAGAGTCTGTCTTCTACATCCATCTTATCGACAGTTCGTATTTTCCCGTTACAATGCAGGCAGCGTGTGAAGGGGTGTAGGTTATTTCCCAAATCAAAGCGAGTAAGTACTTCCTTGACCTGCTCATGCGGCTGTCTTGATCTTACAAAAAAGCCGTGAGTGATTTGTTTTCGCATTAACAATTGCCGGTCACAGGTCAACAGTATGCGATGTTCAGCTGCAGAGATATCAGCCAGTTCCGAATCTCTATAGTTATTACGGTATAAACTGTCAAAGCCCAGCATACGCAAGTAGGCCGCCAGCCTGCCCAGATGCGTATCCAGTACAAAGCTGGTGATTCGTAAAGGCTTTGGCTGACAGTGTTTCAGTGGCGATATGTCCAGTGCCTCGAATACCGGGTAGACGCTGATATGTTCATCATCCTGTACCAGATAGTCAAAACCTACCGACTCGCCATTCACGATGATCAAGTCGACTTCGGTATGCGGGACACCAACTGATTCGATCAGGTCCTTGACTGACCTTGGTTGCTTCAGCTCAATACTGATATCCCGTTTGTATTGATCCAAAGGCAGAAAGTCATTCAGCTCCTCGTAAAATCGAATACTGATCTCTGATGTCATATGTAAATAATGGTAACTACCGTTATCCTCCTTCCATCTCGGGTTTGTATTCACCCAGCATGGCCAGGTGATTAAGTCTGGCGCGTTCAAGCAGGGCCTGTTGTGCGGCCTCCTTGTTATCAGCATTGCCCTCCCAGGCATGTAGTGCGGATTGCTGCAAGGCACGTCCGTAGGAGATCGTCAAACACCATGGAGCATCTGACCCTGCCTGATTGATTGCATTGAGGTTATCGGTCGCTTCTTCGGAAGTTTGTCCACCTGACAGGAAATTGATGCTCGGTACAGCAGCCGGGACGGTACGTCTGAGCACCTTTAATGTCTCGCTGGCCACTTCTTCAGGCGATGCCCGACGACAGTCCTTGCCCGGTAATACCATATTGGGTTTCAGTATCATCAGTTCAAGGACGACATTATGCCTGTGCAATGCATGAAATACGGCATGTTGAACCTTCTCGGTGACCTCGGTATGGCGGGCGATATCGTGATCACCATCCATCAACACCTCCGGTTCGACTATCGGCACCAGTCCTTCTTCCTGGCATACAGCCGCATAACGGGCCAGCATTTCCGCATTGGCCTCAATGCCATGCAAGGAGGGTACATGCTTCTCAATCGTATAGACTTCACGCCATTTGGCAAAACGCGCTCCCTGATCCTTGTAGGCCTGCAGGCGCTGTGCCAGGCCATCCAGACCCTGGGTAATCAGGTCGCCTGGTGACAAGGCCAGTGGAATCTTGCCCTTGTCGACCTTGATACCGGGAACGATCTTTTGTGCCCAGGCTGCTTCCGGTATGGTTTGTCGCTGTTCGGTGTTCTGATCCAGTGTCTCCTCGAACAGAATGATACCGCTGATATAGTCACCCAGTCCTGGGGTCGTGACCAGCAGGCTGCGCCAGTAGCGACGGTTTTCCTCAGTGGACTCGACATCAATTGCCTTGAAACGCTTGGCTATGGTCGGAGCGCTTTCATCAGCCGCAAGCACTCCGCGACCTTTTTGCACCATGTCCTGAATGGTGGCTTCGAGTTCTACTGTATATTGCATCAGATGCCTCCTTTCATATTGGTATGTATTTTTTAGCTATCTATCTCCAGTTTCAGCCTAATCTGGACATTTATCAACAGTCAAAAAGCCATAATTATAGTAGTATTGATTAACGGCTTGCTATAGCCGGGCACTCGCAATCGATCCTGACAGAGATGATATGATGAACAGCATGAATCAGAATGTTGCGGAATTGGCGAATACTGGCAGTTACCATCTTCACGAAGAGGGCGGTACTGGCCTTATTGTGCTGGAGTTTTCTGCTGGTCGCCCTTTGACGGATTATCGTGAAGCACTGGAGCTGGCCGGCCATATCGCACAGCAACGCTACGGCTATGTCATGATGCTGTCCTGGTATGACCGTGACCGTGATTTCGAATCCCCCCAACATGCCAGTGAATGTCATCTGGATAGTGCGGTACCGGGTTATGTAGATTATGGCCTCAACCATGGTGCCGGCCTGAAAATGATATTCGAAGGAGGGCGATTTGTTTTTTATTTCTCTCTGCTTGAAAACCAGGTGCTAGACTAGGAACAGGTTACCCATGTCCAATTTGTTCGTTTACGGCGCCCTTATGTATGGTGACATCTGGAAACATGTTGTTAAAGGCAACTGCAAAAAATATAAAGGTAAATTATCGGGCTACAGACGCTTGAAAATACACAATAAGATCTACCCTGGTCTGGTAAACGGAAATGGTGAGGTTGATGGATATATCCGAATAAATGTAAGTGACTGAAATCTATATCGACTGGATGCTTACGAAGGTAAGTATTATCAAAGAACAAATGCACTAGCCGAAGACACCTCTGGTCGGGTAATTGAAGTATTTCTTTACCTGTTTAAGGAGAAATATCGGGGTCTGTTACTTAATACTGACTGGTGTATATCAGCTTTCGAAAAGAATTATCTGAAAAGATCCCGGACAAACCACCTGGGTTGAGTTAATAGCCAATGTACTTTCCAGTCATCTTGTTTTTCGGGGTTACTTGATCAATCCCAGTTTTACATTTAGTTATTGGGTAGAGCCAACAAACTTCTGTTTTCACTCAGAACCTGTCTATCACCACAATTTCATCCAATGGCAGCTGGGAGGGGCGGGGCATTGCCGGTTCGACCGCTTTTCCAACGACCACAAACATGCAGACTGTATGATCCTCAGGCAGGTGAACCAACTCGCCGACCCTGTCAAAGTCAAATCCATCCATAGGGCAGGAATCATAGCCCATCGCCTTGGCCGCCAGCATGATCGTTTGTGCCGCAATCCCCGCTGTACGCATCGCTTCATCGCGCTGCACTCGCTCGCGTCCACGATAGTAGTTATCGATTGCTGGCACGATATATTCCTGCACTTCTTTTGGTGTATTATCCCAGTAGCGCACCGGATCCTTTTCCCAAGCCTTCAAATCAGCGCATATCACAATCAGTAGCGATGCATCGGTTACCTGAGCCTGTCCTCCGGCTGCCTCACGTATCTGTTTTCTGAGCTCAGGATCACGCACCAGTACAAACCGGTAGTTTTGCTGGTTAAAGGCGGTTGGCGATAGTTTTACCAATGACAGGAGCTGATCGAGGTCATCCTGGGGCATTTCATGACCGGCATTATATATTTTAACCGAACGTCGCTGTTTTATCGCATCTATTGTGTCCATATCCGTTCCTTTGTGTTTATGATCCGCCTGGACCGTCTACTTACCAGTTTGGCATCCAGAGTAAATACAAATCAAGTACCCGTAACAGGAGTGGCAAGCAGAATCAGGTGGAATTATGGGCTAGACTTTGGATATAACAAGCCGTGTTGGTATGTGCTTGAATCATGATCAGCGTCAGAGGCTCATTATCATGAAACAGTCTTTCTCAGCTAGACTCATCATTTATCTGTTCTCCGCCTGTTTGCTGGGATCTGTGTCCGGGCTTACCTTCGCGGATGATGAATACAACAAGAAACGCATGGAACTTATCAGAGTCATCGAGGATGATGTCAGGGAGACCAGTCTGTACCTGGATAAAGAAGAACTGGATGCCCGGGTGATGAAGGCAATGGCTGACGTACCCCGTCATGAGTTTGTCAGAAAAAGCCTGCGGAGCCATGCTTATGAGAACAGGCCACTCCCTATCGGCTATGGCCAGACCATTTCGCAGCCATACATCGTCGCGATCATGACAGACCTGATCAAGGTAAAACCAGGCAGCAGGGTTCTTGAGATTGGTACCGGGTCAGGTTATCAGGCGGCTATTCTTGCTGAACTGGTGGACCAGGTATTTACAATCGAAATTATCGAACCACTCAGCGAGCAGGCCCGTGCTTTACTCAAGCGGCTGGGTTATACCAACATACAGGTCAAGTATGGTGATGGCTACTACGGCTGGCTGGAACATGCTCCCTATGACGCAATCGTTGTTACGGCTGCTGCCAGCCATATACCACCACCCTTACTCGATCAGCTCAAACCAGGCGGAAAAATGATTATTCCTGTAGGTGGACGATTCATGACCCAGGAACTTCTGCTTATAGATAAAAAACCTGATGGAAAACACCAGACCAGACAGATCCTGCCTGTCAGCTTTGTACCCTTTACGCGGGAGCAAGAATAACGACCAGTATCGTGGATACACGCCCGCCACTGTTATCAATAGCATTATTGTCTGCCAGTTCCCTGGCATACGAAATACTGCTTATGAATCTGTTTTCCATTATCCAGTGGCATCACTTCGCCTATATGATCATCAGCCTGGCCTTGCTAGGCTATGGTATCAGTGGCTCAGTTATCTTTCTGCTACAAGGAACCCTGATACCGGTATATCGACCCGTCTATATTGGTGCGGTGCTGCTATTTGGAATATCTTCGCTTGCCTGCTTTTTAATTGCCCAGATGATACCCTTTAATGCGGAAGAGGTGCTATGGGATGTAAGGCAGCCGTTTTATCTGTTAACGGTTTTTCTGTTGCTGAGCATTCCATTCTTCTTTGCCGCAAGCGCGATCTGTCTGACGTTTATGGCTTTCAGAAAATCCATTGCCGGTATCTATGCGATGGATCTGCTTGGTGCCGGCTCAGGCAGTCTGCTGATTATCCTGCTGTTGTATCTGTTTTTTCCAGTCAAGGTACTGGTCTTGCTCGCTATCGCCGGTCTACTGGCAGCTGTCGTCGGTGCATGGGAGCTAAAGACCGGTTATCGCCACTGGTTGACAGCCGCCGTTATCGGAACAGCTGTTGTGCTGATTATGGTTATGTCTATTATACAGCTGGAAGTATCGCCCTATAAAAGCCAGAGTCAGCAACTACAGATTACAGGTACCGGAATCATTACAGAGCGTTCAAGCCCGCTTGGAGTACTGAGCGTGATTGAAAGCCGAGATGTCCCGATCAGACATGCGCCTGGAATGAGCCTTCAGTCTCGTACAGAACCTCTGCCGCAAATGGCTGTGTTTACCAATGGCGAGGGTATGACTGTATTGACCGAGCACACTACAGATATCTCCAGGCTTGCCTATCTGGACCAGGTTAGCTGGGCATTGCCTTATCACCTGTCTCAGGCAGAAAGAGTGCTGGTGGTCGGTGCAGGTGGTGGTAGCGATATACTGCAGGCAATCTACCATAATGCTGGCCAGATTGATGCGGTGGAACTGAACCCCCAGCTGGTCGAACTGGTACAGAAGGATTTTGGTGATTTCACCGGGCGTTTGTTCGAAAGGGATGAGGTCACTATCCATATTGGTGAAATCAGGGATTTCCTTTCCCTCAAGCAGGATAAATACCAGCTGATCCAACTGGTAATGGTAGACGGGTTTAACGCCTCCTCATCAGGGCTTTATGCATTAAATGAAAGTTATATCTATACAGTAGAGGCCATTCAGGCGTATCTGAACCACCTTGAACCGAACGGCTACCTGACTGTCAGCCGCTGGGTAAAACTTCCACCACGTGACACCCTGAAGCTGTTTGCTACCGCAGTTACCGCTTTAAAAGAAAACGGTATCAACAAGCCTGAACAACGGCTACTGCTGATTCGCAGTTGGCAGACCAGTACGCTGGTCGTTAAAAATGGAATTTTTTCTGCTAATGAGCTGGAGGCCGCACGGCGTTTTACCAATAACCGGTCCTTTGATCTGGCCTGTGCGCCAGATATGCATCAGGGTGAGGCCAATCAATATAACAAACTGACTACTCCTGTATTCCATGATGCATGCCGCAAGCTGCTGAGTCCTGATCCGCAAGACTTTATTAATCAATACAAGTTTAACCTTCAACCCGCAACCGATGATCGTCCGTTTTTTCATCATTTTTTCAAATGGACAAGCCTGCCAGAAATAATGGGCCTCAAAGACAAGGGAGGTATGCCGCTAATCGAATGGGGTTATCTGGTGCTGATCGGGACACTGTTAATCGCGTTTTTACTTGGCCTGATACTGATTGTTTTACCGTTAAAATGGATGGGCAGGGCGCATAAGGACAACAGGAGCATTCCGTACTGGAGGATACTCGTATATTTTTTCACCGTTGGGCTGGCGTTTATGTTCAATGAAATTGCAATGATCCAGAAGTTTATTCAGTTTCTTCATCATCCAATCTTTGCTATTGCGGTAGTATTGACCACCTTTCTGGTTTTTGCAGGTATTGGTAGCAAAACATCAGAACAGCTGGTTAAAAGACTTGGATACAAACAGACAATATGGATTTCCCTGCTGGCTATTGTCCTGATCAGTGGCGGTTATCTGGCCGGCCTGCAATGGTTCTTCTCTGAATTTGCCAGTATCACAGCTCCGCTGAAAATATTGATTTCCGTTTTACTGATATCACCACTGGCGTTCTTCATGGGGATGCCATTTCCTCTGGCGCTGGCTGTCATTTCGCCACATGATGAATCCCTGATCGCGCGAGCATGGGGCATTAACGGCTGGGCCTCTGTGATCAGCGCGGTACTGGCTACGATAACAGCCGTTCATTTTGGTTTCAGCGTCGTTATTGTAATAGCAATGCTGCTTTATCTGATGCTTGGCATACTGTTCCCGCATCAGGAGTCATCCCGGGAGCAGCCTACAACAACCAGGCATCAGCTATGACACCAGAAACAGGCCAGGGAATACTAATTCCCTGGCCTGTCATTTCGCATTGACTAGTTGACTGTGATGCGAGTTCTCGCAGTACCGAGCACGTCACCGGTAATCCAGTCCCTGATGTCGATTTCCACCGTATAAACACCTCGGCTGGAAGGCTGGATAATACAGTCATAGCGCTCAGCCGATACCGCATCGATGCTTCCGGTCGTATAGGATTCCGGTAATGGCCGTCCATCCGATGAAACGACTTCGGCTGTCAGACCACCGAAATTGATCGTCTGTGGCATGTAGCCGGCACAGATATAACGAACCAGTAAACGATCGTTCCGGTTCATGGTGACCGCAATCCCCGGTGCTGTGAGTGCCGACTGGGCACCATCGACACCAGTAATAACAAAATAATCCGGATTGAGTTCATTAAGACCGACATCACCACCACAGGTACCGGCAGCCCAATCCAGGTCATGCCAGGATGAGTCGATCTCATCCACCGCCCAGATGGCCTCAAGGTCATAGGATGGCCCATCTTCAAATACGCGTCCTGGTCCGTCTGGTGGATCTACGATTAAGGCACCATACATGCCCATCTCGGCATGCAGGACGGTATTGGTGTGGCAATGATAAAAGTAAGTGCCCGCATGTGCCGGACGCCATTGATAGGTGTATTGTTGGCCGGACACATCCCAGGAGATATGTCCTACACCATCGCTACGATATTCGGGCTCGATACCATGGTGATGGATCGTATGAGCCATCATCATGCTCACCGAGAAATGTGTCTGTACCACCTGACCTTGTCGGACACGCATCGGTGCTGATGGAAATGTTGCGCTACCACCACCCATACCGCCCATACCACCACCTGCACTATCGGCAAATCCCCACATATTAATGGTTTTGCCATCATCCATGGTCAACGGGATGCCCATATCTATGCTGCGATAGTATTCAACGTCAGGATTCGGATCCAACGCGGGTGGATTATTGATTGCAGTATAGATGTAACAGGCATGACCCATGCCACCCATGCCACCACCATCCATACCGCCTGAAGATGTAGAAGTACTATCAGATGAGTCACTACTAACTGTTCGATTTCTCATACCCATGATCTGTTACCCCTGCTTATTCAAAAAAGATGTCAGTTAAAGACCCAAACATGTATAAACCACCACCGGCGGTCTGGGTCATCTCATCATGCAAATGCATGGGATAGGTCCCGACATCGGCTGGTGGCCAGGAATCGGGCGGGGTATCGAACGGGAAAATAATATCGGCGATGCCGTTATTACCATTCAGCGGTACGATATCTTTTTCCCATACAGGACGAATATCGCCATCACTGGTCAACCATTCCATGTGATTGCCATGGGTATGTACCGCATGCTGTGCAAGACCGACATTGATCATACGCACCAGGGTACGGTCACCGACATGGCCATGCAGGGCAGAACGCGGGTCATGCATCGAATCGATCGCTGGGTCGCCACTTCCGGGTGCACCTGGCGGTCTGCCACTCAGACCATTCAGGGTAAAGTAGCGAGGGGTGAAATTGCTATCCGGTGTATCGCCATTGCGTACCGCATCATTCCAGTCCGGGTCAGTCTGGTTAAATATCCAGAATTGCTGTTGCACAAAAGTCGGGCTGCCAGGGTATAGCTCGTCATCTGAGTTAACCGGCATCACGGCGATGCCACCGTGTAACCCGGCTATGCGGTTATACGGTGCGTTTCGATTGTCGTAGTAAACATAGGTACCCACGTTGTCTGCGGTAAAACTGACTGTGGTTGATGAGCCACCACTGATACGCCCACTATTGACCGTTTCATCACTAATCCCATCGATCACAAAACTATGGCTACTCCCGAGTGTATTGTGGATAGTAATTTCGACCTGGTCACCTTGTTGTACAATCAGGTGCTCACCAGGGACATTCAATCCACTGCTATTACTGCTGTAGCCACGAAAATAGATGTCTTTACCGTCACCCTGGGTAACCATGCCATCGGTAATGTAAAAAGTTTTTTCGATAGTTGATGCGTGAGCGCGCGGTGTCCAACTTAACAGGCCGACACCACCAACCAGTGAACCGGCCAGACCAGCGGTACTAGCCTTCAGAAAATCTCTTCGTTTCATCAAATCGACTCCTTATTAAAAATGCATAAGGACAACAGTGATTAATACGTTTTAACGCGTGAGGAGCTGTTTTTATAATGCGAATAGTGCGTATTAGTATTTGTTGAATACCTTATATTATTTCTATATATACCAATTAATTAATTTAATCGGCGAACGTATTAGAGCAAATTCAAATCTCAAGTTCTGTAACAAAAAGTACATAAAAAGGATATTATAACCATTTGTTTTATATACCTTCTTTTTATATTTAATTTTTGAATATACGAATTTGATGTCTCAGAGTGGTCGTTTGGCAAGGGTACAGAAAGGACTATAGCCATCCTACATAGAGCTGGATGGCTATGATGTGCAGGCTTATTGTGCCTGATTTGGCGGGCATCCCTGAGCGTGAGCAGGAAGGCAACGATCGCTTTCTCTTCAACGGTTTCAAACAGCGGCGCATAATTGGGATTTTGTACCTTGCCAACAACATCGCCCCTGGTTGACAATAAATTCAGATTTATTTGTAAAAAAGACTTCATGCCCTGTTTCTGACAGAATTCATAAATGTATAGATCCTGTACAAAGGGCGCAAGGCATCATCCAGGGATAAGTAACCTGGCATATACACCTGAGTAATTCCTGTTTGTGATCAGCTTTCCAGCAAGACAACCAGAGCAGACGCCAGCATGGCAGCCACAAAGGTGTTCACCATTATCTTGATTTTGTGTGACAGCTTGTTCATGGTTCGCTCTCCAACCAGATAGCCTGTACTTTGGCCTTTCAAGTTAGTTATCACTACCTATGATGCTATCCTTTTGTGATAATTATGTGACCATGCTACGTGTGGATGGACAATTTCCTGATTTATGATCATTTCCACATTCAGCATATCCTGAATATCCTGAAGGGTATAATGATCAGCAAAACCCGACTTCAGGTATTCGCAATGGAAATCGTTCAGGTATAGCAGGTTAGGCAGAAATCCGTGTTCCTGTTCGTAACCCTGTATCATTTGATAGATGTATGACAGCATTGCTTGCTCTCCTGTTTGCCACATCTCTCAATAGTTCCTGCATATATGATGCCAGCTTATGACATCTTGAGTTTTCAAAGACTTACTAAGAACAGGTTTGAATGAGTAGAAATAACACGCACCAGAATAGTTGGCAGAATGACATTTATGCACCAATATTGAATTGAACAAGCCAGTTGAGTCCTTGTATACCGCAAAAACCTGCCGACTACAGCCTGCTACGTCTGGTTTAGCGGTACGCCAATCCACCTGGTCCAATCAGTAAATAATTGCTTGCTGATCCCTGCGACCACCGACCTTTTTTGTAATGATTTCCGGTATACCGGCTCACCCTCCAGGGTAACAGCCCGACCACCTGCTGCCTGAAAGATCAGCGATCCGGCACTGTAATCCCACAGATTTTGATTGCCATGCAAATAGACATGGCCTCTGCCTGCAGCCAGCCAACACCAATCCAGTGCCGAGGCACCAAAGTTTCTCTGCGAAGCGTAGGGGCGATCGGTGACCAGACGTGCTGCCAGATCATTCGTGAGGCGCTTGAAATCAATTATAGCTGTCGCTTTGGACAGGACCACATCGGTATTGGGTAGCGTCAGCGGGTCATCATTCAAATACACAGAGAGCTGATCGCCCCTGTCTTTTCTTGCGAAGAAGCACTCATTCCGAATTGGATCATAAACCAAGCCCAATACAAGTTCTTCCTGAAAAATGAGTGATAGAGACAATGCAAAATAGGGGATTCCCGCTGCAAAATTACTGGTTCCATCCAGAGGATCCAGGCACCAGACCGGCTTGTCAGATGCCAGAAGCGCTGCTTGCTGCTCGCTGCTCATTTCTTCACCCAGCAGTACCGTTCCGGGCCAGACCTGTAACAATTGCTCAGAAATGCGCTCCTGTGCTGCAAGATCGGCCTCGGTAACAATGCTGCCGTCTGCCTTGTGAGTGTGTGTAACCCTGGTAAATCTCGGTAATAGTTCCTGTTTCGCGACATCATGAACGATATGCTTCAGATGTGCAGCGTCGACTTCATCTGGATACATGCAATATTCCTGTTTTGAATATGGCCAACTCAACTTAGTGACTGAAAATAGGTAAGCATTTCCTTGCGCATGGCAGCATCCGGTAATCGTCCAAACTGTGCGCCCATATTATCTATCATGTGATTGACCTTGCTGGTTGCCGGGATTGCGCAGGTAACACCCGGGTGTGATACGATAAATTTCAGAAAAAACTGTCCCCAACTGTTCACATCAATTTCACCTGCCCAGTCTGGCAATGACTTGCCCCGGATTTTGCGAAACAGATGGCCTTTCTGGTATGGTCGATTGACAATAACTGCAATACCATGATCCATTGCGACAGGCAACAAACGCCGTTCTACCTCCCGATCGACAATATTGTAACTGATCTGGACAAAATCAAACGGATGTTTTTCAAGTACTGATACCAGTTCATCATGGAAGCGCCCGTGAGAGGTGGTAATACCCGTATAGCGTATTTCCCCGTCAGCTTTCATCGCATTCAGTGTCTTCAGATGAACTTCCCAGTCACGCAGGTTATGGATCTGCATTAAATCAAAGCGTTTGATACCCTATAGTTGCCGGGAGCGCTCCATCTGCTCTATCCCATCCTGTCGACCATTGATCCAGACCTTGGTCGCCGCAAACAGGCGGTCGCCAGCCTTTACCTGTTTTAACAACTGTCCGATTACGGCCTGCGCAGTACCATACATCGGTGATGAATCAATCAGCGTACCCTGGTGATCGAAAAAGGTCTGCAGGACAGGCTTTAATTGCTGCATCCATTGTTCATCATGCAGGACATCAAAGGTACGTGAAGTCCCGACCCCTATGACCGGTATCTGCTCACCTGATTTGGGAACCGCTTTCTGAATCCTGTTTTGTGACGCCGCCTGTAGCAAACCGCTCATGACCGGCCCACTGACACCCAGTGCCAACATGGCCTGGATCAACCTGCGACGACTGATACTGAAATCATCATGGTTCATGATTCACTTCTCCTTTGTCGGATGAGTTGTGGCTGCAATTTGCTCACGCCTGATCCCGAGACGGTAAGCAACCAAAGCCCAAATCGCCGATAACGGGACTGCGATAAAGGCAATCTGGGCCAGTCCCATACCTAAATTTCTGAGGCTATCATATGCCCAGGCACTGGCGGCGTCTCCACCCCGGTAGACGACCGTGTCAATAAAGTTCTTGGCCTTGTACTTTTCTTCCCGTCCCAACACAACATATAGCATCTCGCGGGCCGGGCGCATAATGGCGTAATTGCCAGCGCGACGTAACACCTGCACAATAACCAATACGATCAGTACCGGTGACAGGCCCAACGCCAGAAAACCCGGTATCAGAAGCAGCGGTATCAGAGCCAGCGTCCAGCCCAGCCCCAGCACACGTACGATTCTCCCGGTCAGGAACACCTGTATCAGTACAGTCAGGATATTAACTGCCATATCCATCATCGCAAAAACCGAGGTGCGTTCAGCCGAATTACTGAAATTGTCCTGAATAATACTGGCCTGTTGAAAATACAGAAAGGTAGACAGTGTGCTATACAGCAGTATCAATATACAGATACCGATCAGATAGGGTGAGCGAACAACCAGGGTCAGACCAGCCAACCAGTGACCACCCATGGGTTTTATCCAGCTCCTGTCCTCCTGAGCCCGAGGTTGCTGTTCAGACCAGGCCGATAGTCTTGCAATACACAGTATCGTCAGTACCAGCAGGCCGGCACTGATTAAAAGGAGATTATGAGTACCCAGAGGTTGGGCGAGCCATGTTGTCAGTAAAGGTCCACATATGGCACCTGCCGTTCCACCAGCCGCGATCGTACCAAACAGGCGTTTGGCCTGGTTCTTGTCATAGATGTCATCCATGAAACTCCAGAATACCGAGACAACAAACAGGTTAAACACGCTCACCCAGATAAAAAATCCCTGTGCGACATGGGCAGGTGACACCTGCAGATTGAAAAGTCCGAAGAAAAAAAGCAGATTCAGAATGAAAAAACCGTATACCAGCGGCAGGAATTTTCGTCTCGGATATCTTGAACTGACCCAGCCATAAAGCGGTACCAAAGCCAGAATTACCAGGAATGTCCCGGTAAAAACCCATGGCAGGTTTTTGATCCCACCCAGGATACCCATCTCGTCCCGCAACGGGCGGATGATGTAATAGGCACACAACAGACTAAAGAAATATGCGAATGAGACAATCAGCGCCGGGAGTTCACCGGGCCGCAAATCAAGTATACGATTGAGAATAGTTCGCATTGTTACCTTTTATCTGGGCGAAATCAGGTAATCCCCTGGACTGACACAATAATGGTAAATATTTCCGAAGAATCAGTAGAAATATACACTGATTTGTATCCTTGTAATAACCTAGGATTGTAGTAGACCGCTGTCATAGGGATGCAGGAATGAGCGAATTCTATAAATATAATGGCTTTTTAACTACACCGTGGTGGGCAATGGGTCAGAAAGATTCGATCGGATCCGGCATGATGATTAATGAAACGGCCACCCGGGCCCGAGCCGGTATTCTGAATATTTTGTCCTCCGTCACAATTTTTATCATGCTGGCCTGGCCGGAACTGGACCCAATCCGCTACGTCGGACCCTTTGTTATTTTTGATATGCTGGCTGCAGCGTCCTTCGGCCTGACACCATTCAGCCCGGCCGGAATTGCCGGATCACTCATCAGTTTTCGTCTGAAACCGGCATGGAAACCCACCAGCCCCAAACGTTTTGCATGGATACTCGGTGCAGTACTGGGCGTATGTTGCACGGCATTCTGGTGGTTCGGCATGAACAACGCGGCGATCGCGGTGCTCAGTATCTGTTTTATACTGACCTGGCTTGAGGCAGTGCTGGGATTCTGTGTCGGTTGCTGGATGCACTCGCTGCTGTTCAAGTGTGAGGCCTGTAGCCCAGGTAAACAATAGGACCGGCTGACGGGTAGCTGGTACGTACCTGTCAGCCGGCCTGTTGTATTTTTACATACCTGATTTTAAAAACGCATCATCACACTGACCGAGTAGAAATCAACATCTTCAATATCATGTATGACATTGAAATAGCGTTCCCACTCTGCACGCACCGAGAGATTATTGGCAAATTCATAGCTCCCGCCCAGGCCAATGAGCAGGTCCGTGCCTTCACTAAATTCGGGCTCCGGAGTGACAACTGCCGCAACAGTATGTGACCCGCTGAAGTTGTCGTCCCACCTGCACACACCAAGCCTGCCATTGATTGAGAAGTTGTTTTGTACGGGCAGGGTACCCACACCGGACAAACACCAGGCCTCGGGCTCAAGCGTGTCTGACAGAGTACCAACACCTGGTAGCGTGATGTCGGCATCCAGCGTGAACATACCCAGATCGGTATAGCTGCCCTCGATAGCAATATTCGGGTTGACCTGAAAGCCGACGAATACCTTCCAGCCGGTATCATTATCATCCACATTCGTTGAAGTCGGGGCATGTTCGGCCACCAGATTAGGGTGCATATCGACTGCATCTGCATTGGTACTTGTCCAACCGCCACCTGCACCGACATACCAGGGTCCCGCTGCCTGGGTAACAGCGGCAGTTCCCAAACCAAAACCCAATACCCCGGTAATCATAATTTTCCTTAGATCTTTCATTTTATACACCTCTTCCTAAGATTTTAGAATAATAAAGACCGTACATAATCGTATCCATTACTCGTGATTATGGAATTGACATAAATCAATATAATGTTTAACAAGGACACAATTTAATTATATAGCACATTGGCATATATAAATGCAGCTTGCATGTTGTCTGTTGATATAATTACATACTGATATGCTGTCTAGGACATACCTAATATATCCACAACAATTCTGGCAGATTTGGATGACGCTACCGAAAGCTCTTTTTATTACTCTGTTGATTTTATTCAATGCTATCCCTGTTTACGGTGTGCTGTACTGGGACTGGCAAAGTTTTGACCTGATCTTTCTGTACTGGCTGGAAAACCTGTTTATTGGATTATTTACTGTTCTACGCATCCTTATCAGACCCTATCGTGACACATTGGAGCGGGGCGCTTCTTTATTCATGGGGCCTTTCTTTGCGATACACTACGGCATGTTTTGCTATGGACATGGTGTGTTCATCATACACCTGTTCGGAAAGGGCCTGCCGGTTGAGTTGTCCGGTCTTGATATTCCTGAGCTGATTATTCCGGTGATCGAGAGTCGGCACCTGGTCTGGCCGGTACTGGCCCTGTTTGCTTACCAACTGATGGACTGGATACGAGACACTGTTGAACACGGTTTGGGTAGCGAGAGTCCAAAGAAGCTGATGACCGCACCGTACAGACGTATCGTCGTTTTACACATCACCATTCTGGCATCCGGTTTTGTATTAACTGCACTGAATGAACCGATTATGGGTCTGTTTATTCTGATTGGTCTGAAAACAGCATTTGATATCTATCACTGGTGTAAGGATGAACGTCAACGGGATAAGGGAGGGTTATCGGTCCTGGATGAAAATTCCAGGAAGAATCTGGATGTCTTTCTGGATAACCCAACTATCCAGGTGAACGGTGAAACTATCCATTTTGACAGCTATGAAGACCTGAAGGCATCCAAACATTATGGCATGATTCAGTCCATGCTTCGATTCGGGGGAGGTAGCAAAAATCTGCAACAAATGGAAGCCTATATCCAGCAACGACTGGATGAACGCAGGTCACAGGCTAAGGATCAGGATTGACCTATGTTCTAGTTACTGGCTCTGGCTGTTTGCTGTAATAATTTTTTTTCTACTTCCAGGATCAAGCGGGTCGTACTGAGTACCGTATCCGGTGTGAGGCTGATCGAGTCGATGCCTATACTCACCAGATATTCGGCCATGTCCGGAAAATCAGACGGCGCCTGGCCACACAATCCGGTATGGCACTGGTTTCTTTGCGCACCTTCCACGGCCATCCTGATCATCTGCTTGACACCGGCATCCCTCTCATCAAAGTCAAACGAAACGATGGCTGAATCCCGATCCACTCCCAGGGTTAGCTGGGTCAGGTCGTTGGAGCCAATTGATATACCATCGAACAATTTCGCAAACTCGTCGATCAGGATGACGTTATTCGGAATCTCGCACATGACGTACACTTGCAATCCGTTTTCACCCCGTGCCAGCCCGTTATCGGCCATGACCTGCAAGACCTTTTCCGCCTCATCGATCCGGCGGCAAAAGGGAATCATCAGGATCACATTGGTCAGTCCCATCTTGTTGCGTACGCGTTTCATCGCAGCACATTCCAGACCAAAGCCCTCCGCATAGGCCGGATGGGTGTAACGTGAAGCGCCACGGAAACCGATCATCGGATTTTCTTCATCCGGTTCAAAATCCGCACCCCCAAGCAAGGTCGCATATTCATTAGTCTTGAAATCGGACATGCGTACCACCACCGGCTTGGGCCAGAATGCGGCTGCAATGGTGCCAACTCCTTCAGACAGCTTGTGCACAAAATAGTCAACCCCATCTCTGTAACCCGTACTCAGTGCCTTGACGGACCCGCGAGTATCGTGGTCACTGATTCTGTCAGGGTAGAGCAGGGCCATCGGATGCGCCTTGATATACTCGTTGATGATAAATTCCAGCCGCGCAAGACCAACACCGTCATTCGGCAGAAAGGAGTTTGAAAACGCAAGATCAGGATTGCCGAGATTGATCATGATATCGGTTTTCGGCCTCGGCAGGTCGGCCAGGTCTGTTTCAATCACTTCAAAATCCAGTTCGCCACTGTAGACCACTCCGGTATCACCGCCGGTACAGGAAATCGTCACCAGCTGATTGTTACTGAGTACCTCGGTTGCTGTGTGACAACCCACGACTGCCGGTATACCCAGTTCTCGCGCAACGATCGCAGCATGGCAGGTGCGCCCGCCATGATTGGTCACAATAGCCGATGCAATTTTCATGATCGGTTCCCAGTCTGGTGTGGTCATATCCGCGACCAGTACCTCACCAGGTCTGAAATGATGCAGGTGGGCTACATCGGCAATATAGTGCACTGGCCCGCTCGCAATCTGTTTACCTATCGCATACCCGCGCACCAGGATCTCGCTTTCCTGCTTTAACTGATAACGACGCAGGATATTACCCTGTTTTTGAGATTCCACCGTCTCCGGACGGGCCTGCACCATATACAGTTGACCATCAAGTCCATCCTTGGCCCACTCCATGTCCATCGGACGGTACTCACCGGCCTTTGCACTATAGTGTTTTTCCACCTTGATTGCATAATCAGCCAGGGTCAGTACATCTTCATCAGCCAGGCAGAAGCGACCGCTGTCTGTTTTCGTAACAGGTAAATTCCGTACCTGGTCGCGCTCTCCGCCGACCGCATAAACCATCCTGACTTTTTTAGTGCCCAAATTACGCTTGAGTACCGCACGATGGCCCTGTTCGAAGGTGGGTTTATGGACATAGAACTCGTCCGGTTCCACAGTGCCCTGGACCACGTTCTCACCCAAGCCCCAGGCGGCGGTGATAAACACCGCGTCGCGGAAACCTGTCTCGGTATCAAGCGAGAACATCACGCCACTGGTAGCCAGATCAGCACGTACCATTTTCATGATGCCGATAGACAGGGCCACCTTGAAGTGATCGAAACCATTATCGATACGATAGTGAATCGCGCGATCGGTAAACAGGGAAGCAAAACAGCGACGGCATGAATTAAGCAGTAGTCGTTCCCCATAGATATTCAGGTAGGTCTCCTGCTGACCTGCGAAACTGGCGGTAGGCAGATCTTCGGCAGTTGCAGACGAGCGCACTGCAACGCTCATATCCTCGCCATATTCCTTTTTCAGTTGCTCATAGGCGGCAAAGATTTCATCTTCCAGCTGTTTGAGTAATGGGGCCTCATAGACGATGGTACGTGCGATCGCACCACGACGGGCCAGATCTTCCACATTATCCGGGTCCAACCCACTGAGTGTGTCCTTCAGCTCATCCCAGGAGCCTGCTTGTGTGAGCACATCCCGGTAGGCCTCTGCAGTCACTGCGAAACCATTAGGCACCAGGATGCCTTCCGAGGTCAATTCCCGATACATCTCCCCGAGCGACGCATTTTTACCCCCAACCAACGGTACATCCTCAATACTGAGTTCATCAAACCAGCGGATATATTTACCTGAAGCCTTCATGGATATAACTCCGATTGAGCAAGCATTTCACAGATTACACAGTCAGCGGGCCTTTCCTTTATAATAATACTTTAACGGCACAATGGTATTGTACATTGACCTGGATCACTAAATATTTATTAAACCTCGACTATTTCTATAGATTATGTGCGGACGATTCTCAATAGCGACATCAGAAGAACAGTTGCTGGAGGCATTCAAGGCCGGTCTGGTTGTCTCCGCCGATGCCCTGCCGTTACCTGACAATAATATTTTCCCCAGCTCCACTAACCTGAAACACATAACCAATGCCCCGGTCATCCGCAAAACCGGTTCAAAGCGAACGCTGGAGTATTTTACCTGGCCATTCATACCACAATGGGCAAATTGTGATATGAGCAGGGTAGTAGGCAAATACAGCACGATCAATGCTAAAATCGAGAATATTGCCGAAAGTCGGTCCTACAAACATGCCTGGCATCACCAGCAATGTTGCCTGATCCCGCTTACCGGATTTTATGAATGGCAGTTGCTCGACAATGGTCGCAAACAGCCATACCTGATCAGCCTCAAACACACGAAACTGTTTGCGATGGCCGGCATCTGGGAATCATCTTCAGCCAGCCAGGGACAGTCTGTAAACTCGTTTTCCATCATTACCATGCCAGCCAATCCGTTAATGGCCCGCATACACAACAGCAAGCAACGGATGCCACTGATTCTGGACGACATGCAATATGATGACTGGCTATCGGGAGACCCTGACCGGGTCAAGGCCTGTATCAGTCCATACCCGGAGGAGGAGATGGATGCATACCCGGTGATCATGCCAGCAACACCAGGCCAGGCGCCGGTCAGACTCACACAAGACAAGGAAAACCCGGGCTAGTCCTCGAACAACTTCAGTGCTGCGGATGCAATCGACTGTAACGGCAACACCTGGTCCACACAATCCTGTTTGATAGCCTCACTCGGCATACCCCAGACCACACTGGTCTTTTCGTCCTGGACGATGGTCGGTGCGCCAGCCTGTTTCATTTCCTTCATACCCTGAGCGCCATCATCACCCATGCCGGTCAGCATAATGGAGACGGCATTGTTATCGCGATGCTGTAGGGCTCTTCACCAGTAGAACACCCAGCCGACCAGATACGCAGACGCCTGGTCTCATGATTGATTCGCAGTAACTCAGGTAACAATTCGCTGGAAAATTTTGGAAAAGGCCTTAGTATAGACGAAGAATTGCACGATATTATTGAGCGTATGCGCCAGTTTTCCAAAACCTGAGTGTTCTTCCAGAACAGGGAGGACATATAGTCCAGGATGACTCTGGTGCAATCCTGATTCTGAGACATTGCTGCCCGATAGCCAATAACAAAATGGAATGGTTCTCCCTGGCCCTGGCCTCCGCATTCAGCCTGGCAACGGCTGACGCGGTCACCAAAAAACACCTGGCAGGCTACACCGGCCTGGACCTGTTGCTGGTACGCTTTTTTATTTCCGGCGTTCTGCTGCTGCCGTTATTACTGATCTATCCGATACCTGCAGTTTCAGCCGAATTCTGGGGATGGATTGCGGTCCTGGTGCCCCTGGAACTGGTGGCCATGTTCCTGTATATGCAGGCAATCCGAGATGCGCCGTTATACCAGACCTTGCCCTACCTGGCATTCACGCCAGTATTCAATATTCTGACCGGCTGGCTGGTTCTGGATGAACGGGTCTCGCTGCTCGGCGCCGGTGGCATCCTGATGGTCGTGGCAGGGGCCTATTTGCTGAATATCGAGCACCTGTTGCACCGGATTCGCGGCAATCTGCTGAGCCCATTGCGTGCGATACTGTATCAGCAGGGTTCGCGCCGCATGCTGCTGGTTGCGATTATCTACAGCCTGACCTCGGTCGGTGGAAAAGCGGCCATGCTGCATGTAGGACCGATGAGTTTTGCCGCGATCTATTTTGTCATGATCGGGGCGGCAACCCTGCTGGTATTCGTAATCAGCAATCCGGGCAGGCTAGTGATACTGACGCGAAATCCGGGCTGGCATTTACTGATCGGCGTATTGATGGCACTGATGGTGGTTACCCATTTTCTATCGCTAGCCGGGGTAGAGGCGGCGTACATGGTTTCTGTCAAACGTACCAGCATGATCTTTGGTATTCTCTACGGGGCCTGGTGGTTTCACGAACAGGGCCTGGCCAGAAATCTTTCCTCTACGACCCTGATGGTACTCGGTGTGGTACTGATCCTGCTTGCCTAGCAGTACCTATTGTTTTTCAATAACCATGTCGAAATTCACCGATGATAGCGGTGATTTTCCAATCCATTGCGTCTCGAGTGTGTGATAGCCATCCTTGCTAGCGATAAAGTGAATATGGGGTGGGCGCAGGTTTGGCCAGACAGTTTCAAAGCGAAAGCGCCCCTGATCATCGGTATACAGATAGGCGCGCAACGCGTCGGTATAGTGTCCGTACTGATCCGCCTGCCAATGGGCGACCCGGGCACCGGCTACCGGCCTGCAGTCCGGCATGGCCAGAACCCGGCCCTCAAAGACCAGCCCTTTACCCACATCAGCTCTCTGCTCGGTGACCGGCTCGTAGTGGGTACCGGTAGTGCGATGGGGTGTCGGAACACAATCAGCTGAGCTGACAGGAGCAACCATAGCCACCAGCAAAGTAATCAAAACCGGGAAATATGTCTTGGCCCTCATTTTCCATCCCCTGGAATTGAAACATAACCAGTATAGATCAAACGACCGGGTTTAGCGGATCTCCAGCGAAAGCAGCCATTCATTTAATCGGGTTGCAATCAAATTTGCCGATTTGTTCATCGCACCGACACCCCCCTTGACGTCGACAGTAGCGGCAGCAACCTTTGCGGACAGTTCCCGGGATGCAATGACATCACCATTGTTGTTATTGATCAGGTAGAACATGATTCGGACGACGGCCTCAGACCGGATGTTACTTTTTATGTGTTGCTGAAATTCATAAAGGGAGCTTTCCAGGATGTAATCACTTTTGCCCCGGGAATCTATCGGCAAAACGACTCTGAAGGCATTGCTTTTCCTGATCGAGGAAATAAGCAGATTGCCGAGCATCCTGTTGGGTGTGTCGCTCCATTTGTTATAGGCATACGCGTTCAGCGCATAGTCCTTTTCCTGATACAGAATATTACGGCTCATGATCGCGGATGAACTGTCAGGCATCGACACCTTGAGTGTTTTATCAGACAAGGGTTTCTCTACAGCACCGGAATCTGTACTACCTGAAATGGCAATGGTATACGAGTTGATCCCGGGCGAGACCTGTGGCCCCGCACAGGCACTCAGCAGGACAATACCGGCTATGATGGTTAAATAGCGATACATGTGGAATTATTCTCCCGGACCCGTTTTGGGGTTTGCGCGCTTGAACAGCAAATCACTCGGGCTGTTTCTTATTGAAATAACCGTTTCCTGCATCTCTCTTGTCAGGATGTTCAGGTTGCTCATTAATACGTCCATTTTTTCAAAGGTATGCGAACTGATTTCCCTGATATTGTAATCTCCACTCTGGATACTTTCTTCCAGTATGTTAAAAACATACCTCATCTTGACCGTTGCTTCCTCGACTTTATTGGATGCCTGAATAATCTTATTTTCCATAACAACGCCATTTTCCACCAGTTTGCGAATTTCACCCTGGTATTCTTTTATCTCGCCGGTTATATCCTTGAAGTTTTTCAGGGCCACACCGAAATTGTCACGATTTTGTTTGTTAAGCAGATCTTCCAGCATCTCCAGTGTATCGGACAGCTTTGCCGCAATATTGGTAAAGGCCAGGGTAAAGTTTGAATATATAGAAGGCGAGTACTGGATCATCGGGATCTCGTCACCTTCCTGCTCAAGCAGCGGTGAGCTGTGACTACCACCTTCGATCTCGATATAGGCGAGACCGGTCAGACCATAGAATTTCAGTACCACCTGCATATCCTGCTTTACTGGCGTACTCTTTTTGACCTTCAGTAGCAATTCGATTTCTTCGCTGTTACCCGGATTAATCCTGATATTGTCAACCGTACCAACATCGACACCACGGTACTTGACACTGGCATCAGTACTAAGCCCGGCTACAGACTCTTTCATATGTACCATGTAGAGGGTGTATTCATCCCGATCAGTGTACTTGCCAAGCCAGAATGCAAACAAGACCAGTCCCAAACTAAACAGGATGACAAAAGTGCCGACGATGATGTAGTTGATTCTACTTTCCATGCTAAACCTTACTACGTATGGAACCTCTATTGCCCCTGAAAAAGTTATCAATAATCGGGTGATCCATTGCCAGCACATCCTCCAATGAACCTTCTGCAACCACCGTTTTGTCTCCCAGCACACAAAACCGGTCTACGACTGTCCAAATGGAATCCAGGTCATGGGTCACCATCACGACTGTAAAGCCGAGCAAACCTCTTAATTCTTTTATCAGTTTATCAAATTTTTCCGCACCAACTGGGTCCAGCCCGGAGGTTGGCTCATCCAGAAACAGGATACTGGGCTCCATAGCAAGAGCCCTGGCCAGCGATGCGCGTTTAATCATGCCTCCACTCAGCTCTGATGGATAAAGCTTCGCTGCATGATCAGGTAAGCCCACCATGCGGATCTTTGAGCGCACAATATCATCACGCAACTCTTTCGGTATATCCGTATACTCTTTCAGACTGATACCGATATTTTCCGCTACATTCAATGAAGTATAAAGCGCTCCTGACTGAAACAGCACTCCCCATCTTTTTCTTAGTGCCTCCGCCTCCTGTGTACTGATATTCAGTACGTCCATACCAAGGACATTGACACTACCACTTTCCGGTCTGAGTAGCATGATCATTTCTCTCAGTAAAGTCGATTTACCTGATCCACTACCGCCGAGCAAGCCGTATATCTCGCCCTCACGTATCGAGATATTCACATTATCGTGCACCAGGTTATCTCCAAACCTGGTGACGATATTGTCCATTTTGACGACAACCTTGTTCAAATATCCAGCTCCGTAAAGATGATAGAAAAGCCGGCATCACATGCAATCACCAGAAAGATGGAGTTAACCACACTGATGGTTGTATAGCGCCCAATGCTTTCGGTGTTATACGAAACCTGGAAGCCCCTGAAACATCCTACTGCAGCAATCAGCCAGGCAAAAAACGGTCCCTTTGCTATGCCGACCCACAGGTGTTTTGTGGCCAGAACGTTTTGCAGACGATTTGCAAACTCGGTAAATGACAGGTTGAGCTGCAAACTGGATATCAGCATGCCACCAATGATGCCCATGATATCCGCCAGAAAAATCATCAGCGGCATGGCGATCATTAAGGCAATCATCCTGGGTAATACCAGAAACCTGTACGGATCGAAGCTCATGGTTTTCATCGCATCGATTTCTTCTGTGATTTTCATCACACCGATTTGTGCCGTATACGATGAACCGCTACGACCGGCTACAACAATAGCGGTGATCAACGGACCCAGTTCACGCGTCACGGATATGCCGATCATATCGACAATGAAGATATTGGCGCCAAATTTTTCCAGTTGAACAGCACTCTGGTAGGCGATAACCACACCAATCAGAAATGAGGTCAAGGCAATGATGGGTAAGGCCCTGATCCCTGCTTCCTCTATATTTTTTACGATTGCGCCAATACGAATGGAGGAGGGATGGAGCAGATAATACGCAAACGCTGAAATACTTTCACCCAGAAATGCAATAAACTCAACAATATCATGAAGTGCAAATACGGTCGTCTTGCCCGTTCTGATCAGGGTCCTGGTCAACAGACCTTCTTCCAGGGTCTCAGGTTTTTTATGAAGCGCCTGATCCTTATACATCTCCAACATGCGCTGGTGATTGCTGTTCGCGCCTATGATGTCGACTTCACAGGACCTGTCCTTGGCGATGTTGATATATTTTAATAACAGGATGGCGCCGGCACTATCCAGTTCGGACACCGCTGACAGATCCAGAACGATCCTTGCCGCCTGGATCCGCCTGGAAAATAGCGAGTTCAGAGTTCTGGCGGCCGCTGCAATATGATTCAGCGTCCATGTTCCCATACAGGCAAGCACGGCATGATCAGGCTGACTTACCAGCTCGACTTCTGCCATTTTGTTATTGTTACTCATTACCGGACATTATATGGCCTGACAGGGTATGTAGTATAAGTATATGATATTTTTGTGTAATCGACATGTTTTTCAGGTTTGATGTCAGTATAACAGGTATACCGTTTTCAGATTGCAACGACACCCTGACTATCACCGGAGTCTGGACCTGTTCGTTCCAATGCTGGTACGGTAAAGTCAACAACAAAACTATCTATGCACGAAAACATAACCGGGAGACTTGCGAATGCCTGATGCCACTGTCAATGGAAGCTGTTTGTGTGGATCGGTTGCCTATCAGATCAGAGGTGAAGCGGTACGCTTTTATCATTGCCATTGCTCGCGTTGTCGCAAGACAAGCGGAACAGGGCATGCCTCCAATCTGTTTATCCGGCCTCAAACCAGTCTGGAATGGCTGAGGGGTGAGGATATGCTAAAGCATTACAAGGTACCCGAGGCTGACCGCTTTTATAATCTGTTCTGTAAAAACTGTGGCAGCCCGATGCCGAGAGTGGTGCCAGAACTTGATGGCGTATTAATCCCTGCCGGATCGCTGGACTGTGAATCACCAATCAAACCCGGCGCAAGGATATTCTGGGACTCCCGGGCAGACTGGTCCTGTAGCGATGATCAGATCCCGGTTTTTGATGAGTACCCGTAAACACACTATCCATGAAAGCAGTTCGTTATACAGTCAAAGCCTATACCGCTGCCTTTGTCACCCTGGCGATCGGGGTGGCCCTCAGTGTGGAGCAGAATGACTGGAGCTGGTTCTCACGTTCAGGATCACTGATTGTGGTGTACGGCATCGTGCTGACTTCACATCATATTTTCGTACACATGCGCAAACTGGACCAGCTGCAGGGCAAACGACATTCGCAAACACGACGTGACTGGGCCAGGGAATCAAAATATGATTTTATCCATGATGATGTTGAAAAGTCCTGGGTGAATGAAAAATCAGGCCTGTTAATGTTGATTATCGGGACGCTGATCTGGGGGTTTGGAGACCTGCTCGGCACCCTGTAAGCCGATCGTCAGCTCTAATGTTTCAGCCATTTCGCCAAATCGGGAATGCTGTGCCCATAGAACAGGACCTTGCCATTCTGAGCAACCAGTACAATGGTCGGTGAACCGATCACCTTATAGGCTTGTGCGACATCGATATTCTTTAGCCTGTCGGCCAAAAGCAGGTATTCCAGCTTATTGTCGTTTTTATATTCCCGGATTTCCTGTGCGTGCTCGCCGGCAAAATTGATTGCAGCAATAGTGAAGCCTTTATCCCGATACTGCTGTTGCAGTCTGTTAAAGTCACTGACATGCATGTAGCAGTACACACAGTCCGTCGTCCAGAAAACCAGCATGACCGGACCGTTGGCGCGCAGCTGTTCCAGGGAATACTGCTTGCCATCCAGCCCGGCAAGACTGAACGACGGGGCCTGGGCACCCGTTTTGAGACCGGCATAGGCATGGAGCCCATGCAACGATAAAAGCAAAATAACTAATATTTTTAAGGTTTTCATAGCATTACCTGATCGATCTGCCGTTTCCGGTGTTTTGCAGTGCATTATATTAATTTTATTTCCTCGAAAAATATGCTGAATATGTGATCCAAGTCAATGCTTTTCTGGATAAATATGGCTAATTTTACGGTCATATAACAAGACCCTGTGGAATAGGGTGGAGCAGGATGTAATGACTTGCCACAATCCAGGATGCATGGGCAATTACGATTTCGACAAAATCGCTCACTTTGCGAAGATGCGTTTCGTCGAAGGTCGCAATACGCTCTCGCTGCTCGAACAAGCCACTACAGAACGGGAAAAACAGGAGATCGCCCTGGTCTCACTGCTGGATGTCGAGGATGACCGGATCAAAGATTTGCACCTGAGCTGTGTTCATGCCGACCAGTGCAAGGTATTTAATTGCCGCAGTAAACTGAAAAAGATGATTCAGGATGAGCTCAATGCGGACAAGGTGGCATAGCCCACGCCACTACCAGGGAATTACCTGACGGTCGCGAAAGAACAGACCACTCGGACCACCTGTAGGCAGCATCGCCAGCCAGATCGCAGTATCGGCACCTTCTGACACCTCGCGTGTCGCACCATCACCACCCAGATCCGTTTTTACCCAGCCCGGACACAGGCTGTTAATCAGGATGTCGGTGTCTTTCAGCTCGTCGGCTATGACCCGTGTAATCACATTCAGGGCAGTCTTGGAGATACGATAACCCGGACAGCAACCATTCATGTCAGAAAGTTGCCCCATACCGCTGGAGACGTTCACGATACGCCCATAGTGATTTTGTTGCATCAGCGGAATAATGGCCTGACACAGGCGCAGGGCGCCGTAGGTGTTGGTTTCCAGGCCTTTCTGGATGGTTTCCAGTTTCGCAGTAAGGATACTGGGCCAATCATTTTCCAGATCATCCCGCTGATCCGGAAAAATACCGGCATTGTTGACCAGCACGTCACAACGCAGGTAGCGGGTCTGAAGATATTTAGAGAGACGGTCGACATCCGCCTGGCTGGTCACATCCAGTTTGAAAAATTCGATAGCAGGAGATGTGGCTAGCAGTTGTGCGGTGGCCGCCTGGCCACGATCCGGATCTCGGGCAGTCAGGATGACGCGGTAGTCCTGATCCAGTAATTGGCGGCAGATTTCAAAGCCAATGCCCTTGTTGGCCCCGGTTACCACGGCTATTTTTTGTTGCTGTATCACTGACTACGCTCCCACCACCCTACAAATCGGATGCCAAATCAGATTAAATATATTATATAACATATTGATTTATTAGGTTAATGATATCTTGCGCCGGATTGTATGGCGATCAGGTCATCGAAGCGCTTGATCAACGACAGGATACTGGCAG
The DNA here is from genome assembly GCA_947258795.1 of uncultured Gammaproteobacteria bacterium. Lineage (GTDB taxonomy): Bacteria > Pseudomonadota > Gammaproteobacteria > DRJJ01 > DRJJ01 > DRJJ01. Next base: position 81,502 of record CAMYJU010000002.1, on the reverse strand, counting down.
TATTCGGGTCGTTCTTGTGAAAATAGTCTTCCGCATAATCATGGATGTTACTGCGCGTCGGCAGACTTTGCTGCTGTTCCAGAATTTGCTTCATGCGCGGCAGGAAGATCCATTGCAACCATTGTTCAAAGGTAAGTGTGTCGATGCAGAATGGCTGTGTACTGGCCAGTAGCTTGTTCGGCGGTTGGCAGGCATCCCACTTGCCACTGGTACGCAGATTGGCCTCAATCTCCAGTATCACATCGGCTATGCGTTCCGGAATATCATGCATACCTGTAATTATACCCTGAAAACCGTGACAGGCAGAGCGGTCCGGAGAAATCGCCTGGTTTTCCTGCGTTTTCAGCCGGCTTTGACATGTCCCGGAGCGCTGTTTGCCAATGATCGCCCGAGGATCTTTGCGGCCATATCAAAATTATGTCGAAAAGTGCATTGTTATACGCATCTTCGGTCACTTTAGGCTATAATGCGGCGCTCTTCGGTTTTGACGAAAACAGCAGCTAACGGAAACCGGGTCGAATCGTGGCCAACGGGCCGCATTTTTGGGTGATTAACATAGAGTTAAAGACATGACTGATTTAGCACGGTATAGAAATATAGGCATTTTCGCACACGTGGATGCGGGCAAGACCACGACTACGGAACGTATTCTGAAACTGACCGGTAAGATCCATAAAACCGGTGAGGTACACGATGGCGAAGCGACCACGGACTTCATGGAGCAGGAAGCGGAACGTGGTATTACCATTCAGTCAGCCGCCACCTCGTGTGAATGGAATGATTACCGTATGAATATTATCGATACCCCGGGACACGTTGACTTCACTATTGAAGTATACCGCTCCCTGAAAGTGCTGGATGGCGGTGTCGGGGTATTCTGTGGCTCTGGCGGTGTGGAGCCCCAGTCCGAAACCAACTGGCGCTATGCGAATGAATCTGAAGTCGCCCGTGTTATTTTTGTGAACAAGCTCGACCGTTTAGGTGCTGATTTCTACCGTGTGGTCAAACAGGTCGAGGATGTACTCGGTGCCAACCCGCTGGTCATGGTACTGCCGATCGGTATTGAGGACGATTTCAAGGGCTTGGTAGACCTGCTCAGCCGCAAGGCTTACATCTGGGACGATTCCGGCCTGCCGGAAAACTTCGAGGTGGTAGAGCCGCCTGCGGATATGGCTGATGCGATCGAGGAATGGCGCGAAAAGCTGATCGAGACGGTGGTCGAACAGGACGATGACCTGATGGAGACATACCTGGAAGGGGAAGAGCCCTCTATCGATGACCTCAAGCGCTGCATTCGCAAGGGCACCATTGCACTGGACTTCTTCCCGACCTATTGTGGTTCGGCCTTCAAGAACAAGGGTATCCAGCTGGTGCTGGATGCGGTAGTCGACTTCCTGCCTGATCCGACCGAGGTCAAGCCTCAGCCAGAAACCGATGAAGAAGGTCATGAGACTGGTGAATTTGCGATTGTTGATCCTGACAAGCCCTTACGCGCACTGGCATTCAAGATCATGGATGACCGCTTTGGTGCGCTGACCTTTATCCGCATCTACTCTGGCAAGCTGAACAAGGGTGACACGATACTGAATACCTTTACCGGCAAGACCGAGCGTATTGGTCGTATCGTGGAAATGCACGCCGATGAGCGTATCGAGCTGGATGGCGCCCAGGCCGGCGATATTGTCGCGGTAATCGGTATGAAGAACGTGCAGACCGGTCATACTCTGTGTGACCCCAAAAATCCGGCTACGCTCGAGCCGATGGTATTTCCGGACCCGGTCATCTCGATTGCGGTGGCCCCGAAAGACAAGGGCGCTGCCGAGAAACTGGGTATTGCGATTGGTAAAATGGTACAGGAGGATCCGTCCTTCCGTGTCGAAACCGATGAAGACAGTGGTGAGACCATTCTGAAAGGCATGGGTGAACTGCACCTGGATATCAAGATCGACATCCTCAAGCGTACCCACGGGGTTGAGGTGGAGGTTGGCAAGCCGCAGGTTGCCTATCGTGAAACCATTACCCAACGTATTGAAGACAGCTACACACACAAGAAACAGACCGGTGGTTCAGGTCAGTATGCGAAAATCGACTACATTGTTGAGCCGGGTGAGGCCGGCAGTGGATATGAGTTCGAATCGTCCGTTACCGGCGGTAATGTGCCTCGCGAATTCTGGCCTGCCGTGGAAAAAGGCTTCAAACTCAGCATGGAGAAAGGTGTACTGGCCGGCTATCCCTGCCTGGACTTCAAGGTAACCCTGACTGACGGTGCCTACCACCCGGTTGACTCATCGGCTGTTGCCTATGAACTGGCCGCCAGGGCTGCCTACCGGCAGACCATGCCCAAGGCCGGTGCGCAATTGATGGAACCGATCATGAAGGTGGATGTGTTTACACCGGATGATCATGTTGGTGACGTGATTGGCGACCTGAACCGTCGTCGCGGCATGATCCAGGGTCAGGAAGCCGGCACCACCGGCGTACGCATCAAGGCTGAATGTCCACTGAGTGAAATGTTCGGCTACATCGGTGACCTGCGTACCATGACCTCCGGACGTGGGCAGTTCTCGATGGAGTTTCTGCACTACAAACCCTGTCCGAAGAATGTCGCAGACGTGGTCATCAAGGAAACACTGGAGCGCGAAGCCAGCGCCTGATTTGCACAAAGATGTGCAAGCAATAAAAAAGCCCGGTTTATACCGGGCTTTTTTATTTCACTAATGCAATTCTTCCGGTTTCAACAGGGTCAGATAACCATGGTTGACCCGTATCACCCCGGCCTCTTTCCAGTGACGTAACTGTGCGGCCACCACTTCACCCGGTACACCCGCAATTTCTCCCAGTTCTTTATTATCGAACGCAATGTTGACCTTCAGTCCGCTACGGGTCTGCTGGCCATAGGCCTGGGCAATATCAAACAGCGTCCTGGCCAGGCGCGCGGACACATCCGAGTATAGCGAATCCTTGAGCAGGTCACTGGAGGCGCGCAGTCTTTTCGACATGACCGTTAACTGCTGTATTGCGACATGGGGGTGCTGCAGCAGAAACTCCTTGAATTTGTCCCTGCCGATGACCAGAAACTGGCATGGCTCCAGGGTCGTGACGGTAGCCGTCCTGGGCTGCTTGTCGAATAGCGAGATTTCCCCGAATGCCTCGCCGGCTACCAGTTCACCGATCGGCAGGTCCTCGCCATCGGCGATATGCATCTGCACCTGAACCTTTCCGACAACGATAATATACATCTTGTCCCCGGATTCCCCCTGCCTGATTACGGTATGGTTAGCCTTGTAATCCTTGTGCTGTGTAATGGCCACCAGGTCATTCAGGTCGTCATCACTCAGGTCCACGAACAGGGGGTTGGAACCCAGAAACATGCGCCTGTCTATCAGAGGAGGGGATTTTTTCATAATTGTTCTGATGACCTGTCGTTACTTATAACAGCTATATGACAGCATGTTGAAGATGTCAAGGTTGGCAGATGCCCGCCAAAATCTACCGGATTTGATCTATAAAGCTGGAAATATCAACGACGTTTACGATGTTTTATCCTGATTGACAGAATCTCGATCTTGCGCCAAAACCATTCGTGAATACGCATCCACACGCTGCGCTGATGCCATTCTTTATAGTTGAACTCACGGCTGTGCTCAAAATCAGCCTCAAACATCTCCCTAACAACTTCTGCCAGGCCGGGGTCATCTATCTCCTGGTTGGCTTCCAGGTTCCACTGCAGGTTCCAACGGTCGAAATTGGATGAGCCGATGGTCACCCAGTCATCGCACAATATGGTCTTCGCATGCATGAAGCGTGGCTGATATTCAAAAATACGTATCCCGTTCAGTAACAACTTCCGGTAATAATGATGCCCGCCATGTCGCACACCCGGATGATCGGTAATTGGCCCGGGTAGCAACAGACGCACATCGACCCCGTTTTTCGCGGCACGCTTGAGCAGTTTCTGCATTCTCCATGAGGGCAGAAAGTAGGCGGTTGAGAACCAGACGCGGTCGCGGGCATTGTAAATGCGTTTGTACAAAGACCATTTGATACCACTCCTGTGGTGGGCTTCATTGATGGTTACCCGTCCCGACTGGCCTTCATGATAAGTGTCGGGCTCAATTACTGGCACGGTGACAGCAGTACTGGCATATTTGTTCCAGCTTTCATAGAACAGGCGATGCCAGTCTCTGACAACGGGACCTTTAATCTCGATCATGTTCTCGCGCCAGCTCATATCTCTGGAAGGATCAAAATCATCGGTGATTCCTGCTCCGCCAGTAAAGGCAAGTTGATCATCTATCAGTAACAGTTTGCGATGATCGCGATGCAGACCATGAACCGCACGGCGAATATAAATCCTGTACAGGTTGTAAAATGGATTGTAGGAACGTAACGGGTTGTAATACACAGTACTGATACCGGGGTGTTCTAGCCGGTCCCGGTCCGACTGATTCAGGCCGGTAGAGCCGAAATCATCAATTAGCAGATAAACCCTGACACTACGGTCTGCGGCATCACACAGGGCCTTGATGAAACGGTCTGCCATTGCGCCCGATTCCATCAGGTACATCTCCAGCAGGATAAGGTTGCTGGCCTGTTCGATGGCTTCGAGCATGCGCGGGTAGAAACGGGTACTGTCGATCAGGAATTCAAACCGGTTATACTGCCGCCACGGAAAACAGTAACGTCCGGTCTTTTTATTAAAATCTGTCATACATATAAAGCATAGTGAGGAATAGCCCGTATAACAATAAATCATTTAGCTCAATGTTTGACAACGACTAGCCACGACACCGGATAGTGTTATGATGCTTTAGTACTACCCGCAACAGGGGCCGACTGTGGTGAATCACTGGCAATGAGCATGTGCTACAGCAGCAACCAGCAAATCTTGAGCAAGACCATAGACTGGATTGATAGCGGTCACCGCGTTGCCCTGGTAACCGTGATCAGGACCTGGGGATCATCTCCAAGACCGGTCGGTTCGTTACTGGTTATGCGTGATGACGGGCAATTTAGCGGCTCCGTCTCGGGTGGTTGTATCGAGGAGGACCTGCTGCAACGGTACCTGGATAAGGAGCTGGAACTGCCGACACTGCTTGACTATGGATCCAGCCAGGAGGATACAGCCCGTTTTGGGCTGCCCTGTGGCGGACGTCTTGAGCTTTACATAGAGACACCGGAGTCGATCCGGCAACTGCAGTCGATACTCGACGCTATCGACCAGGGCCAGCTGATCGCGCGCAGGGTATGCCTGACAACCGGAGAAATCAGCCTGCATCCGGCGACAGTACATGATCATTTTGAATATCATGAAAACCATATCAGGCAGATTTTCGGCAGTACCTGGCATATGCTGCTGATCGGAGCCGGGCAGCTGTCGGCTTATGTTGCCCGGATCGCGATCATGCTGGACTTTCAGGTAACGGTTTGTGATCCAAGGGAGGAAATGAGCGCGCAATGGGAAGTCGACGGGGCAGGCTTACTGGGCTGCATGCCGGACGATGCGGTACGTCAACTGCAATATCCGCAACGTAGCGTGGTCATCACCCTGACACATGATCCCCGGCTGGACGACATGGCGCTGGCCGAGGCACTCGGGGATGAGCTGGCATATACCGGTGCACTGGGCTCAAGACGTACCAGTGCCGAACGTCGCAAGAGACTGGTGCAACTTGGTCTGAACGATGAACAAATCGCGCGTTTGCACGCGCCTGTAGGTCTGCCGATAGGCAGCCATACACCGGCCGAAATCGCCGTTTCGATTATGGCTCAGATCGTTGCGGTACAGCATGGAAAAGCCGACCCCTCAGGCAATACTGTTACCCCGTCATGACAGGCCATATAACTGGATTGTTACTGGCCGCGGGCTGCAGTCGCCGTTTTGGCAGTGACAAACGCCTGTATCTTGTCGATGAGGAACCGATGGCACTGGTGGCAGCACGTCACCTGATTGAGGCTCTACCCGGCAGTATCGCCGTTGTTCGCGATCATGATCATAAACTGGCCACCGGTCTTGAGCGATTGGGCCTGGAGGTCGTCATCAACCATCATGCGGATAGCGGCATCGGTAGCAGTATCGCCTGTGGTGTAAATGCCAGCCGCAATGCCAATGGCTGGCTCATCACATTGGCCGATATGCCTTATACCAGACCCGGGCTGATACGGGATCTGGCTAACGGCCTGCAGGCATGTCAGCAAATCATCGCACCGGTATATCACGGCAGACGCGGTCACCCGGTCGGGTTTTCCCGGCGGTATGGTACTGAACTTCTGGCCCTGAAAAACGACAGCGGTGGCAAGGAGATCCTTTCGCGACACCCTGAAAAACTTGTTTTACTCGAGGTTGATGACGAGTCTGTCATCCACGATATCGATACCGCGTCTGATCTGAAATAGCCCAGACCAGCAAGGCAGGCAGATCGCATGTAACAGTTGCTTACTGTCGAATTGTTGTTCACTATACTGCCTGACAGGCATAGTTAAGGATAAAACAATAAGGAGGAGGCCACATGTCCAGAATCGTCTTGTTAAAACTATTCATCCCGTTTGTCCTTGTTTTCTCGGGTTGGGTCCAGGCTGCTTCGCCTTACTCGCAACTGTTTGTTTTCGGCGACAGTCTTTCCGATACCGGTAACCTGGCCTCGGTCGCCGGTGATTTCCCATCACCCCCGTTTTACAACAATCGCGTCAGCAACGGTCCGGTTACGGTTGAAATACTGGCAAACAAACTCGGTCTGACGGCCCAGGCGTCACTGCACCTGGTCGGGCCACAGATCGGCACCAACTATGCGGTTGCCGGGGCCAATGCCGCCGGTATCGAAGGTATAGACCTGCCCGCACAGACTGTCATCTTTCTGGCGAACAATGGCGGCATTGCACCGGCAGACGCGTTATATGTGGTCATGATCGGTGGCAACGACATACGTTCTGCGCGCGGACTTGCTGATACCGACCAGGCCAATGCCGTCATTGATGCCGCAGTTGATCAGGTCATGCAGTCCATCAACCAACTGGCCCTGGCCGGGGCAAGATCCTTTCTGCTGGTCAGCGCACCGGATATTGGCGTAATACCGGAAACACAAATCCTGGCGCTGCTGAATAATGACCCTGGCATGGTAAAACGGGCCAGTAAACTCAGCAAGCGTTTCAGAAAGCAACTCAAACGGGCCGGCAAAGCACTGGAGGAAGACGCTGACCTGGAAATCACCCTGTTTGATTTGCTCGGCTTCTTCAACGAACTGCTGGAAGAGGCTGATGAACAAGGCTTTACCAATACCACCGAGGCCTGCTTCAGCAGTATCAGCTTCAGTTTCAATCCCGGCTGCAACTTCGGTCTGAACTTTGACCAGTATATTTTCTTTGACGAAATACATCCGACCGCCAGGGTACATGCGATAGTGGGCGAGGCCGCTTTTGAGGCGTTGGACCTGGATGAGAGTGAGGATGAAGACGAAGATGAAGATGAAGATGAACTGAAGCAGGCCTCCGGACTGTAGCCATAACCGCCAGGGGCTGGTAAACAGCACCACGATGTCGACAGCAAACGAGAAACAACGCCTGTTGCAGCAACGGGACGCCTTGCGCGCCAGGTTGGAGTCTATCGAGGCTGATTACAGACGAGGCCTGGATGCCGATTCGAAAGAACGTGCCGTTCAACTGGAAAATGCCGAGGTGCTGGAAGGGATAGCTCGGGTCACATCAGAAGAGCTGCAGCAGATCGAACAACGCCTTGAACAACTGATTTCCGATGAGGACTGAAACAGAACATGAAATATGAAGTAGTAAACGCCCAGGTTTCACCCGAGGGGCGCATGGCCGTACTGTCCCGTATCGAAGTCAGCAAGCTGCTGGATACCAGCAAGGGTGGACTGTACCAACTGTTTCGTAACAGCTCACTGGCTGTTCTGAGCAGTGGCAGCTACCTGGATGATGGCAAGGAATTGCTGGACCGTTACAAATCGTTTGATATCCGCATAATCCAGCAGGAACGTGGCATCAAGCTGGAAGTTCTGAATGCTCCCGCGCAGGCGTTTGTCGATGGCAAGATGATCAAGGGCATCAATGAGCATCTATTTTCCGTATTGCGTGATGTCGTTTTTGTGAGCGACGAGATCTATGACAACCCGATCTTCGACCTGGATACCTCTGAAGGCATCACCAACGCCGTGTTTCACATATTGCGTAATGCCAATATCCTGCGTGTTGGCTCCAATCCCAGCCTGGTGGTGTGCTGGGGTGGTCATTCAATAAAGCGCAAGGAATATGACTATACCAAGGAAGTTGGCTACGAAATGGGGCTGCGCGCCCTGGATATCTGTACCGGTTGCGGACCGGGCGCAATGAAGGGACCGATGAAAGGGGCCACAATCGGGCATGCCAAACAGCGTATCGTCGATGGTCAGTATCTGGGTATCACCGAACCGGGTATTATTGCCGCCGAATCCCCCAACCCGATAGTCAACGACCTGGTCATCATGCCTGACATCGAAAAACGTCTGGAGGCCTTCATCCGTACTGGCCACGGCATCATAGTGTTTCCCGGTGGCGTCGGGACCGCTGAGGAAATACTGTATCTGCTTGGTGTCTTGCTGCATCCCGAGAATAAGGATATCCCGTTCCCAATCGTGTTCACTGGCCCTGAAAGCGCCAGCGAGTATTTTGCAGGTATCGACCGGTTTATTTCGGAAACCCTCGGTGATGAAGCCCGACAGCGCTACAAGATCATCATTAACGACCCGGTCGGAGTGGCCCGTGAAATGGAATCCGGTATAAGGCAGGTACGCGAATACCGCAAGCGGCAGGGCGATGCCTACTTTTTTAACTGGAAACTGCTAATAGACAGTGAGTTTCAGACACCCTTTGTGCCAACCCATGAAAATATGAGAAACCTCGAACTCCGCAAGGAACAGGATAAACATTTGCTGGCAGCCAACCTGCGCCGGGTTTTCTCAGGGGTTGTTGCCGGTAATGTCAAGGCAGAAGGTATCCGTGCGATAGAACAGCACGGCAACTTTGAAATACGCGGTGATGCTGCGGTCATGGAGCCGGTAGACTGCTTACTGGCCACATTTGTCGCTCAGAACCGGATGAAATTGCCGGGCAAGAAATACCGGCCCTGCTACGACATCATCAAATAAGCCTGTCCAGCCATGCCGTGGTCAGCCAGGGCCTGCCTGGAATAACGCCGGCAGGCGTTTAAAAATATAGTATTTCCTAATATTATCAATAACATGAATAATTGCCGGATTTACCATCGATGAACTCGCGCAGCTTGCAATCATAATGGAGAAAGTACATTATAATATCTACCTAAATCATTATATTTCGTATATTTATGTACTGAATAAGGTTGTCTGTAGTGGTAATTACTCAGAGAAAAAACAGTGCGATTGTTCTATAGTAGCTATATAAATTTGCTGTCAGAATAACGGCCTGGTCCTGTCATATAAAGTTTCATGTGAATTAGACGATATTTTAGGTAACAGTCAGAAATATGAAAATATTTGAATCCCGGCGCTCCAGGACTGCACGACTGGAACGGGTTTCTAGCGCATACGAAAACAGTGAATCTGAAAAAATATAAAATGGAAACTGTCAACAGCATAAATGATTCAGGTATAACCAGAATACCGGGGGCAAGAAATGCCAGCCGTATCGTTATCATTGATGATCAGAAACTGGGTCGTGTCCTGTTACAGAGACTGCTGAGCAGCATGGATCCTAAATTCCAGATTATTGATTTCGAGAATCCGCTGGAGGCCATGGACTGGATCGCAAATCATCCTCCCGACCTGGTGTTGACCGACTACAGTATGCCCCAGATGGACGGCGTTGAATTTACCCGTCGATTACGCATGCTGCCCAAATGCCACGATATTCCACTGGTAATCGTTACCGGCATTGAGGACCGTGAGATCCGCTACCAGGCCTTCGAGTCAGGTGCAACCGATTTCCTGATCAAGCCTATCGATCACCAGGAATGCCGTGTACGCATTCGCAACCTGCTGACCATGCATCATCAACACAAGTTTATCGCCAAAAGGGCACAGGAACTGGAACACCTGGTTGAACAGGCGACCCTGAACGTACGCATCAGGGAACAGGAAACCCTGATGCGTCTGGCGAAGGCCGGTGAATATCGGGATGAAGAAACCGGCAACCACATTATCAGAATGGCTCGTTATTCCCGTCTTATTGCCGAGGCCCTGAATCTGACTGAACAGGAATGTCAGATGATCGAAATGGCCGCTCCGATGCACGATATCGGGAAAATTGGCATTTCAGATACGATCTTGCTGAAACCGGGCAAGCACACCGAAAACGAATTCGAGCAAATGAAGAAACACACTGTCATTGGCTATGAGATTCTGAAAGACAGTCCTTCCGAATTCCTGCAAATGGGTGCCGTCATTGCACTGGGTCATCATGAAAAGTATGACGGTAGCGGCTATCCTAAAGGGCTGTCCGGCCAGGATATACCACTACAGGCCAGGATCGTTGCAATAGCCGATGTGTTTGACGCACTGACCACGGTACGCCCATACAAGAAAGCCTGGACCTTACAGGATGCGTTCGATTACATTCGCTCGGAAAAGGGGAAACATTTCTGTCCAGACAGTATTGATGCGTTTTTCACAAACCAGAACAAGATTCTGGAAGTTTATACCAGTCTCAGGGACGAAGAAGACAAATAGTTTTTCTGTATGTTGCCTATGATGTCCATATCACGAATTCTGACACTGATACAAACACGCTGCCACGACTGTCCTGGCAAGGAACATGAACAGGCCTTGCTAAGGGTTATCATCGGTCTGCTGGTATTTGTTTATCTTGTCAGTACACACATGCTTGCCAATGACTATACCTTCACGCCTGGCCTGATCGTTTCCGGATTGTTCTCGCTGTTCTCGGTCATACACCTGGCCGCCATCGTTCGCCGGCCCAAAAAATCAGTGGCCAGAAGGGCTGTGGCCATATCAGCAGACAATGGTGCACTATCCATCTGTATCTATCTGACCGGAGAGTATGGCGCAGCCCTGTTCCCACTCTATCTATGGATAACCATGGGCAATGGTTTCCGGTTCGGGCTTAACTATCTCTATGCAAGCATGATACTGAGTGTTGCCGGTTTTGGCCTTGTCGTGTACGCAAATTCATTCTGGCATTCCATTCCTAACCTGTCGGCCGGCCTGCTGGCAGGTTTGATCATCTTGCCCATGTACGCCTCAAAGTTGATCCGCAGGCTGAATGAAGCTGTCAACAAGGCTAACGAAGCGAATAAGGCGAAAAGCCAGTTTCTGGCCAACATGTCTCATGAATTGCGTACACCGCTCAATGGCATTATCGGTATGAGTGATATCCTGCTGGATACACCACTGAACAACGAACAGAAGGATTTTGCGGAGACCATCAGCACCTCGGTCTACACCCTGTTGTCCCTGATCGAGAACACCCTGGATATATCCAAGGTCGAAGCCGGAAGACTGGTTATCGAAAAGACGGAGTTTGATCTTCACGAGTTGCTGGGTAGCACCTACAAGATGATGCGTGTCCAGGCTGAACAGAAGAACCTGAATCTCAACCTTCATATCCAGCCGGAAATGCCCTACAAACTGATCGGGGATCCACACCATCTGCGGCAGATATTTATTAACCTGATCGGCAACGCGATCAAGTTCACCGAGCGCGGCAAGGTGGATATTAATGCCAGTTTACTCAAGCGGTCAGACAACAAGGTCACTATACAGTTTGAGATTGTCGATACCGGAATAGGCATACCGGAATCTGCCCAGTCCAAGATATTCAAGAGTTTCACCCAGGCCGATTCATCCACTACACGCAATTATGGTGGCACCGGGCTTGGCACGACGATCTCCAAAAAACTGGTTGAACTGATGTTGGGCCAGATCGGCCTCGAAAGCCGGACAGGCGAGGGCAGTCGTTTCTGGTTTAGCATGCCGTTTACAATGCAGGATGACATCACAGCCGTTGACGCAACCGAGATCAGCCACTCAAACATCCTGATGATTTCAGATCCTGGCCACAAACAGGACTGGATTACAGATGTGTTATACGGCTGGGACATGGAAACCGTGATTACCAGCAGTGCAACCGAAGCCTTTTCACAGATCAATGACAGCCTGAAACAGCATAAACCATTTGGCACCATCATAATCAACAAGCCGCTCATGGATATTGACGCATCCCAGTTTGCCTCTGCCTTGCGTCAAAAATCCTTTTTAAACCAGACCTCTTTGATACTGGTCTCGGATGGTATCGACAAGGACACTACCCGGTCACTGCTGGACGCTGGCTATGCCTGCGTACTGAAATCACCCATAGACAAGGCCTTATTGTTTAACGCCCTGCACGCAGCAGCCCAGATGATGTCGCTACAGGACAAACGGGTTGTGGATTTCGGTGCACGTATCGCCAGCGAGAAAAGTGCACACAACCTCAAGATCCTGGTGGCAGAAGACAACAAGACCAACCAAAAGGTGATCGAACGCATCCTGGAACGCGCAGGACACAAGGTAGACCTGGTCAATAACGGTGAGGAAGCACTGGACCAACTGGAAGAACAGCACTATGACCTGATCATACTGGATATGCAAATGCCGTTAATGGGTGGTATCCAGACCACCAAATTATATCGGTTCATGCATCCGGACAATATCAATACACCTATCGTCATCCTGACCGCGGACGCGACAACCGAGGCCAAGAAGGAATGTGAAGAGGCGGGCGTCAACGCCTATCTTACCAAACCGATAGAAACCGCCACATTGCTCGACGTGATCGACAAACTCACTTTGCATAAAACCCCTGTGATGAGGACTGAAAAACAGTCAAGCACTTCCGAGGGATTCAAGCAGGCCAAGATTGAAGACCAGCCGGTATTAAACAAGTCTGCCCTGAGAGACCTGGAGCTGCTGGATAACGACGATACCTTTGTCTATGAACTGCTACAGGGTTTTATACGGGACGGTAATACCCTGATCGAAGAATTACAACAGGCCCTGGAAAAGCCTGATGTTATCGGTTTTAAACACTTGGCCCATGCACTGAAAGGCAATGCGGGAACTGTAGGTGCTATTCGTCTGTACAAAGTATGTTATAACTGCGAAAGGCTGGAAGCAGACGACTTTCCGGAACATGGTGCACACAGCATGGAAGCAATCAAGAATGAATTTTCGGTTGCCTGTTCCAAGCTGATCGAGTACTCGAAGCAGGTAAAGAAAAACAGGCGCAGCTAGGCCCCCGTGCACAACCGGGTACAGGAACAAGAAGTCGCAGAGGAAGCACTGGTGCCGGAATATCTTCCAGCACCCCGAACCGGTTTTCTTTTTACTGGTTGTGTTCTAGCCGTTAACCTGCTTGTTCTGTGCCCGTACCAGGCGATCCATCATGCGTAAATCACGGTCTTTCAAAGTCAGGGCTGTGTCGACCCAGATAGTCACGATATCGATCAGTTCTTCATATTTGACCGGATGATAACATTGCCTGACTTTCTGCAAGGCCAAACGGGTGTTATGAGTTCGATCAGCCTTCTTGATGAACTTATCCAGCGCCTGTTCTCCCTCACCATCTTCGGCCAGAATATCAATGACACCCATTTCATAGAGCTCTTCCGCAAGATAGATTTTTCCGCTCAGTATCATTTCTTCGGCCTTCTGCATGCCAATACGTCTTGCCAGCAGGCTGTAGGCCCCCATTCCTGGGAACAGGTTAAACAGGACCTCCGGCAGTCCCATCTGCGCACTACGCTCAGCGATAACCACATTACTTGATAATGCCGCTTCAAAACCACCACCCAGCGCACTGCCCTGTACCAGCGAGACTGTTATTACTGGACTATCGAGATTGATGATATTCGGGTAAAGAACATCGATACACCCTTGTGCATAACTCATTAATGTCTCGCGGTCACGTTGTTGTATCGCAGTCCTGAAATGATTCAGGTCACCACCCAGGTTGAATATTTTCGGGTTCTCGGACGAAAGCACAACATAACGGATATCAGCTTCCTCGTTCTCTGGCAGTTCAGCAAAATAATCGCTTACTGATTGCTGGAAGGATCTGATTTCGCTGAGCAGGGTCGGTGTAAAGCACGGCCGTGGATTAGAGTTCATTGAGTGATGGATGATGTGACGCTCCTTGTCATGACGGATTACAAGCTGACTGTATTCCTTGTCCAATCCCTGTTGAGTTTGTTTTGCTAATAGACTGCTGGACATCATAACTTTATCCTCTACATTTGGTTTATGGGGGTTGAACGCTTAAAATAAGCAAGGATCATGCCGACAATTTCTTGTTGAAGAGTCGTGTTAAATTTAAACATTGCACAGCTTTCTGCATAAAACCGTGAAGCGGTTCTTAATATTTATATACATGTTAATTCTAATGCTATTTATAATTGATATTCAATATATACTTAGTAATACTATGGTATAAATTACTTTTATTATTATGTAGCTTACTATAGTTCATAGGTTGTCAAATGATCCAGCATCTTAATTTCATCAACATTATTTACCAGACATACTCGTAATTCCCACGTTAATTCAACGTCATACCTTTTCCCTTTATTAATATATGGTATATACGTGAAGCATATGGACTCCAGCCGGGCAATGAATTTTCAATATGGTGATCGTGAACTGTTCATCGGCGTAACCGATTTGCTGTCAGTCAGTGCAGAGGTCATCGTCTGCCCTGCGCAGCAGGATCTGTTGCCTCACAATCACACTGCCGAATGGGTCTTTAGCCAGGCAGGACCACAGTTACAACGGGACTGCAAGCGGCTCATCGAAGAACACGGCACACTCGAAACTGGCATGGCAGTTTATACCGGGGCCGGCAGTTTGCCTCACAAGGCGGTAATCCATGCCATTTCACCGACCATGGGGGAGGGGGATGAACAACATAAGATCGAACTGGCTATCTCACGCAGCCTGCAGCTGTCAGAAATCAACGAATGGCGTTCACTGGCATTTCCGGTACTGGGTACTGATGAGTTCTCTGTACCGGTAGATATATCGGCAAGGGCCATGTTCCGATCCATCACTTCTTTCTGGGATGCTCGTTATGAGAGTCCTTTGGAAAAAATCATGGTGTGCCTGAGTGAAGATAAGTTAGAGGCGTTTATCCATGCCTTCAGGGACGAATCCTTTATCCCTGAACAACAGCCTGAAGATGTATCAGAGCTCGATGATGAGGTGCCTGTTGGTTATGTTGACCTGGACGAACAGAAACTGGACTACGCTGACGATGATGAGAGCAATGACTGGTTTATAAAATAGCACTGTATTCGTACGGTCAGGATGTTCTGTTTTTTTTCCTTTCTGCCTTTTTTATGGCTTTTTGTTCACGTTTTTTATTCACTTCTACCAGTTCCTTGTCAATCATTTCCGGCGTCTCCATACTGATCTGGCCCAGCTGGCCGGTACGCAGCTCTGTTAGCAGGATTTTGGCAACCTTGTCCAGTTCAACATGTCCGCCAGCACCTAGGCAACCGCGCTTTCTGCCCAGGATTTCCATGAATTCGAGTTCGGTTTCCGGCAAGTGATCGATTTGATAACGCAGCTTAAGCCTGTCCGGATAGGCATGCAGCAAATATTCCGCTGCATAGAAGGCGACATCATCTGAATCAATAGCCGTGTCCCTGATCGCACCGGTCGCAGCCAGGCGATAGCCACTATGCCGGTTTTCAATATTTGGCCATAATACACCCGGTGTATCGAATAGTACGATGTCATTATCCAGTCCGATGCGTTGTTGCGACCGGGTAATAGCCGGTTCATTCCCGGTTCTGGCTATTACCTTGCCGGCCAGTATATTGATAATGGTGGATTTACCGACGTTCGGTATCCCCATAATCATCGCCATCACCGGCTTGCCGGATTGAGACCGGCCTGAAATTATCTTGTGACACAGGCCACCTAATTGTCTTATCTGCTCCGGTTTCGTATTCGTGGTGACCAGTGTTTTGACATTTTTTTTCTGCTCGAACCATACTTGCCATAAACCGGTGATAGCCGGGTCAGCCAGGTCGCCCTTGTTTAATATCTTGATGCAGGGTTTATTGCCGCGTAATTCGGCCAGCATCGGATTTTCGCTACTGTAGGGGATACGTGCATCCAGAACCTCAATAATCAGATCCACCCTGGACAGGGTTTCCCTGATCTGTTTTCTGGCCTTGTGCATATGGCCCGGATACCACTGAATTTGCATAATAGACTCGTGTTCAGGGAGAACCTGATCATTTTTCCGCGTTTATAAGTGTAATGTGTTTCTTGTCAATCATAATCAGCTTTTGTTTATACAGGCCACCCAGCGCCTTTTTGTAGCTGGCCTTGCTGACACCATACTCCCTGTATATTTCCTCCGGTGGGCTTTTATCGGTCAAGGTCGATATCCCTCCGTGACTTTTCAGATAACCCAGAATCTTTTCAGCAAGGGCACTACGTGTATCCTGATCGATGCGTTGTAAACTCAGGTCGATCTTGTGATCCGAGCGCACAGCCTTGATATACCCACTGGTCCTTTGCCCGATTTTTAGAGGCGTAAAAATCTCGTTTTTATATAACAGACCCAGGTGTGTATCATTGATTACCGCCTTGTATCCCAGGTCTGTTTGACTACAGATCAGCAATTCAACCTGCTGACCAGGTTTGAACCAGGTAGAGGTTTCATGCAGAAACCTGTCCAGTCTGGTTGACGCTGCTATCCGGTTGCTCGAGGTATCCAGATAAACATACACAACAACAGACTGCCCGGGTTTTACCGGCTTTTGCTGTTCACTATATGGCAGCAATAAATCCTTGGGCAATCCCCAGTCCAGAAAAGCACCTGTCCGGCTGACTTCAAGCACCTTGAGCACCGCACATTGGTCGACCATCACATGAGGTGTTTCTGTCGTTGCTACCAACAAATCATTGCTGTCTGTATATATAAATACATCGACAACATCACCCGAGACACATGATTTTGGTACATAACGTTTCGGTAACAGAATTTCCCCAAGCTGCTCACCATCCAGGTAGACACCAAATTCAACCTTCCTGACCACACGTAAGTGATTTTTTTTACCTATTTCAGCCATCTCTCCGACCATTCCTATCCAACGGTGCCATTAATAGAAACAGTTTAACATACTGAAAACTGTAACATTGTTGAGCATTGATCTGTCAGTCACTATAACCGGACCAGGCTTGCCGAAAATAACCTGCCGGCGGCCGGATTTCAGGGTGTAAAAAGCACATTTGCAAGTATATTTGACGATGACGGTCTCCGGGTACACGTATCATGATTGACACTACGACAGGTGTACCGCATATTATCCCTTTTAATACATACGGTTAGACGACATCAAAACGGTTGGCCACTATCACTGTTTACACATCAAAATTATTGTTTTGACATATCAAGAAAGACGTGGTTTTTATTTTAAAAATAGTATACGATTCGTAACAAGTAGCAGTTTTGTAGCAGTTCCGGACAGTCCAATGCAGTATTTTCAGCAGACGCACCGAAAAACTCAACAACAATCTGCATGCTAAATACTTATGTTTTAAATTTTCATTGAGGTGACCAGGAATGGCTACAGGTACAGTTAAGTGGTTCAACGACAGTAAAGGTTTTGGTTTTATCGCGCCTTCAGATGGCAGCGCTGATGTCTTCGTTCATTACAGTGCTATCCAGGGTGCTGGTTTCAAGTCTCTGGCTGAAGGGCAGCAAGTGACATACGAAACGGAAATGGGCAAGAAAGGCCCAAGTGCGGTAAACGTAGTACCTGAATAAGATACGCTGTAACAGAATCGCACAAGACCCCGCCTCATGGCGGGGTTTTTTATGTACATGGGTATACGTATGCCGCGAGCTGCCCCGACCCGGAACGGGTGGGGTACGCATAATGAATCCCGTAGGGATTCTTTGCGCCTAACCCCGAAGGATTATTTGCTACAGCATCATGAACACACCATGATTCCTGACGGTCTTTGCCAGCCCCTCTGCTGGCCACCATATATCGTAGCTACTAACCTCAATAGACATCTCGACCCGAACCTGTATATGTCGAACGCTGTTAACAAGACTGTCATATCAGGTAAGATAGCCTTGCCGGTAACAGATAGGAACGGAATTTAGACATTGACCAGGCCATACGCAGAATCATGTGATCAAAACCGCGATCCTATACTTGAGGTTATACGGCCTCAGCTGATGCAATCCAGCACGGTACTTGAAATAGGCAGCGGAACTGGCCAGCATGCCGTCTATTTCGCCAGCAAACTGCCACATCTGTTATGGCATACCAGTGACCGATCGGAATATCATAACGGTATCCGCCAGTGGCTGAAGGAGGCCGATCTCCCGAATATCCGCGGACCGATTACGCTGGATGTCATAAAATCAGAATGGCCTGTCCTGGGAATCGATGCGGTGTTTACTGCCAATACTGCCCACATCATGCACGACCATGAAGTTACAGCCATGATAGATGGAACAGGAAAGCTGCTGAGCGCTGGAGGGTTGTTTATTCTGTACGGGCCTGTCAACTATAACGGACAATATACCAGTGAGAGTAACAGGCAATTTAACGGCTGGCTTAAGGAACGAGACCCACTTAGCGGGATACCGGATTTTGAGGTATTACAACAACTGGCTGCACATTCCGGGCTGGAGTTGCTACATGATTATGCCATGCCGGCCAACAACCGGACTCTGATCTGGCAAAAAACCGGCTATGAATAACGACAGCATGTTGAAAACATAAACGGTGTGCGCCAATGCTTGTCTGGTCAGGATACTGGTCCTATCATGGGGCAGGGAGCTTGCCCACTAAACCCCGACCCCCGATTCAGGATGTACATTGCCTATCATGCGCAAACTGATAATCAGCCTGATCATGCTTGGCATAGTGTTCATAGCACTATATTCCGCTACGCCCTATGTGCTGGAAACCCTGATTAGCTTTCATTTGCACAGCCGTGGTTTCAGTGACGTAGACCTGGAAGTAACGGACACCGGTCCTGGCCGCACCACAATACACGGACTGAAGTTAAGGTACTCCGGCCACTACTACCGGATTGACCTTCAGGCCCGTGAACTCCACCTGGAATACAGCCTGACAAGACTGGTTAAGGGCGAGGTACATCGTATTTCCGTGCCAGATATTGACCTGCATTTACAGCACCGCATTCAAGACGGGAAACCCGGCAAACAGAACATACTCCGTGTTCCTCGCATCAGTCACCGCTTGCCGTTCAGACAGCTGGTTGTTGATCATTTACATATTGAGCATACAGCCACCAACAAACCCGGCCGGATGTTCGACGTACAGGGAAAAATTGATAGCAACCGGGACACAACCAGCGGCAGCTTCAGCCTGTCTTCTGACCGGTCTGATGCCATTCATAGTCAGTTCACACTGGCAAATTCAGAAAGCTACCTGATGATCAGGGACTTAAGCAGGGATTCGACCCTCTTGTCAGTGCGTGCAAAACCAGTACAGGCATTAAAGGGTCATCAACAAATCTCTTTTGAACTTCAATCCGACATGCAGGCAATGCAGGGCCTGTTTGTAAACCTGGGGATCATGGCGCCTGCGACAGCGATTTCGGGTAGCCTGACAGCCAACGGAAAGCTGGAGTGGCCTGCTTATCTGAACCCGGCAGCAGACCAACCCCTGTCCGATATTCGGCTAATGATGAACAGCACGTGGAACATCAAGCTGTCTACATACAAAAACAAGGATCTTGCTGACCTATTTATCCCCTTATCTTTTGTGCTGAACGATAGTCTCCTGTCCTGGCGTGCTGATCCCCTGACTCGTATGGTGTTTTATCCAGGGACAAACCACGAGACCGGTAAACAGGATCTTGACAAGCTACTGGCGTCAATAGGTCGTCAGGCCGTCATCATCAGTGCGGCGAACGGGCTGGACGGAAGCATCCAACTAGATCCGGATTTCCTTTCCAGCCCTGAAATCCGTTTTGATGATATCATCACCATTCGTTCAGGAAACGGTGAATCGGCGTTATCCCTCCAGGCCAAACTGCACGGAGCGACTGTCGTACCGAGTCAGGCTTTCCGGATCAGCTCGACTGCATCCTATAAAGCCAGACTGGCGAAACTCGATCCGGTTTACGCCCGGTCAGCCAGCCTGCAGGGAAAACTTCATCTCGATGTTGACCCGGACACATTAAAGCTGGAGTTTTTACCTGGTAGCCGGCAGATTTTACGAGGTTTCAGCTACAGGGAGACCACACTGCCATCTGTGACTTCCAGTCTGACAGAGCGTGGCAGCTGTCATATCATGCTCGCGGACCTTGGCTGGGCATGTAACGGCCTGAGCATGAAGCTGGATCTTGCTGAAGTTGGATTCGGAAAAAACAGTATGCTGGTCGGCAGCAGCCTGCTCACATTCGAACACCTGAATGGCTCCGCGAATAGCTGGGATATCACAGGCAAGTTCGATCTATCTGACATAACGACTCGCGCCTACAGCCACGAATTCAGACTGGACCGGATTCATTCAGACTTCACTGCGAACCGGGGGAAAATCCGACTCGAAACAGCACTGTCAGCCGCTGATGGAACTGTTAATGCCAGGCTGCTGGCATCCCACTCCCTGAAAACCAGGGCCGGTAATGCGAGCTTGCAACTCGAACCGGTTTTGTTCAGCCGGCACCAGGATATCATTGCACGAATAATAGACACTAAAGACCTGGCAATAAGCGTTGATCGTGGGCGGATGAGTGCCAATACCAGGCTGTCCTGGCACACCACGCCAGACCGGAAAAAACAGCCAATACTGAATCAGTCAACAATCCTGAAATTCCAGGATATCGGTGGTTCATATCAGCATACCGAATTTACCGGATTCAATACCGAAGTCCATCTGCATGGAACAAGGGAGATGCTAACCGCAAAACCAGCCAGGGCAATACTGGCAAGCCTGGACACAGGCCTGGTAATTTCAGATATAGGCTTTGACCTGGAGATAGGCCCGGGCAGAACAGGTCCATACGCCATTACCGCCAGTCGCTTCAGGGCAAATGTGCTGGGCGGACAACTCAACAGTGACAAGATTGAGTTTGACCCGTCAAGGGAAGACAACAGCTTTGATATAGAAGTCAGTGCGCTGGATATCGAGGAGTTACTGAAGTTATACCAGGACAAAAGCATCTATGGCTCCGGCATCATCGATGGAATACTTCCATTCAGGCTTACTGACCAGGGGCTGAAGATTGTCAATGGAAAACTTGCTGCCCGTGAACCAGGAGGAATACTCCGCTATGTAGCAAATGAAACGGTAGAAGGCATGGCAAAATCGAATCCCAACCTGAAAATTCTGGTTGACGCGTTAAAGGATTTTCACTACTCCATACTGGACACGGACCTGCAGTATTCCCCGGATGGCGTATTGAAGATGTACCTGCAACTGGAAGGATATAACCCGAACCTGGAAGGTGGCAGGGCAGTACATCTCAATGTCAATCTTGAAGAAAACATCAAAACCCTGATGCGCAGTCTGAGGCTGGCGGATGACATTGGCCGGGAAATTGGTGAATCCATACAGTGAACTGGTACACCATATTCATATGGATGTTGGCCATTCCAGATGCTATCCTCAAAGTCAGGACTACACGGGATCGTAAGGCAATATGAAAAAAATCCGGACAGCTATACCTGTTTCTGTCATGGCGCTGTTGTTTCTGGTCGCCTGTACCCATAAAGTACAACTGGAGGCACCAGAAAAGCCGATCACAATTAACCTGAATGTGAAGATCGAGCATGAAATCAAGGTCAAGGTCGACAAGGAACTTGATTCCGTCTTTTCCAAGGAAAGCGGTCTGTTTTGATATCCATAAGGACTACACGCATGAGATTTTCTGTGTCTAATCTTGTTTCAACAATCATTTTGGGACTTGTTTTGATGGGCCTGTCTGGCTGGAGTCAGAGTGTCTGGGCACTCGATTTACAGCAAGCCAAATCGCAAGGCCTGGTTGGTGAACGACTCGATGGCTACCTGGGTATTGTCAAACCCTCAGACAGGGTGCAGGCACTGGTTAAAAAGATTAATCTGGGTCGTCGTGAACACTACAAGCGAATCGCGCAACAAACCGGCACATCTCGCGATGTGGTAGAGGTGCTGGCAGGAAAAAAAGCCATACAGAAGACTCCAGCTGGGCAGTACATACAAAATGCCAGCGGCGCCTGGATAAAAAAGTAACAACAAGGCAAGCCATCTGACAGTTACCGGACAGTCCGGAATTTCTTTACCGCTTACAAACAAGCGTTTATTTCAGACAGTATGAGGGACTCCTGTATGCCAACTATTGTATCCGGATTTTCCAGAAGTACTCATTTTCTGACATTGCTGATTACACTTCTGCTGACCACCGGCATGACAACAACAACGCATGCAAGGACCGTTGCTGGAGTGGACATAGCTGAATCTGTCACTGTTAACGGGAACCAGCTAACACTGAATGGTGCAGGGATCAGGCGAAAACTGTTCTTCAAGATCTATATCGGAGCCCTGTATACAAAAACAGCGCTCAGATCAGTTAACCAGATACTGTCAGATCCGAATCCCAAACGCATACATATGCACTTTCTGTACGACGAAGTAAGCAGTAAAAAGCTGCAAAATGGCTGGCAGGAAGGCTTTGAAAACAATAACAATGAACAACAAATGCAAGAGCTGCAATCACGTCTGGATCAATTTAATGAAATGTTTGTAGATATGCGCAAGGACAATACGATCGAGATCGACTTTAATCCGTCAGCCGGTGTCAGTGTTACGATCAATCATCAGCCCAAAGGCAATATTGCAGGCCAGGATTTCATGCACGCCTTGTTACGAGTATGGCTGGGTGAGGTACCGGCGGACAGCTCCCTGAAAGAAGCGATGCTAAGCGGATCAGAATAACACCAACTATTTACATTCCAATTTTCTGATATATCAACAGGATAGTAATTCCTTATTTATCATCCTATTATAGTGAAGCGCTGGGCTATCAGCCCGTCTGACCTGGTCCGTCACCATACCAAAGAATTACCTAGACGCTATACGTAGTTTTACGTGTTATGATTTCGCTAGATTACTGCTAAACTCATGTTATTATTGTAAAAAGAACAGGTTGATACAAACCTGTCAGCAGTCAGACACTCAGTGTGACATAGCGTGAATATGGTCTATTCTTAGACTGTTTACAGGTTAATTCCTGGAACGGTAAGTGTATGTTTGTACTTGGGCTATGTATTTCCATTTCCATACATCTCTTAAGGATAGATTTGATCGCAGCCTGTGTTACGTAACGGAATGAATACATAGTTGAGACATTGCATGCAAACAGAATCGTTATGAGTGAAAAAATAAAAATACTGATAGTCGATGACTCAGAGGATGATGCCGTACTGATCGAGCGCGAGTTACGCCGGGGTGGACTACAGGCCGTATGTAAAAGGGTCGATTCCGCTGGAACCATGAGCGAGGCGATTATGTCCCAGACCTGGGATGTCGTTGTGACTGACCACAATATGCCCGGCTTCAGTTCCCAGGATGCCCTGAATATTGTCAAGCAATATGCACTGGATGTGCCTTTTATTATCGTATCCGGGAGTATCGGTGAAGATATAGCCGTAGAAGCCATGAAGTCAGGCGCACACGACTACATCATGAAAGACAATTTGATACGCCTGATGCCTGCTATCGAACGTGAATTACGCGAGGCAGAAATCAGGTGCGCTCGGCGCCGCGCTGAAGAAACCGTACAGCATCTAGCCTATCATGATGCGCTGACCGGGTTGGTAAACCGGGCCGAATTCGAATACCGCCTGAAGAAAGTGTTCATGCGCTGCCGTGACGAAAAAACCATTGCCGCACTGCTATATCTGGACCTTGACCAGTTCAAGATTGTCAATGATACCTGCGGGCACCTTGCCGGTGATCAGTTACTCTGCCAGATTGCCTCCTTACTCAAGAGCAAATTGAGAAAAGTAGACACACTCGCCCGAATTGGCGGTGATGAGTTCGGCATACTGCTGGAAAACTGTACTACCGAATCGGCCTATTCAGTTGCTAGCAGCCTGACGGAAGTTGTCGATGATTTTCGCTTCGTGTGGCGTGACCATACTTTCCGGATAGGTTTGAGTATCGGCATGGTACCCATTGATGCCAATTCCGCCAGCCCTACCAGTATTCTGAGTGCTGCTGACGCTGCTTGCTATACCGCCAAGGAATCGGGGCGGAACCGTGTCCATGTATATACCGAACATGATAACGAGCTGGCCAGACGACAGGGTGAAATGCAATGGGTAGAAAAGATATCTCTTGCGATTGAACAAAACCGCTTCGCCCTGTACAGACAACCGATCAAGTCACTGGCTGACCAGGATGAAGCCTTGCATTATGAGCTGCTTCTACGCATGTACTCACCCAAAGGTGAGATCATTATGCCAGGCTCATTTATCCCGGCCGCTGAACGATACAATATGATGGGAGTACTGGACAACTGGGTCTTGCACACCGCATTAAGCTGGCTAGCAGTAAACAGGCAGCAAGTTATCGATAGTGGCACGTTCTATACAATTAATCTTTCTGGTCATACGCTGGGAGATGAAGAGACACTGTCATTCATCGTAACCATGATTGAAGAACAGGATTTGCCGGCAGATCGAATCTGCTTCGAAGTAACTGAAACAGCCGCAATCGCCAATTTCTCAAACGCCCTGAATTTTATCAATACCCTGAAGCTAAAGGGCTGCAGGTTTGCACTCGATGACTTTGGCTCAGGTCTGTCATCGTTTGCCTATCTGAAAAACCTGCCGGTCGATTATCTGAAAATCGACGGATCTTTTGTCCGGGACATCAGCTATGACAACACAGACCAGGCGATTGTGAAGTCAATCATAGAAATCGGTCATACGCTGGGTCTGAAAACTATAGCTGAATTTGTCGAAAATAATGAGATTCTTTCACTGCTGGAAGGAATGGGGGTTGATTATGTTCAGGGTTATGCAATAGGGAAACCCGAGCCATATATCAATACTGAAGCCGGGACCCTACTGATTGACAAGAGGGTTGATACTGGCAATTAAGGCGATTTAAGGTCTGCGAATGTGACCTAATTACCGAAAGTAACGGATATCCGGATCAATAACCACAACTATAATGCTCTATAAGAAGAAACAATAAAAAATGACTATAACAGGTATTTCAGGTATGAGTATTGGCAATATATTGCTGGTAGAAGATAATCCGGATGACGAGTTGCTGACGATACGCGCCCTGAAAAAAAACAATATCGTCAATGATATCGTTGTCAAGCATGATGGTGTGGAAGCACTGGATTATCTGTTTGGTACAGAGGGCGTGGGCAGCAAGCTGCAACATGAAATGCCGCAATTAATCCTGCTCGATCTGAAACTGCCAAAACTGGACGGACTGGAGGTTCTAAAACGGATACGCCAGGAAGAACAAACGCGCTTTATACCGATTGTTATCCTGACAACTTCAAACGAGCAACAGGACATTATTAAAAGCTATGAAGATGGCGCAAACAGTTACATTAGGAAACCGGTTGACTTCGACCAGTTTGTCGAATCAGTACGCCAACTTGGCATGTACTGGCTAATGCTAAACGAGGTACCGACCTTAAAATAGTCGAATTCCCGACTTTAGCCGCTTTAACATATCGTTGACTATGTTCTGTCAGCTCCCACAGCACTGGTTCACATCCTGACAAACAGGCGCGTATACAGCCGTGATCATCCTGAATGACTACCTGCACAGGATTTTTATTTGCCTGTAGTCCCAGGCATGACTATAAATTAGCTTATTGGAATCAAATAGGCAGAAGTGGTCGTCATGGAACAATACGTACCTTTATCCCGTGCCGCCAAGCTGGTTGGCGTGAGTCGCGGACAATTACAGAAAAAAATCCGATCGGGAGAGCTGGGGACCTTCGAAGGCAATGTACTGATGGCAGACCTGCTGAAGGCCTATCCGGATGCACAACCCTATCAGGATGTAGAGTTCAATCGCGTCAACGAAATCAAGTCCAAGGCCTTCTCAAAGCGTGTACACGAACTGATCCTGCCCGATGCGGAGGTCCTGTTCGAACGCCTGAATGAACTCGCCGTCGAATTGAGCAATGCACGCGGACAATTTACCTGTATAAAAAAGATGGTATCTGCGTTAAAGGCGAAACTACGTCATTATCAGCATAGTGGTAACGAACAGGAAAAGATCCTGGCTGGCGATTTGCACGAATGGGTCAACCGGGAACTGGGGGCGGTCCTGCACGAAGCTGAAATCGTTGTTCCATTGCTGGTTCAGGACACCTTGTTAAGGCTGGTTACTGCCCATGTCAACCTGGTAAACACGGGTCACGAATTTTTTATCGAGGGCAACTCTACGATCCTGGAGTCAGCAACCAAGGCCGGCTTCTCCATACCCTATGGCTGTAACGATGGCAGCTGTGGCATGTGTAAGGCACGTATCGTTGACGGTCATATCAAGAAAATCAGGAAATATTCCTACTACATACCGGAGGAAGAGCAGGTGGCCGGGTATGTCCTGACCTGTGCCAATACCGCCGTGAGCGACCTGAAGATAGAAGTAGACGAGACAATCGGGGCGCAAGACCTGCCCCAGCAGACCGTAGAGGTTTCGTTCAAATCCTACAAGCCCCTGTCAGACACGACTGGCCTGCTGACTGTCATGTCTCATCCATCAAGCCGTTTTCGATACCTGGCAGGACAATGGGCGGAACTGGATCTGGGTGAGGGACTTGCCAGAAAAATACCTCTGACCAGTTGCCCGTGTGACGACCGTAAACTGCAGTTCCATATCCGGCATGACCACAGCCGATTTAATGAAACACTTACCGCCTTGCGAACGGGCCAGGCCTTGACAGTCTCCGGACCACATGGCGACTTTCTGTTTAATATCGACTCACCCCGAGTTGCGATATTTATCGTCTACGAGACCGGTTTTATGCCCGTTAACAGCCTGATTGAGCATGCTATCGCGCTGAATATGGCAGAAAAAATCTGTTTATACTGGGTAGCCAGCGAATCGAATGAACATTATTTGAACAACCTGTGCCGGGCCTGGAACGATGCACTGGATGATTTCAGGTATACACCACTCATCTATCCAGGCAGTCTCGATCAGAATCAGGACCACAGCAAACTGCATACACTACTGGCGGGGATCAAACGAGACTACAACAAGCTTTCAGAATGTGATTTCTATATTGCAGGTCCGGATGATTTTATACTGATTTGCAGACAGTACCTGACTGCCAACGGCGCGTTGACCGACAATATTCGCAGCAATACCGTACCGGACTGCGGCTATCAGTGACAGGCACTATTTATCCAGATAGGGCTTCAGTGTCGACACCAACTCCTGCGGGTCGAATTTGGCGACATATCCATCCGCACCGACCGTTTTACCCAGATTCATATTCGCATCCGCTGAAAGCGAGGAATGCATGATAATCGGAATACCGCGAAAACGATTATCGTCCTTGACCTTACGGGTCAGAACATAACCGTCCATACCCGGCATCTCGATATCGGTCAGAATCAGGCTGACCATTTCATAGGTCGGAATATTCATTTTTTCAGCACGTTTGGCCAGTTCCTGTAATTTGTCCCAGGCCTCAACTCCGTTCTTGGCGCCGATATGCTTGATACCGATATGGTCCAGTGTCTGCTCTATCTGTTTACGTGCCACCGAGGAGTCGTCCGCATAGACAACGGTCGCGTCCACATTCAGAGGCTCAATACCCTCAAAACGGTGTTTCTCAACCTCAGAACTTTCCGTTTCAGCCAGTACCTTTTCCACATCCAGTATCATCACTATACGCTTATCTTCCAGTTCTGAAACGGCTGTTACCAAGCCGCCCAGACGGTGTGCCAGCATAGGAGGGGGTACTTTGATGTCATTCCATTCCATACGCAGAATCTGCTCTACCGAGTGAACCAGAAAACCCTGTATCGACTTGTTGTACTCGGTCACGATCAGAATAGAGGGTGGCTCATCGACCTGTAAATTACAATAATGGGTCAAATTCACTACCGGAATCATCTGGCCACGCAGACTGACAAAACCGACCACACCGGGTGGCATATCCGGCGCCTTGGTGATGTCCGGCAGGTTCATGACTTCCCTGACCTTGAACACATTGATGCCGAATACTTCTTCGCGATTGTTTTCCTTGTCAAACCCAAGACTGAATAACAGAATCTCAAGACGGTTAGCACCTGCAAGCTGTGTACGCGCGTCGACGGATTGGATGAAGTTCGCCATATTTTTGCCCTTACCAAGATTTGCTTATGATGATAATTTCGGCAGGGACGCCTGATTCTTGAGGGGTAAACCGGTAGGATAGTCGATATATTCCATTAATATTATAAGGTATTTTGGGTTATGCAAGCTATCCGCTATGCACTGCCGTCACGACACTATTTACTGCTGCTTATCACCCTTGTAACGCTCATACAGGGCGGTATATTCCTGCATTATACTGTCCTGTTCGGTATATGTATTTGAACTTCTCTTAAGCAGCAGTATCACTACAACGGCTATTTCTGATGCAATACGAGTATACTGGTAAAAACATTATCCATAGGAGCTACTCATCTGCTTGCCTGATGTTTTTATTATTTTTATCATCCATATCCGTGTTGTCCATGTCCTGCTCATCAATGGTATCAACCTCATGCTCGTCGAGCATATCCTTATGCTCATCCAGGAATCTGTCCAGCGACTCGGCATCTGGCAGGCCGGGTGGGGCTGGTGGAGTTTCCTGCTCTGATTCCGGTTCTGATCCCGGCTCATGCTCCAATGCGGTGACTTCAGGCTCCTGATTTTCCAAGACATCGGCCGTCTGCTGTTCCACTTCGCGATCGGCTTCGGATTCAACGACCGTCTGGTTTTCAACTGCCGCCTCGTCGGATTCAGGTTCCGTGTCAGACGTCGGTTCGGATTTGTTGTTTTCAGTAACCGGGATATTCTGAACCGCTTCTTCAGTACTGTCTTCCGGACCGGATTCGATCACCTGATCGAATTTGACCTTTTTGGACTTTAAATATCGCCACAGAAAATACCCGCTGCCGGCCAGCAACAGATTGATACATAGAACAAGAATAGTGACTAGCCACCATTTTCTGCCAGCACTTCCGGATTTACTGCCGGCTTGCGCTTCCTGTTCATCCTGTAGCTGTTTTTCCGAAACAGGTGTCTCTCCGGCGCGGTCCTGCAATTCGTCCCGAAAGTCGCCTTTTTTCTGAACGGCATCAGATTCCGATACCGCAGTAACAGGCTTGTCGCCC
Organism: uncultured Gammaproteobacteria bacterium; assembly: GCA_947258795.1. Classification (GTDB taxonomy): domain Bacteria; phylum Pseudomonadota; class Gammaproteobacteria; order DRJJ01; family DRJJ01; genus DRJJ01. The sequence continues at coordinate 52,144 of CAMYJU010000002.1, read as the reverse complement.
GTTTCGGCATCCGGCAAACCTTCATTTATCGGGACTTGTGAGTCAGGACTGGTTATTGACCGTACAGCGGGCGACTGCGCAGCAATGGCGCTTTGATAGCGTGTCTGGTAGAGTTTGTTATGAAAATCGAGACCGCGTACCTGAATGTCCAGCTGCTGTTCCTTGTCGATTGCCGGTATATTGACCTGCCAGAGCTTACCTTGATCATGATACTCAAGCACCAGTTTCTGACCCGACAGCAGCGCATCTATTCTGACTGACTCCGGATCAAGCAGTCCGGGCTCCTGTTTGACCGTCAACAGATATTCATGCGTTTCAGAATCTGCTTTCAGCTCGAATCTGATTGCACTTTCATAGACCTTGATCTGGTGCCGTAACTGCCTGGAGAAGGTCGCGCTTCTGGCATTGATCTGTAATTCGATTTCACCACTGCTCATGGCCCTGGGCATGGATGCCGTAAAGACCCCGTTATCTGCGGTCATATCCGGCTCGACACCATTATCCAGCAGCTGTACGTTTACGGGAGAATTGTCTGCAAGGGTATGGCTGGCGTTAAACCGTATCAGTTTCAGGAAATCGTCGCGTTTGATGATTTCGCCATCTTCAGAAAGACTGGAAGCAACCGTGACACCGTCACCCACCAGGATATGAGCGGGCAGGGGACTGACATTTAACCGCAGGTTGGTCACCACCATAACCCGGTTGTCATCATCAACCGGGGCATCAATCGACCAATCGCCTTCCGGCGGACTGGCTACGGTAATCATGTCATATCCCTGTTCATGAAACCATTGAACGTTTTCGGGATGTTTTTCCAGAGACCAGTTGATATCGCCTGGTCCGATGATACGCGTGGGTGACTGCTGGTCTGACTGAAATACCAGCAAGGTCATGTCCTTGATACTGCTGTCGACCGAGAAACGGTTTTGGCGCAAGGGCAGGGCATCTGTTGGCGCAGACTGTTCAAACAGTCTCAGGAAGACACGCTGCAAGCTGTCTGCCTCGAGGATTTTTTCATACCAGCCTCCAGTACTGAGCGACAGCGTTTTCAACAATTCGTCATCGGCATTATCAGACAAGGCAACCGTATGGATATGAACACCCGCCTTACGTAACCGCGGTAGTAATTCTGTCAGGATACGGTTTCTGGAGGCCTGGTCCCTGGACGCATCTTTGGCAACATCCACCATACCGTCAGTCAGCAGGATCAGGTTGCGTCTGTAGGCAGGGTCTGCACTGGTCCAGCCAGAACTGGCCCTGCGTATCGCCTCTTCGATATTGGTGTATAGCCCACGCGAATGGATAATCTCCGCGGCCTTGCGTGCCTGCTGCTTCCACTCTGCGTTCACAGTCCCGAGCTTGACCTGCATATTGACATAGCGGCCGAACATCCACACGCCGGATCGCGACTGGTCCGGCAACAGCCCGACCAACAGCTTTAACGCCGGCCCACGAAGATTGGCCGGATCATTTTGTTTCATACTGCCTGATATATCGATCAGCACACGAATATCGGATACCGGGGCAGGCATTTGCGCCGCCCGCGCGGCACCGCCGATCGCAACCAGACAACAGAGCAGGATCAGACCGTGCACGCCGCACAGATGCCGAATTAAACCCGATTGGTCAAACTTGTCTCTGCTCATCGATAGCCTGATCTTTCCTGCCAGCCTGCTAGTTAACGGAAGCATATGAACTAGAATAGCGGAATCTTGCAAAAATCCTTGAATTTTGGACTTTTTTTCACTGCACTATACCGGTGTTTACCCTTGCAAACCATAGTGGAATGGTTTGTCATACCAGTAAAAACATGTATCATTTCGCCTACAGGCATGGCCCTTACTCAACTGGCCTGAACATATAACTAATTGTTTTATATGTTTTATTTAGATATTTTTTGACACAGGCCTGGCCGCAGAACAACACCGACGATTGATTTAACAGGAACCGGCATGACAGATTATCCGGAATTGATCCTACAGACCCTTTCTATTGCCAGGGTGGAATATCCATCGCTGGACGTTCAGTCTGAGCTTGCCGAATTTGAGGAGCTGGTCAACCTGGCCAATACCCATCTGGCAGAACTAAACACCGATCAGGAACGCCTGGCTGCCTTTAACCGCCTGTTTTTTGAAGAACTTGGTTTTGTAGGTAATAAGGATGATTACTACAATCCGAGCAACAGTTGTATCAATGCCGTTATGGAAACCCGCTGTGGAATCCCGATTACCCTTAGCGTGCTGTACTTCACACTGGCCCAGACGGTCGGCCTGAATACCTATGGCGTCAGTTTCCCGGGACATTTCCTGGTCGGCTGCCAACTCGATAACAGGATTATCTACCTGGACCCCTATGCCGGAGGGCGCGAACTATCGAATATCGACCTGGACGAGTTACTTGCCCAGGTATCAGACAAGCAGACCATCAATGAGTCAGAGCGTGATAAATGGCTGGTACCTGCCAGCCAGACAGATATCCTTCTCCGTATGTTACGCAACCTGAAGATCATCTATTTCCGCGAAGGTAATCAAGTCAAGGCGCTGGACACTGTGAACCGGATACTGAAACTGCTGCCGGACAGCGCCGACGAGATCCGCGACCGGGGCCTGCTGTACTACAATATGGAGCGGCTTGAACCGGCAATACTGGATCTGACCCGATACCTGAAAATGGTGCCGGATGCCGAGGACGTGACCACGATACGCAAGATATTGCTTGATATGCATGAAGATGAGCCCAGTGTCCACTAGGGGGAAATTTCTTGAGATCACCCTGGATGACCAGTCTGTACTGAATTACGAAAGACGTCGGTTACCCGGGCTACAGCGTGGTATGCTGGAGCAGATGGACCAGGATATGGAAGCGGGAATCCTGCTTGACGACCGGAAAATCACTACGCCTACACGGATGCAATGCGCGCAATATGTTGTCATGCAATTACACCGCGCGATTGAAACAGACCGCACCAACAAGGCCAGGTTAATGTGTTCCTGGCTGGCCACAAGAATGCCGGATCTGAAAGAAATCCGGATTAGCACAAATAACAAGCAGATCAGCTGCGAGTTTGTCAGAAACTGATCTATCGGGACTGATATCTAACGATCTGGATAATCTGGTCCTGGTCCCTGATAATATCGCCGGTACGTATCGGGAATCGCCCGATTTTACGGTCCTGTAGATAGTATTCCAGAACTTCATGTATGACCGGAAAGGCAATGTTATCCCAGGGTATTTCTGATTCATCGAACAGGGCAACCTCGAGGCTTTCATGTCCCGGCTCCGCAAAACCCTCGGCCAGTTCACCTCGGAACATCAGGTATACCTGGTTAATATGAGGAAGATTGTGCAGGGTATAAAGTTCCAGCTCCGACGTCCTGGCACCTGCTTCTTCCATGGCCTCGCGCGCCGCTGCCTGTGAGGTGGTTTCATCATTCTCCATAAATCCGGCGGGCAGGGTCCAGGCGCCATAACGTGGTTCGATTGCCCGTTTGCATAACAGGATCTTGTCCTGCCAACTCAGCAGGCAACCTGCAACGATATTGGGATTCTGGTAATGGATAGTTTCGCAATACTTGCAGATATATCGCGGCAGATTATCACCTTCCGGTATATCCAGGCTGACGGAATGGCCGCATTCACTACAATATTTCATGGTACCCATACTTTTGCTGGAAGATGAACTGCATGCTGTTAATCAACTAGCGGCTATCGTAGCATGTATCCATGATGATGGAATCAGGTATGCCCCGGTCAATGCACGCCAGTCCCGCTGGGTATTACCGGCAAGGCCTGGCAGAAGGCAGTATCAGCACTGATATCGAACAGGAAAAAGCCGTGCAGGAGCTGGAAAAACTCTACCAGGCTGTGCTGGTACAGGATAGCCGGACCGGTGTACTGTCACGCCTGTTTGGCAGTAAAAATCGCACTCCTGGCGGGGTATACCTGTATGGCGGTGTGGGCAGGGGCAAAACCTGGCTGATGGACCGGTTTTACCAGTCCTTGCCGTTCAGGCGGAAGCGTCGAGTTCATTTTCACCGTTTCATGCGTAACATTCACGCGTGTCTGGACAAAATGCCCCAAACACCCGACCCGTTGCCGATACTGGCTACGTCGATGGCCAGGGAATACCGGGTACTCTGTGTAGACGAGTTCCATGTACAGGATATTGCAGATGCCATGCTGATGTCAGGCCTGTTACATGCGCTGTTCAATAAGGGAATCACCCTGCTTTTTACTTCAAACCTGAAACCTGACGAGTTATACAGAGGTGGATTACAACGTGACCAGTTCATGCCCGCGATACACCTGATTGAACAACAGATGCTGCTATGCAATCTGGGAACCGGCCAGGATTACCGGCGGCTGAAACTGCTCGAACTTGAACACTATCACGTACTGGATCAACGGGCTGGCGAGATCTATATTGAAAAGCATCTTGCTGATTTTGATTTATTTGAACCGGAAACACACGGATATATCGAGGTCAATCAGCGCAGGATCCCGGTCAAGGCCGCAGGACAGGACCTGGCCTGGTTCGATTTCATGGCACTCTGCGCATCCGCCAGGTCGCCATCAGATTACATGGAACTGGCCAGTGAATACCACATGATCATGCTTTCCGCAGTCAGACAGTTAAACGATGATCTGGCTGATATTGCCAAGCGATTTATACATCTGATCGATGCATTGTATGATCACCGGGTCAAGTTGTTAATCACAGCAGAAGTCCCGATCCAGTCACTCTATCAGGGGAAACAACTCAGAGAAGAATTCAGACGTACTGAAAGTCGCCTGTATGAAATGGGCAGTGCAATATATTACGAACAGGCACACAGGATATGATATGAAATGCTATGTATACAAATCACTGAAACATGCGGACATGTATATTTACCTACGCAAGGAAGATGGATATGACGAGCTTGACGAGGCCTTGCGTCATGCCTTTGGAGCGGCGGAATTTGTGATCGAACTGGATCTGACACCGGAATCACGTCTGGCACGCTTTGAAGCCCTGGATGTGATCTCCGAACTGGAGATCAATGGCTATTTTCTGCAAATGCCACCCGCTGACCCACAGCTGGAACCCGACATCAACTGACACAACGCCACAGCCCTGCTTTATCCAGTTCAGTTGCTGCCCTTTGACTGGTATAGCTGTTATTATCTGGCGGTCACGGCGAGGCTGTCTCAAGTCTGACTGGAAGTGGTACCGAACTGATTTAATTCATAAATAATTCAGCAGTAGGCTACCAACAACAATGTTTTGTATTTAAAGTACTGTTTTTATATGCCGATAGGCTGTTTATGATCGCTCGGCAGGGAAACACATACTTATAAAGAGGCTTTTTATATGGCGACCACGATAGATGAATTGACTGTAACCTATACTGAAGATGGCAAAGACGTCGTCAAGGAACTGGATAAGGTAGTACTGACCAAGGGGGCCTGGTCCACCATTATATACCGTTACCAGGACTGGGATCGCACCAAGGAGGTGTATGGGCCGGACAAGTATACGATCAGGCGTTACCAGAAACGTAATGGTGAATATATGCAGAAGTCCAAGTTCAATATTTCCAGTGCAGACCAGGCGCGCAAGGTGATAGCCGCCTTGGAGAACTGGATAGGTGATGAAGAATAGGAGAGTGCCCATGGCCATCGAAGGCCCGATCAGTGTCAGTGTTACAGATCTTGAAGACCCCGGGAAACGGGAATTACATATCAGTTTCAAGCCGGAATTCCAGTCATTGACGCTGGAACAGCAGGGCAGTGAATTCAGTCAGTATGTAGAAAACCTGAAGTTGCAATATCAGCAGGCTGAAGCGAATAGCTCAGAGCAACAAGGGGTTATGACTATCCTCCAGGTCGCGGAACAGCTGTTGCCACATATTCAGACCGGTGAAATCCCGTTGATGGAAACAATCGTTATTGAAATGCACCAGCAACCCGGACTGGATGATTTGATCAAACAGACTGAAATACACTGATGAAAAGCAGCAAGACAGAAGACGAAATCATTGAAAACGCTGCGGCGCTGGTATCGCCACCATCCATCTGGTTGCGTATTAACGAGGTCGTACACGACCCGGATTCCTCTGCCAATGATGTGGCCGGTGTGGTCATGCAGGATACCGTGCTGACCGCCAGCATACTGCGTATCGTAAACAGCCCGGTCTATCACTTCAGTAAACGTATCGATACCGTTTCACGTGCGATCTCCATCATCGGACTCAACGATCTGTACAGTATTGCTACCGGCGTTATTGCAGCGAAGGTATTCAGCAATATACCAAACCAGCTGACCAGCACCGAAACCTTCTGGCGGCACAGCATATGTACCGGGTTGATAGCACGGCGCCTGGCGAAACAATGCCGTATTCTTCATATCGAGCGTCTGTATGTGGCCGGTCTATTGCACGATATCGGCAGCCTGTTGCTGTATGGCGCATGCCCGGAAAAGGCTAGTGAAACATTGATGATTGCGAACGGGGATGAAGAAGTCCTTTACCAGGCCGAGAATGACCTGTTCAGCTTTAATCATGCCACGCTTGGCGCACAACTGTTTCATCACTGGAAACTGCCACAACAACTGATCAATGTAATTGCGATGCATCACTCACCCACAGAAGCGGGAGAGGGTATGCTGGAGTGCTCCATACTACAGGTTGCTGACTGGCTCGCCAACAGCAGCACGCTGGGTTCGTTTATGCAGGAGCCGGCAGAGGAATATATCACTCCACAAGCCGAAACCCTGGAGCTGGTCAAGGTCGACCCGGATAACACGGATGAGTTAATGCATGGACTGCTGGATGAAATAGAGGTGACCCTGCAGATTCTGCATCCCCGGAATCGGAATAGAAGAGACTAGCTATAGCCAAGGCGAAACGGTTGTTGTTCATACGCTTCAGTTCGACGCCTTGAACTAACGCAGCGCCTTAGCTTAGACCCTGTCTTGCAGGCGGCCTACTAACATGCTGATTGCCCTGTCCATTACCGGCACCTTGTCCATGACCTGTGCACGGCCGCAGCGCAATTCTGTAGCCAGGCTAGCCAGTGACTTCTCGGCATACTTGCTACCTTTGCGGGTAACAAACAAACAGCTGCCACTGAGTCTGGAATGCCAGGACAGCTTGACTCGCGTACCGTTACCCTCTGTATCATAAAATTCCAGCCAGTCACCGACCTCCAGCTGATCCGCCAGTTCGGTATATTCATCCTCATAGTCATATGGATCAACCGATGCCTGACTATCAGGCGCCTCAATAACAATTTCTTCCGAGACCGCTTCGAGTTGACGAAGATCTGCCTCATCTGCATCAATACTGAAGGAGGCATCCACGCCTTTCTGATGTTCTGACAACAATTTATCCTGTATGGCTCGTGTGGCCGAGCCTGCCTCCGGCACGCTCTCGCTTCCGGCTGTTGATGTTGCTGAACCGCTATCACGCAATTCCCGGGGACGGGCACCATTGACCGCCTGAACATGAAACTGCGCCAGCTGTTCTAAAAATGCCTGTTGAATATTTGGATGCACGGAGGCATCATCCATACCACTGCGCAGGAACTTGATCAGGCTGGGTAATACCTCTACCAGTTTTTTACCATCCTCGGCTGACTTGTCAGGTGAAATACTCCAGATCAGTGTGTTTATGGTTTTTACATGGGTCTGCCATGCTTCACTATCCTCACCATGCTTCAGCATGGTGACCTGAAGAATATTACGCCATGTATCCTGTAGAAAGTCACTGAGGAATGCGGGTACATCCTCACGCGATACCCAGGTCTGTATCCAGGCATTAACACGTGCCTTAGCCACTTTGAGCCGGTCCTTGCCCTCCTGGGTCTTGCGGACACGTTCTTCGAAGATAAAGTTTTGCGCTTCTTCCTGTTGAATGAAAGATTCAAAATCTGCCAACAATTCTTCGAACAGACCGGTATTGTCGCTGAAATTCTCCAGTACACAGGCAGTGATCGCACGCACCTTGAGCAACAATGCATCCTGCGACAGATCTTCATCGAAACTCCAGCTGGTGGAGAAACGCGCAACCTTGTTCAGTAATTTCCGGGCAGGGTGCTGGCTCTGGCTGAAAAAAGCCTTGTCCAGCAGTGATATTTTAAGATATGGAATTTGCAGTCGGGCCAACAGCGCCTTAATCGGATCCGGGATATTCCGGTCCTCAAGGATATATTCGAATATCAAGGACACCATGTTGATCGCGTGGTCTTCTTCGGCGTTGCTATGCGGTTTGCCCTGTAAAGTCGCAATCTGGCTGGACAGGTTCAAAACCTGGTTGCCGATCATTGCAGGCGTGTCCAGCACTTCGGGTACATCGCTCAGCACATAATCCTGCATCGCAGTCAGGGCGCCGAGCAGATGACTGCCTTCTGTTGCAACGAACTGGTTACCGGCGTAGCTGATGTAATCCTTGTATGGTGCTGCAACATTGCTGACAGGCGCACCGTGGTATCCATGTAGTCCGTTATGTGTATGTGTATGGGTATGGTCCTGATCAGCTATCTGGCCGGCATCGGACTGTGTTTCAGAAGGCTGGCCCGGGTAGGCTCCAGCCTTGTTGGGATTGGTTTTAACCTTGTGCCGGATGCTGGGCAGGATACCCAGTTTGATCAACAACGTATTCACGTCCTTGAACACCTGTCCCAGATTGCTCATCACATACTTGTCAAACAATTTGTAGATAATCAGCTTGACATGGATTTCAATATCCATCGGTTCAAGGCAGGCACCGATAGCATGGGCCACGGAATTCGGACTCAGTGGATGTTGGGTATGCGCCAGTTGTGGACGTTCACTCAGCTCCGACAGACGTATGGTCAGTTCGTACAGCGGCTGATAATTTTCGCGTATACTGCGTGAGGCCATATTGGCCAGCGCGATATTCTCTTCCATGCTGGTGTCGTCAACCAGTTCCAGCGCCATTTCCTGTACGGGTACGATATCCTGCAGATCCATACCAAGTGGCTTACCTGCTGCAAACAGACCGAACTCCTGTTTGTACATCTCGATAAACTGTTGTTCGATATGTTTACGGCGCAAACGAATATCACGCATCGCATCAAAGTACAGTTGTTGCTGGGTGTTACTGTCGGCACTATTGGCCAGATCAAACAGGGTATCGTCAGCCTTGTCCATCATTGACTTGACAGCAGCTTCGATGATCGATATGGCCAGCAGTTCTGATTGCTGCATGATCTCAAAGGCGCGCGGACCCAGTTTGTGCACGTATTGATGCATGTTAAGCACATTGGTTTCGTTATTCATGAGTGGCTACCCTGGTTTTGATTCCTCTTACATATAAGTAGCGTCCAGGGATGTGACAGCTTGAAAGGCAGGATGTGACACGGGTCACAAAAGCACCTATAAAGCATATTTTATGTCCGGATACTAATCAGCGGACTGTTTGACGATAGCTTCAGGGTACGTCGTAAGATAATAGTCTTATAATTATTTAGAATTTAATATTCAATAGAATAGCGAACATTGTTAAAGTATTCTGGAATCATCACACAAGATCATGGCGCCCAGTGATCAACCGCCTTATGCGCGGCCAGATTATCCGGCCTGACGATCAGACCGGTCTGGGTCAGTCTTAACTCGTATCGGGCATTGTCTGCCATCGGCATATAGGCACTACTGCCAAACTGGACATCCACCCCGGCTGGAAAGCGCTTTAGTAAGGCGATGAAATCCACCTGCTCCTTGTCGTGCATATCATGGACAGTAGGCAACTGGCTACGCGCCTGGGTCACATCATGGTAACGTCCTGAAAAGCGCTCAAGACGAAATAGGGCATCCAGCCCGAACAGGTTCGCCAGCGGTTTCCAGATCACGACACGGGCATCCATTTGCCATTCATCACCAGACACCGGAAAGGCATACGCCAGCTGCCTGCCTGTGGCCTGCACCATCGCCTGGTAGGACTGCGGTCCGAGTTGTTTGAATGAAAGCAGGGCAACCGACTGCTCGAACCTCAATCGTTGATAAGTCAGGATATTCATCCCGGCCAGTACCGCGACGGTCACGAGGCTTAGAATAACAAGACTGATGACGCCGGAACGGCTGGCCGCCAACAGGCTTCCCCGCCTGAGCTGGTGTATACACCGGACAGAGGTAAATAACAGCAGTATGACCAGTGCGCTGGCGGATAGAATGAGTACAGGCATCATAACAGTTATATTTTTGAGTTCATGTCCAGTTTAGCGCCTGATCATGACAGAACATGAGAAAAAGTTCATTTTCCTGCCATTAAGGAAATACATTTTTTATACACCTGCAGGTTTGATTTTAAACCCTGAAAGTCAATATAATTCCAGTACAATCATTCAGTTATTTCTGAATAATATAAAACACACCAGGTTAAGCATGTTAAAAGGTTTTATCAGCCCGATATCAGCCCTATTGCTTGTGATCAGTCATCAGGTACTGGCAATGACGCCGGCTGAGGCCCTGCAGGCTTACAAGAATGGCGACTACAGTGACGCCTACACCCAGCTGAAAACGCACGCTGAACAGGGGCATTCTGATGCGCAATATTATCTTGGCAGTATGTATCATGAAGGTAAGGGAGTGACTCAGGATGATGCCAGGGCGGTTTACTGGTTTCGCGCCGCTGCCAATCAGGGCAACGCCAGGGCACAATTCAGTCTTGGCAATGCGTATAAAAATGGTCGTGGTATGGAACAGGATGACTGGATGGCACTGAACTGGTGGAAGCGATCTGCCTTACAATCCTATCCTCCTGCCCAGTACAATGTCGGTATCGCGCTGCTGTTTGGACGCGGCACGGCGGTCGATGAGCAAAGCGCGCTGGACTGGCTAAACCGCGCCGCTAACAGTGGCTATACCCCGGCCAAACGTATGATGAGCCAGATGACAGGGAAAAGCGCTCGGGATGATGTGAATGCCGTCAGAAACTACCACAGTCACCTGGCCTCCGGTGAATGGGTGCGTGAACGTCCGGCAAAGCATTACACCATCCAGATGATGGCCGGACCATCCAGAAAAGAGATCAAACGCTTCTGGCAATCCAGCAAAACCAGATACCCGGCCGCTATTTTTCGTTTCAAGCATGGCCAGGATGCCTGGCATGGTCTGGTAGTCGGTGATTTTGACTCTCCCTCACAGGCGAGACGTGCACTGCAGACCATGTCAATTAACTTGCGCGAAAAGCGTCCGTGGATCAGGCGTTTCGATAGCCTGCAAAAAATGCTGGTGGATAATAATCAGGATTAATTATAGTTTATAACTAATTGTTTATATTAGTTTTATAAACGATCAACTTGCCGTTTTCTACCCGTAATGCGGCTGCGCCGTTCAGGAATTGCAGCAAATCCCGGCCGGCGATATCGTAACGCCAACCGTGTGTCAGTGCGATCTCGGCATCCTGGTTGCGAATCAGCTTTTCGATATCGGAGCGATTGGCCAACACGCCGGTCGAGATACCGGCCTGTTCTGCGCACAGGCGCAACAGGGCGCTGGCACCATCGAGCAGGGATGCATCCACACTCGCTGCCGGCTTCCTGAGCATTTCTGTAGCTTCCGCTTGCTCCGGTGCCTCGGCGATGACTGTCAGGATATCCTGTGCATGCCGTTTCATCACTGTAGGGTGTATCCCGCGCATCCGGGTCAGACTGTCCATATCCCGGGGTTGTTGCCGGGCCAGGACCAACAGGACATCATCATTCAATAATCGACGACGGGGCATGTTACGGCTCATAGCCGTTTGCTCACGCCAGGCAGCCAGCCTTTGCAGAACTGACAAGGCCCTGCCTCTCAGGCTATTGACCCGTTTTACCCGCAGCCACATCATGTCCGGGTGATTTACGTACAGGTCTTCCTGTTCCAGCGCAGCCGATTCCTCCTGTACCCATTGCAAACGCTTGCTGGCTTCCAGTTTTTCCACCAGTTTCGGCCAGGCCCTGGCCAGATAACGCACATCATCCAGCGCATATTCTAGCTGGGCAGGGCTTAACGGGCGCTTTTTCCAGTCTGTCCGGCTGTGTGACTTATCCAGCTGTACCCCCAGTTCCCGCTTGATCAGTTCGCCATAGCCTATCTGCTCGCCATAGCCGAGAAAGGCCGCTGCGACCTGGGTATCAAACAACGGTGACGGGACACGACCCTGCAATTGATACAGGATTTCCATATCCTGTCTCCCCGCATGCAACACCTTGGTGATCTGCGTGTTATACAGCACTTCCATTAACGGTCCCAGATCCTCGATTACAAGCGGATCAATACAGGCTGACTGCTCTGTAGACGATACCTGTATCAGGCAGAGCTCGGGATAATAGGTTGATTCCCTGATAAATTCCGTATCAATAAACACGGTTTCGCAGTGCGCCAGGTAGTCACAGAATACCTTCAATGCATCCGTATCGGTTATGTACTCAGTAGCCATCTGGTTCCTGTTGGCCCGGGATCGGGTTGAAATCTGGCCACAAACGCTGACCTATGCCTTGTTACAGGCTATTATCACATAATAATGCTACCGGTCGAAGACAAAAACCTATGAACCCGGAAGAACCCGTCAATATTCTGTGCCCTTACTGTGGTGAATCCCAGGTACTTGTTATTGATCTGGGCGACATGTCGGGTGAACATATCGAGGATTGCGAGGTATGTTGCCGACCGATGATACTCAGCCTGAGCATGCAGGATAATACACTCATACCCCTGGTAAAACGTGATGATGAATAACAGGAATATAAAATGGGCAGCATTGGAAAAGCTCCTGCTGCCTCTGATCATCTCTTTACTGTCGGTTTCGTTTGGTCATGCGGATAATACCGGTATTTACATTGCAACCGTCGATAAACCAATCAACGCCATCTACAAAAAGCTTTATGACAATCTGGAGGCCAGTCGTTTCTTTGTCGTCCTGGAGCCACCGATTGGTGACAACATGGCGCGTTTTAAACAACGCTGGGGAGAGGATTACAACCGCAACCAGCTGGAGGATATACGCAGCCTGGTGGTGTGTAATATCTGGTACGTCAACCAGGTAGCCAACAAGGATCCTGACATGCTGGGTCTGTGTCCATTACGGCTGTCACTGGTCCAGAAAAACGGAAAAACCCGGATCCTGTTTGTGCGCCCGACAGCCGTTGCCGCGAACAGCCCGGCCAGGCCGGTATTGGCAGAAGTCGAATCCATTATCATCAAGGCAATTGAGGACAGCCTGACCGCTGGCGGGGCTGTTACCAAACCCTGACCTGACCATCCGTGCAACAGCACCGCCTTAATTACTTAAGCCAACCCGAAAAATGCCGATAAACCGGACAGATAGTCCAAACAGGGAGGCCCCAGGCCACCCCGGAATTAGCTTGTTCGGATGGAATATGGAAAAACCGACTAACAAACAGACAGTTACTACACTCAAACACTATAAGCGCGAGAACCAGAACTCGCGTGAAAAGGGTCTGGTCACTGAGCATGTGGTCAAAGGGTCGCCCACCTTTGAATTTCTGGACCGTATGAGTATCCGGCGCCGCAAGCAGGAGTGCGTGATGAACCTGGATTTACGTGGCAAGGTCCCTTACGACTGCAAGCCGGTCAATTACCGGGATCGTCAGTTCTGGCTGGACGATATCAGTAGCGAAACATTTACACAGGGCCTCAAGGATAATAACGGTGTGTTTACCGTAGGCATGTTTGAGGACATGCTTAACGCCCCGCACACCTTCCGGGGCATGCAGACCAGAAAAGAGGCAGAGCAGGCACAACGCAAGGCGCAGGCCCAATCCGCAGAATCCACTGTTGATCAGACAGAAGCGTCCGATGACCTGCAATCGTTCAGGACTGACTCAGAGGCACCTGAAATTATTCCACTGGGCTATTTTGAACGCCGACATCAGGCCAGGGTACAGCATGTGATCGAAACCCTGGTAACCGGGGATCAACAGACCATACCGTTGAAAACACGTGATCTATCCAGCCAGGGTATCCAGGTTTGTGCCAGGCACCCGTTGCCATTCGTATCAGGAGAACAGGTACTGGTTGACTTCCCGTCGCTAAACCCAGAATACGGTGAAGTTCTGATGCAAGTCAGCTACCGGGTGTTGCGAATTGAACAGCATCATGAAGAATACCGCATGAGCCTGATCTGTGGAGAAGGGCAACAGGCTGCCCAGACTGCGCTGGACAACTTCGTCGACAGCGTAATAAGCGGTGCAGGCCGGCGTAAACTGGATACCCAGGACAGGCGCATCACAGCGACTTCAATGATGACCGAACTACATTACATCCTGTCCTCCAGTACAGTGCCCATATTCATTTGTTCTGATCCGGAAGCAGGTAACGCGATCAAACTGTGTGCAGTGGGAAGTAATGAAAACAACCGCGAAAAACTCAAATTATTCAGCCTCGTGAATCATGAGCACGTGTTCGCCCATCTTTCAGATCCAGAAAGAATAAGAAGACTGCATGAACAGGCCCAGGAAAGCGGCCAGACTGACCCCCTGATGGCAGTCTACCGGGAAAATCATGACCTGCCTCCACAGATCCTGTTTGACTTTGAACTGGCCGATATCAGGGCATGGAAACAGTTTGTGAATGATTATTCCGCCAGCCATAAACAGTTTAATGTATTCAAGGTCGTGTTGCGGCCTGTCAGTATGCCGGAGTCTATGAAGATATTGCACCGGCTTGAACGTCTGTCGGAAAAATCCACGGAGCACGCTGAAGATGTGATAAGGCTGGCCCGTAATATCGTGTCGATGGGGGTACTGGTTGACGTCAGCAGGGAAGTACTGCAATGGTCAAACGATGGCACACCGGCAGATAATCAGGTTGCCAATGAGTATATAAAAATTATCAAGTCTATCGAAGAAAAGACCGGCCCGGAACCAAGGATCATCCGCTTTGGATATATAGAGCACCGGCACGAAGACCGCTACATAGTTGCACTGGAGGCCGAACTGGGCATCAAAGACAGCACATATACAGGCTCCACACATGATATCTCTATAAATGGCATGAGTATCAAGCTGCAACAGGCTATCCCGGCAGGCCTGAACCGGGGAGACATTGTACGCATCGGTTTACCGGCTCTGGCCAAAAGAACCCGGACGCCGGATCTGATGAAAATACCCTATGAAGTCTGCGGCATGGAAAAGGGCAGTGGCAATCTGATCAGCCTGAAAAGGCTGGATACTGCCGGACGCGCCTACGCCGATTTCTTCAAGGACCTGATCAAACGAAACAGGCAACGTATACAGATCGACATGGAGGATACGGTCAACGCTGGCGTATCACGCCTGTTTGCCTCACTAGCAGTAGAAAACAGCGCGACCATACCATTACTGGTATACAAGGATTTAGAGGAAATGATCACCTATACCCGCATAGCGCTACCGGATCATCGATCTACTTTTGTGCAGTTTTTTGAAACGGCCCCAAAACACTATGACTTTAGCCCATTAAATGTATCCAGACGCCTGGCTGAATTATCCACCCACCTGCGCAAGGGAGAGGATGCGGTAATGACCGTTTACATGTTCAAGAAACCCGACAGAAATCAACACCAGTTTGAGATTCTGTCAGCCACTGACAGCGAGTTTGAATCCGATAGTGACAGGAAGCAGTTTTTTGATGAAGCCATGCAACATGATCACTGCGCCGTGAAAATTCGGGTGGATAAGGCCCTTACCCCTGAAAGAATCGAGGTTAATGCGACCATCGAGCGCCTTTACGAATGCTCTCCACACCAGACCAACAAGCTGTTACAGGAATTCAATCAATTGTATGCCGTGGGTGATGTCATTGATGTAACCCAGCAGGTAATGGGATATGAACTACTCGGCGCGATTGCCTGACAGACCAACTAATACATTGTTTTTAAAAAAAATATATTTAACTTCTATCTCCTTCGAGATAGAAACAGTTAATACATTATCAATATGGTAAGATATCAGACTGAAATCAGCCATGAATAGCCTGAGCGTTAGCAAGGGGAATATCAGCAATGCGGTCCTATACTGAAGAAGAATGGTTACAAATATCCAGGTCTGTGATCCTGATGCTGGACGCCTGGTCTCTGGATAACTCGCAGAAAATCGCATTGCTGGGCCTGCCTGAAAACACCCCTAAGCGTTCAATCAGTCGTTACAAGGATAATACGCCGTTACCTGTTACTGATATCGTTCGCGAACGGGTAGAGCACCTGCTGGGCATCGCAGATGCATTGCGCACCACCTATCCGACCAATATTCGTATGGGCACACAATGGATGAACAAACCCAACCGGAAGCTCAATCAGCGTACGCCTGTGTCCCTGCTCAAGGAAGGCACGCTCGGTAGCCTGATTTCGATACGTTCACAGCTCGATTGCGTGTTCATGTGGGAAACCATGGCTTCCCACGCCTGACCGGCATCCGGAACAAGACTAAACATGCATAGCCTGGTGTTCTGTCCCCGACAGAAAGGGCAAGCCAGCTTTGACCACAAATCACTAATCGCCGCATTAAAAAGTAGCGGACTGATCGGTACCGCCATCCCCGGGTCTGAATCAGACTATTTTACCGGTGAACGCTTCCTTGAGCTGATGGTATTTATGGGCTGCTCACCATCGATCAGCTTAGAGCCAGACGCAAGCGGTGATGACTACAGTTTTATCAGCATACGACATCATGCTAAACCCGGGCGGATCTACCATGGTTCACTGACACGGCCACCGAGCTGCAGCCGCTGCAAATCACCACTGGATATACAGTCACTGGAAACAAGCCTGCAACAGCATTCATTACCGGTATGCAACAGCTGTCAAACCGAGCTGGACTGGTCAGAGATCAACTGGAACAAGACCATCGGGCAGGCCTGTGACGCCATACTTGTTCATAATGTTTTTCCACATGAGGCCATCCCGGCAGATGAACTGATCAATACGATAAACAGTGCCAGCGGGATAAGCTGGCGGTATTTTTATATTTAGGGAACCTCTGATGTGTCGTCATTGCAAGGAACAAAGTGACAAAGCAATCTATAATGTCTTGATTCAATTTGTGAGATTGTCGCGCTCTGCTCGCAATGACTCAAATTTTTATATTAATCAGAGGCTCCATAAGTGAGCACAGGTGTCATGGTATGTCCGGTATATTATTTCCAGACATGCGGTAAATACATCCATGCATAAAAAAAGGCCCTCTTGGTAAGAGGGCCTTCTCATGGATCAATAAGCTATTAAGGGCTTATTTGGCTGGCGCGGGGGCAGCAGCATCAGCCTTCTTGATTTCCATCAGTTCGATATCGAACAGCAGGGTTTCATTCGGTCCAAT
Organism: uncultured Gammaproteobacteria bacterium; assembly: GCA_947258795.1. GTDB lineage: Bacteria > Pseudomonadota > Gammaproteobacteria > DRJJ01 > DRJJ01 > DRJJ01. Next base: position 34,849 of record CAMYJU010000002.1, on the reverse strand, counting down.
GGAATTACCGACACCATTCGGACCATAGGCGAGATGTGGCGGGATCACAACCTTCCATTTGGAACCGGTCGGCATCAGTATCAGTGCTTCTTTCCAGCCAGGAATGATCTGTTGTAACTGGAAGGTGGCAGGGGTACCACGCTGAATGGAGCTATCAAACACCTTGCCATCGATCAGTGTACCCTGGTAATGCACGACGACGGTATCGCTTTCCTTCGGTTTTGGTCCATTGCCCTTGGTGACAACGACATACTGCAAGCCGCTGGGCAGCTCGACTACCCCTGATTTTTTCTTGTTCTGGGCGCGGTATTTGTCACCCTTCTCGGAATTCGCCGCAGCCTGTTTCTTTTTCTCCTCAACCAGTTTCTGTTGATAAGTCACCAGGGCCTGCTGCAGTTCTTCTACAGGCAAGCGCGGTTGTGTAGTGGTCAGGGCGTCTTCAATACCGAGCGCAAATGCATCAGGCGGCACTTCCAGCCCCTTCTTCTTCAGGTTAATACCAAACTGAAACCCCATGGCATAACCGGCCTTTTGTTCATCTGATTTGATTTCGGTTTTTTTATCTGCGGCAATAGCCGTCAAAGTGGTTAAACCCAGAGCTACTGCCAGTGCAATACGCGCAAACATTGATGATCTCCAAATAATTAGTCAATACATCCAACCAGTTAGTCTGATCGGTGCCGGTCCATATGCCGGATCGGCTCATTGTGAGGTAAAGCAGGGCAGAGGCGCAAGCAACAATCACTGAAATTGTGAATATTCGGCATTTTTCATTCTAAATGAGTCGCTATTGGGCGTTATACTGGGGTGAAATACCTAAATCTACAAATAATAGGGTTAAAAGTCGGGGGAGCGTCATTGTATGAAAACTGTATTCAAGGGGCAGGTGATACGCCTGGACACCGGTTCGGTCACCCTGCCCAATGGCCATAGTCACCCTGTCGAAGTAGTGCACCATCCCGGTGGTGCCGCTGTTGTTGCTATAAATGAAAAACGGCAGGTCTGCATGTTACGCCAGTACCGCTTTATACTGGATGACTGGATATGGGAGTTACCTGCGGGCAAGCGCGATCATGATGAACCACCTATTAAGACGGCCAGGAGAGAATTACAGGAGGAAACCGGGCTATTGGCCAGACACTGGCAGCCATTGGGAGAAAGTATCAGTTCTCCGGGTGTGTTTACCGAACGTATCTGGTATTACCTGGTAACCGGACTCGAACAACAGGCACCGGCACAGGAACAGGGTGAATGTATGGAAATACACTGGCTGGCACTGAATGAACTGTTGGATCGCTGTTTGCATGGTGATATTGAGGATGCAAAAACCATCATCGGACTGACGCGTGCCGCGGCCTGGCTTGATCAATCTGACAGATGACGCGACAGGTACAGATTAAGTAAAGGTGTCTGGATAAACAGACTGAAAATAACCACACCATAGCCGATGGACTGTGCAATCTGCCAACCTTCCAATTCAACCGGTAAAGACAGTGCCAGCGCAGCAGTTACAGCGCCCCGTATTCCACCACCGAACAGGATGTGTTTTTCATGCCAAGTCAGACTGTTGGTCCACGGTGTCAGTGTAAACACCGGCAGTACCAGGTAAACCGATAATCCGCGTGCCAGCAGGACCGCAGCTATCCCTGCCAGTAGCGGGAGCCACAAATCGGTAAAAAACGACAGGTTGACCGTAACACCAACGAGCAGGAAAGCCAGTGCCGATGCGATATACTTCAGCACACCCCAGAAAGGCAATACCGTCCTTATTCCTGATGCGGTATTCCCGCTGCTGCCTGACTGCAGAAAGTGTGTAATCACCAGCCCAACCGCCAGTACAGACATAACGCCTGAAACGTGGAAAACAGATTCCGCAATAACATAGCTGAGATATGCAAATGCCAGGCTTACCACCGTATGGTGTAGCGGCTTGCTGAAAAAACGTATCATCAGCCCGGCAAACCCGCCCAGGAGCATTCCGGTCAGGACACCGCCGGCCAGCACCCGTCCAAATTCAAGTATCACCAGGCCGGTAGTAGGGCTGGTCTCGGGCATGATAACGACACTGACCAGTATGCTGTACAAAACAATGGCCGTCGCATCATTTAGCAGGCTTTCACCCTCCAGTAACATGGTCATACGATCAGGTGCCTGCAATTTTTCCAGTAAAACAATCACTGCTGCAGGATCGGTTGCTGCCAGTAATACGGCACAGATCATCGCTGCGACAACAGGAAATTGTGATGAGCTCCCTATACCGGTATAAAGTATAATTGCGATAACAGCCACGGACAGGATAAACAGTGGTATAGACAATATTATGATCAGATAGAGCTGCCTGAGAAACTGACGAATATTGATCTCAAGTGCGGCCGAAAATACCAGTACCGGTATCAGTACAAATAACACCAGGTCACGAAAATGATGCCAGCGCAAACCCAGGTCTATACCAGACCCTACAAGCACTTCCGAACCGGCAAAACCGATCAGGACCAGAATGGCGTTGAAAGGGATACGTAAACGGGATGCCAGTGGCTCGATCAGTAATGCAATGATCATCAGAACTGAAAAAGCCAGGATACCCCATTCGACCGCACCTAACATAAGCTGGTCCTTTCTCTGTCGCAGAATGGATGATTACCGCCATCAGAGTATAGTCTATACCTTAGTCTGACAGACCCGTGACCGGCCACAAGCATTCAACCGGAATATTACTCTGTGATATATTGGCCGCGACAAACACTATTCCATCGACAATAATCAAAACAAGGTCTGGCCCATGTACACCATAACGGAAATCAATATCTATCCCGTTAAATCCCTGCGCGGTATGACTGTAGACAACTGGCCTATCGATACGTTCGGATTATATCTGGACCGAAGATGGATGTTGATTGATGAACAAAACCGTTTCCTGACCCAACGCCAGGAGGCGCGCATGGCACTGGTCGATGTAACACTGTCAAATGAAGGTCTGCAACTCGATGTGACCGGCATGGACTCCTGCCAGGTTCCATTACAACCGCAAACCTCAGAAAGGGTGGAGGTGCGGGTATGGAATGACCAGGTCAGCGCACAGCTCGTCGATCCGGCAATCGACGAATGGTTCAGCCGGTTTCTAAAGCGCCGCTGTCGCCTGGTTTTCATGCCAGGTGACACGACCCGGCTGATTGATCAGGATTTCAAAATCAGTCAGCATGACCAGGTCGGTTTTGCCGATGGTTTTCCATTCCTGCTGATCTCCGAGGCTTCACTCAATGACCTGAATGAACGGCTAATGCAAAAAGGTGAAACCGCCGTACCGATGCATCGCTTTCGCCCGAACCTGGTGATCAGCGGCTGTTCCCCATATGAAGAGGATGGCTGGAATACTGTACACATAGGTGGCACCCGGTTTCATGTAGTCAAACCCTGTTCACGTTGTATCATACCGACGATCAATCGCGACACAGCGGAAAAGGGCAATGAACCGGTGCGTACGCTGATGGAATACCGCAAACGTTACAACAAGATTTATTTTGGCCAGAACCTGGTGCATGACTGCCAACCAGGCAGCAGGATTACTACAGGAGACAAGCTGACAATCATTAAACAGATATAATGAGTTTTACAACCAACGCAAGTAAACGAATAGACAGCTTAATCCATCACCTTACGCAACTCACGTACATGCAACAAACCCTGCCTGAACTGTATTGAATAACCTCGCTTCATATTGATCAGCTCACTGGACTGTCTTTCATTTTCCCTGAATTCAATCGCCCGGTCGATCTCAAATACCTGGTTTCCCAGCTTGATGGAATATACCTGGTTCCAGTGCTGTGTTCCTTTCATAAAAATATAAGCATCCCTGGCCGTTGAATTAATATCCAGTGAAAAATCCGATGGGGCCGGGTATCCCTGATAACTGGCCAGACTTTCATCCTGTTGCGTCAACCGCAGTTTATCGGGTAAAGCGGATATAAACTCCCGCGCAAGCCCTGCTGCGATGCTGCCCAGTTCCTGATTCATCTGTAATCCGGTGCAGCCTGGCACCAGTTTGTGCGTATCCTGAAGTGCAATCGGACCACCATCCATCGTATCGATTATCTGATGCAGGGTCACACCGAATTCCTGCTCGGCATGACGGAACTGCCAGAACATCGGCATCGGCCCCCGGTAGGCAGGCAACAGGGAAGGGTGCAGATTAAAACTCCCGAGTTTGGGTAATTGATAAATCGTTGAAGGAATATAATGACTGAAACAGGCCACCAGTATCATGTCGAACGACAGACCGGAAATCCATTCCAGCGTCTCAGACCCCTTGAGGTTATCAACATGCAAACAGGGCAGGCCCCTGCCTCTGGCCAGATCGGCAACATGGAACGGTCCGGCCAGTCTGACTGGCAGGTCTCCCTTGCGACTGCCTGATGCAAGCTTGTGACCAGCGGTAATGACGCCGGCAATTTCAGCATCTGGAAATTCCAGTAATGACTCGAATACCAGGCGTGAGAACTCGCCTAACATACCGAAAAACAGAACCCGAACCGGTTTTTCTACAGGCAATGGGTTATTCCTTGTTGATGTCGGTCTGGCAATACGTATCACAGGGCAGGGTGCCCTGGCCCATTGCGTCCGCCTGTTCCAGTTCTTCTATAAAACCAAACTGGCTGATATCACTGATCCGTTGTGGATACAGGATACCGTCAAGATGGTCGCATTCATGCTGTACCACACGCGCGTGAAAGTCAGATGCCTCAACTTCCAGGGAGTTCCCTCGGGCATCAAAACCCTGGTAGCGTATGCGTTTGTAGCGGGGTACCATGCCACGCATGCCGGGTATCGATAGACAACCTTCCCAGGCTGATTCCATTTGCTCGTCCAGTATTGTGATGACAGGATTAACCAGAACCGTTTCCGGGATCGGAGGATATTCGGGATATCTCGGATTCTGGTCAAAACCAAAAATAACCACACGCAGACTGGCGCCTATCTGGTTTGCAGCCAGTCCGGCACCGTCTTCTGCACGCATGGTGTCAAACATGTCTTCAATCAGGCTATGTAAGGCAGAATCATTGAAATCAGTGACTTGCACACAAGAATTTTTTAAATGGGGGTTCCCCATGCGAAGTACAGGTCGAATCGCCATATCGATACCCATGTCGTTCTGAACAACCTACATTTTACTGTGTGCGCCAGGTTACACAATATGTATATCCTTGAAACGGTACTCACCGTTTCCTGGTATATTATGGCATGCTATGGAAACTCATGGATACAGTACTGGACTCCATGATGCTATCGACCAACAACAAGGATTTCGCAAGGAAGGTGTGACAATGAAGTTATTCAGATCAACGTTTATCTTACTCTCTGTCAGCGGTCTTTTTCTGTTCTCAACCACAAGTGTCTCGGCAGATGACGATGACAAGCTTGCCGTTAATAAGGTAGAGGGGAAACTGTCAGTCATGGTACTGGGTTCCGGCGGCCCGGTCGCAACACCCAGTGGACGTGCGAGTTCCGGCTATCTGTTTTTTACTAACGGTGTACCGCGATTGCTAATGGATACCGGTGGCGGCACATTCAAAAGCCTGGCACAGAGTGGTGCGCGTATACCGAACCTGTCGCATTTTTTGCTGACTCATCTGCACCTGGATCACACCGGTGATATGTCGGCGATTGTGAAAACCCTATACTTTCATAATCGTGGCGCAGGACTGTTTCGTACCGACCCAATCAATTTCTATGGGCCCGAAACCAATAATGTTCCATTCCCACCAGGCAGTCCTGGTGCAGGCATTGCCCAGTATCCGGACACCACTGACTATGTTGATGGTCACTTCGATAATATTATCGGTCTCGAGCGTTATCTGAATGCATTTGCCGGTGGGATCGAAGCCGGGGAGTTTAATTACACGGTAAAAAACCAGCCATCCGATTTTTCGGATAACACCATCTACCCTGTCTTCAGTGAGGCGGATGGATTAAAAGTCAGCTCTATTGCGGTTCATCATGGTCCGGTTCCTGCCGTAGCCTACCGGGTTGACTATGCCGGTTACAGCATTGTGTTTACCGGTGATACCACATCAATCACTGACAATGTCATCAAACTCGCAACTGGCGCTGATATCCTGATCTACGATACGGCAATCATGTCGGACGATCCGCCACCAGGAACCATTTTCCACAAACTGCATACCACACCGGAACGCATGGGCGTGGTCGCTGCCACGGCAAAACCGAAAATGCTGGTATTGTCGCATATTACCCCGGTCACCGAACCACGGCTTAAAGAGGTTAAGTCCATCGTAAAAAGCGCCGGCTACAGGGGAAAAATACGTAAGGCAAAAGACCTGAAAGTCTATAACCTGGGTGATGATGACTAGTAAACCTACAATTGACCGGAGGATTTCTCCTCCGGTCTTTTTTGTTACACTTCAACTACAGCGCTAAATCTTTTCGGCCGAAGGCAGATCAGAAATATACTTCTATACTATCCAGAGAAAACTCAGGCGTATCAATCCACGCACACTAAGAGGCCGTGCACAACATTCCACTGAATGGTTCCTGAATGGAACCGTTCCTGCAGAATCACGACAATCCGTGGTATGACCTGCGTGACGGACTCCCGGACTGATATGAACCGTAACCTGATCAAGTTTCAGGATCTGACACATTTCACGATTACAATCCAACACGAGTAGAGTAAGCGAGAGTATAATTAACGTAAAGACACCCCTGATAAAAAATAAAAGAAGTATAAACCAGATATATTATAATGTTATATAGATTCATTAAATTACTCTTCATGATTCTATTCATATCGTCTGCACCTGCCTGGGCTGCAGACGACCTGAGCAACATAGAAAACCAGATCAAAAAGCTGGAGAAGCAAGCAAAGTCAATAAGACAGGCTGAAAGTGACCTGAAAGCGGCATTGCACGAACTTGGTCAGATGCGCTCTCAACTAGCAGAACTTCTTGAAAATCAAAACACGTTGATCAAGAAAGCAACAAAGGACTTGGAAAGTCTGGGAGAAAAAGTTGAGAAAGAGACAGTTGAAGTCACCAAAAAGCGAAAGGAACTGTCTGGCATAAAGGCCGAATATGAGAAGCAGGGTTCAAGCATACGGTTACTTGCCTTAAGAGTTGAAGACACGCACAAGATCTATACCGAACGCCTGTCAGCTCTCCTCAAAACGAAACTCCTGGCCAAAACGCCAGATATGGTCAAACTCTTACAGAAAGGTTTAGCTCAGCCCGGACACTGGATAGACGGGATCAAGAAAGTCATTTTACAGCCAACGGGCATCCAGAAGGAAAAATCAAGCAGTTTCGTATACATACTAATTGTCGCTGCACTGATTTTATTTATATCTGTCATGGGTAGAAAAAAACTGCTACCCTTGATAAACCGGCATAAATGGGGCGAGTATTTTTCCGACCATATTGCATGCGCCCTGACAGTTACGCTCACGCGCTGGCTACCATATTTAAGCACAACCATTGTTTTAGCAATAGGCATCTATCTTATATCTGACAAGCAGCAGGTTACCACTTCATATTATCTTTTGCTTGTCTATGCATTACCCGTGTTATTTTGCTCGATTGCAACAATTGAATTTCTGCTTAACCCGCATCCACCAGCCAAACGCTTCATCGTAGAAGATGAGAAACTAGCCATTTCGATGGCATACAGACTCCGTCTGTTTGTGCTTATGTTGTTTATTGCATTTATATTATTTTCTTCATCCATGCTTGATGTCCTGTCCAAAGAAATGTTCTATTTTGCGCGTGGTGTTTTTGCTATCTTCTTTGTAACTATTCTTGTCTCGCTTTCCAGGATCACAGTAAAAATTCCCTATCTTAAAAAGTTTGCCTGGTTACGACTGCTTTTCATTGTTGCCATTATTGTTGGTTTATTCTCGGAGCTTTCCGGTTATCGTAATCTTTCTACAGCCATATTCAGGGTTTCCATCGGTACATTAGTGCTATTAGGTATCTTGATTTTCCTGTTAACACTGTTCAGTGATATATACGATGGAATTAACACAGGCACCAAAAACTGGCAAAAGTCACTTCGCAACATTATGGGTGCTCATCACGGCGTCAGAATGGGCTGGTTGCCATGGATGCGATTTCTTTCTGCACTGGTCTTATGGCTAGGCGTTTTCTATCTGTTACTACATGTGGTCAATTTATCAGAAGCCACAATGCAGCAAATATTCCTGGTTCTGCAACAGGGATTCCAGCTTGGTTCTTTAAAAGTTATTCCGGAAAGAATTTTCTGGGCTTTTGTCGCTTTTTCCCTGCTTTATCTTTTAAGCAACTGGATCAAGGCAAGAATAGCAGTATATCTGAGTAGTCGATCTCGTTATTTAGAGCGTGGCGCTCGTGAAGCAACTCTGACCATGTTTGGTTATACCGGTGTTGCAATTGCAATAATTGTTGCCTTGGGTATCGCTGGTGCCACTTTTACTAATCTCGCAATTATAGCTGGCGCTTTATCTGTTGGTATTGGATTCGGGTTGCAAAATATAGTAAATAACTTTGTTTCAGGTCTTATCCTCTTGTTTGAACGACCAATCAAAACAGGCGACTGGATTGTAGTCGGGAATACCGAAGGATATGTGAAGAAAATAAGTATTCGATCCACGCAAATTCAAACTTTCGACAGATCAGATGTCATCGTACCCAATTCAGACCTTATATCAAATCAGGTAACAAACTGGATGCTATATGATCAGAGTGGCAGGGTAAGGGTGCCAGTCGGCGTAGCCTATGGTACGGACACAAGTCAAGTCAGAGAGATACTTACCGGTGTTGCAGAGCAGCATCAAGATGTAATACACAATAACGACAACTATAAAATTCGCGTTCTATTTCTTGCTTTTGGCGATAGCTCATTAAATTTCGAACTACGTTGCTATATTCGTAATGTTGATCATCGCCTTCAGGTGCTAAGTGACCTGAACTTTGCCATAGACCAGGCATTCCGTGAGAATGGAATCGAGATTCCATATCCTCAACGGGATATACATATCAAAGACGGCAGTCACCGACTCCCTCCCGAAGATACAAAATGACACAGCAGCTAATATATGTAAAAACTATTAATATTGATGAGTATCTGACACGACTAAACAAGCAATTGCCACTTAAGGACCGACAAGATCAACTACCGCCGTCATTAAACCAGCTACATCAGACGTTTGAGGTCAGAGTAAAATTTCGGTCTAAATCAAATGATAAAAGATAGTTTTATCTTTGACTGTAATTTCTTGAAACCAAGGATAATCTTTGCGATCAATAACAAAAGTACCAGTCAAAACACTCGTTGTTATGGGTGTATCTGGGACGGGTAAAAGCACGTTGGGCCGCGCACTGTCTGAGTCATTAGCTTGGCGGTTTATCGAGGGAGATGAATTCCATCCCCAGGAAAATGTGGACAAGATGGCTCGAGGTGTACCACTAAACAATGATGACCGTAGACCCTGGCTGGATCAACTCAACAGAGAAATCGCAAACAATCAACGTAAAGGTGTGCACTCAGTTGTAGCCTGTTCGGCCCTGAAGAAAGGTTATCGGGATCGGTTGACCCACGGATTGGAGGGTGTTCAGTTCATTTTTCTGTGCGGCGCGCAGGATGTAATTCTAAATCGGTTGCACAATCGGCACGGTCACTATATGTTACCGGATCTGCTGGATAGTCAAATCGCCACGCTTGAACCGCCCGAAGACGCGATAATTGTCCCTGTGGAATTTTCCACTCAACAGCAGGTGGCGGAGGTGGTCAAACAAGTTTTCGAAAGTGAGTGAAGCATGAAGACGTACTCGGCGACACCATTGATTAAAGGACTCGCGTTTCCAGAGGGGCCACGTTGGCATGAGAATCGGTTCTGGTTCACTGATCAACATGATCGGTGTATCTATTGCATCGATTCGGATGGCGACCTTAAGACGATTGCCGGGACAGGTGATTTGCCTGGGGGGCTGGGGTGGCTGCCGGATGGAACTCTGCTGGTGGTATATATGACCAATCGGCACGTGATGAAATGGGATGGCAGCCAACTTGTATCTTATGCAGATCTCTCCCGGCATGCTTCATTTCACTGTAATGACATGGTGGTAGATAAACAGGGTAGGGTTTATGTCGGAAACTTTGGATTCGATCTGCATGGCGGTGAGGCACAGAAAAAGGCGGAATTAATAATGATCGGGCCAGGTGGTGATATCTCCTTGTTCGATGATTCCGTGGTTTTTCCGAACGGCTGTGTGATTCCTCCGGATAACGACAGCCTGATCGTGGCAGAGACTTTCGCGCATCGATTGACTGAGTTTCGACTACGGCCCGATGGATCGGCGGCGTCATCCGTGCTTTGGGCCGATCTCGGAGCTGCGACACCCGATGGAATCTGCCTGGATGAAGAAGGTATGATTTGGGTCGCATCGCCCGGCACGAACGAGCTGTTTCGAGTTAAACGTGGCGGTGAGCGGTTGGCCACGTGCTCGACCCAAGGAGTGCCTTATGCCTGCATGCTCGGCGGAGAGAATCGAGAAACTCTTTACATCTGTACGTCTGAAACAGATGATCCGCGAGAGGCCGTGAGCCGCAAATCGGGCTGTATAGAATGTGTCGATGTGGATGTCGCTGGGGCCGGATTACCGTAGCGGCTCAAGCCTTGTATCAGACAACAACGCAAAAAAGACAGTGCCCAAAAAGGAGGCTTTATGAACTTTTATACACAAGAACTGCTTAAGGGTCAGAGAGCCCTCGTGACCGGGGGTAGCTCGGGGATTGGTGCAGCTGTCTGTCGTGCGCTCGCCAAAGTAGGCGCGAAGGTCGTGGTGAACTATGTTTCGGATGCGGTAGGAGCAGACCAACTCGTTAACGAGATCGAAGCCGAAGGCGGTACGGCGATAGCGATTCAGGCGGATGTAAGTATCGAAGACGATGTCAAGCGAATGTTCAGTGAGATGATCGATGCCTGGGGAAGTATCGACATCCTCGTCGCCAATGCCGGTATTCAATGGGATGCGCCTTTTCACGAGATGACACTGGAGCAATGGAATAAAGTACTGGCTGTGAATCTGACTGGCCAGTTCCTCTGTGCCCGGGAAGCGGTCAACGAGTTCAATCGAAGGGGCGTGATTAGCGACATATCCTGTGCAGCCGGCAAGATTATCTGCATGTCCTCGGTTCACGACATCGTCCCGTGGGCAGGGCATGTGAATTACGCGACGTCGAAAGGTGGGCTTCTGATGTTCATGAAGAGCCTCGCCCAAGAAGTTGCCCATAACCGAATTCGCGTCAATGGCATCTCACCTGGGGCGATAAAGACGCCGATCAATCGACATGCTTGGGAGACCCATGAAGCTGAAGCAGAGTTATTAACACTTATCCCTTATCAGAGAGTTGGCGACCCGATGGACATTGGACATGCGGCGGTATGGCTGGCGTCCGATGCGTCTGATTACATGACCGGGACGACACTGTATATCGATGGCGGAATGACACTATATCCCGGTTTCCGTGAGGGTGGCTGATCTATTTCTTTGCATACGCAGGTAACCATGAGTCATTACAGTATTCGTTTGGGGCGGGATATTTGCATGAATCCTGTCGAGTCAGATAATCGTGAATGGTGGCTGGCCAACGGTTTGGGTGGTTACGCGAGCGGAACCGTAACCGGTGTGCTTGGCCGCCGTTACCACGGACTGTTGATCGCACCTTTGTTTCCGCCGCTCGGCAGGGTGCTGCTGTTTGCCAAGGCCGATGCGGATCTTCTCCTGGACGATGGCGTGATTCCGTTACACACCAACCACTGGGGTGAAGGTGGTTATAATCCACAAGGTTATCAATCTAACGAGGAATTCTTTATCGATGGCAACATTCCAGTCTGGCGTTTCCGTGTTGACAACCTGCTCATCGAGCAGAGAATTTGCATGCTGCATGGCCGCAATGCGACATGTATTGCTTATCGCGTTTCTGAGGGACTGGACGCATGGGACAAACAGCCGAGGATTCGATTGGGCCTTGTTGCCAGCTTTCGTGATCACCATCATGTGAACCGTGCCAGAGATTTCGAACTCTCGGTTCATCCAATCGAGGATGGTTTAAGGGTGACCCTCCCTCAAGGCAATGACCTCTTGATACAGGGTTCCAATGCGCAGTATCAAGTCGATAACACCTGGATCGAAAATTTCTTTCTCCAGATGGAGCAGGCAAGGGGCCTGGAATATATCGACAATCATGTTCGCGTGGGATTCGCTGAAATTGAATTACACGCCGATCGATGGACTGGGATTATCGCAGGGACTGAGCGCTCGCTTGATCTGGATTGTGGTGGTGTGATTGAGGCCGAGCAGAAACGCGTTACGGAACTCCAGGCAAAGTCCTTACCGGGTGTAGACAAAGAGGTAACGCCGGCATGGATTCGCCGATTGGTGATTGCAGCCGACAGCTTCGTATTCACAAGACTCGGCACAGAAGATGATGAACCTTATTCAATCATCGCAGGCTATCCCTGGTTCGGCGACTGGGGGCGGGATACCATGATTGCCTTGCCCGGTTTGTGCCTGGCGACGGGCCGGCATGACATTGCATTGAGAATTCTTAACACCTTTGTTTCATATATCAGCAAAGGCATGCTCCCGAATATGTTTCCGGGCGACGGCGACGAGCCTGAGTATAATACCGTCGATGCGGCGCTATGGTTCATCGACGCGTGGCGGGCTTACTTTGAACTGAGCGGTGACGTCGATGCGATACGCAATGTGTTTCCTGCTTTGCAGCAGATTATCCATTACTACCGTGACGGAACACGTTACGGAATTGCGATGGATCCAAAGGACGGATTGATAATGGCAGGGGTTACGGGTCAGCAGTTGACCTGGATGGACGCCAAAGTCAATGGACGTGTGATTACACCCCGGCATGGAAAACCGGTTGAGATCAACGCGCTCTGGTTTAATGCGCTAAGTTCAATGGTGATTTTTTGCAAACAATTGGACTTGCCGGATGATGAATACAAAGCGATGGCTCAAAAGACTGGCAAAGGTTTCAGTAAATATGTCCGGGAAGACGGGCTTGGACTATACGATGTACTTAACGGACCGGAAGGCAACGACGCCTCCATCCGACCGAATCAGTTGTTCGCCGTCAGTCTGCCGTTTTCACCAGTCTCATCCCGGTCTGTGATGCAGTCTATCGTTGATGTGTGCGAACGTGAACTGCTGACACCGGTCGGGCTTCGCTCTCTCGCGTCGTCAGATCAAAAGTATGTCGGTCGCTACGAGGGCGACGTGGCACAGCGGGATGGCAGCTACCATCAGGGAACCGTGTGGGCATGGCTACTCGGGCATTATGCGCTGGCAGAATTCCGGGTGACCAACGATGCGCATCGCGCTCAACAACGATTAGAACCATTGGAAGCGCACTTGAGTGAGGCAGGGATTGGAACCATCAGTGAGATTTTCGATGGTGATGAGCCACACACGCCACGAGGGGCGCCATCTCAGGCATGGTCTGTGGCCTGCACGCTGGAGGCCTGGTGGAATCTCGAGCTGAAGAAATCTGATAAGCGGGGGTTAGCTGAATGAATGAAGAGCGCAAAAGACTGGAACAGCAACGTAAGGGAGATGCCGACTGGCAGCTGTGGGGACCATATCTCAGTGAACGGGCCTGGGGTACCGTACGCGAGGATTACAGTCAGGGAGGTACCGCATGGGAGTCTTTTGATCATGATCAGTCGCGTTCAAGAGCCTATCGGTGGAATGAAGACGGGCTGGGGGGGATCTCCGATATTAACCAGTATCTTTGCTTTTCATTGGCATTGTGGAACGGCAAGGACCCGATAATCAAGGAGCGCGCATTCGGACTAACGGGGAACCAGGGTAACCGCGGCGAGGATGTCAAGGAGTACTACTTTTATCGGGACGCCACTCCGAGCCACAGTTATTTGCGTTATCTGTATAAATACCCGCAATCCGCTTTCCCCTATCAGCAAATCGTCGAAGAGAATCTATCCAGAGACCGGCTGCAGCCGCCGTTCAATCTGCTCGATAGTGGCGTGCTGGATGACGGCCGGTATTGGGACGTTGAAATCTTCTATGCAAAGGCCTCGCCGCATGAAATTCAAATTCGCATCCATGTGTACAATCGTGGGCCGGACACGGCGGAGTTAACCCTGATTCCGACAATCTGGTTTCGCAACACCTGGTCCTGGGGCGATGAACAGGACAAGCCGATGATGAAGAGCCACAGTCCCACTGAAGGTGCTGCGTGGCTCGTGGAAACCGAACACGGGGAATTAGGTAAGTATTTCCTCTATGGCGCTCAGGCAGCGGACCAGTTGTTCACCGAGAATGAAAGTAACGCGCAACGTTTGTGGAATGTGTCAAACGGACAGCCCTTTGTAAAAGATGCTTTTCACCGTCATCTGATCGATGGTGAACACAACGCGGTGAATCCTGACATGACTGGCACCAAATTCGGGGCTGCGACCAAGTTGACCGTTGAAGGAGGGCAGTGGGTTCGTGTCGATCTGTTGTTATCCAGAGAGTTGAAGCAGAGCCCCTTTGCCGATGTTGAACGGGTGCTCTCCACCCGGCGCACGGAAGCGGATGTTTTCTACGACGAGTTGTTGCCTGAAGCCAGGCCGGAAGATATGCGTATTCTGCGTAATTCGCTCGCCGGCATGATATGGACCAAGCAGTTCTTTCACTATGATGTCGATCGCTGGCTGAAGGGTGACCAGATGCCGCCTCCAGCTTCCAGGTTCATGGGCCGCAATCGTCAATGGAGACATCTAAAAGCACATGACATCATCAGTATGCCAGACAAATGGGAGTATCCATGGTTTGCTGCCTGGGACCTTGCCTATCATTGCGCGGCCCTGGCGTTGGTCGATATCGATTTCGCAAAAGACCAGATCGAGCTGATGCTGAATGAACGCTATATGAATGCGAACGGTCAGATCCCGGCCTATGAGTGGGCATTTGGTGATGTAAATCCTCCGGTGCATGCCATGGGCGCACTAAAGGTATTCAGGGCAGAGCGCGTGCAACGGGGAAAGGGTGATCTGCGCTATCTGAAACGAGTGTTTAACAAACTGTTGCTGAATTTTTCCTGGTGGATAAACCGTAAGGATATTCATGGGCATAACCTGTTCGAAGGCGGCTTTCTTGGCCTGGACAATATATCTGTCTATGATCGCTCGCGCAGTCTGCCAGAGGGCTATAGCCTAAAACAAGCGGACGCTACTGGATGGATGGCCATGTTTGCCCTGAACATGACAGTCATGGCGCTCGAGCTCTGCGAGGAAGATCCGGACTATGAAGACATGGCGATTCTCTGTTATCAGCAGTTTCTCGCCATAGCCAATGCAATCGCCGGTGTCGAGGAGCAACATCATACCTCACTGTGGGACATGGAGGCAGGTTTCTTCAAGGACCTGCTGGTAGGGCCTAACGGTGAAGCGCATTACATCGATGCGTATTCCTGGGTCGGGCTGATACCTTTGTTTGCATCAGAAGTCATCGACAACCGATTGCTCAATCACGTACCCCGTTTTAAAGAGTTATTGAGTACCTACAAAGGTGGTCTGTTTCGTGGCAGCTATATCTGCGCCTGCCCCGAATGGGAAAACGACCGGGGAGAACGGCTTCTGTCACTGGTCGATCATTCCATGCTACCGCGCATACTCGAACGCTTGCTAGACGAAAACCAGTTTCTATCACCCTATGGTGTTCGCAGCCTGAGCAAGATTCACGAATCTCATAGGGATCTGGGTTATATCCCGGGCATCGGGCATACAAGTATTGAATATGTACCTGGCGAATCGAATACCGGGCTGTTCGGGGGGAACTCGAACTGGCGCGGGCCGGTCTGGATGCCGACCAATTACTCGCTTGTTCAGGCCATTGAAAAATTCCATCGTTTTCTCGGACCCAACTTTACCGTGTCGGTTCCCTGCATGGGAGGAGAGAAACTTAATCTGAAACAGGTTGCTAAATTATTGTCACAGCGTCTCGTCAACCTCTATCGCCGCGACCAAAATGGTCTGATACCTGCACTTAGAAGAGATAGCCCTTTCCAGTCGGACGACACATGGAGTGATCTGAGTTTTTACTATGAGTATTTTCACAGCGAGACAGGACAGGGACTCGGCGCCTCACACCAGACAGGTTGGACAGGACTATTGGCCAATCTGGTCATGCGGCATTATGAAAAAGATGTGCAGCCCTGGAGCGGACTGGATACGGGTGAGACCGCGTCATGGGTGGAAGAGATGTTGTGAATCAAATGCCTGAATAACAGGTGGTGATACACCGGTAGCGTAATCAGCTTAAATACTGAGAAAGATAAAATGCCGCATATCAAAAATGGCAAGATATTACATTAAGTAATACATATAACTTACTGTTAATAATAATTATAATGAGGGTAATATGCGTATTATGAATCAATCCCGGTCTGACCCATGGTGTTGAGGTACCTTTTTTGATTATGCCGAATAAACGGGCGTTTCCAAAAGATCTGGGGTTATCAATCTTGGGGCTGTAATGGGTTACAGCCGGCGAGCTGTCTTGACCCACGATGGCAACTCCTCAAAATCGTTAATATGACCGAATCTCGGCTACCATATGATATAAAATAAACCAGGAATGATTGAACCAATAAATGAAAACAATCTAGATGAAGTGCTTCCTTTAATAAGGAAGTATCAGGAATTCTACGAAGTAAATAATATTGATGATGATAAGAATAAAGAGTTTTTCTCTCAGTTTGGCATTTCATCAGACAAAGGCTGCCTTTTTGGCTACAGAACAAAAGGAAAATTGGTAGCGTTTGCAACAGTCTATTTTAGCTATGCCTCATCAATTATAAGCAAGGTGGCAGTCATGAATGATCTGTATACATCTGAAGAGTATCGCAAACAGGGAATAGCTACAGAACTAATTAAGCACTGCGAAAAATATGCAAAGACTAACGGTGCAGTGAGGCTGCAATGGGTAACGGCAGCGAGTAATGAAGCAGCTCAGTCAATCTATAAGGCTTTAGGTGCAAAGCAGAGTTCTTGGGAATTTTATACCTATGCAATAACACGTGGTTGACTGGAACGATTAGAGTCTATAATGAGTAATAATTTCAAAATATATATATTCGTATTATTTGGGCTATGCTTTTTCTCTTTTAATTTAAATGCTGAAAGTGATGAAACAAAACCATGTGGAATAAAATTAACCTCCATAAATAAAAAATCTGCAAAGCCCGATGATACAATACAGATTTATGGAGTGTGGGGGAAAGAGCAGGGCGAGAAAGTACCCGCTATTAATGATGGCCATCTAAATGAGTTGATCGTTTTAAAATGGACAAATAACAAAATTACTGCAAAAATTCCAGAACATGTAAGCCCTGGTATTCATAAAGTAGGCGTTTATTGTGCTTATCGCCCTGGAATTACGATATATAGTACGGCTTGGTACGATTATAAAATCATAAAAAATGACTAATGATTCAGAAAATCAGAAAAAATAGTTATGAATGAGATTCTAAAACATAATAACGAGACCCTGGGTCTTTGACATCTTCTGTGTTGATGGTAGGCGTGATATGAGCGCCTTACTTGAAAGGAGATTCTTGCGATAGGTAATAATAGAGGAAAGCACCAATGGTAGAGTGGTTAGATGCAAATATTGTGTATTGGCACTGGATTGTTTTTGGTTTAGTACTAGTCCTATTCGAAATATTTGTCCCAAGCTTTTTCATGTTATGGCTTGGTATAAGCGCCACAATAGTAGGCATTATCATGACTATGACGACAATTATTTTCAGTACACAACTACTCATCTGGATAATGCTCTCGACTCTATGCCTGGTGACTTGGTTTAAATATATTTCTCCTATGATAAAAACCAAGAGTTTGTCTGGTATGGCACTGGAAAATCTATTGGGAAAGGTTGGGACTGTTATCAACTACAATGAAGAAACACAAAGAGGACTAATAAAGTTTCCTGCGCCGCTGTTGGGTAATGAAGAGTGGGAAGTAATTTGTGAAGAAAAACTCGTACAAGGCGATCGCGCAGTCATCACCGAAATTAGTGGAAATAGTTTAATCGTAAAGAAACGATAGAGGTTTATAAATATGGATGCTTTAATAATTATTGCAACAATTGCTGTTCTAATCATCACTACAATTGCAATGGGTGTACGTATTGTACCTCAGGGTATGAAATATATTGTACAACGCCTTGGTAAATATCATGGAACACTTAAGCCAGGATTGAATCTAATTATACCTTATATCGACACGATCCCTTATAAAGTAACTACTAAAGATATTGTGCTCGACATTCCCTCTCAAGAAGTTATTACAGAGGATAACGCAGTCATTCTAGCTAACGCCGTTGCGTATATGAATATAGTTGAACCAGAGAAGGCCGTCTATGGTGTGGAAAATTACACCGTTGCTATACAGAACCTTATTCAAACTTCTCTACGTGCGATTATTGGCGAAATGAAACTCGACGCAGCCCTGTCTTCTCGTGATCAAATTAAGACAAAATTGAAAAATAGCATTTCAGATGATATATCAGACTGGGGGATAGTTGTTAAAACTGTAGAAATACAGGATATTAATCCATCAGCAACCATGCAGAAGGCAATGGAGGAGCAGGCGGCAGCAGAACGCTCACGACGTGCTGCAGTTACTACGGCAGAAGGCGATAAGCAAGCAGCTATACTGGAAGCGGAAGGTAATCTTGAGGCCTCTAGAAAGGATGCAGAAGCAGTAGAGATATTGGCCAATGCGTCAGCTACTGCGATTACTCGCGTATCCGACGCTATAGACAAAGACAATCATATCTCGGTTCTATATTTATTAGGTGAACGATATATAGAATCTATTAATAAATTGTCTACATCTACAAATGCAAAGAATTTTGTATACCCTGCAGATATACCACAAACATTAAAAGGGATGCTTAATATTAGTAGCTGATGCAGGAGCAAAGCTTGGTCGTTATGTTGCAAACTTGAATCGGGAGAGGTAGATGAAAACAGTAGATGCGATACGTTCACGTAGAGCCGTGAAGCATTATGATGAAAACCACAGTATGTCAGATGATGAAGTGAATGAACTTCTGTCTTTGGCTGTACTTTCTCCTACGGCATTCAATATTCAGAACTGGCGTTTTGTGGTGGTATCTGACCAGCAATTAAGAAAACAAATTAGGGAGGTCGCCTGGGATCAATCGCAGGTCACGGATACTTCGTTATTCATAGTTTTATGCGCTGATCTAAAAGCATGGGAGAAGCAGCCAATTCGATATTGGGCTAATGCCCCTAAGGCAGTTCAAGAGTTCATGATTCCGGCGATAGATGATTACTATAGAGGCAAAGATCAGGTCCAAAGAGATGAAGCAATGAGATCTTGCGGTATAGTCGCGCAGACATTAATGCTTGCTGCAAAATCAATGGGATATGACTCTTGCCCTATGGATGGCTTCGATTTCGAAAAAGTGGCTGAGCTTATTCATCTTCCCGACGATCACGTGATTGCAATGTTTGTTGCGATTGGAAAGGGTACAAAAGAGGCATGGCCGCGACCAGGTCAGTTAGATCTAAAAGAAGTATTAATTAAAAATTGTTTTACATAGCAAATCGATTTAGAGAATAAAGGGGGTCGGTGACATATGAGAACGATTGCGATTTGTCACCGACCCCTTTTACTCAGTTTTCAGAGAAGTTAATTGATAAAAATGTGCATTTCTAATATTGGAATAAATAGACATTGAAAAAGAAGTACCTTCAGGAAACAAATTACTACAAAGAAGTTAAAACAATAACGCTGACTTAGGGATGGAACAGGACGTTCATATGGAACGTATTGAGAAAATCATGGACTTCGCCAAAGAGACCCTGACGATTGTCAAGGGTCTGAGTTCAGAAGAAATCAAGGAGCACCCGGCCTTCAAAGTTGTTTCTGAGTTTATTCCTTGTGCAAAGTCAATAATTGAAATCGGTAGCTGGTGGTCAGCGTATCGAGAGAAACAAGCCATTCCCCAAAAGGCTATCGTAATGGTTTGCCATGAGGTAGGCATCACAGACACTGATTGCGAGAGGATCCAATCACCAGGGCAATTGGAAGCACAGCTGAGAGAGCGGGGTATCTCAAATCCTGGAACCCTTTTTGAACATGCGGTCAATAGGCTATTCTCTGAAGCGAAGTTCCCAGAGCTCACGCGCTTCTTAGTCGATCAGCAAGCAACTGTACTCAGCGAACTCGAGCGGCAATTTGAGTCGCTTAAACTCTCTCTGCAAGCAGGTTTTCACCATTTACTCCCATTGGAACGGGTGCTGGAAGTGTTGCCTGTGGCGAACAAAACGCGCGAGCCGCGTTTTTTTCGCCGAATTGGCCCCTTAGCCGTGGATTTCGATGCCGGTCGTGTTTATCGGCGGGCTGAGGTGGATCAAGTTAAACAAATACTTGCTGAAAAGCGTAAACTGCTTCTGATGGGCACGGCCGCGTCGGGCAAATCAGTGGTTGCTCGGCAGGCCGCTTATGAACTGTGGCGAGCAGGCAGCACCGTTTATTGGCTATCGCTCACACAGGGCATAGAGCGTACTGCCATACAGGGCGAGCTTGAACGGCTTGGTAATGGAAACAACCTGGTTGTGATAGAGGATCTTCATCTCGCTCCAAAAGAGATCAATCATCTGCTCGCATTCCCTCAAGCGGGATGGCCGATGTTGTTGCTGACGTCCCGACCGATTGACTTTAAGTCGCCAGTTTTCGATAAGGCGCCCAACTACCTGGAACCATTACCTCAGGTGGTACTTCAGCCATTTGATGCGGCCCAGGCAATTATTGAACTATTCTGCAACCAGCATGGCATCGAAACAACACCGGCATTAATTAAGCAGGTAACCGACGCATCAAGAGACAGCCTTTGGCTTCTTGCCTATGCCCTTGTCGCACTCAAAAACAGCGGCTGGGCGGCGGTGGACCAGGCATTCATTCTCACACAGGTTGAACAGGATCTTCAGAAAATCTGGAACGACAATGACAGGGATGACCGCTATCCGAAGTTGCTAGTGGCGTTGTCGGTTCTATATCGGTATGAAATACCTACAGACGTGCGTTTCTTGAAAGATGTGTTTCCCGGATCAATGAAAGTGCTCGCCGACTTGACCGATCTCGGTGAAGTAGTTCAAAAAGGAACGTTATTCTACGGGCTTCCCCATTCGGCGTTGGCCGGGTTTTATCACGAATGCAGGATGCACACGACGTGGGACGATGAGCTTTATAGGGACACGGGAGCGTTTCTGCGACGGTACGTACTATCGAACTATGCTGAGAATGCGTCGAGTGTTTTGATTTCGTTGAGTCTGCAGAGTACATTGGTTCAGGCGGTGCAACTGGAAGATATGGCGACGTTCGCTAGCCGCATAGAGTCGGACGAGAATCTTGGGTATGCCATCATAGCCATCGATAGAATTCAAAAGGCCGATCCGGCCAAGGGACAGGCCCTGGTCGCTGCGTTAGACCTGAACTGCATGGCCCGTCGCATCGAGGCGGACGAGTATCTTGTTCATGCCTCCCAAGCAATTGAAAATATTCTAAAGGCTGATCCTGCCAAGGGGCAGGCCCTGGTCGCTGCGCTAGACCTGAACTGCATGGCACGTCGCATCGAGGCATCCGAATATCTTGGGGATGCTGCCCGTGCTATTGAAAATATTCAAAAGGCCGATCTGGCCAACGGGCAGGCCCTGGTCGCTGCGCTAGATCTGAACCGCATGGCCCGTCGCATCGAGGCCGCCGATCTTAGGAGCGCCGCCTGGGCTATCAAAATAATTCAACTGACCGATCCGGCCAAAGGACAGGCCCTGGTAGCTGCGCTAGACCTGAACCGCATGGCACGTCGCATTGAGGCGTCCGAGTATCTTTGGGAGGCTGTCGATGCTATTGAAATAATTCTGAAGACCGATCCGGCTAAGGGGCAGGCCCTGATCGCTGAGCTAGACCTGAATCGCATCGCCCGTCGTATTGAGTCCGTGGATCTTGGGGGTTCCGCCCGTACCATTGAAATGATTCAGAAGATCGACCCGTCCAAGGGTCAGGCGCTGGTCGCGGCGCTGGACCTGTCCCGCCTGGCCCGCCATCTTGAGACATCCATGTATCTTAATACCGTCGCTGATGTCATCGAAACAATACAGTTAACGGACCAAGCGATCGGTAACACCCTCATTCAAATCTTGTCCAGGTCACCAAACAATGCCGAACTCCTCGAGAAACTTGGTGAAACTATGGGAGATTGATTGTATGGTGATTAACAAGGTAGATTTAGTGCGAGGAAAAAATAACAGATGAATCAGTTAAAAAATATTCGTATCAAAAAGAAATATACATTGTCTAGGCCTTTCTGCACGAATGAATAGAAAAAGATACCCATTTTATACTGGAGTACTTGCACTACTATTGATTACAAGCCTGGTGCAGGCGCGAACACTTGACACCAAGGCGATCCCGGAGGATCTGAAACCCTGGATACCATGGGTGCTGAAAGATGTCCAACATCAAATCGACTGTCCATTTATCTATAACAACAGTGAAAACACCCACTGTGCCTGGCCCTCGACACTATCATTATCGCTCAATCAAGCAGGCGGGGAGTTAACACAACGATGGCAAGTGTACCGCGGGTCCTGGCTGACCTTACCGGGCAGCGTCAAATATTGGCCACAGTCTGTTGAGATCAATGGGGATAAAGCCACCGTTACCCTGCATGATGGCAAGCCGTCAATCTATGTGGAGAAAGGCAATTATTCAGTTAGTGGCCAGTATCAATGGGACAGCCTGCCGGAATCACTGGCTATTCCTGAACATACCGGCATCGTGTCACTCCAGGTTGATGGCAAGCGGGTAGAATTCCCTGACCTGGAAAACGGCAAGCTCTGGATCAGGCAACGCAGCACCACTTCACAGCAACAGGATGAAGATCGGATTACCTTTCGTGTCTTCCGCCATATTGATGATGCTATACCCATGCAAGTCACCACGTACCTGCAGTTGGAGGTATCGGGGAAACAGCGCGAGGTCAATATCGGCAACCCCTTGCTGGATGGCTTTATCCCATTGCAGCTGATCAGCCGTCTCCCGGCCAGACTTGAGCAGGACAATTTGCGTTTACAGGTCCGACCAGGACGATGGGATATTTATCTGAAATCCCGTCACCCGGATTTACTCACCGCGATAAAACTGCCTGAGAATGCCGATGAATGGCCATCCAGTGAGGTGTGGGTATTTAAAAGCCAAAACCAACTACGTTTGGTCGAAACCGAAGGTGTCCCCACCATTGATCCGCAGCAAACCCGGTTGCCAGAACAGTGGAAGCAACTGCCGGCCTACCAGTTAAAAACAGGCAGCGAAATGCGATTTAAGGTCATCCGCCGGGGTGATCCCGAACCGGCCCCGGACCAGCTGACTTTGAACAGAAAGCTGTGGCTGCATTTCGATGGCAGCGGTTATACCGTACAGGACGCCATTGGCGGCAGCAAAACGTCAGGCTGGCGCTTGAACGCACAGCCTGCCTTGCAGCTGGGTCGGGTGGTGGTCGATGGCAAGCCGCAATTTATCACCACCCTGGGTAGTCAACAGCAGGGCGTCGAGGTACGCAGAGGACAACTCAACGTACAGGCAGAAGGCCTGTTGTTGGCAGATCTCGCCCGCATACCGGCCATAGGTTGGGATCATGATTTCAAGCAGGTATCCGCTAACCTGCAATTACCGCCCGGCTGGGAGCTGTTTTCAGTTTCAGGGGTCGACAACGTGCCGGGCAGCTGGCTACAGAACTGGACCCTGCTGGACCTGTTCCTGGTCATGATTATCACCATAGCTGTGGCCAGACTCTGGTCATGGCCGTGGGGCATACTGGCATTGGTGACCGTCGGCTTGTTGTGGCATGAACCTATGGCCCCCAAATGGATATGGTTGAATCTGATTGCGGCGATTGCGTTACTGCGTGTGTTACCCGATGGAAAATTGAAAAAGCTGGTCAATGGTTACCGTCTGTTGGTATTGGTCGGTCTGGTGGTACTGGCAGTACCCTTTATGATTAATGAAGTGCGAACAGGCCTGTATCCACAGCTGGAAAGGGCCTGGCAGCAGATCGTCCCACAACAATATGATGCGGCCAGTGTTAAACCTGATGCCGTGACCCAGGGCGCGGTCTCATCGCTGGAACAACAACCGGCACCGGCAGAATATGACCAATCCGTACGAAGGAAAATAGCAAGCAGCCCTTATCCATCGAAAGGGTTCATCTCAAGTCAGGGCAGGGCACTCCAAAAACAGAATCTACTACTGGGAGAGATAGACCCGAATGCAAATGTACAGACCGGCCCCGGGCTGCCGCAATGGCAATGGCGCAGCATTCCGCTGCAGTGGAATGGCCCGGTCGACAGGATCCAGCAGGTGGACATGGTGCTGATCTCACCTGCCATGAATTTAGTCCTGAACCTGATCCGTGTGGTACTGTTGATTGCATTGACTGCCTTGCTGGTAGGGCTTCGTTATCAACCCGGTAGCGGATTCAGTCTACCGTCATTCACGCTGTCGGTACTGTCATGTCTGATGGCAATCCCGTTGTTGACGATGGCCCCTGCAGATCAGGCCCATGCAGAGCTGCCGTCACCAGAGATACTCAACGAATTAAAAACCCGCTTGCTGAAAAAACCTGAATGCCTGCCGCAATGCGCGCAGATACCGCGTATGCGACTGGATATCAAAGTGCAGACGATGGAGCTGCTGCTGGAGGTGCATGCGCTCGAGCAGGTCGCCATTCCATTACCGGGACATAAAGTACATTGGGTGGGCCAGGAAGTACTGGTTAACGGTAAGCAGGCAGAAGGCCTGTACAGGACCGGGAAAGGACATCTATGGCTTGATATCAAGCCGGGTGTCCATCGGGTGACGGTGCGCGGCTTGTTACCAAACCGCAACAGCGTGCAGTTACCCTTGCCATTGCAGCCTCGGTTTGTTGAAGCCAGCATTCAGGGCTGGCAGCTGGATGGCCTGCATGAGAATGGTATCGTCGACGCACAGCTACAATTAACGCGGCTCCAGACCGAAACCCGTCAGTCCGAATCAGCCGCGTCGCTGGAACCGGGCATCTTACCGCCGTTTGTCCGGGTCGAGCGGACCTTGCGTCTTGGCTTGGAGTGGCAGCTAGAAACCTCGGTGGTGAGGGAATCGCCGGCCGGCAGCGCGGTGGTCATTGAGATACCGCTGTTACCGGGTGAATCGGTAATCACGGAAAACATTCGTGTTCAGGACGGCAAAGCGCTGATTAATATGGGTGCGAATCAGCAATATGCCGTCTGGAGTTCGCAGTTGGATAAAACGGAGGTCCTGACCTTGGTTGCCCCCAAGACGACTGCCTGGACTGAAACCTGGCGCGCCGATATCTCGCCCATCTGGCATGCCGAATCGACCGGGATCAGTGTCATTCACCATACCGATCCGAGTGGCCGATGGTTACCGACCTGGCAGCCCTGGCCAGGAGAACAAGTGAAACTCACCCTGTCCAGGCCGATGGGTATAGAGGGTCAAACCAAAACGATCGATCAATCGCAGCTGGTGATCAAACCCGGACAACGATCAATGGAGTCGAATCTCAGTTTCAGACTTCGCAGTAGTCAGGGTGGGCAACATACCATTAACTTACCGGTTAAAGCGGAGCTGCAGGCGGTTAAAATCGATGGCACCACTCAACCGATCCGGCAGGAAGGTGTGAAGGTGACACTACCGGTGCATCCGGGCCAGCAGACCATTGAAATGCTCTGGCGGGAATCGACTGAACTACCTTTATCGTTTCGTTTGCCTCAGCTTGATCTTGGTATCGACAGTGTCAACCATGCCATGAATGTCAAACTGGGCAGAGACCGCTGGGTTTTGTTTGTCAACGGGCCAGACATGGGGCCAGCGGTGTTATTTTGGGGTGAACTGATCGTCATTGTCCTGATAGGCATTGGCTTGGGCCGGGTCAAGATGATCCCGCTAAAGACCTGGCACTGGATCCTGCTCGGGATAGGCCTGAGTCAGTCATCCATCTTTACTGCGGTGATCGTCGTGAGCTGGTTGTTTGCGATCGCTATCCGTGAACGGATGAAGGAAGGTGTTACGGATACAAGCTTCAACTTTACTCAATTAATATTAGGTATCTTGACCCTGATGGCCATGGTAAGCCTGTTCGGAGCCGTTGAGCATGGCCTACTTGGTTACCCGGACATGCAGGTGTCCGGTAACCAGAGTCACGCCTATGATCTGAAATGGTACCAGGACAGGGCAGACGCGATGCTGCCATCGAGCTGGGTGCTTTCCGTCCCCTTATTGGCCTATCGGTTATTGATGTTACTTTGGTCATTATGGCTGGCCTTTGCACTGCTCGGCTGGCTCAAATGGGGTTGGAAAGCCTTTAGTACCAATGGATTTTGGCGGCAAATCGACCTGAAACACAAGCAAAAGAAAAAGGATACGGATCAATAAGAACCTGAAATCACTTCATCGATCCAAACTTTTTTTAACTGAGACGATATAGGAGGCACTACTGCCTATAGTATGTGTACCAAAATGGTATTTTTAAAAGATCCGGCAACAGCACAGCAGTGGAAGGGAGACGATCTGGAAAATATTAGTCTGTTTACATTGAAAGACGCGATCGCGTTTGGAAAGGTGTTCTTCATGCCACTCATGACAAAATAGGATAAAGACTTATCAGTTGCTTTCCAAACAGATATTACCTTAAGAATATGTTATAACTTATTGTAATTATTAGTTTAAGTAGAATTATAGAATTGTAAGTATTCTAAATAGACATCCAAGTATATCTGTGAATAAAATTAAAAAAAATTTATTGATAATATTAGGCAGCCAAAGCCATTTACGTTTTAGCTGATCTTGCAAGCTTAGCGGTTTGTTCACAATGAGCATGGATTACATATAAATCAATACCATAATTGTTCACTATAAACCCTGAACCAGTATACCCAGTCCTGCCAGACCAATCCGGTTAAGTCTCGCAGTACCACTGTTGAAATACTGATTGATCCACAAAATGGCACATAATTGATTGAATAATGCGGATAACTCCGATAGGCTTTGAATATGCGTTGCGTTTTGAACATCCTGCTGATCATTAGCGTGCTGGTCACCCAGTCTGCGTGGGCAATCCATAGTGATGACCTTGATAATGGCCCTAATAGTAGTAATTCATGGCAACTCGACACGCAACCATCTGACAATCATGACGACTCAACTGGTAACTGCAATCACTTTTGCCATGCCAGTGGGCATTTTGTCGGGGTATTCTCAAATTGTAAGATAGATATACAAGCGGCAAGTGACCGTCATGAGTCTACTGTAAAGAATCACACTTCCTCACTGAGCTACCAACCCCCCATACCGCCCCCCATCTCCTAATACCTTTTCGTAAATTTATTGTGACTGCACACACCAGAGGGTGTTGTGCGTTTGTCAATCTGTATTATTGAAGAAGGTTTCAGGATTATGTTATTCATGCAACAGCGATTTATTCGCTTGGTTGTGTTTGTCGTGCTGGCATTCAATGTCATGCTGTCTGGCAATCACGTACTCGCAGCGGGTGATCAGAACGTTAAAGCGGCCCCGGAAGACATTCAGGGTTTTATACGACGGGTATTACCGAATCATCCTCGTTTTATAGCGGCACAGGCCAAGCTGGATTCGGTCAAAGCAAATCTTAATGCCGCAGAGCAGGCCATATATAACCCCGAGCTGGAACTGGAGACGGAAAATACCGATATCCGCACAACAACCCTCGGCATCAGCCAAACCATTGACTGGGGCGATCAACGCGGTGCCAAAACACAGATCGCCAAACATCAAGTCGATGCGGCCCAGGCAAGGTTTCAACAAGAACGCCAGCTTTTAATCCAGGATTTACTCATCACCTTAAGTGATTATCAGAACAAGACTCGGTTAGCGGAGTTATCCAATCAACGTTCAAAACTCATGCAGGAATTTTATACGCTGGCTCGCAAAAAACATGCGGCAGGTGATATCAACCAGGTTGAACTCGTCCTGGCGCAACTGGCTTATAACGAAACTGTTTTGAACAATGCCACGATAGTGGCCGAACAGGTTGCCGCAGAGCAGACCTTTATCGCTGTTTTTGGACAGGCACCTGGTGCGGGTGGTTATCATCTCCCGGATATTGCCATTGCCTTCCAGGAAGTGAATGTTCCAGCTGACCTTGATGTGTATATTCTGACATTACCGCAAATGCGTATGGTCCGCGCCAATGTCGCGGCGAGCAAAACCACGATTGCGCTGCGTGAAAGTGAAAGCAGTGCCGACCCGACGATTGCGATACGCGGCGGTAAAGAGGATGAGGAATCGCTCGCCGGCTTGACCCTGACGATTCCGCTTAATGTCCGCAATAACTTCACTGCCGAGATTGAAGCGGCCAGGAAAGCGTATTTACAGACTGAGCAACTGGCGCAACAAGCCTATCGTGATCTGAAAAGCGATATCGCCAGCCGCACACGACAATATCAACTGATACAGCAAGCCTGGCAGCAATGGCTGTCAACCGGCAAGGTCAGTATGGATCGCCAGCTCAAGCTACTCAAGCGTTTATGGCAGGCCGGTGATCTGAGTACCACGGATTACCTCGTACAAATCAAACAAAACCTCGATACCCAGTCAGCGGGTATCGAATTGCAAAGCACTGTCTGGTCCAGCTGGCTTCACTGGCTGGGCGCCACTGCGAAAATTGAATCATGGCTGCAACTCAACGACATAAGGAATCAGTAAGATGTTACGTACTATTTTATTCTTCTTTACACTCATTACATTCACGGCTTGCAGCCAGAGTGATGCTGTAACAAATACACCTGCCAAGGAAAATAATCATGTCGAGCATGAGGGGCACAAGGAAAAAGATCATGATGATCACAACAAACACAAGGATGAGGAGCATCATGACGAGGATAAAACGGATGAACATGAGGAAGAAGGTATTGTTCGGTTAACATCGGCGCAAATGAAGGCTGCCAATATCGTCGTCGAAGCACTAGCGCTGAAGGATGTTGCAGCGCGAGTACGTGCACCCGGTGAAATCAAGTTGAACGCCTATCGTACCATCAAGGTTACTCCCCGGATTAATGCACAGGTTATTGGACGCCACGCCAAACTGGGCGATGAAGTCAATCAGGGGCAGCCACTGGTGACCTTGTCCAGTGTCGAAATGGCAGAAGCTCAAGGTCAATTGTTATTAGCTGAAAAAGAATGGCAACGCGTCAAAAAGCTCGGTCGCAAGGTCGTCTCAGAACGACGTTATATCACCGCAAAAATAGATTATGACAAAGCCTATGCCTACGTGAAAGCCGTTGGTATGAGCGATAAGGAAATCAAGGCACTGTTATCACAAAAGCGTAGTGCGGATGGTTCATTCAAATTCGTGGCTCAACAGTCAGGTCGTGTTTTACATGACAAGTTTATCATTGGAGAACGTGTCGAGGCCGGTTATGAATTGATGGTGATTGCCGATGAATCGCTGATGTGGGTCGAAGCGAGCGTGACTCCAACCATCGCCGGTCAAGTTGATGTGGGTAATTCTGCCGAGATACTGCTTGATGAGCAGCGCTTCCCCGCCAAAGTGATCCAGCTACATCATACCCTGGATGAAACCACGCGTACCTCTGCCGTCCGCCTTGAAGTGGATAATGTAAAACACCAGCTCCATGCAGGTATGTTTGTCACGGTCTTTATTGCCACACGCAATAAAGGCAGGGCCATCCAGCTACCGGAAGTGGCGGTATTGCGTAGTACGGATGGTGATTGGCAAGTCATGGTCGAGCAGGAAAAGCCTGGTGAATTTAAAGCGGTTGAAGTTGAAGTTAAAAATATCAGCGATGGACTGGCGGTGATCGATGGTATTAAGCCAGGTACCCGTGTTGTCACCCAAGGCGCGTTTTTCGTGCAGTCAGAACTGGCGAAAAGCGGTTTTGAAGCACATAACCATTGAGGGTACGACGACATGTTAAATAAATTGATTGATATTGCCGTCGGCAGTCGCCTGTTGGTTGTATTGGCCCTGATCGCCATATTGTTTGGTAGCTTTCTAATTTTACCCAAGCTGAACCTGGATGCCTTTCCCGATGTAACCAACGTCCAGGTCACGGTGAATACTGAGGCACCGGGTTTGGCCGCCGAAGAACTGGAACAACTCGTGACTTTTCCGATTGAGGCGGTGATGTACAGTCTGCCCGATGTGGAGGAGGTGCGTTCGATTTCCAAGACCGGATTATCGGGGATCACGGTGGTTTTCAAGGAAGGTACGGATATTTATTTTGCGAGGCAGCTGGTCTTTGAAAGGTTACAGGCGGCGCGTGAACAAATACCCGAAGGTGTCGGTATCCCGGCGATGGGGCCGAATACATCAGGACTGGGGCAGATCTATCAGTACATGATCCGTTCAGAAAAACCCGGTCAGTATGATGCGCTCACTTTGCGCAGTTTAAATGATTGGGTGGTGAAGTTATTACTGATGCCGGTCGATGGTGTGACCGAAGTGCTGTCTTTCGGCGGTGAAGTGCGTCAATACCAGGTACAACTGGAGCCGCAGCGCCTGTTAAGTTTCAACCTGAGTCCGCGGGATGTAGCCGAGGCACTGGAAACTAACAACCGTAATGCCGGTGGCTGGTACATGGATCGCGGTGCCGAGCAATTGATAATTCGTGGTGTTGGCTGGGTTCGCAGTGGTGAGGACGGTCTGCGCGACATCGGTAATGTGCCTCTCAAACAGCATGATGGTACCGTTGTCAAAGTCAGTGATGTGGCCAAGGTGCGTTTTGGTGCGGAAATCCGACAAGGCGCCGTTACCATGACCTTGCGTGATGAACAGGGTCAACCACAACAACTGGGTGAAGTTGTCGTGGGTATTGTCATGAAACGCATGGGTGCCAATACCAAGGCATCCATTGATGGTATTAAAGAGCGCCTGCCCATTATTCAACAAGCTCTGCCGGATGGTGTCATCCTGGATCCTTTTTATGATCAATCTGATCTGGTCAGTAAAGCCGTCAATACGGTCAGCAAGGCACTGCTGGAGGCCTTTGTACTGATCATTATCGTATTGTTGTTGTTCCTGATGAATATACGAGCGACGCTACTGGTTTTATTATCGATCCCCATTTCAATCGGGCTCGCCTTAATGGTCATGGCCCATTGGGGGGTCTCGGCCAATCTCATGTCGCTGGGGGGTCTGGCAATCGCCATTGGTATGATGGTGGATGGTTCAGTCGTGATGATGGAACATATTTTCAGTCACCTGACCCATGCCGATCCCGATTACACGGGACAGCAAACACAGGCCGAAGACGACGAGCATCCCTATGACTCAAGGCATGATACGCACGGTATGACGATACGTATTCAGCAAGCGGCCAAGGAAGTCGGGCGCCCGGTTTTCTTTGCGGTGCTGATCATCGCAATCGTGTTTGCGCCACTGTTCAGCCTGGAAGGCGTGGAAGGCAAGCTGTTTCAACCAATGGCCATCTCGATTGTACTGGCCATGTTCGCCTCTTTACTCGTGGCGTTGATGGTGATCCCGGCACTGGCTTCATATGTATTCAAACAGGGCGTGCAGGAAAAGCACAGCCCGGTGTTGCAGCCTATTGAAAAACAGTATCGCCTGCGTCTGCAACAGGCATTGCTAAAAAAGCCGACGGTTGTCACCAGCGCTATCGTCTTGTTTGTGGCCTCGCTGATACTGGTCCCGTTTTTGGGTACCGAGTTTGTACCGGAACTTGAAGAAGGGACCATCAACGTGCGTGTCACGCTTGCCCCTTCCACCAGCCTGGACAATGCCCTGGTAGTGGCAGAAAAACTCGAACAACAGCTCATGGTTTTTCCTGAAGTCACCTATGCCTCCAGTCGCATTGGTCGTGCCGAAGTGGGGGGCGATCCAGAACCGGTCTCCAACATCGAAATATTCATTGGCCTAAAACCGGTAGATGAATGGGAAACGGCGACTGATCGACAGGCCTTGCAGGTCTTGATGGAAGAAAAGATGTCCATCGTGCCCGGTTTATTGTTCAACTTCTCACAACCGATAGCCACACGCGTGGACGAATTGCTCTCTGGCGTGAAAGCGCAGTTGGCGATCAAATTTTTTGGTCCGGATCTCAATGCCCTGGTATCCAAAGGTAAGGAAATTGAAGCACTGGTTAAACGCATTGAAGGGACACGCGGCGTAGCGCTGGAGCAAACTGAAGGCGAGGCGCAACTCGTGGTGCGGCCGGATCGCGACAAACTGGCCCGTTATGGTATCCCTGTCGATCAGGTGATGAGCCTGGTCAGTGATGCCATTGGCGGGCAGGAAGCCGGCCAGGTGATTCGCGGCAATGAACGCTACGATATTTACGTACGCTTGGCAGAACAACACCGCAATAGTATCGAAGCGATTCGCAGTCTGATCTTACAAGCAACCGATGGTGCCTGGGTACGTCTGGGCGATGTTGCCAAAGTGGAGATTGAGTCAGGTCCGCCACAGATTCGACGCGATGATGTGCAACGCCGCGTGGTGATTCAGACTAATGTTGAAGGCCGGGATATGGGCGGCCTGGTGGCCGAGATCGATCAGCGTATTCGTTCCGAAATCGATTTGCCGGCCGGTTACAGTGTAGTCTTTGGCGGTCAATTTGAAAACCAGCAACGCGCGCAAGCGAGGCTAATGATCGTCGTACCTTTGTCACTGGGATTGATCTTTTTATTGTTATATTTTGCCTTTAACTCAGTAGGGCAGGCCTTGTTGATCATGTTGAACGTGCCGCTGGCCTTGATCGGTGGTATTGCGGCCCTGTTTTTCTCGGGACAATATCTTTCCGTACCCGGTTCAATCGGGTTCATCGCCCTGTTCGGTGTAGCGGTGCTCAATGGTGTGGTGATGGTCAATGCGATCAACACGCGGTTGGAAGGTGGCAATGCCATTGGCGATGCCATTTTCGAAGGTGCGCAATCACGCCTGCGGCCGGTACTCATGACGGCTTTCATTGCCGCCCTTGGGCTGATTCCTATGTTATTGGCCAGCGGTGTTGGTTCGGAAGTACAACGCCCCTTAGCTACCGTGGTGGTGGGTGGTTTGTTTTCTTCGACATTGCTTACACTGTTTGTATTACCTGTGCTATTCGAGACGTTCTCGCGCCAAAAATATAAACCAGGATAAGACGCGGAATATCTGTTCGAGCCGATATGCCTTAGTGTAGGGTGTTCCTAGCTTGTTGGTGTGCTGTAGTTGGTGTTAATAATGTCCACCACGTGCATAATATTAGGAGATGATGATGAAAATAGTATTAATATTAATCCTGAATCTGGGCTTCGGGACAGCCGCATACGCAGTAGACGTTATTTCCAAAGAGATAACGATGTACAAAAATCCGGAATGTGGCTGCTGTAACAAGTGGATAAGTTATTTAAAAAAACATAATTTCAATGTCACTGAGATTAATACACGTGATGTGTTTGCGGAGAAAAAGCGGCTCGGCGTCCCGGAGAAACTGGCTGCCTGTCACACAGCGGTGATTGATGGCTATGTAGTGGAAGGTCATGCCACCATCCGTGATATAAAGCGGCTATTGTTACTACGCCCAGATGTCACAGGAATCGCGATACCTGGTATGCCCATTGGTTCGCCTGGTATGGAGCAAGGTAATACAAAGGAAAAATACAATGTCATGACATTTGATAAAAATACCGGTAATACAGAAGTGTTTGTCACACATTGATTGTATTTCTAATTCTGGTTATTTTTACATATGAGCGATTGTGGTTGTGAAGTTGAAATAAAGAACCAGTCACAAAAACGTGTTTTGTACTGGTTGCTGACCATTAACGCGGTGATGTTTGGCGTCGAGATAAGTCTGGGCTGGCTTGCTGAATCCACGGCATTGATAGCTGATTCAATTGATATGTTTGCCGACGCAGTTGTTTATGGAATCGGGCTTTATGCCGTAGGACGTGCGGCGTCTGATAAAGCCAGGGCCGCTATGATCAGTGGCTATTTCCAGGCGGCACTGGGTGGTTTAATACTCGTCGATATACTCCGACGCATCATATATGGCAGTGAGCCCGGATCAACATTGATGATGAGTGTCGGTGTCGCTGCACTATTGGCGAATGTCATCTGTCTCATTCTGATTCATAAACACAAAGACGGTGAAGTTCATATGCGCGCCAGCTGGATTTTTTCGACCAATGATGTAATTGCCAATCTGGGTGTCATCACCGGTGGCGTACTGGTTTGGACTTTAGACAACCGTTGGCCAGATATCATTATCGGGATCATTATCTCAGTCGTTATACTCAGAGGGTCAAGACTGATTCTAAATGATGCAAAAACTGAACTTTCAGCGGCCATACAGAAAAACAACATCAACCATGAGAGCTAAATGCAACTTTATTGAGACAAACAACTTTAAGTATAAAAATAAGGGTCAGAGAGCAATTGTTGCTAATATTAGAAAATGTTGTTCTCTGACCCGGTTTTGCCTCAAATTTTCATGACATACACAGTCGGGGGTGGCCAGTGCACGTTCGCGAGAACCAGTTCTAAGACCAGCCAGGAGATGGAAGTTGTTGGTCATTTTTTGCACCCCTTGCCTATATTTTGGTACATCCGGATTTTCCCGCTTTTTCATCGAGAAATTGACTATACTGTTGGCAATGGGTGTGAAATAACGACGAATTAATCGGTCTTAATCCGCACCATAAATGCTAATGAAAAGGTGCAAATGACACTCCCTGACGCGCAAATTCAACGCC
>CAMYJU010000001.1 GCA_947258795.1 uncultured Gammaproteobacteria bacterium | reverse complement strand
AGATAGCTTCGCCAAGGCTCGCTATGACAACGAGTAGTTAATTTATTGGAATACTTTTTTGTAATATCCTCATGATTTTGAGGCATTTAGCGGAAAAATAAAAGGTTTTTCCTGAAATATCCCTATACCTTCCGAATAATCAACTGACTAATCTCGCTCGGCGCCAGGAAGCGTAATGGTGGGCCCCAGTAGCCGGTGCCGCGGCTGACGAAGATCTGTTGGTCGGGTGTATGGTAGTGCAATCCGGCCAGGTAGGGTTGTGCGGTCATCACCAGCAGGCCGAA
Source organism: uncultured Gammaproteobacteria bacterium (assembly GCA_947258795.1). Classification (GTDB taxonomy): domain Bacteria; phylum Pseudomonadota; class Gammaproteobacteria; order DRJJ01; family DRJJ01; genus DRJJ01. The sequence continues at coordinate 318,546 of CAMYJU010000001.1, read as the reverse complement.
CGGGAAGATCTGGCCGCCATGGGTGTGGCCGCTGAGCATCAGGTCGCAGCGGCAGCCGTTCATTTCGGTGATCATTTTGGGTTGGTGGGCCAGGACGATGGTGCATTTACCCTGGTCGCAGCCATTGAAGGCCTTTTCCGGGTCTGGTGGGAACAGCCCTGCCCTGGCGCCGGACAGGTCAGTCAGACCGACCAGGTTGAACTGTTGTTCACCCTCGCCGATGGTGACATGCTCATTGATTAACGGGGTGATGCCCAGCTCTCTGATATAGGCGATGGCCTCGCCCGGTCCATGGAAGTATTCGTGGTTGCCGAGGATGAAATAGGTCGGTGCATTCAGGTCTTTTAGTGGGTACAGGTCATATTCGATGCTCGGTATCGGTAAATCGACCAGGTCGCCGGTGATCACGACCATGTCTGGCTTGAGTTGGTTGGTCTCTTCTACCAGGCGTTCGATGAAGTCGCGTTTGATGGTGCGGCCAACGTGGACGTCGGTGAGTTGTACCAGGTTGAAGTTGTCGTGCGGAAAGTCCTTGATTTTGACATGGACCTTGTTCAGTTCCGGGAACTTGATGCCCTGGCTGAAACCGCGTAACAGGTAGGCGAAGGCCGCGACCAGCATGGTGACATCGAAGATCAGCTTGAGTACGCGGCGGCGTTCGTGGTCGACCGGTGGTACGCGCCTGGATACGGTGATGGTCAGGTCGTAGATGATGGCGACCACGAACATCATGAAGGTGATGCCGACGAAGCTGCTGGTGGCAAAGTACAGCGCCGGTGATTCAGGGATGATGCCGGTGGCGATTTCGAGGATGAAGAAGATGTCTCCGGCCATCAGGATGATCGGGATGATGATCAGGTAGTGCACCTTGGCATGGGAGATATGGCGCAGGAAGCGGCGCCAGATGTAGAGGTTCATCAGGGCCATGACGATTAGGAATACTGATCCGAAGATGAGGAATTGCATGGAGGTAGTATAAGGGTGGTGGGGCGGATTTGCAGGGGGTTGTATTTATGTCCCCTCACCCCGGCCCTCTCCCTGAGGGAGAGGGGGGGATATTTTATGGATCCCCGACTAAGGCGTTTGGGGATGACGGGCACTTTGCCGTTCGGGGATGACGGCTATGCCCTCTCCCTGAGGGAGAGGGGGTGATATTTTATGGATCCCCGACTAAGGCGTTTGGGGATGACGGGCACTTTGCCGTTTGGGGATGACGGCGTTTATTGAAAAGTTGTTTTTATCCCCTCACCCCAGCCCTCTCCCTGGGGGAGAGGGAGCTTTTTCTTAATTACCGGTGTAATTGGTGGCGAGGTAGTGGCCGTCCAGTGCGTAAAACATATACAGCGTACGCTTGGACTGGTCGGCAAGTTCGTTGTTTTTAAACGTAACTACCCATTCCGGGCCCTTGGAGAAGGTCTTTTTGGTGACGCTGTCGATCGGTTTGCCGCTCCAGCTTTTGTCGATTTTGCCTTTCTTGACCAGTGACTCGAGCTTTTGCGTCGCCAGTTCGCCGGCCTGTTGCTGGGTAATCGGCTCATGGCCGTGGCCGTGTTTATGGTCGCCGCTGGCCTGGGCCGGGGTGGTAATGAGCATAAATAGCATCATCATGAACAGTCCGCCCAGTATGAGATTGAACGGCTGTTTGATGATTTTGGTTTGAGTCTGGTTTGTCATTGCTTACTCCATTTGGGTTTGTGTGTTTATTGGGTGGCCGGTACGAGTTTCATTTGCGCGATATGGCGGGTGGAACCAAAGCGCAGGTACAGGGCCGGGACGACGATCATGTTGAGCAGGGTCGAGCTGAGCAGGCCCCATAAAATCACCACCGCCATTGGTGCCTGGATCTCGCTGCCGGGTTGGCCGGCGGTCATCAGGATGGGTACCAGTCGTTCGATCGCGGCACGGTGTACCGCCTCGTAGGCGTCATGGATATGCTCGTGTTCGACCAGGTTGTGGATATGTGCGATCAGCATCACGCCATTACGCGTGGCAATACCAAACAGGGTGATAAAACCGATCAGGGTCGCGACCGACAGGATGCCATCGGACACATACATGCCCACTACCCCGCCCATTAATGCCAGTGGCAGGTTCAGCATCACCAGCAGTGCATCGCGGGCCGCACGGAATGCGACGAATAACAGTAGGAACATCGCTACCACAACCACTGTACCCATCACCGCCAGGGTGCGTGATGCCTGTTCGGCGCTTTCGAACTGTCCGCCGTACTCGACATGGTAACCGCTGGGCAGTTCGATCTGTGTGGCGACCTGCTCGCGAATGTCGTTGACCACGCTGCCAAGATCACGTTCGGCGACGTTGACCATGACTACGATCTTGCGTTGCACGTTCTCGCGACTGATCGCATTCGGGCCACGGTCTTTTCTGATCTCGGCCAGTGCATGTAACGGCAGCTGCGCTCCACGCGCGGTGGTGATCAGGGTACTGCGGATGGACTCGAAATCATCCAGTGCCGATGGCGGATAACGCACCACCAGGTCGAAGCTGGCGTCCCCTTCCAGTACGCGTGACACCGCCTGGCCATAAAACGCGGTCTCGATGGTTTCGGCGACCTCACCGACGGTCAGGCCATAACGGGCGATGCTATCGCGTTTGAACTTCACGGTCAGGAACGGGATATCGGCCTGTTGCTCAACCGCGATATCCACCGCCCCCGGCACGCCTTCGGTCACGCCCTTGACCTGTTCGGCAATTTTGCGAAGCTCGTACAGGTCATGACCGAAGATCTTGACTGCGATGTTCGCACGTGTACCGGACAGCATATGGTCGATGCGGTGTGAGATCGGCTGACCAATGACGATGTTCATGCCCGGCAGGCTGGCGAAGTCCTTACGTAATGCAGCCAGGAACTCCTCTTTGCTTCGTTCCAGCATATTCAGGCTGACCTCGACCTCGGTGGAATGGATGCCCTGTGCATGCGGGTCGCGTTCGGCACGACCGGTACGGCGTGCGGTGGCCTTGACCTCCGGGTGTGACAGCAGGATCTGCTCGACGCGTTGACCGAGCAGACTGGACTGCTCCAGTGAGGTGCCCGGTAGTGCGACGGCACTGACGGTCAGGCTGCCTTCGTTAAAGCTGGGCAGAAACGAACGCCCGGCCAGCGCGATCGCAATCGCGGTGGCGATCAGGCCGGCCAGTGCAAACACACTGATCGCCTGCCAACGATGAATGGTTGCATCCAGTAGTCGTGTGTAATGGCGTTTCAGCCAGATTACCAGTTTGGTCTCATGCCCTTCCCTGACCACCTTGTCGTTTTTCAGGAACAGGCTGCACAATACCGGCGTGACTGTAATCGCAACAACCAGGGATGCGGCCAGTGCGACGATATAGGCCAGTCCCAGCGGTTGCATCAAACGGCTTTCGACCCCGGTCAGGAAGAACAAGGGCAGAAACACCAGCATGATGATAATGGTGGCGAATACGATCGAGCCCTGGATCTCGCGTGTTGCATCTCTCACCACGGCGATCGTGGCTGCCTGTTGCTCGATCGGCAGTAAGCGGTTCTCGCGCATTCGGCGCACGATGTTCTCGACCACGATGATCGCGTCATCGACCAGTGCACCGAGCGCAATGGCCATGCCGCCGAGGGTCATGGTGTTGATGGTTGCACCCATCGCATCGAGTACCAGTATGGCCGCAAGTAGCGACAAGGGTATCGCGACCAGCGTGATCGCGGTGGCGCGCACACTGGCCAGGAACACAAATACAATTGCAATCACCAGGATCGCACCATCGCGCAGGGCCAGGTTCAGGTTGTCGATCGATACCGAGATAAAGTCGGCCTGACGGAACACGTTGCTCTCGATGCGCATACCGGTTGGCAGTGAGGCCTGGATATCGGCGATGACCTGGTCCAGCCGTTCGGTCAGTTCCAGCGTATTGGCGCCGGGCTGTTTCTGTACACCCAGTATGACATGCCTGACCATGATCGGTTGCTCGCCGCGAAATGCGATCACGGTGTTGCTGATCTCGTCTGCTGAGCGCACCCGGCCCAGACCCTGGATCAGGTACTCCTGCCCGCCCTCGGTGTAAAAGCCGGCCGAGGAGTTCTGGTTGGTCTGGCGCAATGCGTCGATCACATCGTTCAGACTGATTTTGTAGGCGGCCAGGCGGTCGGGTTTGGCCATGACCTGAAACTGTTTGGTCTGCCCACCATTCGGGATCACCTCGGCCACACCGGGTACCGCGAGCAGACGCCGGCGCACGACCCAGTCAGCCGTGGTTTTCAGGTCCAGCGCGCTATGGTGGTCTGATTTTAGTGAGATGAACATGATCTCGCCCATCACCGAGGCCACCGGCGCCATCACCGGCTTAGGTATCTCCGGTGGCAGGTTAGCACTGACGCTCTGCAGTTTTTCCGACACGATCTGTCGGGCGCGGTAGATATCGGTGCCCCACTCGAACTCGGCATACACCACCGAGATACCGACCTGGGTATTTGAACGCACGCGGCGTATACCGGAGGAGCCGTTCAAGCCGCTTTCGATCGGGATGGTGACCAGGGTCTCGACCTCTTTCGGTGCCATGCCGTGGGCCTCGGTGACGATCGTGACCGTCGGTGCGGTCAGATCCGGGAACACATCCACGGGCATACGCGTGGCCTCATAGCCACCCCATAACAACAACAGCAAGGCGCCGACCACGACGAACAGGCGGTTGCCGAGCGACCATTTGATAACCGGTGCAATCATGACTCAGCCCTCCTAGTGCGCATGGCCGTGACCGGCCTCGGCCGGTGAAGCGGATGCCAGGCGCACCAGATATGCGCCGCGACTGACCACCCATTCACCGGGCTGGACGCCGCTGGTGACGAGCACCTGTCCGGCATCACGGATACCGAGCTGGACCACACGGCGCTGGAACGACTCGCCGCCGAGCATCACATACACGACCTCCTGCCCGCCATCATCGTAGATCGCAGTGGCCGGCACGCTGACGCCGCTGCTGGCCTCGCCGGTAAACACGCGCACATTAGTGAACATGCCGGCGCGCAGGCGCTGGTCCGGGTTGTCGATTTCAAAAATCAGTGGTGTGGTGCGGTTGACCGGGTCGATAATGCCACCCAGTGACACCAGCCGCCCGTTCAGATCGAAGGTGCTGAAGTTTTCTTTAAAGCCTTCGACTGTAAACCAGGCGCCGTTCGGTTGTTGCAGCCGGCCGATATCGGCCTCGGCGATACGCGCCTCCAACCACAGTTTGTCGAGGTTGATGATATGAAACAGCGCATCACCTTCGTTGACGAACTTGCCGGGTGCACCCTGCACCTGGGCGAGCACACCATCGATCGGTGCCAGTATCGGCACCCCGGTATGGGCATTTTGCCTGGCACCGGTGCTTTGCTTGTAACGACGCTCGGCCGCATTCAGTTCGGTCTTGGCCACCGATTCCTCGGTCTGGGCCTCATGCAGGCGGTGTTCGGCAATGGCCTTTTCCTTCCACAGCCTTTCCAGTCGCTCACGTTCGTGTTTGGCCAGCTTGAACTCGGAACGCGCCTTGTCACGCGCGGCCTTCAGTGTGGCCAGATCACCACCGGCGCCGAGCCGTGGCACGATGGTCGCCAGTACCTGCCCACGTTCCACACGCATGCCCGCATACGGAAACTGGTCCTTGGCGTGTAAATGACCGGCAGTGGTACTGCTCAGGTAGACCTCGCCATCGGCACGCGGCCGCAGGTTTCCGGTCGCGCGGAAGCTGTCGCGTAGTTCGGTTTGCCTGGCCTGACTTACAGCGAAAGCGACCTGCCACTGTTGCTCCTTCAGATACGAGATGGCGTCTTCCGGTTCTTCACTGTCCGGCAAACCCTGTAGAGCGGCCTGCCTGATCGAGTACACCTGGTGTTCACCGAGCTCGTGCACGATATCCAGGCCTTCGCCTAGCAAATGCAGGCTGACCTTACGCTTGACCGCGTGCTGCGGGATCACCACCGGTCTGAAAATACCGGGGATACTCGGCACATCGATAGTGAATACCTCATCCGCTGCTCCACCACCGCTCAGGGTCACGGTCACGGTACCGGAAGCGATCGCCTTGTAGGAGTCCAGACGGGTCAGATGCGCAGCGAATGTGGACTCCATACCGACGATAAACGGTGGGAACTCGACGAACAGCTCGGTCTGGTCGGTAAAGTGCGTGATCACCACCGTGGATTCATCTCCATGAGCATGGCCGTGATCGTCGTGACCACCATGGTCATCATGATCATCGTGATCGGTCTTCCGCGCTTGGGCCGCGTCGATACTGTCATGATGATCACGGCTGGCACTATCCTCGGCGTGATCCTGACCTGGCTTGTCACAGCCGGCCAGTATGACTAATGTAAAATATAAAATAAGCAACCCGGGTAACTTCATTGCGAGGCTCCAATTGTAAATTTATCCAGTTCGATACGGCTCATGCGTGCGTCCAACGCCAGTTGCAGTGCGGTCTGCTCTGCCTGCAGCGCGCTGCGATAGGCGTCGACCAGTTCGAGTACGCCGATCTCGTTGGCCCGGTAGGCCGTTTCGGCAATCCTGACCAGTTCAAATGAGGTGTGTACACTCTGGTCATGGAACAAGCGCGCATTGTCGGCCTGTTGTGTGGCCTGCTGCCACAGACCTTGCAGTTCCGCTTGCAGGCGCTTCAGTTTAAGCTGGTATTCGCTGTCGGTCTGGCGTGCCCTGGACTGCGCGATCAGCTGCTCACCCTGTTTGCGATTGAACAAGGGCAGTGGCACCGATGCGCTCAGCACCAGGCCGGACTCGTCGATCAACGGGCCTTCAACCTGTTTCTGTCCGATACCGATGGTGATGTCAGGAATGCTGCTGCGGCCTGCCGCGCGGGCACTCAGGCGGGCCGACTCGGCCTGGTGCTGTAACTGCATCAGCGACGGATGCTTCGGCAGGTCTTGCAGTAGAGGTGCCAATGGCGGCAACGCAGCCGGTAACAGCTCACCGCTGACGTCGACAAAGTCGTTGGTTTTATCTACCCCGATGATCCCGATCAGCTTTTGCCAGCTGTTCTGATAGCTGGCCTGGTTGCTGCGCTGTTCGGACAGCAGCGAGACCTTTTCCCGGCTGATACGCCGGCGGTCATAACCGGAGACATCTCCGGCCCGCTCTCTTTTAAGCATGGTCGCCTCGACCTTGTTGAATTTATCCACCCAGTGCGTAAATACCCGTTGCTGCTTCTGATAATAAAGGGTGTTGAAAAAATGCTCACGGATGGTCGCGCGACGAGTGGCCCGTTCGCCTGCTATGCCGGACGCGGTGCTGTCGATATTCGCCTGCGCGGCATCGTGACGCAGACCGCGGCTGCCGGATATCTCCAGCCGTTGGTTTAACGAGTAAGTGGTTTCGGTTTCGTCACCGAGTTCCTCACGACTGTATTTGAACTCCGGGTTCGCCCAGGTAGTATTGCTGAGCAGCTGCCCTTGTGCATTTGCCTGTCTGCTTTGCAGCAGGTTCACAAAGTCCACCTGGTTCAGACCCAGGTCCAGGCTTTGCTGTTCGGTCAGCGCTTCAGCGTGACCGATAGCGGGTAACAGTATCGTCAGCATACTGATGCCCATGCAATACCTGGCCATAACGCCAAGACGCTGCATATATAATTCTCGTATTCGCAGTGATGTCATACCAGACAATCTCCTGTTGTAAAAATCTTTCGACTCGCAGACAGGCTGTAGCTGTCACGATGTCAAACAGACCGAGTTGGCTAACAGCCTAACCGGGTGTTGCTGAACTGGAGATTAACAGTGTGGGGGTGCGCGCAACGGCGGCGAGTGCAGGTATCGCGTCAGAAACGCGGTTCTTTGAATGCGATCAGTTCGATAAATCCGGCGTATCAATGCCGGTGCCAGTAGTAATACCAACAGGCTGACCAGGGCCAGGCTCAGATCGGTGACTGACAGTTTCTTCATGAAGCCGTCCATACCCAGGTCCAGCTCCGGTACTACCCCACCATGATGGTCGTTGTGGGAAATGTCACTGGCCAGGTGGATGCTGGTCGGGTGCACGTGACCGTTGTCAAATGCCTCGATTGAGTCGTGGTGGTTATTTTGGTGTGAATGTTCGAAGCCATGCACATGCAGCCTGACGCCCTGCGCACACAGGATCGACACGGACAACAGGATGGTCCAGAGGATCAGGGTGCGTTTTTGTGTGCGCCGGAAGAAATTCATTCGCGAAGTGTAGTCAATTTATATAGTCAATGGCAAGTGGCTTTCTGTGATTAGCGGCAAAATTTGGGAGATTGCTTCACTACGTTCGCAATGACGGGTAATTTTAAGGGTCATTGCGAGGTGCGGAGCACCGAAGCAATCTCAGTGGTTTGGCAGCCAGCTTTAGGAGATCGCCACGTCGCTTCGCGACTCGCGATGACAGGAAGAAGCTAATGGTGTTACGCCTGTAAATATTTAATCTACAGACAACTTCACTTTAACGTGTAATACTCTTTTATAGCCGGGCATTCCCATGGAATGCCAATATCTTGTTCTGCCACTTGTTTATACAAACCATAGGTTTTTTGTGGCGGAGCACTAAAAATATGTTTGGTTACATTTGTTAATTCAGGTACTTCAGAATAAATTCTGGTTACAAGCCTGTCAGCAATTTCATTATCACTAAGCTTGAGGTGATTTAAATCATCATAAATTTTGCACAACCTGTTATAACTCGCTTCAGCTTCTTTATTAATCTCTACTGAATTTTGATCAGTACATGCAATTGACCCGACACAGAAACAATAAATTAGTAGTATTTTGGAATATAATATTATCTGACTCATTACCCTACCCACATTAAAATAATTAACATCATCTATCCTGAAAAATACATATACTAATTTAACAAAACTTCTATTCGTTCATCATGTATCAACCAGCCTTTCGATGGTGCTTGTCTACGATATGGATCCACTAGAAAATAGGAATTAATATGCATGGCCTTATATCCAGAACCATCTTTTATTTTTCCAATTTCCTCAACTTGCCAGATTTCATCGCCACCGCGCGCCAATACTCGCCGTTGCTTTTGCGTCGCGCTGATACTGGTTGTGAATGCCGCAAAGAGCAAGCCGCCACCCACAGAAACCATGCCTGCCGCCGTACCCAATATTGCCGTTAACACCGGGTAATTTTCACCCCCTAAAAGTGCGGTATTAAGACGGAAAGTCAGATTGTCTTCAATGCCAGGCTCAAGCGTCATTATTCTACGAATAGACTGTCTGTTTTTTTACCTGTATTAATGACTGGATGCCTTTGTATGGCTTGGACGCCCAGCTTGCATTTGCGACCAATACAGGCTCAATCAACTCTTTGGGATGTTGTCCTGATCTGCCCATCCGAGACTTGAACCTATCAGGCACATCGTTTACAAGCTGGATATTAGAATGTGGCCGAAGCTGCGGCAGGTGATCGAGTATTTCGGTACTCATGATGACGCTCCTTGTTGTCGTGTCTGATTTCCATATTCAGACGAAAATCATATTGCAGCTTATGATGAATTACAAGGAGAATACAGAAGCTAATATCTCACTGTCACTCAGCTGAAGATTGCCACATCACTTTGTGCCTTGCGATGACTTTAATCGCAAATACTCGGGTAGAGATCATTCCAGTCTGGATTAAGACCCTCAATGAGCTCGATTTTGGAATTCCTTGAACCGCCCTTGATCTGTTTTTCCCTCGTAATGGCGTCAATGCAGTCATTCCCGCGGAGGCGGGAATCCATTTTCATTTATCTTATGGATCCCCGACAACAGCTTTCGGGGATGACAGTAAGGCGTTTGGTACGCCCTACATTCTTATTTCCTAGTCACGCAGCTATGCATGCGCGTGGTTACTATTGAGTGTTGAAAGCTTTTCGAGCGTATCAGGGAACTGCCTCACCATCATAATTAATGCAGCTGCCTGTGCATTCGGCTTAGCCCTTCCCTGTTCCCAGTTTTCGAGTGTACGTGTAGAAACCCGCAGGCGACGTGCAAAAACAGCACGTGAAACGTGTAACCGCTCGCGGGTTTCACGAATCAATTCGGCATCAACTATTAATGGTGGCAACTCATCGACTTCGTGCGTACGCAGCGTAATTTTACCCGTACGCTGCTGCTGCATAGACTCAACGCCATCCATTAATTCATCAAACAGTTTTCGCTTTTTAGTCATCGTTTTGCTCTCCTGGCCGCCAGCTCCTTCTGTATTGCCTGTTTCAGTTGCTTTTTCTCATCAGGGGTCAGGTCAGTTGCCTCATCTTTGTCGTAGAGGGTAAAAAACCATATCTGATGATCTGCTGTGAGGTAATAGTAAATGACTCTAAGGCCACCTCGTTTGCCTTTCCCTCTTCCCGGGTCTTGCCACCTCAGCTTACGAAAACCACCAGTACCAGGCATTAAATCACCCATCTGTGGATTTTCTAGTAAGGCTGACTGCAAAGCCCTGTATTGCTGGTCATCTAGATAGTTTGGAAGTAAACGCGTAAAGAGTGGTGTTTCATAGAAGACCAGTTTCATTGATTGAATATACGCAACTTGCGTATATTATTCAAGCAAGAATGACTAAAGTATAATTAACTCATTGTAATTAATGTATATTTTATTATGATAATTTGTCGAAAATCTGAATGTAGATGTTTTTATAGTTTAGAGTGGGTGTACGTTTTGTAACCGCCATAGTCGCTCTGTTCCGAATGGCTAATACCGGGGTCTGATACTTTGGAACCGACTGGTAGGAAATGTTGTACTGGTACTGCTGTGATGGCAGCGTAACATCACGTGTATCTAATGATGATGCATTAACTGCGTATAACTTGATGTTTCATGTCGATTTGAGTGAACGCTATGCCATTTTCAAAAAATCAGCAGAATATTCTACCGGGAAGGAATGGAACTGCCCAACGATGGAAGTTCTAATGAACAAGTAATTTAAAAAATGGTGCCCGGGGCCGGAATCGAACCGGCACGGTGTTACCACCGAGGGATTTTCGTACCAACTACAGCTTTTGCTGCCGAAAAGTTGGGTCAGAGTCATGGTTGACTCCGATCCCGTTTTCGTTTGTGGTCTGGACTTTCTCTTTGCCGTGTTCTGATTAGAAGTTAGGCAGGAGCCGTCAAGTCTCTACACTTTCCTGTATTATCCCCTCACCCTAACCCTCTCCCTGAGGGAGAGGGGATTTAAGGATGAGGCGCTAATCTATACAGGCTTAGCTCGGGATTGCCACCGCCATTCTGCGCTGAGGTTTCCCCGAATTTGACTCCATTCACACCAGTGGTTTCCCGACTGGGTGCTCAAGATATTTAAGTCCCTTGCGTCTACCAATTTCGCCACCCGGGCATGGGTGGAGGATGAATTCTATATGATATGGGGGGATGGTTGAAGAAATAAATGGAGGCTGAGCCCGGAGTCGAACCGAGGTACACGGATTTGCAATCCGCTGCATAGCCACTCTGCCACTCAGCCTTTGTTCTTTTACTATTTCAGCACGTTTGCGATGCTGATACAAAAAACCCCGATGCCAGGATCAGGGTTTTTCGTGGATAAATTGGAGCGGGAAACGAGATTCGAACTCGCGACCCCGACCTTGGCAAGGTCGTGCTCTACCAACTGAGCTATTCCCGCATAGCTTTATTATGGCATAGCCATAAAGCGAATCGCTATTTTAATGACCCGGGGAGTGAAGTCAAGGTAATATCCGGATTTTGCTTGTTTTATTTTATGCTATCAGTGACTTAGAGCTGTTTTTGCCTAGCTCTCGTCGGCGCTGCGCATCAGTGATGGCCAGGCGCTGCGCAGGTAGGTGTACATGGACCACAGGGTCAGGGCGGCGGAGATGTACAGCAGGTAAAAGCCGATTTCGGCGACCGGGATCACGCCAAACAGCGGTTCACGGTAGATCATCATCGGTAGTGCGACCAGTTGGGCGGTGGTTTTGACCTTGCCATTCCAGTTGACGGCCATTTTGGTGCCCTCACCGATCTTGGCCATCCATTCACGCAGTGCGGAGATGGTGATTTCCCTGCCGATGATGATGACGGCCGGGATGGCCATGAACAGGTCCGGGTACGGGGTCGGGTTGCGGTCGACCAGCAGGATCAGCACCACGGCGACGGTGAGTTTGTCGGCCACCGGGTCCAGAAATGCGCCAAAACGCGACGTCATGTTGTAACGGCGGGCGATAAAGCCATCCAGCCAGTCGGTGATGGCGGCGACGACGAACAGGATGGTGCAAATCAGCGCGGATTCCTTGAACGGCAGGTAGTAGATCACCACAAAGAACGGGATAATCGCGATGCGCGACAGCGTTAGTATGGTGGGTAGGTTAAGTTGCACTGCTTAGCTTGCGTCCGTATGTAAGGCATCGTAAATGCGTTGCGCCAATTGCCGGCTAATACCGGGTACCCTGGCAAAGTCTTCTATCCCGGCACGTTCCAGTTCCTTCAGGCCGCCAAAGTGCTTCAGGATGCGCTGGCGTCGCTTGGGTCCCATGCCGACAATTCCTTCAAGAAACGAGGTTTTTCGTGCCTTGTCGCGCCTTGCGCGGTGGCCGGTAATCGCAAAGCGGTGGGCCTCGTCGCGTATTTGCTGGATCAGATGCAAGGCCGGTTGTTCGGCGTCCAGTATAATGGGGCTGGCACGGCCGGACAAGAACAGTGTCTCAAGTCCGGGCTTTCGTCCCTCGCCCTTGGCCACACCGACGATGTTGACGTCTTCGACCTGGAGTTCGTCCAGCACCTGGTGGGCCTTGCCGATCTGGCCCTTGCCGCCGTCGATAAACAGGATATCGGGCAGCTTGCCCTCGCCCTTCTTCAGGCGAGTGTAGCGCCGGGTCAGCGCCTGTTCCATCGCCGCGTAGTCGTCGCCCGGGGTAATTCCTTTTATATTGAAGCGCCGGTAATCGGCCTTGCGCGGGCCTTCCTGGTCGAACACCACGCACGAGGCCACCGTGGCCTCGCCGCTGGTGTGGCTGATATCGAAGCACTCCATGCGTTGCGGGGTTTCATCGAGGTCCAGGCTGTCGCGCAGGGCCTCCAGTCTTTGCTGATATCCCTGACTGGATAATAGTCTCATTTTCAATGCGTTATCAGCATTACTTAAAGCCATTTTTAACCAGCGTGCGCGGTCGCCACGGGTGCTCGCATGCAGGTTGATCGTATGGCCACTCTGCTCGGCGAGCAGGTCCTGGATCAGCTCCGTGTCTTCCAGCGGGTGGCTGATCAGGATCTCTTCCGGTACCGGTTTGTCTAGGTAATAGCCGGACAGGAAGGCCTCGAGGATCTCGGCCGGTTCGGTCGCATCCGGGATTTTCGGGAAGAAGCTCTTGTTGCCGAGGTGATGGCCATCGCGCACGAAGAATACCTGGATACAGGCCACGCCGCCCTCGGTGGCACAGGCGATCACGTCGAGGTCACCGCTAACACCGCTGATGTACTGGCGCTCCTGGATGCGTTGCAGGGTCGATATCTGGTCGCGATAGGTGGCGGCCTGCTCATATACCATGCCGGTCGAGGCCTGTTCCATCTTGTCGACCAGCACCTCGATGACGTGGTTGCTCTTGCCTTCCAGGAACAGCTCGGCCAGACGCACGTGTTCGGCATAGGTGTGTTCGTCGACCAGGCCGACGCAGGGTGCGGTGCAGCGCTTGATCTGGTATTGCAGGCACGGCCGTGAACGGTTGCGGTAGAAGCTGTCTTCACACTGGCGGATCGGAAACAGCTTTTGCAGCAGGCTCAGGGTCTCGCGCACCGCGCCGGCGCTCGGGTACGGGCCGAAGTAGCGGCCTTTCATGCGCTTCGCGCCGCGGTGCAGCGACAGGCGCGGGAACGCGTCCTCGCTGGACAGGTAGATGTACGGGTAGCTCTTGTCGTCACGCAGCAGCACGTTGTAGCGCGGGCGGTTTTCCTTGATCAGGTTGTTTTCCAGGATCAGGGCCTCGCCCTCGGTGTGGGTCACGGTCACGTCGATGTGGTGCACGTGGTTCATCAGCGCCTGGGTCTTCGGTGCCAGGCCGCTGCTGCGGAAATAGCTGGTCACGCGTTTTTTCAGGTTGCGGGCCTTGCCGACGTACAGGATGCGGTCGTTTTTATCGAGCATGCGGTAGACCCCGGGGCGCGAGGTCAGGTTTTTTAAAAACGATTTGAAGTCGGGTTCGGACATGGGGGTAGTTTACCCCACTATTTATCAACCAACCTCTTCGCGGCGCGAAACACGTCGTGGAACATTTTTTCGGTCAGGCGTTTGGTCTGGGTGTTGTAGCGGCTGCAGTGGTAGGAGTCGAGCAGGGTCAGGCCCGGGGTGAGTTTGTGTTTGTTGTTATGGCCAAACTTGTAGTCGCTCTGCTTCAGGCCGAGTGCGCGGATCACGGCCTTGTGGGCGATGCCACCGAGCGCGAGGATCACCGAGCTGTCCGGCATGCCGGCCAGTTCGGCGGCGAGGAAGTCGTTGCAGGTGTTGATTTCACTACCAACCGGTTTGTTCTGCGGTGGCAGGCATTTGACTGCGTTGGTGATGCGGCAGTTGATCAGTTTGAGGCCGTCGTTGATGGCGGTGGATTCGCTCTGGTTGCTAAAGCCGAACTTGTACAGGGTCTCGTACAGCAGCACCCCGGCATAATCGCCGGTAAACGGTCGGCCGGTGGCGTTGGCGCCGTGCATGCCGGGGGCAAGGCCGACGATCAGCAGGCGTGCTTTTTTGTCACCAAACGGGGCCACCGGTCTGGCGTGGTAGTCCGGGTAGTCGTTGGCAACTTGATCGAGAAAATCCGACAGGCGCTGACAGCGCCGGCAATCCAGGTCAAAAATCGATGGGTTCATTTAATTCCAGTGTCTCATACAGCCCGCTTTGCAGGTCCAGGCGGCCGATGCAGTGGTTGTTGGTGTTCGCAATCCACAGGAAATTCTTGTGCAGCGAGATACCGGATGGCTCGTACAGACCATCAAACTCGAGACTATGGACTGCCTTGGTGGTAATGTCCAGCAGCTTGATCTTGTTGTTGAAGCTATCGGCGATATAGACGATGTTGTCAGCCTCGCTGAATTCGACATCCAGTGGGTATTGCAGCCGCACTTCCTTGCCGGTGCCGTCGCGATCACCGAATTCGAACAGGCCCTCGCCAACCAGGGTGTTGATTTTGCCGTCCGGAATACGCACGATGCGCACCGCCGAGGTCTCCGCATCGGACACGAACAGTGCATTGCCGCCCAGTGCCAGGCCGGACGGCTGTGCCAGTGCGCTATTGGACGCGACACCGTCGGTGAGATCCTCGCGACCGGTGCCGACAAAACGTTCGAGCACGTTGTTGGACAGGTGCAGGCGCCAGATCTGGTGCTGCCCGGCCATCGAGATATACAGATAGCCCTTGTCATAGGCCAGGTCCCAGGGTGAGTTCAGGCTGGCGGTACGCGCGTCGTTATAACGCATGGACTCGTAGCGCCCCTGCTTACCGTTACCGGCGATAGTCTCGACCTCGCCATTGACCAGGTTAATGCGCCGTATCGCGTGATTACCGGTGTCGGCGACATACAGCGCGTCCTTGACCTTGACCATGCCGTTGGGATGATTGAACGCAGCGCTATCGGTAAAACCGTCGAGCATGCCGGCACTGTTCATCCCGAACACGCGGTTGATCCGGCCATGATGGTTGATCACGACGATGCGGTTATGGCCACTGTCACTGATGTATATACTGTTTTCGGTGGCCAGGATCTTGCCCGGGAAATACAGGGAGCTATTATTCGGCTCCGGTTTACGCTCCAGTGCCAAGGGCCGATCCGGCGTGACCATGTCCTCGGCGGCCTTGCGCAGTGCCTTTTCAATCAGTTTTTCCAGTTGATCACGGCGCCCTTCCCCGGCCAGCAAGCCGACGATATAGCCGTCCGGATCGATAAAGATCAGTGATGGCCAGGCGCGAATATTGTACTGTTTCCAGGTCTTGAAGGATGGGTCGTTGACCACCGGGTGGCGTACCGGGTAGCGATTGATCGCTTTTTGCAGGTTGGCCGGCACGCGTTCATGCGGAAACTTCGGAGAATGAATACTAATCACCAGCAGGCGGTCGCCAAACTTGTCTTCCAGGTGGCGCAGGTCGTGATGGGTGTGCATGCAGTTGATGCTGCTATAGGTCCAGAAGTCGAGTAGTACCACTCGACCACGCTGGTCCGCTATGCGTACCGGCTCGATGACATTAAACCACTCCAATCCATCGGCCAGTTCAGGGGCTTTGATACGTTCCTGACTCATTATTATTGGTTATATGCCTGAATAATTAGGCTGTAGTCTATCCATATAAATATAGATAGCAAGCGCGTGCGAAAGTTTCTGGATAAGCTGTAGTAGCGGGGAGATAGCCGGTGTATTGGAGGTCGGGATGGCGGTGTTACATGCCTTCCGCGGTATCCAGTATGCCATGGCGAATAACCAGGCGGGTCAGCTCGACATCGTTATCAACGCCGACCTTCTCAAACAGGCGACGGCGGTAGGTGCTGACGGTCTTGGGGCTTAAACACAGGGTATCGGAGATCTCTTGCGGGCCTTTGCCCTCGGTGACCATCATCATGACCTGCATTTCGCGCGGAGATAATGAATCAAACGGTGACTGGCTGCCGCCAGGCATCATCGACAGCGCCATTTCCTGGGCGATATCGCTGCTGATGTAGCGTTTGCCGAGGTGTACGGTCTTGATCGCCTTGACGATCTCCTGCACACCGCAGCCCTTGGTCAGGTAACCGTAGGCGCCGGCCTCGAGCATACGGGTCGGGAATGGCTCTTCGGCGTGCACGGTGACCACGATCACGCGCACATTCGGATGGGCCTGGATCAGTTTGCGGGTGGCTTCCAGACCGCCGATGCCAGGCATGCTGACATCCATCAATACCACGTCGGGGCATTTGTTGCGGGCCAGCTCGAGTACTTCCTCGCCGCTGCAGGCCTCGCCAACCACCTTGATACCCCGTACATCGTTCAGCAAACGCTTGATACCGGTGCGTACCAGTTCATGATCATCTGCTAACAGGACGTTTATCATCTGTAAGGTTGGCTCCACGAATTCTTTATGTTTGGAACGGTCCGGTTACACCAGATTATATACTGCCTGATTCCATACCGCAGTATTTTTGTTGGATTTGTTTTTCAACCCGTTAATCCAATTCTAGCGCCTGTTACAAGATATAACAGCCCCTAAATGTAACGCGTCCAATTGTTATTCTGAATCATGTAGATACAACTTGTTTTTATTGTTGAATCTAACCCTTGTGAACAACAGGCTGTCCGTGCCTGCTTTAGTGAGTATTAATACACGACCGGGGCTCGAAACCTGTGAGCCACTGCACATTTTATTGATTCAATTTTCAGGGTGATTAAGTTTTTGGTTGAGCTGGTCAATGTTTATACAGTCAGGATAATCTTTGTTTTAACTGCACTATCGTTAGTGCAATGCGCTTTGCCCTTCCGCTGCCGTCATTGCGAGCCGCGACAGCAGCGCGGTCTCTACTGCTCCTCACTGTCACCCTGCTGCGGCTTCAGCAATACCTCCGACAAGCGACCGAAGTCCTTCGGCGCCACATACTGCATCACTTCCTTGCCCTTCTGGTTCAGAATAATGTCCACGCCCTTGTCGTGATATAAATAGTGGCTGGTGTTGGTGTTGGCGACAATCAGGTGATCGGGCTTGCCGAAGCGCTTGATAATGGTGTCATGATCGAAATTGACCGACGGGACGAAGGTGACGGTCGCTACCGGCAGGCTGTCGACATAGGCCATGTCACCCTTGTGCAGCCGGTATTTTTTCGCGCCGCTGCCAGTATAGTCGATACTGACCGCACGCTTACGCATCTCGGCCAGTTTCTGGTCTTCAATCCCGGCAACCAGGATCAGCTTGCCGGTCAATACACCGGCGGTATAACGCGGGTAATAGGCCTCCAGAGAACCCGGTTCGTTCAGCATCGCAATAATGGCCAGTTCGCGGTCCTGACCCAGCACCTTGAATGCGTCAGCCAGTGTGACCTGGCCAAGTACCAGCCCGAATACCCGGGACTGACCCTCCGGCAGCTCCTCGATTTGCCACGGCAGACCCTCGATGCTGATTCTGGCATCGCTACCGTTTTGCTGGTCTGTCTGGTAGTACTGGTACAACAAAAAGCCGCCTATCAGCAGCACAATGAGGGCTATTTTTTTCATGATTGGGAATATCTTACCATTTGTGAGCAAATAACCCGAGTGTTGTTGTTTACTTTACACACCCCAAAAGAATAAGGTCATTGCGTGAAGCGCTAGCGACGAAGCAATCTCATTGAGTGGGCTACAATGTTTGGGAGAACACCACGACGCTTACGCGTCTGGCGATGACGGGCAACGAGTAAGCTCATTGACTGGCGTCCTCGATAAATTAAAAAGGGGCCTATAAAAGGCCCCTTATTAATTTATGGCGGAGAGGGTGAGATTCGAACTCACGGAGGGTCGCCCCTCGCCGGTTTTCAAGACCGGTGCATTCGGCCAGCTCTGCCACCTCTCCAGTCGCTGTTACAGCGGATGCAAATCATAACTGATCAGGCACCCGGTTTCCAGTCCATTTGGGCCGATCCGGGCATTTTTTTATTCTATAATACAGTTGCTTAACAAAGACTTGAAATACCTGAGCAGAACCCTTATGTTAGCTATATGGAACAATATGCTGTTTTAGGTATCATATTGTTATCATTATTATTACCTGAGAGGATAAACAAGTAATGAATGAATTCAACCCAACCATTGCACGTGGCAGAGAGTCGGTACTGGCGACCAATAAGGTCATCCGCAATACCTACATAATGCTTTCTATGACGCTGCTGTTCAGCGCCGTAATGGCTGCAGTGGGCATGGCGATCAATCTGTCTCCTGGCGTGTCCATGATGATGTCCATCGGCGCTATTGGCCTGATCTGGCTGGTTCTGCCCCGTTTCGAAAACTCCACTGGCGGTATCGCTGTCGTTTTCGCCATTGCCGGCTTGCTCGGCGCAGGTCTGGGACCGATACTGAACGCCTACCTGGCCTTGGCTAATGGTCCACAGCTGGTCGGTACCGCACTGGGTGGCACCGGCGTGATCTTCCTGGGGCTGTCCGGTTATGCGCTGACCACGCGCAAGGACTTCAGCTTCATGGGTGGCTTCCTGTTCGTCGGTATCCTGGTGGTATTCGGTGCGATGATCGCCAACCTGTTCATGGAGATCCCCGCCCTGTCACTGGCCGTATCTGCCGGTATCATCATGCTGATGAGCGGTCTGATCCTGTTTGATACCAGCCGTATCATTCACGGTGGTGAAACCAACTACATTCGTGCGACCGTCGGTCTGTATCTGAGCATTTACAACATCTTTGTAAGCCTGCTGCATATCCTGGGCGCAATGAGTGGTGATGACTAATCACTGAATAGTGATAAACCGATCGGCAAGCCGCGGTATATCCGCGGCTTGTTTTTTTGTACCGGTTGTACCTATATGTCTGGCACAAGGACAAGACCAAACCGAAGGGTAAAAAGGTCGCCAGAAGCATGTGCGAGAGCAAGGAAGGAATTTAAACTTTGATTTTCTGATCCCAACCCTCTCCCTGAGGGAGAAGGAGTTAACAGACCTACTAACAATTATCAGGGTAATTCAATGGAATTCTGGTTAAAAGTCGTTATTGCTTTGATGCTGGCCATGATGCTGTGGCGCCTGTGGCCCGCGGCGAAGCATATGCTCGAACATGGTCCGAAAGGCACGTCGAAAGACTGGATGGGTGTAGCGCTGCCGATCGGAGCGGTGGTACTTTTTATTGTCTTTCTGGTAATGATGGTTCGTAATTAGTTTCTAAGTCCGTCAAATAATTTATTGCAGCGCAATGTCTGGTGGATTACGCGAAAAACACTAATCCACCCTGCATTGATGCTAGCTTCTATTTCATAGTTGGACACGGCACAATCCAGAAGATTGCTTCGTCGCGATCGCTCCTCGGTATGACGGCCTATCATGTTTGTTAATGCTCACCCTTGGTACGCAGTACCCCGGCCAGGCGGTTACCCTGTTTCTGTGGACCACCGCGCGGGAAGATATCATGTAGATAACGGTTGCTGCCGCGCTCCGGGCCCCATGCCTTGCGGAAATGTTTGATCATCGTGCGCACGTTCGGCTGTACGCTGTTCTTTTCATAATAGTCACGGATGAAGCCGATGATCTGCCAATGCTCGTCGGTCAGCTTGAGTTTTTCTTTTGCTGCCAGGGCATGGACAAAATCTTCGCTCCAGTCGTCCAGATTGACGATGTAACCTTCACTGTCGGTCTGCACTTCCGTGCCGTTGACGTCCAATGCCACAATTTGCATGTTTGGGTACATTTAGAGACTCCTTAAAACTTAAGCAATTCACTTATAAAACCTTTATCCAGCAAGCGCCCTTCCACGCGCTGCCGGTACTCCATCCTTGCCCCTTTCAGGTAGATCAGTAGCCAGACCACCAGTCCCGGCGTTAACAGCGCCAGGTAGGGCACGTATTGTCGTGACTGGGGCAATAACATAATCGCCGCGATCACGATATAAACCGGCCAGATCACCAGCATGCCCCGTACCAGGTATTTCAGCAGCAACACCAGCATGGCCAGTGTGCGTCGTATACGCTGTTTGCGTGACCGGTACACCACCAGAAAGATCTGGCGTTCCAGTTCGTTCGCGGGTAGCTCCTGCTTTGGGTCTTCAGTCATAAGGTTTGTATCTGACCCACGGCTATCCAATAAACTCCCTCTCCCCCAGGGAGAAGGGATTACATCGTATTTTTACGCTACGCTTTAACCAAGATAGCACCACCATTAATGCGCATCAGGCACCACTCCAACCTGGTGCATGTCGGCCAGACCGGACTCGCGTGCGTGATCCTGAAAGCCCTTGTTGCGCCAGAAGAACGCACCGGGCATGGTGGTCGGTATGACCAGTACATAAAATAGTGCGCGTCCGACCATCGCTGTACCCAGGATCACTAGCCCGGTTATCGCCCAGGCCGAGTAGCTGATCCAGCTATCGGTTGTGGTCAATGCCAGTACACCCATCAGTATCAGTCCAAGCAACAGACCCACATTGCGTGTGATATAGGTTTTACCAAAATCGGTTTCCTGTACGTACTGCGATGCGGCACCCTCACCGCCGAGCTTGTGCATGTCACGACGGTGGACTGTCAGGCCGACCATTTCGGTCAGCAGGCCAAGTATCACGAAACCTGACAACAGTGTTAGCATGAAGCTGACTGACTGCCCCTGTGCCAGCATGATCGGTGCAAACACCAGTGCGATCAGCAGGCTGCCGAGACTGAACATGTTGCCAAAGAAGGTGCTCAACACCTGCCAGTGATTCCAGAACGGCCGCGCCTCGATGCGATAGATCGCATGCATGAAATACAGTGCGACCGGTCCGGCCACGACTGCTCCCCAGCCAGTCATGGTTTTCAGGCCCTCCAGCCAGCCTTCAGGCAACCACGCAAACAAACCGGGTAACGCGGTCAGCACAGCGTAGGCCGCCAGCAGGTTATAGAACACCGCGATCGCGGCAATCTCACGACTGACCGGTGAATAGCGCAAGTTGTTAAACGCGCGGTAAAAACGGTGTGGCTTACCCAGGTGCATGGTCGACAGTGCCAAACCAAAGGTCTGCATACCGAGCATGCTGAACAATACCAGTGAATAGGTTACCGGGTATGCCTCCGGCCTTAACATCTCCAGCCCCATAATCGGACCCAGCATCATCAGCATGAACGCACCGACCACGGCCTGGGTAATCAGCGTAAAAATCACCAGCGGGTTTTCACGCGAGCTGAGTTTGCTCAGGCCCCACTCACGCTGCTGTTTTTCCGCCTTATGCACCTTGGTGCGGTACGGGCTGTCGCCCTGCTCGTCACGTTCATAACGCAACGGCATCGAGTCGGTACGCGTCATCTCGCGCGGCAGGCTGCGCTTTTGCTGGAAGCGTATGTTCGGATGGGTGATATCGGGTGTCGGGAAACCGGGGATCGTGGCTTCCAGCTGGTCATGGTTTTCCGGTGTGGTTTCAATCACCCCAAAGTCCAACGCGCCGGCCAGGCAGGCCGAGGCACAGGCCGGTTTCAGGCCGACCTCGAGTCGATCGACACACATGTTGCACTTTTCGACCTGGCCCTTGACCGGATCCAGTTGCGGTGCATTGTACGGGCATACCCAGGTGCAGTAGCCGCAACCGAAACAGATGTCCGGGTCCTGCAGTACCGCGCCGTATTCGGCGAACTTGGTATAGGCACGGGTCGGACAACCCTTCAGACACACCGGGTTGTCACAATGGTTACAGGCCATCGAGGTATTGATACGCGTGTAGTTCGGGTAGGTACCGCCTTCGACATAGCCTACCGCCCTGAATGCCAGGTGGGCCGGCAGGTCGTTCTTTTCACTACAGGCCGACTCGCAGGCATGGCAGGCAATGCAGTTATCGGCGTTGAAATAAAAGCCGTGCTGCTTGTAGCGGTTCGGGTTCTCGCCGACTGACGCATCATTGTTGATGTTCAGGCTCTTGCCGGCCAGCGGATCGTTATCGTCGATCAGCTGAATATCATTACCATAACGGTTTTTCTCCGGAATCTCGGGACCCGGGATGAAAGCGTAGTCTGGTTCGTCGTCGCGTACTTTAAACATCTTGTTCTCTCATTACTGCATGTATTACCTCCCTCTCCCACAGGGAGAGGGCATCCCTTAATATGTCCTGGCCGCCTTGTTTCTTACCGCCGCTGCCTTCTGATCCGCAACCGGGTCAACCCTGACCGCGCATTGCTTGTACGCCGGCTGGCGTGAATGCGGGTCCAGCAGACCCAAGGTCAGGCGGTTAACGCAGTCATGGAAATGGAATGGTACGAACACCATGTTGCGCGGTACACGCTGGGTCAACTGCACCATAACCACCGCATCACCACGTTTTGTGGTCAGGCGTGCATACTCGCCATGCTTCACACCCAGCTCGTGCGCCGCATCCGGGTTCATTTCCATGTACGGGGTCGGACTGAACTTGTTCAGGTTGCCGATCTTGCCGGTACGGGTACGGGTGTGGAAATGCTCGACCACGCGCCCGGTGTTCAACCAGAACGGGAACTGGTTCTCGGGCCGTTCGTTGTTGTCGACAAACGGCAGGCCGATCAGTTTGGCCTTGCCATCGCCATACTGGAATTTACCATCGGTATACAGACGCTGGGTGCCGGTCTCATCGCCTTCCTTGCATGGCCACTGTACCCCGCGTTGTTGTTCGATCATTTCATAACTCAGACCGGAATAATCGAGCATGCGCCCTTTCGAAAGCTCACGCATCTCATTGAACGCGCCCTCGGTGGTTTCCGGGAAGCGGATCTTTGATCCGTTGTCGAAGCGTTTCGACATCTGGTTGAAGATCCAGAAATCCGGCTTGGAGTTCTCGTATGGCGCCACCACGTTAGTGACCAGGTTGACGCGACGCTCGGTGTTGGTTAAGCAGCCCTCTTTCTCGGCCCAGATCGCCGCGGGCAGGTAGACATGGCTGTACTGGTTGGTCTCGACGTCTTCATAGGCGTCCTGCACTACCAGGAAGTCGAGCTGCTCCATGATTTTGCGCATGCGGTCGGTATTAGCCATCGAAGTCATCGGGTTGGTGGCGATGATCCACAAGCCCTTGATCTGCCCGGTCTCGATCGCCGGGAAGATATCGGTCTGAAACAGGCCGCGTTTCTCCGGCAGGAACTCCTGGTCGATCCCCCAGTAGTTTGCAATCTCTTCGCGGTGCTCCGGGTTTTCCAGTGCACGGTAACCTGGCAGGCCGGAACAGGATGACCACTCACGCGTGCCCATTGCGTTGGCCTGGCCGGTAATCGACAGGCTGGTGCCACCGGGCTTGCCGATGTTGCCGGTAATCAGGTTCAGGTTGTTGATGCCGACTACGCCGTCGGAGCCATGCGTACTCTGGTTGATGCCCATGGTCCAGATGGTCATGCCGGCACCGGCCTTGCCATACAGGCGTGCAACATTACGGATGGTGTCTTCATCGATACCGCAGATGGTTGCGGCGGTGGCCGGGTCATATTGTTTGACGACCTCGGCAAAGGATTCAAAGTCCGAGGTGTTGGCCTCGATATAGGTACGGTCTTCCAGGCCCTCTTCCAGGATCACATGGGCCAGCGCATTCAGCAGCACCACATCGGTACCGGGCTGGATGGCCAGGTGCACATCGGCCTTTTGCGCGAACATGGTTACACGTGGATCGACCACGATGATCGGGAATTTACGTTTCTCCAGTGCCTGGGTCAGACGCCAGTAGATAATCGGGTGCTGCTCCGGCAGGTTGGAACCAAACGCGAGCAGGCACTCGGTGTGCTCGAAGTCTTCATAACAACCCGGTGGTCCATCGGAACCGAATGAACGCTTGTAGCCGGATACGGCCGATGACATACACAGCGTGGTGTTGCCATCATAGTTGTTGGTACCGATCACACCACGTGCAAGCTTGCCCAGGGTGTAGAATTCCTCGGTCATGATCTGGCCGGTGGATACAATCGCAAAGGCATCGCGGCCGTGTTCCTGCTGGATACGCTTGATCTCGGCCGCGGTACGGTCCAGGGCGTCGTCCCAGCTGACTTCCTGGAACGGCTCATGGCGCTGGTCACGCATTAGTGGTGTGCGGCCACGGTTGTCGCTACGGAACAGCTCGTGTTCGAAGATACCCTTCAGACACAGTTTGCCTCGATTGACATCGGCGCCACCGACACCACGTGATGCGACCGGCGTGCCCTTGTCGTTAATACCGACTTCAATCGAACAACCGGTGGAACAGTAACCGCAAGTAGTGTATTTCCACTCGACTACACCCTTGTCGGCGATCTTGATTGGGTTTTTTTGTTTACGTCCGAATAGCATATTCTTTATCAACTATATCTGGTGGATTGCTTCGTCTCTTCGAGACTCGAAATGACGGCAGTTTAATATCTAACTATTAGGACAACCTTCATTCGCCACAGTCGACAACATGATCTTGCCCTCTTCCATTTTTACCGGGAAGGTCGCGGCGCAGCCTTCGTCCGGCGCGACTGCGTGGCCTGTTTCCAGGTGGATTTTCCAGTCGTGCAACGGGCAGGCGACACGATTGCCGCTGATGATGCCCTGTGACAATGGACCCTGTTTATGCGGACATTCGTCACGCAGCGCAAACACTTCGTCTTTGCCGGTACGGAATACGGCGATGTCCCCGTCCGCTGTTTCCACTACCCGTGCACCTAACTGCGGGATGTCCTCGATAGTGCCTATTTCAATCCAGTTTTCGCTCATTTCTTGATACCTGTACTCGTTAGCTGTCGCCAAATTCGTTTTGCTTAGCCCAGACGCTTGATCGGGGTAAACTCGTGTGCCTCGCCACCCTTGGCGCGCTCTTCCCATGGATCGTCCTGGGCAAACTTCTGTGCGTGCAGGAAGCGCTCGGCCGCGGCCTTGCGACCGTCCGGGTCATCGATCAGGCGTTCCTTGACGTAACTCAGGCCAACGCGTTCCAGCCACGGTGCGGTACGCTCCAGGTAATGCGCCTCTTCACGATAGATCTGCATGTATGCGGCGGCGTATTCGAGCACCTCTGCCTCGGTCTCGACCGTGCACAGGAAGTCGGTGGCGCGCACCTTGATACCGCCGTTACCCCCGACATGCAGTTCATAACCGGAATCGACACAGACCACACCGAAGTCCTTGATCGTGGCCTCGGCACAGTTACGCGGACAACCGGATGCGGCCATCTTGAATTTATGCGGTGTCCATGAACCCCAGGTCATTTTCTCCAGCTCGACGCCGAGACGGGTGGAGTCCTGGGTACCGAAGCGGCACCACTCCTTGCCGACACAGGTCTTGACCGTACGCAGGGCCTTGCCATAGGCATGACCGGAAACCATGCCGGCCTCGTTCAGCTCGGCCCAGATACCGGGCAGTTCATCTTTCTTCAGGCCGTACAGACCGATACGCTGCCCACCGGTCACATGCACGGTCTTGACGCCGTATTTTTCAGCGACATCCGCAATCTTACGCAGTTCCTGTGGTGTGGTACCCCCACCCCACATACGCGGGATCACCGAGTAGGTCGCATCCTTCTGGATATTCGCGTGCGCCCGTTCATTAATGAAACGTGACTGCGAATCGTCCTTATACTCATCGGGCCACTGACACAGCAGGTAGTAGTTGAGTGCCGGGCGGCACTTGGAACAACCGTTTTCGTTCTTCCATTCGAGGAAGTCCATCACCTCGCAAACGGTCTTCAGTTCGTTGTCGCGTATGGCTTTGCGTATATCATCGTGCGGATGATCAGTACAGCCACACATCGGTTTCAGATGCGGGGCGACCGAGTAATCGCCGCCGACGGTCACGGCCAGGATGCTTTCGACCAGGCCGGTACAGGACCCGCAGGAGCTGGAGGCCTTGGTATGGGCGCGCACATCTTCCAGTGTGAACAGTTTCTTGTCGGTAATGGCCTTGACGATGTCGCCCTTGCAGACACCGTTACAGCCGCAGATCTCGGCGCTGTCGCCCAGCATTGCGACGCGGTTTTCCTCACCATGACCGGAGTCACCCAGATGCGCCTGGCCGAACAACAGGTTTTCGCGCATATCCGAAATGTCGGTTTCATCACGCATCAGGTCGAAGTACCAGGTACCGTCGATGGTGTCGCCATACATAACCGCACCCTGGATGCGATTGTTTTCGATAATCAGTTTGCGGTACACGCCACGCGAAGCGTCCTGGAATACCAGTTCCTCGGTGTTTTCATTGCCAGTGAAATCCCCGGCCGAGAACAGGTCGATACCGGTGACCTTGAGCTTGGTCGAGGTCACCGAGCCCTCATACTTGCCAATACCGTGCTTGGCCAGGTGATTCGCACAGACCTTGCCCATCTCGAACAGCGGAGCGACCAGGCCATAGGTCAGACCACGGTGCTGGACACATTCACCGACTGAATAAATACGTGGGTCGAAGGTCTGCATGGTGTCGTTGACGACGATGCCACGCTCACAGTGGATACCGGCGCCTTGGGCCAGTTCGATGTTCGGACGAATACCGACCGCCATCACCGCCAGGTCGGCGTAGATCTCGGTGCCGTCTTTCAGGCGCACCTTTTCAACCCGATCGTTACCGATAATAGCCTCGGTTTCGGCACCCATCAGAAAGTGCATACCACGCTCTTCCAGCGATTTTTTCAGCATGCCACCGGCCTGCGGGTCCATCTGGCGCTCCATCAGCGTGTCCATCAGGTGGATCACGGTCACACTCATGCCCTGCTGCATCAGGCCATTGGCCGCCTCCAGTCCGAGCAGACCACCGCCGATTACCACGGCGTGCTTGTGTTGTTTGGAGGCGTCGATCATCTGGTCGACATCCTTGATGTCACGGAAGCTGATCACGCCGGGCAGATCGTTACCGGCGACCGGAATGATGAACGGCTGTGAACCGGTGGCCAGCAACAGGCGGTCGTATTCATTGCTGCTGCCGTCATCGGCGATCACCTTGCGGTTGGCGCGGTCGATCTCGACGATCTTTTTACCGGAATGCAGGGTGATGTTGTTGTCCTCGTACCATTGCAGGTCATTGAGCATGATCTCGTCGATAGTCTTCTCGCCGGCCAGTACCGGTGAAAGCATGATGCGGTTATAGTTTCCATAGGGCTCTTCGCCGTAAACCGTGATGTCGTAAGCGTCCGGATCGAGTTTGATCAACTCCTCCAGGGTGCGTACGCCGGCCATTCCGTTACCGATCAGGATCAGCTTTTCTTTCATGTATCTATACTCCGGTGACAGCTGTTGTTTAAACGTTGAATGCTATGGAGCAAGATATATGCCAAAGTTCTAATATTTATCTAACATATTAATTTTATTAGCAATTATGTTTTTAATAGGGTCAAATCCGGCTGACCACTCGCAAAAACCCGCTCTTCAATGGTGCATTTCAGTGCATTAATGCATTCTAATAAGACATGGGATGCGCTAAGCCCTTCTTATACTGTCCATTTCTGACAATGAATTTTTCAGTCATGTGCTCCAGAAATGCGCACATACCACTGGTTTCGTGACCTGCGTTGCACCTGCATAGTGCAGTACAGGCGCACCAAAATGCATCTGTATTGTGCAAGCTGTTGTATTTAAGGGCAAAAAGGGGCTTGGCACAGTAAATGCTATAACCAGCCATTGGAAATCAATACGGAGCACGCAACATGTCATCGGAATCCCAGAAACTTAACCTGCTGTCTTTTACCGGCAAGATGCGCATCCTGCATCTGAGCTGGTTTGCGTTCTTCTTAAGTTTCCTTGTCTGGTTTAACCATGCACCGCTACTGTCTGCCATCGCCGAGACCATGAACCTGAGCAAGGAACAGGTCAAGGCGCTGCTGATACTGAACGTGGCACTGACCATCCCGGCCCGCATCGTGATCGGCATGCTGGTCGATGCGTTTGGTCCACGGCGCATGTACAGCCTGTTGCTGTTTATCTCCAGCTTCCTGTGTTTCGGGTTCGCGTTTGCCGATGACTACGAACAACTGGCACTGATGCGCTTCCTGCTCGGCTTTGTCGGTGCCGGCTTCGTTATCGGTATCCGTATGGTCAGCGAGTGGTTCCCGGCCAAACAGGTCGGTGTCGCCGAAGGCATCTACGGTGGCTGGGGCAACTTCGGTTCAGCGGCCGCGGCCCTGACCCTGCCGACTGTTGCTTTGCTATATGGGGGCGATGATGGCTGGCGTTATGCGATCGCGACCACCGGTGTACTGGCACTGATCTATTCAGGTATTTACTTCTTCACAGTCAGCGATACCCCGAAGGGTTCGACCTACTTCAAACCGAAGAAAACCGGCGCGATGGAAGTCAGCAGCAAGGGTGATTTCTTCCTGTACCTGGTCATGAATATCCCGATGTATGCCGCACTGGCCGTACTGGCCTGGAAACTGGGACCGGGCAACCTGGCCATGCTGACTGCTACGGTCACTGTGTCTATCTACACATTGCTGGTTGGCCTGTATATTTTCCAGACTATCCGTATTTACCAGATCAACAAGCATGTGTTTACCGAAGAAGTACCGGAGATTGACCGCTACAAATTCAAACAGGTCGCGGTGCTGGACCTGGCCTACCTGGTGACCTTCGGTTCCGAACTGGCCGTGGTATCCATGTTGCCACTGTTCTTCAAGGAGACCTTTGACCTGTCACTGGTAGCTGCCGGTATGCTCGCTTCCGGTTACGCATTCATGAACCTGCTCGCACGCCCAAGTGGCGGCTTTATTAGTGACAAGTTCGGTCGCCGGCGCACCATGATTATCCTGTTGCTGGGCCTGATCGGCGGATACTTCCTGATGAGCCAGATCGATTCCGGCTGGCCTGTGGCCCTGGCTGTCGTGATTACCATGCTGTGTTCATTTTTCGTGCAGTCAGGTGAAGGTGCGGTGTTCGCGATGGTGCCACTGGTCAAGCGTCGCCTGACCGGTCAGGTCGCCGGTATGGCTGGTGCCTATGGTAACGTCGGCGCAGTGACATTCCTGACCGTATTCTCGTTTGTATCACCTTCTGTGTTCTTCATGGTGATTGCCGCCGCCGCTGTGGTTGCTCTGGTAGCCGTGCTCTTCTTCCTGGAAGAACCGCAAGGTCATATGACCGAGGTCTTGCCAGACGGTACGGTACAGATGATCGAAGTCAGTTAACACGACGACTACAAAAAAGGCTGACCAATGGTCAGCCTTTTTTCTGATACTATCCGTCTATGTCACATACGCTGAAACTAAGCTCCGCGCAACATACCGATAAGGGACTCAAGGCTGAAAACGAGGATTTTCATGCCCTGTACCTGCCCGAGGGCCCCGCCCTGAAAACCAAGGGCGCGGTGATTGCGATTGCCGATGGCATGAGTGGCAGTGAGGCCGGACGTGAGGCCAGCGAAGCCTGCGTCAGCGGCTTTATCAATGATTATTACAGTACGCCGGATTCCTGGTCGGTCAAGAATTCAGCGCACAAAGTACTGACCTCACTGAACCGCTGGCTGTACAGCAAGGGCCAGCTGACCGAGACCGGCAAATACGGCCTGGTCACCACCTTCAGCGCCGCGGTAATCAAATCCACCACCGCCTACCTGCTGCACGTTGGCGATTCACGTATTTATCGCCTGCGTCACGGCAAACTCAAACAGCTAACTCGCGACCATCGCATCTGGGTTTCGGAGGACAAGAATTATCTGAACCGGGCGATGGGGATCGATGTACACCTGGATATCGATTACAGTGCGGTGCCACTGGTGCAGCACGACATCCTGTTATTCACCACTGACGGCATCCATGACTTTGTTGATGACAAGACCATACACGACACCCTGCTCGCCCATGCCGATGACCATAACCAGGCCGCCGCAGAACTGCTCAGGCTGGCGCTGGACAACAACAGCAATGACAATCTGACCTGCCAGATAATCCGCATCGATGAACTGCCGGTGCAGGAGGCGGATGATGTCTATCACGAGCTGACCGAACTGCCGATGCCACCGGACCTGGAGCCGGGCAATATCCTCGACGGTTACCGCATCCTGAAAGAGATCCATGCCAGCAAGCGCAGCCAGTGTTACCTGGCCGTGGACCAGGAGACCGATTCCAGCATTGTATTGAAAACACCTTCGGTCAACTTTGAGGACGATGCCGACTACCTGGAAAGCTTCCACCTGGAGGAATGGGTCGGCCGGCGTCTGAATAACAGCCATGTAATCAAGGTGCTGAACCAAAAGCGTAAACGTCAGTTTCTATATCACGCGATGGAGTACGTCGAGGGCCAGACACTGCGTCAATGGATGAATGATCATCCACTGGCACCGATTGCCGAGGTACGCCGCATTATCGAACAAATGGTCGATGGCCTGCGCGCCTTTCACCGGCTGGAAATGGTACACCGCGACCTGAAACCGGAAAACATCATGATCGACAAGTACGGCGTGCTGAAGATCATCGATTACGGTTCCACCAAGATTACCGGCATCGAAGAGATACAATCGCCGATCGACCGCAACAATGTCGCTGGTACGATCGACTATACCGCACCGGAGTTTTTTGAGGGTGAATCCGGTAGTATGAAATCGGATTTGTATTCGGTCGCGATCATTACCTATGAGATGCTGACCGGTAAGCTGCCGTTTAAAAAGACGCTGGTGCAGCGTGGCGGCAAGCAACGTGAGTATATCAGCATCAAGACCTATAACGACAGCATTCCGCTATGGGTGGACCGGACGATCAGCAAGGCCCTGCAATATGAACCGGCCAAGCGCTACGATGTGATGACCGAGTTTGTATATGACCTGTCGCACCCGAACCCGGAGTTCACCAAAACCGAGTTTGTACCCTTGTTACAGCGCAACCCGGCCGGCTTCTGGAAGGCCTTTGCGTTGGTGTCGCTGGTGGTTAATTTCTGGTTGTTGTTCAGGGTGTTTGGTTGAATCGTTCATTTTGGTAGGGCGCACTTGCCCTGCGTATCTGATGGGCCTATAAAGAAGTAGACACACAATCTGAGGATGAGCTAAATCCGTTGTATCCGGCATCCAATCATTTTTTTGACTTGCGAATCTCACGTTCGATCAACAACGTGATCCAGTTTGAGAGGCTACGACCGTCTGCTTCGGCCAGCTTTTTTGCCTTTTGTTTGGTACTAGCATCAATCCTGAAGTTAATAACTTTCTGTTTAGACATGATTATTCTTGCTTTTCTCTAAAGGATGAACTACATTGTATATACAATGTATGTATAAGTGCAAGGAGTAAATATTTGAATTATTTCGACGCAAAATTGGAATTAAAACATTCACGGCCCAGGATCTCATTTACATATCTTATTTTAGAA
Organism: uncultured Gammaproteobacteria bacterium; assembly: GCA_947258795.1. Classification (GTDB taxonomy): domain Bacteria; phylum Pseudomonadota; class Gammaproteobacteria; order DRJJ01; family DRJJ01; genus DRJJ01. The sequence goes on along the minus strand of CAMYJU010000001.1, from coordinate 286,706 downwards.
GCATTACTAATGGTATTTGTTGCTGCCGTGATCACTTTGGTCGTATCTTAAACAAATATCAGCAAGTAGGGCGCATTTGCCCTGACACCGAAGGTGTAGGGTACTCATGATTGCCCAGACCCACCGTAGGTGGGTGGGGTATCCACAATGAAACCCGAAGGGGTTCTGTGGTGTAACGCTGAAAGCGTTCTATGAGATAGAAGTGCAATGCGCCATATTCTGGTAAACGGTGCAATGCGCTTCGCTTATTGCACCCTACAGCTTAAGAGGCTCATGCAGTACCTTTCAGCACCGCAAACTGCTGCATCAATGGCTTGCTGACCGGTTCGAGCTTCTTGCGCATCACCGAACCGACCGAATCGGTAATCGCGAATATCGACCGCACCACCGGCTCCCCGGCATGGGCGATGACCATCAGCGCAGCCAGTTCCTGTTGCAGTGCCGGCACGGCCTGGCTCACGGCCTGGTAGTCCGGGTTCTGTTGCAGGATGCCTTCATGATCGTTTTGCTGCAACTGTTCGACCGCGTTGAGCAGCTCATCCATCTCACGGAATTCATGCTCACTGAGACGAATGTCACGACAGTATTCAACCAGGGTTTCCAGAAACTCGACCACCACGTCCTGGTTGGATGGACGTTTCAGGATGGTCTCGGCGGCGCTGATGAAGGTTTGACCTGCGGCCGACAATATCCGCGTCAAGCATGCGGCAAAGGCGTTGCCCTGCCCTGCCAGCTGATTCAGTATCTGTTCGTATTCGGGGTAATCTGTACGCTGGACAACCGGGTCAGGCAGTTCATCCGGTTGCCTGGCCAGGAAGCCGACGCGGTACACATTCTTGCTTTTGCCACGCTTCCACAAGGTCATGCGTGCTTCGTCGTCGATCAGCCCCGTCTGCAGCACCAGGCTGACACTCTGGATGATATGCCGTGGTTCTTCTTCAAACGGCAGGAATTCCATCAGGAAGTCGGCCAGTACCTTGCCCATCCTGCCAATGACCACGCAGTCACGGGTTAACATGCAACGCGCGTTTTCGGCGTTCGGCATCGCCCACCAGGCATGTTCGGCCAGCTCATCGGTCAGCCCCTGGGCGCCGGCCACGGCAACTACGGCCTCGGGTTCACCCAGCTTCAGTAACTCGGCCAGGCGGATATCGCTGGTCTGGCCCATACGCGTCCAGCGCTTCAGAAATACCGGGTAACCACCGGGAGAGCCCAGTACCATGCTCGACAACAGTTCCTTGACCGCGCGAATGTACTGGTCGTTGCGACAATTCGGGTTCAGGGTGATCATCGCTTCCTGGCCACTATCGGACAGGCCGTAGACGAGCATCTTGCCCTCGTCCACGCGAATTGCAACGGAATTGCTGATCAGGACATTCAGACGCAGCGCGTCTTCACTACTCAGGTCCATCGGGAGATTACTTCCGGTCAGGTGGTCAGCCTAGCTGACAGTCGCGAGTAACGGGTCGAGCTCGCCTTTCATGTCCAGTGCAGCCAGGTCATCGTAGCCACCGACATGGGTTTCACCAATAAAAATCTGTGGTACGGTGCGCCGGCCTTCTGACTTGTTGAGCATTTCCTGGAAACGGTCAGGCTCCTGGTCGACGCGGACTTTGTTTATCTGTACGCCTTTACTCTGCAGCAACTGTTCGGCGCGTACGCAATAGGGGCAAAATGCAGTGCTGTACATAACAATCTTGGACATAACGCTTTAATTCCTTGGACCATCAGGCTCAGTGTAGGCGCATTATACCGAAACTGGCACAGAAGTGATTGTAAAAGCTTTAAAAACCGTCCCTGACCACGAACCCGGCCCGAGTACCACTAAAGGGATATGGTCAATCAGCGATAGCTTGGCTAGTATCGCGCACTGGTTTTCCGGCGGGACCGGTCCATACGGCCGATCTTGATTTAAGCTGCTGATTATATTGATATTTAGCGCTCGTTCCCGGTAAGACCATAGAGCCGACGTCTATCGGCAGGCCATTTCCGGCATTTTAACGATGCCGGGCCTGATGTTGCCGTCCTAGTTTAGAATATGAGATAATACTGTTTTTATGAGTACAGTATGTGCCTGAGTCGGTCATACTGTTCAGAAATAAATCGATAATTTGCAGGAGATTGTTATGGATCCCGTTTACTACGAAACAATTGGCAAACTTGAGGAAATGGGAGCAGACCCAGAGTACATTCAAGGCTGGGTTGGCGGTTTCTTGCATAACCCACAGCGTGAAGAGCAGCGTCTTACAGATGGTTACACTGCTGGTTATGCAGACGGTGAAGCCAAAAACACCGACAACGTGAGCAACTGGGTTAAATAAGACCTTTTGCTGATTTGTAAAAAAGCGGGCTTTCAGCCCGCTTTTTTGTGCCTGTGATTGCCTTACCCGGCCCGTACTAGATCGATATTTTATTATCGGCCAGCACTGACACGATAGACCCGCATTTCCCGGTATCACTGAATTTCTCAGACGCGATATATTCCTCGATACATTCTATTTTTACCCGCGTCTGATCGGCCAGCTTTGGGATCGGTCGACTCACCTTCCTGGAAAACTTCAATGCAGCACTGTAGTAAGAAAGTGCTGTGGAAAAATTCGTCTTTTTACGATCAATCAACTCACGCCTGTCTTTACCTTCCACACCGGTATTGAGAAAAGCATCACCTAAATGTACCAATGCCTCAGGGGTAGGATACGCCCACAACAGGCCACTCGCAGATTTAAACAGGGATGTCCAGTTTTTCTCCCTGTTTAGTTTCTGCAGTCTGTCCATGTTGCGTGACACGATGTCCTTTTGTTCATTAGTCGCCTTGTTGTACTGATATAACAAATGCTCCATGTTCGCCGGGTCATAGTCATTATCATAATTATATGGCGCCTCAGAGCTTTGCGCGTAACATCCGGCCGCGAATGTAAGTAAAATAGCTGCCACATATGGGAGAAACTTGCTCATGGTGTTGTCCCCGGTTTTGGTTTTGTTGCCGGCTTCGGTGTTGGCCCATCGAACACCTCGATCGTGCCGACACTTATCAAATCACCCTTGCGGCGCTTGATCAGATAATTATAGATTGCGGTCCAGTCATCAACGGCATTGACAGTTGCGCAGCCCCAGGAAGTTTTACCGGGATGTAAATAACGGTCGTTTACATCCCCTGTCGGGGTGATGATCCGGAACCAGGTCTTGGCATATTTGGAATTGGACAGATAACCTGCCCCGTCTTTATGCACTTCATACGGGATTTGCAGATTCCAGGTACCGAGCGGTATCAACGGGTCGTTGGTCCCGGGTTTTATCTCGGTAAAGGCCGCGACTGGCCCGTTACTGCCATACCAGAGCTTTTTGTTCTTTCGGTCAAAGCGGATCTTACCACCAGGACTATGGGATACCGCGGTCTGCAGACGGGACTTGCCTGCCCTCAGCGATACACTGGCCTTCTTGCCCCTGAGCAGGCCTTCCAGGATCGTAAAATACTCCCGCCCATTTTCTTCCCTGTAGGTCTCAACTTTCAGGTATTGCGGCAATGGCGGATACTCATCGTCTGGAGCACCTGGTAATTTCGGGTGATGCTTTACCTTTAACCAGCCCTTACCATCTTCATTGTTGATGTATTTGATTTTCTTGACGTACTTCTTCTTTGGCTTGACCAGCGGATTGACTGGTTTCCTGACCGGCTTGTTTAATACAGTAGACATAACAAATCGCTCCTTGATTGGCGTTAAATTCCGTTTAACATCTGGCAATATATCACCGGCACCAGTGCTTGGCAATCCAGCAGGCATCAGACTATACCCATGATTATCAAGATTTTTTGCAGTCCTGACATCAAAAAGCGCCCCCCGGGGCCCGCTTGATTCAAGTAGCGATACTGTGATCCTTAGCTAAACAGTTCCTGCATCGCCTTGCTGGCCTTGTCGATGGTCTCCGGGCCATCGATCTCCATAATCTGGTCGATCACCCAGCGGTTTTCGTGATATTCCTTGCTCATCACCTTTTGCACCATGGAGCCGAAATACTGCAGGAAGTTGTAACTTGGCCCCTCGTCGACCGAGTAGTCATAGGTCGCATATTCCGCGGAGCGTACATTCAGCATTGCGAAAAATGGCGTCTTGAAGTCAACATTGCCAAACAGGTCGGTGGCATTGTCCTGCATGTGGATAGCCAGTTCTGTAGCCAGCGTAGCGATAAACTGCTGCCGGTCTTCGTCTTCCAGCCGGGTATAGGCCAGGCGGTCCGCCATCGCGACCAGCACGGCAAGGTATTCACCGATGACCTTGATACGCTGCTCGTCATCATCATAGACAAAGTCCTCACCATGCAGGTTTTTGGCCTTGTCCAGCGCCAGACGCCAGAAAATAAAGGCCAGTGCACGCCCGTTTTCATTGATCAGGTCATCAGACAGCTTGGCCTTGGCCTTTTCGCTCCAGCGACTTTTAATACGTAATGCCACGTTTTACCTCTCAATTTGTTTTGACGACCATATCTTAGTATTTTACTATGATTTACATTACCAGTCTTTCTCATTTACTATTAACCCATATCTGCTCTCCTGCAGGCAGTCGGATTGGGATATAGGTTGTAATGATGGTTGTAAATCAGTCACTTGCAGATGAACTGGGCAAGACCGTCCAGATGAATTGCCATATTGCCGATAGTCAGCACGCCGGTGATTATACTATGTGCATTTACCTGCTGAAAATGCGCGAGTATTTTCGCTGGGAACAGGGCTATCACTACACCGACAAACTCCCGAATAAACACCTGGGCGCATGGCTGAGTGAACGCGAACTGCTGTGGGACTCGCTCAGCGAGCATGATTTTAATACGATATCGGTCAATGGTGTGGATATCGACCCATTCGATAATGATACGGCCAACAAACTGCTGGTACCGGAAGGACTGATCTACAGTGGTGGTCTGGGGCGTTACTGCCGGCCGCATTTCTTTCTGGCCGAGCTGATCGAGGTGCGCCTGCATCAGCACTACACCCTGTATGTTTCCGGCAAGGAACGCGCCCGGGACCTGACTGCCCTGCCGGCGATGACCCTCGGCACGACCATATTCATCCGGCGCGAATCGCTCAAGCGCATGATCTGGGAGAAGATCGAGGAATGGAACTGGCGTAAAACCAACTGCGCGATGTCCAGGGCCATGTCCTGTTTTACGCTGGACGCCGATCCCGATGCGGCACTGGAACAGATAACCGGGCAGGAGCAGGAAACGGTATTACGCCACGAGATCGGCGAGATCGAGGCCGGGTTGCTGTTGGATGACAACTGGCGTGACATGCTGGCCTCACTGACCATTCCCAGGGCCGAACTGATGGCGCGCGCCTTGCGTGACCACCTGGCAGACTGTCTCAGCACCCTGCCGTGGATGATTGAACAGGAACGCTACGCGTCATTGCATTATTACTTTGGCCAGTTCAACACCATGCGCCGCGAGATCTTCCCCGGCCTGATGGATGCCTATCAGCACTGGGCGGATAGCGGCGAGCTGCTGGCCCTCGAACAAATGATCGCACATGGCAGGGAACACTGGGCCAGGACTGGCAGGCATATTTGCGGGCTGTATCAAGCGCATAACCCGGATGCCAGCGAGCAGATCGCCAACTATCTTGAAAATAACATTCTCTGACAAACCGGCCTGTCAGGCGGTATAATGTCGGTTCGCTTTGTTGAAGTTAATGGAACCTCCCGATGAGTCAAAAGACGGCCGCTATCCCTGATTACGATATCCGCGAAGTCAAACCACACAGCTTTATTTTCGAAGTCGAGAATGCCCTGCCCGCTATGCTTTGCGATAATATGATCGAACGCTTCGAGGCCAACCCGGACGATCAATACCAGGGTCGGATCGGCCAGATGCAGAAAAAGGACCAGAGCATCAAGAAATCCACCGACCTGGTAGTCAGTGGCAAGGACCATTGGCTGGATGTCGACAAGAACCTGTTTACCTCGCTGGCCATGGCGATGAAGGCCTTCCGTGAGCAGTTCCCGTACTTCAAGGGTCCATTCAAGGATATGGGTTATGCTATCCAGCGCACCATGCCGGGTGAGCATTACCACTGGCACATCGACGGCGGCAGTCACGAGTTCAGCCAGCGCCAGCTGGTCGCGGTCTGGTATCTGAATGATGTACCCGGCCCGGGCGGTGAAACCCAATTCCTGTTCCAGGACATCAAGATCAAGCCCGAACAGGGCAAGCTGGTCCTGTTCCCGCCGTTCTGGACGCATGAACACCGTGGGGTCACGCTCGAACAAGGTGTGAAATATATCGCGACGACCTGGGTCGTGTTTGCCTGACTAAAACATGAGTCTTAGCATTATTATCGCTCTCACACTGGTGTGCGCCGTCACCTATGTGTTCGAGATTACCTTTGGCCTGGCCGGTACCATCCTGATGCTGATGGTCATGAGCAGCTTTGTCGATACCAAGGTGCTGGTGATCTACTCCGTGCTACCACAGATACTGGTCGCCACGATTGGGCTGTACCGCTCCCCGAAAACCGTCAATATCCGTTTTCTGGGTGGCATGCTGATCTATGCGACGATCGGCTCGGTGCTCGGACTATACCTGTTTTACTATTTCTCGACCGAGGTGTTCCGACTGCTGCTGGCAGTCGCAATCACCCTGTTTGGCGCCTACCTGGTGATCGCAGCGCGCAGTTTCCAGATACGTCAGTCGGTGCAACGCGCGCTCGATACGCTGGCCGGTGCATCACAGGCGATGTTTGGTATCAGCGGCCCGATCGCAATGACACGCCTGCTCGGTAGCTTTGATAACAAGCTGGTCATACGCAACTATGCGCTGGCCTTTTTCCTGTCGCTGAACCTGATCCGGGCCGGAACCTATTATGCCAATGACACCGTGACCGATGATATCGTCCGGGCGATGTTGATCTCGGGCCCGGTACTGGTCGTGGTACTGTGGTATTCCAATCGCCTGCACATGCATGTGAACGAGGCCCTGTTCCGGCGCGTGGTGGCGTGGATGATATTGATTGGCGGGGTCTCGTTGCTTTTACGCGACCAGGTAAGCTAGGGAACCTCTGATTAATTCGTCATTGCGAGAAACGAAGTGACGACGCAATCTATAACACATTGATTCAATTTGTGAGATTGCCGCGCTTCGCTCTGCACCATAGAACGCTTTCAGCGTTCATTATGGATACCCCAACCGTTGTGCTAACGGTTCTGGGCAAATGACTCGAATTTTTTAATTAACCAGAGTTTCATAGATATAGCCAGACTATGAGTTTGGTGTAGAATAACTTCATGCTTATTACAATCGATTCCGTTATTGATGCCCAGCAGCTTGAGATTTTAAATCAGGCACTGGAAAACGCGCCGTTTGTCGATGGCCGACTCAGTGCCGGCAAGGCCGCGTCACGCGTCAAGAACAACCTGGAGGTCAACCCTGAAGAGCAGATCGCGACCGATCTGGCCACAGTGGTCATGGCCAACCTGTACAATACCGAGGCGTTCAAACTCGCCGCGCTGCCCTATCGTGTATCGACGCCTATCGTGGCGCGCTACACACCGGGCATGCATTATGGTGAACACATCGATGATCCGGTCATGGGTGCTGAGGGTCAGCGCTTTCGTTGTGATGTCGCGACCACGGTATTCCTGAACGAGCCGGATCAATACGAGGGCGGCGAGCTGGTCGTACGTACCAGCTTTGGTGAAAAGCGCGTCAAACTCGCAGCCGGCAGCGCCGTGGTCTACCCCGCCTCCAGTCTACACCAGGTCGCTGATGTGACGTCCGGCACCCGCCTGGTTGCCGTGACCTGGATACAAAGCATGGTACGCGACCCGGCCAAACGTGAGATCCTGTACGAGCTTGGTTTGGCGCGTGAAGGCATGCTGGACAATGATCCCGACAGTGAGACCACCAAACAGATTGACCATAGTTATACCAACCTGGTCAGGATGTGGGCGGATGTGTAGGGCGCAATTGCACCCTACGAAATCTCACCAGCTAAAGCGTTTCATACGAAACAGGGTCAGAAATTCCTTCTCCAAAAACGGGTATCGAGTGTTTCAGTACCTTTTCATGAACAAGCCGTGCCTGCATGATGTCATCAGCCAGCATGGGAGCCAGATCACTATCCTCATCTTCATCAATTTGCTGATGACACTGGGCCTTGAATTCATTAAGTGAATGCAGGATGTATCTCACTTCGTCCTCACTTAGATCAATTGTTACTCGCTTTATCTCTGCCATGTTCATGCCACCTTCACAATCGTACCGTCTTTCTTCACTTTTAAATATTTATCGCATTTCACACCCATCTCTTCCAATAAACCCTTATATGTATCGAGAGGCATTTCTCTTGCTGGTGCCAACACATAATGGCCTGGCTTATCATCGCTTACTAATTTCAAATCTTTTACGACAGGGGTATTTTTTTTAAACTTCCATGCAAAACCTGTTAGTTGTTCTGCCTTTAAACCCTCTAATGTGTAGACACTAACACCTCTGTTATTGGCTTTCACCATAGTAACGCCTTTTACTTCTCTGGTATTGATTTCCGTGGGCCTGATTACTGTAAGTCTATGAGAACCGGAATTACCCATTCTGTAAACTTCTTCAGGAAAAATGAAAAATTCTTGATCGATCGAATTCATATACACATCCTTATGTATTAATTAACATATCCTTATGAACCCTACTGCCAGTCATATTACTGGTAGTCAGGGGCTGTCTAGAACTGGCCCAATATCTTTGGAACCATTTCTGAGTTTAATCTATTTTTTTCTCATGTTCTATAATTATAGAAATGATTCTTTGGTGTAGCCCGTAAGGGTATTGTAGGATAAAACTTACATTACACCATGCTGATGCTATTGGTGTAATGCGCTTCGCTTATTACACCCTACTTTGCTGCCAGTAGATATGAAGTCCGATACACGTCGTTTCTTATTTCATATCTTTAAACCCCAACGACACTGAATTGATACAGTAACGCAAACCGGTCGGCTCCGGACCGTCTTCAAACACATGACCGAGATGCGCATCGCAGCGACTGCAGGTGACTTCAACTCGTCTCATGCCATGTGAGTCATCGATATGTTCTGCAACGCGATCCTTGTCGGCCGGTTGCCAGAAACTCGGCCAGCCGGAACCGGAATTGAACTTGGCGTCTGATTCAAACAGGGGCTGTCCGCAACAGGCGCAGACATAGGTGCCGGCTTCGTTGTGTTTGTTGTAACGCCCGGAGAATGGTGACTCGGTGCCCTTTTGACGTGTGACCTGGTAAGTATCCTCATCCAGTTCCTGACGCCATTGTTCGTCGGTTTTGTTTAATTTGTCGGTCATGGGTCGTCTCCACTTTGCCAAAGACTCTACAGGAAAATACTACGCTAAGTTCTACCAATCTGTATCACATATAATAAACAAGTGATCTAAAATTCATACCCCAATTAACCGCCACAACCGTCATTCCCGCGGAGGCGGGAATCCATAAATATAAAACAAAACAGGGGACCAAAGGCCCCCTGTTCTATTCAGCATTTTTGCTAAGCTAGAGCTCTTAGTAACCGCCCTTGCGCTTGCTTTCCGGCAATCCGCCGATCTGGCCGGCCTGCTTGCTCGGGTTGCCCGGGAACAGGTCATACAGCTCCTTGGAGCTGGCCTTGATGCCCCATTTCTCGGACATAGCCTTCAAGATATTACGATTATTCGGCTGGTTACCGCCATTGTTAATATATTCATCACGCAGAAAGTTGATCAGATCCCAGTGCCTTTCGGTCAGTTCGATGCCATCACTACTGGCAATGACCTTGGCGACTTCTTCATTCCAGTCATTGACATCTTCCAGGAAACCATTCGCAGTTGTTTCCAGTTCTTTGCCATCTACTACTAAAGCCATAACACGCTCCTTTACTAATTCACTTTCTGAGTTCAGACCTGGTCTGACTCGAAGTTGCTACAACCGGTTCGCCGAACGCATTTTCGGCGCTCCAAAAAATCAGGGAATTCTAATCGATTCCTGCACAAATCACCAATGCTGTTGCTTTTTCCTGATGTTTCAGTGGCTTAACATTAAACCCAGGTTATACGGAGGTGTATTTTGAAGATTTAATCGTCGCCTGAGAGGTCAGGGATACCCTTGTGCGGCAGAAAGATCCCGCAACCGAGCTTCTGGTAATCCCCTATTCCCTGTTGCTGCAGACGAACCGCTTCATCCGGCTTCAGGTCGGCCAGCATGACACTGCGGGTAAACAGCTCCTGGTCAGGCAGGCTGATGGTATGAGTACGTCCGCACAGCATCTTGCGTACACTGAGACCTGCTGTGCTCATCAGGGCATCGATCATTTGCTGTTCAAACTCGGCCTCTGACTGGTCCTTATCACAGACGACATAGCGCGAGAATATAGTCGATATGGCCACGAGTTTCTTGACGGTGGCATCGCCGACCTTGACTGGATGGCCATCCAGATCCAGCTCTGCTCCGCTGAGTTGTTGCGCATCATCAATCCGGTGTTTGGGCAGGCGTATGGTCATACGCGTACGCCTGGACAGGTACAGCACCTCGTTCTGGGTATCCTCCGGACGTAACCAGCCATTGCCCGACTCGGCGCCATGGATCTGGTGGATACCGGCATTGTCCTCATCTGCAATCCACGGCAGGATCTCCATAATCGCGCTAGACAGTGCATGCGCATGCTCCAGCGGCACGCAACGACTGTCGATACGATATGCCAGATCGACGACATCGTCGGGGACGATGTAGGCCTTTTCAGTTTTTTCCTCGACCCAGACCATTTCAGTTCACCGGCATGGTTTCACGCAGTTCATCGCGATCAAACCACCATTGATCCTGAACCAGTACATCGACCACATTACGCAGACGCACCAGGAATTTTTCCGGGTGGTTCAGTTCCAGCTTTTCTATCCAGGCACTGAAATCTTCCTGTGACTGGATGTTACTGTGCCGACGCGCAACCGTGCCCAGGAGCTGGTTCGCAAAGAATGACAGATTGTCTTTTTCTTCTTCACCGGCACGCAGTTCGGCTATATAAACGGCTGTCGCCGCTGCTACCGCAGCACCATCGGCATCTTCCGGTGTCTCGTCTACGATATGCTGTAGCATCGCCAGCGTCAGCTCGGTTTCAACCGGGAAACTGACCGCCAGCCACACACCCTGACCCAGTGCCGATACCGATTCATCCTGTTCGGCCAGGAACATGATCTCGCAGGCCTGTACGGCCTTGTCCCAATCTTTTTCCTGCAAATAAATATCGAATGCTGCCCTGGCCAGTGGCCAGCCCTCGTCACCCTTGCCCAATGCAGTCAGGTTACGGGACTTTTCCAGTTCCAGAAACGCACGCTCCAATAGCGGTGCATCGGCCGGCAGTTCACGCAGGCGTTCATCCAGCGCAAACAGTTTGGACTCCAGGTTAGACGTTGACTGTACCGCGTCTTCACCATCCACTGCGCCGAGTATCATGTTATTGTCCAGCAGACTCATAGTTACCTCAATAAACCTGTTTTGATTTAATCACTGCTCATCAACTGAATGCAGCTTCCAGCCGGTCTTCCCAGTCATCCGGCGTGTCCGGATAGGTGGGTTTTACATCCATTCTGAAATGCATGTTGCCTTTCGCCTCTTCCTGAACCACCTTGACCAGCTCTTCGAATGTCTCAATCTCATGATGCTTCATCATCACTTCACTTAACCATAACATTTCTAGATACCTGCCACTTTGGTGACCCGGTCGTAATACCGGGCCCGATAAATCAGTCTTTCTTGCCCGGCCTCCGCGTCATTACAAAACGCTGTCCGGTTATGCAATACATTATTGGACAACAAGCCTTCACCTGCATTCAGATGCAGATTCATGACATAGGGATTATCGTCCGATAATAAATCGTGCAGAGTCTGCACGGCTTCCTGTACCAGCTTGCTGTCCTTCCATTCAATACTGCGCGTACGCGCGGTAAAACGCATATGCAAGGCACCATTGGCCGGATCGATGCTGAATACCGGCCCGGTAATCGCCGGCCTGATCTCGACACCCTGTTCGATATTGGCCGGTATGGTCATCACGTCCGGCTCCATCAGCACCCGGATATAGTCCGGATTGAGGTCGCGAAGCTGGATATAGACCAGTTCATGATCGAGTATCTGGTTGTCACCGCCACTGGCCGCTGCCGATGCACAATGCAGCAGCATCGAGCGTATCTGCCGGTCTGCCGTATTGTAATAGCCATCGGTGTGCCAGTTAATAGCCCGGTTGGTATACGGAATGTAGCCCTCATGCCGCGTGCCTTCCGGCATTACCTGCAGGGTGCTGACCGCATCATCCTCGGCGCACAGGTGATTATCCAGGCGCTGCATATGGAACACATTGCTGACCGCATGGGCAATCGCCTTGTGATCAGCCGCTGCGCTGCGTTGCCGGTAGACCACCGAATTATAACGCTGCAGGCGCTCCAGCATTGCACTGATTTCCTCAGCAGTCAGCTTCCCGGCGTCATCGACATCGACAATCAGATCCTGTACCGACTCCGGCAAGCCAGCCAGCTTGTGGCTACGCCACTGCTGATAGGCCGCATCATTATCCGGGTTGAATGGTGAGTCGTTCCAGTCCTGACTAACAGAGGTGTTCACATGCACTACCATCTCTAATACTAAACCTTAATAAACAAAATGTTACAGTCGCTTATTAAAGTAAATACACATAAAGAGTAATTCAATATTATACCCTAATAAAATACTAAAGTATTGCCAGGCTTTGCTCAAAGCTGACATATTTGATTTATATATGCCTATTTTACACCTTATATACATGGTCGATATGGTCAATTTGACCTATAACATATTATGGTGGATTTGATCTATAACAAACTTTTATTAAGTACTAATACACGCCAATGAGTGATTGTGCTAGAATACGCGCCTCACAGATGTCATGTTGTTCGTTGACCAACATGGTATACCCCAAACGGGATAGACGGGATATACCGAAACACCCCATCAGCAAGGTGTTTTTAAGGGGTCAACTAGCAATAGAATTTCGCATCCGTACAACAAGTCTGCTTTATCGCCGACAGCAATATGTACAACAGGATTCTGACAGATCGTAGTGAATGATTTGTCATTTTAAAAGTTAGCGATTTTGGCAATAGTCGAAATGCACTAAGTTAACCTTACTAAGGAGCCTATCGATGGTCAAAAAGTATGAAACCCCGATGCTGGATCAGTTGGAATCAGGTCCGTGGCCTAGCTTTATCACGGGTATTCGTCATCTGGCGAACGAACACCCAGATGAGGGTATTCAGTCTATGACTCATTCTCTGCTGGGTCAGCTGGAACACTCTTATGAAACACGCAAGGGTTACTGGAAAGGCGGCACCGTATCCGTATTCGGTTATGGTGGTGGCATTATCCCTCGTTTTTCTGAAGTGGGTGACGCCTTCCCTGCCTCACGTGAGTTTCATACCCTGCGCGTTCAGCCGCCTGCAGGCAACTACTACACTACCGATATGCTGCGTCAACTGGCGGACAGCTGGGAAAAATTCGGTTCAGGCCTGGTAACCTTCCACGGTCAGACCGGTAACATCATGTTCATCGGCACAACTACTGAAAAGGTTCAGCACTTCTTTGATGAAATCAATGAATACGGCTGGGACCTGGGTGGTGCTGGTCCTTGTGTCCGTACCGCGATGTCCTGCATCGGTGCGGCTCGCTGTGAACAGTCCTGTGCACACGAACACAAAATCCACCGTCTGCTGGTAAACGAGTTTATGGACGATATGCACCGTCCTGCTCTGCCCTACAAATTCAAGTTCAAGGTATCCGGTTGCCCGAATGACTGTCAGAATGCGATCGAACGTTCTGACTTTGCCGTGATTGGTACCTGGCGTGACGATATGAAAGTCGATCAGGCTGAAATCAAGAACTACCTCAACACCAAGGGTCGTCAGTACATCATCGACAACGTTGTTACCCGTTGCCCGACCCAGGCGATCTCCCTGACCGATAATGACGAGTTTGTGGTTGATAACCGTAACTGTGTACGCTGCATGCACTGCCTGAACGTTATGCCGAAGGCGCTGTCTCCGGGTGACGACAAGGGTATTACCCTGCTGATCGGTGGTAAGCGTACGCTGAAGATTGGTGATCTGATGGGCACCGTCATCGTTCCATTCATGAAACTGGAATCAGATGATGATTACGAGCGTCTGGTTGAAATCGCTACCGACACCATCGACTTCTTCGCTGAAAACGCCCTTGAGCATGAGCGTACCGGTGAAATGATCGAGCGTATCGGCCTGGTTAACTTCCTGGAAGGTATCGGCATCGAAGTCGATCCGAACATGATTAGCAATCCTCGCGAAATCTCCTACATCCGCATGGATACCTGGGACGAAGAAGCGGAGAAATGGAATCAGCGCCAGGCGGAAACAGCAGCCAGCTGAAGTCAGTTTTAGTGTAATGAATACGGGGTGTGTATACAGACACACCCCGGTTTTTAAGAATCGAGAAATCTTTTCCGGAGGTTAAAATGGCTGAACAAAAAGCCACGCCACGTTCACCAATTGAAAGCGGTTGTCCTGATGGTTTTCAGTACATGCACCCACTGATGATCAAGAACTACGGTAACTGGGCATACCATGAAGATCCACAGCCCGGCGTTTTGCTGCACGTTGCCCACTCTGGTGACAAACTGTGGACCATTAAATGCGGTACCCAGCGTATCCTGGACGTATTCACCCTGCGTAAATTATGTGAAATCGGTGATACCTATGCTGATGGATTTATCCACTTCACCATCCGCAGTAACGTCGAATACATGGTCACCAAGGAGGAGCAGGTTCAGCCTCTGATCGATGCGATTGAAGGCGCCGGTTTCATCGTTGGCGGTACCCGTAACTCAGTTGCGATGATTTCACATACCCAGGGCTGGTTACACTGCGACATCCCGGGTACTGACGCATCAGGCGTTGTTAAGTCCATGATGGATGAGCTGATCGGCGAGTTCAAGGAATGGAACATGCCTAACCGTGTTCATATCACCACTTCATGCTGCCAGATTAACTGTGGTGGTCAGGGTGATATCGCTATCAACGTTCAGCACACCAAGCCACCCAAGATCAACCATGACCTGGTGTCAAACGTGTGCGAAAGACCTTCTGTTGTTGCACGCTGCCCGGTAGCCGCTATTCGTCCTGCGATGGTTAACGGCAAAGCTTCACTGGAAGTTGACGAGAAAAAATGTATTTGTTGCGGCGCCTGCTTCCCTCCTTGTCCGCCAATGCAGATCAATGACGCGGAACACACCAAGCTGGCTATCTGGGTTGGTGGTAACCACTCAAACGCCCGCGGCAAACCGACCTTCCACAAGCTGGTTGCAGCCGGTATCCCGAACAATCCACCACGCTGGCCTGAAGCGACTGCCATCGTCAAGCGCATCCTCAAGGTTTACAAGGATGATGCGAAGGATTGGGAGCGTATCAATGACTGGATCGAACGTATCGGTTGGCCACGGTTCTTTGAACTGACCCGTCTGCCGTTCACCAAGTTCCACATCGATAACTGGCGTGGCTCGCGTAAGAACCTGAATGCTTCTACGCACATCCGTTTCTAATTAACGATTATTAGGTAGATGTTCGAATGAAGTTCAGTATTCAGGTAAACGAAGGTCCCTACCAGCACCAGTCTTCTGACACTGCATATCAGTTTACGAAGGCTGCACTGGAAGCCGGCCATGAAATATTCCGTGTTTTCTTTTACCACGATGGCGTGAACAACGGGACCCGGTTGACTACACCGCCCCAGGATGACCGCAACATCGTCAACCGCTGGTCTGAGCTGGCGGCTGAACACGAACTGGATCTTGTTGTTTGCGTTGCTGCGGCCCAGCGCCGTGGCATCGTCGACGAAGGAGAGATGCAGCGAAACGGTAAAGACGCAGAAAATATCGCACCTGGTTTCCGCATCTCTGGCCTCGGCCAGCTGATTGAAGCGGGTATCCAGGCTGATCGTCTGGTCGTATTTGGTGATTAAGGGAGATATGCGGAATGTCAGAAATTAAGAAATTCCTGTACGTCAACCGTAAGGCACCTTACGGAACGATCTACGCGTGGGAATCATTAGAAGTTGTATTGATTGGTGCTGCCTTTGATCAGGATGTCACACTGGCATTCGTTGATGATGGTGTATACCAGATTGTCAAGGGTACCGATACCGCCGGTATCGAGATGAAGAACTTTTCCCCAACCTATACAGCGCTGGGCGATTACGATATCAAGAAGATTTATGTTGAAAAGGAATCTCTTGAAAAGCGTGGTTTGACTGTCGATGATCTACTCGACCTCAAATGGGAAGACGAGGACGAAGATTGGGCTGAGAAAGACTCCATCCATGTTGTCAGCTCTGCCGAACTGGCAGACATCATGGACGACGCCGACATAACCCTCAGCTTCTGATTTGGGAGAGAAAAGAAATGTTGCACACAGTCAACAAATCACCTTTTGAAAAAGACTCGCTGGCAGCCTGCCTGCGCATGTCAAAGGATGGCTGTGCCATTCTGTTGATCGAAGACGCCGTCTACGCGGCCACTGATGGAACTGCAGTCAGCGATCAAATCAAGGAAGCGATGAAAACCAAGTCAGTCTATGCTCTGAAACCTGATGTTGATGCCCGCGGCATGAGCGGAAAGGTCATTGATGGTATTGAGCTGATTGACTATGCAGGTTTTGTATCACTGGTTGCAGACCAGAATTCTACGCAATCCTGGCTCTGATTTAATATCTAGCTAATCTAGAGGAGAATTTTAAAATGCCTATCGAAGTAAACGGTGTATCCATTGCAACAGATGAAGAAGGTTATCTGGAAGATCTGAGCGCATGGAACGAAGATGTTGCTAAAGTTCTGGCTGACACAGAAGGTCTGGATATGTCTAATGACCACTGGGAAATCGTAAACTTCCTGCGTGAATACTACGAAGAATACCAGATTGCCCCTGCAGTGCGCGTACTGACCAAGGCAGTTGGCAAGAAACTGGGCAAGGAAAAAGGCACCAGCAAATACCTGTATGAGCTGTTCCCTTACGGTCCTGCCAAGCAGGCTTGTAAGATCGCCGGCCTGCCCAAGCCGACTGGTTGCGTATAAGTCACTAAGCTGGCACCAGGGAGTCGGTTTACGACTCCCTGACAACCAGGTGCCACACAGGTTTTACTAATTTGGAGGTCGCAGACGAATGACAATATTGTCAGGAGTGTATATATTTCTGTTCTATGCTGCTATGGCGATATTCCTGCTGGGACTGGCAAACCGGATTCGCATATACGCGCGTACTCCAGCGCCTCTGAAAATCGTCACCACCCCTGCCCCGGTTACCCAGGCGGGCGTGGTCATGCGCATGACCCGTGAGGTCGTGTTATTTGAAAGTCTGTTCAAATCCAGCAAGTGGACCTGGATCTTCGGATGGATTTTCCACTTATCCCTGTTACTGGCGTTCTTCCGCCATCTTCGTTACGTAATCAGCCCGGACTTCTTTCTGTGGCCACTGGTCAATAATCTCGTCGTGCAGAGTTTCGGCCTGTACGCCGGTTTCGGCATTGCCATCGGTCTGGCAGGCCTGTTTGCCCGCCGCATCCTGGTTGACCGTGTACGATACATTTCCAATCCATCAGACTACCTGATGCTGATTCTGATTTTCGCGATTGCGATGACTGGCCTGGGGATGACCTATGTCGCCCCGACTGACATCGTGTCGTTAAAAATGTTTATCCTGGGGCTGTTCTATTTTGATTGGCAACCGCTGCCTGATGATCTGATGTTACTTGCACATCTGACCCTGGTGCTGGTGCTGATGATCATCTTCCCGATCAGCAAACTCCTGCATGCGCCAGGCGTATTCTTTAGCCCGACACGCAACCAGGTTGACAATGCACGTGAGAAACGTCATCTGGCCCCATGGGCAGCCAAGCTGGACGCGACACGTAGCGGTAGCGGTTCTCAACAGAACGGTTAACAGATACTGAGGAATTTAAAGTGGCCGATTTTGAAACGCCAGAACTAAAAGAATATTCGGTGATACCTGCACTGGAAAGAGATACCATGAAAGGTACTCAGCCTTTCATTGCCAAACCGGATCACCAGGCATCACTGGGTTTCCCGGGTGAACTGGTCGACAATTGGAAAGATGTTGCCCTGGACAAAATGGGCGACCTGCTGTCCCGCTACCGCTCATTCCAGGTCTACCTGGACAGCTGCGTTAAATGTGGTGCCTGCACCGACAAATGCCACTACTTCCTGGGTACGAGCGACCCGAAGAACATGCCGGTCGCACGCCAGGACCTGCTGCGCAGTGTTTATCGTCGCTACTTCACCTTTGCCGGTAAATGGTTCCCGAAACTGGTTGGCGCGCGCGACATGGATAAAGAAGTACTGGACGAGTGGTACAGCTATTTCCACCAGTGCTCTCAGTGCCGTCGCTGTTCCGTATTCTGCCCATATGGTATCGATACCGCAGAAATCTCGATGGCTGCCCGTGAGATCATGGATGCCGTCGGTGTTGGCCAGAAGTACTGTAACGAGATCATCGGCAAGGTGTTCAAGGTCGGTAACAACCTGGGTCTGCCTGAAAAGGCACTGAAAGACACACTCCTCGATCTCGAAGAGGAAATACTGGATGATACCGGCGTACCGGTCAAACTGCCGCTAGACGTGAAAGGCGCAGATATCCTGCTGGTCACCCCTTCTGCTGACTTCTTTGCCGAACCGCATATTGATGGCCTGATCGGTTATGCAAAAGTATTTCACGAGGCCGGTGTTAGCTGGACACTGAGCTCCCATGCATCGGAAGCCGGTAACTTCGGCATGTTTATCGGCAGTTACGAAAACATGCAGAACATCGCCGTACGTATTCGTGAAGCGGCGCTGGATCTCGGCGTTAAACGTCTGGTCCACGGTGAGTGCGGTCACGCCTGGCGCGTCGCCTACAGCTTCTGGAATACACTGGCCGGTCCTTTCGATTTTCTCGATCAGAACTACCCGATTCCACAGCATATCTGTGAATTCACCTGGGATCTGATCCAGCAGGACAAACTGAAGTTTGACAAGTCCGAAAATGATCATATGACGTTGACCTTTCACGACTCCTGTAATGTCGCACGTGCAACGCGCATGGGTGACAAGCCGGGTGGCCAGTTTGATATCCCGCGTAATGTTATCAAGGCCGTTTGTAACAACTACGTGGATATGGAAGAAAGCACCATCAAGGAAGCCACCTTCTGTTGTGGTGGTGGCGGCGGTCTGTTGACCGATGACCTGATGGAAGTCAGGGTGAAAGGCGCCCTGCCCCGCATGGAGGCATTGAATGATGTCGTGGAAGAACACGGCGTCACCAATATGGCCGCGATTTGCGCAATTTGTAAGAGTCAGTTCACCAAGGTGCTGCCTTATTACAAGATGCCTATGGATATGATAGTCAGCGTTCACCAGCTGGTCAGTGAGGCAATCATCCTGACCGGTGCGGACGATGGCTCAGACGAACAAGAAACTTCTTCGGAAAGCGAAGACTAAATTATAGTCTGGGGCATCTGCCCCGGTTGTGTACGTATTAACGTATTGTATTGAACTACAGTATTAATCTAGGAGATTAAAACATGGCAACTTCCAACGACGAAATGAACACCAAGCTAACGTTTCGCCGATATGAAGATGGTGATCACGTTTGGGATGACCTGACTTCTCAAATCTTCAATGAAGACACATCTCATAAATGTCCTACATACGTACACCGTACCCCGCCTTGTCAGGGTAGCTGCCCTGCCGGTGAGGACATTCGTGGCTGGCTGGATATCGTTCGCGGCATCGAAAAGCCGACCGGTGACACTGAGTGGCAGGAGTACGCATTCCGTCGTTCAACCAACGCCAACCCTTTCCCTGCCATTATGGGTCGTGTTTGCCCCGCTCCCTGTGAAGACGGTTGTAACCGTAACGAAGTTGAAGACCATGTCGGTATCAACTCTGTTGAGCAGTTCATCGGTGACACTGCACTGGCTAACGGCTACACCTTCGATAAGGCCGGTGCTGAAACAGGCAAGAAAGTAGCTATTATCGGTGGCGGTCCGGCTGGCCTGGCTGCTGCATACCAGTTACGTCGTATGGGCCATGGCTGTACTGTGTTTGACAACCACGCTGAACTGGGTGGTTTCATGCGGTATGGTATCCCGGGCTATCGTACCCCCCGTGATGTACTCGACGGTGAAATCAAACGCATCACCGACATGGGCGTTGAGATCAAGACCAATACCCGCATTGGTGATGACATCAAGGTAGAACAGCTGGAAAAAGACTACGACTCGATACTGTGGGCCATTGGCACACACACCGGTAAAGGTCTGCCAGTTCAAGGCTCCGATGCATCTAACTGTATTACCGGCATCGACTTCCTGGCAGCCTTCAACGAAGGCCGACTGCAGCACGTTACCGGCAAGGTTGTGGTAGTGGGTGGTGGTGACACCTCCATCGACGTCGCCTCGGTTGCTCGCCGTATAGGCCAGATCACAACCGTGAACGAAAAAGATCGTCCTGAGAATATCGTCCTGGGCCACACTGCACATGACGTTGCTGCAACCGCTGCCCGCCAGGGTGCCCCGGTTGTACTGACCTCGCTGTTCCCGGTTGAAAACATGACAGCCGCTGAACACGAAGTCCGCGACGCCATACACGAGGGTGTTGAAATCAAGGGCAGCGTCATGCCAACCGAAGTCATCAAAGGCGACGATGGCCGCGCCACAGCGCTGCGCTATGCTGAATGTGAAATGGTTGACGGCCGTCCTACACCGAAAGAAGGCACCGAGTTTGATATCGAGTGTGACCTGATCGTATCCGCAATCGGTCAGACCGGTAACATGAGCGGTTATGAAGACTTCGACAATGGCCACGGTTTCATTAATGCCGACAAGAACTACGCAGTACCCGGCAAGGCAGGTCACTTTGTTGCAGGCGACATCGTCCGCCCTCACCTGCTGACCACTGCTATTGGCCAGGCCTCTATTGCTGCAGAAAGTATTGATCACTATCTGAAGCATGAAAATCTTGGCAATCGTCCCAAGGTTGACGTACATCACTTCAACCTGATGGAAAAACTGGTTGAGACCGACCACGCACCTGCTGCTTTTGAAGTTGAAAAAGAAGGTGACTTGCGTTGTACTGACAGCGCTGATTATGCAGTTCATAACTACGAAGACCGCTCAGCGCACGAGATTATCCCTGCGTCCAAACTGTTCCTGGGGCATTTCGAAGCCGAAAACAGGCACCTGCGCAAGGAAATTCCGGTTGATCCGAATCAGGTCATCGGCAGTTTCCGTGAGCGTATGGAAGGTCTGCCTGAAGAAGAGGCCGTTGCCGAAGCCAAGCGCTGTATGAGTTGCGGTATGTGCTTTGAGTGTGACAACTGCGTCATATTCTGTCCACAGGATGCCGTCAAGCGCACACCCAAGAACCTGTCTACCACCGGCCGCTATGTTTACACCGATTATGACCGCTGCATAGGCTGCCATATCTGTTCTGACGTATGCCCGACCGGTTACATCGACATGGCTATGGGTGAATAATCAAACACATGATTGGTGATCAATCCATGAATAAACTTCTCGTTATACTGGCAAGCATGGCGGTACTGCTGATCGGCAGCACCGCCAGCGCTGGCTCACCCAAACCATTACCCAACCTGGATAATGTACAGGGTGACAAATGCGTTGCTCCGAAAGAGGTGATCCGTGTCGAACATATGGAGTACATCATGCATCAGCGTGATGAAACCATGCACAGGGGAATACGCACCTCTAAACACAGCCTGAAAGGCTGCATCAACTGCCATATAGTCAAGGGTGACGATGGCAAGCCGGTTAACTTCATGGATGACAGACATTTCTGCAACAGCTGTCATGAATATGCAGCCGTACAGATGGATTGTTTTCAATGCCACGCTTCAACACCCACTCCAGGCCCCGTTGCAGCAGGGAAATAAACATGTCTAGTAAAGAGTCAAACGAAACCAACAAGAGTCGCCGCCAGTTCCTGGGTGCAGCTGCTGCCACTGCTACGATGACCGTAGCACCCGGTGTCACGGTTATCGGACTGGCACAGGCCAAACCGGTAGACCAGGCCGTTTCCAGCAAGAACCGCTGGGGGCTGCTGATCGATTCCAATAAATGTGCATCCGGCTGTGACGCCTGCGTTACCGCATGTAATACTGAAAATGGCATCGAGGAAATTCATGGTCCCGAGACCGATCCTCAATGGATACGCAAGGTTACGCTGAAGCACAAGGCTTCCGGCCGTGAGACATCACTACCGCTGATGTGTCAGCACTGTGAACATCCCCCATGCGTTGATGTATGCCCGACTGGTGCTTCCTTCCGCCGTGAAGATGGCATTGTGCTGGTTGATCGCCATACCTGTATCGGTTGTCGTTACTGCATGATGGCCTGCCCCTACAAGGCCCGTTCGTTTGTACATGAAACATTGACTCAACAGGTTGAGTATATGCCACGAGGCAAGGGCTGCGTGGAAAGCTGCACCCTGTGTGTACATCGTGTTGATGCCGGATCCGGTGATCCAGCCTGCGTCGAAGCGTGTAATAAGGAAAATCACAACGCGATGATGTTTGGCGACCTGAACGATAAATACAGTGATATCAATCAGGAACTGAGAGCCTACAAGACTCGCGAGTTACGTGCAGACCTGAATCTGAATACCGGTGTTCGTTACCGCGGAATCTGATTTGCATCGAAACGAACAAAACAGAACTACTAGAGAAGTCTGACATATGAGCAAAGTCAACTACACGTCACTTGAAGCCAACAGCAAGGGCTTTTATGGTTTAATGGGTGTCCTGGCAGCTGTTATCCTGGTCGCACTGGGTGCAGTGTACTACATGGAGCACAACGGGCACTGGGTAACCGGTATGAACAACCAGATCGTCTGGGGCTTGCCGCATGTATTCGCCATCTTCCTGATTGTTGCTGCATCCGGTGCGCTTAATGTTGCTTCTATCGGCACGGTATTCGGCAAGGCCATTTACAAACCACTGGGCCGATTATCCTCCCTGCTGGCACTCGCACTGCTCACAGGCGGCCTGCTGGTTCTGGTGCTCGATCTGGGTCGCCCTGATCGCCTTATCGTGGCGATGACCTATTACAACTTCAAGTCCATCTTCGCGTGGAACATCTTCCTGTACACCGGATTTTTCGGCATCGTAGCCGTGTATATCTGGTTCATGATGGAACGCAAGATGAACAAGTACTACAAGGTCGCAGGCTATGCAGCGTTTGTCTGGCGTCTGATACTGACTACCGGTACCGGTTCAATCTTCGGTTTCCTGGTTGCGCGCTCGGCCTATGATGCTGCGATCATGGCACCGCTATTCATTGCCCTATCATTCTCACTGGGTATGGCCTGCTTTATCCTGTTCCTGATGGCGACCTACAAATGGTCTGAAAAAGAGCTGGGCGATGCCATCCTCAGACGCCTGAAGAATGTACTGGGTATCTTTGTTGCCGCCGCATTCTACTTTGTGTTGGCCTATCATCTGACCAATCTGTATGCGACCGAACACCATGGTTTTGAGGCATTCCTGCTAACCGGCCCCAGTGGCCATACACCGCTGTTCTGGGTTGGACAGATACTGATCGGCACCGTTGCACCGCTACTGATCTTCTACACCAAAATGGGTGAGTCCAGATCCGCAATAGCCGTCGGTTCAGCACTGGTCATTATTGGTGGATTCGCCCAGTTTACGACTATCATCATTGGTGGCCAGGCCTACCCGATGCCGATCTTCCCGGATTATGAAGTGATCAGCAGTTCGTTTGGTGATGCAGCGAAATACTATGCCTATACGCCGAGCCTGCCCGAGATCGTACTGGGTATTGGCGGCGTTGCCATCGCGATACTAATCTTTGTATTCGGTTGTGCGGTACTGCGCTTCCTGCCTGACAGCCTGGCTGATAAAGTTGCTGACCCTCACTACAAGGCGGAAAGCAGCGCCTGATTCCAGTTCCTTTCTGACCGGGCAAGCGAGATATCGCTTGCCCGCTTCAATAACTGATGACTGTCGCACACTCCCCGCTACAGACATCATGACAGACACCCGGGTCTGAATATGTCACATATCATGCTCTCGGCTGCACACAAATCCTCAGGCAAGACGACTATCTCAATAGGTGTCTGCGCTGCACTGGCAAAACGGCAACACCATGTACAACCGTTTAAAAAAGGTCCTGATTATATCGATCCGTTATGGTTGAGCCGGGCCGCCGGTCATGATTGTATCAATTTGGATTTCTACACCATGCGGCGTGAGGAAATCATCTGCCGCTTCCATGAGCATATGGAAAAGGCCGGTATTGGTGTAATCGAAGGCAACAAGGGCCTGTATGACGGATTGGATCTGGACGGCACCAATAGCAATGCCGCCATGGCCAAGTTACTGGGTGCGAATGTCATTCTGGTGCTGGATGCGCGTGGCATGACCCGGGGTATCGCACCGCTGGTGCTGGGTTACCAGGCATTCGACCGGGAGATCAATATTACCGGCGTGATCCTGAACCAGGTTGGTGGCAGTCGTCACGAAGGTAAACTGGTGTCGATACTGGAGCATTATACTGATGTCAATATAATCGGAGCGGTACACCGTAACCCGGACCTGAACATCGACGAGCGGCACCTGGGCCTGGTACCGAGTAACGAAACCGTTGCCGTTCAGCTCAAGATCGACAGTATCCGACGAGCGATCGAGGACCAGGTCGATCTGCTGTACCACCGACCATAGCCAAAACCCCGCCTGCCACAGTGGTTGGCAGCAGCTCCAGGGTACGCATCGGTATTGCCCGGGACGAGGCATTCGGTTTCTACTACCCGGATGATATCAATGCACTGGAACAGGCCGGTGCGACCCTGGTACCATTCAGCCCCTTGCATGACGATCATCTACCGGACCTCGATGCCCTGTTCATCGGTGGTGGATTCCCGGAAACCCATATGCAAACCCTATCCAGCAACCGCTCCATGTGCGACGACATAAGGGCTGCGATAGATAAAGACATGCCGGTCTATGCGGAATGCGGTGGCCTGATGTATTTATCCAACAGTATTACCTGGCACGACAGGAAGCTGCCCATGGTAGGTGCCCTGCCGGCCGATTCCGTCATGTGTGACCGTCCGCAAGGGCGTGGCTATGTGCGCTTGCGTGAACTGGAGATACACCCATGGCTGGAACAGGCCGAAGGTGCCGATGACCTGCCGGCACATGAGTTTCATTATTCGAAACTGGTTAACATCGATCCTTCTATCCACTTTGCCTACCAGGTCCTGCGCGGTACAGGTATCGATGGCAAGCATGATGGTCTGCTGTATAAGAACGTACTGGCAAACTACACTCATCTGAGAAACGTGGAGAGCAATCCATGGGCCAGTCGATTTGTATCATTCATCAATTCAATTATTCAATAAACCTGACAAGAGGTCTTTATGTTTCAGTTAACCGATAGCGCAGCAGAACATATCAGGCAATCCGCCATACAGGCCAATGAGCAACCGGTGCTACGTATTGCCGCCAAAACCAATGAAAACGGCAGCATCGAATACGGTATGGGTTTTGACCAGGTCAATGAAAAAGACACCCAGGTTCAGAATGGGGATGTCACGATTGTGATTGACCCGGTCAGTATCGAGATACTAGAGGACACTACCATGGACTACGTGGAAATCGAGAATGGCCAATACCGGTTTATTTTCATGAACCCGCTCGACCCGAATTACACGCCTTCACAAAAAGGCAAGTAACGGGTATAGACTTTTACGGTAATAAACAGATAGCCTGGATATGTCACTGAAGAAATTCGACATCGTTGTCATCGGTAGTGGTCCCGGTGGATATAAATCGGCGATCACGGCTGCCCAGCTTGGCGCCCGGGTAGCCCTGATAGAATCCAGGAAACAGGGCGGCACCTGCCTGAACAAGGGCTGTATACCCAAAAACACCCTGCTGCATCTGGCCAAGCTGATAGAAGACGTGAATCAGCTCAATGGCAAGGGTATCAATGGAAAGATTGCTGGTGATTTCTCCGGAGCGCTACAGTACAAGGAAGAGGTTATCGACCAGATCAGGGCCAACTTTCCGGTGTGGTTGCGTCGACTGGGCGTGCACCAGTTTTCCGGGCATGCGCGATTTATCGATGCCAACACGATCGAGATTAGCGACCAGGACAATAATACACAGACCATTGAATCCAGGCGCGTCGTCATTGCGACCGGCTCGCGGGAACGAAAACATCCCGATGTTCAGACCGACGGTCGCCGCATACTCAATTCATACGATTTTCTGACCAACTTGCATGAATTGCCCGGGTCTATACTCATCATCGGTGGCGGTGCTATCGGTACCGAATTTGGCTTCCTGTTACATCAATATGGTACCCGGGTCACGATCGCCGAACAGTCCGACCGCTTGCTGAACAAGACCAATATTCCGGAACGTGCCAGCATGATACTGGAGAGAAAATTCAAACGCCTGGGCGTCACCCTATACAAGGATATCAATGTACTGTCAGCCGAGACTGGCGAGGACGGCGTTACAGTCAGTTTCAGTACCGGCGAACGCCAGATGTATGATTACGTGCTGGTTGCGATTGGCCGTGAACCCAATACCACTGATATGAACCTGGACCAGGCTGGCGTCAGGCTGGATGGAAATGGCTTTATCATCACCAACAAATACCTTGAGACCTCGGTCAATGGCATCTTTGCAGTCGGTGACGTCAAGGCCGGACCGATGACCGCGAATGCCGCCCTGCATGACGGCAAGGTTGCCTCGACCAATGCGACCAGCAGCAACCGGCTGACATCGAATTATCATATCGTACCGATCGTGATCGACACCGCACTTGAGATTGCCGCCGTTGGTCTGACCGAGGAAATGGCGGAATCTGCCGGATTTGAACCGGATGTCGCCAGGGGCAATTTCAGTGCCTCGCCCAAGGCACATGGGCGACAGGATACCGAGGGCTTTATTGAGGTCGTGCACGATGAGGAAACCGGGCAAATGCTGGGCGGCTGTATCGTCGGTTCCGAAGCCGGTGAACAGATCCAGATGCTGACCGCGGCCTGCCAATCGCCGCGCGGATTATGGCTGTTTACCGATATCAACTACAGCCACCCGTCATGGTGCGAGGAGCTGGAACACGCTATCTACCCGTATACCAACGAGTTTTCACAGTCCGGCAAGGATATTTTCCACGCCGGAATCTATGCCGTACGCAACAAGTCATGAAGCGGATACGCAGGCTGTATTCATGACTACCCGGATCAAATAGCATACACTTACAGCAAGTAACGCTTTTGTACAGAGCCCATGTCCAGTACCGAACAGCTTGATATACAACGCCCCAAGAAACCGGCCCGGGCCTCAGTATCCGGACGCCTGATACCGTGGCTGCGCCCCCCTGCTGCTGGCTGGCGCAAGAAATCACCGGCACTGGTATCCAGCGGTCTGTTCTGGCCGCTGGTCACCCTGTTGAGCATATTGAGCTTGCTGGGCATCAGCAGCTGGTTCCTGAAATTCGGTGAACCAGACATGGCCTGGCTGTTCGGTGCGCAGGTCCTGCTGTTGCTGGCCGGTTTCACTGCGATCGCGCTGATCCTGTACCGCATCAATAACCAGTTAATGCTGCCACTTGCGCATATGCGTAACTGGGCCATGCGCATGCGAGGTGGCAACCTGTCGGCGCGCATACCAGTGACCGGCCATGGCGAATTTGCCGAACTGGTCAAGGATATCAACGGACTCGGTAAGGACCTGGAAAGGCTCACCCGGAAAATGGATGACCAGGTAAAAAAACAGACCGAGCAAATCGAACAAAAGACGCGCTCACTGGAAATCCTTTACGATGTCGCTGCCAGTATCAATACCTCACGCAGCCTGGATGACCTGTTACACCGCTTCCTGGCCACGCTGATGGAAGTGGTACAGGCGCGTGCAGCCACGGTCAGACTGGTCACCGACGACAACAAAATGCGACTGGTATCCAGCATCGGACTGGACAACAAGATCATCAAGGAGGAGCAACTGGTCTCGGTCAATCGCTGCATGTGCGGACAAGCCGTACAGCATGGCGACCTGTTATCACAAAAGAATATCGGTCAGTGCAGCGAATTTGCCGGGCACGCATTCTTTGAAAAGGACGACGTGGAAATGATTGCTGTGCCACTGCAGCACCATGACAAGAACCTGGGTGTATATAATCTGTTCGTCGATCAGCCAGGGCTGCTGGAGCGCGAGGATATCAAGGAGATTCTGACCAGTATCGGCCGTCATCTGGGTATCGCGATTGAAAAATCACGTCTGGACGAGAAGGCAAAACGCCAGGAAATCAACCAGGAACGCACCATGCTTTCACATGAACTGCATGACTCACTGGCACAGACCCTGGCCAGTCTGCGTTTCCAGGCCAGGAACCTGGAAGACTCACTGCTACACGCAGACAATGATACCGCGCGCCATGAGGTGACATTGATACAGAATGGTCTGGACGAGGCCTATACCGAGCTACGCGAACTCCTTGCACACTTCCGTGCCCCGTTTGACGAGCGTGGACTGGTTTCCGCCATCGACAGTGTCATAGAACGATTTCGCAAGGAAACCGGTATACTGATCTTCTTCCAGAACCAGTGGCGTGACCTGCAAATGCCGTCAACACTGGAAATCCAGGTGCTGCGCATCGTACAGGAAGCACTCAACAATATCCGCAAACACAGCAAGGCCCACGCTGTTCGGGTATTATTACGCATGGATGAAAATAATGATTACAACGTATTGATTGAAGATGACGGCATAGGCCTGAACAACCGGGCACTGAGTGGCAAGGCCGGGGAACATATCGGCCTGTCGATCATGCAGGAACGCGCTAAACGCTTACATGGTAAAATCGCGTTTGAGAGCGAACCCGGTGAAGGCACACGCGTGATACTGGCATTCAGACCCGAGACAGGCAAGGAGCAATCAACTTTCTCCAATATCTGACCATGAAACCATTTACTTCCATAAACTTCACAAGTCGCCCGGTATGAAAGTCGTATTGATAGATGACCATGCCCTGTTCCGTATCGGGCTGGAGGGACTATTTGAACGCCGCGGCATTGAAGTCGTCGCCTCCGTCGGCGATGGTACCGAAGGCGTTGAAGTGGTTTTCTCCAACAACCCTGATGTGGTATTGCTGGATATGCGTATGCCTGATATCAATGGCATACAGGTGCTACAGAAACTGCGTGACGAGGAAGTCAAGGCACCCGTGGTCATGCTAACCACCAGTAATGATGAGCGCGACTTGATCGAATCACTCAGAAACGGCGCTGCCGGCTATTTGTTAAAGGACATGGATCCAGATGACCTGGTTGATGCGCTGCATGAAATCGTCAACGGCAAGACCGTGATCGCACCGGAACTGACCGGCGTACTGGCCAAGGTGGTCCAGTACGGCGACGAGGTCATTGACGATGAAAGCAAACGTTTTGCCGAGCTGACACCGCGTGAACATGAAATCCTGTGCCACCTGGCTGAGGGTGAAAGCAACAAGGTGATTGCGAAAAAGCTGGGTATATCGGACGGTACCGTAAAACTGCACGTCAAGGCCATCCTTCGCAAACTGAACATACACTCACGGGTCGAGGCCGCGGTCATTGCAGTCGAGAAAGGCCTGTGCCAGAAGGACAGGCTCTGAACTGAAAAAACATCAAGAGAAAGAAAATGAAAACCTACGTACAACTGGTAACGGACATACTTGCCGAGATTAAGGAACTGTTTCCATGGGATGTATCGGAAAAAATGGATAACGGTGAAGAACTGATCATCGTTGATGTACGTGAGCCTTATGAATATGACTGCATGCACATCGAAGGCAGCATTAATGTCCCGCGTGGCGTGCTGGAATCGGCTTGTGATTTTGGTTATGAAGAAACAGTACCGAATCTGGCCGCTGCACGAGATAAACAGGTCGTCCTGGTGTGCCGGTCCGGTAATCGCACGGCACTGGCCGCCTATGTCATGCAGCAAATGGGCTACACACAGGTGTATTCGATGAAGACCGGCATGGCCGGCTGGAATGACTACGAGTTACCGATGATATCCAACGACGGTCACAAGATCAGCGTGGAAGAAGGAGATGCGTGCTTCACCACCCGGGTCAGACCTGACCAGATGCCGCCGAAGTAGCTTAGCGCCTGGTATATTGCCTGAGCTTAATCTTCCGTCTGGAACCAGTTCAACTTGTCATGCAGTTTGACCACCTCACCGACGATGATCAGTGTCGGCGGATGAATCTCAGTATCACGCACCAGTTGCGGCATGGTTTCCAGGGTTCCGGTAATGACCTTCTGCTCCGGCTGGGTCGCCTTTTGCACCAGCGCGATCGGCATCGTGGTCGGCATGCCATGCGCGATCATTTCCTTGCAGATAATATCCACGCCATGCAGACCCATGTAGAACACCACGGTCTGCCTGGGTTGAACCAGGCCTGACCAGTTCAGGTTCATGGTACCGTCTTTCAAATGGCCGGTGGTAAATAATACCGAGTGCGCATAATCACGATGGGTTAGCGGGATACCCGCGTACGAGGACACACCCAGCGCCGCGGTAATCGCCGGTACCACCTGGAACGGCACGCCTTCCTGGGTCAGGGTATCGATTTCCTCGCCGCCACGACCGAATACAAACGGGTCACCGCCTTTCAAACGGCAGACACGTTTACCTTCCTTGGCCAGACGCACCAGCAGGTGATTGATATCTTCCTGCTGCAGGGTGTGCTTGTCACGTTCCTTGCCGACATAGATAAAGTCGGCGTCCTTACGCGCCATGTCCAGTATCGGCTGCGACACCAGGCGGTCATGTACGATCACATCGGATTGCTGCATCAGCCTCAGCGCACGAAAGGTCAACAGGTCCGGGTCGCCGGGTCCGGCGCCGACCAGGTAAACCTCACCGGTCTCGCCGCTGCCGTCTGATTTGCTCTCGATCGCCTTGTCGATTTCTGCCTGGGCGCGGTCATACTGGCCGGCCAGTACCATTTCGATGATCGGACCGGCGAGGATGTTTTCCCAGAACCGGCGGCGCTGATCGACGTCGGCAAACGCGTTCTTGACCACCTCACGATTGGCCTCCAGCATCTGGCCCAGCTCCCCGTATGCTGACGGGATCTGGGTCTCCAGTTTGGTGCGCAGGGTTCTGGCCAGTACCGGCGACGCCCCGCCAGTCGAGACTGCGATCTGTACCGGTGAACGGTCGATAATCGAGGGTACGATAAAACTGCATAGCGCCGGGTTGTCGACCACATTAACCGGGATATTCGCAGCCTGCGCAACATCGGATACCTGCTTGTTCACCGCGGTGTCATCGGTCGCCGCGATGACCAGCGCATAGTCAGCAACGTTGATCTGATCAAAGGCCCTGGCCTCGTGCGTGATCTCGCCCTGCTCAAGCGAACGACTCAGTGAACCGGTCAATTCGGGTGACAGGACAAGTACGCGTGCACCGGCACGCTTCAATAGCGCGATCTTGCGCGTGGCGACCTCACCCCCGCCCACGACCAGGCACTGGCGACCCTTGATTGACATGAAAAGTGGAAAATAGTCCATGTATTCAGACCCTTATTTACTAGGTAGCGTACTTAATCATACCTGAATATAAATAAAAATATACTGGATGGGATAGTTCACCTGAGGTGACAATTAAAGCGGTTCCTTCTCCCTAAGGGAGAGGGGGTTGTGCATGGCATGGATTAAATAACCTCTACCCCACCCATATACGGCTTCAGCACCTCAGGCACACGGATGCGCCCTTCCGCGTCCTGGTGGTTTTCCAGTACCGCGACCAGTGTGCGACCAACCGCGAGACCGGAGCCATTCAGGGTATGCAGCAGCTCGGGCTTGCCGGTATCCGGATTACGCCAGCGCGCCTGCATACGGCGTGCCTGGAAGTCGGCGGTATTGCTACAGGACGAAATCTCACGGTACTTGCCCTGCCCCGGTAACCATACTTCCAGGTCATAGGTCTTGACCGCCGAGAAACCGAGGTCGCCAGTACACAGCTCGACCACGCGATATGGCAGGCCCAGCATCTGCAGCACCTTCTCGGCATGTGCGGTCAGCTCCTCCAGTGCCTCGAATGACAGGTCCGGTCTGACCAGTTGCACCAGTTCCACCTTCTCGAACTGGTGCTGGCGTATCATGCCACGCGTGTCGCGGCCATAGGAGCCGGCCTCGGAACGGAAGCACGGCGTATGTGCGACCCAGCGCTGCGGCAAAACATCGGCCGGCAGGATGCTGTCGCGGGCGATATTGGTCAGCGGCACCTCGGAGGTCGGGATCAGGTAATACGGAAAATCACCCTCGATCGCAAACAGGTCTTCCTCGAACTTGGGCAACTGTCCGGTACCGAGCAGGCTGTCGGCGTTGACCATGAACGGCACATTGGCCTCCTGGTAGCTATGTTCCTCGATATGCAGGTTGAGCATAAACTGCGCCAGCGCACGATGCAGGCGCGCCATCGGGCCGCGCATCAGCGCAAAGCGCGAGCCGGTCAGCTTGCTCGCGGTTTCAAAATCCAGCAGGCCATCGCGTTCACCCAGATCGACATGGTCTTTTGGCTCGAAATCAAACTGTGTTGGCTCACCCCAGCGGCGGATCTCGACATTGTCGTCTTCCGATTGACCATCCGGCACCGAATCATGCGGTACATTCGGCACACTCATGAACAGTTCATTCAGCTGTTGCTGCAGCGCCGCCAGGTCTTTTTCACTCTCTTTCAGTTCATCACCGAGACGTGCCACCTCGTCCAGCAACGGTTGGATATTCTCGCCCGCCGCCTTGGCCTTGCCGATGGATTTGGAGCGGGTGTTACGCTCGTTCTGCAGATCCTGGGTCCTGACCTGCAACGCCTTGCGCTTGCCGTCCAGCTCACTGAATGCCGCGCTATCGAGCTCGTAACCGCGACGGTGCAAATCCGCGGCAAGCTGGTCCAGGTCCTGGCGAAATCTTTTCGGGTCTAGCATGTTGGCTATCAGTCCTTCGTATTCACTTCAGCCGCCCAGCTTACTATATGACCCGGCCCGATCATAGTGTCGAGGTCCTCGAGTATTTTGGCAACCTTGTCGGGCAAGTCATAGAATTCGATCACCACCGGCAGGTTCAGCGACATATCCAGCAGGCTGGAGGAATGCATCACCCCCGATTTCCCAAAACCGCTGATGCCACGAAACACGGTCACACCCCTGACCTGCTCGGTGTCATGAAGAAATGTCATCATCTTGTCCAGTTGCGCCTTTTCTTCGGTCAGATAAATCCTGACCACTGTGACAGCCATCCTGTTCATATTTGCCTTCCTACAATGACACCAACCCAGACCGCGGCAAGACACAACACAACACTCAGTATGATATTCGCGAATGCGCGCATCAACTCGCCATTTTCAATCAGTAGCAGGGTCTCGATCGAGAAGGTGGAAAAGGTGGTAAACGCCCCGAGCAAACCGATCTGTAATGCCGCGCGCCATTCCGCACTGAGACTGACCCGATCCAGTAACAGGATATACAGAATGCCCATTAGCAGGGAACCGAGTACGTTCACGGTCAGGGTACCGTACGGAAACCCCCTGCCAAGCAGGCCATGTACTCCGCCGGAGACCAGGTAGCGACCCAGCGCACCGATCGCGCCACCGGATGCGATAGCAAGCCAGTGATTCATGATGATTTCTCTTTAATCTGCCCACCCTGCCGGGCCTTGCGATCCAGTTCACGCAGGTGTTGCAGTTTCTCGGCAATTTTTATCTCCAGACCGCGCGGTACCGGTTCATAAAAACGTATTTCCGACATATCGTCAGGAAAGTAATGCTCACCAGCCGCATAGGCCTCCGGCTCGTCATGGGCATAACGGTACTCGCGTCCGTAGTCGAGTGACTTCATCAGCCTGGTCGGTGCATTGCGCAGATGCAGCGGTACCTCTTTGCTGCCCTGCTGACGCACGGTTTTCATGGCCTGACCATAGGCTGTGTATACAGCATTGCTCTTGGCCGCGCAGGCCATGTAGATCACCGCCTGCGCCAGCGCCAGTTCGCCCTCAGGCGAGCCAAGTCGTTCCTGTACATCCCAGGCGTTCAGGGTCAGTTGCAAGGCGCGCGGATCGGCATTACCGATGTCTTCACTGGCCATCCTGACCACGCGCCGGGCAATGTACAGGGCATCGCATCCGCCATCGAGCATGCGGCATAACCAGTACAACGCTGCATCCGGGTCCGAACCCCTGACTGATTTATGCAAGGCCGATATCTGGTCATAGAACTGCTCGCCCTTGTTATCAAAGCGGCGTACACCGTCACTCAACACCGATTCCAGTACCGCGTCATCGATCAGGTTACCACCGTCGACCGGTCGGGCCAGGTCGGATGCGATCTCAAGCAAGTTCAGTGCACGACGTGCGTCGCCGTCCGCCACCTGTGCCAGCCGGTCACGTTGCTGATCATCCATCAGCAGTTCATACGCACCGAGGCCGCGCTCGCAATCTGTTAGTGCGTTATCTATCACCTGGCGTATATCATCCGCGCCCAGCGCCTTGAGTACATACACACGCGAACGTGATAACAGCGCGTTGTTCAGTTCAAACGACGGATTTTCCGTAGTCGCACCGATAAACACCACGGTACCGTCCTCGACATGCGGCAGGAACGCATCCTGTTGGGACTTGTTGAAACGATGTACCTCGTCGACAAACAGGACGGTGTCCCGACCCTGGTCACGCAGAAAACGCGCCTGTTCTACCGCGGCACGGATATCCTTCACACCGGACAGCACCGCAGACAGCCTGATAAACTCGGCGTTAACGCGTTGCGCAATCATGTTGGCCAGCGTGGTCTTGCCGGTACCGGGCGGTCCCCAGAACAACATCGAGTGCAGGTTGCCCGATTCCAATGCCTGAAGCAGTGGCCGCCCCTCACCGAGCAAATGTGACTGGCCGATAAATTCCTCGAGCCGGTTTGGCCGCATACGCTCGGCCAGTGGGATATGGGTCTGTTGTGGATGGTCTGCAGTCATAGTCCGGACCCGATTGCGGCTAGCTGGTTGTTCTATTCACCGATGTTGCCAACGACATCAGCGCCCTTTGGCACATGAAAAACGAACTGGTCCGGGTCCAGCGTAATGTTGATCTTCAGGTTGTCGAAACGGATGCGGGTCAGCTGACCGATGGAGTCCTGGAATTCCATCAGCCGCAGCTTGTCCTTGAACGCCAGGCGCACCAGTTTGAAATCCGATTCGGATTTTCTCGGAAACAGTTCCACCCACAGCATACCGTCCTTTTCACCAATGTCCTGGATGATGAATTCCTTATCCAGGGCATGCTTGCCAGTCAACAGCATCGACGGCGCGTTACCCAGCGCCTCGCTGATCAGCTTGACCGTGACCTGCTCCAGGTCGCTGTCATAGATCCAGAATCGCTTGCCATCGGCCAGTAACAGCTGCGGATAGGGTTTGCGATAATCCCAGCGAAAGCGGTTCGGGCGCTGGATCTGCAAGGTACCGCTGGATTGCTGCACCGCCTCACCGTCACTGTCGTACAGGGTCTGGCTGAAATCGGCACTGAGGCTGCTAACCTCGGTATTGAATTCATTCAGCTTGTCGATCGAGGTCACCGCATGGGCGACTGGTAGTAAACCGGTCAGGCCGGCGATTAACATCAAAACTCTCAAGGTAAACATCATTCTCTCGCTCTAGTCTTTCGGTGCCGGGTTGACCAGCACCTCGCGACTGCCATTGGATTGCATCGGGCTGACGATACCGGCCGCTTCCATCGCCTCGATCATGCGCGCGGCACGGTTATAGCCGATTTTCAGACGCCGCTGCACTGCCGAGATGGATGCCCGGCGGCTCTCGATCACCAGGCTGACCGCCTCGTCATACAACGGATCGGCTTCGCTATCCTGATCCACTGCCTGTTCACCTGGTAGCAATACCTCCGTTTCCTGCGCTTCGGAAACGATATCTTCCAGGTATTCCGGTTCATTGTTCTGTTTCAGGTAATTGACCACGCGATGGACTTCCTGGTCAGACACAAACGCGCCGTGTACACGGGTCGGTACACCACTACCGGCAGTCAGGTAGAGCATGTCGCCGTGACCGAGTAGCTGTTCCGCACCCATCTGGTCGAGAATGGTGCGTGAATCGACCTTGGATGAAACCTGGAATGCAATACGGGCCGGTATATTGGCCTTGATCAGCCCGGTGATTACATTCACCGACGGACGCTGGGTCGCCAGGATCAGGTGTATGCCGGACGCACGCGCCTTTTGCGCCAGTCGTGCAATCAGTTCTTCAACCTTCTTGCCGACCATCATCATCATGTCGGCGAACTCATCAATAATGACCACGACGAATGGCAAATGTTCCAGCAGTGGTGGCGGCTTGCTCGGGTCTTCATGCCCGTCCTCGTTCCAGACCGGGTCGGTCAACGGTTGCCCCTTGTCCTTGGCCTCTTTCACCTTGCGGTTATAGCCGGCAACGTTGCGCACACCCAGTGCCGCCATCAGCCGGTAGCGGCGTTCCATTTCCCCGACACACCAGCGCAGCGCATTGGCTGCGTCTTTCATATCGGTTACCACCGGTGTCAACAGGTGCGGAATGCCTTCATAGATAGACAGTTCCAACATCTTCGGGTCAATCATGATCATGCGTACATCGGCCGCGGTGGACTTGTACAACAGGCTCAGGATCATCGCGTTCACGGCGACCGATTTACCTGAGCCGGTGGTACCGGCAACCAGCAAGTGCGGCATTTTGCTCAGGTCGACCACGGTCGGTTGACCGCTGATATCCTTACCCAGCGCCAGCGCCAGTGGTGAGTTGGCCGCATCATAGGACTTGGAATGCAGGATCTCGCTCAAATAGACCATCTCGCGATGTTCATTCGGGATCTCCAGACCGATCACCGACTTGCCGGGGATGACCTCGACCACACGCAGACTGACCACCGACAGCGAACGCGCCAGATCCTTGGACAACGCGGAGATCTTGCTGACCTTGACCCCTGCGGCCGGTAACACTTCAAAGCGGGTAATGATCGGACCCGGGTGTACCGACACCACCTCGACATCGATGCCAAAATCCTTCAGCTTCAGTTCCACCAGGTGTGACATGGCCTCGAGCGCCTCATCGGAATAGCCATGCTTGGATACCTTGGGTACATCCAGAATCTTCAGTGGCGGCAGTACCGAGTCGGTCGGCATATCGAACATCTGTACCTGCTTTTCTTCTTCGATACGCGGGCTGGGCTGGATTTTCTGTATTACCGGTTCGATACGAGGTGGCTTGCGGCTCTGTTTTTTCTCGGTTTCGACCTTGATGGTCTCAACACGTTGCTGGCGTGTCTTGCGGTTCTCAAGGTTCTCGCGCAGCGCATACCAGGCCGCGTTTACGCGGTAGCCGGCCTGCATGGTCCAGTAACCCACCTGGTCCATCACCCATATCCATGACAGGCTGGTAAACAGGGTAATACCGGTCAGGAACAAGGTGAGCAGAAACAGCGTCATGCCGAGCAGACCGAATACCGACAGCATATCCATCACCGCCAGGCCGAACACACCCCCGGCGCTATCCTGCGGCAAAGTCATTGGTTCGACATGAAAATGCAGCGTCGCCAGACCGGTACCACTGAACAGGGTCAGCAGGAATCCAACCCAGCGCATTGCATGCAGGCGGGTGTTGAAGCCGGACTCTGACGGAAAGCCCCGGTATAGCAACCAGCCGGCATAGATCAGCATTAGCGGTAACAAATAGGCCATATAGCCAAACAGCAGCAACAACACGTCGGCAAACCATGCCCCGACCAGTCCACCACGATTCTGCAACGCCTGCCCACCCGCTAATCCGCTGTTGGTCCAGCCCGGATCCTGATGATCGTAAGTCAACAATGAGATGTACAGGTACACGCCCAACGCGATAAAGATTAGCAACAGGCCCTCACGGACACCGCGATTGATATGGGTGGAAATTGGAACTGCATCTGCTCTGGTACGTCTGGCTTGGCCCACTCAAGTTAACCTTTTACTGTAAATTAATTTTATAACTACTTATATTTTCAGGGATATTAGTCTTTTTCCAGGGCCTGCGCAACTACCGGGTGCACAATTTCGCCCGCTTTGATATTCGTCGCCTCGGTCAGTACCGGGTCCATTTGACCGTCACCGGCCGCCAGTCGTAACGCATAGGGTAACAGCACCGAGGACAGGGCCTGGGATGAGGTACGGGCGACTGCCCCCGGCATATTGGTCACGCCGAAGTGGATCACATCGGCATAGCGAAAAACCGGGTTAGTATAGTCCGTCGGGCGGGTGGTTTCGACACAACCGCCCTGATCCACCGAGATGTCGACGATCACGCTGCCGGTTTTCATTTCCTTTACCAGCGCCTCTGAGACCAGGTGCGGGGCACGATCACCAGGCAGCAGTACGGCACCAACCAGTAAATCAGCCCGGCTGATCTGGTCATACAGGCGGTCTGCAAACGGGTACAGGCCGGTGACATTGTTACCCAGGCTACGTACAGCCTGCAGGCGGTCGCGGTTCAGATCGAACACGGTGACCTTGGCGGCCAGCGCGGCGGCGACCTGGCAGGCGCTGTGCCCGGCATGGCCGGCACCCAGTATCACTACGCGCCCCCGGTCGGTAGATGCAATCCCGCCGAGCATCACCCCGCGACCCCCGTGCGGGCCGTGCAGCAAACCGGCGCCGATCTGTACTGACAGGCGCCCGGCGATCTCGCTCATCGGCGATAGTACCGGTAACTGCCCGCCGACACTGACCGTTTCGAACGCAATCGCAGTACAACCGCTTTGTTGCAAGCGTTCGGCCAGTACCGGGTACGCCGCCAGATGCAGGAAGCTGAACACGGTATGGCGTGGCTCAAGCCGGTCCAGCATGGCTTCATCCGGGGCCTTGACCCGGATCAGCAGTTCCGACCTGGCCATCAGCTGGTCGAGGCTGTCTACTATTTGTATACCGGCCTGCTGATAAACGCCGTCATCATAGCCACTACCGAGACCGGCGCCGGCCTGTAGCATGACCTCGTGTCCGGCACGTACCAGGTCCGCACAGGCCTCCGGGAT
Organism: uncultured Gammaproteobacteria bacterium; assembly: GCA_947258795.1. GTDB lineage: Bacteria > Pseudomonadota > Gammaproteobacteria > DRJJ01 > DRJJ01 > DRJJ01. Next base: position 247,534 of record CAMYJU010000001.1, on the reverse strand, counting down.
CAAACCAACCCGGCCTTCGAATGGCATGGATTCAACGGGTATTCCTATGTGCATAGCTCTGCCTTGTTCTTGGTCGTCAGTTTCCGTAACATTACAACGTTATGCAGGCGGTTCATGATACTGGCGAACCTCAAGGCCCTGCACAGGTCTTATTGGCAGGGCGCCAGGCCAGCACAAGCTGATTAACCCGCCTGAGCCGTCATTATTCGGAGTGATTATACATGACAGATAGTAAACATTGCCGCCTACTGATCCTCGGTTCCGGACCGGCCGGCTACACCGCAGCCGTCTATGCCGCGCGCGCCAACCTGGACCCGGTACTGGTCACCGGCATGGAACAGGGTGGTCAATTAATGACCACCACCGAAGTAGACAACTGGCCGGGTGACAATGACGGCGTACAGGGCCCGGAACTGATGGACCGCATGCGCCAGCACGCCGAGCGGTTCGAGGTGGAAACCATCTTCGATCATATCCGCGAGACGGACCTGTCCCAGCGGCCGTTTGTGCTGACCGGTGATAACACCACCTATACCTGCGATGCGCTGATCATCTGCACCGGCGCCAGCGCGATGTACCTGGGCCTGCCGTCGGAAGAAGCCTTCAAGGGCAAAGGCGTATCGGCCTGTGCGACCTGTGACGGATTCTTCTACCGTGGCCAGAACGTGGCCGTGATCGGTGGTGGCAACACCGCGGTCGAAGAGGCCCTGTACCTGGCTCATATCGCCGACCATGTCACCATCGTACATCGTCGTGACAAGTTCCGTTCCGAGAAAATCCTGTCGGACAAACTGATCGAGAAAAGCAAAACCGGCAACGTTACCATCGAATGGGACCACGTGCTGGACGAAGTACTGGGCGACGACAGCGGCGTGACCGGTATACGCATCAAAAACGTCAAGGATGATTCCACCAAGGAAGTCCCGGTACATGGCACCTTTATCGCCATCGGTCACAAACCAAACACCTCGTTATTCGAGGGACAACTGGACATGGAAAACGGTTATATCAAGGTCAAGTCCGGCAGCAGTGGCGACGCCACCGCGACCAGCATACCCGGCGTATTCGCGGCCGGTGACGTAATGGACCAGATCTACAGGCAGGCGGTTACCTCCGCCGGTACCGGCTGTATGGCGGCGCTGGATGCAGAACGTTACCTGGATGCGCTGGAAGAAAATCAGTAAGCCATCCACACTGCAGGCCTGGACTGAAACTATCATCTCCAGGCCTGCACGTCTTGCATGAATATCCTTGTACACACGAGCCTGGATGAAATCAGTGCAGCCGACTGGGAGCGGCTGAACACCACCGCCAATCCAACCCTGAGCCACACCTTCCTGAGCACACTGGAACACAATCATTGTGTCGGTGAAACATTCGGCTGGCTCGGCCACCACCTGGCCGCCTACGACGACAACGACCAACTGGTCGGCGCGATGCTGTTGTACCTGAAGGATAACTCCTACGGCGAACTGGTGTTCGACTGGTCCTGGGCCGAGGCCTATCACCGCCAGGGCCTGCCCTACTATCCCAAGGGTGTGTGTGCGATCCCGTATACCCCCGCTACCGGACCACGGCTGCTGGTCGCCCCGGGCCAGGACAGTGACCGGGTCGCAGCGCAATTGATCGAGGCAGCCCTGCAACAGGCCCACGAACAGCGCCTGTCATCGCTGCACTGGCTGTTTACCGATCCAGCCGATACCCGGCTATTGCAACAACAGGGTATGTCCACCCGCCTCGACGTTCAGTATCACTGGCATAACCGGCAATACCGCGATTTCGATGACTTCCTGTCGCGACTGACCTCACGACGACGCAAGGAGATCCGTCGCGAGCGTCGCCAGGTTCAACAGACGGGACTGCAAATCGAGCTAATCAGCGGTCATGATGCGACTGCACAGGACCTGCTGGATGCGGATGCATTCTATCGCTCCACCTATGACCGAAAATATGGCGTAGCAACCCTGAATGCCGGTTTCTTCCTCGAACTCGCAAGTCATGCACCCGATTCCCTGTTACTGGTTTTCGCCCGTCAGAAGCAGGCTCGTGTGGCCTGCGCGATCTTCTTTGTCGGGCCGGACACCCTGTATGGGCGCAACTGGGGGTGCAATACCTATGTCCCAAACCTTCATTTCGAGCTGTGCTACTACCAGGGCATTGAATACTGTATCCACAATGGCCTGGAAACCTTTGAACCCGGTGCCCAGGGAGAACATAAAATCAGTCGCGGCTTTCTACCAGTCGAGACCTGGTCAGCGCACTGGATCGCCGATCAGGGATTTCGGGCTGCCATAGATGAATTTACTCATAACGAACAACGCGCAATGCAGGCCCATATAGAAATTTTATCGGAGAAAAGCCCTTATAAATGATATTTTATATCAAGTAGGCTTTGTAACTTCCTAAACATATTAAAATTAAGCTTTTTAGGCGTAATTTTGACCAGTAGTGTATAATCAGTTCAAACTAGATAATAACTAGACACTTTACTAGATAAAAACTAAACACTTTTACTTATACGTAGTCACTGGTATCAATCACCAGGCAATGCTTTGACTTATGGAAAACAAGTCTCATTCCGGTTCACCCGAGCGTAGAAAAGACCATCGGCGCAATGAACAGGATCGCGCTGAAGACATCGTTGAACTGAGCCCGCGCTGGACGCCCGCCTCCTGGGAAGAACAGCGTATCCAGTTCATAACCCGCTATGTCTTTGTCGCCCTCGGCTTCAGCTATTTCAATTTTGTCATTGATGATTACGTATCACCCTGGTTGAGCCTGACCGACATCACTTACTACCTGATTGCCTATACCGTGTGGACCACTGGCTGGTTTATTGCCGCGCGCCTGAAGCATTACTCACAGTTCCGTTACCGACTGATGATGTGGGTCGATGTGCTCAGTGTATCGGTCTGTGTATTAAATGATCCGTTCGTGGTACCCTTGTCATCCATGGTTTATATCGTGATCGTGCTGGGTAACGGTATGCGCTATGGTATGCGTGCGTTTGCTGAAACCCTGATTATTTCAATCATCGCCACGGTTTTTGTACTGAGTCTGCGCTATACCGATGGTGTGCATTCGCTGTCCGTCGGCACCATCTTTCTGAACCTGTTTGCGATCATTATCCTCGGTTATGCCTACCTGTTGATGAGCCGTATCGACGCCAGCCGTAACCGCCTGGAACGCCGCAGCAAACACGATGTGCTGACCGGTCTGCTAAACCGGCGTGCGCTAATGGATCATGCCATGAGCTATTTATGCCGCAGCAGCGATCATGGCTGCCGGACCGTGCTGATGTTTGCCGACCTGGACAAGTTCAAGCGCATCAATGATGAGTTCGGGCATGCCACCGGTGACCAGGTACTGAAGGCCGTCGGCCTGATCATCCGCAACAATATCCGTCAGACCGATTTTGCGGCCCGTTACGGGGGAGATGAATTCGTACTGATACTGCCCGGCATGACCCTGGGCGAGGCCTATATGGCCGCTGAGCGCATCCAGCAGCAACTAACCGACTGGGCACACAAGGAGAATCTGAACGTCAGCATCACCATCGGTATCGGTGAATCACCGACACACGGGACCGATTTCGCATCGCTGCTACATAATGTAGACAAGGCCCTGTACAGTTCCAAAAACAGCGAAGGTGGTGGCGGCATCAGCGTAGCGACGGACCCGATTTCACCCAAGACCAGTGCCTGAAGGTCGCTCAAGCTGAAGCGGTTCGGTAAAGCCAGCATATGCCCGCCCCGTACCGGCTAGACCCATCCGACCCGTTCTACCGTTTCCCACCGGTGTCCGAGGCGCTGACCGAGCCTGACGGACTGCTCGCGGTAGGAGGTGATTTAAGCGTCGCCAGGCTACTGAAGGCCTACCAGCAAGGCATCTTTCCGTGGTACTCGGACGGGCAACCTATCCTGTGGTGGTCGCCCGACCCGCGTTTCGTGCTGTTCCCTGACCAAATACATATCAGCCGCAGCCTGGCCAAGACCCTGCGCCGGGGCCAGTATCAGGTTAGCCTGGACACGGAATTCCGTCAGGTCATCAGTGCCTGTGCCAATGTGCCCCGTAATGGTCAGGACGGCACCTGGATCACCGGTGAGATGCTGGAGGCCTATCTCCGACTGCATCAAGCCGGCTATGCACATTCGGTCGAGACCTGGATTGATGGCAAACTCGCTGGCGGCCTGTACGGGGTCGCGCTCGGTGGGGTTTTTTTTGGCGAATCGATGTTCAGCCACACCGCCGATGCCTCCAAGATTGCGTTCGCGCATCTCGGCAAGTTGTTGAACTACTGGGACTTTGGCATGATCGATTGCCAGATCGCGACCGGCCATTTGCAACGTTTTGGCGCCACAGGTCTGCCCCGCACGCACTTTATCGAGTTGCTCGATCAATATCTGTCAATCCCCGGAGTTAGCGGTCGCTGGCAACTCCCTGAACAGGTCAGTTATGTGACTAATGATACATAATCCTGACTGTAGCACTTGTAAGTGATTCTCTGATCGTACAATATTAGGTTATTGTTGCTGCAAGCTAAACACGCCACAGATGGATTTTATGGGCAGACCCCATTTTGAAACAGACCAGGTCAAGCGCGTCTCGTTCTATGCGACGCCCGACCATGAATGCCCGTACCTGGAAGGCCGGCGCGCGGTGACGCTGTTCGCTGATCCGTACGCGAGGCTGAATAATCATATCTACGACAAGCTGTCACAGTACGGCTTCCGGCGCAGCGGACGGCATATCTACCGTCCGTCCTGCCCATCCTGCAGTTCCTGCATTCCGGTGCGCATCGACATCGATCAGTTCAGGCCCAATCGTAACCAGCGCCGCACCAGCGACCGTAACCAGGATCTCACTGTGCATATCAGCCGGCCGGAGTACAACGAGGAGCAACACCAGCTGTATATCAAGTACATCAGCACGCGCCATCCTGGCGGCGGTATGGACGTCCCGGAAGCCGACAAGTACATGGATTTTCTGGTCGCCGACTGGTCGGAAACCGAATTCGTCGAATTCCGGGTCAACGGTCAGCTGGTAGCGGTTGCGGTGATTGACCTGCTCGATAACGGTATGTCGGCCGTTTACACCTTCTACGACCCGGGGCTGGACCGGCGCAGCCTGGGCACGTTCGCGATCCTGTGGCAAATCGAGGCCTGTCGTCAACGCGGCCTGCGCTGGCTGTACCTGGGCTACTGGATACCCGAATGCCAGAAAATGCAGTACAAGAACCTGTTCAAGCCGATACAGCACTTCCATAACGGCATCTGGATCGACCCGGCAGACCTGCCAGACGACAGCCAGGCTGGCTAATCCCTCACTACGCTCCACCCGCTGACCGGTCAGCATCACAGGCCGTAGATCCGATAGCCGGTTTTTTGAGAACTGGTGTCTTTTTTCATCATTTTGTAACAAATCGCGACTAGTTTGGGTCAAGTAAGCGGTATTACGGCCGATCTAGGTCAATATATGGTTGTTTTTCACCCCCGCCACTGGCGGGATGATCTATACTAAAGATAGTGGTATTCACTGTGCCACCGGGAGTAAATAGCCATGCTAAGCTTTGTATATCGCCTGGTAGATGACTATGAGCAGGAACACGGCTCACGACCCAATACTCTCTACCTTTCCCAGGAACACCTGCAACACCTGATCAGCTGTTTCAGCCGGGAAATGAGGATGGAGGATATTGTCGCTTACCTGGATATGGAGATCATGCTGGATGAATCTGCCTTGCATCCACGGGTGGGCTGGATGAACCGGGTCTATTCCAGGGCCGTCTAGGCTACAGCCAGATCATTGATCTGGCTGACAGAAAACCCGAAAACCGGGTTTAATGGCTCATTTCCCACATTTCCTGGCGGGAATGCCAGTCATCAGTTTATTTCCCCAATCATGACAGCTTAGAAACCTTAACCCCTAACCCACTGCTGTCCCATAAACATGATCGTATTACTGGGTAAGTTACTGGTTTTGTGATACTTAAGCCATTCCGAATGCATTGAAGACATGAGTTTCTGACCAGAGTAATTGGAACAATCCCTTCTCCCTCAGGGAGAAGGACAGGATGAGGGGATAAATAAAACAATTAGTTATCGATAACTATCCCCTCACCCCAACCCTCTCCCTGAGGGAGAGGGAGTTTATGGGACAGTAGTGCCCCTAACCCATTTTATTCATATCCTGAGACGGGTAGCGTTTCTCCAGTTCTCGCAGGGCTATTTCCTTGTTGCCAAAAATATTCTCTGTACCGATAACTTTCTCAAGCCCGGCCCGTTCCATGGCCTCCCGAACCTGGCGCTTCAAACCGGCGAGCATAAAGGTGATATCCGCAGCTTTCAGGTCACGTGCCAGCGCTCGTAGTTTTTCCTCACCGGTAGCATCAATGCGGTTGATACCTTGACCGATGACCAGGATGGCGCGAGCGTCAGGAAAATCACTCAGTGATTTAAGCACCGCCTGCTCCAGGTGCGCTGCGTTAATAAACACCAGCGAGGCATCAAAACGCAGAACGACGTAGTTCTCACTGATCGGCGCAAGGTCGTGACTAATCGCCCCGGCCAGGGAACCATTGGCACGTCGTCCCAACACCTCACTACGCGGTTTCATCGTGCTGGCAAGGAACAACAGGATGGTCAACACAATGCCGACGAGTACGCCGTTAGCCAGCTTGGGTGCCATTAACAAGGTCGTTATGAACGTCACAATCCCGACAATGCCGTCAGCGCGACGCACCTTCCAGGCATGTACCATCGACTTGATATCGATCAGGCCAAACACCGCACTCATCACAATGGCAGCCAGCACCGCTTTCGGCAAATGGTAGAGGTAATCGGTCAGAAACAGCATCACCAACAACACGCCCATGGCGCTGATAATGGCATAGAAACCGGTACGCGCTCCCACACGTGCCGCCACGGCAGAACGTGAGAACGAACCGCTCACTACATAAGACTGGAAAAAGCTGCCAACGATATTCGCCAGACCCTGGCCAATCAGTTCCTGATTGGGATCGAGTTTTTCTCGTGTCTTGGCCGCCAAGGCGCGGGATATGGACGTGGCCTCCATAAAGCCAATCATGGCGATAATAAAGGCGATAGCGAACAACTCAGATATGATGCCCAGATCCAGCATCGGTACAGCGAAACCGGGAACACCACTGGGTATATTGCTCACCACTGCACCGCCGGCGGAAAGCTTGATCTTACCGTCATCGTGTCCGGCCCAACGCCACATAGTCGTAAACGGTCCCGTCTCATTGCCTGGCTTGTAAAGGACCTGACCGTCGGCCTGCTCATCAGATTGCAGGGCAATCTTGTAGTTGCTAATCCGTTGCCGGTACAGACCGTGCTTGAGAATATTTTCCTCAGCCTGCAGCTTCAGCAGTTCTGTCTGCAGCTTATAGGCGTGATCACTGCGCGCCTCGATTTGCTTCAGTTCCTCGTTGATAGCCTGGCGCCTGGCTTTTAACTCCCGAAGCGTGGTTTCGTTGGCTGCCATCTTCACGAAATCGGCGCGTACAGTGGGATCGGTAATTTGCTCGGGTGAAACCAGTCGGGTTTGCTCAAATCCGATCGCCGCACTGACAACCGTGCTGACGATAACGACAATCAGGACGCCGGGTAGCTTGGGTACTTTAGCCCGCAATAGATGCAGCGCTACCAGCGTCAACAGGCCGAATACCAGGGTCGGTCCGTGTAACAGCGGGACTTGCTGAAAGACCTGTAACAGGTCAATGAGAAAATTATCAGATCGCGGCATGGGTACGCCAAGAAAACCGTTGACCAACGACAGGCCGATGATCAGGGCCGCGGCATTGGTAAAGCCCACAATCACTGGATGTGAGGCAAGATTGATCAGAACACCCATTTTGAACAGGCCGAGCGCAAGTCGCAACACGCCCACCAGCAATGCCAATAATAGTGAAAGCTGGATAAACTCGTCGCTACCGCGACTGGCGAGCGGCTCGATCGCGGCCGCAGACATGAGCGAGAGCATCGCAACCGGGCCGGTATGCAGAAAACGTGATGCCCCCCACATGGATGCCACGATGACTGGCAGGAAGGACGCGTACAGTCCATAGACGACAGGCAGTCCCGCCAATGCTGCATAGGCCATGCTCTGCGGTACCAGGATCATGGCAATTGAGATGCCGGCGATCACATCGGCACGCAGATTTTCCTTGGAAAATGGAAACCAGCGCAGGAAGGGAAACAGATTTTTCAGCATGACATAACCAGGTTTTTTACGCCCATAAAAATACATGAAGGCACGCAGCCGTCATCGGCTGCGTGCCTCTTCGCGTTGGTGCGCTATTGTATCAGGCGATGTTGGCGCTGTCGGCTTTTTCTTCCGTTGTATATACAACCTGGCTTTCTGGGCTACCTTTGCCTGCCGCAACCACAACCACTGGTATCGGCATGATATTCCCAGCCTGGGTACCCTTGAGGTAGGAGCGACCCAGGTAGCCATTTTCCTTGCAGGCCAGGAATGCAATCTCGGGGCGACCCTTGAGGTAACGCGCCAAGCCGGAGATTGGATCACCAGACAACTGTACCAACTGCATATCGATGCCAGCCGCACTCAGGTCAGAATCATGTGGCTGCAGCAGACTACGTGCCATGTTTTCCGGTTCGAAGGTCAGCACCGTCAGGTCATGTCGCATGTTTGCGCAGGTCTGAATCACGTAGCTCATCATCTCAGCCGGCAGCTCGCTACCCAGATATAGTGCTATGCGACGGCCCGTGCTGTTAATCGTGATTTCTGGCGCTTCATTGCTTTGCGACACTGGCACCTTGGTGATCTGATCGGATATCTGACTCAGTACTTCAGCCTTTTCCCGCGAGGTCAGGTACTCACCGGCATCAGCGTAAGCCAAGGCATTCAGCATTTGTTTCAAAGTGTCGGTCAGCTTTTTCATTGTAAACTCCAGATTTATAAATTTATGAATATTGCTTTATGTAAATGCAATGACCATGCCAGCTTTTTAGTTACCAATAATCAATAACTTATAATTTTCGTACGGAATGGCTTGTTGCACTATGTAACAATACCCTGATAATAACTGCTACAGTTGTTGCAACAGTGTTGTAATATGTAACACCCCCTGTTTCGGGACACACCATCAGACATGAGTAGCCTACGTAACAAGATCATGACCTCCTATGGGCTGTCGACGTTCGCCCTACTGATCTTCGTCGCCATTGTGATCACCGACCTGCACTATTTACAAACCCAGATTATCGAAGATGAGGCCGTCAACCAGCTCTATATAACCAGCCAGGAAATCCGACGTGACGAGAAAAACCTGTTTCTCTACCACCACAACAAGGACCTGGAGCAGCTCCATCAACAGCTCGAGGTGGCACATCAATCCTTCAATAACAGCAAACAGTTTTTTTCCGAGTTCGCCAGTGCCCAGGAAATACTGGAGATCGAGACAATCCTGCAACGCTATGGTGAACTCATTGCTGATTACACGACCCTCGCCCCATCGGCACAACAAATCCGACAGGTGGAAATCCGTAAAACCGGCCACAATCTGACGGAATTATTCCAGAATGTCTATGTACGACAGCGTGCGAGCCTGGAAAAAACAGCCCGCGTCGCGAAGATGACGCTCATTGCGGCGTCGATCACGGTGATCCTGCTCGGCATCGCCAGCGCCCTGTTCATGGTGCGGCGGGTGGTGCGGCCGCTGGCGCAGCTGGAAGAACAACTCGACGAGGTCGCGGAAGGACGCGAACAAAACCTGACCCTGCCCTCCAATGACAAGGAAATTCAGTCGTTTGTGCACCACTTCAACTCGATGCTGGAACAGCTACGGAGACAGCAGCATCAACTCCGTCAACATGAAAAGGCTGCCGCGCTGGGCGTACTGGTATCCGGTGTCGCCCACGAACTCAATAACCCATTATCAAATATTTCCACCTCCGTGCAGCTGATCATGGAAGATGACGGCAGCGTGCGTGAAGATTTACGCAAGCAATGGTTGTCCCATATAGATGGTGAATGTGAGCGCGCGCGCCGAATCGTACGCCGGCTGTTGGACAGTGTTCGCCAGCCCAAACACCACGAGCGACTCATCAAGGCCTCCGAACTGGTCCAGTCTGCTGTGCAATTGACTCACCGGCAACATCCCGAATTCCTGTTTCATATCGAAGACATCTGCGACAGCGAAATACCCGTGGATCGCGAACGCATGCAGCAGGTGTTTATAAATCTGATTAAAAACGCCTATGCTGCCGGTTCCAGCAATATCTGGATCTTCGGCAGAGATACGACCTGGGCGGCTTCCCGACCCAAGAACCGAGATATCCTGGTCGGTGACCCGACCGAACTGCGCCAGGCGCACCATGTTTTGCTATATCAAGTGGAAGATGATGGACCTGGTATTCCCTCCGATCACCTGGCGAAAATTTTTGATCCGTTTTTCACGACCCAGGCTGGCGGTGAAGGCACCGGGCTCGGTTTGTACCTGGTGGAAGAAATTATCAGTGAACACAGTGGCTGCATTGCCGTGGAGAACCGGCCCAATGGCGGCACCCGCTTTTCTATCTGGTTGCCCCGAGATGGCATGGCAGATCAAGCTCCAGACCAGGAGACAACATGAACGACCAAGTACCACATGTGCTGCTGATTGATGACGAGGCCATCGCCTTGTCCAACCTGACCCACGTGTTTGAACGCGAGGGCTATAAGGTCACAGCGTGCAAGGATGGGGAAAGCGGCCTTGCCGCGATGCAGAACACTGAATTCGACCTGGTGATCACCGATATTCGCATGCCCGGCATTGACGGCATGGACGTATTACGCCACGTTTGCGGGACCACGCCGGATGTACCAGTCATCATGATCACTGGCCACGCGTCACTCGATTCCGCTGTCGACGCGATGAAGGCCGGCGCCTATCACTATATCTCCAAACCGTTTCGCCTGGACGAAGCGCGCGAGGTCGTACGCGGTGCTCTCGACCTGCGGCGCGTGAAGCGGGAAAACCAGGAACTCAAGGATCAGATTGCCACCCTGACCGACCACACCTCCATCGTCACCCAGGATCTCGGTATGCAACGGCTGTTGGAAACGGCACGCCAGGTGGCCGAATCCGATTGCAGTGTGGTCATCCACGGCGAATCAGGCACCGGAAAGGAACTGCTGGCACGCTTCATCCACCAGAACAGCTTGCGCGCCAACGGGCCATTCGTCGCCTTCAACTGTGGCGCCCTGCACGAGGAAATAGCTGCCAGTGAACTTTTCGGTCATGAAAAAGGGGCATTTACTGGCGCCAACACAACCAAGATCGGCCTGTTCGAGGCCGCTGAGGGTGGCACGCTGTTCCTCGACGAGGTTGCGGAAATGCCGCTGCTGATGCAGGTCAAGCTGCTGCGCGTCTTGCAGGAACGTGAGCTCATGCGTGTCGGCTCCACACACCCCATCGACATCAACGTGAGGGTGGTTGCCGCCAGCAACCGTGACCTAAAAGCCGCTGTCGAAGAAGGCCGGATGCGCAATGACCTGTACTTTCGCCTAAACGTCGTTACCCTCACCTTGCCGCCATTGCGCGAGCGTCGTGATGATATTCCGCTACTGGCCTACTACCTGCTACGCAAGTTCTCCGTCATGATGAATCGTGACGTGCATGAAATTACCACTGAAGCCATGGAACGTCTGATCGAATATGACTTCCCTGGCAACATACGTGAACTGTCGAATTTCATCGAGCGCGGTGTCGCCCTTGCTCAGGGAAAGACGCTGGGCATCGAACATCTCCCGCAGAATCTGGGTTCGATCACGGTTCGTGTGTTCAAGCCGGAGATGGCGGCTACCCCAACGACATTAAAAGAACAGGAAAAGGAGCACATCTTACAGGTATTGAAAATGGCTAATGGCAACCGTACCCAGGCAGCCAAGATACTTGGGATCGATCGTGTATCGCTATGGCGAAAACTCAAGAAATTGGGTATTGAATCTGACTGAGTGAAAGCCTGGTATATCTTTTGGGCAGACGCACTTATCAGCCTACCCCCTGTAGCGGGGTGAAGATTGTCGGGAACAGATTAATTCTATATAAATACCGCTGTAACAGAGTCGCCGATGTATTTAAAATAGTCGATACTACATTAACAAATACAGTTTTAAAGACCTTAGGAATAATAGTACTGATGAAACGACCCAATATACCCAAAACCTACCCCGGACTCGATAATGATATTAACGGCGGTATGACGATGATCGGCAAAGTAATACGCGATGCCTGGGTATTCGGTATTTTGCCAGAGACAGAGACCTGCGAAGACTGGGAAATATCCCGTATCGATGCCATACACCAGCAGGTCAATGCCGAATGGGACAAATATGGCTGCATGGTAAGCGCTTTACCGGAAGACTTACGTGAACGACATCAACAAATTTATGATGCAGCCATCGCACAAGCCAAGAACAAAGGCTGGGATCCCGAGGCCTCAACTCGTAACGAAGACGAATGAGTCACCGTATTGGCCTGAACATGGTTGGCAATTCACGATGACGTATCATGTAAGGGTATAAAAATAGACAAAGGACCTCTATCCAGGATACTAAACTTTCACCATGCCGCCCTACACTCGACATAATGAAGTTCCGATATTGAATAGTCGACCCGGTCATGTGGATGCAGATAATTTTAATCAGGTCCAAACTGCACTGAAACGAATTGACTGCCAGATTCGTTTCAAGATCCCAAAACTCAACCACCTCGATCTGATAGTCCAGCAGGATGCCTGGATCGTCGTTGACCGCGTGCTGAATGATGTACCTATCGCGGCCTGGACCAACTTCGAAACAAAATGGAGAGACAGCCTGCACGAACCGGTACCCTGCGAAATACGCCTCTATCATTTCGCAGCACGCATGATATTAGAAACAACACTCGACGCGATGGAGACTATCCTGAAACAGTCTCTTGCAGAGGATAAAAATCACGATGCCTCAACCGTTTTGTCATTTAAGAAAGAAAGTTAACAATAGTTCACGAACACCGACGAATTATTATTAGTTATTGATTTTAATAATTTTTTAGTAATATTATCATCGTACTTATCTATTCCCGTAAAAATGACGATCATCTCCCGAATGAAAGTTTGCCGTGCAAACCTCGAATACCACCACCCCATGATACGCTGATGACTCATGGAAACCACAGCTGCGCCTGCATCCATAACAAACGCTAACAAAACAGGACAGGCAAGTCGGTACGACATAAGCAGATCGGTGATCAACCTCAATAGTCCGGATTTATCTATCCGACCTTCTCTGCTTGCGGGCGCCATATTGCATACCGTCACTGGCATTGCCCAAATACTATCGTTACTATAAATATAATTAATAATACTAAGGTCTGGTGAGCCTATATAATTATCCTCGGCTCCCATGATATTATGATAGTTAACAGGGGTTAAATAATAAGATGGAGCGGCTCATCATTGTTGTTGCGGTCCTGCCGCTTGTTTCCGCGTTATTGATTCAGTTATTTGCTGGTCGCATCGGCCGTAGCATTGCTCGGGTCAGTGTGGCCATTACCACCCTCAGTTTCCTGTTGTCCGCATTGCTACTCTCGTGGGCGTTAATCGGTCACAGTCCGCAGACGCTGCCGCTAGGCAATACCACCACCATCTTCCTGTTTGATCCACTGAGTACCTTGCTGGCGACGATCATCCTTGGTATCAGTCTGATCGTACATTTGTACTCGGTGCGGTATATGGCCGAAGAAGCTGCCTACGGCCAGTTTTTTGTGTTACTTGATCTGATGACGGCTGCGCTGTTATTCATGGTCATAGCGGGTGACTTGATTACTTTGATAATCGCCTGGTATTTGGTCGGGGTGATACTATATTTCCTGTTGGGCCAGGACACCCGCAGTCAAACCGCTTACCGTTTTGCCTTCTGGACGCTGATCACATATCGGATTGGTGACTTACCTTTAATTCTCGCCGCGGCCTTACTCTATAACGCCTATGGTACCTGGTCGTTAACAACCATCTTCACCGAGATCATGGCTAATCCGGATGCCCATCAGTTTCTGGGATTACCGTTAACGGAAGTGGTGGCGGCACTCATCGGGCTAGCCGCCTTTGCTCGATCAGCCCAGTTTCTTTTGCATACCTGGTTACCTTACACGATGGATGGACCGACTCCGGTGTCGGCCTTGATGCATGCCGGCATTGTTAATGCCGGTGGATTCTTAATCAATCGTTTTGCACCAGTGTTTATCCATAGCGGCGACGTGTTAAACGGTATCTTTGTTGTCGGCCTGATCACTGCAGTATTCGGTTCGCTGTTAATGTTAACCCAGAATGACATCAAAAAGGCCCTCGGTTATTCCACAATGGGACAAATGGGCTTCATGATCATGGAGTGTGGAATTGGGGCATTCTCATTGGCGATATACCATATGTTCGCCCATGGTGTGTTCAAAGGCACCATGTTTCTGTCTGCGGGCAGTGTGATCAATGATGCGCGCCATGACGACGGTATTCCCAAAGATGAACTATATACCTTTGCGGTGGAAAAACGTCCGAACGCGGCGAGCCAGCCTTGGTTACTGATGGCGGCCATTACCTTGTCCGTACCACTAGTGATTCTGGTATTTGCCCATCTACTCATTGCCGAGGATTATTTTCAGAAACAGGGCGCGGTCGTGTTGCTATTCTTTGGCTGGGTGACAGGTGCTCAACTAATCTTCGCCACTTACCGGATGCGTAGCCAGAACATCTGGAGACTGGTAGGCCTGAGCGTGTTATCTCTGGTAGTCGTGGTACTGGGCTATGTCGTCATTAGTCATGCCTTTGATCTGTTTCTATATCCGGATCCGGCGTTTCGTGCACAGTTATACGCAGCCGCCACAATAGACCTGCTGCGCTTTGATGTACTGGTAGTCATCACCACCTTGATTATCGTCTCCGGCTGGATCTTGACGTACTATGCGGAACAAAATGGCTATCGGCGACGTCAGCAGACCAAACGCCTATGGCTGAACTTTTATGCACTGATATCACGGGAATTTTACATCAGTGACATCTATACCCGTTTGTCCCGTACAATTTTATCGATTTCCGGTCGATTAAATGTCTGGTTGAGGTGGTTATAACATGACCGGGATCATCATCATTCTGCTTACAGGCGTTTTCCTACCTCTGTTTCCAATGAGCATGATATTCAACGCCATCGTTGATAACATCAAACATCCCTGGTTACGGGTGCTCTTATTTGCAGTCTGGCCGTTAATCGGTTTACTCATTGTGTACAACAGCAAAGTGGTCATACCTGATTGGTTAATGCCGATGGCACTGACTACCTCGGCCTTGTATGCCTTACGTATGCTTAGCTTGCGCGAAGTGACCCAGTGGAGCGGCTTTCTGGCCACTTCGTTATGGAGTTTGTTGTGGCTGGCCGTCATGCATGATACCCCGGTGGGATTACTGTATAGCTATGCAATCAGCATGAGTACTCCACTGGTATTACTGGTACTACTGAGTGCAGGACTTGAACAGCGTTTTGGTGCCGCCTATACCGGCTTATACGGCGGACTGGCGCGAACCATTCCTCGATTCACAGGGATACTGGTCACGGTTGTTGTGGCCGCGATTGCGACACCCTTGTTTCCCACTTTTTTTATTATGCTCGATATGATCGTCGAAACCATTTCTGCCACTCCACTTGCTGCGATGGCCTTATTACTCATTTGGCTGTTATGGAGCTGGGCTGGCGCCAGATTAATTCAAGGCCTGATCGTGGGAAGAGCCAGTAATGTCAAAATTCTGGATATGGAAATTACCACAATCAGTTTATATGCCTTAATACTACTCATGCTGATTATTGGCGGCATCTATCTGAGTGGAGTAATCTTATGAGTTTATCAGCAGGACAAAGACTCAGTATCCGCTCCATGGTCTATGTCGCGAGCGAACCGATACCTTTTTTCTGGCCAATGCGCACCTTCATTCATCATAACCCTTTACACGGGCTGGAGGATCTGCCGTTTGAACAGGCAGTACAGGAAGGCAGGCGTTTATTACATGGTCATGTGTTTTTACGCCGTCCTATCTATCAACACTATCTCGAACAAGGCAAGGTGGACAAACAGGACCTGGCTGCACAGGTTGCCACCTATGTAGCCGAACGTGAACCCAGCCCCGGAATTGATCTGCAGCAATGGCTGATGGCACTGTTAACCCAGACTGAACAAAAAGTGGTGTTCAGACATAACATCGTCAATGTTGAGGATATTCAGGCAGCTGTAAACGACCAGTCATCACCACCACAGAAGGCATTTACGCCTGACCGTTTGGTGCCATACTTACGTCATGAATTACTCGGTGATCGCCCAGTTTATGATGCCGTCGATGCACTGTATGGCACCGAAATTGGCACCGAACTCGATGAACTGGTGATAAAAAGTTGTCTGGACTTTTTTGATGAAGGGCAATCAGTCTGGTCAATGCCGGGTCGCAAACGCGGATTCTTCAAATCCTGGCGTGAAGTGGCTAACCGCAATTTCCGACTTTATTTGCGCGGTATGCATATCCAGGACATTCTTGCCGTGGATGATACACCTGAAGGCGTGATTGCCCATGTCATGAATACGCTTGGCATCCCCGAGGATCGCTGGGTTCATTATTTCACACGCGAATTGGCAGAACTGCATGGATGGACTGGCTTCATTCGCTGGCGCTGGAATGCCAAGAATTATTACTGGAGCAAGCAATACCCTGCTGACCTGATTGACCTGCTTGCGGTGCGCTTAACCTTTGCACTTGCCCTGCTTAGCGAACGGCTCAATGAGCCTGGTCGTAAAGATATTACTACTACGGCGGTTGCAATTGGAGATGCCATCGGAAGCAAAACCATGGAAACTTATTTGCGCTATGAGTTATATGGCAAACGCATAGTACCGGCCATGGCAAAACGCGTGGAACAGACCCTGGCACGTGGCAATGCCTCGCAAATCGAAAAAGTTTTTCATGAATATGTCGAGTTCAAACGCCAGCATGAGGCCGGGACCCAGGCAGACAGACTGCGCACGCTGGCTACACGCGTCAATCAGGTCGATGCGCTGCAATCCTTATCGGCCGAACAATTTAATGATTTATTGGATAGCTTGCGCATATTTGAACACGGTGAAGGCATGGTCTGGTTGCACGCCATGGAAGCCCATGCCATTAAACAGTTACTGGCCGGTGTGAATACAACGCCACCGGAGCGCCGCACCAAGCGTCCCTTCGTGCAGGCGATGTTCTGCATCGATACCCGTTCCGAACGTATTCGTCGTCATTTGGAAGGTGTCGGCGATTATCAAACCTATGGTATCGCCGGTTTCTTTGGTGTACCGGTGAGCTTTATGGAACTGGGTAAAGGCAGCGAAATGCATCTTTGTCCAGTGCTGTTAACGCCAAAAAACCTGGTACTGGAAATGACTGTCGCCGATGCCGAGGATGTGCATCCAGTCACCGCACTAGAGAAGGCTTTGCATGAGTTGAAGGAGTCAGTGCTTGGTCCCTTCGTTACCGTGGAGGCCATTGGTTTGTTATTCGGGTTTGATATGGTCGGCAAGACCCTGATGCCGCAAACCTACAACCACTGGCGTAAACGTCTGTATCGCAAAAAACGCTCCACCCATTTACTAATCGATAAACTTGATCGCGAGCAGGCAGATTCCATTTTAAGAGCAGTGCAACGTGCCGTGATTATCATGGCGATTGAGCAGGACCTTGGTTTGGAGCCCGAGCACATCAGTGACAGCATGGTGCGTGAGTTGCGTGAAGCCGCGCTAGGCAGACACTCCGGCGCTCCGACACTGGCCAGCTCGCTAAATTTAAACAAGCAACAGGAACGCGAATTCATTTTGCGTCTACGCGATACCTATCGGATCGATGCGGCCTATACCCAATTGCAAATGGAAAGACTCGCGCGTATCGGCTTCAGCCTGGATGAGCAAGTTGGGTTTGTTAGTCAGGCTTTGCATTCAATCGGTTTAACCAGGGATTTCTCGCGTTTTATTTTGCTGTTCGGGCATGGCAGTACCTCGGAAAACAATCCGTACGAATCGGCACTGGATTGCGGCGCTTGCGGCGGTAATCATGGCCTGGTCAGTGCACGGGTGCTCGCCCAGATGGCGAATAAAAAAGAAGTGCGCCGTAAGTTACGTGAACAAGGTATCGATATCGCGGATGACGCCTGGTTTGTCGGGGCACTGCACAACACCACCACGGACGAACTCACTCTATACGATCTCGATCATATTCCATCCACGCATATCTTCTATATCGATCGTTTACGTAACGGTCTGTTGGCGGCCTCGCGTCTATGTGCCCAGGAGCGCTTACCCAGTTTACAACTTAAACCAAAGACCCGGGAGCCAACGGCAGCCTATCGCGAAATCGAGCGTAATGCCATGGACTGGTCACAAGTGCGGCCGGAATGGGGATTATCCCGCAACGCCTATTTTATTATTGGTCGTCGCTCCTTAAGCAAGGACATGTCACTGGAAGGCCGTTCGTTCCTGCATTCCTATGACTATCGTCTGGACCCGATACAACGCCTATTGGAAAACATTATTACCGGTCCTTTGGTGGTGGCTCAATGGATCAATATGGAGCACTATTTTTCGACGGTAGATAATGAACGTTTTGGCAGTAGTAGCAAGGTTTACCATAATGTTGCCGGACGCTTTGGCGTAATGACCGGTGGCCTGAGTGATCTGCGCACTGGCCTGCCTTCCCAGACCGTCCTGGATAAAGGTTTGCCGTATCATGATCCATTGCGATTGATTACCTTGATCGAGGCGCCACTGGAACATGCTCAGCGCGCCCTGGAAAGTGTCGTAGCGGTCAAGAATCTGGTACGAAATGATTGGATCCGCTTACTCGTCATCGATCCGGAAAAACAAACCGTGTATACCTACAATAATGACCAGTGGGATGCCCAGAACCTTACTGATGCAAATGAATCATCCTTAGCGAAGGAGCCCAGCACACAATGAAAAACCTCAACTTCAGCTCAGTCAAGAAACTCGAAATCATTCTCAGTGGTGAGCATCAGGCATTTGCAACCGATTTGCTCGATAATGCCGGCGTAACCGGTTATACCATTATCAATAATCTTTCCGGTAAGGGCCGCCACGGTTTTCATGAAGGCCACCTGATGTTTAATGAGGAAGACGTCCTAATCATGATTATCGCAGCTGTGCCGGAAGAAATGGTCGAACCCATTCTTGAAGGACTATCACCTTTTTATAGCGAGCACTCAGGCGTCGTGTTTGTATCGGATATTCAGGTAACCAGACTTGTAAAATTCAGTGGCTAGTGGCAAATAATTTAAGAAAACAGAACCTGCATTGCTCCACACAAGCATGAACCACAAATGATTTTTTATCTTTCGCTGTATGCTATTTACACACTTCCTATGGAACCGCCTTCCTCTAGCGCTTTACAACTGTAGATAGCACGTTCGAGTGCCATGGAGCGTTGATCAAAAAGGTTAATTGCCGGCAATTTTTGAATGACTTCTAACTTCTCCAGCCTCTCACGGGGCTGCCCTTTAGCCCCAACCAAATAAACACAACGATTCGCTTTAATCATATCTAGAATAGCCTCTTCCAATACTAATGCAGAAGAAACACCCAGATGCAACAGACTGCTGATATCAATGATCAATGCTTGACAATCTTCCACCTCGGAATTCTTACGACTAATTGCACGAGACGCGCCGAAAATCATTGTACCCTTAAGATGTAAAAGCGTTACCTTGTTTTGCGCACTTCTTAACAGGTCTCGCTCATATTCCGACAATTCGAGATCAGTAAGCTCGGGATCAGTTACGACCTTGACATCATCAGCTTGCAATTCCGAAAGACGTGTAATGGTCATGACATTGGCGACAAACAAGCCAATACCAACGGCAACAATCAGGTCAACAAATACCGTCAGTGCTATGACACCATAAGTTATCAACGCACCCTTACCGGATATGAGATGGGCGCGCTTCAGAAACCCCCAGTCGATAATATCGATACCGACCTTGAGTGCGATACCGGCCAACACAGCCAGCGGTATGATTGCAGTCAATCCTGCCGCCCACAAGATGACAATCAGCAATATCCCTGCCCTGATCAGGCCTGACAGGGCCGTTTTAGACCCGGCCTGAATACTTACCACAGTGCCCATTGTCGCTCCGGCACCGGGTAATCCACCAAACAGCCCAGACATAACATTTCCGACACCCTGGCCAATCAGTTCTTTATCGGAATTATGTTGCTGCCGTGTGAGGCTATCAGCGACCACCGAGGTCAGCAATGCATCGATACAGCCAAGTAAACCAAGCACGATGGCATCTAAAAACATTATTTGCCATTGCTCAATACTGAATACCGGCATTCTGAAATCGGGCAGTCCGGTTGGAATCTCTCCAATACGTCGGATATCAGGATTATTGAATAGCAGGATAGAAACAACTGTACCCACAACCAGTGCAAGCAATTGTGGAGGTATATAACGCTTGAACCTTGATGGCATGAGAAACAGAATAGCGACCGTTAAGCCTGCCAACATGGTTTCCTGTATTTTTATACCGGAAAAAAGTTGCTCAATATTTTCTAGAACACCAAGTACACCACCAGGAGGTGCGGCTTGCCCAAGTAATGGCCCGATTTGCAAAATTATCAGAATCAGGCCGATACCGGACATGAAACCGGAGATAACCGTGTATGGCATTAAGGTGACATATTTACCGAGACGCAAAGCACCGAAGACAATCTGGAAGCCTCCAGCCATAACCACGACCGTAAATGCCATCGCCATACCATTGACTGGATCAGAGGCGATGAGCTTGGCTATAACGGCGGTAAATATGACCGTCATGGGGCCAGTCGGCTCCGAGATAAGTGTAGGCGACCCCCCGAAAAGTGCAGCGAACAAGCCTACAAGTATGGCACCATACATACCCGCCTCTGCTCCTGCCCCCGAGGCTACGCCAAATGCCAGAGCCATTGGTAATGCAATCACCGCTGCGGTAACACCACCAAACAGGTCACCGCGTAAATTATTGAGTCCTATTTCATTAAATATCTGCATGTAAATATCCGAACAATACTGTTTTGGACAAACTAATCATTTTATATCTTGAGAATATCCAGCATTACCGACATGAATAGCGTTCAAATCATATGTTTGACGATAGATCTCATTGCTGGGCAACGATCATCGCCTGTAATGGAAAGTTACTTGCTTACCGCTTTTTTCCTGTGTTTTGTGCCCTTCTTCGCATCTTTTAACATGTTCTTCAGGGCAGGCCATGTATTCCCGATACGCTCACTGATCCTGGGTACGCTTTCGATAGCAAAATCCAGGAATGTGCTGGCCACAAGTGACAGTTCCTTTCCCTTGGGATGCACGATATACCACTGGCGCATGATCGGGAAACCTTCCACATCGAGAATCGCAACCGGACCATCGGCACCATCCAGGGTCAGGGTATGTAAGGATAAAACCGACAGGCCAAGGCCCGCGACAATAGCGTGTTTGATCGCTTCATTACTACCCAGTTCCATACGGATCTTGGGTCGCAGACCGTGGGCACTGAACAGTTTCAGGGTTGCGTCACGGATACCCGAACCGGGTTCGCGAATAATGAATGGTTCCTTGGCGATGTCTGCTAGCGAGACTATCTTTTTACCGACCAGGGGGTGATTACGTGGCGCCATGACCACGAGTGGATTGGGTGAAAACGGATAAGTCTGGATATCTATCTCATCCTCAGGTGGTTGACCCATGATATACAGATCATCCGCGTTGGCGTGCATACGTTCGATGATACGATCACGATTGGTCACCTTGAGGGCAAGATCAATTCCTGGGTAAAGCTGACTGAATTCACCGAGGATCTCCGGAGCAAGGTACTTGGCTGTGGTAATCACGGCGATGAGCAGGCGACCACGCTTCATGCCCTTGAGATCGTCCATTTTCATTTCGAGATTGGACAGGGTCTCGAACATACGCCGACAGGCTTCGTATAACTCATTACCGGCCTCGGTGGGTTCGACATTACGTCCGACATGTTCGAATAGGGGCAGGCCCATGACATCAGTCAGTTTTTTTATTTGCATGGACACTGTGGGCTGCGTCAGGAACAGCTCCTCGGCCGCACGTGTAAAACTCCCCAGTCTGTATATGGCCTCAAACACCTGCAACTGACGTAGTGTTGCATGTCGTATCAGGTAATCGGGCATGGCTACCGGCGGGGTGTAACTCGTGTCTTTGGCTTTTGGCATTCATATCACCTGTCGTACTGTTCAGCCAGACCTGCTTGCAGGGAACTGGTTAGCATCAGGCACCATAACACGCCACGTTACAACACGCCCGGATCAAGGACATCGCAGTATTATCACTCAATAAAAACATGTTTTTATGTGTTCATCCTCAAGGGCGAACCCCTCAAGGCCGGTCTTGAGCAAATGATCTATTTATATAAATATATGTAGTATACGTTATTAATAGATTATTATCTATGGATAATGCACTGTCTATACGCTATCACTGTGGATATAACGGATTTGGCAGGCTGAAGGTATGATGCGATTTCACTATTCAAATAAATATCTGTCTTATTAATGACTTAGTACAGCTCTACACGCACAGGTACCTAGTCAGGCCATACGCGCCGAGTTGACTGATAAGCATCACCGGAAACCGGGCTTGAAGTGATTGCCGGCCTGGCCTGTTGTTTTTTCTGTACCGCAGGCTTGGGCTTGGCTGCCGGTGCCGGCTTACTGGCCTCCTGCTTGGGTTGTGCCTTTGTTTTTGGCGTCGCTTTCTTGCTCGCGCCGACCTTGGTTCTGCGCATGGTATCGACCAGTTTCTGGCGTGTTTTGTCATTCGTGGCCATGATTGACTATCTCCTCAATAAGTAGTTCGAGTTC
Source organism: uncultured Gammaproteobacteria bacterium (assembly GCA_947258795.1). GTDB lineage: Bacteria > Pseudomonadota > Gammaproteobacteria > DRJJ01 > DRJJ01 > DRJJ01. The sequence continues at coordinate 224,580 of CAMYJU010000001.1, read as the reverse complement.
AGATACAGCATCGGCACCACGGCGGCCCATATCAAAGACACTCTTGCCTTCCAGCGCACTACTGCGATAGATCGCACGTCGACGCAAGGCTGTATCTGCGACGGGTAGACCGATCTCCGACACCGCCTCACGCACGAGGCGCGATAGCGTCGTGCGCATTTCCAGTTGATTGATGACCAGCATGGCTCGCAATGATTCGTTGAACTCCCGCGCCTGCGATACTGCCTCCTCGATATGGATAGTCGCCCACAAATCCATAGGCGATGGCTGTACGGGTATCAGGGCTAGATCACTGAATTTCAATACCGAAGTGGTTTGCGGTGCATGTACGGATGGTGGACAATCAAAAACAACGTATTGATAATCCTGTAATAATTCCCGGGCCTGGGCTTCGAGATGTTCATTCGCCTCATATACAGGCGTGGAGTTTTCATTTTCAGAAAAGGCACGCCACTGCAAGGCCGAACCTTGCGGGTCAGCATCCACGACGGCAATACTTGTTTGTTTTGCCAGTCCTGCTGCCAGATTGACAGACAAGGTCGTTTTGCCTGCTCCACCCTTGTTGCCGACTAAGGCGATAACCGGCATTTTACACCCACCTTAATGTGTAGAATCACTTAGCAGTTCGTCGAGTTGTTGAGCAAAATTACGCTGGGTATCGCTTACTGCCGTTTCACCGTCTTCTATATGAATTGTCATGTTCACATAGTCACGGCCGAAACCGATATCCGGGTATAACCCTTCGCGTTCTGACAGCTCTGCAGCACGATCAAGAAAATCACGCAGGGCTTCATAGTTTTCAAAATCATAACGTCTCTCAAGGCGAGCTGGTCGGTTACGTTCTTGCCAGTTTCCGCTCATTACAACTCTCCCCGAACAAAACCACTTACATGGTATACGATTTTATGACTGACTGTCGAGTTCCTGGAGCCACCGCTGCAGTTCCTGTTCATGGGCCTGCTCTTCTTTCAACAAAGCCTCAAAAAACAGGCGACTATCATTATCACCTATGCGTGCACTGTACTGACTAGCCTCCTGGTAGAGGCTGACCAGCTCATGCTCGAAGGCATAATCATGTTGCAATAACTCCCGCAAGTTGTTCCCCAGGCGCACCGGACGCAATTGTGATGCATTCGGTGCGACCCCGAGGGCCAACATGCGACTGATGATGCGATCGGCATGTCCCATTTCCTCCAGGGCTTCAGCATTGAGTTTCTTCGCCACCTCGGCCAGCCCCCAGGCGTCGACGAGTCGCGCCTGGGTGCTATACAGCTGGACTGCTGAGTACTCAAGACTCAGGCCCCTGCCGAGGTAACCAAGAATGCGCTGATCAGCGCTGGATGGCAACATAACGATCGCTCAGTCGGCTAGCAACCAGTCATCAACTACGTTGCGGACGATTGTCCGATGAATCGCTGAGCACCGGCTCAACTTCACGATGCGGACGGGCAATAATATGCGCCGCTACCAGCCCATCGCCGACGCGTTCACAAGCATCTGCACCAGCACGAACTGCAGCGTTAACAGCACCGGTTTCACCGCGAACCAGAACAGTTACGTAACCGCCACCGACGAACTCGCGCCCGATCAGGCGTACTTCTGCAGCTTTGGTCATGGCATCCGCCGCCTCGATGGCAGGTACCAGTCCGCGTGTCTCAATCATGCCTAAGGCAATGCCAATATTTTCGTTGGCCATGGTCTGTTTCTCCTGTTGATTAAGTTATCTCTTTAAAGCCCTGCTTCAGGCTACAGCTTCACCACCTGTTGGCAGAACTGGCTCAACCTCACGGTGAGGACGTGCAATGATGTGTGCCGCTACCAGGCCGTCACCGACACGTTCACAAGCGTCTGCACCAGCACGAACTGCAGCGTTAACAGCGCCGGTTTCACCACGAACCAGAACAGTAACGTATCCGCCACCGACGAACTCGCGTCCGATCAGACGAACTTCTGCTGCTTTGGTCATGGCATCCGCTGCTTCAATAGCAGGAACCAGACCACGGGTTTCGATCATACCCAGAGCAATACCATAATTTTCGTTAGCCATCTTTGTATCTCCTACGTTGTTGACATGGTTGTATTACATTTAAAATCGTTACAACGTCTAGCCCGTTGTCAAGCTTTCACGGCAGACTGATCTGAATCAGCCTCCCAGAAATCGATAATGCCGCAAATCGTCAAATCGGTCAGAACCGAATAATCCCCCATCGCATGGCGTGCTGCTGAACCACTGGAAGTGAATACCCAGTTTCCTTCACGCACACCGACAGGGTCTGTTGCGACATGTACTTTACCTTTTGCATCCCGCAATATCCGCAGACTGGTCTTTTGCAAACCCTCTACACGACGGGTGCATACCAGTGGCGCCTCTACCTGCAGGATTTCCATTAACTTTCCGCCTCTTCCGGATCCCAGTGATCGATAATACCGACTATCGTCAGGTCACTTGGATACTCCTTGCTGCCGGCAGCCTCACGTGCCGCCGAACTGCCGACACAAATCACCCAGTCACCCGGGATACAGCCAACCGCATCGACTGCAACCAGCAGGGCAGTACCATCGCGCACGACCTGCATATGTTTGTGCTCGAGGCCAGGTATGCGATTCGTCGCAACCAGTGGCTTTTCAACCTGACAAATCTTCATCAGTGAGCCCCCTGCGCTCGTTTAACCTTTACAGAACAATCCAGCACTTCTATCTGACCAGCTGCATTAATGTCGCGTACAACCTGCATCGTATGCAGCAAACCACGTTCACTCAAATCATGGTAGCGATCATGCAATGCACCTGATACACGATGACAATGCTCTTCAGCTCGCTCACGTTCACCAGGCACATTGCCGTGGTAGTCATACCGGACCACGATCGGTACCGGTAAGCCATGAGAAACATTCAGGCCAGTAAAAATACTGATACCAACATCCAGATCTTTCGCGGCCTCTTCAACCGTATTCAGATATGCGAAAAACGTCAGATTCCGCAACTGAACTTCTTCAAAACCGATACCCGCACCAATAAAATGCTCATTGTGCCCTATATCGCTGTAGTGACCATTGTAATAACTGCGTACATAGTCAACCTGGGACAGATTGTTGATCAGCAAATAGTTCATCAATAGCGCCATCCCTTCGGACAGGTTTGCGCCTCCTGTACTGCTGATATGATCCTTTACCCACTGCTCCGCCTCGCTTGCCGACAAGTGCCGTGTCTTGTCAAACACATCGAGACTATCGACATAGTTGTCCAGGTCGATACAGCCTTTCTCATCCGGCATATGAATCCGGATTGCATCGGTATCGGTATCCATACCCAACAGCATGCAGTCTATCGATGCACCGCAGCAGTACGTATTCTGCACTGCCTGCTGGAAACCCTTCAGGCGTTCGGCGCCACCTTTCGCAGCCTTCGCTGTGTCCGAACCATGTGCAGCACAACCTTCATGCTCCGGGTCTACCGAGCTGTGGTGATACACCACCATCTTCAAATAACGCGTCGGTTCATCTGCATTGTTCGGCTTACCTTCGCGATAACGCGTCAATTCTGTGCGTGTCCATTTTTCAAGACTGTTGTCGATATCAAACATTGCCCCGGCATAGGAGCGTCGACGTACCATTTTGTATGGCAGGCGTAACACATAACGAATCACATGTGCCATACGCCCGTCTGCACACGGTGATAGATCCAGTGTGTGAAAACCGCATTCTTCCAGTTTTGCCTGGAACGCTGCAGAATGACCAGTGCCACCCAGGGGATCACGCGTAAACACGTCATCACAAAACCGGTGATAGGTTTCAAATACACACCAGGCAAACAGACTGCGCATGTCGAGCTGATTCACCCAGGCATCGTCAAGCAAATGCTGTGGTAGACCGTAACCCAGCTTCGACTTGGTAATGCGTTGTGCCTGCTGTACAAAATCCACTTCATACTGCATCGCGGATATCTGTTTTAACGTTGGTACGATCGAATCAAATGCTTCTTTAACGCTACTTTCGTAGGTGTAGAGCATCGAATTCTCGGCTCCATTCGTTAACGGGTGTCCACTACCCTGATATTGAACACGCGCATTAGCCTTATCCACGGCCGGCGTAAAAGCACCTCGATCGCCGGGACGGCCCAAAGGGGCCATCGCCTGGCTAGTTCTGATGCGATTTGCTTTTTTTCGCGTATTCGTCATCTTTCAATTACCACCGCAGTAAATTAACCGCGGGCGCCTCCTGAATAGGTAATCAGAGAGCCCTTCTCGGTATTCCCACTTCCACCTGTTACCTTGATGGTCGGTTCTGGCAGCTCTTCATTGCGCTTCTGTGTTACAGCCATGGCCACTGTCGGAGCCGTCCGCATGGTCGGATTCCGACGAGTCGCCGAGGTGCCTTCGGTACCGGTGACATTATCGCCACGATCCCAGTCATCACCGGTAATCTTGAGTCCGGCATCCTGGCCTTCTCCGGTGATACGCGACTTGACACGGCCTTCCACTTCTTCGGCAACTACGGGCTGCATGGTTTCGTTCAGGACTTTATCCTTACCAAAACGCGCTTCTTCAGTACCTGTCACCTTGCCTGTAGCCATACCGAAAGGCCCCGTGATATGACCATTCTCATACTGGTTTCCGGTCACACCGGTCGAACCCAGGGCCTGCTGCGCGCCACCGGATGGCTGCTCCACGCTGAACTGCTGCCAGGGCGCCTGACCGGCCACAGGCTGCGGAAAGTCAGGACTCGCCGTAGAGGCAGGCGTTGCCGGACATGCTTCGGCATACTGATCTGCGCCAACATACGGTGTACCGGTAAGCGGCTCGCAAACCCCTTTGGTTGCACCCGTCATGGCACCACCAATTCCTGGCTGTGTACCTGTCATCTGCATTCCCGGTGTTGCCCGCAGTTGTTTAGTGCGCATAGTCGCCATCGCTGCGTCTTCAGCCTGGCAAAAATTTACGTATGCATTCTCACTCGCATAAGGTGTACCTGTAATCGCCTTGCAGACGCCAGGCTCATTGCCCGTAACCTTGCTTTCACGATCTGTCATGGTGCCTGTAACCGTCTTACCTTTTGTGGTACTCGACACACCAACCTTACGGTCTTTCGGTTCAGGCGTTGAGGCACAGAAGCTGCTGAACTGCTCCTGGCCGACATAGTCATCACCCGTGATGTTGCGGCAGCTACCCGGCTCATCACCTGTCATACGATCGCGGCGACCAACCATGGTGCCGGTCACGCTACCACCGCGTAATGTGGCACTGACACCAACTTTTGCAGGCGCATTGCCGATGTCTTCAGCCTTGGTATACTGCGTACCTGTCAGGGCGCGATTCATTCCGGGTTCATCACCCGTAACCTTTTCAGAACGCCCAACATTGCTTCCAGTCATCGTTTTACCCTTGCTAGTCTCGGACACAGACACCTTTCTGGGTGACTTGGTCAGGAACTCACCACAATACCCCTGTGATTGTTCCGCACTAATATACTCATTACCCGTTACTGCCTTGCAGGTGCCGGCCTCATCCCCGGTAACACTCGAGCTGCGACCAACACGCGTACCACTTACCGGGTTACCGCCAGAAGTAGAGGTAACATTTACCTTGCGTGGCATACCCTTGGGTTCTGCCTGGCAGAAATCACGGAATATATCCGCTCCGAGATATTCCGTGCCGGTGATCGTGCGACAGGTGCTCGGCTCATCCCCGGTAACACTGCCACTTCGACCGACCATGGTTCCGGTAACCGTCTGACCCTGGACAGTTTCGCTGGCACCGACTTTCCACGGTGCATCCTGTGCTGCACCTGTATCATCTGACGCCTGCGGACGTCGGCGACCACATGGTTCAGATTTTTTCTGGCCGGCAGATCCATTCTTGCTGCGCTGTTCGCGCAAAGCCTTGGACAGATCACGGCTACTCAGGTTTGGATTACCTGCGCGCGCCGTTTGTGCCACGGTCATGCCGTTTTTTCCGACACCAGCCTTGCCACGTGTTGACATCGCTTCACGACGCGCCAGTGATGCAGCCCGGCCAATCGAACGACTGATTGATTGCTTCGCCTGATTAATGCTGGCCGCTGCTGTAACCGGCGCTGCCACCGGTTTCATGCTGGCTTTGCATTCGGCCCGAGTACCGTCACAACCACAACCGCAACCCTTCTTTTCGCTTGTATCGGTTGCAGCGGGTGCAGTCGAAGCCGCCGCTGTTGCCACTGCCGGGGCTGCTGACTTGACCTCATCAGTACGTGTTCGATCCTTGGTCTGGATACTTCGCTTGCCACCCGCAGACATCGCCAGACGTCGTGCCATGGAAGCGGCACGGCTGGTGGATGCCGGCTTGGCAGTCGTACCAGTAGGCGCAGAATAGGATGGCGTGGTAACAGGTGCTGCTACCGCTGCCTGTCTGGCCTGCGCTGTTCTCTGAGCAGTATTTGACTGTATCGCAGACTTGCCCGCTGTAGACATAGCCTTGCGTCTTGCCATGACCAGCTCACGTGTGCTCTGTGCTTGTGCCATCGTTAACCCCGTTGAGTCATGATTGTTTCAATCACCGTGCTACTAATGCCTGCCACAGTTGGCAGGCAACAGTATGTACGTCCAAATATTAACGGCCTTCGTATACCACGAAGCATGAACCCTGTGACTGGGTATAGCTGTCATAGCCGGTCAGGCGAACATGGTGATCAGGGAACTGTCGGTGACAGGCTTCAAGCTCAGCCAGCACGGTACCCATGTCCGTTTCGCCAAAGAACGGCAGTTTCCACATGGTCCAGTAGTGATCAAACGACTTGCTTGGATGCTCATGCTCGATCGCAGGCGACCAGCCGTTTGCAATGATGTATGCAACCTGTGCCTGGATTTCACTTGCGTCCATTTTAGGAAGGAAGCCGAATGTTTCGAGTGTTTGAGTGGTCTCGAAGTTACCCATATCTGTTGGCATGATTTTTTCCTCGTAAAAATTTTTTAATCGTTACAGTGTTGTCCGATGGACGCGAGCCTTAACCCACGTCCAACTTGTCAACAGTCTCGAACTCGAACTTGATCTCTTTCCAGGTCTCCATCGCAATCGCCAGCTCCGGACTGGTACGGGCAGCTTCGGTAAGAATGTCACGAGCTTCTTTCTCAATGACACGACCTTCGTTACGAGCCTTAACAGAGGCTTCCAGTGCAACACGGTTAGCAGCCGCACCCGCAGCGTTACCCCATGGGTGACCCTGGGTACCACCACCAAACTGCAACATCGAGTCATCACCGAAGATGGTAACCAGTGCAGGCATGTGCCATACGTGAATACCACCCGAAGCAACAGCAAAGACGCCCGGTAATGATCCCCAGTCCTGATCGAAGAACACACCACGAGAGCGATCTTCAGGAACGAATGATTCACGTAACTGATCTACAAAACCTAAAGTAGAGTTGCGGTCACCTTCGAGCTTACCAACAACCGTACCGGTGTGCAGATGGTCACCACCAGACAGACGCAGACATTTGGCCAGTACGCGGAAGTGAATACCGTGCTTCGGATGACGGTCGATAACCGCGTGCATGGCACGGTGAATATGCAGCAGCATGCCGTTTTCACGACACCAGTTAGCCAGACCCGTATTGGCGGTGAAACCACCGGTCAGGAAGTCGTGCATCAAGATCGGAGAACCGACTTCCTTGGCGAACTCGGCACGCTTGTACATTTCTTCCGGGGTAGCAGCGGTAACATTCAGGTAGTGACCCTTACGCTCACCGGTTTCCTGCTCAGCCTTCTGAATAGCTTCACCGACAAACTCGAAACGGTCACGCCAGCGCATGAATGGCTGAGAGTTCACATTCTCGTCGTCTTTGGTCATATCCAGACCACCGCGCAGACATTCATATACTGCACGGCCATAGTTCTTCGCAGACAGGCCCAGCTTCGGCTTAATGGTCGCACCCAGCATCGGACGGCCGTACTTGTTCAGACGGTCACGTTCAACCTGAATACCGGCAGGCGGCCCACCACAGGTCTTGATGTAGGCGATCGGGAAGCGAATGTCTTCCAGACGCAGGTGCTTCAGGGCCTTGAATCCGAATACGTTACCAACCAGAGAGGTCAGAACGTTAACAACGGAACCTTCTTCGAACAGGTCTATTGGGTATGCAACAAATGCATAGAAGGACTCTGAGTCACCTGGAACATCTTCGATGCGGTATGCACGACCCTTGTAGAATTCAAGGTCGGTCAGCAGCTCAGACCATACCGTAGACCAGGTACCCGTCGAGCTTTCAGCAGCTACCGCAGCAGCAACCTCTTCACGAGGAACTTCAGGCTGTCCGGTAACCTTGAAACAGGCCAACAGGTCTGTATCGAGTGGAACATAATCCGGCGTCCAGTATTTATCGCGGTATTCCTTAACGCCCGCTTGGTAGGATTTTGTTGATGACATAGTCGTCTCCTGTTTCGTCGAGTAATTAATTGATTCGGAGTGTAACCAAAATGTTGATGAAGCATATGCAGTAAGCAACACATGTTCCAATCAATATTTTATTTATAATACATAGAATATTATCTATGGATGGATTTTGGTGCCCATAGGCCCGGCTGCTCTGAAACTCCGGCGCATACACCATTGGCGGGCAAACAGCAGCATGATCTGCCAACAGCCTGTCTGCCGCTAATTCTGACTTTCTTGCACTACAGTGAGCGAAACCAGATCTGGATCTCTGCAAAAATGCCGGAAACTTCATCACACGCAAAGCTGGATAATATATATCCATTTTATTTATAATGTATTGGACTGTCATGGTTACGTTCATCTTGAATCTCAGGCGATCTGGCTATGCGTGTAGAGATTGCGTAACTGACGCGTCTTTTCCAACATGCGATAAGTGGAACGGTTGTTATTGTATCGGGTCACCTCGAGCAGGCTGACCCAGATGACGTCATGTGACTCATCATTGCCCGGTACGGGCAGGCGGTCGTCGATCTCGACCAGAAACCTTATATCGATATGTTCATGGCAGGGATCATCGCCAATAGTCGGGATCCGGTGGATATCCACATCAAAAATAGTGGAACCCAGTAAATGAATATGTGTCGGATCAATGCCTGTCTCTTCAGCTGTTTCGCGCAGCGCAACGCGCACAATATCCGCGTCGCCGTCGGCATGCCCACCAGGCTGAAACCACTGATCGTGCTTGCGATGATGCATCATCAGTACGTGGCTGCGATCGGGATTCACGACCCATGCTGAACCCGTTACATGTGCCGGCCACTGCTCACGATAGAAAACCTCGCTATGCGCCTCGACAAAACCAATCGCCCGCCTGATAAAGCCCGCCTCGTCCATAAAACGGGTTTGATGCTGGCGTAACATTGTTAAAAGTTCCTGGCGATGCATATTAGGGCCCTAGGTACCCGGGGGATTCTGTATCGCGCTGATGGCAGCCGAAGCAGCTTCTTCAATATCAGCTTCCTTCCCGGCCAGCACCAGTCGCCCGTAAGCACCGACCGCGCGGCAATCGACGAGCTTGATTGATGCGGCTTTTTCTGCCTGATTGGCTGCATAGACAATATAACCGGCGGGTTGAGTTTCAAGAATGAACATACTCTCACCGGGCATCATCATTGATCCACCACGATGCTGGCGGTTAATAAGCACAGTATGATCACTCGTCATACCACGAATAATCTCCGACCATTCAATCTTGCATTCATCACGCTCATCGAGCTGAGAACCCATGCTGGATAACAGGGCATGACCGGCCTCGCGAACATCGGCCTGCGAACGAGAGTGGAGAACCATAGAACCAAAGGCACGTTCAACCACCTGCTGGGTAAGCTTGACCTGGGTTGCTTTCAGTGCGATATCGGTAACACGATGCACAGCCATACCGGGCGCGACTTCAACCCACAGACAGGAATCACCCGGCACCGGCGGGAATCCTTGAGACACGGACGCCATCAATTCTGCCAATTGCGGCTGTAATGAATCGATGAAGACGTAGGTTCTGAGTTCTACCATCGTACTGCTTTGCCTTGACCAGCTGCTTTATTCATGTGTTGTATATAGCGCCAGACCTTGCCTGGTTGTAACAACGGATAGAGACGCATCTAATTCAGGCCTGCTCGCATCGATGCCGTCAAAGGCTGGATGGAGTGAGGCTCATTTATTGCGCTACACTAATGGGGAACCAAGCTTAGGGAATTTGATACTTTGATACAAATAAATAATTCTTTCTGTACAGATAGATGATTATCTATACATAATAGGTATTTGATTTATCATTGGCGCTGGCTACTGCAGACTCTATATTATTGGAGACCTGCAATCTTGAGTGTTACCGGCGGGCGGTCAATTCCGAACCGGCAACCACCCGGGCCTGGCTGGATCTCGATCTGAATCAGCAGTACCCCTGAAAAATAGGGTTTTACAGCTCATTACCCACATTTCCTGGCAGAAATGCTTGCCATCCGCTTTTTTTCCCCCATAATTACGCATCGGACAAGACTGCGTGCCGCGACCGGCTTAAACCGGTGAACGATGGCCTGTCAGGCTGGTCCAGTTTGTATGACTGAACAGAGAGTAATATGGCGAAAGAAGAAGCAATTGAAATGCAGGGCAAGGTGATTGATACCCTGCCTAACACGATGTTCCGGGTTGAACTGGAGAACGGTCACATTGTGACCGCACATATCTCCGGTAAAATGCGCAAACACTATATCCGCATCCTGACCGGTGACACCGTCACGGTACAACTCACACCTTACGACCTGAGCAAGGGCCGTATCACCTACCGGGCACGCTAGACTGCATCTCGCCTGCGTGTAACCTCGACAGGCCTGCTATTTAGTGGACTTTGGTATCAGCTGACTCGAACTCGAGTTCCAGTTTGTCATCCCGCTCGGTCACCACGATATGACCACCGTGGGCCAGCTTGCCAAACAGCAACTCCTCGGCCAGCGGTTTCTTGATGTGTTCCTGGATGATACGCCCCATTGCCCGGGCGCCCATCTTCGGATCATAGCCATGCTTGCGTAACCAGCGGTGGGCCGCATCATCAACTGCCACCGTGACCTTCTTGTCTTCCAGCTGTGATTCCAGTTCGATCATGAACTTGTCGACCACGTGGCGTATGGTGTCTCCATCCAGTTCCTTGAACTGGATAATCGCGTCCAGGCGGTTGCGAAACTCCGGTGTGAACAGACGCTTGATCGCCTCCATTCCGTCACTGCTGTGATCCTGCTCGACAAAACCGATCGAGCTACGACCCATTTCAGATGCGCCGGCATTGGTTGTCATCACGATCACCACGTTACGGAAATCCGACTTGCGGCCGTTATTGTCGGTCAGCGTGCCGTGATCCATCACCTGTAACAGCAGGTTGAACACCTCCGGATGGGCCTTCTCGACTTCATCCAATAGCAGGACCGCGTGCGGGTGCTTGTTGATCGCATCGGTGAGCAAACCGCCCTGGTCGAAACCGACATAACCGGGTGGTGCGCCGATCAGGCGTGAAACCGTATGCCGCTCCATATACTCGGACATATCAAAGCGGATCAGTTCGATACCCATGATCTTGGCCAGTTGCCGGGTCACCTCGGTCTTGCCGACACCGGTTGGTCCGGCGAACAGGAACGAACCAATCGGTTTTTGTGCATCACCCAGACCTGATCGAGACATTTTGATTGCAGATGCAAGCGTGCCGATGGCCTGGTCCTGGCCAAACACCACCAGCTTCAGATCTCGCTCCAGGTTCTTCAGCGATGCCTTGTCAGAAGCAGACACACTCTTCGGCGGTATGCGCGCGATGCGTGCGACGATGTTTTCAATGTCCGACACACCAATGGTCTTCTTGCGTTTGGATGGTGGCAGTAACTGGTTACCGGCCCCGGCTTCATCCATTACATCGATGGCCTTGTCCGGCATGTGCCGGTCGGTAATATACCGACCCGCGAGCTCGGCTGCGGTACGCAGTGCACGTGAGGTGTACTTGACCTGGTGATGCTCCTCGAAACGCGACTTGAGCCCCTTGAGTATCTCGATGGTATCCTCGACCGAAGGCTCCTCGACATCGATTTTCTGGAACCGGCGTGCCAGTGCGTGGTCTTTCTCGAAAATACCGCGGTATTCCTGGTAGGTGGTCGAACCGATGCACTTCAGTTCACCATTGGCCAGTACCGGCTTGATCAGGTTGGACGCATCCATCACCCCGCCCGAGGCCGAACCGGCACCGATAATGGTATGTATCTCGTCGATAAACAGGATCGCTTCAGGCTGTATGCGCAACTGATGCAATACGCTTTTCAGACGTTTTTCAAAATCACCGCGATACTTGGTACCGGCCACCAGCGCACCCAGGTCCAGTGAATAGATGACGCTGTTAGCCAGCACATCCGGCACCTCACCATCAACGATCATTTTCGCCAGCCCTTCGGCAATCGCGGTTTTACCGACGCCCGCCTCGCCGACCAGTATCGGGTTGTTCTTGCGCCGGCGACACAATACCTGGACGGTGCGTTCAACTTCCAGCGCACGTCCAATCAACGGATCGATCTTGCCATTACTGGCCATCTGGTTCAGGTTGGTCGCAAATTGCTCCAACGGCCGGTTTTGTGCGTCTTCGCCTGACTCTTCGTCATCATCGGTCAGCGGAATACTTTCATCTTCACCTTCACCCTGGACCTTCGATATACCATGCGAGATATAATTGACGACATCCAGCCGGGTGACATCCTGCTTGTTCAGAAAATAAACGGCCTGGGATTCCTGTTCGCTGTAGATTGCGACCAGCACATTGGCACCGGTGACCTCCTTGCTACCGGCCGATTGCACGTGTAACACGGCACGCTGCAATACACGCTGGAAACCCAGGGTCGGCTGGGTCTCGCGGGTATCATTGGAAGCCAGTAACGGCGTGGTTTCATCAAGGAAGTTCTGCAGATCCTCACGTATTGCAGGCAGGTCAGCACCGCAGGCAACCAGTACCTCATGCGCGGTGGGATTATCCAGCAATACCAGGAGCAGGTGTTCCACTGTGATAAATTCGTAATGCTTCTCGCGCGCCTCGTTGAACGCGTGGTTCAGTGTAAACTCCAGCTCTTTACTCAACATGCCTGGATCACCTCATTCATAAAAACACTATGCCGCTTCCAGGGCGCACAGCAAGGGGTGCTGGTGCGCACGTGAAAACTCATTAACCTGGTCCACCTTGGTTTCTGCCACGTCACGGCTAAATGTGCCACAAATACCCTTGCCCCGTGTATGCACATGCAACATGATCTGGGTTGCCTTCTGACGATTCAGTGAAAAAAAGCGTTCCAGTACCTCTACAACAAATTCCATTGGTGTGTAGTCGTCATTCAATAACACGACTTTGTACATCGGTGGTTTTTTTAACCTGGGCTTGGCTTCCTCTAATGCCAGACCACCGTTATGCGATAATTTTTTCGGTTCACTCATAATTCTACGATTTCGTATAAACTGCCTGGGCGCATCAATATCAAACACATAAACAATAGCTTATATAGGTACAGTTGTGTCTGACTTCAACCCCTGACAGGCCTGATATTCCAAAATTCATCTATAAATTTGGCCTGATCCAGCGTAAATATCAAGCTCAATTTACAAATTTGCGTAAAGACATTTATTTTATAAGGTCTTTGTCTATTTTTACGCCAGGGAAAGCTTGACTATTTCTGTCAACTGATTAGAGTCTAGAACTAGGGCAGCATGATAAGCCTGTCTGGACGGGATTCCAGACCAGTTCTGGCCTCCCCGAAAAAAATAAGCCTGGCACCTGCCTGTTAGCCGTTAATCCGTTATCAGACAGCTAGTCAGAGTGAGTCATATATATCAGAAAAGGAAGTAGACGTATGGCAACTGGCACAGTAAAGTGGTTTAGTAATACCAAGGGTTATGGTTTCATCCTGACCGATGACAATAATGAAGATATCTTTGCGCATTTTTCTTCAATCGAAATGGATGGCTACAAAACCCTTAAACAAGGCCAGCAAGTAGAATTTGATTTAACTGAAGGCCCCAAAGGGCTGACAGCCTCGCATATACGCTCTGCCCAGTGACTGTCTGATTCCTGATTCGCCCCAGTCTGTGGGCGCCTGACCTTACGCAGGCGCAGCCACAGTCACTGAGACGAATCCCAGACAATCGATTGGCAAAAGTCGTATCTGTTGTTCGCAGCGTGCCCTGCGTGGCAGCTGAGAAGGTTGAGTACGACCTGAAAACAGGTGCTCACCTTACATCCCTTTGATGATAGCATCCCCGAAGCCGGAACAACTCAGCTTGGTCGCATCTTCCATCAAACGATCCAGATCATAGGTCACCGTCTTGGCCTCAATCGCCATTGACAGGCCCTTGATAACCAGGTCTGCCGCCTCGGTCCAGCCAATATGACGCAGCATCATTTCGGCAGACAGCACCAGCGAACCCGGATTGACCTGGTCCTTGCCGGCATACTTGGGAGCGGTACCGTGAGTGGCCTCGAACATGGCCACTGAATCTGACAAATTCGCACCCGGTGCGATACCGATCCCGCCGACCTGAGCTGCCAGCGCATCGGAGATGTAGTCGCCGTTCAGGTTGAGGGTCGCGATCACGCTGTATTCGGCCGGTCGCAGCAGGATCTGCTGCAGGAACGCATCGGCAATCACGTCCTTGATAATGATCTCTTTACCGGTATTCGGGTTTTTCATGCTGCACCAGGGTCCGTCACCGATGACCTCGGCACCAAACTCTTCACGTGCCAGCGCATAGCCCCAGTCACGGAACGCACCTTCGGTAAACTTCATGATGTTACCCTTGTGCACCAGGGTCACGGAATCACGATCATTATCAATCGCATACTGGATCGCCTTGCGCACCAGACGCTGGGTGCCTTCACTGGACACCGGCTTGACGCCGATACCGGCGGTGTCCGGGAAACGGATCTTGGATACGCCCATCTCGTTTTGCAGGAAATCAATGACCTTTTTGACCTCGGGTGAACCGGCCGCCCATTCGATGCCGGCATAGATATCTTCGGAATTCTCACGGAAAATCACCATGTCGGTCTTTTCCGGCTCTTTCAATGGTGTCGGTGTGCCGGTGAAATAACGTACCGGACGCAGACAGACATACAGGTCCAGCAGCTGGCGTAAAGCGACGTTCAGCGAACGCATACCCTCGCCGACCGGCGTGGTCAGCGGCCCCTTGATCGACACTACATAGTCTTTCACCGCCTCCAGGGTTTCATCCGGCAACCAGGATTTCGGGTCGTCGAGATTACCATACACAGTGGTGGACTTCTCTCCGGCATAGACCTCCACCCACTGGATCGCACGCTGGCCGCCATAGGCCTTGTCGACCGCGGCATCCACCACTTTGCGCATCACCGGGGTGATATCGACGCCGATACCATCGCCTTCAATGAACGGTATAATCGGCTGATCAGGGACGTTCAGGGAATAATCGTCGTTGACGGTAATCTTTTCCCCGCTAGCCGGGACAGTGATATTTTTATAAGCCATGGTATCTCCGAACCTGGATTGCCTGTATAAAGGGCGCCTATCATAGCACTACGGCATAAAGAATGTGAAAGGTGCCTCGACCCGAAGGGTGAGGTACACATAATTGCCTTGATCCATCGGAGATGGATAAGGTACCCATAACGATCCCTGCAAGGGATGTATGGGGCTAAGCCCGAAGGGGTTCTATGCGTGATAAATCATGCTAGTTTATTGTAAAGACAGAAATAACTGGGGTTGTCGTCGCTTGGGATGACAGCGTGTCTGTAAACTATATCCCCGGTGTGTAACTTACTCATTTAACTGGATAACGTATGAACTGGCTACCACATGTGACCGTAGCGGCGATTGCCGAACACAATGGCAAGTTCCTGATGGTCGAGGAGACCAGTAACGGTCAGCGCGTGTTCAATCAGCCGGCCGGTCACCTGGACGAGGGTGAGACCCTGCTGCAGGCGGTGTCCCGCGAGACCCTTGAAGAGACCGCCTGGCACTTCACAGCGGAGTATCTGGTCGGCGTCTATTTCTGGACCGGTCAGCATAACGGCGTTACCTATGTGCGCTTCTGCTATGCCGGTGCAGTCTCCACACATGAACCCGGGCGCGAGCTGGATCACGGCATCCATGCGACGCACTGGTTGTCGCGCAACGAACTGCAGGCCGACCCTGAACGGCTGCGCAGCCCGATGGTGATGCGCTGCATTGACGACTACCTGACCGGCAAACGTCTGCCACTCGATAGTGTCACCCATCTGATACCCTCCATGGAGTCCTGATCGTGGCCGGTCAGCGCGTCATAGCCGGAATTTCGGGCGGGGTCGACTCGGCGGTCGCCGCGCTGCGCCTGCTCGAACAGGGATACGAAGTCGAAGGCCTGTTCATGAAAAACTGGGAGGAAGACGACAGCGAGGAGTACTGCAGCGCGGCCGAAGACCTGGCCGATGCCGAGCAGGTCTGCGAGACCCTTGGCATCAAACTGCATACGGTCAATTTTTCCGCTGAATACTGGGACCGGGTATTCGAATATTTCCTGGCCGAACTGCGCCACGGCCGCACCCCGAACCCGGACGTGATGTGCAACCGCGAGATCAAGTTCAAGGCCTTCCTGGATTACGCGCTGGAAATGGGTGCCGAGGCGATTGCGACCGGTCACTACGCGCGTATCGCGCGCGCTAACGGGCAGGTGCGCCTGCTCAAGGGCCTTGATGCCAACAAGGACCAAAGCTATTTCCTGTACCTGCTCGGACAGCATGCACTAAGCCACAGCCTGTTCCCGATCGGCGACATGGAAAAACAGCAGGTGCGCGCACTGGCTGAACGGGCCGGCTTCAGAAACCACATGAAGAAAGACAGCACAGGTATCTGTTTTATAGGAGAAAGACGCTTCAAGGATTTCATTGCCCGCTACCTGCCGGCAGAGCCAGGCGACATGATCTCGGATAGCGGTGAAGTCATCGGCCAGCACCATGGTCTGATGTACTATACCCTCGGCCAGCGCCAGGGGCTGGGTATCGGCGGTGTGCATAACCGGCCGGAACAGCCCTGGTATGTTGTGCGCAAGGATCTGGACAACAACGTGCTGGTCGTGGCCCAGGGCCATGATCACCCAACGAGGCTGTCGACACAACTGCAGGCCGTTGACGCGCACTGGATTGCCGGTCAGCCGCCGCAACTGCCTCTGCGCTGCCACGCCAAAACCCGCTACCGTCAGGCCGATCAGGCATGTACCATACACGCCACCGAAAATAACGGATTGTCGGTCTGCTTTGACCAGCCACAGCGTGCGGTGACCCCGGGCCAGTCGCTGGTCCTGTATGATGGGGAAACCTGCCTGGGCGGCGCGATTATCGACTCGACAACATAGAGAATGAAAAAAAACTTACACGAACGCACCATTGCATTGGCAGCCCTGTTCCAGTCCGCGACCCTGGTCCGTGATGTGGCCGATCGCGGCCATTATGTCGACCCGGATATCGAGACCTCGATACACAGCCTGTTTATGATGAATGCACCCGATATCGAAACCATCTATGGTGGCGTTTCCTGTCTTCACACCGGTTTAAACAGCCTGATCACGCAATTCAGTGGAAATGGGACGCGGGATATGGAACTGACCCGCTACGTGGTCACCCTGTTCTACCTGGAACGCAAACTCAACAGTAAGCCGAAGTTGATGCAGATCCTGAGTGACGGACTCGATGCAGCGACCGCGCAGGCCGAATACTTCAGTGAGACCCACCCGAATGTGATCGCCGGCCTGGCCGACATCTATAAGAAAACCGTCAGCACGCTGACCCCGAAGATCATGGTCAGCGGCGAACCGACCATACTCAACAATCCGGATAACGCCAACCTGATCCGCGCATTGCTACTCGCCGGTATCCGTGCCGCGGTATTGTGGCGTCAGGCCGGTGGCAGCCGCTGGAAACTGCTGTTACAGCGTAAGGCCTTGCTGGGCGAGGCCCGGCGTCTGTATGACATCCATGAATAAACTTTATTTTATAAATAACAAATAATTACCAGCATTTCTTGAATTGTTTTCTGATTCTAAACCGGGTGCAGCAAACAAGCCTGATTCACGCCCTGCACTACCAAAAAACCGCCAAATAGGCGAGAATACGCCGCTTGCGTGAAGCATCATGCCGGGGCTACAGACCGGTATATAGAAACAAACCGATCAGATTTAACAGGAGCCATCCATGAGTGATGACAATAAGGTCACATCCACACTGACTGTTAACGGCAAGGACTACCGCATCTTCCCGCTCAGCGAAGTTGCAAATGCACAGCGCCTGCCCTATTCACTCAAGATATTGCTCGAAAACCTGCTGCGCCATGTCGATGGCAGCAGCGTCACCGATGACGACATCCAGGCGCTGGCAAACTGGGATCCGCAGGCGACCCCAAGCCAGGAGATTGCCTATCGCCCGGCACGTGTACTGATGCAGGACTTTACCGGGGTACCGGCCGTAGTCGACCTGGCCGCGATGCGCGATGCGATGGGCACCCTCAGTGGCGACCCGGACAAGATCAACCCGCTGCAGCCGGCCGAGCTGGTGATCGACCACTCGGTACAGATCGACCAGTTTGGCAGCGCCACGGCCGAACAATTCAATTCCGAGAAGGAATACGAACGCAACCAGGAACGCTACAGCTTCCTGAAATGGGGTCAGAAGGCCTTCAGTAACTTCCGCGTCGTACCGCCGGACACCGGCATCGTACACCAGGTTAACCTGGAATACCTGGCACGGGTGGTGTTTGAAACTGACGCCGACGGTGCGACCATCGCCTACCCGGATACCCTGGTCGGTACCGATTCCCATACCACCATGATCAACGGCCTGGGTGTGCTGGGCTGGGGTGTTGGTGGGATCGAGGCCGAAGCCGCGATGCTGGGCCAGCCGGTATCGATGCTGATTCCGCAGGTGGTCGGTTTCCGCCTAAGCGGCCAGTTACCGGAAGGCGCCACCGCGACCGACCTGGTACTGACCATCGTCGAGATGCTGCGCAAACACGGCGTGGTTGGCAAGTTTGTCGAGTTTTTCGGTGACGGTCTGGACCACCTGTCACTGGCCGACCGCGCCACGATTGCGAACATGGCGCCGGAGTATGGCGCGACCTGCGGCATTTTCCCGATCGACAGCGAGACCCTGAAATACCTGGAACTGTCCGGTCGCAGCCCGGAGCAGATCGCGCTGACCGAGGCCTATGCGCGTGCACAGGGCATGTTCCGCAAGCCCGGCGCTGCCGAGGCTGAATACAGCACCGTACTGGAACTGGATATGGGTAACATCGAACCCAGCCTGGCCGGACCCAAGCGTCCGCAGGACCGCGTACCACTCAGCCAGTCCAGGGCAATTTTTAATGATGACCTGTCCGCACTGAAAAACGAACGTAACCTGCAAAGCCAACCAGCCACTACCACCATAAATGGTGAACAAGTCACGCTGGATGATGGTGCAGTGGTAATCGCATCGATCACCTCCTGTACCAATACCTCCAACCCGTCGGTCATGCTCGGCGCCGGGCTGGTTGCGAAAAAGGCCGCCGCACTGGGCCTGAAGGTCAAACCCTGGGTCAAGACCTCACTCGCGCCGGGTTCACGTGTAGTCACCGAATACCTGAACCAGGCCGGCCTGATGGATGACCTGGAACAGCTCGGTTTCCACGTCGTCGGTTACGGCTGCGCGACCTGTATCGGCAACTCCGGCCCGTTACCGGCGCCGGTATCAAAAGCAATCAGCGATGGTAACCTGTCGGCTTGTTCGGTACTGTCCGGTAATCGCAACTTCGAGGGCCGTGTACACGCCGAGGTGCGCATGAACTACCTGGCCTCGCCACCACTGGTGGTCGCCTATGCACTGGCCGGTACCATGAACATCGACCTGCACAACGAGGCACTGGGCACAGACAGTGATGGCAACCCGGTCTACCTGAAGGATATCTGGCCGAGCCAGAAAGAAATAAATGAAGTAGTCAGCGCCAGCGTGTCTCGCGACGAGTTCACCAGCACCTACCAGGACGTGTTCGCCGGTGAAAGCCAGTGGCAACTACTGGCCTCACCGGAAGGCAAGCTGTTCGAGTGGCCGGCCGAATCCACCTACGTGCGCAATCCGCCCTACTTCGAAAACATGAGCAAGCAGGCGGGTGAACTGCACAACATCAGCGGCGCACGTGTGCTGGCGCTGCTCGGTAATTCGGTCACCACCGACCATATCTCGCCTGCCGGTGCGATTAAGGCCGACAGCCCGGCCGGACAATACCTGATCAGCAAGGGCGTCAAACCGGAAGACTTCAACTCGCTCGGTTCACGCCGTGGTAATCACGAAGTGATGATGCGCGGCACCTTTGCGAATATCCGCCTGCGCAACCTGCTTGCACCCGGCACCGAGGGCGGGGTCACCCGTCACCTGCCGGATGGCGAACAAATGAGCATTTTCGATGCGGCCATGCAATACAAACAGGAAGGCACACCACTGATCGTGATCGCCGGCAAGGAATACGGTTCCGGCTCGTCACGTGACTGGGCCGCGAAGGGCCCACGCCTGCTCGGCGTCAGTGCCGTGATCGCGGAAAGTTATGAGCGCATCCATCGCTCCAACCTGGTCGGCATGGGCATCCTGCCGTTACAGTTCAATGATGGCGACACCCCGAGCAGCCTCGGCCTGGACGGTACCGAAACCTTCAGCATCACCGGCCTGGCCGACGGTATCGGCAAGGAAACCGAAGTCATAGCTGTTGCTGATGACGGCAAGGAAACCCGCTTTAGCGCCAGAATCCGTATCGATACACCGCAGGAAGTCGAATATTATCGCCATGGTGGTATATTGCATTATGTACTGAGACAGTTGGCTTCGTAACGCTATCGGTCTGGTTTAAATATCCATAGCAATCCCCTCTCCCTGGGGGAGAAGGAGTATGAATTCTTCGTTTTGCTTAATCGGCAAAATATATAACAACAGTAGCTATATAAGGAACAGGTACAAACATGGACCTAAGCTCACTCACCGCGATCTCACCCGTCGATGGTCGTTATGGCAGCAAGACTACTGACCTGCGTGCGATCTTCAGCGAATTCGGCCTGATCAAGCACCGCGTGATTATCGAGGTGCGCTGGTTGCAGGCACTCGCTGCCAATACCGACATTGCCGAGGTACCGGCACTGGGTGAACATGCCAACAACATACTCGAAGGCATCCTGGAAAACTTCTCGGAAGAAGATGCCCAACGCGTCAAGAACATCGAGCGCACTACCAACCATGACGTCAAGGCGGTTGAGTATTTCCTGAAAGAAAAGATCGCCGGTAACGGCGAACTGGAAGCGATCAGTGAGTTCATCCATTTCGCCTGTACCTCGGAAGACATCAACAACCTGTCGCATGCATTGATGCTGCGTGAGGCGCGCACCCAGGTCCTGATGCCAATGATGGACGATGTGATTGCCGCGATACGCGATCTGGCCCACGAGTATGCCGAGCAGCCGATGCTGTCACGTACCCATGGCCAACCCGCTTCGCCGACTACACTGGGCAAGGAAATGGCCAACGTGGTCTATCGCCTGCATCGTCAACAACAGCAACTGGCCAATGTACCGATGCTGGGCAAGATCAATGGCGCGGTCGGTAACTACAACGCGCATCTGTCTGCCTACCCCGAAATTGACTGGCAGGCCTTTGCTGAGAAATTTGTCACCGACCTCGGACTGGACTGGAACCCGTACACCATACAGATCGAACCGCATGACTATATCGCCGAACTATTCAATGCGACCATGCGTTTCAATACCATCCTGATCGATTTCAGTCGTGATGTCTGGTCGTATATCTCTGTGGCCTATTTCAAACAGAAAACCGTGGCCGGTGAAGTCGGCTCATCAACCATGCCGCACAAGGTCAACCCGATTGATTTCGAAAACGCGGAAGGCAACCTCGGTATTGCCAATGCACTGTTCGATCACCTCGCCGCGAAACTACCGATCTCGCGCTGGCAGCGCGACCTGACCGATTCAACAGTGTTGCGCAACCTGGGTGTCGGTGTCGCCCACAGCATGATCGCATACCAGTCTGCGCTGCGCGGGATCAGCAAGCTGGAAGCCAATCCGGACAAGATGCTCGATGACCTGAACGACAACTGGGAAGTGCTGGCCGAACCGATCCAGACCGTGATGCGTCGCTATGGCATCGACAAGCCCTATGAAAAACTGAAAGAGCTGACCCGTGGCAAGCGTATCGATGCGGCTAGTCTAAAGGCATTCATTGACGAGCTGGATATGCCGGATCAGGCCAAGGCCGAACTGGCCGCGCTGACGCCGGCTTCCTATCTCGGTAACGCGGCAGAACAGGCAAAAAAGATCTGAGCCTGCTCAAGTATCGCGGGGCCAGGGAATGACAACACAGCAAGCTCGAAAGGCACTCGGTTTTTTCCCGACACCCCTCAGGGAGCTCAGGCACCTTAGCCTGTTGCTGAACGGTCCACGCATCCTGATCAAACGGGATGACCAGACCGGCCTCGCCCTGGGTGGTAACAAGACCCGCAAGCTTGAATACCTGATCGGCGATGCGATGGCCAAAGGCGCCGACACCATCGTTACCGGTGGTGCCGCACAATCCAATCATTGTCGGCAGACTGCGGCGGCCTGTGCCACAAGCGGACTTGCCTGCCATCTCGCACTGGGCGGCAGTGAACCGGCAGATGTGAACGGCAACCTGCTACTCGACAGACTGTTCAATGCACAGATCCACTGGTCGGGCGAGTCACGCAAGGGTGAGAACATCCCGCAGATCGTCGCTGAACTAGAAAAACAGGGCAAAAAACCCTATGTCGTTCCGTATGGTGGATCGAATGAGATTGGTGCATTGGGTTTTGTCGAGGCAGCACGTGAGCTGGACCGGCAAATGACCGAAACCAGTCTTGATATCAGCCATATCGTCTTTGCATCCAGTTCCGGCGGCACTCAGGCCGGTCTGCTCACTGGCAAAAAGCTCGTTAACAGGAATTTCGACATTGTCGGTATCAACATCGACAAAGATGAAGGCGGTGACATACCCTTCCGTGAATACATCCATACCCTGACTAACGACACCATGGCCAAGCTACAGCAAACGTATCGTTTTAGTGAGGACGAGATCATACTGCGCGATGATTTTGTCGGTGAAGGTTATGGCGAGGTCGGTGTACTTGAACGCGAGGCTATCGAAATGCTGGCCCGCCATGAAGGCATCCTGCTCGATCCCATCTACACCGGTCGTGCTATGGGTGGCCTGATCAGCATGATCCGTAATCAGGAGTTCGGACCACAGGATAGCGTGTTGTTCTGGCATACCGGCGGCACACCTGCGCTGTTCGCCTATGCGAGGCAGATGTCAGAGATAAGATTTCAGAAATCAGATCTCTAATATATAGTAGTAAGCTTCAGGCATCTGACATCTGACATCTGAAATCTGATCTTGACACGACTGTTAAAAACACTACAATTCGAAATATGTCGAACTTTAGTACTATTGACCACCGCGCCGGGATGTTCAAGGCACTAAGTAACCCGCACCGGCTGGCCCTGTTCAGCCGGCTGATGTCCTGCTGCGCACCCGGTACCCGCTGTAACGCAGAAAAAGAAGTTAGGTTTTGCGTCGGTGAACTCGGTGATGGACTGGATATCGCACCATCCACGCTTTCGCACCATTTGAAGGAATTGAACCGCGCCGGGCTGGTCAATATGGAACGGCGTGGTAAAAATATCGAGTGTTGGGTTGAGCCGAGTGTACTGGACAGCCTGGCTGCGTTTTTCAGACAGATATAAGTCATCACCTGTGGCGAGGATAGCATCATGAGCAAAGATTGTTGTGGAACAGACAGTTGTTTAGAAACAGAAGACAAGGACATCAAACATCACGAACATGATGACCACCGTCAGCAAGTCCGTGGCGCCTATGCCCAGGTCGCCAACGCCAGTAACAATGGTGATGCCTGCGGTATCGACAGCAGTTGCTGTGGGGTATCCGATGAGGCGGCGATCAACACCCTGATCTCCACCCGTCTGGGCTACAGTGAGGCAGACTTGGACATGGTACCGGAAGGCGCCGATATGGGTCTGGGTTGCGGTAACCCGAGAGCGATAGCCTCGCTGAAATCCGGTGAGACCGTCGTCGACCTTGGCGCCGGCGGCGGTTTCGATTGTTTCCTGGCCGCACACGAGGTTGGCGAATCAGGCCATGTGATCGGTATCGATATGACTCCGGACATGCTCAGCAAGGCGCGTAACAATGCCGCAAAGGGTAAATTTACCAATGTTGAATTCCGGCTTGGAGAGATCGAACATCTGCCAGTTGAGAACGATACGGCCGATGTGATTATTTCCAACTGTGTGATCAACCTGTCTCCTAACAAGCAGCAGGTATTCAACGATGCCTATCGCATCCTGAAACCCGGTGGACGTCTGGCCATATCGGATGTGGTCGCTACGGTCGAGCTTCCGGAAGCCATGCGCAATGACCCAGCACTGATTGCCGGCTGCATGGGTAATGCCTCACTCATTGAAGATCTGGCTGCGATAATGAAGTCCGCCGGTTTTGAACAGATTGCGATTGAACCCAAAGACGAGTCCAAAGAGTTCATTCGTGACTGGGCACCGGATCAAAACGTAACCGATTACGTTGTCTCGGCAACCATTGAAGCTGTAAAGCCAGGTACCGGATGTTGTTAAATTCAAAGTCCTCTGCTCTGTAACAACCTGTATTAAAAAAATATCCGCCGAAAGCATACAGGATACCCTGAATGTCGTTGGCCGGATTAAGACTATTGAACAATTTCCCAGGTACCATCCGGTCGGCGGCAGGCGGTACCGTATGCGACCTCGGTGCGATCACTGATACTGATCTCATGGCGATATTCGCGGCAATACTGACCGGTATTGCTCGGTCCTTCCCAGACCGGTGTCACTGAACCTACGACTTCGGGCGTATCACTCCAGTAAATCGTTTCACCGATCGGTGCACGGGTTGCCCGATACAGCGCCCGCTCGTGGGCATGTCGTTGATCGTCATTCAGATGATCCAGTAACTGTAGTGCGATAAATGACAGTGCGAGCCAGCCCCAGAAATCATTATCAACATATAACGGCCGGTAGTGCGGATAGGAATGCCTGAACGGCCTGATATGGATATAGTGATCGTAATGACGCCATGATGGTATCACAATATATTTTTTGTACTTCTTGCCCTTGTGGTAGTGATATTCATGTCTTGGACGAGTACCGTAGTGTATCGCCGGCGGCCTGTATGGCCGATGCTCGTAGTGATCATCATCGTCATAATATGGATATGGCCGATACGGATAGTAGCCATGACGATCTGGACGCGGGCGGTGCTTTGATCGGTCATGCTTTTTATCGCGCTTGTAGTCCTTATGATCCTTTTTTGAGTATGACTCCGGCCGGTGTTTTTTATCCCACTTTTTTTCGTACTTTTCCCTGTCATAATGCTTGTCACGATCCTTGTCAGCATATGCATACGTAGCTACCACTGTGTAGCTGAGCAATGCAATCACACTACTTAACAGAACAGAAAGTGCTCTTTCTAACAGCATATCGCTACCCTCCCCGGTATACTCAAGAATGAGTTTAAAATAAGTATAGTACAGCACACACAGTTAAAGAGATTTAATAGCTGGCCTACAGGAGATTCTGATTTTATAGAACGGGAGTAGTGGCTGTGGAATACTACCTGGAATCATACCTGATTCTCTCCGTTTAATAAGAGCGGACGGGGCCAGAGTAAGTTTACTCCGACCCCACAATCCTCTCTACTCAGATAACATTGTCAAGTACGATATCAACCCGGTGGACATCGGCACGATGTCCTGATATTACTCTTCCTCCGGAGCCAACAGACAGAAACCAACGTCGTCGGCACTTCTATTGTGGTAACCCAAACCCGGGAGACTATTAATAATTGAACGGTCCCAAACACGCACTCTAACCACATATCCACACGGCACCATGGTCTTTGTGTCCAGCGACCAACTATCACCGGGTGATGCAGCTGTCTCGGACGTTGTCGGTGTAGCCGTGGAAGGATTTGGTGGTGATACACTATTAGGCAGTGTATCCAGTGCGAAGGCACCAAAGTGACCACCTGGCTCCCTTGCGACAAAGTGTCCCGTAACAACAGGAGCTGGGTCAGTTTTGACGAACTGATGGCATGGTCCGGAGTCGAGAGTAATCTCAGCCGTGGGCTTTGTGTTATCCATCTGGATGCGATACCAGGGTGAGGACGCCACCTCGATACCCGCACCATTGATCAGCTGCAGGCGGACTTGCCATAACTCATTGCCTTCCGGTGTCCACCAGGCCAGGACATTAAACTGGTTCTGGTCATCATGCAAAAAGGTGAACGCTTGATCGGCATCCGCATGAATCCAATGGTTAAAACCCAGATGATCTGTGACCAGGAATTTGTTCGTTACGGGTTGCTCGGACCCACCAGCTACTGTACGCACCATAATGCGATAACGGTCACCCACGTTCTGTGGCTTGCCATTAATCTGTATGCGACCACCGAATGGACACGGACGCGTATGGA
Source organism: uncultured Gammaproteobacteria bacterium (assembly GCA_947258795.1). Classification (GTDB taxonomy): domain Bacteria; phylum Pseudomonadota; class Gammaproteobacteria; order DRJJ01; family DRJJ01; genus DRJJ01. The sequence continues at coordinate 198,033 of CAMYJU010000001.1, read as the reverse complement.
GCCATGAATCAGCAAAGGAGCCAGAAATTGCAAAGCGCGCACCGGTAACCGTCATACCGGTAGTGTTGGTGGTAATATAGGGAACGCCAATACCACCAATGATGCTGAGATGCGGCCCCTCTTCCTCTGCACCAGGCTTGATATGCACGTGAACATCAAGGCGATTCCCCCAATATGGGACAGCATCCGGGTTCGCAGGGTTAGGGGGTGTATTCCAGGACAGCGTTGCGCGTACACGGCCAATTTTTGGGTCCTCACATGATTCAAGATAGTCAGTCAAATCAACCTTGAGTTCCGCCGCGTAATGCAAGTCGTCATCGGGGATTTCGTCAATGTCATAAGCGGCTACCTCTGCCGTACCCAGGTAGGTCCAATTACATGTATCGTTCCAATCAGCCCAGAAGGCAACATACTCGGTACTGCCGTTGGAACACAGATCGCCTGAGTAACCGGTACTGCGTTTGACCCGATAGGTAGCAACCAATCGGTCGGTATTCGGATCAAGACCGATGCAGTCCAGCTCCTCATAACTGGTATTACCACTGGTCTTTTCCAGTTCGGTGACGGCACCTACCCAGTCCAGATTCAGGCTACCCCATTCGGCAATTTTTTGCTCGATTAGAACCGGATTAAGCGTGCCAACGTTCAATGCTGACATCATGTTCTTGAATCCGAAACGGTGTGGTTCGACAATCATACTCGCCGCTGCCGCCTTTCCTTTCTTTGGGGAACCATAGAGTTGAAGCATGTCCTTCAGTTCAAGTTCAGGTGGTGGTGGCAGTTCGATTTTCTTGGCCTCCAGGTATTTCAGGGAAGTTGGCATTATCCATTCTTCATTCGTATCCTTGAACATAAAATCGAGGAAAGCGTTCATACAAAAACCGTAGGGCTTTATTTGTATATGCCGGTCCAGGCCATTACCCCATACGATTGGATCAGTGGGACCCGTTGGCGGGGATTCCCAGGAAAGTATTGCACGAATTTTTGGTAGTACCGGTTTGTTACAACAATTGGTGTCTGGATCCAGAGGCAAGGTAACCACGTAACTTAATGGCTTGTCCGGCCCGTCTTCACAGTCGGTGAAGTTCGGGATATCGTGCGTATTAAAAGCGGCATAACCGATGTCCTCCCAGCCTACTCCTTCTCCATAGTCGATATAGAACTGCACATACTCCATCGAACCATCACCGCATAGTTCACCCATGAAACCGTTGGCAAGTTTGACATGTACAGTTGCATGCAGCAGCTTAAGAGATGGCTGATAACTGACACACATTAATTCCTCATAGGTGGTATTGCCACTCGGCGGTCCACCAAGCTTCGGTGCCGCCTTTTTCACATCGAAGAAATGACTGGGATTAGCGGCAATCAACTGGCGGAACTGACTGCGATCCTTGGCAATTTTAGGTGGTGTTTGTGAGGTATCTTTTTTCATGATCGTACTACTCCTTGTTTCGTTTATCTAATGCATAATGCATAAGGTACTCATGATTCTTCAAACGACATATCTCACTCATTCGCTATATTGATTCCTCCTGGTAAATAGATATTTGCAAGTCATATAATGAGCTACTGAAACAGTAAAACCGGTCAGGTGAATTTTCGTAATTAAGTAGTATCTTTCCCTGTTTGAGACGTTCTCGCCTTAAGTTATGACGCTACGCAATATATGCCATTGTGAATTATTTCGTTATGCGTTGTTACTGAAGGCCAACATCCTTTGTATTAATATGCCTGTTAAAGACCAGGATTAGCACTACATCCCCGGTTAAATCTCAAAATGAATATAGTTAAGCGTTAAAACCCGAAGTGAAGGAGTCCAAAATGAAAAAAGCCATGTACTATATGTAGACATATACCCATGGCTTTATAAAAGAAATTGAATTCATTGCAGCCATCCTTCGCCGTCTTTATTTGTATATAGATAGGCGCAAGTTTTATGTCAATGAAGTATTGTTGATATAGATCAATATTGTCGTTTACTGAACGTTAACTTATTCACAATAATTCAACACAACCACCCAGATTACCCGCAACACAAGTCAGGAGGATCTGAATCAACCAGATCCTCCCATAAAATTAAGTTATTGAACACTTAAGTCACCGGGTTTTTTGCAATGGTGTCTAGAAGTCTTCGAACAAACTACCTGCAGCCCAGTCAAAAACACCTGTTGCCGAACGATTTTCCCCGCCACTCACGCTGGCGTTAAGACCCTCTGCACTATTGCCACCGCCACCACTCACGCTGGCAAACGTACCCTCTGCCAAATTACCCTCTCCACCACTCACGCTGGCAGCGAGACCCTTTGCATTATTAAGGTAACCACCACTTACACTGGAATCAACACCGCTAGCATAGTTTTCATGACCGCCACTCACACTGGCGTTTCCACCGACTGCACGATTTTCAAGACCACCGCTCACGCTGCCATAATCACCGGACACATAATTTCCACGACCACCGCTAATCGTACCTGCATAACTGTCAATCTGATGAGATGTACCACCACAAACGCTACTCAATTCACCATATAACAAATTTGCAAAACCCCCACTCGCACTGGCATTCTCGCCGTTCACGGCATTACCGGATCCACCACTCGCACTGGCATGTTTAGCTTGGGCGAAATTATAAAAACCACCGCTGACACTTGCACCATAACCGGATGCAAGACTATCACTGCCACCACTAATGCTGGCGTACTGCCCGCTGGCCTGATTACCGCTCCCACCACTCACGCTGGAAACTTCACCACTTGCTATGTTTTGAAAGCCACCGCTCACACTGGCAAATCTGCCGCTAGCGATGCTTTCAACGCTACCGACCAGGTTGGCACCAACACCGCTTGCCGTATTGTTAAATCCACCCATTATCGTAGTGCCTCGCCCGCTGGCGCGGTTATTCCCACCGCCTACGATTACGGCACCCAGACCACTGGCAATATTCGCCTGAGCAGTACCTCCTCCACCAAGCACCATGGAACCCAGGCTATTGCTGGTGTTGTTATCACCCGCGACAATTCCCACCGCTTTCGAGTAGTTGTTGTAATCACCGATAATCAGGTAATGGGAGCCGGATTTATGGTCTTTAGCCCAAATCTCGCCTGCTCCGATACAATCCGTTCCGTTCTGATACTGCCCGTCGGAACATACATCGACTCGACCAGCAGTCTCGCCAGATTTATTAAATCCAAGAATCAGATTACCAAGGCCGTTACTGGAATAAGTACTATCGCCATTGGTGATTTGTAAATTGATACCCTCCAATAAGATCGTTGGGTACCCGCTGCTGTAATCCAGGCTGATCAAGCCGTCCAGACCAAGGACAGAATTGCTTTTTACAGCAGCCAGCTCAGATTCAAGAGACTCTACTTTGTTCTGTAAAGCAGAGATCCGTTCCATAAGTGTAGTGAGTGTAGGCTTTTCTGCATATACTGGCTGAATATTCAATGTTAACAAGAAAGATAAAAGTGCTGTAAAAGCCAACGCTTTGACTTTTGTGCTGTGTAATTTAATCATAGCTACAACCCTCCTGGTTGATGATAATAAGCAACTCATCATAATTATCACTGAATAACAAGCAAACAGCATACCAACGTTACCTTCGCTTAGGGGACGACAAAATTGATTACGCATGTTCTACTCATATTGAGTTAAACTTCATGATGCAAGCGACGACATCTATTTTATTTCTCGACAATGAAGGGACTCAGACCATGCGAAAACTGGTAATCCCAAATAGCACAGAACTTCAGTCAGTTATTAAAAATGAAATCACTCATAACCATGAGCTCCGCTTTCCACACCGTATCCACTGCGTACTTTTGCTAGGACGCGGCTTTAGTTGTTCTCAGGTTGCAGAATGGTTTGACGAACATCCCCGCACTTTGTAGCGTTGGGCTCACTACTTTCTGACATTTTGGTATCGAAGGACTCAGGGATGAACAAAAAACAGGGCGCCCCACCCGACCGCGCGACGATCAGCTCAAACAGCTACAAATCGATATACTGAAAGCACCCTGTGAGTTGAGGTACCGCCAAAGCACCTGGGGCGGAAAGCTGCTGCAAACCTATCTGGTGCACTGCCATGATGTAGAATTGAGTGTGCGCCAATGCCAGCGAATTTTACAACATTTACGGTACAACGCGACCGTCCCTGCCACACATACTCACTAGCGTATGCGGCACACTTTTGTCGGCAGGAATACAGGCTCTTCTCAGTTACTTCTGGCTAGTGGCCAAACTGTAAAATTGCCCGACAATCCATCACCCAGTGACAGTATCAAAGGTTGGAATTAACACGCCCCAAAGGTTGAATATCACGACCCTCGCTGATAGCGACCAATCAGCTCTGCCTTCTCCAATATATGTCCCTGCATCGCTGCCTCCAGCTTTGCTTTTGCTGGCGTATGCAAGTCTTCCAGTACCCTATCCAGCGCATAGAATTTAAAGAAATAGCGATGCCTGCCGATCGGTGGGCATGGTCCGCCATAACCAGTGCGCTTCCAGTCATTCTGCCCCAGCAGGGTCCCTGCCGGCAGTTCTTCATCCTGCACGCCTTCCGGCAGACTTGTGGCAGAGACAGGGATGTTGTACAACAACCAATGCACCCAGGTCATTTTTGGTGCAGCCGGATCCGGCGCATCCGGATCATCGACAATCAGTACCAGACTCTTGGCCCCGGCCGGCACATCCTGCCACATTATTTGTGGTGAAATATCTTGATCATCGCAGGTAAAACGGGCTGGTATAGCATTACCTGATGAGAAGGCATCTGAATGGATCGAAAGCGCCATGACCAACTCCCTGACACACCTTGTTCTACTATCTTTTAGTCTAGTTGAATCCACTCAGAACGGAAGATTTTCAGCTCCAGGAAACAAGTTTGATGTATATCATGGTGCAATTCCGGGTTTTTGCTAGATTGTTGATATAGCATTACAGGAGACCGACCATGCAACATTCCTGGATACTGGTAGCCGACAGCAGTCGCGCACGAATTTTCGCTGCGGGAAAAGCCACCTCTCCGCTCGCTGAAGTCAAGGATCTAACACATCCTGAAGCCAGGTTTCATGAACAGAAACTGACATCCGACCTGCCTGGCAGTCAGGCCGGTGGGGCTGGCGGTAGCCATCATGGTGTCAGTGGAGAGACAGATTCTAAAACCACGGAGGCTGTGAACTTCGCCCGCGAGATAACAGATTACCTGAATGATGCCTGGAACAGACAGGAATTCCAGCACCTGATTGTCATTGCAGCGCCATCGTTTCTCGGTTTACTGCGTGATAAGCTCACTGGTGAGATTTCAAAAGCAATCACGCTCTCCCTGGATAAAAACCTGGTCAAGCATGGCGCAGATGAAATTCGTGAGCACCTACCCAGAGCCCTGCCAGGATAATCTGTGCCATACTTGATATATGACCTGTGTATATGGAGGCAATGAATCATGACAGCAGGCGCTTACTGTAATCGTGAAGTCATTATTACCGGGCCAGATACTAATGTGATCGAAGCCGCCAGATTGATGCGCAAATATCACGTCGGCGATTTGGTCGTGGTTGAGAAAGGCGACGAAAATAATATTCCGATAGGTATACTGACAGATCGTGACCTGGTCGTGGAAGTACTGGCACAGGAAGTTTCGCCTGAAACTGTCAGTATCAGGGATATCATGAGTTCAGAGCTCGTTATCGTCACCGAGAACGAAAACCTGCTGGACACGCTGCACATCATGCGCAAACACAGCATACGCAGAATCCCGGTGGTTGATAGTGCAGGCTCCCTGAAAGGCATACTCAGTGAAGACGATGTAATCGAACTGATTGCCGAAGCCACCAATGACCTGGTCTCGATCAATACGCGCGAGATCGTACATGAAGCGCAGCGCCACCCATAATTCCGGATTAGCACATTCACCCATGATCACGCCGCATTGGGAACACTTCGAACACGAGGCAGATATCGGCGTACATGGTATCGGCAATACCATTGAAGAGGCCTTTATCCAGGCCGCAATAGCCATGGCCGCAGTAATCACAGAACCGAAACATATCACCCCCCAAATCAAAATAGAGATCAACTGTGAAGCGCCTGATCATGAACTGTTGTTTGTCGACTGGCTCAATGCACTAATCTATGAAATGTCGAGCCGGAAATATCTGTTCAGTCGGTTTGAGATCCGTATCAACACCGGTGAACTGCACGCCTGCGCCTGGGGCGAAAAAATCGACATCAGCAGACATCAACCGGTAGTGGAAATCAAGGGCGCGACCTATACTTCACTGAAGGTATACCAGGATGAGGATGGTACCTGGCATGCCAAAACCGTGATAGATGTCTGACCATGGACCTGCAACTGTTCATACGCGATAATGAATACACCTGGCGCGTCGAGCCACATGGCAACATGCGTGTCCCGGCTATCATTTACGCTGATGAAGAACTAATGCGCCAGATGGATCTGAAGGTCTATGAACAAATTACCAATGTCGCCACCCTGCCGGGTATTGTCAAGGCTGCCTATGCGATGCCGGATGCACACTGGGGTTACGGCTTCCCTATCGGCGGCGTCGCAGCGTTCGATGCAGAACAAGGTGGCGTGATCTCGGCCGGTGGTGTCGGTTTTGATATTTCCTGTGGTGTTCGTACCCTGCATACCGGACTGAGCCGTTATGATGTAGTACAGGTCAAATCCGAACTTGCTAACCAGCTATACCGGGACATCCCCGCCGGTCTCGGTAGCGTTGGCGATATTCATCTGAACAACAAACAAATGAATAACATGTTGCGTGAAGGTGCACGCTGGGCAGTAAGCCAGGGTTATGGTATGGAATCAGATCTGCAGCGCATCGAGGAGCATGGCTGTATGCCAGGCGCAGACCCGACAAAGGTCTCGGATCACGCCAAAAAAAGACAACAGGATGAAATGGGTACCCTCGGTTCCGGTAACCACTATCTGGAAGTCCAGGTCGTCACGGATATCTATGATCGTACAACAGCACAGGCCTTCGCATTGAATAAGGACGATATCGTGATCAGTATCCATTGCGGATCACGGGGCCTGGGTCACCAGATCGGCACCGAATACCTGAAGTCCATGGCCATAAGCGCATCACAGCACCATATTTCTTTACCAGACCGGGAGCTGGCCTGCGCTCCGCTCAAGTCCAGTATCGGTCAGAATTATCTTGGCGCGATGCGCGCCGGGATTAATTGCGCCCTGGCTAACCGGCAGGTTATCACTCACCTGACCCGCCAGGCGTTTTCCCGGGTCCTGCCAGATGCAGAGCTGAGCCTGCTATACGACGTATCACATAATACCTGCAAGGAAGAAACACACGAAGTAGATGGTAAATCACAACGTCTGTTCGTACACCGTAAAGGCGCCACCCGGGCGTTTGGACCGGGCCATAGCGATATACCTGAAGACCTCAGAGCGGTTGGTCAACCGGTCATTATTGGTGGCTCGATGGGTACCGCCTCTTACATTCTGACCGGTACTGAAGAAAGTGAACAGAAATCAATCAGCTCTGCCTGCCATGGTGCCGGGCGTGCAATGAGCCGCAACAAGGCAAAACGACAATGGAATGGCAGATCGCTGGTTGATCAACTGGCTGAACGCGGCATTATCATCCGCAGCCCGAGTATGCGTGGGGTTGCCGAAGAGGCACCAGGCGCCTACAAGGATGTTACTGCGGTCGTTGATGCAGCTGACCTTTCCGGTCTCGCACGTAAAGTGGTACGGCTGGAGCCGCTGGTGTGCATCAAGGGTTAGGTGGAATCCTGGTGATGCGCATGGCTATATTGTGACTCCAGATCGCGATAGGCCTCTCGGCCTCCTGGCTCCAGAATGATTGCCTGATCAAAAGCCGTTTCACCATTGCAGTTTTCAATACTTGCATCTGCATGATTCCCCAGAAGCAATTCGGCTATATCATGATGTCCAAGCATTACAGTCAAATGTAACGGGGTTTCACCAAACTTGTTCTGGGCATTTATATCCACACCTTCTTCAATCAGGCATCTAACAATTTCTGAAAGTCCTTTTTCTGCAGCGATATGCAGGGGTGTGTTGTCAAATGTACCACAGGGTGTATTGATGTCCTGTCGTTGACTAATGCTGGTCATGACCGCATCATCATGCCCTTGCATAATGTTTAGATACAGATTGGTATAGGTCATCGGTAAATGAACTCCTTCTCATTTATTGTTAACAAGGCTGTATCTGGATTTCCTTATCTATGTTCACTGTATTTATGTTCACTGTTCAGATCATAGAACTGGTCCAAATATGATTTACCTTATTTTTGTGTAGGTTATTAAGAATCCTTGATAGCAAGAAATCCTATTTATATTGTAGCTACATATGAAGGCTATTCCAGTTAATTGCCTGGTATTTCATTCGGTTTATTACAAATCAGATACTCAGTTTATTAACATATATCTAAGAAACCGACACAAGAAATTATTCCATGTTTTTTGTGCTTATCCAGAAAGCAGGACAGATCATTCCATCTATATAAGTAGTGCTTTCACCCTTTCTTGACAAGCTTTAACTCCTGTGTTTTTCTAGTTATATAAGCAATAATCCTGACAAGAATATTGCGCATATCTACCAAGGAAAAGGGAGAGTGCCATGGGTGTCAGTATTCCGAGTGGCTTTGATCACGATGTTGACGTTAACAGCTTGCCAACTATTACTGTTGGCAGCGTGGGTCCCGTCGGGCCGGTTACGGTTAGCGGCATCCCGGACACCTACCATATCGACATCACCAACCTGCCGAAGATAGAACTCAGTATCGATCCAATCAAGCTCGAACCGATCAAGATTGAGCCTATGGATATCTCGTTCAGGTTAAAGGAGATACCCAACGTCAGGGCCCATGTGCCGGTGAATTACTGTGTCGGCCTGTCCCTGTTGGGCATCGAACTGGCAAATGTCAGGCTATGTGGGGAATCACAGGTCATTACCGAGCCCTATCGTCCCAATCCATGTGAGGTCTGCGGCCCACAAAGAGCCCAGGGCGTGCTGGATCCTTCTCATGGGTTTGATACCGTGCTGACCTTGACGGACGAATAAATGGCCACCACAACCGGCAATAACGCAGGGATACGTATCAGGGGTACGCCTCCTAACCTATTTGCAGCATTGAAAACGAAAGCAGCACAGGCCCAGGCGATTTCCATAACCCTGGACACACCGGATAGTGCAACCAGAAAAGCATTTGAACGGAATCCACCCGAAGTTCAAACAACCCCAGCAAGCGACCTGAATTTTACCCGGCTTCATCTCAGGCTGCCTAAAACCATGCCCCCTGGTACCTACCATGGGACAGTGGAAATCGAGAACCACAAGCAAGAACTGGAGATCGAGGTCGAGCCCAAAAAACGCCTGAGCATTATTCCAAAACGAACAGAAGTCAACTGCGCACCAGGCGAACGCGTTGAGTTCTGTGTAACACTGATCAACCGCGGTAATGTCAGTTTGTCGATTCCAAAAGTATCCGGATTCGGCCTTTATAACAAGAAAGGACTGGACATGGCAGTCGGCACTGCATTTCAGAAAAAGCCGGAAAAAGACGAAAGCAGAATTGACAGTTTTATGGATGCATTGCAGCAAGGTTATGGAGGCGTTGTTAAGCTGAATATTCAGGAAGGTGCCGGTTCACTGGAACCCGGTGATATGCGAGAGATAAAAATCATTATGCATGTCCCATCACAGCTGTCCACCGGCAATGAGTACTGGGGGATCTGGACCCTGCACGACTATAACTACAAGATAGAAATCGATGTGCTCTCTGATAAAACCAGTTAACGTAAAGAGTATGTAATCATGAATACGCCAACAAAAGAATTACCTGTACGCGAAATCGGCAATACATTGTCTGAGTTACTCAAGACCCAGATGCGCCTGGGCGTCCAGCTGATGGAAGCTGCCAGCCAAATACAGTTACCAAAAAGTAAAAGCTGTTGCGATATTCCAGAACCCTGCTGGATGCCGGTCACACTGGGAGATTTTGAAAGTCATGCCTGCCAGGGTGCGACCGTGGTTATACGTCTGATGATCAGCAATTGTGACCGTATACCCCATAACTACACCGTCACAGTAGCCGGTGTCGATGCGGGAATGGTAGACCTGAACCCGACCTCTCTTTCCGTTGGGCCTAAAGAACGCCGTCAGGTGCTGGCAAAACTGAAAATACCGGATGACGCCAAAGACAACCAGGCGTACGAGGTTGTTATCTGGGTTAAGGGTTGCAAGGAACATTATCTACGATGGCGCGTGGTCGCCGGAGCACCCGCAACGGAATGCTGTCATGAGGTAGACATCGAGGACTGTCCAGACCTGATACATCACTGGTACGATCATTTCTATTGTGCACGTCCATGCTTTTTTGACAAGAAGCCAGGAGCAACTAATGGCTGAACGTCCCGATATCAGTGAAATTTTCAGACGCACCATGGAAACCAATATCGGGTTCTATGCCGGTCTTGTCGATCTTTCCGCCAACTACCTGAAAAACCTGAGCACTATCTTCAGTGAGGTACCCGTAAAAGCGGGAACCGATACAGAACAACCCGTTCAGCCGGAAACCGGCACAAACGCGCTTGTACTGGAAGCAGAGGCAGGAGAAACCGCGCAAGCCTTTTTTCTGGTCGACAACAAACTGTCACGTAAGGTACCAGCCAGAGTAATCGCCTCCCCTGTTGTCGATGCCAATGGTGAACAGGTCGAGCAGGAGCTGACTTTCGAGCCTTCCGAACTGACACTTGAACCAGGCGAAAAGATGCTCGTTCAGGTGGCTACCGAGATCAGTTACTCCCTCGATCCGGGTGTCGCCTATCAGGGCAGTATCAGCATACCCGGTCTGGCCGATACACCGGCACCAGTCGTTGTACGTAGACGCGGCGAAGAAGAAGATACCGATATGGCCATCGCTTCAGAACCAGCAAAAACCGGACAGCGCAAGAGATCGACTGGCGTTAAAAAATCAACCAGGGCCAGGAAAAAACAGGCTTAACATACAAATATAAAACAGGATAAAACCGTGACCGAAAAAAAGAGTTCAAGAGACACAGAGATTCAGGCGCTTTTGATGGAGGCTGTCGAGGTCCAGCTGGCAGCGTTCAAGGCGAGTATCAACTTCTGGAGCGAATGGGTGGAACAGGCTACCAAATTCAGTGAGGAGTCTATCCGGCGCCTGGGTGAACTCCAGTCTGACTCCAAGGAAAACAGCCGCATCCTGCTCGAGTTAACGGACCTGAGCCGGGATAGTCTGAGGTCCATGACCAATCTGCCCAGGCATGCTGCCGAGTCATTCATCAGGGAACTGGATGCATTTGAGAAAGCAAGGAAGCCGGTAAAAAAAACTAGCGCTAAGCCCAAGACCAGGACCAAAGCAAAGACCAAGGCAAAACCCAAAGCCAAACGGTCTGCACGGATAAAACCCTGAACAGGCAATTGAGTAGGATAGAGGATATATAACATCAATCTTCAGCCACCGGGCAGATATAATCTCATGTAAGGCATTGACTCGAAGTACTTAACAGACTGTATATTTTTTTTGTTCAATACACCTAGAGGGTATAACCAACTCAAGATGGTAGTACCATATAAATAGAACGATAAACTAAGATGATTGTAGTAATTGTGCGCATATCTCGCATACCTGACTTCAAGAGTAATTCCGAATGACTGCTGAAACAATCAGTGCTGCTGATACAGCCAATCGATTGATTCAGGGGCTGGGATATGAGGAAGAAATTGTCCTGTTAAAGGCGTTCCTGTCTGACTGGATAGCGCAATGTGACGCGGAAGTACAGGAGCTTCTGCATTGGCAATTTCTCGGTGATTCCAAATATTTCAGACCAGTTACCATATTTGCATGCTATGAGGCCGTTCACGACGAACCGGTAACGGAGGAAATTATCCGGTCTTCTGCCGCACTAGAGATCGTACACAATGTATCCCTGATTATTGATGACATCCTGGACCGCTCACGATTCAGGAGAAGCAAACTGACCCTGCATTGTCGGTTCGGTTCACTTCCGGCACTGATGACATCAGGGTATATCACCTCAGCCGCGTTCGAGATCCTGAGCGATGATGCATTTGGTATTGAATTGATTGCAGACCTGATAAAAAGACTGGGTGTGGCAGAGTGTGTGCAGTGGAGGCTGCGCAGGCAACCACTCGGCGTCGAAGACTGGCGCGGGATCGCCGGCGAGGATACCGGCTCGATGTTCGAAACCTGCGCCTGCCTTGGTACACGCAGCGAGGTCCTGCGTCATTATGGCCGGCTGCTTGGCACCCTGTATCACGGTTGTGATGATGTGGGCGATGTACGGGGTGCCGTTGCGCTCGGTGGTGGCGGTGAGGAAGACGTTCGTGACGGGATACTGACCCTTCCTGCTGCTATAGCGATTCGGGAGCCAGAAGTAGCAGCAGAGTTTCGCGAACCGACCGCCAATGGCTTTGACTTTTTAATGAATAAGTTAAAGCAGGCTTTACCAGAAGCCGAACAGTATCTGGACAGAATAGCACAGGAAGCGGAAAATGAAGCAAAGCGAAACGCAGGGAATCCTGAGCCTTTATTACATTTAATAGAACATACCAGACGACTATCCAGGCTGTAACAGACTTGTTGACGGCAATGCTGGATCCATAGACACATCGGCTTCCGGGTTTTATATTGCAATATCAGCATATGACCAATAATAACGGGGAGTAAGCATGAACAAAAAGCCGGAAAATTCGACAAATGCTGCTTCCATCAGGAGACATGGAATAAAAACGGGAGCAGACTATGATGTCATTGTTGTCGGTGGCGGGCCGGCCGGCAGCGTCATGGCCTGGTCTCTGGCACGAACAGGAATCCGTGTTCTGGTACTGGAACGCGCCCACTTCCCAAGGGAAAAGGTATGTGGTGATTTCATCGAACCCCGGGGATTGAGAATACTGAAACATCTGGGTTGCCTTTCCACCCTGGAGAAGGCAAGTCCCTTGCCGATTACCCATGTCGCCATGTTCCTGCAATCAAATTGTGCATACCGCGGAAAAATCCCCTTCTATGGATGTGAGTCCGGTCTACCGCCTCACGGTTATATTATTCCGAGAGATATACTCGATGACAATGTCCTGCAATGTGCGATAAAGGCCGGCGCGACAGTAATGCAGGACTCGAAGGTCAAGACTGTCCTGTCTGCAAAAAACGGTGTAGCCGTTACTGTCAAACATAAAACCGGCCTTCAAACCTATCGTGCCAATCTGGTAGTTGGCGCTGATGGCGTGAACTCGATTGTTGCCCGGAGTGCCGGCCTGCTGTCCCATGACCCACGATATATAGCCGTTTCACAACGCGGTTATATTAATCGCATTAAGGGCAAGGCAGGTGAAGCAGCCTTTTTCTTCGACCAGGACCTGTTTCCTGGCTATGGCTGGATGTTCCCGATGTCCGGCGGTACAGCAAACATCGGCGTCGGCATACTGTCCGAAACGCGTGATCGCTATCAGGTCAATGTGCCGCGGCTGTTCGATGACTTTGTGGAAAAACTTAGAGTATCTCATGATGATTACTCGGAAATACAAATATCAAAACGACCTGTTGGCGGCATTGTTAAAACCTATGGCGGGGCCGGACCGAATTATTTTGATGGTGGCATCCTGATCGGCGATGCAGGCAGTTTCGTAGACCCGATGACAGGCGAAGGGATTTCTCCGGCAATGGAATCGGCGTTAATTGGAGCATCCGTACTGACTGATGCCCTGCAACAAGGCAGATTCGATGCCAGCTTTCTTTCGTCCTATGAAAAGTCATTTCGCGCCTATTTCGACCCAGCCTGGAATTATGTCGATCTGTGCGCTTCGATGATGCGCAATACCTCATTCTGTGCCCCCTGGCTCAAGGCCATAACCCGTGGTTGCGAATTCGCCCAGCAGGATGACCGCTTTGCCCGTATCAGCGGCTCCACCTTTGGCGGACTGAATATAAACCCATTCAGTATCATGTCTCACATCTGGGAAAAGAGCGCAACAGAACTGGTTAATCAGGTCCAGAAAATGGCTCAAGGTCATGAATACGATTCCATTTTCTGGCAAGGATCCCAGAACTGAAGGACTACCACTATAAATAGCTGATTGATAGAACGAAATGCACCGGAAGGCGTCACCCCGCTTATATATTGGTACCAGTGGCTGGAGTTATCCGGTATGGAAGGATGGCTTTTACACAGGTATACATCGTGAAAACTGGTTACACTTTTGTGCCAGTCAGTTTACAGCTATCGAGATCAATGCCTCGTTTTATAAACTACAGACACAGGACACCTTAACCCACTGGTATGAGCAGACGCCTGCGAAATTTCGCTTCTCCCTGAAGGCCAATCGTTATCTGACACACACCAAAAGACTGATTGACCCAGATGAGCCCATTCAACGTGAACGTGAACATGCGCACGCACTTGGCAACAAACTGGCAGTCGTACTTTGGCAACTGCCTGGCAATTTCAAACAGAACATGGACAGACTGGAAACATTTGGCCGCGCGTTGAAACAATGGCCGGAAATCCGGCACTGCATAGAGTTCAGACATAATAGCTGGTTCAACCGGGAGACTGCTGCGTGTCTGCAACAGCATAACATTGCAAACTGTCAGTCTGATGCCGCTGACTGGAAATTATGGGATGCAGTGACCACAAACCTGGTTTATCTACGTCTGCATGGCCATACCAGGACCTATGCATCATCATACAGCCAGGTAAACCTGAATAAATGGGCAGGTAAAATCATCGCCTGGCAGCGTGGGGGTTGTGATGTACATATCTATTTTGACAACGATGCCGAAGGGGCAGCTCCAAACAATGCCCTGCAGCTATTGAACATCATTCAGAGCCAGAATGAATAAATCATCACCACCATAAACATGAATCGTATCTCAGTCTGGAATCAATGTTTCGTGCGTATGGGCGGATAAAAAATAAAGGTGGCCAACACAACCAGCGCAAAAATCGAGTAAACAAGGATAAATACCCATTCGGGCGCCGAATAGTAGATCAGCCTGTCGATCCAGTACCCGATAAAGCTGGACTCATACGGGTTGTTGCCTGCAGTCTGCCGCAAGCGGTTTTCGATCGCCGTTAACGGGCATAACACACCCGCCCAGGCCTCAATCACGACAAATCCGATCGCAGCCAGGTGCAGGGTTCTGAACACCATATGGCGCGTCCACACCCAGCCCGCAACCCAACCGGATAGAATCAGGATCTGCCCTCCGACGACAAACAGGATATAGGATGCATGCACCACTGCTACCACGTCTGCGAGAAAATTATACAAGAATGCACCTGTCAGATTATGGTTTTGCCTGTCGTCACACGTCCGGCTTGTTTACTTCTTTAAAGCATAGGCGAAAAATGTCCTGGCATTATCGATTCTGATCTTTTTTTCGAGTGCCGGATCGAGCTGACTCATCCAGTTACGGTGGAACTGGTTGATTTTCGTATAGTGCGACCAGCCTTCATCCGCTTCATACCAGCGATAGGTCTGAAACGCGTTCCAGACCGGATCCACACCGACCATAAAGCGGTCCGGGAAGCGTTCGAACAAATTGATCCAGTCACCAGTGAGTTTGTCATCATCAGCAAAGCCACCGTAGTGCCATGGGTCACGGGCGGACAGTTCCACCCAGACATTCGGGCACTTGTCCATTAATGGGCCTATTTCATCAGGCTGCAACACCCCGCCTGCATGTGCCCACAGAAAACGTACATCCGGATTGTCCTTGCAGACAGGCAGGAAGAATTCATGCCGGGAGGCATCGGTATGAACATTCATTGGCACCTTGAACTCCCGGGCCAGGCTGATCAGCCCCTGCACGACCGGGTTATCACGTCTTGGCCCGACCCCGGCCACCAGGTGCATCTCACCAATGCCGTAATATTGGCCTGATGCCAACGCCTGACGGGCCTCGGTCACAACATCAGGGTTACGGAACCAGTTCAGCTTGATACCGGGTTTGAAATACGGACTCCAGAACGGGATCACCCAGTCACCACCTGCCCGACGCATCTTCATCGCCATCGCAGAGGGACGACTGAATACCACGGCTAACTGCACATTCTGTTTGCGCAGGATCGCGATGACCTCCTCCGCCGAGATGATCTCTTCCTGGTTCCAGTTGAAATGCAGGTGTACATCAGCTATTGGTGGCAATTTCTGTTTAACAGGCGCAGACTGGCAAGCAGCCAATAGCACAATACCAAATACCACAGCCAGGCGGACATACATGGATACGTATATGTCTCCGTCTTTAAAAGATATTTTACGCCTGTGCAGTGGGTGACAATTGATGGCTACCATGCCGCTCTCATATGGATCATATATATGGAATAATCCTATAAGCTTTTATTTATGATTACAATTAAAAATATTGAATGTATTTGGAGCTAGTTTCCTCTATACTCTCTGCGGATCGCGAAGTGGTAGCACTACGTGGACGCTGTCGATACAGATCGCCAGCCTGACCTCATAACGTTTTTTAGATGTAGGATTTATTGTGAGCGACAAACAACTTTCATCCCGTGATACATCAATCTCCACCCTTGGCCAGATGATTTTCTGGAGCCGCTGGATGCAGGCGCCGCTTTATCTTGGCCTGATCGTTGCCCAGGGGGTATACGTCTATCACTTCATGGTAGAACTGTGGCACCTGGTACATAGTGCAAGCAAAATTGGTGAAACTGAAATCATGCTCATCGTGCTGGGCCTGATCGATGTAGTCATGATTGCCAATCTGCTGATTATGGTGATTATCGGGGGTTATGAGACATTCGTTTCACGCCTGAATATCAGGGAGCATCCGGACCAACCGGAATGGCTGTCACATGTCAATGCGGCCACCATGAAAATCAAGCTCTCCATGGCGCTGATTGGTATATCATCCATCCATCTCCTGAAAACATTTATTAACGCGAGCCAGATGGATTTCAATACCATCATGTGGCAGGTTATCATTCATATTACCTTCCTGTTTTCAGCTATCACAATGGCGTTCACAGATCGGCTGATGACCAAGAATATCATTGATGCACATGGTGCCACGGAACACGCGTAAGCATTCAATAAAACAAGTTTCTCAGAATATTTTACAGCCCTGATATGCCGACCCCGAATGAAGGCTTGAAGAGACAGGGGTCTCGCTAATGGAGGGACTGCCTGGTAGTTATTCAAATTTCCAGATTTTAGAAAAATACTGGTTAACTCGAATAACCATAAAACCTGGAAACTGTTAACCGGAAGCCCGAATAGACGCCATGGGCTTTGGGCTTCCGGTTAATAAAAAGTACACTATGTTTTCAATATGAAATGATTCGGGTCGGCTCAGATTCCCAGGGTATAGTCTTCATAGTCTCTTTCATGGAAGACATCCAGGTCACCGACAGCCTCACCGCGCTCCATAGCAGCAAACTCACTTTTATCCTGTTTGTCTGCCCAGAAAACACCACTGGCCAATGTATAATCCTCATATGTATTCTCAAGGAACAAATCCTCTTCAACAACGGATTGCTCCGCGGAAATCGCCGGGGCTGATATGAAGAATGAAAGTGGTACTATTGCTGCCACCAGATTACGTTTGATTGCACCTTTCATGATCGTACACCTCTGCTCTCTTGTATGGAAACCCACAATCCCTGTTACCAGCCATCTCCATGTGACCAGGATAATAAACCTCAATACACCTTATTGACCTGGTTAGCCGAGTATGGTTTGTTTTAAATTACATTCGTACTGCTACTTAATTTCCTGGATAATATTCACATAAGGTCATTCAAACCAGGCAACTATAACTGCAAAATATGTACGCAAGTATTCATGACCTTCTTAACGTATATGACAAAAAACTATTGATAACGTTCACATATCAAATCAAAAAGAAACTTGGAAGTTTTCTTACTCAGTACCTGAGGATTATCCGCTCATTAAGTGCTATTAAATTTCATCACAAATAGTCTTAAAGTCGCTTAGTAAATAAGACCACGATTAAATCTGTTTTCTTACAGACTCTTTACACATCCGTTTTAAATTATTCGTACTGCTTTTTCATTAGTACTGATCAAGTATCAATATGACGTGATCCGTTAATTGCACAGTCAGATTCCCTATGCGTAAATACTTATAATGCTACACACCTGCTATTGTTTAATGATTAAAATCATCATTCGTATGCTTCATGGCCCGGATCCGGATAGCACGAACCTGTTCCATCAACTGATCACGGGGCGAATTAACCAGGCTAAGAGGGACTGATCCACTCAAGCCACAATCACTGTAATTTTCACTTATGAACTATCGAAATACCTGTCACGGAAATAACACTGAATCGGGCTTGACTTGACCGACCGGTCTACTATAATTTACCCCATGTCACCATCAAGCCAGACACAGGAACGTATCTTACAGACGGCTCGTGCGTTGATTCACTCACGCAGTTATGCCGATGTGGGTGTTGCCACGATATGTGACCGCGCAGGTGTTAAAAAAGGAAGTTTTTACCATTTTTACCATAGTAAACAGGAACTTACACTCGCCGTGCTGGATTCCTACTATATCGATATGAAGCAGCAACTGGTCGACAAGGCTCTGAATAGTGATAATCCACCGATGCAACGGCTGATTTATATGGCCGAATTGGCATATGAATTTCAAAAGGATTTGCAACATCAAACCGGCCACGTTCTTGGTTGCCCATTCGGTAATATTGCAACCGAGATGTCCACCCAGGATGAGCCTATACGTCTGAAGGTAGCGCACATCTTTTCAAGACTGGAACAGGGTATCAAGCAAGTCCTCGATCAGGCGCAGCAACAAGGCGAATTAGATCCGATCAACACAGCAGCGACTGCTGAAGCCATGCTGGCCTACTTTGAAGGCATCATGCTGCTGTCCAAAACCCACAATGACCCTGAAATCATACATCAGCTGCTACCTGCAGTGGCTGACATTCGTATTCGTTAACTAACCACCAGGAGGATAGTAAAAAACTCTAAGATTATTTTAAGCTGATTATTGACCGACCGGTCTACTAATTGTTGATTACTGTTAATAAATGGAGATTTGACTATGAATAACGAAGCGATCAAATTTGAAAAGCCCCTGATAAATCCAGTGGTGCCAGAAGGAGATGAACAGCGTGTCTCAGGCATCCTGGCCGCAATTGAGGAACATATCGGTTTCGTACCTGATGGACTGCGCCTGTACAGCTTCAGCCCACCCTTACTGGAGGCATTTGTTGGTAATATTTCGTATTTTAACGGTGGTGCGCATATCTCGCCCGCCCTGACCGCGATGATTCGATACCTGGCATCCTGGCAGGCAGAATGTACCTTCTGTATCACTATGAATGAAGGGTTTCTGATGAATATGGGTTTTGATCTGAATGCTTTGAGAGCAGCACGTGGCAACCCGGATGCTGCTCCGCTGGATGAAAAAGACAAGGTCCTGTTGCTGTTTGCACTCCGAACGCTGGATGAACCGGAAAATATCAGGCAGGCAGATCTACAGGCAGTTCGCCGGTATGGCTGGTCGGATCGTGACATATTTGATGCAACCGTTCAGGCGGCCAATAACCGTGCCTTTACCAATGTACTGAAAACCTTCAATATTGAGGCACAAGGGGCTTTTGCCTGATTGACGAGCTTATCGCATTACTGTCAGGTGGGTAGCGGCGCCAAGGACGCTACCCGCCTGCGTTATCGAAAACCAGTCTTTATTCTATGTTAACTGATAACGGGATATAGCGAATACCTGACTGAAATAATATATAATAAGGGTCTAATCCGGTTGACCCGGTCCGGATTCCAGCTTTCCATATCAGGCGTATCCTTAAAGATCAATCATGCAGACAGCCCCAAACATTTTCACCTATCGACAGTACTGGGCCAAACGCTTTGGCGTTGCCCCGGTTTTGCCGATGTCCCGTGCCGAAATGGATGAACTGGGCTGGGATAGCTGTGATGTCATCCTGGTCACGGGGGATGCGTACGTCGATCATCCCAGCTTCGGTATGGCACTGATTGGACGACTACTGGAAACTCAGGGATTCCGGGTCGGGATTATCTCACAACCGGACTGGCGTGATAAATCTGCGTTTATGGCACTGGGCAAACCGAATCTGTTCTTTGGTATAACCGCGGGCAACATGGACTCCATGGTTAATCGTTATACCTCAGATCGGCGAATACGCAGCAATGACGCCTATACACCAGATGGTGAGGGTGGTATGCGTCCTGACAGATCTGTCATTGTTTATGCACAACGAGCGCGGGAGGCATACAAGGGGGTACCGGTCATTATCGGTGGCATCGAGGCCAGCCTCAGACGTATCGCCCATTTTGATTACTGGTCAGAAAAGGTACGCCGCTCTATTCTGCCTGACTCAAAGGCTGATTTACTGGTATATGGCAATGCTGAGCGTGCCATCGTCGAAATCGCTCACAGACTGGCGAAAGGTGACAGGATAGACAACATCCATGATGTACGTGGCACTGCCTATATGACCGGATCTATTCCGGATAGCTGGAGTGTTATCGACTCGACAGATGTTGATCAGCCCGGTCGCATTGAACAAGCTATCGATCCTTACCAGCACGAACCACCCTGTGATAAGAAGTCTGTTGATAGTCCAGGTATAGTTGTTCAGTTAAAACCAGGTCGTTTGCACCTGGACCGGGGTAAAACCGTATTACGTCTACCAGCTTATGACCAGGTGATAGAAGACAAGGCGCTTTATGCGCATGCTTCACGCGTTTTTCACCTGGAAACCAACCCGGGTAATGCACGCGCACTGGTACAGCAGCATGGAAAACGGCTGGTATGGCTGAATCCACCGCCGATACCATTGACTACGAATGAACTGGACAGGGTCTTTGAGCTTTCCTATACCAGAAAGCCGCACCCCTCCTACCAGGATGCCAGAATACCTGCATGGGAAATGATCAGACATTCTATCAGTATTATGCGCGGATGTTTTGGTGGCTGCACCTTCTGTTCGATAACAGAACATGAAGGCAGGATAATACAGAGCCGCTCTGAAGATTCGATCATACGAGAAATTGAAGCTGTGCGTGACCATGTTCCTGGCTTTACCGGCCATATATCAGATCTGGGCGGACCCACAGCCAACATGTACCGGCTGCAGTGTAAAAGTGAGAAAATCGAATCGGCATGCCGGCGCTTGTCCTGCGTATTCCCGGGTATATGTTCAAACCTGAACACCGATCATAAACCATTAATCAACCTGTACCGGCGGGCCAGGAAATTACCTGGCATCAAAAAGGTGTTTATAGCATCCGGTCTACGTTACGATCTTGCCGTCGGTTCGCCTGAGTATGTCAGGGAACTGGTTACCCACCATGTAGGCGGTTACCTGAAGATTGCGCCGGAACACACCGAGCAGGGGCCACTTAATAAAATGATGAAGCCGGGCATAGGCACTTACGACCGGTTCAAGAAATTGTTTGACAAATTTTCTGCCGAGGCCGGTAAGGAGCAGTACCTGATCCCCTACTTTATCTCTGCACACCCCGGAACGACTGACGAGGATATGCTAAATCTGGCATTGTGGCTGAAGCGGAATAATTTCAAACCCGATCAGGTACAGGCCTTCCTGCCGACACCCATGGCACTGGCCACCGCCATGTACCATAGCGGGAAGAACCCGCTTAAAAAGGTTACGCACGAATCAGAAACCGTTGAAACGGTAAAAAAGGCCAGGCAGAGAAAATTACACAAGGCCTTTCTGCGATATCACGACCCGGAAAACTGGCCATTGCTGAGAGAAGCACTAAAAAAAATGGGCCGTGCAGACCTGGTTGGCAACGGCAAGAAACAACTGATACCGGCGTGGCAACCGGCCGGAACAGGCGACCCACGCAAAGCAGCCGGGACCAGGAAAACATCGACCACTCGTCGAATAAACAGGCAATCGAAGTCCAGGCGTAAGCGTTCGGTCTAGTCGGCTAGCTTTTCGACTTTTCCTGTTTCAGCATCTCACCGAATTTTTCGGCCTCTACCGGTTTCGCATAAAGTAACCCCTGTGCATAATCGCAACCACCGTCTGCCAGGATTCTTGCTTGCCCCTCCGCCTCTACACCCTCTGCAATGACTTGTAAACCCAGCTTATGGGCCATAACGATAATCGCCTCTGACAGGGCCACATCGTTCTTGTCTGATTCCAGATTTCGTATGAATGATCGATCGATTTTCAGATAGTCAATATCAAATTTACGCAAGTAGGAAAGCGACGAATAACCCGTTCCAAAATCATCTATCGCAACCTGGATACCGGCATCACGTAACGCAAGTAACTTGTCTATTACCCCTGGTTCTGCATTTAACAACAGCCCTTCCGTAATTTCTATCGTTACACTCTTTTCTGACAGGTCCAACTTGCGTAGATAATCCAGCCATTCAGACACAAATAACTGCTCTTCAGTCCTGAATTGTACAGGCGACATATTGACGCTGACCTGTCCATCATACTGCAGTTCATCATGCCAGTGTTTGGCCCATTTTACAGACTCGATAAATACCCAGTCACCGATTCTGTTGATCAGCCCGGTATCCTCGGCCAGCGGAATAAACTCCCTGGGCTCCACCATACCCCGCTCAGGATGATGCCACCTTAGAAGCGCCTCAGCCTTGCGTATCATTCCCGTCTTCAGGTCCACGATAGGTTGAAAATAGACCTTGAACTGTTTGTTTTGCAGGGCACCTCGCAGATCATTGGTTAGACGCAGACGGGCTTGCGCAGCATCCTGTAACGACTGGGTAAAGTAGTTATAACAATTTCTACCCTTTCTCTTGGAGACATACATGGCCTGGTCAGCATTCTTGAACAGGGCTTCCAGATCGCTAGCATCGTTCGGATACAGGGTTATGCCAGTGCTGCCTGATATATAAACCACCTCATCACCGATATAATATGGTTCAGTCAGGTGTTTTGTTATTTTATGAACAATGTCATCAACATGGGACATATCTTTCAGTTCTGTCAGTACCACTGCAAACTCATCACCACCAAGACGCGAAACCAGGTCAGTTTGCCGGACGCACTCGCTGATACGATGTGCTGTTTCCTGCAGCAGCTTGTCACCAACATCATGACCAAGTGTATCATTCACCTCTTTAAACAAGTCGAGATCTATCAGCAGCAATGCCAGTTGGACATCATCACGCCTGGATTTCTTCAATTCCTGATCAAGACTGCTACGAAACATGTTGCGGTTAGGCAAACCAGTTAACATGTCGAAATTGGCCTGACGCCAGATCAGTTCTTCGTTCTGCTTTTTCTCGGTGATATCGGAGAATATAGCCACATAACGATGGATATCCCCGTTTATCGACTTGATCGTATTGACTGTCAACCACTTCGGATAGATTTCGCCGTTCTTGCGCATGTCCCATATCTCGCCCTGCCACATACCTTCATTTAACAGGTCTTGCCACAGAGCATTATAAAAATCCGGGTCATGTCGTCCTGATTTAAGAATCCTCGGGCTCTGACCTTTAACCTCGTCCAGGCTATAACCGGTAATACTGGTAAAAGCGGGATTCACATCAATAATCAGATTGTCGGCATCCGTGACCATCATACCCTCACTACTGCTCTGGTATACCAGCGATGCCTGTTTCAGGTCTTCCTCCTGCTTTTCCAGCTCCAGCAGTTTTTCATTCAATTTACGGTTAAGTGAATCCGAATGCAGTAGCTCAACTGTTCTGTCTTCTTCATCCGGCCCTGCCACTGAAATATTGCCGTTGATGTAATCAGCCCAGACCTGTTCAATAATTTCTATCAGCTTTGCCGGGTCCTGAGGCTTCAGGACAAATTTCGATGCCCCAAGCAACAAGGCCAGTTCTTTGTCACGCTCATCGGTATAGGTCGCTGTATAAAAGATAAACGGAATTTTCTTGAGATCATTATCCCGCTTGACCTGTCGACAGAACTCAAAACCATCCATTTCCGGCATCAGGATGTCCGAAACGATCAGGTCTGGTGGATTCTGCCTTGCCTTTTCCAGGGCCTCAAGCCCATTTACTGCCGACTCGACCTCTTTTTCATGAAGTCTTAGCAAATCTTCAAGAATTATTCTCGAATCTTCGGTATCTTCAACAACGAGTACCTTCATGATCACTTACCTATCGCCTTCTGAATTTGTATCATTACTAACCCCGGATCAATTGGCTTCTCCACATAGGCGTCACAACCTTCACCCAGCAGCCTTTCCCTGTCACCTGCCATCGCATAGGATGTCATCGCTATGACAGGTATATCCCTGGTGATACTGTCGGCACGAATCTTGTCCAATACAGTGTAACCATCTATATCCGGTAACTGTATATCCAGTACAATAAACTTGGGGAGGTTCGCTTTTGCCATCTCGTAACCCTGCATACCAGTCATTGCCTTCAGGGTTGCATAGCCATTCAACTCCAGGATATCGCAAATCAGTGTCATGTTATCCGGGTTATCTTCGATTATCAGCGCCGTCTCCATATCAACTTCCTGTTTTTCCGGAACGTTGCTGTAGCGCCCTCAAGTCACTGTCAAACCTGACCCAGAACGTACTGCCCTTGCCCGGCTCACTTTCTGCACCAACATCACCATTCAGTAAATCTGATGCGATTTTTTTAGTCAGATAAAGACCCAGACCCGTGCCACCCGCCTTGACCCGTAAATGTGAATCGATACGTTCGAATGCATCGAACAACCTGGACATATCTTCCTCTCCAATACCAATCCCCGTATCCCTGACAAAGACTACTACATATCTGCCTTCCTGCTTCATAAATACAGAGATTTTACCCTGTTCAGAGTATTTCACCGCATTACTCAGATAATTGAGCAAACACTGGTACAGTCTTCTTTTGTCAGTGAATAAAAAAACTCCCTGCGGAATATCGACATTGAGCTCCATACCCTTGTTTTCGGCCTGTTGACGAATATTATTAACACCCTCTTTTACAATTTCATGCAGCTGAAATTCTGTTACCTCAATATCGATATAACCTGATTCAATTTTCGAAATATCGATAATATCTGTAATCAGGGAAAGTAAATGCTGACCAGACTGGTTGATGCGTGTGATATAGTCGAGGTACTTCCCTCCAAGCTCTCCGTAAACCCCCTGCTTCATCATACCGGAAAAACCGATGATGGAATTCAGTGGGGTACGTAGTTCATGAGAAACCGAGGCAATAAACATCGATTTAAGCTTGTCCAGTTCAAGCAGCTTTGCATTTGCCTGACGCAGTTCCGCTGTTCTTTCCTGTACCTTGGACTCGAGCATTTCGTAGGCCTGCCATATTGCCCTCTCGCTTCTTTTACGTTCGGAGATATCCCGCAGACTAACGACTCTGGCCAATTTTCCCTTGATGTTGATATTTTCGGCATTTACTTCTACAGGCATGACAGAACCGGAACTGGTTACAATATTTGCCTCATACGGCTCCTCAGAACCTGAGGCCATTCTTTCTTTGACAATTGCGCGGGAATGCTCTGCCACAAATTCCAGGAGATTCCTGCCAATAAGTTCATCCGGCTTGTACCCGGTCATCTTCATGGTTGCCGGGTTGACATCCAGGATATTCCCACCTTCATGAAAAAACACCATTTCAAGCGTTGCATGAAAGAACTGGTGCATCCTCCTTTCACTTTCAGACAATGCCTCATCTGCACGTTTGCGTTCGGCATTTTCTTTCAGCAACATCAGGTTTTTTCTGTCCAGCTCAGCTGTTCTGGCCCGGACCTGGGTCCTCAGGGTGCTGCTCGCTACTACAAATATAACCATCAGGACCGCTGCGGTGACTGCAATCCAGATCCAGTAACGCGGAAACTCCTCGACTTCAATTTCAATCCATTTCCTGCTTATCGCTATATGTTCTTCAGGCGTGATAGTAGCCATAGCCTTGTCGATCAAGCTGGCCAGTACGGGCCAGTCCTTGCGTATTCCAAATGCATGGCCTGTACTGTCTATATCCGTCGGTGCCGCAATTTTCAGATTGGTCAGGTTGTATTTTCTGATTACATAGGAAGCGGTTGCGATATCTCCCAGAAAGGCGTCCGCCTTACCGGTTGATACCGCAGTCAATCCTGCATAAGTACTGTCCTCCGGTACGATGTTCAGTTCAGGATGCTTCTGCCTGACTGTCTCATGAACAAAGTAGTCCTTTACCACCGCAATTTTCATCTGTGTCATACTGTTCAGACCGGAGATGATATGAGAATCGCTGCGGGTAAAAGCTCCAGCTGATACCGTGTACGACTTTCATTTTGATACCCAGCTTCTTGCTTAGCACATTCACATAATCAGCCGAAATCCCGGCGTGCATACCCTGCTCGTCGACAAACTCTACCGGTGCAAAATCAGGATCAATAGCCAGGCGTAGCTCCCGGTGCTGCGATAGCCATGATTTTTCCTGATCAGTCAGTCTCAGCTTTGGAATTTTTGCATATTCCGAATCAATCGGTATCCATTTGTTCAGGATCCGGATTTTTTCGTCGTCAGGAATTGCCTGAATGGACTTGTCCAGTATTGTGACCAGTTCGGGCCAGTCCTTGCGTACCGCAATGCGCTGGCCATTGAGTGCCATCTCGTATGGCGCCGCGACCTTGAGATTCAGAATACCATGCTTGCTGGCCAAAAAGGTGCTGACACCCAGTACACCTACGAAGGCATCCGCTTTCCCGGTTGCGACCGCACGCAAGCCTTCCAGGCTGTTTTCAGCCTGATATTGTTGTATTGACGGGTACTCACTCAACACCTTTTTCGTCGACGAGTAATCCTTGACCAGGGCAACCTTCATACCGCTCAGATCAGCAGGTGAACTGACACGCTGGTCATCCTTCCTGGCCATGATGACCAGCGGGGTAGGAATATAGATCCTGGTAAAGTTCAGATATGACTCACGCTCGGGGGTTCTGACCGCTGTCGCAATAGTATCCACAGAGCGTTCCTGTGCGGCTTTCAGTATCCCGGGCCAGTCCTGGTCCGGGCCAATCTCGAAATGCACCCCCAGCATCTTGCCAATGCGTTTGACCAGATCCGGGGCTACACCCTGGTAGCTCCCGTCTGCCGCCCTGAAGCTGTAGGGTGCATAATCGGCATCCATCCCGATACGTATGACAGGGTGCTCATCCAGCCATTCGTGTTCCTTGATTTCCAGAAAAACCGTCCGTTCTGCATACACCGATACAGGTAAGCCTGAAAACACCAGGAACAGGAGAAACCAGATCAACAGCCATTGAAGAAAACAGGACCTGGACTGGCAGGAACCTGCATGAAAAACACCCGTAGCGTTATCGATGAGAGAAGGTTTGGGACCTTCTGGCGGACTTGTCTTATTGTTATTCTTCGCAACCCGCAACATCATTCGTATCATAATCCATTATCGATCCACGCGAACAAAGGAAATCTGTAAAATTCAATAAAATTCTTATGTTAGGTTTTAATGTAGATACAGTATAGACGATAGCACCAGGAACGGTGCGCGTATTCTGAGTAAGATCTGCCCAGACACCTGGCAGGCGGTCAGACCCCTGGATAACGACTATTTTCCTGTTTTATAAAGGAAAATAACTCAATTCCGTTTGACAGGAACGGCATAAATAAGTGATCTCGCCACACATCATCCGGTGATGTCGTACCGTAGTAATCTCGTGTTCGCTGCATGCACACTGATACCTGAAGCGTCGCTGTCGTCTGACCGGTATCCCGGTCAGGTCATAATGCCCACGCACGTCCGGCTTTGCATCGAGTGATCGCATGACCGCCTGCCACTCCTTACCATGCGGCCGGATATGCATGAGACCAAACAACATATCGGTTACATAATGTGCAATTTCATGCGGAATGGTGGTATCCATGTTGTGATCAAAATACTTCGCAAACAGGTATGGATTGTAGCGAATGACTCGCCGATAACGCTGCACCCTGTACATACCCGCCGCCCTGCCCTTCAGGTCAAATTTCACTTCTATAGCATTGAAATTATTCCTGAATATTTTTCGGGCTCGTTGCAGGCATGCCTCTGTTGCCTGAATAACCAGCTTTTCCTGTTCACGATCTATCGGAGTGATGATCATTTCAGTACTAGTAGTGAGGAGGCGGCGTTTCCTCCGCCTCGCTGGCAATCAGGGATGGTGTGAGATTGCGGACCTGGTCACGCAAGGCCGAAACCATTAACTGCAGCTGTTCGATCTGCTTCTGCTGGCCGGCAATGATATCGCTCAATTCCTGTATCGAGTTTTCCTGGAAGGCCAGCCGGCTTTCCAGGTCTTCCAGTCGCTCATTCATAATATTCATATTAAAAGATCTTAAACTTTTTTACGTCATCCGGTATTACACGATGAGGCTCCAGCACCACCTGTTCTACCCATTTCCCATATACCGTCATTCTGCCCCGGTAGCGTTGACTGCCATCACTACTGAACTCAAACCTGTATTTACGGCAAAACCGAAGCCTGCCCCGGGTATCACGTCTGAGACTGACACCAGTGATCTCGACCGTATCATCCAGGAAGATAACACCTTCCTCAGTGCAACGTTGTTTGCCCGCCCTGACCGCCAGGTCCTTGATATGGATGGTATCAAACCAGAACCAGATCCCGCCTATAAAGGCCAGGATAATCATGATTTCCCACAAGGTCATGATCCGGTATTCGACACCATCTGGAAATCAGATATTTTATATTGATAATTCATATAGTTAAGTTAAAATAGCGCGCTCAGACATATACCATAATGACTACATTGTACACTGCTTTGTAGTTTGTATTTCAGTAGTTTCAAAACCAGGAATATCACCATGTTCAATATAAATGAATATTTTGACGGTCATGTAAAATCCATCAGTTTCCAGACTGAAACCCTGCCCGCCACCATTGGCGTGATGGCGCCAGGTAAATATGTGTTCAATACCAATGACAAGGAAACAGTCACCGTGATCAGTGGCGCACTATCTATCCAGTTAGCAGACGAGGACAGATATACAACCTATTCAGAAGGTGGCCATTTCAATGTACCCGGGAACAGTTCTTTTAACGTCAAGGTAGAGACCGAAACCGCCTACCTGTGCCTGTACGGCTGACCACCTGATCTGTGATGGTGTTGTTGTGTTGAATATCTCCAGGAATGTCAGCATCCCTGACAACGAAATCGAAATCAGCGCCATACGTGCGCAAGGCGCCGGTGGTCAGAACGTCAACAAGGTTTCTTCCGCGGTACATCTGCGCTTTGATATTAATGCCTCTTCCCTGCCGGAGTATTACAAGCAACGTCTGGGCAAATTACGCGACCGACGTATCAACAAGGACCTGGTCATTATTATCAAGGCACAAAGATATCGCAGTCAGGAGAAGAACCGCACCGAGGCCCTGGAACGCCTTGCATCCCTGATACGCAGCGTTTCAACAACTCAAAAACCGCGCAAGGCGACCAAACCGACGGCCGGATCCAGGAAAAAGCGGCTGGACAGCAAGACCAGGCACGGGAAAAAAAAGGAATTGCGGCGAAAAATAAATGGTGACACCTGAGTGAACGACTATATACCCGGACAACGCTGGATAAGTGATGCCGAACTGGATATGGGGCTGGGCACAGTACTCGCTGTCGATCAACGCACCGTGTCAGTCCTGTTTCTGGCAACCGGCGAGACGCGTGTTTATGCACGGCAGACCGCTCCGCTGACCCGCGTCATGTTCTCAACGGGTGACGCGGTTCAAACGCATGAGGGTGTGATGGTCACGATCGAGTCGGTCAGTGAACAGGACGGTATACTGTTTTATAACGGCACCGCACCGGATGGTAAATCAGTACAGATAGACGAGGGACAGCTGGATAATTTCATCCAGCTGAACCGACCGGCGGACAGATTGTTTACCGGACAGATAGATCGAAACAACTGGTTTGAATTACGTTACCTGACGCTCACTGAAAATAACCGTTACCAAAGCTCAGACCTGAGTGGTATCACCGGCGGCCGAACCTTTCTTCTGTCACACCAGCTTTATATCGCACATGAAGTGGCCAATCGCCATGCACCTCGCGTCCTGCTTGCCGACGAAGTAGGCCTGGGCAAGACCATAGAGGCCGGCATGATACTGCATCACCAGCTGGTCACGGGGCTGGCCAGGCGCACCTTGATTGTTGTACCCGAAAGCCTGCTACACCAGTGGCTGGTTGAGATGCTCAGGCGATTCAATCTGTATTTCAGCGTGTTTGATGAACAGCGTTGCCAGGCAAGCGATACGGAAGACGCCGGGATTGAACCGGAACATATCAATCCGTTCGAAACAGAACAACTGGTGATTTGCACACTGGAATTCCTGGTCGAGTCAGACCATCGTTTCGAACAGGCCGTGCAGGCAGAATGGGACATGTTAATCGTCGATGAAGCCCACCACCTGCAATGGTCTGAGGATATGCCAAGTGACGAATATCAGCGCATCGAGCGTTTATCCAGGTCAATCAATGGTGTACTGCTGCTGACCGCCACACCGGAACAACTTGGCAAGGAAAGCCATTTTGCGCGCCTACGATTACTGGATCATGACCGATTCCCGGACTTCGACAGCTTTATCGAAGAGGAAAACAACTATGAACCTGTTGCACAGGCAATTGAAGAACTGATCAACAACGAGACTATCAGCGAGCTGTCGCAACAGACCCTGGCAGAAATCATCAGGGAAGATGACAATAAAGTGCTGCTCGAACAGTTTAATACCAGTCAACAAGATACGGACGAACACATACACGCCCGCAGTGAACTGATTGAGCATCTGCTAGACCGCCATGGTACTGGTCGCGTACTGTTCAGAAACACCCGGGCCGCAATCAAAGGCTTTCCTGACCGCCAGCTACTGCAATACCCGCTCCCCCTGCCTGAAGAGTACATAACATCACAGCAGGCAGCGGCTAGTGAACCATTGACCCCGAAGAGATTACTGTTCCCGGAACTGTTATATCAACTACAGAATGACAACAACGAGAAACCCTGGACATCATTCGACCCCAGGGTCGCCTGGCTGGGCAAACTACTCAAACAGTTAAAATCAGAAAAGGTCCTGGTGATCACGGCGAGTGCAGAAAGCGCAATGGATCTTGCCGAGACCTTGCGCTCCCGATCCGGTATCCATGCAGCTATCTTTCACGAACGTATGACCCTGATCGAGCGCGATCGCGCGGCTGCCTTTTTCGCGGACCTGAACTATGGCAGCCAGGTACTGATCTGCTCCGAAATCGGCAGTGAAGGCAGAAACTTCCAGTTTGCGCATCACCTGGTATTGTTTGACTTGCCGTTAAACCCGGATTTACTGGAACAGCGCATCGGTAGACTGGACCGGATCGGACAATCCGAGACTATAAAACTTCATGTTCCTTACCTGGAACACAGCCCACAGGAAATCCTTTTCCGCTGGTACCGCGATGGCCTGTCGGCATTTGAGCACATCTGTCCCGCCGGACACAGTGTATTTGAACGGCTTGAGCAGGATCTGGTCGATGTCATTTTAAACCCGGGTAAAGACAAACTGTCTTCCCTGATCCAGAATACGGCTCATTTAAACAACGAACTTAATGAAGCACTGCATAGGGGCCGCGACAAATTACTGGAATACAATTCCTGTCGTCCCGGTATCGCTACTGAACTGGCAGCACGTGCAGATCAAACGGACCAGGATTCCACTTTACCCTCATATCTTGAAAAGCTGTTTGACTGCTTCGACATCGAAAAAGAACCACATAGTGAAGGCTGCCATGTAATCCGGCCTGGGGAACAGTTACAGCCAGGCGATATCCCGGGGCTGAACGAGGATGGTATGACCTACACCTGTGACCGGAAGATTGCGCTGGCCAATGACGATATCCAGTTCATTACCTGGGAACATCCGTTGGTGAGCGGCGCGATGGATACGATTACCAGTCATGAACGGGGCAACACGGCCATGTCTGCGATAAGGCATCAAGGCGTGAAGCCCGGCAACCTGCTGATAGAATGTGTCTATATACTGGAATCGGCATCTAGCAGGCAGATACACTCCAGCCGCTACCTGCCGCCCACAATCATTCGCATCGTCATTGATGCCAACAACCAGGATCACGATCGGCAATTAACACACAAGACTATCAACCAGTCATCAGAGCCGGTTGCACGTGAAACGGCAATCAAGATCATACAGGCCTATGCTGATAAACTGCGTGAGATGCTGAAAAACGCCAACAACCTGGCTGAACAGCGCTCACCCGACATCAGGAAACATGCATTGCAACATGCAGGACAAGTGCTAAACGGGGAAATCAACCGCTTACAGGCCCTGAAGCAGATTAACCCGAATATCCGCGACGAAGAAATCCTGTATTATCAGCAACAACTGGAATCTGTAATTAAAATCCTGAATGAGGCCCGACCACGACTGGATGCGCTGAGAATACTGGTTGCAACCTGAGGATAAGACAAGAACCGATGGGACGCTATCGACCACCAGCTCCGATGTCTTCCCCGTATATAACCAAACCCGGGTACATCACTTTAGAGCAAGAGCAAAAGGCCTTATGGAAACGCCGCGCGGAAACCACCAAAGCCCTTTCTGCCGCGGCCGCAGAAGGAGACCGCTCGGAAAATGCCGAGTATATTTATCGCAAAAAGGAGTTGCGTGAGATAGACCGGCGTATTCGCTACCTGCAAAAACGCCTGCCCGAACTGAAAGTCGTCTCTGAACCTCCTTCGAATCCCAAGCAGGTGTTCTTTGGCGCCTGGGTCACTCTCGAGGACGAACACGGTGACACTGTCAAATACCGCATTGTCGGTCCGGATGAGTTCGACCCCGCCAAAGGCTGGATCAGTATGGACTCACCGATGGCCAGGGCACTGTTGTCGAAGTCATTGAATGATGAGGTACAGGTGCAAACACCAGCCGGCATCGTCAAATATGCTGTTATTGATATCAGATATGATGATACGTAGCACTACAAAAGCTTCAATAGCAAGCTCAGGGATAATTGTCTAAAAACAGCACTGGTTTGTGGATTTGAACGATGCCAGATAGATCATCAATGGCTGGTGTGAACACTACAACTTTTATCATTAGCCTGGTTGAATGTCGTATTGTGCGTATCATATGAAATACCATCATACCCACTGTCCATTAACCAGGGTTATTGATCAGTCCTATTGTGAAATAGAATTTGGTGTATTTATTGGGTAATGATTCAAAGCCTATTGTTCCTCCGTGAAGCTCTATGATCTGTTTACTAATCCTCAGACCCAAACCTGTTCCAGGCATTTTCATGTTACCCGATGTCTCAACTTGCTTGAATTTTTGGAATATGAATTTCTGTTGATCATCAGGTATACCAGCCCCATGATCTAGAACTTCGATTCGCGCATTCTTGTCATCAATAACAAGAGATACTTCAACAATATCTTCATCGCGAGAAACTTTTGCGGCATTAGAAATAAGATTGGTCAGCACCTGTATAAGACGATTCTCATCACACTCGATCATCTTGCTGCTATCAAGCTTGTTATATTTCAAAACAATGTCGCAGTTGCATTTATCACAATAAGGTTTATTAAGCTCTATAGCTTTTTCGAGAATTGCAATGATGCGATGTGGTTTTAGTATAATATCAAGTTTACCAGCCTCCAGCCGGGCATTATCAAGAATGTCATTAACAATACAAAGAAGTCGGCTACTATTACGAGATGCAATCTCCACCATATTATGTTGCTTGTCGTCTAATTGACCCAATTTATTACTCGAGAGCAATGACAGGGAGCCACAAATAGATGTGAGTGGCGTTCTCAGCTCGTGACTCACCATGGAAATAAATTCGTCCTTGGCATTATCAAGACTCTGTAGCTCTTTAATTTTAAGACGGAGCTCCAATTGATTTACGGCTTGACGAGCCAGGGCTTCAAGAGCTTTCTTTTGATTATTCGAAATCGTTCTCGGTTCATGCCCTATGACGCATAATGTTCCAAGTCTGAGCTTGTCACTCATCACCAAAGGCGCACCCGCATAAAATATAACATTTGGGTTGTCAATAGCTAATGGGTTATCGTGAAATCTCTCATCCTTACTAGAATCCTCTACAACAAAAATGTTATCGCCGAGAATAGCATGTGAACAGAAAGCGACATCACGAGGTGTTTCTCGCGCGTTCAGGCCATAGTGTGATTTGAACCATTGCCGATGACTATCTACCAGGCTTACCAGGGCGATTGGCGTATTACATATTTGTGCTGCTAAATATGTCAGATCGTCATAAGCCTGTTCCTCAAGTGTATCGAGGATACCAAGTTCATTTAACAAACGAATTCTCTCTTGCTCGTTTTCCGGTATGTCCGCTGATTTCATTTTGTAGTTCAAACAATCGTGTTAATGAGAATAACTGTATAATAGCGTAGGCCCCAGGGTCTCGTAATCAAGTTTTGGTTGAATTCAATTGAAACAATTATTTATTATATTTATCAAAATGTTAGTGAAGTATGGACTCTTTATCATTCTAAAACCCGCATTTTTGACAGGCCAAAACATTCTGTTGCCATAAGCATTTCAGCTTCAAAACCGAGAAGGCCTATGCTTTCTTTGAAGATAAGGAGAAAGACCGCTTTCGTATTGCACCGCCATTGCATTTGACACAATTTGTCAGATCGAGTCTGAACCTATACATGTAATGCTAGTTACTCCGAACCTGTGAGCGACTCCAACTCCCCATTAGCCAACAACCACTGCTCCTCTGTATCTTCGAGACCGGCATTTACCGTTTTTTGTTGTTCCAGCAACTGATCGAGCCTTGTTTTATTTTCTGACTCGTAAATCGTGCTGTCGGCCAGTTGGTCATGGATAGCCTCGATCTCGAGATTGTACTTTTCGATTTTTTTCTCGAGCGTCCTGATCCTGCTGGTTACATCTTTTTGCTGTTTACGCTGTGCGGCGGACTGTTGACGCTGTTGCTTTTTTGAATTGATCTTGTTCGGCTTACTTGCTGTTTCAGCATTTTTTGCAGTCTCCTTGACCCAGGCCTGGTAGTCATCCAGGTCTCCCTTGAACTCATCGACCTGGCCATCATGTACCAGTAACAGCTTGTCGCTAACGGTACGTAACATGTGCCTGTCATGTGAAACCATGATCATTGCTCCTTCGAACTCCTGCAGGGCCACGCTGAGTGCCAGGCGCAATTCGATATCGAGGTGATTGGTCGGCTCGTCCAGTAACAGCAGGTTGGGTTTCTGGTACACGGTCATGGCCAGCACCAGTCGCGCCTTCTCGCCGCCGGAGAATGGCGCCACCGGTGACAGGGCCATGTCGCCACTGAACGCGAAACCACCGAGGTATTTTCTGAGACCGGATTCGGTTGCGTTTGGATCGAGTCGTTGCAGGTGCAGTAAAGGGCTGGCCTCGAGATCGAGTTGCTCCAGCTGATGCTGCGCAAAATAGCCGATATTCAGTTCCTTGGCCTCTACCCGCTCGCCGGACATCGGTGCAATCTCACCGGCCAGCAACTTTATCAGCGTGGATTTTCCGGCGCCATTATGGCCCAGTAGTCCGATACGATCGCCGGGAGCAATGGTCATTCTGAGCCTATCCAGTATTGTTTTATCATCGTAGCCGACCGAGACATGATCGATTGATAGTAACGGACTGGGCATGGACGCTGCCTGGCCAAAATGAAAATCAAATGGTGAATCGACATGCGCCTGACTGATCAGGGTCATGCGTTCCAGTGCCTTGATGCGGCTTTGCGCCTGTCGTGCCTTGGTGGCCTTGGCGCGGAAGCGATCGACAAAAGATTGCATATGCTTGACCTCACGCTGCTGCTTATCATAAGCGGCCTGTTGCGCTGCCAGACGTTCGCTACGCATTTTTTCAAACGCCGAGTAGTTACCGGTATACAGGGTGATCGCCTGCTGCTCGATATGCGCGATATGGGTAGTCACGCGGTCAAGGAAATCGCGGTCATGCGAGATCAGCAACAGGGTGCCCGGATAGGTCTTCAACCAGTCTTCCAGCCAGATCACCGCCTCCAGGTCGAGGTGATTGGTAGGCTCATCCAGTAACAGCAGGTCAGAACGGCACATCAGCGCCTGTGCCAGGTTCAGACGCATACGCCAACCACCGGAAAACGTGGCCACCGGCAGTTGTTCCTGCTCTGCGCTAAACCCCAGCCCGTGCATCAACCGACCTGCCCGACTGGCCGCGGTATAGCCCTGTGCGACCTCAAGATCATGGTATAGGGTGGCCAGTAATTCACCCTTGTTGGCCTGTTCTGCCTGCACAATTTTCTGCTGGATCTCACGCAGCTCCTGGTCACCGTCGATCACATATTCCAGCGCAGGTTTCTGAACTGCCGGGGTTTCCTGGGCGACGTGCGCAATCACGGCCCTGGCCGGCATGGTGAAATCACCGGCATCGGCAGATAACTGCTGACGGATCAGCGCGAACAGGCTGGACTTGCCGACACCATTGGCACCGGTGATACCGACCTTTTGCCGCTCGTGGATAATAAAGCTCACATCGCTGAACAACTCGCGCACACCGCGACGCACAGACAGCTTATCGAACTTCAACATGATCTGTTGCCAGACATCGTAATGTGTTCAGGAAACCGTATCAGGCCCTGGACATGTACTTGCCGTTAACGGTGTTGACCCTGATGATCTCGCCCTCAGCCAGGTATTCAGGCACCTGTACTTCCAGACCGGTGCTAAGCCGGGCCGGCTTGGTCCGACTGGCTGCTGAAGCACCCTTGATACCCGGCGCGGTCTCGACGATCTCCATGTTCACCGACTGTGGCAGTTCGATCGCAATCGCAACGCCGTCCAGTAACAGGCAGGTAATGCCTTCGAGGCCCTCGAACAAGTAGTCGGTCTGCCCTTCCAGGTCATCACGGCCCAGGGTGTACTGCGAATAGTCTTCCATATTCATGAAGGTGTACTGGTCGCCGTCCTGGTAGGAATACTGCACCTTCACTCGAACGCAATCGGCCTCTTTCAGAAAATCGTCACCCTTGTAGGACTCATCCAGCTTCTGGCCGGTTTGCAGATTGGTGAAACGAATCTTGTACAAAGTCGCCGCACCGCGTGAACTGGGGCTCTTGCAATCAACCACCTTGACCACGTGGGGCATATCCTTGATGTCGACGATCATTCCGCGTTTCAGATCACTGGCTTTCGGCACGACGGGCTCCTGTTTATATTCTGATCAGGCTATTATCCCATATTCCCCGGAACAGTGTATGATGCCCGGCATGACCGGCCAGTTACCATCCATCGACTACCTGCCGCCGCCGGATACCGGCCTGGATATCCTGTTTCAGGACCCGTATCTGCTGGTGCTGAACAAACCTTCGGGACTGCTGTCGGTACCCGGCCGCGGAGCGGACAAACAGGACAGCCTGGCCTGGCGGGTGCAGCAGCAGTACCCGGAGGCGCTGACCGTGCACCGGCTGGATATGGAGACCTCCGGCCTGATCGTGATGGCCAGAAACGCAGAGGTACATCGACAGATGAGCCAAATTTTCGAACAGCGCAAGGTGAACAAGCGCTACGTGGCCATTGTGGACGGCTTGATTGGGCAGCCGGAAGGCAATATCGATCTGCCGTTAATCACCGACTGGCCCAACCGCCCGCGGCAGAAGATCGACCATAATCATGGCAAACCGGCACAAACCCGCTACCGGGTACTGTCACAGGAGCGGGAGCTACACACTACCCGGGTCGAGTTGCAACCGGTGACCGGTCGCAGCCACCAGCTTCGAGTGCATATGCTGGCACTGGGTCATGCGATACTCGGTGACCGTTTGTATGGAAATAGTACGGCGCAAGACAAGGCCGAGCGCCTGTTACTGCATGCCGGCGAACTGGTGTTCCAGCATCCGGTCAGTCAGGAACCGCTGCGTTTTACCCTCGACGCACCATTCTAGCCACTACAACACTGCTCAGAACGGCCACAATGACCAGCCCCGGTCGAGTTTGTGCGCACATTTTTTCAGCTGTGCGCGATATCTGCCGGCCTGCCGTCCTACCTTGTTAGCGACCTTCTGCAACCAGGCTTTGTTACGGTAGCTGCCCCGGCGGTAACCGCCATGCCCCTCGTGGTAGGCCAGGTATTGTTTCCTCGCGTCCCATTTCGAGATACCGAGCTTGCGATGGGAAACGTTGCCGTACCAGCCGATGAAATCGGTGACATCCTCGAAATCGTCCCGGTCTGCCCAGCCATTGCCGGTTTCCTTCTGATACCATTCCCAGGTACTATCCTTGACCTGACCGAAGCCGTAGGCGGATGATTTGCGCCCCCATGGGATTACCCATAACAGGAAATCCCGTGGTGCCTTGGCGTCATCCACGAACCGCGACTCCTGGTGAATAATCGCCAGTTGTACATGCACCGGCACACCCCACTTCTCGAAACTGTCGGTGGCATATTCATACCAGTCGTCCTTGTCATCGAATATCGCACAACTGTCGTTGACATTTCGCGGCGGATCACTGGAGCAGGCAGCCAGTACCAGGGTCGACAAACACAAGATAAGTAAGGATTTGTACATAATCATAGTTTACAACATCCAGATCCAGCTACCGATGTTAATCTTCTGTGAAAAATAGCCCAGAACCTGCCTGTATACTCAGTTCAATGATTTTACACGGGATGGAAAAATGAGCACTCTAAAACAGGCTATCCTGCTGATTTTCCTGATATCAACCAGCCAGCTCTGCCTGTCTGACGAAATCCGGTTCAGCAGCCCGGTCAATCAGGCTGTGGTAATCGAGCTGTATACCTCCGAGGGTTGTAGCAGTTGTCCACCGGCCGAAGAACATCTGAACGACTACACCCGCCATCCCGATTTATGGAAATCCTACATCCCGATGGCCTTTCACGTCGACTACTGGGATTACCTGGGCTGGAAAGACCGTTTCTCGAAATCACAATACAGTGCCCGCCAGCGCCGCTATGCGCGCCTGCACCGGGCCAGCACGGTGTTTACACCGGCCTTTTTTGTCAACGGCCAGAACTGGCGTCCGGGGCTGTTCCGCGGCAGGCAGCCGGATAAAAAAACCAGCCCGGTCGGTAAACTGGAGGTCATTTTGGCTGGCAACCAGATCAGTGCCACGTTCGAACCGGTACAGGATGTAGCAGACCGGCTGGAACTGAATATTGCCATCCTGGGCATGGATATAAGTACGAAAATCCGTGCAGGTGAAAACCGCGGTCGGCTGTCCCGGCACGAATTTGTCGTGCTGGCCCATAAGCACACCCCGTCAAATACCGGCAACTGGAAAACAGGCTGGCCTGCCTATCGGGCTGATGACGATGACAAGCTGGCACTGGTTGCCTGGCTCAGTAAACCGGGTGACCCAACCCCGATACAGGCCGTCGGCGGCTATATACCCTCAGAACTCAGGGGTTTAGCAAACTAAATGCGTTAATATTGGGTCACGGTGTGGTACTATACGCGACTGTTTTAACCAGACTATTAGTACACCATGACCTTCCTACAGAAGTATTTTACCGATGCTGGCAACAGCTTTTCCTTTACCCGTCAGCAGGCCAGTGATTTTGCGAAGAAAGTCGCTGGCGAC
Organism: uncultured Gammaproteobacteria bacterium; assembly: GCA_947258795.1. Taxonomy (GTDB): domain Bacteria; phylum Pseudomonadota; class Gammaproteobacteria; order DRJJ01; family DRJJ01; genus DRJJ01. Next base: position 158,396 of record CAMYJU010000001.1, on the reverse strand, counting down.
CACAATCCCTTGCACAATGTCGACGCCTCACGTTTCTGTGTGCCTGGAGATCTGCTGTTTTCGGTGGTACTCATCAAGGGCGGGATCAGCCAGCGTATGCACTTCGATTTTGCCGGTATGGTCAGCGACGGTGTGCCGCTAAAGATCGTGCATAGTGGCGAAAACGACTCTGCGATTCAGGATGAAAACGGCAAGGAATACCTGAAAATTCACCGCGAAGGTGATGTCAGTACCGATGAGGACCTGATCCGCAGGCTCATTTGCCAGTATGTCGAATTTTCCGGTCACACCTATCCGGACATCATGGTGCCATTGCTGGCCGAGAAAAACGTGATGCTGAATCCGGATCGCCCGATTGCAATCTATAAAAGCATGACCCTGTCGCTCGATCGTCTGGATCTGCACGAGCCCGCCCTGGAATCCAGCCAGACCACACTGACAGCTGAAGGCAAGAAAGGCTCGACCCATCTGGAATTCGACCTGACCGAGCGCGGTGAGCAGGTCGGGCATGGCGATAAATACATGGTGCTCGGCGGCCTGATGCCTTTTGTACAGAGCGAAGTGGATCGCATGACCGCACGCCTCAGGGGCTTGCAGGACGCGTTGATCTGACGCGCAAACGGCCGCCAGTCACCAGGCAAACCGGCACGGATCAATCATCCTCTTTCAGCATGTTCTTCAACCCGGCAAACGGGTTGTAGGTAGCCGTTGACGGCTGCACGCCTGAACTGGTCTGCCCGGTTGTTGTCGCCCCCTCAAGCAGACGCTGATGTTCATTGTCATGACAGTACAGGCATAACAACTCCCAGTTACTGCCGTCCGCCGGATTATTGTCATGATCATGATCACGGTGATGCACGGTCAGCTCACGCAGGTTCTCACGGCTAAACTCCCGTCCACAACGCCCACACACCCATGGGTAGAGCTTTAGTGCCTGCTCCCGGTAACCGGCCTCACGCTGATCGCGATTGCGTATCGCATCGGCAACCACCTTGTCCAGTTTGTCCGTGTCTATCGTTTTACTTTTGTCTGACATACGCGGGTCCGAATAAGTCGTAACTTACCTGAACATATACCAAATTATTGGTTTTAGCACTACTATATTTATGTTGGGTGCAACCGGTACTCCCTATGATTAACGGCGTACTCCTGGATTTAAGTGGTGTGCTTTACCAGGACAAGGAAGCGATAGCAGGCTCGACCGAGGCCCTACAGCGCCTGCGGGCCACAGGCCTGCCTGTCCTGTATGTAACCAACACCACACGCCAGCCACGTCATCAGATCTGGCAGCAGTTGCAGGATATGCGGTTTCCGGTCGAGGAGCGGGATATATTTACCGCACCGATGGCGGCATATGCCTGGCTCAAAGCACATGATCTGCATCCCTACCTACTGGTCCACCCCGCACTCAAACCGGACTTTGTCGATCTGGTCGACACCCGACCAAACGCGGTATTGATCGGTGACGCAGCCTCCGACTTTAGCTATGAGCATCTGAACGAGGCGTTCCGGATACTGATTGATGGCGCACCGTTGATTGCGATGGGTAAGAACCGATACTTCATGGAACAGGACGGACTCAGCCTGGACTCAGGCACCTTTGTCAGCGCGCTGGAATACGCTACCGGCGTCGAGGCGGTGATTACCGGCAAGCCGGCTGCTGAATTTTATGCTGCAGCCGTCGAGGCAATTCATTGCTCACCGGAAGCCGTGGTGATGGTCGGCGACGATGTCGATACCGATGTCAACGGCGCAGTTCAAGCGGGCCTGACCGGGATACTGGTACAGACCGGTAAATACCGCGAGGGTGACCGCAACCGGCTGGTAACTGATGACATCCCTGTGGTCAAAGACTTTGTCGCTGCGGTCGACTGGATCATCGTGCATCGCAACTGATCCCGAGTCCTATTTGATACGGGATATCTTGATCTGCGTATAGCCGAGACTGACATAGTCATTGATTTGTGCCGGAGCGGCCGGTGATACATTAATACTGTCCGGAAACTCTGACTCCTCTACCCCCTGCCAGGAAGCAAAGGTACCGCAAACGTGTACCGTCATATCATCGGCCAGCAGCGACTTGATCTGTTTTTTCGTCTTCGGTTTTTGTTCAAGGCTGCTTGTTGTCAGTGCAAACATCTCAAGCCCATGCGATACCAGTACCACATCCAGCCCCGGAAAACGTGTACGCAGTTGCTTCGACAGACGTGAAACTTCCGGTAATGCCTGGTTCAGAAAGTTTTCATCGCCACTGACAACCTCGATAACGATGCCGACTGGCGCCTCGTTACCCGCCAATATCTGCTCGACTGTTTGCTTGTAACCGGCAACGGTGTTGGAAACACCCAAAAGACCAAACAGCAAAACAGTTATGGAATATATAATCGTGTTTTTCATTACCATGCTCATCATAAAGTTCATTACGTTTTTGCGCTGATTCTGTCCAGACGAATTTCCAGCCTGGTCTTGTCTGGCAGATCAGCAACCAGAAATTCCTGGTGTTCGCGCGTTCTGATGTCCACCGGTATTACATATGCCGTTTGCTGCTGGTTATCAGCATCCAGCCATGTCAGGTGCAGTTGCTGTTTATGCAGAATGGCCAACTCGTATTCGCTGTGCACTGCGCAAGAGATCGGCGTGTAATCATGACCTGAATGCCTGCTCATGTCTCTGTTTCATCCTTTACATAGACATGGGCCTGCCAGATAAAGGTATTGGCCGCATAGATACGCCGAAAGCCGGCCTCCTTGATCCAGCCATCCACCTGTACCGGGTCGTGCACGTATGGCCTGAATTCCGAACCAATCAGCCTCATCATCAAGCTGCCCATCCTGACCCCCGCCCGGGTATACCAGCGGTCGCGCGGATAGATCAGCGCGTAAACCTTGCGTGTCTTGGCCAGCGTCTCGTGGACCATACCGTCGACATCCGGGTAGCAACAAATGACCTTGTCCAGCAGGGTCACATCAACCTGATCAACCGAAAGGTCCATGGTCATGAAATCCCCTTCGATGTAGCGGGTCCGCTCAGCCAGACCCCGATCGCTCGCCCACCTCTCGGCCTCTTCTATCATTCTCGGCGCCAGGTCGATACCAATGGCCTGTGACGCCCCCTGTTCAAGCAGGGTCTGGTGCAAATGTCCGACCCCACTACCAATCTCGAGCAGACTGGCACCCTGGTACCCGGCCTGCTCCAGACCCTGCAGCAACAGTCTTTGCGAAGGCTCGAATCCCCTGCGTTCGAAGCGTCTACGATAACGGCGTGCAAAAAACGAAAACAGTCTCCCGGCGGACCTGGAATGAGGACAACAACAGCTCATTGATTATTTCCTTAGTATAATGAGGTATACCATCACTATGAGTCTGACGAGCTGAAAGAGTTCAGTATCCATTGCAATATGATATCCACGCTTGCCCGCCCAGTAATAAAATCAGACAACTAGTTGTTTTTCATTGAATTATAAATTTCTTATCGTGCCGCAAACCGGGTAAAATAGGCGGCCACACTATCCATTGTTTGATATTACCAGCGATTTGACCCGGAATTGACATGAGCAACAAAATGACCGTCCTGTTGAACAGGATTACACAACTGGAGTATTACCGTGACCGGCCACTGCCGGACCACCAGGCCCTGCATCTCGATAAAATGGACGAGAAAATGGAACAGGAAGGCATCCTGGTGGGTGACACGACCATCGACAACCCTGACCTCAACCAGCGTGCACAATTCGTCGCGGCCAATCTGGCTCACGCGATCAAGAATGATCAGGAGGCCATGGCCGCTGCCATGTGCACCTGGCTGGCCAATCGTTTGCCCGAACTCAAACAAGTCAAGATCGAAGAACAAGGTGACGAGATCAGTATCAACCTGGTGTTTGACGAGGAACATGGTAGCCAGGTCCCGGTACAGTTTATCCACTAGGATACCACACCATGTAAAAGGATATCATGAGATGAATAAAATCATTATCAAAGCCAATGGTCCACTGGTTGCCCTGGGCAAGATCCGGGTGGAAGACAAGGACGGCAATACCATCACCGAAGATGACGAGGTCTATCTGTGCCGCTGCGGCCATTCAGCCAACAAGCCCTTCTGCGATGGTGCACACAAGGAACACGGGTTTACCGACGCGGCACACATACAGGACGACAAGTCCGAGCCGGCCAGTGGTAATGACCCGCTGTGTATTACGATACGCGAAAACGCGATGTTAATCGCCAGCGGACCCATGTCGATACAGAACGAGGAAGATAGTTTTCAGACCACTCGCAATAAGGCCGCATTGTGCCGTTGCGGTCATTCAGACAACAAACCCTTTTGCGACGGCCATCATAAAACCTGCGGTTTTACAGCTGCTTGATTTTGCTGTTCGGCTTGTTATCTGAACTTGTTATTACGGTTTTTTCTCAGGCTAGAGCAATTCCGGCTTCAAGGCTTCAGGATTTTCCAGGTACACTTGGCTTTTTTTTGTAGTTAGAAAATTAGTGCTGCGATTGCTGTCATTACATAAATACTGTTTGGGTTTATACTCACTCCGTATATTCACCCTATCGCCATAGCGAATATATTCATCACACTTGGAACGGGTGTCCATGGCATACACTGAAGCGGGGTTGTTATTGTAAATTATGTATTTCAGCCATACGCAATGACTACTCAACATATAACAAATATTAAAAAGCTATAAAATCTTTGTTAAATGTTTGTAAAGTGCATTGTTTCCAAGCGCAGCAGGCATACAATACACCTCAGATCAACAGCAGCCCGGCTGACCATGACGGGCTTCAGAGACCAACAGGAGAGCGAAGCATGGATATTTTACAGTCAATTATTGGTGACAAGGCAGGAGAGCTGGTATCAGGTCTGGTTGGCCAGGGTTTCAGTCAGGAACAGGCAGAGAATTTCCTGCCTGAAGCAGGCAGCAGTATCGTTTCGGCATTCAAGGAAAGCGGTGATAATGCTGATGCCGATTCAATCCTTGGCAATATCGACCTTTCTGCCATCGCCTCGAAGCTCGGTATCGACAGCAATCTTGTCGACCAGGGGATGAAATTCATTTTGCCCTCCATTCTTGGTCAGCTTGGTGGTAGTGGCGTAGGTGGCATGCTTGGCAAGATCAAGACTTTATTCTAATGCTTTAACGTACTGAGGGGCATGGCGAATCCGTGCTGCGGCTACGTAAGCAGCAACGGGATTAGAATCATTGACTTCTAGGCGTCAGTTTAACAGGCCCGCTTGCATGCTAACTGGCAGCACCCGCCTCTGGGGGAACTGGACGGGACCCTCGGATACGGCCATTTCTCTCAGGTAAGTGAGTGTTTCTTGAGAGCCTGCCCCACGAAGTGCTTTGCACTTCACCACAGGTTCTTCAATGCAATCGACGACTTTCATAAAATCAGGTTATCGTAACAAGCACACCAGCTACTTCGCAAAGTAACCAAACACCGACTGCATGATGTCCGTGGTACGCGCTATCGGGTCCTTGCGTATCAGTTTTTCCTCTTCCGCCAGCTTCAGGAACAGGCCGTCCAGGGTCTTGTTGGTCACATAACCATCCAGGTCGACCGCGTCTTCGCTCAGGAACTGGCCGACATACTTGGACTTGCTGATCAGCTTCTTGTAAGCGGAAGCCACACCGTATTCATCCATAGTTTTGCTGACGATAGGCCTGATCACTTCACGTAGCTGACCAGTGGTCTTGTCCTTGAAATAGCTGGTCGCGGCATCGTCAGGCCCGGTGACGATAGATTTCGCATCCTTGACACTCATTTTCTTGATGGTGTCGAGAAAGATATCCGTCGTTTTGGTGACCGACTGTTCCGCCGCTACATTCATGCGTTCGACAAACTGGTCGGCATATTTATCCTGCCCGACTTTGCGCAACAGGGATTCGACGTACTGCAATTGCTCGGGTAGCGGGATTTTGACCTGGGCATCGTTCAGATAGCCACCCTGCTGTCCGAGCAGTTTGATAGCCTTTTTTATGCCTACTGAGAGGGCATCCAGCACTGCCCTGGTCATATCGGAATCAGAAGGTGCCGAAGTGGTCGTTGTGCCTGATTGAGTGGTTTCAGACGACTTATCATCACCCAGAAAGTCGTTCAGTAAGTCCTGCCAGCCTGCCTGGGTGGAGATGGGTACGGTAACGAGACTCATCAAAACCAATACAACTGATAATCTGGTAAAATTCATCTTATTCTCCTTGCTTGTCCGGACTTTTGCGATTCCGGCCTGCTGGTATCAAAATAGTCAGACACACAAAACTGTTCGTTTATGTCTAGATTAAATTATATCGGTCATTTAACCATAGACCAATTTCTGCGGGAATACTGGCAGCAGGCACCGGTCTTGTTGCGCCAGGCCTTGCCGGAGCTGCCAGACATGATTTCCCCGGAGGAACTGGCCGGACTGGCCTGTGAGGATGTTGTCGAATCCCGGCTGGTAAGTACAGACCAGGCCACTCCCGGCTGGCATGTCCGCCACGGACCCTTCAGTGAACAGGATTTTACCTCGCTACCGGACACCGACTACACCCTGCTGGTTCAGGATGTCGAAAAGCATATACCCGAACTACGCCGCCTGGTCGACCCGTTCCGGTTTATTCCGGACTGGCGTATTGATGATCTGATGATCTCCTACGCGGCACCGAATGGCAATGTCGGACCACACACCGATGCCTATGATGTCTTCTTGATCCAGACCATGGGACGAAGACGCTGGCAGATCGCCTGCCGGTTTTATCCGGACCTGCTGACGGATTGTGACCTGCAGATACTGAAACACTTCCATGCCGAACAGGAATGGGTGGTTGAACCCGGGGACGTACTCTACCTGCCACCGGGTGTCGCCCACTACGGCGTGGCACTGGAGCCCTGCATGACCTGTTCGGTCGGATTCCGGGCGCCATCAGACTATGAACTGTTGGGCAGTTATACCGACTGGTTACTGGACTGTCACAGCGACGGCAGCCGCTTTACCGATGCAGATCGTCAGCCGGCAGATCATGCATCGCGCATACCGGATCAGGACCTGGCTGATTTACGCCAGCGTCTGAAGAACGCCCTGCTGGAAGACGACAACGCCATCGATATCTGGTTGGGCCGCGGCCTGAGTACTCCAAAGGAGAATTTCGCACTACAGGAACCTGGCAACATCGAAACAGTCGACGACTTTCTGGATACCTGGCGACAGTCTGGCGGGCTCCTCCGCAATCCGGCCTGCCGTATGCTATATGCCAATATCAGTGGCAGCTGGCATCTGTTTGTACATGGAGAGCACGTCGAAATAGCTGACACAATAGCCGGGCGGCTGCCTGAAATCTGTGAAACAAACAGCCTGCCTTGGGACCCGGACAACCCACCGGAATTACTTGCCCTGATGTTTGAATTGTATCGCAGCGGCTATTATTATTTCTGTTGATGAATACTGATGGGTTCAAAGTATGTGTAGACAGCTGGCAGCACCTGGAAGCTGCATGTTGCATGCTCAGGGAACACGTATTCATACAGGAACAACAGGTACCGGAAGATCTGGAATGGGATGGCCTGGATGAAGACGCGATCCATGCGATAGCCTATGATCCGGACGGTCATGCGATTGCTACCGGTCGTTTACTGGCCGATGGCCATATCGGCCGGATGGCGGTGCTTCCCGAGTGGAGGCATAAAGGCGTCGGCAGCACTATACTTGAATTACTAGGTCAATATTCGCTGGAACGCCTGGGCTGCAAGCCCTGGCTGGATGCGCAAATTCAGGCCGTCGGGTTTTACCGTAAGCATGGTTACGAGGAACAAGGTGAAGCCTTTATAGATGCGGGCATTCCGCACCGGCATATGGTCTGGGCAGGTAATCATTCATTATGATGGAATCAACGGGATCCAATATCAATAAAAGCGCTATTGATCTGATCGAGTTCACAACCCGTGAGCTCAATCGCGAACTGGTCGCCGATATGGTACAGCAGGCTGAGCAGAGTATTCAGCTGTTCACAGGCTCACTCGATAACAGCCTGTATGACCAGCTACCGTTCATCGAGGCTGTATCCGATCTGGCCATCAAGAGTCCTAAAACCCGGATTCAGATACTGCTACGCGACAGCTCGGTACTGATCAAGAAAGGTCACCGCCTGATTGAACTGTCACGACGTCTGACCTCCTCGATACACATTCATAAACCGTCGATTGAGGACTGCCAGCATATTATGGAACTGCTGCTGATCGACCAGAAGGCCTATCTCCACAAGAAGCATAGCGATTATTATCATGGCGAGGCCTGTTTTAACAACCCGGGACAAACCCGTGAGTGGCAGAAACAGTTCACCCAGATGTGGGATGTCAGTTCGCCAGACCCGGAAATGAGACGCTTGCATATCTGAAGCGATACGATAGAGCATGAACACTGCACAAGGCCGACCACCGTTCTCCTGGCACACGCTATCGGCCAGCTGTCTGATCCTGTCACTGGTGCTGACACTGATACCTGCCAGTAACTATGCGGCAGGACCGGAAACCATCGTGATCGACCTGAAAAACCGCACCGCGGAGGAATTGATTCCGCTGATCAAACCGCATATACCCGGGCTCAGACTGTCCGGCCGTGCCTACCAACTGATTGCCCGCGGCAGCCAGGACGAGCTGCAAAGCCTTAAAGATATGTTGGAGCAACTGGACACTGCGCTGCAACGCCTGCGTATCACCGCTGATTTCAGTGGCGGTAAGTATGCCGCCGATCAGGGGGTTTCCGCCAGTGGACAGATCAGCAACCGCGGCAGCGATGTCACGGTCAGGAGCTATGGCACCCGCAGCCGGGATAATTCGTCCCAGGTACAGAACATCATCACACTGGACGGCAAGCCGGCCTTTATCCAGTCGGGCCGCTCGGTACCGGTCGGTCGCACCCGTAGCTATCCGGATGGCCGCCACTATGGCGGCGAAAGCGGGATTCAGTATCGTGATGTGATCACCGGCATCCATGTCCTGCCACACAAACAGGGCGACCAGATCACCCTGTTTGTCAGGGCCGAACGTGGCGACCAGGTTAAATATCGCAAGATATTCACCCGTCAGGCTGCCGAAACGGTAGTACGCGGCAAACTGGGCGAATGGATCCTGCTTGGCGGCGTATCTCATACCGGGGCATCGGACAGTAACGCCATCACCTACAGTACCCGTAGTCGTGATCAGCGGTTTGGCAATATCCGCATACGCGTAACCGTTGAATAAACCCTGATCCCAGAAGTGCGAGACTGACCTGTCAGTTGTCCCGCGGGATGTCAACATGGTCCGCTTATGTTAATTATGGGACAATAGCTGTTTTACATATCCACACCGTGACCACCCATGAGCGACACCCATCCAGCAGATACTAACGCGCCGGTTCTGGCCAGTCCGTTACAGCCACCGGTCCCGCAGGGCCCGGCGGAACTGCATTGGGGCAGGCTGGCCGGTAACGGACTGGGACTGGCGATCAGCAGAGCCGCCCGTCAACACGACGGCCTGGTACTGGTGGTCACGGATGACATGCTGTTTGCCAACAGGCTGCTGGAATCGGTGCGATTTTTTAATGCCGACCACGACATGCCGGTGATGCTGTTTCCTGACTGGGAAACCCTGCCTTATGACCTGTATTCCCCACATCCGGACATTATCTCGCGTCGTATCGAAACCCTGTATCAGCTACCGGAAACCAGACATGGTGTGCTGATCGTACCCATGGGTACACTGATGCAACGCCTCGCACCTCCCTCCTATCTCGCTACCCACAGCCTGGTACTGGACAAGGGTGAACACATCGACCTGGACGCATTCCGGGCACGCCTGGAGCAGGCCGGTTACTGCTGCGTGTCCCAGGTCATGGAACATGGTGAATTCGCAATACGTGGCTCGCTGATCGACCTGTTCCCGATGGGTAGCGAGCAACCATATCGTATCGACCTGTTCGATAACGAAGTCGAGAGCATCAGGCAGTTTGACCCGGAAACCCAACGTTCCAGCGGCCAGGTTGATAATATCCGCTTGCTGCCAGCACGCGAATTCCCGCTCAATAGTGACTCCATCAAATACTTCAGGCGCAGTTTCCGCAATCGTTTCGAAGGCAACCTGAAAAGCAACGTCATCTATAACGATATCGGCCAACACCGTATACCCAATGGTATAGAGTACTATTTACCCCTGTTCTTTGAGCAGACCAGCAGCCTGTTCGAGTACCTGCCGAAAAACGCACTGGTGATACGCACCCATGATCATGACAGTGTATCGGATACCATCCAGAAACAGGTCCATGAGCGCTATGAGCAACGCCGTCACGATATCGAGCGCCCGGTACTGTCACCGGACGAGCTCTATCTGCAGCCAGGACAACTAGCCGCGCTACTGGACAGCTTCCCGCGTATCCAGGTCCATCCGTTCGAGCAGATTTCAGGATCGAAAGATGAATCCGTGATCAACTTCTCTACCAGCGCCGCACCGTTATTATTAATCCAGACGCGCAGCGATCAGCCGGTTGCCGCGTTGCTGCAATACCTGGATTCCTTCAGGGGCCAGGTACTGATACTGGCCGAATCCGCGGGCAGACGTGAAGTGTTACTGGAAATGTTCAGACGCTATCACCTGTTACCCCAGCAATTTGACAGCCTCGACCATTTTCTTGCTGAACAACACGCTTTTGGTATTACCGTAGCACCACTGGAACAGGGGGTAGTGATCGAAGACCCGGCCGTTGCGCTGATCACCGAGACCCAGTTATTTGGAGAGCGTGCGCAACAGACCCGGAGACGACGCAAGGCCGTTACCGAGGCCGATCAGATCATCCGCAGTCTCAGCGACCTGCATCCGGGGGACCCGGTTGTGCATGAGGAACACGGTATCGGCCGCTATCGTGGACTGACTCACCTGACCGTGGGCAACCAAGAGCGTGAATTCTTGTTACTGGAATACGCCGCTGAAAACAAACTGTATGTACCGGTCGCCTCACTACACCTGATTTCACGATACAGCGGCGCCTCACCGGAATCAGCGCCGTTGCACAAGCTGGGCGGTGATCACTGGCAAAAACTGAAACGCAAGGCAGCACAAAAGGTCCGGGATGTGGCAGTGGAACTGCTGGACATCTATGCCAAGCGCGCTGCGCGTAGCGGATTTCAATATCAGCTGGACGATCAGGATTATGAAAGCTTTACCGCCAGTTTCCCGTTTGAAGAAACCGTTGATCAGCAGGCCGCGATCGAAGCCGTCGTTGCGGACATGCGCAACCCGCAACCAATGGATCGCGTAGTCTGTGGTGATGTCGGTTTTGGCAAGACCGAGGTAGCCATGCGTGCGGCCTTTGTTGCGGCGCAGAACAACAAACAGGTCGCCGTACTGGTGCCAACCACCTTGCTCGCCCAGCAGCACTATCAGAATTTTCTCGACCGCTTTGCCGACTGGCCATTCCGGATCGAGGTATTGTCACGCTTCCGCAGTAAAAAGGAAACCGAAGACGTGCTACAGGACATGGCCAATGGCAAGGTCGACCTGGTCATCGGTACCCACAAGCTGATCCAGAAGGATATCCGCTTCAAGGATCTGGGCCTGATCATCATCGATGAAGAGCACCGCTTCGGTGTCCGCCACAAGGAACAACTGAAAAAGCTGCGCTCTGAGGTCGACATCCTCACACTGACGGCGACACCTATTCCGCGGACACTGAATATGTCCCTGTCCGGGCTGCGCGATCTGTCCATCATTGCGACACCTCCGACCGAGCGGGTAGCGATCAAGACCTTTGTCACCGAGTGGGACGAGGTGCTGATGCAGGAGGCCTTTACGCGTGAGCTGAACCGCGGCGGCCAGATCTATTTCCTGCACAACAGCGTGGCGACCATAGAAAAGACCGCACACCAGATTCAGCAATTAATCCCGGAGGCGCGCGTTGCGGTAGCACATGGCCAGATGAGCGAACGCCAGCTCGAACAGATCATGCTGGATTTCTATCATCAACGTTACAACATCCTGGTCTGTACCACGATCATCGAAAGTGGCATCGATATCCCGACGGCCAATACCATTATCATCGACCGTGCCGACAAACTGGGCCTCGCACAGCTGCACCAGATACGCGGCCGGGTCGGTCGTTCCCATCATCGCGCCTATGCCTATCTGCTGATACCGGACCAACGCGCGATCAGCAAGGACGCGATCAAGCGATTACAGGCAATCGAATCCATGGAAGACCTGGGCGCCGGTTTCATGCTGGCCACCCACGACCTGGAAATCAGGGGCGCCGGCGAACTACTGGGTGAAGACCAGAGCGGTCAAATCCACGAAATCGGCTTTACCTTGTATACCGAGTTACTGGAACGGGCGGTGCAGGCACTGAAGTCAGGACAACAACCGGAGTTGGATGCACCACTGGAGCATGGGCCGGAGGTCGACCTGCATGTACCTGCCCTGATACCGGAAGACTACTTGCCTGATGTGCATACCCGTCTGATCCTGTACAAGCGCCTGTCCAGTGCAACCGATGAACAGTCATTAAGGTCACTGCAGGTCGAGATGATCGATCGCTTTGGCCTGATGCCCGAACCGTTAAAGAACCTGGTCCAGGTCACCGAACTCAAACTGATCGCATTGCCGATGGGTATACGTAAAATCGAGATTGGTCCCGCCGGCGGTCGTATCCAGTTCGGCAAGGAGCCCAATGTCAATACCGAACAGATTATCAATTACATCCAGCAACAACCGGATATATACAAACTGGATGGCATGGAAATCCTGCGTATCAAGCAGGAGCTCGATGATCCGCAGCAACGCCAGGAGTCAGTACGCCAGTTACTGGAGTCGCTCACACCCTGAAATCACGATCGGATCTACGCACTGTCTGGATACGAAGTCGAAAATACCTTGTCCGGTTTTTTCTCTGTTTGTCGCTTTTAATAATAAGCCAACCAGATTCAACACCATGAATCTATATTAAATGCATCAAAGAGAGGAGCCGTCATGACCAATATCAGACAATTTACATTCAATCGCATGCTAGCCGGTATGGTTTATCTGGTAGTGAGCCTGTCACTATCGCTATTCCTGGTCGCCTGCGCTACTACAGGTACTCAAGCGGTCGATACGACAAGATACTACCTGATTCGACATGCCGAGATCGTCAAAAAGGACCCCAACAAGCCTTTAAATACAAAGGGAAAAGCCAGGGCGCAGGTACTGGTCAGATATATGCAGGGCACACGCCTGACACACATCTACGCCACCCATACCGACCGTACCCGTGACACCGCCAAAGCACTGGCAAAAGCACGCAATCTGCGTATCGAACAATTCCCGGCACCGGGATCTAGTATCAAGGGAGAGGTGGTAAACAACCGTACCAAGGGCAAATTTGCAATCAAACCCATGATCAAGGCCTTGCAGGCCGTCCCAAATGGCAGTGCTGTGCTTGTTTCAGCCAACAGCGGTAATCTTTACGCCATCATGGCCGGGCTGGGGGTAAAGATAAAAGAAACCTGTAAAAACAATCAGGATGATTGTCTGCCATGCAGAAGCAAAAAATGCTTTCCTAAAAAACAGTTCAACAACATCTGGACAGTGCTTAAACAAGCCGACGGACAGGTTACCATGAGCCACGGTCAGTATGGTGACTGAGCAAAGCCTTGATTTATCATCTGCGGCAGTGCACACAGTCACTGCCGCGTTTTTTCGTAATGGCTGTTCTCTGTGGTATGCTTTTACAAAAGCCAACTCTGTTGCACCCATGCCAACTGACCAGCATCCCACAGATAACCCTATTACACAGTTGCTCAAGCTCTGGCAACAGGGAGATCATAATGCACTTGAAAAGTTATCTCCCCTTGTTTATCAGGAGTTACACCGACTGGCATCATATGCCATGCGTGGGGAGCGGCCCGATCATACTCTACAACCCACTGCGTTGGTGAATGAGGCACTCCTGAAGCTGCTCGGCAGCAAAGTCTGCTGGCAGGACAGAAGCCACTTTTATACCGTGGCCGCACGACAAATGCGTCGTATACTGGTTGACCACGCACGCTCTCGTCAGCGTAAAAAGCGTGGCCAGGGACAACGGCCCCTTACTCTGGATGAATCCAGAGTCTCTGCAAAAAACGATCCATCAGACCTGATTGAGCTGGACGATTCCCTGTCCAAACTGGCCATGTTCGACCAACGTAAACATGACATTGTTGAACTGCATTATTTTGCCGGCTTGTCTATGGAGGAAACAGCAGCAGTTCTGGATATCTCCAGCAAGACCGTACAACGGGAATTACGACTGGCAGAGGCCTGGCTATATAATGCGCTCGAACCACACCATGATGTCGATTGAGCTGTGGCAACAACTGGAAACCTTGTTTCATGCCACTGTTGACCTGGATTCCAATGCACGAGCGCTCTATCTGGATAGACACTGCAGCAATAACCATGAACTGCGTCAACAGGTCGAACGCCTGGTTGCTGCCGATCCACACTCCTCGGCCCGCCTACACCAGACCATTGGCGCAGCTGCCGATGACCTGCTTGACAACTCACTCGAGAGCGGACAGACACTGGGCGCCTACCAGCTGACTGATGAGATACAGCATGGAGGTATGGGTATAGTCTATCTTGCAGAACGAGCAGATGGCAGCTACCAACAACAAGTTGCGATTAAAGTACTACGTCATGCCCTGGCTGATGAAAATGCGCACCAACTATTTCTCAGTGAACGTCAGATCCTGGCCGATTTGAACCATCCCAATATCGCACAGTTAATCGATGGTGGGACATGTGAGGATGGATCGCCATATCTGGTTATGGAATATATCGACGGTGTCCCGATCGACCTGTATTGCAGGAAACGATCACTGAATTTAAAACAACGTCTGCAATTATTTCTGTCGGTATGCCACGCGGTCGCATTTTCACATCATCATAACGTGATACATTATGATATCAAACCGGCCAACATTCTTGTCACACGTGACGGAATACCGAAGTTGCTGGATTTTGGAATCGCCAGGCTTACGAGCCATATACCAATATCGGATCCTGTCACTTTATTGCATTTAACCCCCGAATACGCCAGCCCTGAACAGATCTGCAACGATACTATAACACCGGCCAGTGATGTCTACACATTAGGTGTATTACTGTATGAACTTTTAACTGGTCAGCAACCTTATCATATACAGACTGAAAATCTACAGGCGTTAAGAACACTACTTTGCGATAAACAAGCATCCGAGTCTGGCAGTTTCGCACAAACATACCGTTACACTGAATGGAAACGAAACACCAATAGCGCCTTAGGTGATGATCTTGATGATATATTGAATAAGTCCATTCATAGAGATCCTGAAAAGCGATATGCAACAGCCGGGGAATTTTCCGAAGACCTCCAGCGATATCTGGAACATGAGCCGGTTTTAGCTCATAAGCAAACTTATGTATATCGTCTGAGAAAATTTACACAGCGTCATCGAGCATCAGTATCCAGCGGCATTCTACTGGGATTCTTTGTGTTACTTTCCGGAATACTGATATACAAGCACTACAGTCAAAAAACATTATTAGAAGAGATTATTGCAACTCAGACAGCACCATCTATACAGAAGAAAATGTTATCAGTTGCAGTTTTGCCATTCTCAAGTAGCAGGCAAGACACGCTACCAAGACTATTGGCCTCCGGTATTACTGATCATCTTATTAGTCACCTTTCCCAGGTTAAGGGACTGGCCGTGATCGCAAACCAATCTGTATCGCCGTATAAACAAAGCAACGTTGATGTAGCACAGATTGCGCAGCAACTCAATGTCAGTCATCTAGTACATGGTAAAACCCGGCTCATCGATGGTCGACTCATTTTTGAAATAAATGTTGTTGATGGCCGAACTCTCAAAATCATACTAACCAGACACATAGATGGCAAGCTGGACAATATATTTGCTTTACAGGACCAAGTGCTCCAGCAGGTCATCGATGTCTTGCCGCTGCCAACTGAAAAACAGCGTCGTCGGGGAACCGTACCGCGACATACTGATAGTATGCCGGCCTACCAGGCCTTTTTACAAGGCTTGGCCTTTTATGGACAACGCTTCAAAGAAGCCAACCAACGCGCACAACATCAATTTTCCACCGCCATTAATCTGGATCCGAATTTTGCACGTGCCTATGCCACACTCGCCAATACCTACCGGGCCGAATATATCAATGGCTGGAGTGATAAGCCTGACGAATCACTGCAACAGGCAGAGCGTCTGGCACAGCAGGCACTTGAACTCAATAGTGAGATTGCGCAGGTCCATTTTGTTATGGCATTGATACGTCGTGAACAGAAACGTCATGATGAGGCCCTGACTTTTGCTACGCAGGCCATTACCCTTAATCCTAATTATGCCGATGCCTTCATCGCCCTGGCCTCGATCCTCTGTTACAACGGTAAACCCGCCAATACCATAGCACTTATTCAACGTGCTGAACGACTCAATCCACAATATCCGGCTAGTTATCCATTTCACTCAGGTGCATGTCATTTTACGCAAGGCAACTTTTCCGAAGCGGCAGGCTTCTTTGAAAAAGCCCTGATACGCAACCCCGCATCACAACGCTCGAGTCTTTGGCTAGCAGCCAGCTATGCACTCAATAACCGCATTGAAGAGGCTAACTGGAAAATTGAAGAATTGCTTATGTGGAACCCTGATATAACATTATCGCGGGTCATCAACCGCATACCCTACACTAAAACAGAAGATAAAGAACGTCTGCTCAATGGCTTACGTCTGGCTGGCCTGCCAAGGTGAAACTGCGAGAAAATAGTCAAATTTTGAGGTGAATGGGCTAAATTCATCTGTCCCCTCAAATGCTGCTATGGCATCGGCAACCTGATCAAAGGCGGTATCGGTATTGTCCAGACTACCTGCACCATAGACCTGTTCGAACTGCGCCGCATATGCCGCATTACGAATCTTGTTAATGACGCTGGCCTTGTCCAGATTCGCCATTTCCAGTGGATTCAGAAACGGGAGCTTGGCCTGCTCAACCAGATTTGTAGCCCGGCCATCGACAAACTGTCCACCGACAAACTCGCCCGCATTATTAGTGCCAAAATCCGGAATCAATGATGTATAGGCTGCCGTTGGCGCATTTCGATTACCAAACCTGCCAGTAACAGCTCCTTCCGACACAGGGTTGGTACTGTCAACATCCGGATCAGCAAAGCCGGTTAGTGCGTCATGACAGCTCGCACAGGACTGACCCACCGGTTCTGAAAGATTTGTATCTGCAAAAATTTTAGCGCCCAGCTCCTGTTTAAGTTTCTGTATATCGACGGTTGATGGCGAACTGCCGCCACCTCCGCCACAGCCGGCCAAAGTCAGGATAAAAATGAGGTTTAAAACTCGCGGGGCCTTCTCAACCACACTGCACCCCCTGGTAATACAGGGATATTTAACAAGGATGGAATGGTATTACGGGCATGGTAGCTAGTCAGTCATATATACTATATATAATGGATTCAGACACTACTCAATATCTTAATACTTCCACATATGGATATATTAACATACCCGGATAGCCATCATGCTTTTATAATAATATACGGATCAAGATGTCTGCATAATTTACAACTTGTAACAAAGGTCATTTAATCCACTTTATTCACTTGTATCGAGTATTTATCAGACTGATCTGAAACTAGAAGGTCGATAACCATTCTTATAATATTGATATTAGAGCCCAAGTAAAAAGGTGACGCCATGAAACCCATTATTACTGTTGAATTCTCCGCAAAGGCAGGGGAACAGGCATTTAACGAGGAAAGCGTGTCGCTGCACAATCCGGAGGAACTGTTTGCATTTGTTGCTCCTGACGGTGGCTGCGAAAGTATTCCCGACGAGGTTAGTGAAATCCAGATGGTATTTCTGCAACCGGAACACCCCAATACGCAGAATCCGGTAGCGGACAAGCGGGTTACGCTGGAACTCGGCATGGTATTCCTGACCGGACCGTTGTCAGAAATCGTCCAGACTGCCGAACAGCTGATCGACAAGGCAGGTCGCGGCGAGCTGTCGGATGCATTTCTCAGGGCCATCAATGTAGACCTGTAGGCAGACATCATGGCCAGCCCACGCCTTCGTTATGTCCTGGATAACCCGTGGCGGTTTACCAGGCTGGTTATGTCCGGTTTCAGCGCCAATCAGGGCTTCCTGCTAGCAGGCGCGGTTGCCTATTACACCCTGTTGTCTATTGTGCCGATGTTCGCGCTGATCCTGGTTGCCCTGTCCCAGATCCAGGATACCCAGGGACTGCTGCAGGCCATGCGCGAGTATCTGGTCCTGATAACCCCGAACCAGGCCGATGCACTGATTGACCAGATCAGCACCTTCATGCAAAACTGGAAAGTCGTCGGCATACTGGGACTGCTGATTCTACTGTTTTTCAGTTCGTTCGCATTTACTTCACTGGAAAATGCAATGTCGGTAATCTTCTTTCACCGGGTCGCCATCCACCGTCGTCACTTTCTGATCTCGGCTATTATTCCGTATTGCTACATCCTGTTACTTGCTGCCGGCATGTTTATGGTCAGCACTGTCAGTGGTAGCCTGCATGCTCTGGAAGCCAGATCACTGGACATAATGGGCAACCACTGGTCACTCAGCGGACTAGACAAGATACTCGTTTATATTCTTGGTATTGCTGGCGAAGTCCTGTTACTGACCTCGCTGTACCTGGTAATGCCGGTCGGCCGTCTGTCCATACGTCATGCGCTGATCGGCGGCATGACCGCCACGCTGTTATGGGAAATCACGCGACATGTCCTGGTCTGGTATTTCTCTACCCTGTCCCTGGTTAACGTAGTCTACGGCGCGTTTGCGACGGTTATTATTATCCTGCTCAGCCTGGAAGCCGCCGCGATCATACTGCTGCTGGGCGCACAGGTCATCGCCGAGTACGAACGCATCGGTACCGATCCTGAAACATCTCATGGTCTGCAGACCTGATTGGATAAACTACAAAGTAATCACCTGATCAGGCATATTGCCTGACAAGGCGCTATACAGATTCGGGAAACAGCCAATCGTCGCGCCCTCGACCAGCTTGCCATCTATTTCCCGTTCATAACAACACTGGTCACAACCCATCAGCAGAATACCTTTTTCCTTCGCAACTTTTGCCAGTCGCTCACCGAGCGGGTCACCCTTAACCAGTACGTAGTTATTGTCTTCGAAAAAAAACATCCCTGCGACCTCGACGCCATGCGCATCCTCTTCCAGTTGCGGCAGGATCATTTTTCCCAACTTATATGAAACAGTGTGCCCCTGGCTGGAAAATATATATGCGACCTTCATAAACCATCTCTCCTTGCTATTGTTGTGATTGATTATTCGATTTCCTTAAACGATATTACCATAAACCGTCGCCATACCGGGTTCGGCTCCCAGTGCGAAAACATGTGTTTTCTCGCCTGCTCCGGGGCCTCCCCTTTTATCAGGCGATAGTACTGATAAATAAATGCAGATACCCGGTAATTCAACGCACAATGTACCCATAGCCTCCGCTTGGAATATTCGCTCATTACTTCAAAAAATATCTTTAGATGTTCGACACCAGGTGAATCGAACGGTACCGGAATATGAACATACTCCATATTACATGATTCAACGATATCTTTCTCATCAGCAATCGCATTAACCGAATCCGGCATAGCCAGGTTGACAACTACTTCAAAACCGGCTCCGACTATGCGCCTGAATTGATCTACTGTCGGTTGACCGGATGTAGCAATACGATCTGATACTCGTACATAATTCAGGATATCCTCGATCATGACCCCTGGATCCGAAACATCTCCCAGCGTTTCCTGCTCAGTCTGTACAGGACATGCTCCCTCAGAGCTGAGCCTGCCGGGACAGCCGGATGTTCAAAATTCTGGCCGGTATTAAGCATATTCAGTCTCTCCATAACCGCTCTTGATCTGTGATTGCCGATCGCCGTGAAAGAGTATATTTCAGATTAGCCTAATGGTCAGAATGCATATGCCAGTGCTGCCATTTCATTCAATGTAGAAGGAAAATTTGCCATATTTATTATATCTGAGTTAATTTTCACAAATGGCAGATAATCTTGCTCAGATCACTGTCTTTAGAATAGTCTATTGCTTTTCAACTCTACTATTGGTATGAAATAATAGATACCTGTCGATGATATAATAATCAGATACTTTATAGCATTTATACCAGTCAGAAATTATCAAGTAAAGCTGTGGATAAAGAGATCATGTTGGCCCGTTCCCCTTTTTGGGAAGTGATATACAGAATGTTGACCCCTTACCAGGCTTGCTCTTTACATCTACATTACCGGCATGACGCTCAATTACAGTTTTAACAAAGGCAAGTCCAAGACCTGCTCCTTTTACCTGCATTTTGCTTGTTTGCTTAACGCGATAAAAGCGATCGAACAAATGCGGTACATCTTCTTCTGAGATTCCTGATCCCTGATCGCAAACACAGCAATTGTAGCACTTGTTGCTGTCATATATCGTGATCGAAATAATTGTTGCAGAATTACTGTATTTGACCGCATTCGTTAGCAAATTAACAATAGTACGTTCAATCAAATCCGGATCAGCATATATCCATGCTTCTTCTGAGCATTCTTTATATTTCAATTCGATATTTTTTCTTCTTGCTTGCGCCCAGACCTGTTCTAACGCATTTAATGAGATAGTATTCAGATCACATTCCTGGAAATTAATACTCTCACCACTCTCTGCACGAGAAAGCTGAAGAAACTGATCTGCAAGATTAAGTGTATTCTGAGCATAAGCCTCCATTCTATCAAGCAATGAGGCCAAGGAAGAGATAGAAGTGTCAGTTCTGCTGATTTCAAGCAAAGCCATTAATGATACAAGTGGCGCTCTCAAATCGTGAGATAAAAAACCCAATAACTCCCCCCGTCTTCGTTCACTTGTTTTCAGATCTGTAATGTCGGTTAAATTTACAATCATACCGCCGAGTTCTCTGTTATGTCGGTCCAACGGAGCAAATTGCACAAGTAAATCATACCCGTTATGAATTGCTTCCGACTGTACTGTTTGATGCTTTAAAAGTACATCATAAAGCACTGATTCCCACGTAACGGTAGAATATTTGTGAAGCCTGTCTAAAACAGGCAGGAGGCTATTACGATTAAGTTCGTCAACTGATTGATATCCAAGATAGGATGCCGCATTTTCATTTGATAAAATAATATCGCCAATTGGCCCAACCACCAGCACGCCATCTCCCATTTGCGATATTGCCTCCGAGATAAACCTGCGCAGGGCGCGCATACGCTCCGCAGCCAGCCTAACCTGGGCAATACGATTTTCAACCAGGTCCACACTATTCATCCTGGTTTGATTGATATGTGATTTGTGTCTTTCAAGTAGATCATCCAGCAAGGCTCTTTCCTGTTGAGTAGGCGCCTTGTCATGTGTCCATCGTATTGCAACCAGTCCCGGCCCAGTATCATGGGACATATCTAGCCAATAATCGTCTTTATAATTTAACCATTGACTGTCCGGTACCTTTATATCCGGAACCCGGCTTGGATAATCCTTATCGGAGTAACATATTTGTCCATTTTTGCCAAAAATCGCCCATCCAGATATAGGCAGCAGTTTGTTAAAATATTCCATTACGGATCTCAGTTCTAACGCCTGGCTTTTTGGTGCGCTTTGCTCCTCCGTGTGCAATACGGCCAACTCCTGATCCAGAAACCTCATTGCATTTTCAAGCCTCCTCCAACTCCATAATGGATAGGCAACAATCATCGCCAGCAATATCGCAGAAGGCGCATACCATAAATAAAAGTATTTGAGTAATAGCACCGATAATAACAACGATAAAATAATCATCGTCAGCGTAATGATCAAATTCCACCTTGGTGATAATTGTGTGAAAAAGAAAGCCATAAGGAGAATTAAAATGCTGGCAATAGTCATTTGTGCCGAAACTGATATTTTACGAATATCGACATTCTTTATCAGAGCGTTTAAAATATTGGCATTAATTTCCACACCCGACATAGAGTGCGCTTCAGCTGATACAGGTGTAGGCAAAGCATCGCCCAATCCGGTAGCAGTTGCCCCTATGAGCACGATTTTATTCTTAAATAATCCGGGTAAGTGATTACCTCCCAAGGCATTGGCATACGACAATGTATTAAAATGCCCCGGGGGTCCTGCAAAGGGTATTAACATTTTATAATTTCTTGACCATACATATGGGCTTGGTTCTGACTTAACTATGCTTTGCGTACCTGGCAAATCAATTCTTAAATCAGGCATTGCTACATTCAAAACTGAAAGGGCAAAACTAGGCCAATGCGGTGTGCCAAGACCTTCCAGGAGAAAGACACTTCGTGCTATACCATCTTTATCCAGTTCAACATGAACATGGCCCATGGCAGCCGCTACTTCCGCAAATAACGATAAAGGCAAAGTCTCTACTAGCTGGCCTTGCACCCTGGTCTGCTCTGCGAGCACGGGCAGGACCACTTTTCCATTCCTCTTAATTGCATCTGCCAACTCATTATCCTGCACGCTATTACGCGAAGGCTCCGAAAGGATTATATCCATACCAATCGCACCAGCCTCCTCTGTTGTTAGTTTATTTAACAACTGAGCATGAATACTACGCGGCCATGGCCATCGGCCCAGCTTTTTGATGCTTGATTCATCGATTGCGATGATGATAATTTCAGATGGTGGTGGGTCATGCCATAGCTTTATCTGAGCATCATATATAAGAAGGTCCCATCTGGATAGCCAGTCGCCATGAATCAAAAGAAGCGTAAAAAAGATAATTAACACCCAAAAAAGTACTTGCTCCAGTCTCCCGCTGATTTGCTGATATTTGATCTTTTTATTCATGGCAAATCTGGATCACACCACCGTATTTAGTGCAAGTATGGAATATTTAAGCGTTTCCATTCGCTATAAGTCTCCTTACGCTTGCTCACACCAACACGGTAGTAGTAAACACCGGATGCTGGCCGCATCATTCTAATAAAAGGTTGTTTTACAGTGTATTCCCAATATATTTTATTCGAAGGATGTACCGGGGATACCTGTATTACATACGATGCTGCATTTGTTATGGGCCGCCATCTATAGTAGATATAAAAATAATCAACAAAGGCTGGATATACCAATACCGGCTCCGTCCTTGTTTTGATGACAATTTTTGATACCGGTGAAAATCGACCTCTGACATTTTCAGTATTTATTCCGGCAACGCGCCAGTACAACACCTGATCCGGAAGTACATTCTCCGGTGTCAGATAATTCGTTTTTAAATCTTTTTTCTCTTCAATAATTTTTGTAAAATTTTGGTCATATGCTATCTGAAAGTGATATCTATCTGCCCTCTCATCCTTTTTCCACCTGAATTCAGGTGTCGCATTATTTAAAGCCGAACCGCTGGCAGAAGTCATTAATTCAGTAATTACAGGTATTGTCTGTACAACAAACTCGTGATTAGCGTTGTAACCCTCCAAGCCAATATCATCGATACCCCTTATTCTGAGAATATATCGCCCATCCTTCAACTCGTTTAATCTTAGTGATGCTTTGTCATTTAATCTGTCATATATAATACGGTCTTGTTTATTGGTAGGTAGTATTTGTGTGCGGTAAACCTTGGCACCATCCAGTACTGACCAATTCAGTTCAGCAGGAAATTTAATAATGTTCGTACGTGTGGAGGTAGTCACAGGAGGCTTGAGTAATTCTCTTGGCTTTTGAGGTTGTTCGCCAATTTTGGTAACATTCCCATAACCCTCAGGAACCTCAGTTTCATTATCCTGCGCTAGTACGCCAATTAAGCCAGTCAGCACCTCACTTCGACTAATATTTCTCTGCGAGTCCGCACTCATGCGAAATTCTGTACCTCTGACGGCCGCTACAGCTGCAGGCGTATTAATTTTGTATCTTGATCCTGGGCTTTTGTTTGGATTTACATGGTTATCTATACGTCCCGCCGGCAGACGAAGTGTGGTATCTACCATACCTGTATCTCCATACTGACTGATAGAATCCATTATAATTTCAGACTCAGCGTAAATTATTAAACGCGACTGATCAGCTAATACCAGTGTTGCACTGCTGTCTTTACCTGTTACTATCCGGTCTCCTGCATAAATACGATTATCAGGCAAACTGTTCATTATAATTTTGTTTTCTGAAGATCGTATAATGGTTACCGCTCCATACGTATCAGTTATCAATGCGGAGCTAGGCTGTTTTTTAAGCCATTTAATTGGGATCTTAATAATGGTTCCTGGTAAAATCTTTGTTGGATCCGATATTTTATTAAGCGCTTGAAGTTCCGTATAGTATTCAGTACTAATCAAATACTTATTGCTAAGATCCCATAAGCTGTCACCTGGCCTGAACGTATAGCTCCAGTCACTGGCATGACAATTTATCGGAATCAATATTAAAATTAATATATAGATCTGTCTTATTTTCATGGTATAAAGATCTAGTCTGTCTGTAATTTATTGTTTTGTTTTGCTTTTAATATAACATGAATTAAAGGATCTCCCGATACATATTTGATTATATCTGTAAATCTGGCCAGATGACGCACTGCTTTGCTTCAAGTTTCGTCTAATTCATTTAGCCGATAACCATGCTGATAAACAGAACTTAACAACCAGCCGTCTACAGGGCTAATTCCAAGCTTTTTTCTGATATTACTAATATGCGTATCTACTGTGCGCGTATTCAGCTTGGTTTTATATCCCCATATTTTTTCTAATAAATATTTTCGGGATACTAATTTACCCCGGTTTTGAAACAGTAGTAGTGCCACATCAAATTCTTTATTCGTTAATTCTATATCCTTGCCATTTTTTCTAACAGACCTGTCTTCCTTGCAAAAGATATATGGCGGATATGCATATTTATCAGAATTATTATCTTGAGGAAGTGCTCTACGTAGTAGCGAATTGATTCTTGCTACGAGCTCATTTTTCTTCAGGGGCTTTACCATATAGTCATCTGCCCCATGATCCAATGCGTATACAATATCCTCTTCACGTGTACGACTTGTCGTAAACAGTACTGGTATATTCCAATCCAGCTCATTTCTGATAGCCGTAAGCGCTTCTGTCCCGTCCATATCAGGTATATTCCAGTCCAAAATCAATAAATCAAAATTATCGGCAATCACGTTCTCAATGAACTTTCGCCCGCTAGAAAAATGCTCACATTCATGTCCAGCCGATTTCAGGCTCATTAAAACCATTTCTGCTTGCGCTGGTTCATCTTCAAGTAAAGCTACGCGCATAAGCCGTCTCCGGACAGTATCGATTGATGTCTTGAACATAATAATAAAAAACTTCTTCAATTACACCCATGAAATGACTAATTTTATTTGTAAAACATATGCTTATCATTTAAATATTCTGGAATTGACAAGTTATTTATGGTTGCTGCACAACAAAGCCCTGAACTGTCGCGACCTTGTTTATTGTTTCACTCTCAAAAGTAATCAATACTCGCATATATACCCGTAACCACGGCAACATAATATATGCATGTATAATCAAATAGTTATAATATCTGAATTGATTCCGTCTATAATTTGTTTCGCAATGCCCGATAAGAGTGCCCTATCGATTTGATAGGACATTTCATATGTCAATTGATAGCTTAAGTTGTAAAAGCCATGTGAATCAATTGCTTGTCTGTTTTAGCCGTTCAGGACTTCTTGTCCTTTTTCGACTGCTTGACACCCTTGCCCTTTCCGGACTTCTTGTCCTTTTTCGAATGTTTATTTCCTTTTTGTTTTCTTGATGTATCGTTTGAGACGGTTTTATCAGACTTGAAATCAGTATTGCGTTTTTCCGAAAAATTTCTTCCTTTATGTTGAATTGGTGATGATTTGCTTGAGTCGTTCAAGGCTGATTGTTTACTGCTTCTCTCTTGAGCTCTAAAAATTCCCTTTTTAGTAGAAAGATTTGACCTATTATCATTCAGGATACCATCGCCGATTCCCGGTACATATACAAGTTCATTAACGTTTTTAAATGGACCATATTGCCTTCGGTATTCAACAATAGATTGTGCTTTAACATCTCCCACCCCCTTGAGATGCTTGCTGAGTGTTACTACATCTGCTTTATTTATATTGATAAGTTCGGCTAATACCGGATATGAAATAGACTGGAGTAAAACAGTGATAAATATCGCTACAGTCACTTTCCGTATATTGCTCATATCTATAAGCTGTGATATTTTTTTATATACAAACATAGTCAAACCTCATCTTATATTATATTGATTTACTTTCCCATTAAGTCCGCCGCCTTGGATTCTGCTGATTCCTGTATTTCCTTTGCCTTGTCCATTACTTTCTCTCCTGTTTCACTTTTAACTCCTTTATCAAGTAACTCATTGGCATCTTCCTTAACATTATCGATAATCTCTTTTGTTTTTGTTTTTGTTTCTGTTTCAGCGCTAGTGCTACTTGGATCACTTTTGTCCTGTATTACCTGTGCTTTATCCTCTATATTTGATATTACTTTTTTCTTTTGATCTTCCAATGTAGGTTCATCAGACTGTGAGCATCCTGATAAAACCAGACCGAATAACATTATTGCAATTGACTTTTTCATAATTAGTTCCTTTTTTGATAATGATTTTGACGATTTTGCAGCCTGCCCTAATTATCTGGGCAGGCTGATATAAGTTTATTTACGTAATTTTTTCAACCAGTATTCCATCTGTAATCCTGCTGCTTCACGGCCTCCCAGACCAAATGACAAAGCGATTGCGACAGCGATAGCTCCAAGCATCATACTGAATGCAATATTCACTATGTCGTCTGCTATACCCATCGCTCTCAGTCCCATTGCCGCAACCAGGACAAGTATCGATATATGAGTAATACCAGCAATTGCCGATGCATTATCTCCACTTACTGCGAGTAGTGCTGATCTGACGAGATTTGCAAGCCATAAACCGATACCCAGTATCACAACACCCAATAGAACCTGACCACCGAACTGGATAAATGTACTGATAATCGAAGATACCTGATGAAATTCGAGTTTACCTGCTGCTTCTACTGTTGCGAAAAGCATGATAAAGAACAGTATAACCTTGCCTGTCATTTCAGCCGGTGTCTTTCTATTCGTGTCTACATTCCTGAAACCCAATTTTTCAGGTAAAGTGTTATAGCCTGTCCCATCCAGTAATGTAACTAAAATTCCAGATATGAAACGGGCAACAAAAAATGACACTGCAAGAATAGCTACAGCAGCAAAAATATTTGGGATTGCCTTCATTACAGCTGCAAGCATTTCAGTTGCAGGCCCCGAAATAGCCTCGATCTGTAGAGTATTAAGGGCTGAAATTAATACAGGAACGAAAATAAGTACAAACACTATAACTCCTGTCAATCTGGAGAGACTAAGTGATTCACTCAATCCGGCCTTTTCCCCAATATGGTCAGCTCCCAATGCACTCATTAAGTTTGATACCAGGTCTCGCAATATTTTTGCCACCATCCAGCCGACAAAACCAATAATTGCAGCACCAAATATATTCGGCAACATATCCAGTATTTTATTAACCATTGACTCGACCGGCTTTAGCAGTCCTTGCATTTCAAAAGCACTTAATATTGCAGGCAAGAAGATCAGGAATACAAGCCAGTATAAAATATTTCCCAAGCTTTGACTTACAGGTCTCATTCCGGCTTCAGATGTGATTTTTTCATCCAGCGATGTTGCTGATAATGCCTTTGTCGAAACCATCTTAATTAAAGTCGCAATAATCCAGGTCACTAGTAATAGTGCTCCGCCTGCTACGAGCTTTGGCACATAATCAAAAAACTGGGTAGTCAGGTCTTGCAAAGGCTCAGAAACAACCTGCAAGTCTAATGCGCTGAAAAATGCAACCAGCACCAATAGCATAATAATATAGAAAACACCACTAGCTACACCAGACTCGAGGTTTATATCACTGCCACTTTTTTCTTTGATTCGAGTATTGATATTAAAATATGCCAAAGACTTTCTGATAACAGCGCGAACAATAACTGCCACAATCCAGCCAACAACAAGAATACTGATTGCAGCTAATACCTTCGGTAACAAGTCTCCTAAAGAAGACTGTAGGGAACTTAAAATCGATGATAAATCCATGAGATTCTCCAGAATAAATATACTAGTAGGTTATTACAGCTGGTAGTGTCTTGGCTTGTTCAACCCATTTTTCAATAGATTTGAATCCAGGTACAACACGTACGAGTTTCTTCTCTTTATTAACCTCGAGCATCTTTTCTGACAGGTTTTTAGCGTTTCTTCCTTTCAGTTCATTCACGGTATCTACGCCTGATGATTCAAGTAGCTCTGAGTACTGTGTTGAAACGCCTTTAATTCTGCATAGGTCACAAAGATTCACCCATTTCAGGATTAGCTTTTCATTAATACCGGAATTATTAGACAATTCTTTTCTACCCTTTTTACTGGCACCTGCTTCAAGCATTTTCTTTACACTCGTGATGCCGGACAATTTAAGTTTTTCAGCATAAGATGCGCCGATACCTTCTATTTCATCTATTTTCATTTGGTTCGCCCCTCTTCTCTTTATGTTTTCACAAAATGTTTCGCATGTTCTGTTCACGTAGAGTAATATTGTTTCTTACTAGATATGAAGATTTTTACTTTTCTCATTTACATTAACCAGTCAACACAAACCAGCCTCATTACCAGCATATATACTTATAAGCATTAGACACCTGTTCTACTTGACTGAATAGTGGCAATAGTTTTCCCCACTAGCCTGTTATTAAACTGGTTGCTTAATTATTGAATAGTTACTTTTTCAAAAACTATATCCAGATAATTGAATATGGTTTCAGACTATCAATGATCCACAATATTATGTGTTTATTAATCATAATCAATACACATACACAACGTTTAACAGATAATTTGCATTTACTATTTACCTGCACGTTTAACATCTCTATATCTTGCATTGCTTTATATAATACAGTGGATAATTTAGAGCCAGAGACTGCTCACTACAGACAAAAACAGGTAATTATTTATATGAAAAAACTACTAGAAGCGGGAATGGCTAACTGAACTACAATAAGAATATTCTTGTGAACTTGTAAATTATAAATACTGCTATTCTCTACCAACCGAACGGGATAAGATATTTAATATTTCTTTGCCTCTGTAAGGATACTATCCTGTCATTACTAAACTTGATAATTAAGATGTTATACGAAGAAAGTTTTTGACCGATAATTATATGCCAAATATCATGGTGTCGAAGCCTGAAAAATGAAAGCTTATTAACCGGTACAGAGGATAAATAATTATGTCGTTCTCCTGTATATATATGACTAAAAGACCCGAGCTTTTCATTCTCAATGATAAATTTATAAGTTTCAGTTTTTGTCTTTCCTATCGCCAACCCATATGCTTCACCACTAGTAACAGTTTCATCAAGCGCAAATAATAACCAAAGCGCAAAAGTGAAAATTGCTAATATTGAAAATACAATTGAAAAATACCCTATTATGCCTTTCATTTGACTACCAGGATGCTGATTGACGATAGTATCATGCACTTTTAAAAATAATACTGCCGTTTAGAGTCTAAATAGTAGAGAAAAAATCAGAAATAGTAAATTCATCTCTACTTTGCCAGGCCACAAAGCATTAGCCCTATGTGGCCTGGCACCAGTAATATTTTATACATGACAATTAGTACAGTATTGCTAATTGCTGTATGCTTTTTCCGACCTACTCTACCTTGATCACCTTAACCTGTATCTCTACACGTCGATTCTTTGCTCGTCCTTCTGCACTCTGATTATCTGCAATTGGTTGTCTTTCACCCATCCCAATTACAGTAATCCTGTCCCCATTGATACCTTTACTTACCAGATAGTCACGTACTGCAGATGCGCGTTTTTTTGACAATTCGAGATTGTAATTATCTTTACCACGACTATCCGTATGTCCGATAACCTTAAAATTCTCATATTGTGTATTTTTCTTCAATTCAGCCGAAAGCTTGTCCAGCTCAGGGTATCCCAGTGACTTGATATTGTCGCTATTGGTATCAAACAAAGCGCCTGCTTTCAGTTCAATCGTTTTTATAACCGGTTTCGGTTCAGGTTCTGGCATTACTTTTGCGACAGGTTTCGGCGCCGGTTTCTGCTGAGGCTCTGCTTTCTTGATATATTGAGGATCACATTCCTCAATAGCAAATTTAGGCTCCCATGATCCACCACGTACACAATGACCATCACTATCACGTACCAGCTCACCGGTACTGGATGTTACATAACCACAATAGCCTTTTGACGCCGCCGAACTGACTTGTGCGGACAATACCAAGGCGCCACTTACACTGATCATTGTTGTTAACTTTACTAACTGACTACGATGCATCGTTTTCATAATTATATTTCCTTAATATATTCAAAACACAAAAATGTATAAAATAAATACAAATGTAATAAAATAGTAAAGATCAGATCTCGGTTGATAGGCGACCTGACCTGCTCTATCGACTACTATAAATCCTTAGCAGGTTATGAAAAAGGCTCATTACAGTGAATACTGGAGATTTGACACAATCTTGACATTTCATTACCAATGCCAGACTTATGTGCATCTCAGCAGACCGGTTGGTCCATCATATGTAAATAACGATCGAACGATGTGTGTACGTTGTATTTCTAAATCGAGTACCCATAATATTTACTAGCTGCTTGCATAGATAGCATACAGCTTTTTATATTCCTTCAGCATAGTATCAGCGGAATAACCACTATCAATAATCATTTTGGACAGCAGTTTTCTTTCCGTATCATTTCTGATAGTAATTGTCGATAAGGTGCTGATCATGTTAGCGGATACTGACAATAGTTCGTTGTTATCAAGCCGCCTCTGAAAGGATGGCATTTTAACAAGATTTTGTGGAAGTGCTGTAGTAGTCAAAGATTCTGAAGGAAACCCCTTACAGGCAACCAGCTCTCTGTAAAATGGAGTAGAATCAGTTGCAATAACAGGCACTCCGGATAGCAGCGCCTCAAGCACAACCATCGGCGCTACCTCTCCCAATGACGCAGAAATCAGTACGTCACACAACCGGACTGGGTGGTCTTGCCTTGGTACGGTGTGTAAATCAAACATGACATGGAGCCTGTCCCGCAAGAGATTTTTAATATTTGATACCACAGCTTCTGACACTTTTCCTTTTCGACAAAATAAAAGCAAATGCTGATTTTTCGGTAATTTCCTGCAGATTTTCATTAGCACATGCATACCCTTCTCCTGGCTGAGTCGACCAGCATGGATCAGCAGCACAGACGATAGTGGTATTCCGAGCTTACGCTTGAATGCATTACGTTCCTCCTTGGTACACGGCCTGAATCTAAGCGGATCTGCACCATTTTTGATATGGGTGATCTGCAAATCCGGGAACCTGCTTGTTAGTTCATCTTTCAAGAATACTGCAGGCACTACGACAATGCTGGAGCGGGAAAATACTAATTCGCAATTCACTTTCTGTTCAGGTGATTGATATTCCCATTGGTACTGGTAGTGGGAAATAACCGTCGTGTCAGGCGGTAAATTTAAAATATAGTTTTTACATAGCTCATTATCAGGATCAAACGTAATAACGAGTCTCCTGTCCTGACTGTCGACAGTTATGTTTTTATCATCCCCATTCAGTGGATACGGCGTTAAACACAGTCTGTCTATCGCCAGTGACGACCTATAGTCCTGACCATATATATCCTCGGACCTTGGCCTTAGTACTAGTTTGATCATGGCTTGATATGCATATCCGTCATTCAGGCAGTATATATCCTGCCTGTCTCCCCCGAACACCTGACCATCCTCGTGCTAATTTCATACTTAAATCAGACTCAATCTGGCAGTTTGATTGACTTGAATAGCATCATTTGGCTCGACTACGCAAGATTTTGTGATGCCGTTCGTCCTTTTAACTTCACCTAAAACTCACGAACAATGACACTGGATCAACCAGTTGGATACAGGTAAACTGTGCCGATGATCAGGAATATAAACCTCTTGTTTTTACTGTTATTTGCCTGTCTCCCGGTCACCTGGGCCGAGCAACCCGAGCAGCGCTGGTACAAGGTCGAGGTAGTCGCTTTTTCATACCTGCCCCAGATCCGGATGGCGCAGGAACGTTGGCCGGGATACATACAGGCACTGGACCTGTCTGATGCCGTTAAACTGTCCAGGGTCACCAAAGACCAGTCTGGTCCTGCCGGGCCGATAGAATTCCAGCGCCTGCCCGACAGTGAGCTGGAACTGAAACCCGACGCCCATGCTATCAGCCGATCAAAAGGACGCCGCCTGCTATTGCATACAGCCTGGTTGCAAAAAACCTTTGATCGGCAACAGGCCCGTGCGGTTCACCTGACTGGTGATGAGTTGTTTACCCCGCTACCTGAACCCGGTTTTGGCAACTTCGAACAAAGCGATTTTCAGCGTGGTGATACCCCAGGCACCCTTCCACCACCGACTGAAGGTCAATTGCCTATGGGTCAGCCGATCACCACCGCGAAGGAGCCTGAAGTGATACAGGCACCACAGATCTATATACCTGCACTCAAATCTGACACAACTGCACGATCTGGCAGGACTGGAGCTGTCCCTGCAGACATCCCAGGCCCTGATACCAACATACTGGATGGCAGTTTTACGGTCAGCATTGGCCGATATTTGCATGTCTGGCTAGATTTTATCTACCGTGAGCCGGTGGCCATCTCACCCGAAACAAAGCGTGATTACCGCGAATATGTGCTGGTCCCGTATCGGGTGGAAATGCACAGGCGCATGCGCAGTAATGAACTGCATTATATCGACCACCCAAAACTGGGCATGCTGGTGAAAATAACCCGTTACAAAATCCCACAGACCGTAACACCGGTGGATGTGCTACAAAGTGATCTACCGATAGCAACCGATGTGATTCCCGCGCAGTAGGCGTTCCCTGGAAAAACGTGTTTTAGCGGCCCGACAGGATCGATACCAGGACCTGCCCATCAGCGGGTGTCAGGCCATGCCCTGATACGAGCACATGTTGTTGTGCCTTGCCACTCAAGGCCGCGACCTGGTTCAGATCCTGACTGAAGGCCGGCACGATGCCATCACCCTGCTGCTGTGCCAGGTGGATAATTGCATGATACTCGATGGCGGGATGTGATTGATGGTTCAGCCATGCGGTCAGACTGCCTGTACTGGCCGGCGCCAGGTCAATCAGCGCTGCACGTGAGACCTTCAGATAATCATAATTATTGCCGCCAAGTACCGTCTTCATAAAGTCGATGCCCGGACCCGGACAAAAGAAAGGCTTGCTATCAACCACTTCGAGTCCGTCCAGTGCTCGCGGTGTACCAAGATTCGGGGTTGCAATCGTAATCAGCGTGTTAACAGCCGGTGCGTTTTGATGGATCAGGGCCAGCCTCGCCACCACACCGCCGGCACTATGGCCTGCCAGTATGATTTTCTCTCCCGGGTGGTGTTGAGCAACGTAGTCCAGTTCTGCGAGTAATTGGCCGGCCTGTAGCATAAGCGGCGCTTCAGCCACCAGATGGGCCAGGTAGACCTTATTGCTACTGGTGGTTTGTACCGGAGCAACAAGCATGACCTGGTTATGCGTTGTGGTCAGAACACCGGCATAGCGCCAGTCTGCCTGTTGCAGTGTCGGCAACACACCGCTCTGTGCCCAGGTATTTGCATTTGCCGCCCAGCCATGGACCAGCAACAGGACATCGGCCTGAGCCGGATGGACTGCAACTAACATTA
The DNA here is from genome assembly GCA_947258795.1 of uncultured Gammaproteobacteria bacterium. Lineage (GTDB taxonomy): Bacteria > Pseudomonadota > Gammaproteobacteria > DRJJ01 > DRJJ01 > DRJJ01. The sequence goes on along the minus strand of CAMYJU010000001.1, from coordinate 124,549 downwards.
GCATGGCCGCAGCAAGTTGTTTGAGATAATTTTTCATGACTGATCTCCTGCAACACCCGGAATCGGTCTTTATATATTACTCTTTTCTTATTTACTTATAAACTTTTTTCTGGACAGTCATCGGAGGTGAGGCGATTATTTTTTATATTCAGGGAGTTACCGTACAATACTACTGTAACAGTGCTGCCAACAATGGCCTGAGTTTTTCCATCGCTCCGGACAGCACTGCCTCAATTTGCTCCATGCTGATTTCACCTTCACCCTTACCGGCAGCCCAGTTTGCGACCACGCAGCAACTGGCATAGCAAAGCTCCAGTTCACGAGCCAGGGCTGCTTCCGGCATACCGGTCATACCAACCAGGTCACAACCATCACGTTCCAGTCGAATGATCTCGGCACCGCTCTCCAGTCGTGGCCCCTGGGTTGCGGCATAGGTTGCCTGTGATATCAAGGGCTGATTGATACGCACCGCGGTATCGATCAGTTGTCTGCGTAATAACTCACAGTAAGGCCAGGTAAAATCAATATGAACTACCGGATCGCTCTCGTCCTCAAAAAAAGTATGTTTTCGCGCCCAGGTATAATCAACAATCTGATCAGGTATGACCAGCGCACCGGGATGCATCTGTGGCGTGATACCACCTACAGCGGCCACTGCAATGATCTTTTTCACACCAATATGCTTCAGGGCATGGATATTGGCTCGGTAGTTGATTCTATGTGGCGCAATGGAATGTGCCGGGCCATGTCTGGGCAGGAAAACGATCTCCCTGCCATTGATCGTACCATAGTTTAGTGGCGCTGATGGTTCGCCATACGGGGTAATGATACTTTCACTATGACTGAACTCAAGTCCACCCATCTGATCGAATCCACTACCGCCAATAATAGCAATATCAACCATGGATCTAAACTTTACCTCTAGTCACTGACCGCATAGATACCTGCGGCGTTACGTAATCGCCCTTTATAGTCCATGCCATAACCAAACACATAGCGGTCCTCTACTCGCAAGGCAATAAAGTCTGCATGCGCCTGGCTATGCTTGCGATCATGCAGTTTTTCAACCAGTACGGCACTGTACACCTGGCTGGCGCCCTGTTGCTGACAGTACTCCATGATCGCCGCGAGTGTTGCACCCTCATCGAGAATATCATCAACTATCAGGACGGTTTTAGCCTGTAAAGGCGTGTGTGGACTGACCAGCCATTTTAATTGTCCACCATTGATCTCCCTGCCGTAACGCGTTGCATGGATGTAGTCGAGGGTTAGCGGGAAATCCAGACGGGTCATTAGTTTGCCTGTTAATACCAGGCCTCCATTCATCACACATAAGATCAATGGGTCTTGATCCCCTAGTGACTCCGTGATCATTTCCGCAAGTTCGATTATGGCATGCTCGACCTGTTGCTCATCATACAGACACTGGGCCGATGCCATAACCTGTGCAGCCTGTCCAGCATCAACTGTCATTGGCCAACTGCTCCAGTTGTAAGCCATCGGGCACATGCACAGTTGAGGTCGGGAAGGCCACCTCGGCGCCATGACTGTCGATGATATCCAGTATCTTCAGCAGGATTTCCTGCTTGATTTCGTGAAAACGAACCCAGTCTGTCGTTTTGGTAAAGGTGTATACGAAAAAATCCAGCGATGAGGCCGCGAAGGCATTGAAGTTTACAATCAGTGTCTGGCCCTGATCGATTTCCGGATGCTGACGCAGCATCTGCTTGACGTCATCGATAATCTGCCTGACCCGCCCTGCATCATCGTACCGCAGACCTATGGTTTCATAGATGCGACGGTTTTTCATACGCGACGGGTTTTCCACTGCGATATTCGCAAACATCGAATTCGGTACATACAGCGGACGCTTGTCAAAGGTACGAATACAGGTCAGGCGCCAGCCAATCTGCTCGACGGTACCTTCGATCTTCCTGTCCGGCGATCGTATCCAGTCGCCTACCGAAAAAGGCCTGTCCATATAGATCATCAGCCCTCCGAAGAAGTTCGATAGTAGATCCTTGGCCGCAAAACCGATTGCAATACCACCGATTCCACCAAAGGCCAGTACTCCGGACACACTAAAGCCCATGGTCTGCATGATGATCAGCGTTGCAGTAATAATCACCGCGAGGCGAATCAGTTTGGCGATGGCATCGATAGTCGTCGCATCCAGGCCCTCATCGTCCTTGCGGGTCCTGATGATGTTTGTCTCCGCACGTTTGATGAAGCGTACCAGAAACCAGGCAACCGCAACGATCACACCGACTTCACGTATCGTACCCAGGAACTGTACAGAAAAGGTTTTGGTTTCGGTTTGGATGATTTCTGCTGCGAAGGTGATGCCGACCACCCAGACCATCAAACTGAATGGCTGACCAACCGATTCAATAAATGACTCATCCCAGGCATTTTTTGTTTTCAGTGACTTTGCTCGCAGATGTTTCAGCGCGCGACGTGCAAAAAAGTTGGTCAGCAAGACCGCCAGTACAATCAGAAAGACTTTGACAATCCAGCTATTTTCACCGGAAAAGTCCTGCACCATTGCCCACATTTGATCAAATTCCTTCATACTGTTTCCACCATTACCTGCATGATTACTCCATATCCATGTCCAGCCAGGGTTCCGGATCATACTGATGTATTTTTTCAACCGCCTGTTTCCAGCGCCTGTGGGTATGCAGTTCCGCCAGTGAAACCGACAGTTTCCCGTGCAGGCGTATCAGGCGCAGATGTGACACCGGGTCAGGTGCTACGGTCAGTTCATCCAGTATCTCCTTTCTGGCCTGTGGATTATTACAGATCAGCACCATATCACAACCCGCCGTCAATGCCTGCCTGGCCCTTTCGGCATAGCTACCGGCATGCCCTGCAGCACTCATATTCAGATCATCACTGAATACCACACCCTGAAATCCGAGTTCCTTACGCAGGATCTGGCGTATCCAGACAGACGAGAACCCGGCCAGTTGTTTGTCGATCAACGGATAGATCACATGCGCCATCATCACGGCCGGCAAACCACTGTGAAACAGGCGCGTAAACGGCAACACGTCTTCCATTTCCATATCCACCCATTCACGCCGGTCAACAGGCAGATCGGTATGTGAATCTTCCGCAACCGCACCATGTCCCGGAAAATGTTTGCCAGTCGCCGCCATACCGGCTACCACCATGCCACGTACATAGGCCTGGGCCAGTTCGGCAACCACCGATGGTTCGGAATGGAAGGCGCGGTCACCAATCACACTGCTGACACCACGATCGATATCCAGAACCGGTGCAAAACTGATATCGACACCTAGCGCACGCATTTCACTGGCCATCAACCAGCCAGTGGTTTCAGCCGCCTGTAACGCCGCTTTACGATGCCGGTTATACAACTCACCCAGGCGTTGTACCGGAGGCAGCCTGGTCAACCCATCCCGGAAGCGTTGTACACGACCACCCTCCTGATCGACCGCTATCAGCAACGGCGGATCACGCAATGCATGAATACTGTCAGCCAGCGCCCTGAGTTGTCCGGGTGACTCATAGTTTCGGCTGAACAGTATCACACCACCGGTCTGCGGATGCTTCAGTGCAAGCATTTCTTCTTCAGTCAGGCTGGTTCCAGCCAGGTCCATCATTACCGGGCCCAGGGTCATTTGTCTGTACCTGTTTGACGGATTCGGGTGTCCATTACATCACGTAGCCAGTCGCCCAGCAGGTTAACTGACAACACGACCAGCATCAAGGCCACGCCGGGCGCCAGCACCATATGTGGGGTGACCAGCATATAGCGTGCACCATCACGTATCATGCTTCCCCATGAAGACTCTGGTGGCTGGACACCGAGCCCGAGGAATGACAGGCCCGCCTCCGAGATAATTACTGCCGCGACACCAAAGGTGGCCTCGACAATCAGAGGCGCACTGATTAATGGCAACAGATGCCGAAAAATAATCCGGTGAGTACGGGTGCCCATGGATATCGCCGCAGCGACATGGTCTCGCTCTCGAACAGAAAGCGTCTGTGCACGCGCCAGCCGGGCAAAGCCGACCCACCCGACGACTGACAAGGCTATGACCACGTTATTGATACCCGGACCCATGATACCGGCCATCGCGATAGCCAGCAGAATACCGGGAAAGGCCATGAATATATCAATCACCCTGACTATCACCAGGTCCAGCCAGCCGCCAATATATGCCGAGATGGTACCAATCAGGATGCCAATGGTCGCCGACAAGCTGACGACCCAGATCGCGACCAGGAAGGAAGTACGGGCTCCGAGAATCAGGCGGTCCAGTATCGGCCTGCCCAGGTCGTCGTAGCCAAGTATCGCGCCAGTGCCAGGAGCCAGCAGGATGGAATCAAGATGAATCTGATTCGGGTCCAGCGGCAACCAGGAACCGGCTATCGCCAGCAGCGCCCAGAGCAGGCAAACCGCCATTGGCAACCACGGGCGTTTCATTTCGTACTTCCCAGGCGAATACGCGGATCGACGATGCCATAAATGATGTCAGTCAACATATTGACTACAACATAGGTAATACTGATTAACAGGATTGCACCCTGTACCACCGGGTAATCACGACGCAGTATCGCATCGATCGTCAGTTTACCGAGTCCAGGCCATGAAAAAACCGTTTCGGTAATCACTGCACCGCCCAGCAGCACACCCAGCTGCAAACCCAGCAGGGTGATAACGGGTAACAGTGCATTCAACAACGCATGTTTCCAGACCACTATACGCTCGGGCATACCCTTGGCCCGCGCGGTCCTGATAAAATCCTCGCCGAGTACTTCCAGCAAACTGCTGCGCACCATGCGCGACAGTACCGCGGCCATCGCGGTCCCGAGCGTAATCGCGGGTAAAACCAGGGAACCGCTATACTCCCTGCCACTGACCGGAAACCAGCCCAAACCGAGAGAGAACACCAGGATCAGCATCGGGCCCAGCCAGAAGTTGGGTATCGAAACACCAAGCAGAGAAAACGCCATCGCACCACGATCCCACAGGGTATTCCTTCGTACCGCGGCCAGCACACCCATTGGCAGGGCAATGATGACCGAGACCAATAATGCGGCTAGTGCCAGTTCTATCGTAGCCGGCGCACGTTCCAGCAGCAGTTCGCTGACCGGCCGACTGGAGTGAATCGACACGCCCAGATTACCCTGGAACAAGCCACTGAAGTATTGTGAAAACTGGGTCCACAAGGGCTGATCCAGTCCAAGCGCATGACGCAGTGCCGCACGGTCCGCCGGCCGGGCAGACTCACCCAGCATCATGTCGACCGGATCACCTGGCACCATATGAATCAGTAAAAAGACCATAATACTGACCCCGGTGCAGACCAGCAGGGTGCTAAACAGTCGATATGTCAGGAAACGAAGCATAGATAACGGTTGATTCTGCTTATTATGTCATTGACCGATTAAAGACCCATCCCGATGCGCCGACAACGCAACTATAAGTAACTGATTATCAATAAAAAGGTCTAAACATCTTTGTCGCAATCATAACAGGTTTTCAGTCGTCGGACGTAAACTTTTTCGTACGTGTAGCGTGGCCTGGCTAGCCGTCAGTTCTGGCGACTGACTTCAGACAGGGAATCATAATTACCATCTGCGTTTAATCGGTAACCCTTGATATCCTGTCTGACGACGGCAAAATGCTCTTCATACCAGAGCGGTATGTAGGGTAAGTCATCATGCAATATCTTTAACAGTAGTTGGTACAACTGCCCACGCCTTTTGATACTGGTTGCGATTTCAGCCTGCTCTATCATCCTGTCGGCAATCGGGTTACGATATTGGCCCCGGTTAGCCCCGTCCGGGGGTACAGACTTGCTGTGAAAAACATAGCGGAGTATGTCCGGTGATTTGACCCCTACCCACGACAGGCTGTATATCTGGAAACGTCCGGCCTTGATGTCGCCATAGAAGGTTGCCCAGTCATAACTGATCAGTTCAACCTCGATACCGACATTGGCCAATTGCTGCTGGATGATGGTCGCTATTCGAATACGGAATGGATCACTGGATGTTTTATAACTCAGACGCAATGGGTTTTCGTTGTTATACCCGGCCTGCTCCAGCAACTCTCGAGATTTTTCCGGGTCATAGGCATAGGGCTTGATCTGTTTGTTGCCTGCCCAGTGTTCCGGTGGCAGTATCGATTCAGCAACCCTGGTCTTGCCACCCAGTATGTGACGAACCAGTGATTCCCTGTCGATGGCATGCATGAGTGCACGACGGACACGGCGGACACCCAGCTCCTTTTGCCGGAAGTTCAGGCCTATATAGCTGAAATTCGATCCGGTACGACTGAATACACTTACACCTTTTTCTTTACGCAGTTTATTGACCAGCTCACGCGGCAGATCATTCTGCAATATATCAATCTCGCCACGCAGCAGCTTCAATGTGCGCACGGTGTTGTCACCAATATGCACAAACTCGAATACCTGTTTGTCATGGCGCCTTTGTAACTGCAGCCTGCCCTCTTCCGGCCATGCCAGCATCGAGAATGGACCGCTACCCTGCGGGTTGTGGTCGAGATTAATTCCCTGCTGCACGGCTTTGGCCGATACGATTCCGATTACCAGATAGGACGGAAACAGGACGTCGGCATGACTCAGTTCAAAATCCAGCGTGTCCTGATTGACAACCCTGATGTCTTTAATCAGAGCCAGTGACGACCGGTGTGGCGAGGCATTCTTCTGATCCAGCACAAAATCATAAGTCGCCTTGACATCGGCACTGGTCAGGCGCTCGCCACTACTGAATGTGCGCCTGTCTGGACGCAGTACAAAACGGTAGCGTAGCGAATCCAGCTGTTCCCACTGCGCCAGGGACGGGATGGCACGCGAGGTCTCGTCAAAATCAGTCAGACGATCATATAGTAGGCGGTTCAGCCTGGCGGAAGTGGCATCCGTGGCATAGCGTGGATCCAGTCGTAACGGCGCACTGGACAGGCCAAAACGGATATATCCGTTATCCTGCTGACTGCACGAAAGGATCATAAAGACGGAGCCTAATATCAGTAACGACAGGAGGACCCTGTTTGTCATCAATTCCAGTCCTTGTAGGGGTACGTTACCAGACAAACATTATAGTAACGCGTATCATCGGTTACTTCCTCGCCCAGCCAGTCCGGCCGTTCAAATTCCTCATCCAAGTGATTCAGCTCGATCTCGGCAACGACCAGCCCGTCGTTGTCTCCGGCAAACACATCGATTTCCCAGGTATGCGACCCATACTCCAGTTTATAGCGTGTCTTTTCTATGATGGGCTTCAGGCAAAGTTTATCCAGCATTTCCGATGCTTCATCAACGGGTAAGGGATACTCGAACTCCAGCCTATGCATACCCAGGTCAGTGGATTTGATGTTTAGGTTAGCCTGATTGCCTTCTATGCGGACACGAACAGATGCTGTCCCTTTTTCGACCATATAGCCCTGTCGGAACAGTACACCATCACCTGCCTGTGTTTTCCATTTGTCTGACTTGAGCAGGAATTTCCGCTCTATCTCTATTGCCATGCTTGAACCCGTTAGCGGGCAAGGTATTTCAAAGGCGAATCTTCTTCAGTGATTCCTTCCAGTTCGGGTTGGGTTTGCCCAGTCCCAGCTTGATGTAGATTCCCTTGCCGAATTCATTCCAGCCGGCCATTGTGATTTCCGGTTTACATTCAAACCCCCAAAGCACACCATCCTCATCCTGTGCGACCCAGTGTATTTCTTCCGGGATGGTACTGCTGATTGAAAGGCTGGAATCCTCTGTCTGGATTGCGCTCTGTAACAAATTTTCTATATGGTTCAGGCTCAGGACCATGGTGGTCTCCATATCATCCGCTGATTCGAGGTCTGATTTTGTACTGTAGTGCAATTGATGCTGCCCGATGGTAATCACGTCTCCGTCCTGCAGTGTATGTTTCAATACACGCCGGTTATTGACATAGGTACCATTGGTACTACCCAGGTCCTGGATAAAAGTCGGCTCAAAAAAGGTAATAATCTTTGCGTGATGCGCACTGACTGCCGTATCCTTGATTTGTATATCATTGCCTGATTTACGGCCAATCGTAACTGTTCCCTCCGGGATACCGATTTCATCGATCTTGTTTCCGTCATGCATAATCAGTACTGTTGGCATAGAGTTTACCTGTATCCTTAATTATTCCGTTTACATTCCTTCAAAACAGACCAATAGAAACCGCACTACCGGTTTTCTGTCTGTGAATCTGCCAGATTCTAGCACATTCAACACGGCACAGTCGTCTATAAACCCCATAATACAACCCGTTACTTCTCAAACAGGGCTATTGACTCGACATGTGCCGTGTGTGGAAACATATCCATCACGCCGGCCATATCCAGCCGGTATCCTCTCTCTACCAGCACACCCGCGTCACGTGCCAGACTACCAGGATGACAGGATACATAAACGATACGTTGGGCACCGAGCGCAGGTAACAGTTCAACCAGTTCCGCGGCGCCTGAGCGGGGCGGATCCAGCAGGATCTTGTCGTAGCGTGCCTGCATCCATGACAGGTCCGCTACCGGTTTACCCAGATCGGCAACATGGTAATCAACATTATCAATCTGGTTTCGGCGTGCGTTGTCGGCGGCGCGCCGGATTAACTCTTCAGCCCCCTCGACACCGGTAACACTGGCGACATGGCGGGCGATCGGCAAGGTAAAATTACCCAGCCCACAAAACAGGTCCAGCACACGATCTCCTGACTGCAAGTCCAGCAGTTCCAGCGTCTGTCTGACCATCGCACGATTAATGTCGGTGTTGACCTGGGTAAAATCGGTGGCCTTAAATCGAAATGTAATCTGCTCATCCGGTAACTGGTAAAACAGATCACACGCCTGGCCTGACAACGGCACTACACTGTCCAACCCGCCGGGCTGCAGCATGATACAAACATCCAGTTTCGTTTCCAGGGTCTCCAGCAGCCCGGTATCGTGCTCGTCCAGCGGGTCGAGATTCCTTAACACCAGTACTGTATCTTCATCGCTAACCGCCACCTCGATCTGGGCAATGCGCTGTTTGGCATGCATTGCCCCGATACATTCAGCCAGGTCCTCGATATGTTCCCCGACAGCCGGATGCAATACCGGACAAACATGCATATCGGCGACATAGTTGTTTCGCTTTTCACGAAATCCGACCAGTACCCGCCCCTTGGCAGCGACAAAACGGACACCCAGCCTGGCCTTGCGCCGGTAGCCCCAATGCGGACCGGTCAATGGCGGTATGACGCTTGCCGGCGTGACCGAGCCGATAAGTGACAGGTTTTCCAGTAGTACCTGCTGTTTCGCCAGTATCTGTTTCCCGGAATCCAGGTGTTGCAGCGCGCAGCCCCCGCACAGGCCAAAATGCGGGCATTTTGGCTCTACCCGGTCTGTCGAGGCCTGATCAACAGAAACAACCTTGCCTTCATCATATTTGCGCTGGCGCCCGGTGTACTGGAACGTGATTAGCTCGCCTGGCAAGGCGCCATCGATGAAAACGGCCTTCTGGTCGATATGCGCCACACCGCGTCCATCGTGGCTGAGATTCTCTATTCTGACCTGTACCGGCTGCTCGGGCAGGCGCTTTCGATGGCGACGACGTCCCATCAGACCAGACTGCCCCACCCGGGGTAACGATCAGAACTGCGCATGGTCAACTTCATAGGCTGGATACAAGCAAGGTTTGACTAATCGGATGGAAATACACCGGTAGACAGGTAACGGTCGCCACGATCACAGATGATGCTGACGATGACCGCATTTTCGATTTTTTCAGATAGCTGCAGTGCCGCGGCGACAGCACCGCCGGAAGAAATACCGCAAAATATACCTTCACGTGCCGCCAGTTCCCGGGTGGTCTGCTCGGCCTGCTGTTGATCGACATCGATGATCCGGTCGACCAATTCCGGTTTATAGATTCTCGGTAAATAGGCCTCTGGCCAGCGCCGGATACCGGGGATCTGCGAGCCCTCGGTCGGCTGCACCCCGACTATGCAGATGTCCGGGTTTTGCTCCTTCAGATAGCTCGAAGTCCCGACGATGGTGCCGGTGGTACCCATTGAACTGACAAAATGGGTAATCGAGCCCTGCGTGTCACGCCATATTTCCGGGCCGGTGTGCTCATAATGGGCCAGCGGATTGTCAGGATTCGCAAACTGATCAAGCACTCGCCCCTTTCCTTCGGCCTGCATCTGGTCGGCCAGATCGCGGGCGGCCTCCATTCCCCCTTCTGATACCAGGACCAGCTCGGCGCCATAAGCCCGCATCGCTGCACGCCGTTCAACCGTCATGTTGTCCGGCATAATCAGCACCATACGGTAGCCCTTGATTGCCGCAGCCATGGCTAGCGCAATGCCGGTATTGCCGCTGGTCGCCTCAATCAGGGTGTCACCAGGACTGATATCACCTCGTGCCTCGGCGTGGTTGATCATGCTCAGGGCCGGCCGGTCTTTCACAGAACCTGCCGGATTATTACCTTCGAGCTTGACTAGCACCACATTGTTACCGGCAGGCAGACGCTGCAAACGCACAAGTGGCGTATTGCCAATAAAGGACTCGATAGTCGGGTATTCCATTGTTTTTATTCTGTATTTGGATAATAATGGTTTGCAGGACTAGTCATAAAGTCAGTATATCACAGGCTGACTTCCCGGATCAGGCAGGATAGAAATGATTGAATGGGGAATACGAAAACGTGTTCTGTTACTGGCATTGCTGCCCACCTGTCTGATCGCCAGTTTTTTGTCGTGGTTCTACGTCCATTCCCAATTTGCCGACCTGGAAATGCATTTTGAAGAGCGTGGCCAGTTGCTTTCCCGGCAACTGGCCATTACCAGCGAATATCCGATTCTGGCCGATGATGACAAACTGCTAAGACGCCTTATTTATCCCCTGTTACAGGAAAACGAAGTCATCGGTGTCCATATCGTGGACCTGTCCGGCGTAACACTCTATTCCTATCGTGAGCCTGGTCACCGGCCCAACAGAACCTCAAGATTCCAGGCAGACATCCATTACTTCGATGATAATCGCCAGCGCATCGAGGTGGGGTTTATCAGCCTTTACATGTCCAGTCTCGAGCTCGAGCAGCAGAAAACCGGCATCCTGTTCAACACTGCGGCCATCATTATACTCGGCCTGTTGATCGTAGCAGGATTTGCGACGCGTATCGGTAAGGAAATCACCATCCCGGTATTACGGCTCAGAGATGCCGTACACCAGCTCGGCGAAGGTAATCTGGATACCCGTGTCGAGATCCGCTCTCATGATGAGCTCGGTACGCTGGGCAAGGGCCTGAATGATATGGCCGCCGCTCTGCAGGACATCCATGAACAGATGCAACACCGGATACGTGCCTCGACCGAGGAACTGCGCAAGACCCTGGTCATGCTGGAGATCAAAAACACGGACCTGGAAGTTGCCCGCATGGATGCGCAGGAGGCCAATCGGCTCAAGTCCGAGTTCCTGGCCAATATGAGTCACGAGATACGTACGCCGTTGAATGGTATTATCGGTTTTGTCAATCTGTTGCTGAACACGAATCTGGACGAGGAACAGCGCTCCTATCTCGGCACAGTCAAGGGCTCAGCCTACTCACTGTTGACCATATTCAACGATATCCTGGATTATTCCCGCATTGAAACCGGCGACCTGAAAGTTGAACAGGTGGAATTCAGCCTGTACGACGTGATCGAGGATACCGTGAGCTTCTTTTCACAAATGGCCTACGACTCCGGCCTTGAACTGTCTCTGCTGTACTACAGTGATGTGCCAACCCGTATGACAGGTGATCCAATACGAATCAGGCAGGTACTGACTAACCTGATCAGTAATGCGATCAAGTTTACACGCCGGGGCGGTGTGACTGTCCGGGTCATGACAGAAGAGGAGCAGGATGACCACTACACCCTGCGTCTGAGTGTTCAGGATACCGGTGCCGGCATGAGCATGAAGAACCAGAAAAAACTGTTCCACGCTTTCAGTCAGGCCGATACCTCCATCACCCGCGAATTCGGTGGCACCGGTATCGGCCTGGTCATTTGTAAAAAAATCATCTCGCAAATGGATGGTAATATTGGTCTAGAAAGCCAACTCGCCAAGGGCTCCACATTCTGGGTTACATTTAACTGCGGACGGGTCAGCGATGATTTCAGGAGTACCACACCGGTATTCACGCCACCCTTGCGCTGCCTGTTATTTGAGACCTCGGAAACTTCCCGTCTGTCACTCGCACATAAGCTGAAAAGACTGGATCTGGACCTGACTATTGTAGACGACATCAATCACCTGCGCGCTGTCGCCCATGAAGGCAAAATGCTGGGCCGCCCATTCCAGATTTTCTGCGCCGGACTCAGCCTGGAACAACTCAAGGAAAATGATATAGATACCATTTTGCCTGAGGTTCAGGACTGCGGCATCGCTATCCATGTGGCACTGATCAGTACCCAGGAGCTTTATCATATTCAGCATCTGAGAGACAAGGGGATTTCATTATGTCTGCCCAAGACATTCAGGGTAGAACAGTTTCATGAAGAAATTCAGCATATCATCCACCCACAGACCGTCTTGCAGACTGATGTTGAAGGCAACACGACCAGCGAATCCCATTTATCCGGTAAACGCATACTGGTTGTCGATGACAACCAGATAAACCGTAAACTGGTTACCACGCTGTTAAAACAGCGTGGTGTCATTACCGTACAGGCTGAAGATGGCAAGCAATGCCTGGAGTATTTCAAGAAACAGGTTTTTGACCTGGTACTGATGGATATTCACATGCCCGTCATGTCCGGTATTGAAGCAACACAGAAAATCAGGGACCTGGAACATGGTGGCAAGCGTACACCGGTCGTTGCACTGACCGCCAATGCCATGGAAGACGATATCAGCAAACTTGCCAGGCAGGGTATCGATGACATTCTTATCAAGCCATTCAAGGAAGCCGCCCTGATTGAGGTGATACGTAAATGGCTGGCTGACAGACGCTTTGGCATAGTACATATTACCGAACCACATGGTAACAGTAGTGACACCCTCCCGCTAACAGACAACAACATGACTGCAATCGAAATTGCCGGAGGCAGTGCGGAACTGGCGAACGAGCTGTTTGACCTGTTTATAGATGACCTACCTAAGATACAGACCGATATCAATGATGCATTTATCAATGATGATATGACCAAGCTGGAATCCGAAGCGCACAAGCTTCACGGCGCAGCCGCCCATTGTGCGATTGAACCAATCCGCAGCCTGTCAGCCCGACTGGAAAAATCAGTACACATGAATCATCTGGAAGACATACTTGAATACATCCAGAAACTAAACAAAAGTATCGAAGACTTCATGAAAGACCGAACACAATAATACGCCGGTCTACACCGCCATCAAACAGATACACGGACCCACTATGAATCCGGCAAGTCATCAACACTTACTCAATCTGGTTACCATCTACAAAGTTTTTCAACGTGTTAATGTGCTCACCATCTTTCATTTTGTGGTATATCCCGTCTCCGACTGAAACAATAATTCCACAGCGCGGTCCTACCGGGAAAATCGCGCAATGCTGTCCCTGCGAATCAACTTTCCATTCGAACTCCTTGGTACGCTTCCTGTTCTGGTGGATCATGGTGCCATTCGGGTCTGAATAAGCCTTGTACGACTTACCCTTGATTTCATTGTAGCCGTCAAAGGTCTTACCAGAAAAAAGTGCCTTCACTTCATCGGCGGTCAGTACCTTTTCAGCAAGCACATTGCCTGAACCGGCCAGTAAGACAATAGTGGCAACAGTAAGCAGTTTGTTATTGGTTTTCATAATCAGTCTCTCCTGGTTACGCCATCTGTTACACTTGATGTCAACCCATGGGTTGGAGCCATGGGACTAATGGAATCATTATCCGACACTACCACGCGCCTCACGCATCAGCCTTTTCATCTCGCGAACAGACTCCTGCAGCCCGGTAAAAACCGCACGTGCAATAATCGCGTGCCCGATATTCAACTCGCGAATCGCGGATATCCGCGCAATATCCTCGACATTATGGTAATGCAGACCATGCCCGGCATTGACATGCAGGCCGTTGTTCACTCCTGTTTCAACTGCCTTCAGAATCCGGGAATATTCACTGTTTATCTGCTTGGGATTATTCGCATCTGCATAATGCCCGGTATGGATTTCGATAACCGGTGCCCCTACTTCCGCCGCGGCATCGACCTGACCTGGATCGGCATCAATAAACAATGACACCCGTGTACCCACTGCTGCCAGCCGCTGGCAGGCTGTACGCATCCGTTCAGCCTGCCCGGCAACATCCAAACCACCCTCGGTAGTCAGCTCCTCTCTGCGTTCCGGAACCAGGCAGCACTCTGCCGGCTTGATCTGTTCTGCAAACGTGAGCATCTCCTCGGTGACAGCCATCTCAAGATTCATGCGTGTAGTCAGTACATCAGCAATCATCCTGACATCCCGCTCCTGGATGTGTCGACGATCTTCACGCAAATGCAACGTAATCGCATCCGCCCCGGCCTGTTCTGCCTCCAGGGCCGCCTGCACCGGGTCCGGATAGATCGTTCCACGGGACTGCCGCAAGGTGGCAACATGATCGATATTGACGCCAAGCAGGATGGCCTGGTTTTGATCTGTAGTATTCATTCTTATCTCTGTCTACAGGGCATTATCCAGTAACGCCCTGCTTTTAAGTTCGTATGTACCCAGATAGTGTTGTAGTACATATCTCATCAGGTTTCTGGCCTCTTTCATGCACTGCTCGCCGTCCAGTTTCTCGCTGTGCAGCGCCAGCAATGTGGAACCATGCACAACAGGCATCTTGTCTTCAATACTGGCACGAACCGGTCCGTGCTCGACATGATATGTATAGCGATGATTATCAACTACCGGCCCTCCAGTATCAACCGTGTAATCAAGTACCAACCCATACCCCAGTTCGTCCAGCATTCTTTTTTCAAACAGCCGCAGACTGCTCTGTATATTACAATCCCTGTCTGCCAGTTCCAGCAGTGCTGTTCGATATGCCGTATAGAGACCGCTATGTGGGTCGTTACGATGCAACAGGCGCATCAGTAATTCATTGATATAAAACGCGCTGGCCAGTCGTTTGCCGGTCATTGCCGGAACCAGGGTCTTTTGTTCTACATCCGTGAGGGTATAGAGTTCACCACGCCCGGTCCATGACAACAACAACTCCTGGAAAGGTGTAATGGCCAGACGCGAACGTGATTTCTTTCTTCGTGCACCCCTGACCACCAGGGAGATACGGCCAAATTCCAGGGTGAATAATTCTGCCAGCGCAGAACTGTCCTTGTAGGGCCGGCTATGCAGGACAAAGCCTGTTTGTGTTGCTACTCTCATCAATCGGCTTCTGCATCCATTGCCAACTATTCATCAGTATAACCAAAACTGCGCAGATGCCGTTCATCATCTGACCAGCCACTACGTACCTTGGCCCACAATTTCAGACAAACCTTCTGATCTAGGATTTTTTCGAGTTCATGGCGCGCCTGGGTGCCAACCGCCTTCAGCCCCTCACCCTTCTTACCAATCACGATACCCTTCTGGCTCTCCCTTTCAACCCAGATAACGGCATTGATCTGCACCTGTTCCGGTCCTTCCTTGTATTGCTCAATCTCGACGGTAAGCGAATAGGGTAATTCCTTGTACAGGCGCCGCATCAGCTTCTCACGAATGATTTCCGCCGCAATAAACCGCATACTCTTGTCGGTAAGCTGTTCATCCGGGTAGACGGGTGGATTAACAGGCAACAGGCCCTCAACCATTGTCTCAAGTGCAGGGATATTATCACCTTTGCTCGCAGACAAGGGAACGACCCCCCTGTATGCATACATTCCTGTCAGTTTCTCAAGAAACGGCATTAACTGTTTCTTGTCCCTGATCTTGTCCACCTTGTTTATGACTAGTATGACCGGTACCGAAGTCCCGGCAATACGTTTCAGTACTGCTTCATCATCTCGACCCCATGCCAGCGATTCGACCAGAAACAGGATAACATCGACATCCTGAATCACATTACTTGCCGTCCTGTTCATATAGCGGTTGATTGCAGTACGGGCATCGGTATGCAAACCCGGTGTATCCACATACAGGACCTGCGCATCTCTGGTACTGTGTATGCCCAGTATCCGATGTCGTGTTGTTTGTGGCTTGTTTGAGGTAATACTGATTTTCTGGCCGAGCAAGCGATTGAGCAAGGTGGACTTACCGACATTGGGTCTACCCAGTATCGCTACATAACCACAACGAAATGCTGTATCGCTCATCAGTCCTGAGTACCAGTTTTACCGGTTTGAAGATTCTCGAGGGCCTTACTGGCTGCTGATTGTTCGGCCTTGCGGCGGCTGGTGCCTTTACCTATGATCTGCATGTCAACGTGTGGAAGAACACAGGCCACCTGAAACTCACGTTCGTGTTCCTTACCATGTGTTTTGATTATCTTGTATTTGGGCAACGCTAATTGACGGGATTGCAACCATTCCTGCAAACGGGTTTTCGGGTCTTTTAGCTCGTCGGGTTTTGGCAAGTGCTCGAAATGCCCGCTGTACAGATTCAGTACAACCCGTCGGCATGCATCATAACCGCCATCGAGGTAAATGGCCCCGAACACCGCCTCGAGTGCATCAGCCAGGATGGATGCGCGATGGTGCCCGCCACTTTTCAGCTCACCTGTACCTAACTGCATTTGCTCACCCAGTTTGAGTTTCGTTGCCAGTTCAAACAGACGCTCACCCTTGACCAGGTAGGCGCGCATACGACTGAGATCGCCTTCCTGCAGTTCGGGACAATGCTCAAACAACTCAGCCGCAATAATGAAATTCAGGATACCGTCACCCAGGTACTCCAGTCGCTCATTGTTGATTGAGCCGGCGCTTCGATGTGTCAGTGCAGTCTGTAGCAGGGCCATGTCATTGAACGAATAGCCCAGTCTTCGGGTAAGTGCGGATGTATCCAATGTTAATCGGGTCAGTTACTGATTATATCGACTGATTCTTTATGCTTGGCAACAATATCGTAACGCCCTAGTAATGGCTTTCGAATTTCGTAGTCTACCGTAACGATCAGATGACCAGGCGTGCGCTCGATCTTGATATTCTCTCTTTTGACACTTTCCACGTCATCAATTTCAAAACGTTTCTGCAGCAGTATACGAATTTCAGCTTTGGATTTCTTGGTTATTAGTGGAACCTGCTGCAGTGACTCCACATGCCGCTTAACAGTGATGCCTTCCATAACAACCGGAACTAAACGTATCGTAATCATTGCAGAAAATCCCACCAGGCCCAGGACGATTATCCAGCCCATAAACGTCATACCGGATTGATAGTGTTTACGCATTTCCTGTTCTCCGTCTTATTCTATATCGTTACCAATTCGTTCCCAGTTTATACCATCATCCAGGTGCATCCAGATCATAAAGGCACGTCCAACCAGATTCTGTTCCGGTACGCTGCACCAGAAACGACTGTCGTTACTGTGGTCCCGGTTATCACCCATCATAAAGTATTGACCTGGAGGCACGACAAATTCATTATTGCGCATACAGTTATACGGATGCTCATATGGCGTCGGCTCGACCAGAATCTGGTGATTAACCCCATCCAGGTTTTCTGCAACCAGCCGGTTACCGGTCATATTAACACCAGACCCACTTCCAATATAGGTACCAACCGGCTTATATTCAACCGGTTTACCATTGATATACAGGCGTTTTCCACGATAACTGACATGATCACCCGGCAATCCCACCAGTCGCTTGATATAGTCAATGGAGGGGTCACGTGGATAGCGGAAGACCACCACATCACCGCGCTTGGGTTCGCCTATATCGATAATTTTGGCATTAATCACCGGCAGCCTGATACCATAGGCGTACTTGTTAACCAGTATCAGGTCGCCGATTAACAGGGTCGGCATCATAGAACCTGAAGGAATCTTGAATGGTTCGACCAGAAATGATCTCAGTACCAGGACGATCAGGATAATCGGGAAGAACGACTTTGAATACTCCGCGATAACCGGTGTTGACGGCGTCTCCCCTTCCCCGGCATTTGCCAGTCGTTTCGGTTTGAACACCCTGGCATCTATCAGCCAGATCAATCCGGTGATAACGACTGCAATAAACAGTATGGTTGAAAAATCGAAGCGCATTCCTGTACCCATCTGGATTCCTGTTAGCTGTTTTTACTCTCACCTACACGCAAGACAGCAAGAAAGGCCTCCTGGGGTATCTCCACACTACCAACCTGCTTCATACGTTTTTTACCGGCTTTCTGCTTTTCAAGCAATTTACGCTTGCGCGTGATATCACCACCATAACATTTTGCGGTTACGTTCTTGCGTAATGCCTTGACGGTAGAACGAGCTATAATCTGGTTACCAATTGCCGCCTGTATCGCCACATCGAACATCTGACGATGGATAATCTCGCGCATTTTATCAACCAACTCACGTCCTCTGCGCTGGGCCAGGTCACGGTGCACAATCACAGACAAGGCATCAACACGTTCTCCATTGATCAGGATGTCCATCTTGACCACGGGTGCGTCCTGGAAACGCTCAAAATGGTAGTCGAACGAGGCATAGCCACGGCTGACCGATTTCAGCCGATCAAAAAAGTCGAGTACGACCTCACTCATGGGCAATTCATAGACCAGGGATACCTGGCTACCCAGGTAGAGCATGTTCTTCTGGACCCCGCGCTTTTCGATACACAAAGTGATTACCGAGCCGACGTAATCCTGAGGGACCAGGATATTCGCGACAATGATCGGCTCGCGAATCTCGTCGATATAGTTGGCCTCAGGCATACTGGACGGGTTATCGATATGGATAATCTCGTTATTGGTCTTCAGTACCTCGTACACCACGGTAGGCGCAGTGGTAATCAGGTTAAGATCGTATTCGCGTTCCAGTCGCTCCTGTACGATCTCCATATGCAGCATACCCAGAAAACCGATACGAAACCCGAAGCCCAGCGCGGTGGATTTTTCCGGCTCATACTGCAGGGCCGAATCATTCAGACGGAGTTTTTTCAGGGCCTCACGAAAGGCCTCATAGTCATCGGCATCCACTGTAAACAGACCGGCAAACACACGCGGTTGAACCTTCTGGAAACCTGGCAGGATTTCGTCTGCAGGATGGTCTGCATCGGTAATTGTGTCGCCGACCGGCGCGCCATCTATATCCTTGATACCGGCTATCACAAAACCCACATCGCCGGTCTCCAGACCATCGCTATCAACCCGCTTCGGAGTAAAGTAACCGACCTGATCGGCCTGCACGGTCTTGCCGGTTGACATGATGCGCAACTTCTGGCGCCTTGATATCCTGCCATCGATAACCCGCACCAGTGAGATCACACCGACAAAATTGTCAAACCAGGAATCGATGATCAGCGCCTTGAGTGGCGCATCCGGATCACCCGTTGGTGGTGGTATGCGTTCAACCAGCTGTTCCAGTACATCCTCTACACCGACACCTGTCTTGGCGCTCACCGGGATCGCATCACTGGCATCGATACCGATCACATCCTCGATCTCGTGCTTGACCCGCTCCGGATCCGCCGCTGGCAGGTCAATCTTGTTCAGGACGGGCAACACATCCAGTCCGAGGTCCAGGGCAGTATAGCAATTGGCCACACTCTGCGCCTCGACACCCTGTGAGGCATCGACGATCAACAGGGCTCCCTCACAGGCGGCCAGGGATCGGGATACCTCGTATGAAAAATCGACATGCCCGGGTGTATCAATAAAATTGAGCTGATAGGTATGACCATCCTTTGCCTTGTATTTCAGTGTGACGCTTTGTGCCTTGATCGTGATACCACGTTCTCGTTCGAGATCCATGGAGTCCAGCACCTGGCTTTGCATCTCACGCTCACTCAGGCCACCACAGATCTGGATAAATCGGTCCGCAAGCGTGGACTTGCCGTGATCAATGTGGGCAATAATGGAAAAATTACGGATATACTGCATGGATTATCTGGGGCCAGGTTTGATGTCAAGGTAGGCATTTAATGCGACCGTATCCAGTATATGATGACAGATTTCAGTGTCTTCCGCCATAAGAACCGGTATTCTGGTTGAGAACTCATCAACCAGTTCCGTATCCGAGTCGATTTCCACCCAATCGACCCGGATATCCAGTTCCTCAGCCAGTTGCAGCAACTGCCAATGCATATCCTGACATAAGCCGCAGGCCTGACGGCCGTATAGCGTCAGACGCCGGGGCCCGGGCTTATGCACTATTTTTCCGGCAGGCGCATGGGCATAAACAGGGCACCACCATCACGCTGAACCAGTACCGGTACCATACTGCCATCCGGCAGATCGTCCACGATGCGGTTCAGCATACGTACACTGTTCACCTGCTGACCATTGACCATCAGAATCACATCACCCCGGCGGACACCTGCCCGACCGGCCGCGCCCTGCTTGACCTGGGTAACCAGTACACCACCCTTGTCGATACCCAGTTTACTGCGCTGGGACTCGGTCAGGTCTTCCAGGTAAACACCCATGCGGCGATTGAACTGGCGGGAGGTTTCACCCTTATCATCACCTTTACTCCGCGCCTCTTCGGTATCCATATCGGGCAACTCGGCAATCCTGACCTTAAGTTTTTTCTTCTTGCCATTACGGATCACCTTGACCGGCACAGACTCACCCAGTCCGGTCATCCCGACCAGTGGCGGTAAGGTGCTGGAATTCGGAATCAGCTTGTCATTGTATTCAATAATGACATCCCCTACCTTGATACCGGCCTTGTCGGCCGGGCTGTCTTCGATAACACGGGTCACCAGCGCGCCCTGTGGCTGTTTCATACCGAATGAACGTGCCAGATCACGGGTGACATCCTGTATGTATACACCCAGCCAGCCGCGTGTTACATGCCCCTTGTTCTTCAGTTCATCAGCAACGCGCATGGCCACATCAATAGGTATTGCAAAAGACAATCCCATGTACCCACCTGTACGACTGAATATCTGCGAATTGATGCCGACGACCTCGCCATCCATATTGAACAAGGGTCCCCCTGAATTTCCCGGATTGATCGCTACATCCGTCTGAATAAAAGGGACATAATTCTCATTAGGCAGGCTTCTGCCGGTCGCACTGACGATACCGGCTGTCGCTGAATGCTCGAAACCGAATGGTGACCCGATCGCCAGTACCCACTCCCCAGCTTCGAGCGTGCTGGACTTTCCGATAGTGACAACAGGCAGGTTTTCATCATTAATCTTCAACAGGGCCAGATCACTGCGCTTGTCCATGCCGACCATCTCAGCCTTGAATTCACGCCTGTCGCTGAGGCGCACTATAATTTCATCAGCATCCTTAACCACATGACGATTGGTCAACAGGTAGCCGTCTTTTGAAATAATAAATCCGGAACCCAGCGACTGCTTGTCCGGTGCAAACTCTCCTTCCTCGCCGCGGTCATGGAAAAAGCGTTTGATCAGGTCATCAAACGGCGTCCCTTCCGGGAATCCATGAAACTGGCCACCATGTCCACTACCAGTACCCTGCTTGGTATGTGAGGTGGTACTGATGTTGACTACCGCTCCGCTGACCTGCTTGATCAAATCAGTAAAGTCAGGCAAGGATCGTGACATTGCCGGCTGAACATAAGCAGCCAGTGCAATCAGTAAAAGAGGTAAACGGATTTTGGTTAACAATTTCATAAGCTATCAGTTCTCGTATTATCAATATCGTGTTTTACGCAAACCATACCCGCTCATTGCATCACGGGTAGTCTCCATCTGCAAACAACCGGAGATATCATATCAAATCTGCTTATCCAGCAGATACGGAAGTTTTACCATCAGGTGAGTCTCTTTAAAATGACAGCCTGATAAACAGGATTATTCTGTATCTTGCGATAGAACAGGCGCACCAGACCAAATCCGGCTAGCAAGCCGGCCAGGGCCAGCAGGATGGTCCAGGCTTCCCCGTGACCGGCGTCGAGCTGGCGACCTGCAAAGGCACCGGCGAACAGGCCTGCCAGGGGCAAGATGTACATATTCAGGGAGGCGCGTACCAGGGCACGCTCCTGCAGGCCAATCAGCACATCATCGCCCGGTTGCACACCTAGCGGGTCCAGCGCCCTGACACTGTTGCGTCTTTTACCCATCAACTTTGCCAGGGCCGACGTACCGCAACCACCACGAACCTGGCAGGAACCGCAGGCAGACTGCCTTTGCGCCTCCACCCAGGCAACCCCGTGGCTGACCTGCGTAACATGTGCGTTTTCCTCGATCATTCGTCCTGACTTTTATGGCCGGTGTAATGGACCGATTTTCCAATCATCATGACCGCCGCCTCCGGCACTTCACCGACGACTGTCACCTGGTAGCCATCCACGATCGTACCGTAGGCATTGACCGCACCCATGTAGGACATGCCCTGCATCTCTTCTGTATCGATATCCGGTTTTTCAATAAATACCGATACGGATGACAGCCCGTCTGTATAGACCAGGTGCTCGACAGGCTGGCGCCCCATGGCCATATGCTGCTCGGAATTCGCGATCATTCTGAAACCACCGGGTAATTGCCTGATCTTCCAGCCGGATGAGGTTTTTCGATCTGCTGTCTTGTCCTTACCCCGATACCATTTGAAACGGTCTTCCAGTGAAACCGGCTTGAGTTTTTCCTCTCCTACCCGGTCCATTACCTTCAGCGAGGTAAACATGACCTGTTCCAGCGCCTCACCTTCCGCATTAACCATATCCGATTTGAGCAGCAAGGCAGTTGCATTGTCCAGCCACAGGCGATAACCATAGCGATACGGGTCACGCGGCATGACGGCAATGACGGTGGCCATGCGGCCAGTCATCCGGTCGGTACCTACCACCCTGAAATCATAATATTCCGACAAACGGTAGTTTAGCTCCAGCAAGCCGGTGGGCAGGTATTTACGTGGTCTCGCCTTTTCGACTACAACTGCTTCATTATCCGGCAATATACAGGTCAGCAGATCATCTTCACGCAAAATCTCACGCGCCGAACCCACCAGTGAATAAAGCCTTTCCGACTCGCCGACCGCGGTACGCGAATGTACGATGCTCAGTGCCTCCAGTGTCGAGCCGTGTGCATAAACAAACGTCCCTTCATAATCGAGGTTCTTGATTGCATTGGACATCCTGCCCAGCCACTCACGTGCCTCTCCGGCAGTCGGGTGTTCCGACCAGGCCTGCAACGGGCTGACCAGCGCCACGGCTGCGAGCACATATACCAGTAAACCGGTCCTGTAACTACCGCTTCTGTTCATATCCGGCAATACGTGAGTAATGGATCATGCCCTGTAACTGGTTCGATGAGACTGACTCATTATGATTCACCAGGTAACCGTTCAGACGATTGGCTATGGCCGGTTGGGCGTTCCAGCGCAAACCATTTACAGAGGCACGCTGTATCGGCAGGACCTGCGGTGCTTGCGGCTGAACACTGGCAATCTCCGGTAACACCGGCGTGACGCCAGGCTGGTTAACATCCTGCAAACCCAGCACCGCCACCAATGCAACCGATGCAGCAACCGCAAAACCGGCCAATGGCCGTACCCACTGTCTGCTCATTGCCTGCTGATCAGCCTGTAAATGCTCCGGCTCATCTTCCATTGCCGCACTGATGCGCTCAGGCAGGCCTGCGTCTACATGGACGGGCAAATGATTTAACATCGCGTCGCGGATCAGGTGGTAACGACCCCACTTGTCCAACAAGCCATGATCACGGGTCAGCTGTCTGATCAGCAACTCATGCTCCGCATCCGGTAACTCGCCATCCATAAAGACGGAAAGCTGTTCGTCAACCTTCTTGTTCATAATAACCACCTCGAAATACTGTACTGCATACACATTTCCTGATATTCAATTAGACAAGCAAAGGACGTATTTGCTCATCTATGGATTCTCTTGCACGGAAGATACGTGACCTGACGGTTCCTATCGGACAGTCCATGGTCTGCGCTATCTCGTCATAGCTCATTCCCTCCAGCTCACGCAGGGTGATGGCCGTGCGCAGGTCGTCCGGCAGATTATCAATGGCCGAGACAATCACCTGCTGAATTTCACTGGTTAGGGCCAGCCGCTCCGGGGTGCCGATATCCTGCATGATAGGCAGGCCATACTGCTCGGCATCCTGGGCATCCACGTCATCTGCCGGTGGACGGCGATTCTGTGCGACCAGATAGTTTTTGGCCGTATTAATCGCTATCCGGTACAACCAGGTATAAAAGGCGCTGTCCCCGCGAAACCTTGGCAAGGCACGATAGGCCTTGATAAAAGCCTCCTGGGCAACATCCTGTGCCTCA
Organism: uncultured Gammaproteobacteria bacterium; assembly: GCA_947258795.1. Taxonomy (GTDB): domain Bacteria; phylum Pseudomonadota; class Gammaproteobacteria; order DRJJ01; family DRJJ01; genus DRJJ01. The sequence continues at coordinate 100,200 of CAMYJU010000001.1, read as the reverse complement.
TGCGGGTTCTTCACAAAACGCGAAACCAGCTGGATGATCTTGTGCTGATATTTCAGGACCAGGGCATCGAAGGCCTTCTTGTCCCCTTTCTGCACCCTGACTACCAGCTCCTGGTCTGCCTGATTGGCACCCATACGGGGCGTTACCTCCTCAGACCCGGCGCTTCCGACCGGAGGGGCCTTACTGCTGGAATCTGTGTTTTTTGGCTTATGCTTCCTCACAATACTGTCATATTCTTGTCGATCCAGCTTGATTACACAAGTACGGGCCGCGCTGGCCATAATCTATCCTCATTGTTGGCCGGATTAGGCCTGTCTGTTCAAGATCAGGCAGATTCCGTTGAGTTCAAACCTGTAACGCTATGCATTAGACTAGGACTATGCTGAAAAATTCCATCAAATATGATGTCTTGATCATCGGTAGCGGGGCTGCGGGTCTGTCACTGGCATTGCGGCTGGCTGGCCGCCTGTCCGTTGCGGTGATATCAAAAAGTTCGCTCGGTGAAGGCTCCACGTTGTACGCACAGGGCGGTATCGCCGCGGTATTGAGCAAGGAAGACTCGGTGGAAAAACATATCGACGACACCCTGGAGGCCGGTGCCGGACTTTGTGATGAAAAAACAGTACGTTACGTTGTAGAGCACGGGCCGGGTGCGATCCAGTGGCTGCTCGACCATCGGGTGCCGTTCACCCTGCTGGACAAGGATGACGCCAGCAAGGGCTATCACCTGACCCGCGAAGGAGGTCACAGCAAACGCCGGGTGATTCATTCGGAAGATGCCACCGGCCGGGCGATCGAGACCACACTACAGAACCAGGTGCGCAACCATCCCGGCATCCAGGTCTACGAGCATCATCTGGCTATCGACCTGATCAACGAGGCCAAACTGGGGCTTTCCGGCAACCGCTGTCTCGGTGCCTATGTGCTCGACAAACAGGCAGATAGGGTCAGGGTGATCGCGGCCGGCAACGTGGTATTGGCCACCGGTGGCGCCAGCAAGGCCTATTTATATACCAGCAACCCGGATACTTCGACCGGAGACGGTATTGCGATGGCCTGGCGGGCCGGCTGCCGGGTCGCCAATATGGAGTTCAACCAGTTCCACCCGACCTGTCTGTATCATCCGAAGGCCAAATCCTTCCTGATCTCCGAAGCGGTCAGGGGTGAAGGCGGCAAGCTACGTCTTGCCGATGGTACCCGCTTCATGAAAAAGTTCGACCCCCGTGCCGATCTGGCTCCACGCGACATCGTGGCGCGTGCGATCGACCATGAGATGAAACGCCTGGGTGTGGAATGCGTATACCTGGATATTACCCATAAGCCGGCAGACTTTATCATTGAGCACTTCCCGAACATTCATGCGCGCTGCCTGGAATATGGCTTTGACATGACCCGTACCCCGATACCGGTGGTACCGGCCGCCCACTATACCTGTGGTGGCGTGATCACCGATTTGTCCGCACGCACTGACGTGCCCGGCCTGTACGCAATCGGCGAGACCGCCTACACCGGGCTGCATGGCGCCAACCGTATGGCCAGTAACTCACTGCTGGAATGCCTGGTGTTTGCCGAGGCCGCGGCCAGAGATATGCTGCAGCAGGAAGAACGGCCGGAGATTGTCGCACAGCTGCCCGCCTGGGATGAAAGCCGGGTCGAGGACTCTGACGAACATGTCGTGGTTTCGCATAACTGGGACGAACTGCGTCGCTTCATGTGGGACTACGTCGGTATCGTGCGTACCACCAAACGCCTGCAACGTGCCAAGCGACGTGTTGATATGCTGGCCATGGAAATCAACGAGTACTACGGCAACTTCCGCATATCGAATGACCTGATTGAACTGCGCAACCTGGTAGAGGTATCAGACCTGATCATCCGTTCAGCACTGCAACGCAAGGAAAGCCGGGGGCTGCATTACAACCTGGATTACCCGGAGGCGGACAGCAAACAGCTCAAGGCAACCATTCTGAAGCCCGACATTCATAAAGGCGCCGGATTACGTGTTGCCAGTAGTGAGTAATAGTTAAATTCGCTTGCAGCAAGCAAACAGCCAGAATTCACGCTGATTTACTTCGCTTCCTGCCTTAACCGGGTCAGCAGCTGGCGATGTGTACGTTTGTCCAGCGCATCCGGTAACAGGATACTGCTCCAGCGACCACGATCAGGGACCCTGAAATTCAGTACGATTAGTAGCGGGTGCACCAGGCTGGCAGGCAATAAACGGGCCTCATGTTTCTGGCCATCAGGTGAAAACAGAAACCAGTCGCCCTGCTCATCCCAAACCAGCATTTGCACAGACTGCCTGGAACGGCCTAGTACGTGTAGATTGAATACCTGGATAATGTTAACCAGTACAAAGCCGATCAGCGCCAGCTGGATGGCCAGGGGCATATCCGTCCCGGTGACGGCCAGCATCGCAATCCCATGCACCAGTAGCATGAACAAACCCAGTTGCCGCGACAGGCGCGGTTCAATCTGCAGGCTTTGTACGGATTTTTTTGACGACATCTGCAATCTCCTGGTCCGCCGTGATCGTGTGGCCCATTAACAGGTCATATAACACTGTATCCGGATATTCTAGCAATTGTTCAAAGGCCTGACGAGCTGACAGGCCAAGTTCCTGATATTTATGTTGTAAAAAACTGTTAAGTAACAAATCCAGTTCCAGCATACCACGACGACAACGCCAGGATAGGACATTTATCTCGGATTGTGATGTGATCTGATCCACAGCTTACACTGATCGTTTGATCATCAGGTCCTTGATCTTGCCGATTGCCAGCGTCGGGTTCAGACCTTTGGGACAAACGTCCACACAACTCATAATGGTATGACAACGGAACAGTTTGTATGGCCCCTGCAATGCATCCAGACGTGCATCGGTATCCTGGTCCCGACTATCGGCCAGAAAACGCCAGGCCTGTAACAGCGCCGCCGGCCCCATGAACTTGTCAGGGTTCCACCAGAACGATGGACATGCCGTCGAACAACAGGCACACAGGATACATTCGTACAAACCATCCAGTTTTTCCCTGTCTTGCGGGCTTTGCGACAGCTCCACTTCCGGCAGCGGATCGTGCACAGTCAGATAAGGTTTCACCTCACGATACTGATGGTAGAACTGGCTCATATCAACAATCAGGTCACGAACTACCGGCCTGCCAGGTAGCGGACGCAAGGTAACCGGTTGCTTCAGTGTCGCCAACGGTGTAATGCAGGCCAGGCTATTACGGCCATTGATGCTCATTGCATCTGAACCACACACCCCTTCACGGCAGGAACGCCTGAAGCCCAGGCTTTCATCCATTTTTTTCAGTTCCAGCAACGCATCCAGCAGCATCATGTCCTTGCCGACGTGCTCCAGCGTATAATCCTGCATCCGGGCTCTCTGATCCTGTTCGGGATCATAGCGGTAAATCGAGAATCTGACCGCAGCCATCTGTCAGTACACCCTGGCCTTGGGCGGGAAGCTATCTACTGTGAGGGGTTTCATACGTACCGGTTTATAATCCAGACTGCAATCATTGAAGTATAGGCTATGCTTGAGCCAGTGCTCGTCATCCCGGTCCGGATAGTCAACCCGAGAATGTGCGCCACGGCTCTCGGTACGTGCACTGGCGGAACACACCGTCGCCAGCGCGATGTCCATCAGGTTTTCCAGTTCCAGCGCCTCGACACGTGCGGTATTGAATATCCGGCTATGATCAGTCAGTCGGACCTCCTGCATACGACTGGCCAGTTCCTGTACCTTTTTCACGCCTTCATCCAGCATGGTCTGCTCGCGGAACACACCACAGTGTTGCTCCATCACCCGGGTCAATTCCGCACGAACTGAATCGACAGTTTCACCATCGCCTTTTTTATCCCAGCGTTCCAGACGCGCCATGGCCTGCTGTACACCTGCATCCGGCAGACCACGGTGATATCGGCTTTCATTCAGATAATCGATAATATGATTGGCCGCGGCGCGTCCGAACACCAGGATGTCCAGCAGGGAATTACCACCCAGCCGGTTGGCACCATGTACCGAAACACAGGCACATTCACCAGCCGCGTACAGCCCCGGCACCACCTCTTCCGGACCATGTCGAGCCGGTGTCACCACCTGAGCATAGCGGTTGGTCGGTATACCGCCCATAGTGTAGTGTGCAGTTGGATACACCGGTATCGGCTTCTCGATCGGGTCACTGTGCAGGAAGGTCAGGCACAGATCACGGATACCGGGTAGGCGTTTTTTGATCACCTCAGGTCCGAGATGGTCAACCTTTAGCAACACATGATCCCTGTCCGGCCCACAACCCCTGCCCTCGCGTATCTCGATATAGATCGCACGACTGACCACATCGCGACTGGCCAGGTCCTTCGCATGTGGTGCGTAGCGCTCCATGAAACGTTCACCATCACGATTGATCAGATAACCGCCCTCTCCCCTGACCCCTTCAGTAATCAGCATACCCTTGCCGGCGATGCCGGTTGGATGAAACTGGAAGAACTCCATATCCTGCAACGGCACACCGGCACGCAGCGCCATCGCCATACCATCACCGGTATTGATCAGCGCATTGGTAGTCGTACGATACAGCTGCCCTGCGCCACCGGTCGCCAGCAGGGTCGTCTTGGCCTCGATCAGCATCGGCTCACCGGTTTCGATCTCCATTACCAGTGCACCCAGAACATAGCCGGCATCATCCTTGATCAGGTCAATCGCAAAATACTCATCGAAAAAATGCGTTTTCGCACGAATATTCTGCTGGTACAGGGAATGCAGGATAGCATGACCGGTACGGTCCGCGGCCGCACAGGTACGCGTAGCCTGTTCTCCGCCGAAATGCTTGCTTTGCCCCCCAAATGCGCGCTGGTAGATACGCCCGTTATCCAGACGCGAAAAAGGTACACCGGTATGTTCCAGTTCATAGACGATACGCGACGCGGCACGGCACATGTATTCAATCGCATCCTGATCACCGAGATAGTCACTGCCCTTGATGGTATCGAACATATGCCAGTGCCAATTATCCTCGGACACATTGGCCAGTGCGGCATTCACACCACCCTGCGCCGCAACCGTATGTGATCGGGTCGGAAAGACCTTGGAAACCACGGCCACCTGGGCATCGGCCCGGGATAACTGTAATGCCGCACGCAAGCCACCACCACCGGCGCCGATGATCAGACTGTCAAATTTACGTTTACGTATCGGCATCAGACCAGTACCTTGATCATAATGATAACCAACCACACAGCACAGCCGAACAATCCCAGACCCAGCAGTGACAGCAATATGACCCTCAAGGCCAGCGGCTTGATATAATCCATTAACACATCACGTACACCGACCCAGGCATGTATCAGCAACATGCCAAACGCGATCATGATTAATACGCTGTGCAGAGGCTGTGCCAGCCAGCCACGCCATTCGGTATAAGCCGACACCGGGTTCATGGACAGCTCTGCCAGCATATAAACGATAAAAAAAATCAGAAAAACCGCACTCAGGCGTTGCAATGCCCAGGCCCTTAGCCCGTTGATACGATGACTCATAACAATACGCCGCTTATCAGGATCGCTGCCAGCACTGCCAGACCGTGTATCAGCCAGGCCGTATTTCTGGCTATAGTCTTTTCCGTACCAACGCCAAGGTCAATGATCAGGAAGCGGATTCCGGCCAGAAAGTGATAACACAGGAACCAGACCAGAACGCCGCTTATGAACCGTAGTCCGGGTGAGGCAAAACATTCCTGGACAGCCATATAGCCCTCGGCACTGGTAACCGACTGGTCCAGCAGGTAGATCAGGAAGGGTATCGCAATCGACAACAACACCCCGGTGATGCGATGAATGATTGACAGGACTGCCGTTACAGGAAAACGGATCTGGTAAAGTGTCAGAAAAACCGGTCTTTTATTTCTGGTTGACAACATCCTGTCCCAAGTGTCTGTAATATCTGGCCATACGCTGATCTGAACAACCTGTAGTCATTCCTGACCAACAGGATAGTTGCGGCTGGCATACAGTACAAGTATATATTACATAGATGGTCTATATAGTCGGACAAAGACTTGCTATCATTTTAGACAGGTGAACACAGATACTCACACACAGGACCCGCAATGAAACCCGAATGGAAACAATTTCTGGAAAACCATGGTGCAGAATTTGACCAGGACAAGCTGTTACACTTCGGCAACGAGGTTCGCGAACGCCGTTTCGTGCGCAACGGGAACCTGATAACCGATTTATCCAGTTTTGGCCTGATCCAGGTGCGCGGTGAAGACGCCGAGCAATTCCTGCAAGGCCAGTTGACCAATGACATCACCCTGGTTGACGACACTCACGCTCAATACAGTGCCTATTGCAGTCCCAAGGGCCGCATACTGGCCTCGATGATCATCTTCAGAAGACAGGACAGTTACTACCTGCGGCTGCCGAGAACCTTGCTAGAACCTACCCTGAACCGCTTGCAGATGTTTGTGCTGATATCCAAAGTCACGCTCCAGGATGCCACTGACAGCCTGGTCCTTATAGGCTGCTCCGGCCCGGATATCAACGCGGACCTGGAAACAGTACTGGGCCCACTGCCGGAGCAGGCCTGGCAAAGTAGCGACCGCGACAATGTCACCATCGTCCGGATACCAGGGCACAACCCTCGCTATGAGATCGTCTGTGAACTGGAACAGGCCGAGAAAATCTGGACCACACTGGATGTACGTGCCGCACCGGCTGGTCCGTTTGCATGGGAAATGCTCGATATCGATAGCGGCATTCCAACCATTCATCCTGAAACCACTGATGCCTTTGTCCCGCAGATGCTTAACCTGCAACTGATCGACGGGGTCAGCTTCAAGAAAGGCTGTTACACCGGCCAGGAAATCGTTGCCCGCATGCAGTACCTGGGTAAACTCAAGCGCCGAATGTACAAGGCTCATAGCGAAGACGGGACTGAACCGGTCGCCGGTATGGATCTGTTTGCCGCAGAATCCAGCAGCGGCCAGGGCGCCGGCAAGGTCGTCAACGTACAGGCAAATCCACCTGACGGCTACGACATGCTGGTGGTCGCTCAAATCAGTAGCCAGGAAAACGATATTCTGCGCCTGGACAATGAAAACGGGCCTGAATTGAGCTTCTCACCCCTGCCCTATCCTTTTGAAGAATAAGATTTTTATGACATCGACACAGGGTCCGCATGGTGTAATATATATAATAAAGATACTGTTTCATCTGTCGCTATAGTCAACAGGAACTAACATTCAACATAGCGAGTGTCTGATGAACAACGTAGCTGAAAGCTGGAACGAGCAGGATTTTGTAGACGAACTGATCAGCGACCTTGAGTCCAACCGGCTGGTGTTACCGACCTTGCCCGATGTCGCATTACGTGTACGCGATGCCGTCGAGGACGAAAATGCATCGGCCAGCAAGATAGCCCAAGCCGCTTCCACAGACGCAGCCTTGTCAGCACGTTTGTTACAGGTTGCCAATAGCCCGCTATATCGACCCAGAACCCCGATCGACAACCTGCAGACCGCGATTGCGCGGCTCGGCCAGAAGCAGATCCAGAACCTGGTCATCAGCCTGGTCATGCAGCAGATGTTTCAGGCGACTGACGATGTGCTCGAGGTACGCCTGCGTACCCTGTGGGAACACAATGTCGAAATTGCCGCGATATGTCATGTACTGGCTTCAGCAGTGCCCGGTCTGAAACCGGACCAGGCCCTGATGGCCGGACTGGTCCATGATATCGGCATCCTGCCTATCCTGGTACGTGCCGAGGAAGTCCCGGATTTGCTTAATCAGCCCGAACTACTGGATAGCATTACCGCCAGGCTGCATACCCGCATTGGTGCGCATATCCTAAAAAAATGGGCCTTCCCCGAGTCATTGATCCAGGTCGCGAAGAATCATGAAAACCTGGATTACGATCATGACGGTAATCCCGACTACACCGATCTGGTCATCGTTGCCAACCTGAAAAGCCATGTCGGCACCGACCACGCACTGGCCGATGTCGACTGGTCCACAGTCAGCGCGTTCTCTCGTCTCGGGCTTGAGACCGAAATGGAAGTGATCATCATGGATGAGGAAATGGGACAGGTCAACGAAATCCAGGTGATGCTGGGGGGTTAAAGATAGTTATACGGTGTCAGAGTCGGCTACCAGAAAGTCTGGCAAAGACACGCGGTAAATACATCCCTGTACGCTCGACGGCAGCATCCCTGCTGCCGACGGTCTTTGCCAGACTTTCTGCCAGCCGTCTTGAAAGCCTAGTGTCATTGCGAGGTGCCTAGGTCCCGGTGGATCAGGGCACTAATCTTCCTTCCGCATATGCGGAAACAGCAACACATCGCGGATCGAAGGCGAATCGGTCAGCAGCATGACCAGCCGGTCGATACCGATGCCCTCGCCCGCGGTCGGCGGCAGCCCATGTTCCAGTGCGCAGATATAATCCTCGTCAAAGTGCATGGCCTCGTCATCGCCGGCCTCCTTTTCCTGCACCTGCTTGCGAAAACGGTCGGCCTGGTCTTCGGCGTCATTCAACTCGGAGAAGCCATTGGCAATTTCGCGACCGCCGACAAAGAACTCAAAGCGGTCGGTAACAAACGGGTCCTGGTCATTACGTCGTGCCAGTGGTGATACCTCGGTTGGGTAGGCGGTAATAAAGGTCGGGTCCATCAGGCGGTGTTCAACCGTCTTCTCGAAGATCTCGATCTGCACCTTGCCCAGCCCGTAACTGTCCTTGAGCGGGATACCGAGCTGGTCGGCTACCTGTCTGGCCTGATCAAGATCATCCAGTTGCGCCTCGTTCAGGTCCGGATTGAATTGTAGAATGGATTCCTTGACCGTCATGCGTGCAAAGGGCTTGCCGAAATCGTAGCTTTCACCTTGATAGCTGATGGTCGTTGATCCGATCACATCCACCGCCAGACCACGTAACAGCTCCTCGGTCAGGTCCATCAGGTCATTGTAATCCGCATAGGCCTGATAGAATTCCACCATGGTAAATTCCGGATTATGGCGAGTCGACAGGCCCTCGTTCCTGAAATTACGGTTAATCTCGTATACCCGCTCGAACCCACCTACCACCAGGCGCTTCAGGTATAACTCCGGTGCGACACGTAAAAACAGGTCCATATCCAGGGCATGATGAAAGGTGATAAACGGCCGCGCCGTCGCACCACCCGGAATCACCTGCATCATCGGTGTTTCCACTTCCAGGTAATCACGCTGGTTTAGGAAATCGCGTACATACTGGATAATGTCGGTACGCATCTTGAAGGTCTTACGCGTCACATCGCTCATGATCAGATCAACGTAACGCTGGCGGTATCGTGACTCGGTATCGGTCAGCCCGTGATACTTGTCCGGCAAGGGTCGTAACGACTTGGTCAGCAACTGCAACGCGTCCAGCTTGACCGACAGCTCACCGGTCTTGGTAACAAACAACAGCCCTTCCGCACCAAGGATATCGCCGATATCCCAGCCTTTAAAATCCGCATACAGACCTTCGGGCAAGGCATCGCGAGACACAAACAGCTGGATCTGGCCGGACATATCCTGCAGTTTCACAAAACTGTTCTTGCCCATCACGCGTCGCAGCATCATGCGCCCGGCCACTTTTACCCGTACCGGGTTCGCGTCGAAGAAATCGTTGTCCTTGTCGCCATATTCTGCATGTAGTTCGCCGGCCACGGTATTGCGCTTGAAGTCATTCGGGAAGGCGATACCCTGCTCACGGATCTTGTTCAGTTTGTCACGGCGTTCCGCGATCAAGCGGTGTTCGTCAGTCTTGTCGTTCATAAACCAATATTCTCAAATGCCACTTTTCAGGCTAGCTTCAATAAACATATCCAGGTCGCCATCGAGTACGGCCTGGGTGTTACCGGTTTCCACGCTGGTACGCAGATCCTTGATTCGTGACTGGTCCAGCACATAGGAACGGATCTGGCTGCCCCAACCGATATCGGATTTGGCGTCTTCCGTTGCCTGTTGCTCACCACTGCGTTTCTGCAGTTCCAGTTCATACAGTTTGGCCTTCAGCTGCTTCATCGCCGTGGCCTTGTTCTTATGCTGTGAACGATCGTTCTGGCACTGCACCACCACACCGGTCGGGTTATGGGTAATACGCACTGCCGATTCGGTACGGTTAACGTGCTGCCCGCCGGCACCACTGGCCCGGTACACATCAATTCGCAGGTCAGCCGGGTTGATATCGATATCGATACTGTCATCAATCTCCGGTGACACAAACACCGCAGCGAATGAGGTGTGACGCCGGTTACCGGAATCGAACGGTGATTTACGCACCAGCCGGTGTACACCGATTTCAGTACGCAACCAGCCAAACGCATATTCCCCTTCAAAACGGATCGTGGCGCTCTTGATACCGGCCACCTCGCCGCCGGAACACTCTATCAGCTCAGTCTTGAAGCCGCGGCGCTCACCCCAGCGCAGGTACATACGCAACAGCATTTCGGCCCAGTCCTGGGCCTCGGTACCACCGGATCCCGCCTGGATATCCAGAAAGGCGTTGCTGGCGTCCATCTCACCGGAAAACATGCGCTGGAACTCCAGATCCTTGATCACAGCTTCCATTGCGCTAATATCGGCTGACACATCCTGCAGAGCGGCGTCATCGCCTTCCTCCGCTGCCATCTCGATCAGCTCGCCGGCGTCTTCCAGGCTGGTGTCGATGCGCTCGAGGTTATGCACCACGCGTTCCAGCGATGCTCGCTCGCGGCCCAGCGCCTGGGCCCGTTCAGGCTCGTTCCAGACATCCGGCTGCTCCAGTTCGCGTTCGACCTCGGTCAGTCGTTCTTTCTTGTTTTCGTAGTCAAAGATACCCCCTCAGGGAATCCGCGCGTCCCTTGAGGTCGGTAATACTGCCGGTTAACTGGTTGACTTCAATCATGCCTAACTGTCTGTTCTGATGTGTTATTGTTGCTGCCCAGACCCGGTTTCGAGGTCGGTTGCAGTCCAAAAGACTGCAATGATACGCAGGCCGCGCGCGTATGGCAAAGGCAGATCACCGGCTCAACCAGATTGCTGTTCAGCCACTGCCATATGCTCCACCATCAACTGCAGGCTGGTACGCCCCTGATAATGGTTGATATCCAGCCGGTAGACCAGATGCACAAGCTCCGGCTGTAGTGGCCAATCCTTTTCACTGGCGTTGAATGCGATCGCATCCACACAGTCACCACCACGCTCATTGCGCAGCACCATTTTCAGATGCCTGTCAGCCAGCACACGGCTCTGGATCACCTCAAAGATCCCGTCGAAACTGGGCTCCGGGAAGCCCTGGCCCCAGGGCCCTGCATCACGCAGCAGGACAGCCGTTTGCATGTTCAACTGGTTCGCGTTCAGTCTGCCATCCGTGGTAATTTTCTCATATAAATCATCGTCTCCGAGATGCCTGCGTACCTCGGCATCAAAGGCCTGCTCAAATGTGGCCAGATCCTGCTCCAGCAGACTCAGCCCGGCAGCCATCGCATGGCCACCAAACTTGCTCAGTATTTCAGGATGGCGGCTGGCAACGGCGTCCAGCACGTCACGAATATGCAAGCCTGGCACCGAACGGGCCGAGCCCTTGATTTCACCCTGGCCACTTTGTGCAAACGCGATCACCGGGCGATGCATGCGTTCTCGTATGCGTGACGCCAGGATGCCGATCACCCCCTGGTGCCAGTCCGGGTCATACAGACATAAACCCATTGCCGGTACGCGATACTCATCCAGTTGCAGAGCCTCCAGGCTACGCACAGCCTGCTCGCGCATTTCCCCCTCAATCTCGCGGCGCTCCTGATTCAGACGATCCAGCTGCCGGGCGAGATCCCGGGCTTGCTGCGGGTCATCCGTTAACAGGCACTCGATACCCAGCGACATATCATCCAGACGGCCTGCGGCATTGATGCGCGGCCCGACCGCAAATCCGAGATCGGTCGCGACCACCCGGGACGGGTCGCGATTACCGACTTCAAGCAAGGCGAGTATGCCAGGACAGGCCTGACCGGCACGAATACGGCGGATACCCTGCTCGACCAGGATACGATTATTGCTGTCCAGTGGTACGACGTCGGCTACTGTTCCGAGTGCGACCAGGTCCAGCAGGATTGCCAGGTTGGGTTCTTCGATGTGTCCTTGTCGGAACCAGCCCTGCTCACGCAGTCTGCTGCGTAGTGCCAGCAAGGTATAAAAAATCACACCCACACCGGCGAGATGCTTGCTGGCAAAGTGATCACCGGGCTGATTCGGATTGACGATCGCATCGGCAGCAGGCAGTTCCGTGCCGGGCAAATGATGATCTGTGACCACCACCTGGATACCGGCGGCCTGTGCGGCCGCCACGCCGTCGATACTGGAAATACCGTTATCGACCGTAACTAAAACATCCGGGTGCTGTTGTTGCGCAACCGCGACAATCTCGGGGGTCAGGCCATAGCCATACTCAAAACGGTTGGGCACCACATAACTGACCTGTGTTGCCCCCATCAGACGCAGGGCGCGTACCGCCACGGCACAGGAGGTCGCCCCATCCGCGTCAAAGTCGGCAACAATCAGGATATGTTTTTTGTTGCTGACCGCCTGAGCCAGAATATCGGCAGCCTGTTCGATGCCTTTCAGGTCCGTCAGTGCCAGCAGATCCTGCAAGGACCAGGACAATTCACGATCAGAGCGGACACCCCGGGCGGCATACAGCCTGCGCAATAACGGATGGATAGTCTCCGTATCCAGTTCAGGGACACAGGGTTCACGGTAGCTAATCCGGGGTTGATGGTTGGAATGCATTGCTAAACAACCTGGTCGAGCCAGTTACTACGACGCCAGAACCGCGCTAACAGGCCGCGCGTGACCCGATAGAGGGTACCGTTACAAGGGTTTATTTCGATCTTTGCAACCTCCCTGTTAAGCAACATGGACAATAACGGCGCAAACCAGTCCAGTTCATAGCTATGCAACACTTGCTCCCGGTCTGTTTCAGCCAGTGCACCCAGGTCTGACAACACCAGTAAATGCCGGCCAGCGGTGTGCTGCGCCTGCCATGTGGCCGCCTGGTCTGGTAGCGGGTTGAGCCCGGTGCCTGATGCTATCGCCAGCCCACGTAGCAGTACATCATCCCCCCAGGCTGCGCACCACTCTGTCAGCTCTGGCCTTTTCATTTCGCCATCCCCCCAGAACCAGATGCTGTTGATTTCCCTGTCACCTGCTTCACGCCGGGCCAGATTGACCGGACTCTGATATAACAGCATCTGTATCTCATTGATGGTGCGGTGCCAGTACAGGCTGTCCTGACCACCTGGCAACAACTCACGTACATTCTGACCGATCACCTCAGACAACGGGCTGCAATGCAGCTGCGGTGATTCCGCTAGCTGAAGATACCAGCGCCTTGGATCGGCTGCGAAAAAACGCCAGCCCTGTTCCTGAAAATGTCGGTTCAGCTCATCAATCAGCGCATCGGACTCATGTTGCCGGATGTTCAGGTCCTGGTTACCGAACATCAGTACATTGTCAATATCTGCCGCCATATGTACCGGGTCCGCGCGTAACCACGCCCCTTGAGCCGGTGGCTGCTGATGCTCACCCAAACGACTCAACCAGGCCAGTGAAGGATTCCGGCACTCGTGATAAAACGCGTCTACCAGGCTTTGCTCGAAGCCTGGTGCCCTGATCACTGTAGCATCAGCCCGATCCATCAGCCTGGTCAGCGCCATCTGTTGCCTGAGCAGTTCCGGTGTCAAACCATCCAATAAATCGGGTATCAGCAAGGTAACGCTGGTTTTAACCTGTTTCATATCTGCTTATTGTCTCAGGCTACATAGCTAGATAGCAACATCGAAACCACCTGCCCGGTCATGCTGGTTGAATCTCCTGTATGGTCTAGAATCTGAGGTATCAAGCTGCTCCCGCCCTTCCCACAAGAGGAGTCCGATCATGCCACTAGCAAGAAACCTGAATTTTGATGTGATGGAAGATGGCCGCCTGGCCCGGCTCACGGATTGGAACGAAACAGTCGCCGAGGAACTGGCCGTCCGTGACGGACTGACATTAGGCCCGGACCACTGGGCCGTAATCAAGGCCATGCGCAATTATTATCATGCCTATAACGTCGCACCGGTGAAGAAGCTGCTGAAACGAAATCTGCAAAGACAGACCGGCACCGATCGTTTTACCGACGACTATCTCGATCAGCTGTTTCCGGGTGGTGTATTGCTACAGGGCTCAAAAATCGCCGGGGTGCCAATCCCGTATCTGGATGCCGAACTTGAGCGTAACCGTTACCAGGGAAAACCGGCCGCACCGGTTTCGCATTTCCCCGAGTCATTCGAATTTGAAGGCAAAACCTGCCGCGTATCACATATGGGAAACCTGCTGGACATACATATCTGGAACTCACGCCTGGCCGAACACATGGCCGAAAAGGAAGGCATAACCCTGAGCGAAGATCACTGGGAAGTAATCAACTTTTTACGTGAATTCTATTTCACTTATGGCATCAGCCCGATGATCCGGATCATGATGCGTTATATGGCCGAGGACATCGGACCGGAACGCGCTGACAAGGAACATCTGTATCGCCTGTTTCCAAAAGGACCGGCTCGCCAGGGTTCGCGTATTGCCGGCCTGCCCGAACCACAGGGATGCATCGAACCCGGTGACTGTTAAACGACTGATCAGCGCAAGTTCAGGCACCACTGAGCCGTATGGGTCATTTCGTGAGCAGATATACTCATTAGTCTGTATGCGGAATATAAAATCCATTAATTAACTGTTAAGGATTGTAACAGCTTGCACATCGAATCTGCATAAAGACTAAAGTTATATAGACGCAAGACGATAAACAGGTATGTGCTCCGCGAGGCAGTTTGCATGGACTATCCTGTAAGGCGTGTACTGACAGTTCTGGTTTTGATCATACCCCTGTTGTCCGGGTGTGCGGGCAGTCTTAGCAGTCATAAACATAACGAAATACCGGCCAGTGTCTATCGCAACAGTTTGCATGACATTTTCATCAATACGCCCAGCCATCACAATATCAGGCAGAGCATATTCAAGCCTGAATTCCTGGGTTACCTTGCCTATCTGGTCAGTACCAGTCAAACACTGGACGAACATGCTTTGCGTGGAAGCATAAACCGCTGGAATGCGGTCGCATCCGAAAAAAGTGAACAGATCCATTACAACCCTGTTCATTTTATGCGGGTTGCCTCCTTGCATCGTGAGGGCAACAACCTATGCACCCGCGTCAGTGAATGCACAATCAGCCTGGAGGATATCAATATCCTGCGTACATGGCTGAGCTGGCGACTCAACTACATCGTCACCATCCCCCACACCACGATTGATACCACCCAACTGAGCCTGCTTAACCCGTCGAAACAACCCCGGTTACAAACCGCCCTGCAAAAACTGTCTCACAACCAGGCCGGTGTTGCATTAATCCAGCAGGCACTGGATAGTGGCCTGGTGATACGACTGGGTCAGTTACAAGGCAGTCATGGCTACTATGACTTTAATGAACATACGATCACCCTGGACCCTTCCGTCGTGAACTATGAATTCAATCTTCGCTACCTGGTACATGAACTGCTGCATGCATGTAATACCGCTGAAGAGAATTCGATAACCGAAGAAGTCCTGGCAGAACTGATCGGACTGCGGATACAGAACCAGATAACGGGAATCAGATTCGAGCTAAACCCCTACCTGGTATTAGTCGAGCATGTATTACACCCGGAGTACGGACAACTCAGCTTCAACAATGATATCTATGGGGAACTGGCGATAGCCGGTATAGAACTATAACAACCTGACCACATCCACCACGGGTACTAAATCACCCTAGTCTTAAGCCATATTATCCAGTATCGCCCGCTTTACCGATTCCAGATCGGCTTCAACCGTAACCATTGGCGAGGTGCTTTGCTTGATCGCAGTATCCGGGTCTTTCAGGCCGTGACCAGTCAGAGTACAGACTATGCTGCTGCCTTCCGGTATCTTGCCGGACTGGACGTCCATCATCGCACCGGCCAGCGAAGTGGCCGAGGCCGGTTCACAGAACACACCCTCTTTCTCGGCCAGCAGCTTCTGTGCAGCCAGGATCTGTTCGTCGCTGCATTCATCAAACCAGCCACCCGACTCTTCCTTGACCTTCCAGGCCATATCCCAGCTTTGCGGATGACCGATACGAATCGCGGTTGCGACCGTTTCCGGATTATCGACCATTTCACCACGCATGAACGGGGCGCTACCGGCAGCCTGATAACCGACCATACGCGGACGATTGCCGACGATCGCACCACCAGCGTAGCGACAATGACCTTCGCAATAGGCACAGGCCGCCGTGACATGATCACCGGAAGCTGACGAGTACTCGCAATAACCGATCCAGTGCGCAGTAATATTCCCGGCATTTCCGACCGGCAGACAGTGGTAATCCGGAGCACGACCCAGTTCCTCGACGATCTCGAACGCAGCGGTTTTCTGGCCCTGCAGACGATACGGGTTGATCGAATTCACGATGGTCACCGGCGCCTCTTCGGCAACCTCCTTGACCAGGCGCATACCGTCATCAAAGTTACCCTTGATCTGGATCACCACGGCGCCGTGCATCATTGCCTGTGCCAGCTTGCCCAGCGCGATCTTGCCATCCGGTATCAGTACAAACGCGGTAATACCCGCCCGCGCGGCATAGGCAGCGGCAGCGGCGGAGGTATTACCGGTAGACGCACAGATAATTGCCTTGCTGCCCTCTTCCATCGCCTTGGTAACGGCCATGGTCATACCGCGGTCCTTGAATGAACCGGTTGGATTCAGACCTTCATATTTGACATAGATGTCGACATCCTTGCCCAGATGGGCCGGAATATTATTAAGCTTGATCAGCGGGGTATTGCCTTCACCCAGGCTTATGATCCGGGTGTCGTCATGTACCGGCAGGCGGTCACGATAGGCTTCGATAAGGCCTGTATATCTTGATCTGAACGGCATCAGTATATCCTGTATGATTTAGTAAGTTTAGGAAAGCGTTTCCATACGAATGCGGGTGACATCGCCATGTATAGAATCCAGCTGCTGTATCTGTGTAATCGCATCATTCATTTTGCCTTCACGTACACAGTGGGTCAGCATAATGATCTGTACGGTCTCTTGCCCTTCCGCTGGCTCTTTTTGCAGCATGGCTTCAATACTGATGTCCAGGCTGCCGAGGATGCGGGTTACTTCTGCCATGACACCAGGACGGTCAGTCGCCTGCATGCGCATGTAATAGGCAGTTTCGATATCGGCCATCGGCAGGATATGCATTTCAGCCATCGCATCAGGCTGAAAGGCCAGGTGAGGAACGCGGTTCTCCGGGTCGGTGGTCAGGCTGCGGGTCACATCGACCAGGTCGGCGACTACTGCGGAAGCTGTCGGTTCGGCTCCGGCACCGGCACCATAATATAGCGTCGGTCCCACCGCATCACCCTGTACCAGTACCGCATTCATCACTCCGTTAACATTGGCGATCAGACGGCGCTCCGGTATCAGCGTCGGGTGAACACGTACCTCAATGCCGTGGTCTGCACGCCGGGTTATGCCCAGGTGCTTGATCCGGTAACCCAGCTCCTGCGCATAGTTGACGTCGTCCAGGGTGAGGTGACTGATACCTTCTGTATAGACACTGTCAAACTGCAACGGTATACCGAATGCAATCGAGGCCAGTATGGTCAGTTTGTGTGCGGCATCGATACCGTCAATATCGAAGCTCGGGTCAGCCTCGGCATAACCCAGATCCTGCGCCTCCTTCAACACATCCTCAAAGTTGCGCCCCTTGTCTTTCATTTCGGTCAGGATGAAGTTACCGGTACCGTTGATGATGCCAGCTATCCATTCAATCTCGTTGGCAGACAGGCCTTCACGTATCGCCTTGATAATCGGGATACCACCAGCAACGGCCGCTTCAAAGGCGACGGTTACACCTTTGCGCTGCGCCGCCTCGAAGATCTCGTTACCATGCACGGCAATCAGGGCTTTGTTGGCCGTGACCACATGCTTGCCATTCTCAATCGCCTGGATGACCAGCTCACGCGCCAGCTCATAACCACCGATCAGCTCGACCACGATATCAACATCCGGGTTGTTGACCACCTCGAATGCGTCTTCGGTCAGCGTGATCGCATCCAGGCCCTCGAACTGGCTGGTGTCCAGATCCCGTGCCGCAGCGTGTACGACCTGTATGCCGCGTCCGGCACGACGGGTAATCTCTCGCGCATTTCGTTGCAATACCTTAAAAGTACCGCCGCCGACGGTTCCCAGACCCAACAAACCTACATTAACCGGTTTCAAACTTGATCTCCTGCAATTGCTTTTTCCAGTACAACGCCGTCGTTACGGAACATGTTCCTGATACCGCGTATCGCCTGGCGTGTGCGATGTTCATTCTCTATCAGGCCGAAGCGAACATGATCATCACCATACTCGCCAAAACCGATCCCGGGAGATACAGCCACTTTCGCTTCGCTCAGTAATTTTTTGGAAAACTCCAGTGACCCCAGGTGCTTGTACGGCTCTGGTATCGGTGCCCAGACAAACATGGTCGCCTTCGGCGGTGTCACTCGCCAGCCGATGGAATTCAGACCGCTACATAACACGTCGCGGCGGCTGCGATACATATCCGAAATCTCCTGCACGCAATCCTGGGGACCTTCCAGCGCGGTGATTGCGGCAATCTGGATTGGCGTAAACATGCCGTAGTCCAGATAGGATTTCATTCTTGCCAGTGCCGCAATCAGGGTCGGGTTGCCACACATAAAGCCGACGCGCCAACCCGGCATATTATAGGTCTTGGACAGGGAATAACTCTCGATCGCGATTTCCTTCGCACCCGGCACCTGCAGGATGGACGGTGCCTTGTAGCCATCGAACGCAATCTCGGCATAGGCCAGGTCATGCACCACCCAGATCTTGTGTTCACGGGCGATCTCAACCACTTTCTCGAAGAAGTCCAGATCGACACATTGCGTGGTCGGGTTACCGGGAAAATTCAGCACCAGCATCTTCGGTTTCGGCCAGGAGTCCTTGATCGCCTTGACCAGTTCGGCAAAAAAATCGACTTCGTCGATCAACGGCACCATGCGGATATCAGCGCCCGCAATGACAAAGCCGTAGGGATGGATCGGGTAGGCCGGATTAGGCACCAGCACCGCATCTCCGGGCCCCACCGTGGCCAACGCCAGGTGTGCCAGCCCCTCTTTGGAGCCGATGGTTACTATGGCCTCGGAATCATAATCCAGATCGACGTCGTAGCGATCCTTGTACCAGTTGCAGATGGCGCGACGCAGGCGCGGGATACCGCGCGAGACCGAGTAGCGATGGGTATCACCCCGTCTTGAGGCCTCTACCAGCTTTTCCACAATGTGTGGCGGGGTTGGCTGGTCCGGATTTCCCATGCCAAAATCGATAATGTCCTCACCACGCGCGCGCGCCTTGGCCTTCAACTCATTGACGATATTGAAAACATAGGGTGGTAAACGCTTGATTCTGGGGAATTCGTCCATCAACTGTCCGATTATTAGTGCTTGTGGTGTTGTGCCCGGCCGATTGCAGGTCAAAGGGCAAAACCTTACTGACATTATAAATCCCTGTCAATGCAAGTGCTTACCCGATGATGACCGCTTATCGCCTACACTGGCCGAATGATAACATGCCTGCCGTTGCCGGGATTGATCGATTGCGGTGGATACCTGCACCGGCATGGTCGAAATCCCGGCACGGTTAGCGGTATGGTTCATCTGCCGTGAGGTCGGCTGATGAGGGGGAATGGGCGATGTGGTCGTCTGTGTCCGTCAAGGCCCGGCTTATCACCCGGGGCCTTGACGGATCGGGAACTGATCAGAATTTTCCGTAGATACCGGCATAGGGACCATCAAACTGCAGGTCACTGTAGCTCTCGTCAAAATCTTCCAGGTCGAGCTTGATCTTGCGATAGCCACCCATTAAGCCGATACGCCATGGCGTGGTGTACTTGACGCGCAGGTCGTAGTCGTAAAACTTGCTGTCCTGATAACCGATTACGTTGCCATCGGCCTCGATAGACAGACCGCTCAGTGGCATATCGATACCGGCGCCGATATGAAACATCGGTACCCAGCCGCTGATCTCGGCTGTGGTCGTGCCGGTGACCGCACCGGCCAGTCTTACCTTGCCGTCGATATTCTTTGCGTTCACACCCAGGTTCAGATTCAGGACGTTGTCCAGTACCTGGTAGTACAGGGTGACATCGGTCTGGTCCAGCGTGACTTCACTGTCGACCGCTTCGTTGATACCGTAGGTCACACCCCCATAAGTGAAGGTCTTGCTCAGCGTACCACTGGCAGTGGCATCCATATTGGTTCTGGCAACCCGGATATTAGGGATAGCCGGCACCGGGTGCTCGATGGTGATATAGAATGAATTAGCATCATCATCGCTATAACCCAGGTCTTCATTCACATCGACCGTATCGGCTGGATCGGTACTCTGGTATCTGACTGAGCCATTGATGTCATATTTCCAGAAAGTTGCACCGACCTCGACGCCAATCGTATCGGCGACGGCTGTACCGGCCAGTAACATCACCGACAGGCCCGTAAGCAGTTTCGTTTTCATGTTATCTCCTGTAAATCACACAATCTATCAGTCATCATAACGGCACATCGATGGATAGATGCACGGGAGATCGCTGTTTTGTAACCGGAATTCCGGATATTTTGTCCATTTTGTGAACTCGTGCTCAGGCCTTGCCCTGCCAGGAGACATGCACTACATTGTGGCCATGAAACTGTCGCTCGATTACAACACCGCCCGGTATATGATCAGGTCCTATAACGTTGGAGAAGTTGTGGTTAATGAGGAGCGCCTGACCCAAAGCCTGATCATCATGCCGGAACAACTGTTACGTAACTGGGAACCGCAGACAATAGCAGAACTGCAACCCGAACACGCCAGCGTGGTGACCGGACTGGAACCGGAGATTATCCTGCTGGGTACCGGAAAATCGCAGGTATTCCCGGATGCGGCACTGATCAGTGCACTGGCACTGGCCCAGGAAGTGGATTTTCTGTCGGGTCGGAGCAGGCAGATTGGCGTCGAGATTATGGACACCGCGGCGGCCTGCCGCACCTATAACATCCTGGCTTCCGAGGGACGCTCGGTTGCCGCGGCATTGATGATGATATAGCTACCAGACCTGCTGTCACTTCAACAGCATGTCCTCGGAAAAGCCTTCACTCTCGAGTATTTCACGCAGGCGGCGCAAGGCATCCATCTGTATCTGACGCACCCGTTCACGTGTCACGCCGATTTCCTGACCGACTTCTTCCAGGGTGGAACGTTCATAGCCATGCAGACCGAAGCGTCTTTCCACCACTTCGCGCTGCTTATCATTGAGCTTGTCCAGCCACATCTCCAGGTTATCGTGTACATTTTCATCCTGTAGCAACGCAGATGGATCCGGATTGTTCTCGTCTGCAATCGAGTCCAGCAAAATCCGGTCCTCGTCGCCGCCAATCGGGGTATCCACCGAGGTGATACGTTCATTCAGACCCAGCATGCGTTTGACTTCGGCTATCGGCTTATCGAGCAGATTGGCGACCTCTTCCGTGGTTGGCTCACGCTCCAGGTTCTGGGTCAACTGACGGGTTGCACGCAGGTACAGGTTTATTTCCTTGACCACATGAATAGGCAGACGAATAGTACGCGTCTGGTTCATGATCGCGCGTTCGATGGTCTGCCGGATCCACCAGGTGGCATAGGTGGAAAAACGAAAACCACGTTCCGGATCAAATTTTTCAACCGCCCTGATCAGGCCGAGGTTGCCCTCCTCGATCAGGTCCAGCAAGGCCAGCCCCCTGTTCATATATCGACGCGCAATCTTGACCACCAGACGCAGGTTGCTTTCGATCATGCGTTTGCGGCCGGACTCGTCGCCTTTCTGTGCGAGCCTGGAATAATGAACTTCTTCTTCGGCGGTGAGTAGTGGTGAGAATCCGATTTCGTTCAGATACAAACGGGTAGCATCCATTTGACCTGCCGATACTTCGCGCTTCTTCTTGTTGTCTTCCTTTTCTTCGACTTCATCAGCCATATTGAGATGCCCGTCAACACCTGTATCCATCAAGTTCAGGTTATCCTCTGTCAGTTGTTCTGAAACACCGTCGACTTTTGCCTCGTCGCCGTCCGTCTTTACCGGTGGATTGTCCTGTTGTTTTGACATCCGCCAGAGCCCTCTCCTTAACGCACTGCCTGGTTCTGCTTGCAGAACACCGTGCCGGATTTTACCCACTGAAGAAATATATACATGTGCTTCCCCCGATATATTCACTTCTACCAGTCTTTATATCGACCACTGGCAAGGTAATCTTGATAGCTCATTTCATTGTTGTGATGCTGTTCCATCACTGCAGGTTTAAAGATAACCCGATATGGCAAGTGAAGACAATATGGTTAACGTTTTTTCGGAAGATACCTTATAGGATTAACGGGTTTACCGTCACGCCGGATTTCGAAGTGCACTAGTGTGCTGTTGGTCCCGCTACTACCCATTAATGCAATCTGCTGACCTGCCTTGACCCATGCCCCCTCCTTGACCAGTAATCTCTGATTGTGCGCATAGGCACTCAGGTAACGACTGTTATGCTTGACGATGATCATTTTGCCGTAACGCAGCAGGCCTTCACCGCTGTATACCACCTTGCCGGCAGCCGCGGCACGTATTTTCTGCCCCCTGCGGCCGGCAATGCCTATGCCCTGCTTGCCACCGGCCTTGCTGCTGTAACGATATCTGAGCGGACCATAAGTTGGCCAGGCCCATTTCGGATTACTTTTCCCGGATACTTTATTGCCGGCTTTTTTATTTTTTGTTGCTGCCTTCCTGTTTTTATTGACCTTACCACTGCCGGTCGCTGTGCGTGATTTTGAACCGCTACTCTTGCTGTAACGACTGTCGGCTGTGGTTTTTTTGGGTTTGCTCGCGACACGGGCAGGCTTCTTTTTCTGTTTATTACGCGGCGTCAGGCGCAGTATCTGACCCGGATGCAGGAGATAGGGCGGACGTATATGGTTCCAGTAGGCCAGGGTCCGGTAATGCAGCCTGTTCGCCCAGGCTATCGAATACAGCGTGTCGCCCTTGCGCACCTTGTACCATTTCTTAACGGTTTGCTTCTTGTGATGATGACTGCGGTCGATTACCTGAGGCTGATGTTGCTGACTGCTGCATGCAGCGAGCAACAGGGATAAAAAAACAGTCGCAATCAGGCGTGTTGTCATTGAACCTCGCGCAGTATGAAATATACCGCAAACAAAAGTATGATAATCCAGCTTATCCTGTCAATGTAGCGGCGTATCATATGTTCCATACGTTCACCGCCCCAGACCATCAGTCCGGAAACCAGAAAAAACCGTGCCCCGCGTCCGACAAAGGATGCTAGTACAAACGGTAACAGCGCCATCGCACTGAATCCGGCCGAGATCGTGAATATCTTGTACGGAATCGGCGTGAAACCGGCAATAAACACGGTCCAGAAACCCCATTCCTCGAACCAGGCCTGGACCACGTTCATCTTATCGATATAACCCACCTTGATCAGCAATGGCTCGATTAGCTCAAACGCAAACATGCCCAGCAGGTATCCGAGCACACCACCCAGCACCGAGGCCAGCGTGGTCAGGCCGGCAAAAAACCAGGCTCGTTGCGGCTGCGTCAGTGACATCGGGATTAGCATCACATCCGGTGGCACCGGAAAAAACGAACTCTCGGCAAAACTCAGTCCGGCCAGTATACCTGGCGCCCTACGGTGCCTGGACCAGCCCAGGGCACGATCATACATACCTGCAAAAAGTGACATCAGCCACGTCCTCCTACCAACGGTACAAAACTGACCGTTTCATGATCGACTTGTTCAAAACCTTCCTCGGTTCTGGTGATAACAGACAGCTTTTGCTGCCGGCCGGACCCGACCGGTATCACCAGTCTGGCGCCCGGGGCAAGTTGTTGTAACAGCGGCGCCGGTATCTCCGCCGGTGCGGCGGTCACAATAATGCCATCATAGGGTGCATGCGCCTCCCAGCCCCAGCCACCATCGCTATGTTGTGCGCGGATATTACGCAGGCCCAGTTTCCTGAAACGCTGCGTAGCCTGATGCAGGAGCTGGTCCAGCCGTTCAACTGTATACACCCGGTCAACCAGCCCGGCCAGGATGGCGGTCTGGTAGCCGCAACCGGTACCGACCTCGAGCACACTGTACAATGCTTCACCCTGCAGCAACAGTTCGGTCATACGGCCGACGATATAGGGCTGCGAAATGGTCTGCCCCTGCCCGATCGGCAAGGCGGTATCCTCATAGGCACGACTGGCCAGCGCCTCGTCGACAAACAGGTGACGTGGCGTGTTCAGCATCGCTGCCAGGACCTGTTCATCCTTGATGCCCATGTCGCGCAGACGCTGTATCAGCCGTCCGCGTGTACGCTCAGAGGTCATGCCGATGCCGCGTAGCTGTATATCTTTCATCGCGAGACTATGCCTCCAGCCAGTGTGCAACGGCATCAATGGCTTCATAGTGTGTCAGATCGACACTGATCGGCGTAATCGATACCGCGCCACTGCGCACCGTGTGAAAATCCGTGCCCGGGCCGGCATCCTGCTCGGCACCGGCCGGACCCACCCAGTAGATCGGCTTGCCGCGCGGATCCTTGGAGGCGATCACCGGCTCGGATTTGTGCCGGTGTCCTAAACGGGTGGAGACCTGTCCGGTCAGTTGTTCATAAGGTACATCCGGCACATTGACATTCAAGATGGTGTCGGCCGGCAAGGGATGGTCGCGTAAACGCTGGACCAACTCGACCGCCACGCGCGCTGCGGTGCCATAATGCTGCGGCTCGGCCTGGCACACCAGTGATACTGCAATCGCCGGCAGACCCAGAAATCGCCCTTCCATGGCCGCGGCGACGGTACCGGAGTACAACACATCGTCACCGAGATTGGCACCGGCATTGACGCCGGACACGACCATATCCGGCTCTTCACTGAGCAGGCCGGTAATGGCCAGGTGGACGCAGTCGGTCGGTGTACCATCGACACGGATATAGCCATTCTCGGCCTCACGCGCACGGATCGGGCTGTCCAGGGTAAGCGAGTTACTGGCACCACTACGATCTCGCTCCGGTGCGACCACCGTGACTTCGGCGACCGCAGACAGGGCCTCTGCCAGGGCGCGGATACCCGGGGCCTGATAACCGTCATCGTTACTGATTAATATACGCATACTTCATAAACACAATACTGGAATCAGGTGAATTCTACACGTTCCCGAGGCATTGGTCGCGCTTTCTAAACAGGATACAATCGTATTGATGAGTAAATCCCCGCCAGCGAACGAAGACGACAAGTCCCTGTTTCGGCAGCTGATGCATGATGTAGAGCGTCTGAAACATAACCGTGTTACCCATCGTACCCGGAAACCGGGACCGGTCGCACGTCAGCGGCTGGCCGATGAACAGCAGGTGCTTGCCGACATGATGTCGGATAATATCGAGGCCCGTGAGGTCGAATACGGCGAATACCTGCTGTTCAAGCGTGACGGCGTGCAACACAAGCTGATGAAAAAACTGCGCCAGGGTCGCTACCGTATCGACGCCGAACTGGATCTGCATGGCCTGACGGTCAGCCAGGCGCGCCAGGCCCTGGTCAGGTTTCTGCATGAATGTCGCGATCATAACAGCCGAGCGGTACGCATTATTCACGGCAAGGGACTGGGCTCGGCGCATCGCGGCCCGGTACTGAAAAACAGCATCAACAAGTGGTTACCACAGCGGCACGAGGTACTGGCCTTTTGTTCCGCAACACCGGCCGATGGCGGCACCGGTGCGGTTTACGTGCTACTCAGAAAATCCTGACGCCGATTTACGCGTGTCCGCCGTGCACCTGTGCGATCTCACGCAATAAAGCGGTCGCATAGCTGCCGGACGGCAGCGAAAACGACAACGCCAGGGTCGCGGCATCAATCACTTCCAGTTCCAGATCATTGGCAACACAGCGTAGCGCACGCCTGTCCATGTTCATCCGGTGCCGCTCCAGCCCCTGACACCACTGCGGGAAAGCCTCCATCAGCTGTTGTTCCAGCTTTGCCGGCTCACCCTGCACGCGATGCTCACCGAGCCCCCATAACGGACCGGTCGGATGGATATCCAGCCGCGCGGCGCGATCCTGCAACTCAGACGCTTCTGTCGCAACAAACACACTGTTGCTGCCGTCGAGCATGGCCACGTCACCCTCCAGCACCTGCTGCCAACTGCCCTGCCGTACGCGCTGATCCAGCACCCGGTTGAACAGCCAGGCGCGTGCCGCCGACAGCAGCAGACCACGCCGGTGTGACGCACGCATGCGCTTGCCTGACGCAAACAGCTCCAGGACCTCGATCAGATTATTGCCGTTGCGGCCAAAACGCTGTTCGGCAAAGTAATTCGGGAAGCCATGCGTTCGTATCGCTGCCAGACGTTCAGCAACCTGGTCCGGGTCTCCCTGGATATCGCGCAGCACAATACGAAAGTGATTGCAGCGCAGCACGCCCCGGCGCAGCTTCCTGCTGTTCCACCCGGTTTCGAGTATGCGGCAGCCTTCAGCAGAAAAGGCATCCCAGTCCGGTGCCCGACGCCCGGGCAGGAGAATACTGAACCACTGCCGGGTAACGGCCTGGCGGTCCTTCAAACCGGCATAGCCGATATCGCGGGGCCTTACACCACTAAAGCGCGCCAGCTGCCGGGCCACCCACTCGGTGTTGGCAGCGGTCTTTTCGATCAGCACACAGGCATGTTCGCCGCAGCCACTCAGGCTGAAACCCAGTTCTTCGACAACCTGAAAGTCTTCTGCCCGCTGCCGAAAACGCGCCCGGATTACCGGGCCGCCCCAGGCATAGGCATACGTATACTGGTACGGCGGCGCGAAGCCGTTGGCTATCGCGTCAGAAAGGAATGTTTCGTCAGCATCGGCATCAGTCATGATCACTGCCAGACACTTCATCCAGCAGTACAACCGCATGCACGGCGATACCTTCACCACGACCTATATAGCCGAGCTTTTCCGTGGTGGTCGCCTTGATATTGACATGAGAACTGTCGATGGCCATTTCATCTGCCAGCAGCAGTCGCATCGCATCGATATGGCCGGACATGCGTGGTGCCTCGGCGATGATGGTGATGTCGGCATTATGCGGATACAAATCCCTGTCCTGCAGCCGCTTCATGGTCTCTCGCAGGAAAACACGACTGTCCATATCGCGCCAGGCCGGATCCGTATCCGGAAACAGCCGGCCGATATCACCGAGCGCGGCGGCACCGAGCAAGGCGTCGACCAGTGCATGGATCACCACATCGCCATCGGAATGCGCCTGCATCCGGTATGGATAGGCAATACGGACACCCCCGAGTACCAGCTCGCCATTATCTGATGGCGTGGTCTCAAACGCATGTACATCGTATCCGTGTCCGATTCTCATAATTGATGTTCCAGGAAAAATTCCGCCAGCGCGAGGTCTTCCGAATGGGTAATCTTGATATTGTCGTGATGCCCTTCCACCAGCAGCGGTTGATAGCCGCACTGTTCCATGGCCGAGGCTTCATCGGTTACCTGCAAGCCATCCGCCAGTGTCCTGGTCAGTGCCTGATGCAACTCCCCGACTCGGAACATCTGTGGCGTCAGCGCATGCCACAGATCGTTACGATCAACCGTTTCAGCTACGTTCATCAGACCCGGCTGTACGCGCTTCATGGTATCGCGCACCGGTACCGCGAGCAGGCCACCCTGGTCACTGGCAGAAACCTGCCGATACAGTTTTTCCAGGTCAGCCAGCTGCACACAAGGCCGGGCCGCGTCATGTACCATGACCCAGTCAGTCGCCGATGCTGTTGATTGCAACAGCTCCAGTGCATTCATGACAGAATGACAACGCTCCTGCCCGCCGGTGACTGTATGTACCGGGACAGCCAGCTCCAGCTGCAGTTCAGGCCACCAGCGGTCATCCGCGGCCAGCGCAATCACAATGCCCTGTAAGGCCGGCAGACTGGCCAGACGCCTTAACGCGCATTCAATCACGGTGCTGCCCTGCAAAGGCAGGTACTGTTTCGGCACGCTGGCCTGCATACGGCTGCCAATACCGGCTGCCGGTATCACCGCCCATAACCCAGCCCTGTTACTGTCCGGACTGCTCATCCGCTTCCTGCTGTTCGATGATCTGGTAAAAGGTTTCGCCCTTGCGAATCATACCCAGTTCGCTGCGCGCGCGTTCCTCGATCGCCTCGGTGCCATGTTTGAGGTCCTGGACCTCACCCGCCAGTCCCTGGTTACGTTCCTGGTGACGCTGGTTGATCTGTTTCTGACTCTCAACCGAACGTTCCAGTTGACGCACATCACCGAGGCCGCCCTCACCAACCCAGAGCTTGACCTGCAGGGCCAGGAACAAGATCAGCAGTATGGCTATCCACAGCTTCATACACCAGCGGAATCAGAACGAGATGTTAAATGCCGAGCGACCCGAATAGACACAGGCATCACCCAGTTGCTCTTCGATCCGTATCAGCTGGTTGTACTTGGCAACACGGTCTGACCTGGACAATGAGCCGGTCTTGATCTGGGTAGCGCTGCTGGCGACTGCCAGATCGGCGATGGTGACATCCTCGGTCTCTCCTGAACGATGTGAGATGACCGCGGTATAACCGGCCTTGTTGGCCATCTCGATCGCATTCAGGGTTTCGGTCAGGCTACCGATCTGGTTAAACTTGATCAGGATCGAATTGGCAATGTTCTGTTCGATGCCGCGCTGCAGGATACTGGTGTTGGTCACAAACAGGTCATCACCAACCAGTTGCGTGGTCTTGCCGAGTTGGTCGGTATGGATACGCCAGCCGTCCCAGTCATTTTCACCCATGCCATCCTCGATGGTGATGATCGGGTACTTGCTGACCCAGCCGGACAGGTAGTCACTGAATTCTTTCGCCGAAAAAGTCTTGTTTTCCGAGGCCAGCGTGTACACGCCCTGATCACAGAACTCGGAACTGGCCACATCCAGTCCAAGGAAAATATCCTCACCCGGACGATAACCGGCGTTTTCGATCGCACTCAGGATCACGCCGATGGCCTCTTCATTGGAAGACAGGTTCGGCGCGAAACCGCCCTCATCACCAACCGTGGTTGCGAGGCCCTTTTCGGATAGTACTTTGCTCAGCGCATGGAACACCTCTGCACCATAACGCACCGCTTCGCGGAAACTCGGTGCGCCGACCGGCAGGATCATGAACTCCTGCATATCGACGCTGTTGTCGGCATGGGCGCCACCATTAATGATATTCATCATCGGTACCGGCAACTGATACTGCTCACGATTAAACAGGGAACGATACAACGGCACACCACGTGACTGCGCAAGCGCGTGTGCATTGGCCAGCGATACGGCCAACACCGCATTGGCGCCGAGCTTGCTCTTGTTGTCGGTGCCGTCCAGATCCAGCATGAGCTGGTCAACCACTGTCTGGTCATCGGCATTCTGACCAACCAGGGCATCGGCAATCGCCGTATTTACGTTTTCGACGGCCTTGAGTACGCCCTTGCCGCCATAGCGACCCTTGTCACCATCACGCAGTTCCAGGGCCTCCAGCTCTCCGGTCGAGGCCCCTGACGGTGCCACCGCACGCCCGCTACTGCCATCATCCAGCAGCACATCTGCCTCTACGGTCGGGTTACCGCGTGAGTCAATGATCTCACGACCTCGAATTGACTTGATATTAGGCATTATTTCTCCAATTTTTCATATTTTTACTTGGCACGGCACCGCATTGTGCGATTTGCGCGCTATTTTAGCACGCACACAGTAAAAAGGTTCAGCATTCAATCAGGTGACAGGAAAATACGGAATGGCCGCTAACGACCCGTTCAAAGGCTGGTTTCGATCAAACCCGCCTGCTTGACCTGGGTGTCGATTTCAACCAGTAGCGTCAGTAGCTCTTTCATGCGTCCCAGCGGCCAGGCATTCGGGCCGTCACTCAGGGCCTGGTCCGGGTCGGGATGGGTTTCCATGAACAGCCCGGATATGCCAACGGCCACCGCGGCGCGTGCCAGCACCGGCACGTGTTCACGCTGGCCACCGGAGCAGCTACCCTGCCCGCCTGGCAACTGCACCGAATGGGTACCATCGTAAACCACCGGACAGTCACATTCACGCATCACGGCCAGCGAACGCATATCGGAAACCAGGTTGTTATAGCCAAAGGACACTCCACGCTCACAGGCCATAACCGCTTCATTACCGGTGGACCGCGCCTTGTCGATCACGTTTTTCATGTCCCAGGGAGCGAGGAACTGGCCCTTCTTGATATTCACCGGCAGGCCCTGACGTGCCACGTTCTGGATAAAGTTAGTCTGGCGACACAAAAACGCCGGGGTCTGCAATACATCAACCACCGATGCGACTTCTGCCAGCGGCGTGTCCTCGTGCACATCGGTTAACACCGGTACGCCAATCTGGCTTTTGACTTCAGACAGGATTTTCAGTCCTTCCTCCATACCCGGACCCCGGTAACTCTGGTAAGAAGAACGGTTGGCCTTGTCGAAGGAGGACTTGTAAATAAACGGTACGCCCAGTTGCGCGCAGATTTCCTTGAGCTGTCCCGCCGTATCCAGCGCCAGTTGCTCGCTTTCGATCACGCAGGGGCCGGCGATCAGAAATAGCCGGTGCTCCAGACCGGCGTCAAAACCACATAATTTCATAGCGCAGCGACCTTGTTCTCTGACTGCTGGCGATGCTTGATCGCCGCTTCGATATAACTACTGAATAACGGATGACTGTCACGCGGCGTGGAAGTGAACTCCGGATGGAACTGGCAGGCGATGAACCACGGATGGTCCGATAATTCGACCACCTCGACCAGGGTATCGTCGATAGAACGTCCGGCAAACACCATCCCGGCCTTTTCCAGAATCTCCAGATAGCGGTTATTGAATTCGTAACGATGGCGATGACGCTCGCGGATAATATCCTGGCCATAGACCTCGCGCACCAGTGTGCCATCCTTTAGTCGGCATTCCTGGCCACCCAGGCGCATGGTGCCGCCGATATCGCTATGTTCATCCCGTGTTTCGATATTACCGGCCGCATCCAGCCATTCGGTAATCAGCGCGATCACCGGGTTTTTGGTATCCGAATCAAACTCGGTGCTGTGCGCATCCGCCAGACCGGCCACATGACGGGCGTATTCAATCACGGCCACTTGCATACCAAGACAGATACCGAGATAGGGTACCTTTTTCTCGCGCGCATACTGAACTGCCTGGATCTTGCCGTCGATGCCACGTTCACCAAAACCGCCCGGCACCAGGATCGCATCAACCTCATGCAGACAGTCTGTACCGTCCTGTTCTATTTTTTCTGCGTCGATATAGTTGATATTGACCTTGCAATGCGACTTGAGCCCGGCATGACCCAGTGACTCATTCAGTGACTTGTAGGCATCCACCAGCTCGACATACTTGCCGACCATCGCGACAGTAACCTCATGGTGAGGATTCATGGTCGCCTCGACCACCGCGTCCCATTCTGACAGGTCCGCCTGTGGCACATCGAGTTGCAGCTTGTCGACCACGATATTATCCAGCTTTTGCTCGTGCAGCCAGGACGGAATCTTGTAGATACTGTCGACATCGATCGCCGAGATAACGGCGTTCTCTTCAACATTGGTGAATAGCGCAATCTTGCGACGTTCCTCGACCGGAATCGGGCGGTCCGAACGACATACCAGGATATCCGGCTGGATACCGATGGAGCGTAGTTCCTTGACCGAGTGCTGGGTTGGCTTGGTTTTAAGTTCACCGGCGGCCGGGATATACGGCAGCAGGGTCAGGTGCATGAACAGGGCGCGGCTATGGCCCAACTCCACACCGACCTGGCGTATGGCCTCCATGAATGGCAGCGATTCGATGTCACCCACGGTACCGCCAATTTCAACCATGGCCACATCGGCATCACCGGCACCGAGCATGATACTGCGCTTGATTTCATCGGTCACATGCGGAATCACCTGCACCGTGGCGCCCAGGTACTCACCCCTGCGCTCCTTGCGGATCACATTCTCGTAGATCTGACCGGTGGTAAAGTTATTGTCCTTGCCCATCCGGGTGCGCAGGAAACGCTCGTAATGGCCCAGATCCAGATCGGTTTCGGCACCGTCGTCGGTGACGTAGACCTCGCCATGCTGAAACGGACTCATGGTCCCGGGATCGACATTGATATAGGGATCGAGCTTGATCATCGTGACCTTCAGTCCACGCGCCTCAAGCAGGGCTCCGAGAGAGGCGGCAGCGATACCCTTGCCCAGGGAAGACACAACACCACCGGTTATAAAGATAAAACGCGTCATTTGCTGAATATTGCCACCACCAGAAACTGTTTATGAACGGTATCAGAATCGCGCCGGTTTCTCAATCCGAATACCGCCACTGCAACACATAACCGGCTTCATCTGTACCGGTTTCATAACCGGCACAGATCCCGTAGCCGATAATTGCAGCCAGTTCCTCGCCAACATACAGCAACGGGATTCGACTACGTAGCCAGGGTGGTACGCCCCATTCCTGAAACAGTTTCTTAAGTGCGTGGTGGTGCTGACGGCCCGCGGGACGACAGGATTCACCACCCAGGCGGTAGCGTACCGTGACACGGTCCTGGTGCCAGACACTGACACGCACCCCTTCACCTTGTTGCCGTTGTCGCACCAGGTAGCCCTGCTGGCCGGGGCACTGTACACGCTCCTGATCCGGCCATGGCGCCGACTGTCCGGAATCAAACGCTTCCAGTGGACGCATCGCATAGATCGCGTTGCGGTATCGCCTGATTTCCCCACCCGGCCAGCTGATACAGGGCATGGCATCGTCACCGGCCTGATGGATCTGCCTGAGTATCTCATCCAGGCGGGCATGACCGGGTAAGCCCAGACCTCCGATCTTCAACCAGTAGCGTATCAGGTTGGCTTGCCGCGCCAATGGCAGACGACCTAGTGCAAGCCGGTCCAGGCAAGTGGAAGACCCGGACCGTAGCTGTTGCAGGTCAGTAGCCGCCAGATCATTTAACAAGCGGGCGGTTTCACCGTGTCGCCGCGCGACCCGGGCCAGCGTCGCATCCACCGAAGGCCAGCGCTGGCGCAACGCGGGCATGACCTGGTGACGCAGGTAATTGCGGTCAAAACGGGTATTGGTATTGCTGTCGTCATCGATCCAGTGCAAATCATGCGCCGTTGCATAGGCCAACAACTGTTCATGATTACAGTCCAGTAACGGTCGCAGGATCGCGCCCCGCGCAAACTGCGTATATTCCGGCATGGCCGCCGTCCCCTGAACACCGCCACCACGTAGCAGTTGCAACATCAGGGTCTCGGCCTGGTCACGGCGATGATGGGCGGTCAGCAGACAACTGTCCGGCTGGATGCGTTGCGCCAATGCCCGGTATCGTGCATCACGAGCAGCCTCCTCCGGACTTTGTCCGGCCGATGGTCGCGCATCGACATGAATGATCTGTAATGGTATGGACAGTTGTTCGCAGATATCCAGACAATGGCTGGCCCAATGATCGGCATGCTCAGACAGACCGTGATGAATATGAATGGCATCGACCGGCGCCAGGGCCAGTTGCCCACGTAGACCGGCAAGACTATGCAGCAACACATGGGAATCCAATCCGCCGCTATAGGCCACACACCAACCGGCGGTATTTTCGCGATGGGCTTGCAGTACATGGGTCAACCGCGCAATCAGGTCGTACATGTCAGCTCACCACTATCAGAGATAGGCCTTTACCCTGTCGGGCATGACCGGGGACTGCTATTCTTTGAACACACCGAACTGCATCAGCCGCTGATAACGTTTTTCCAGCAGCTCTTCGACCGGCATGGCTTCGAGCTCCTTGAGTTGCTCACTCAATTCATGCTGCAAGCTGACGCTCATCAGGTCCATGTCACGATGTGCACCACCCAGGGGTTCGGCAATCACCCGGTCAATCAGACCCAGTTCGTTGAGACGTTCCGCGGTAATACCCATGGCCTCAGCCGCGTCCGAGGCCTTGTCGGCGCTCTTCCACAGGATGGAGGCGCAACCCTCCGGTGAAATCACCGAATAGGTGCTGTATTGCAGCATCAGTACCCGGTCACCGACGCCTATCGCCAGCGCGCCACCGGAACCGCCTTCACCGATTACGGTACAGACCACCGGCACGCTCAGGGTCGACATCACGAACAGGTTGCGTGCAATCGCTTCACTCTGGCCGCGTTCTTCCGCATCGACGCCCGGATAGGCACCGGGCGTATCGATAAAGGTCAAAATCGGCAATTTGAATCGCTCCGCCAATTGCATCAGGCGCAAGGCCTTGCGATAGCCCTCCGGCTTGGGCATACCAAAGTTACGGCGCACCTTTTCATTGGTATCACGGCCTTTCTGATGACCGATCACCATGACTGGTCGGCCCTGGAAACGCGCCAGGCCACCGATAATCGCGGCATCGTCCGCGAACTGGCGGTCACCATGCAGTTCTTCATAATCGGTAAAGATACGTTCAACATAATCGAGCAGATAGGGCCGTTGCGGATGACGGGCCAGCTGAGAAATCTGCCACGAACTCAGGTTGGAGAAGATCTGTTCGGTCAGGGTCTTGTTCTTGCTGCGCAGGCGTTCGATTTCCTCGGCGATGTTGATTTCATTGTCATCTCCGACCAGGCGCAATTCGTCGATCTTGGCCTCAAGCTCGGCGATAGGTTGTTCGAAATCGAGAAAATTAATGTTCATGTGTTATTTTTCAGTTACTTACTCTATATAGAATAAATATTATATATCTTGCATAACTATATAGAATATAGATGATTTTAGCAAAAAATCGGCAGGTTGCATCAGATCCGAGCCGCAGCCTCGTTCCAGGCTGGCCATTCTAGCCTATTATTGGTCGAATGTGTCTGACTCGTCTGGGTGGGCACCAAGTAACCAAATAATAGTATCGAGAGTTCTTAATGGCATTGATAGCCGGCCAGTATAAGTTATCAGTAAACCAGTGACACACACTGCTCGCCGGTCAGTTGCTTCAACCGTTGCAGCAGTTCATCACAGGGACGAACGCGCCAGCCGTCACCGAGTGGCATGTCGGCGATGGCATCGTCGGTCTGGTAGTGGATCCACACCGGGCAGCCACCCTGACGGTAGGGTCCCAATATCTCGGACAGGCCCTGAATAAAACCGTTACCGCCCTTGTCGGCAGCCAGCCTGATCACGATACGCTTGGCGTATTTTTCACGTGCCTGGTCGATGCTATAGACATTGTCGACATTCAGACGATAGCCACCACTGTAGTCATCCGGCCCGAGCTTGCCGCTCATGACCAGTATGGTATCGCGACTGATGTTGTCGCGGTGATGCTCATAGATATCCGAAAACAGCGTGGCATCGACACGACCGGTGCGGTCATCGAGCGTGACAATGGCCATGCGACCACGGCGTGTATTGATGGTACGCATACCGGTCACCAGTCCGGCAACAATCACCTGGCGCTCATCCTGTTTGGCGCCTGTCGCACCCTTGTCTTCGGTCAGTGCGGCGATACGGCCACTGCTCATTCTGCCCAGCTCGACTTCGAACTGATCGAAAGGATGACCGGTCAGGTACAGACCCAGGGTTTCCTTCTCACCGGACAGGCGCTCGTCGTCATCCCATTCCGGCACCTCCGGCATGTCGATCTGGGTGATGCTGGCGTCGAACATTTCGCCACCGAACATGTCATCGATGCCGATGTCGGAGTTGCGGTTATGCTGATCTGCCGCCTTGAGTGCGTCCGGCAAGGCGGTCAGTTGGCTGGCACGATGCCCCGGCAGGGTATCCAGCGCACCGGCCCGGATCAGGGCCTCGAGTACACGCTTGTTGGCCTTGCGTGTATCGACGCGGCGACAGAAATCGTACAGGTCGGCATAGTCACCATTCGCTTCACGGTCTTCGATGATGGACTCGATCGCAGCCTGGCCTACCCCCTTGATCGCACCCAGCCCGTAGACCACAGTTTCATCATCGGTGATCGTGAAACGGTAATGTGAGGCGTTGACATCTGGTGGTTGTACGGCCAGACACATGTCACGTGCCTCTTCAATCAGTGTGACCACCTTGTCGGTGTTATCCATGTCCGATGACAATACCGCCGCCATGAATGCCGCCGGGTAGTGCGCCTTCAGCCAGATGGTCTGGAACGATACCAGTGCATAGGCAGCCGAGTGTGACTTGTTGAAACCATACCCGGCAAATTTTTCCATCAAATCGAAAATGCCGGTCGCGGTTTTCTCTTCTACGCCGCGCTCCTTTGACCCTTCGGTAAAGATAGAACGCT
This sequence comes from uncultured Gammaproteobacteria bacterium, assembly GCA_947258795.1. GTDB lineage: Bacteria > Pseudomonadota > Gammaproteobacteria > DRJJ01 > DRJJ01 > DRJJ01. The sequence continues at coordinate 63,796 of CAMYJU010000001.1, read as the reverse complement.
GCTTTGCCATTTCTTCGGGCTTTTTCTTGCCCATTGCACGGCGTAGCATATCCGCACCACCGAGTGTGTAGCCGGCCAGCACCTGGGCGATCTGCATGACCTGCTCCTGGTACAGGATCACCCCATAGGTCGGTTTCAGTATAGGCTCCAGGTCAGGGTGCGGATAAACCACCTTGGCGCCGTGTTTACGTGCGATGAAGTCGTCCACCATACCGGACTGCAACGGCCCCGGCCGGAACAGCGCGACCAGTGCAACAATATCCTCGAAGGTGTCCGGTTGCAGGCGCTTGATCAGGTCCTTCATGCCGCTGGACTCAAGCTGGAATACCGCTGTTGTCGCGTAGCGTTTTAATAGTTCAAACGACTGTTTGTCTTCCAGGTCGATGCGACCGATATCGATCGGCTCGAGATTTTCCAGTTCACGGCGCTGATTGACGGTTTGCACAGCCCAGTCAATGATGGTCAGGGTGCGCAGACCGAGAAAATCGAACTTCACCAATCCAACCGCCTCGACGTCATCCTTGTCGAACTGGGTCACCAGGTTACTACCACCCTGCTCGCAATAAAGCGCGGTAAAGTCGGTCAGGCGTGAGGGTGCAATGACCACGCCACCCGCATGCTTGCCGGCATTACGTGCAACACCTTCCAGCATACTGGCCAGGTCCCACAAACTGCGGACCTCTTCATCGTCTTCGACCAGTCTGGCCAGCTCGTCTTCCTGGTCGATGGCCTTTTCCAGGGTCATGCCGATTTCAAAAGGTATCAACTTGGCGATACGATCGACGAAACCATACTGGTGCCCGAGCACACGTCCGACATCACGCACCACCGCCTTCGCAGCCATGGTGCCATAAGTGATGATTTGCGATACCTTTTCGCGACCGTAATAGTCAGCCACATACTCGATTACCCGGTCACGCTGTTCCATACAGAAGTCGACGTCGAAATCCGGCATGGATACACGCTCAGGATTCAGGAATCGTTCGAACAGCAGATCGTATTTGAGCGGGTCCAGGTCGGTAATATCCAGGGCGTAGGCCACCAGCGAACCGGCGCCCGAGCCACGGCCCGGACCGACCGGGATCGCGTTATTTTTCGCCCAGCGGATAAAATCCGCAACAATCAGGAAGTAGCCCGGAAAACCCATCTGGATAATCACGTCCAGCTCGTATTGCAGACGCTCTGCATAGATTTTGCGTTGCGTCTCGATGTCATCCGTGCTGTTTTCGAGTATGACCTTCAGCCTGTTATCCAATCCCTTGTACGACTCTTCAGTCAGGAAGGAATTGACATCCATACCCTCCGGCACCGGAAAGTCGGGAAGATAGTTTTTACCCAGTGACAGACTGACATTGCAACGCCTTGCAATTTCCACTGTATTCTCCAACGCCTCCGGCAGGTCCTGGAACAGCTCCTGCATTTCCTCCGGCGACTTCAGGTATTGCTCAGCGCTGTACAACTTCGGCCGCCGCTTGTCGTCCAGGGTGCGGCCATCATGGATACAGACCCTGGTTTCATGAGCGGCGAACTCTTCCGGCCGGATAAAATGCACATCATTGGTTGCCACCACCGGTAAGGATAGCTTTTCTGCCAGGCTGACCGATTCATGCACGATCTCTTCATCGCCGGCACGTCCGGTACGCTGCACTTCCAGGTAATAGGAGTCCGGGAATACCTGCGCCCAGTGTTGTGCATACTGTTCAGCCAGGTCTTTTCTACCGGTCAGTAAGGCTCGGCCGACATCGCCTTGCCTGGCGCCTGACAGGGCGATCAATCCCTCGGCATGCTGCTCCAGCCAGCTTCGCTCGAGCATCGGTATGCCGCGATGCTGTCCATGCAGGTAACTTTCCGATACCAGCCTGGTCAGGTTCAGATAACCTGTTTGGTTACGACATAACAACACCATGCGATAGGGTTGCTCGGTTTCATGCTCGTTCTGTACCCGGACATCAACGCCGATCACCGGCTTGATCCCGGCCGCCAGCGCGGCCTTGTAAAACTTGACCATGACAAACATGTTGGACTGGTCAGTGATCGCCACAGCGGGCATACCCTTGTCTACGCAACTGCGTACCAGATCCTTGATACGGATTAATCCATCAACCAGGGAGTATTCGCTATGAAGATGTAAGTGTATAAACGAGGACGACATATGGGCCTATTGTATGCCAGCACGGATATAGAAAAACACCACTATAATCGACAAAACCTGTTGACTATCCAGTCAGTTTCCCTGTGTTGACTGACGATAAACCGTCGAAACCCCGGTTGGTAATTTCTGTTTAGTTATCGGGTAATTAGATTCAGGTTCTAAGGTCGTACTTTTATTTCTGGATAATTTCTATACACCCAGGTTTATGCTATCTCTTTGTTTTTTCTTTATTATTTTATACTGCAGAAACAAAGCACCCTAAAATCATTAACTTATATATGTATTTGCATAGTGCCTGGATTTCGGCTAATTTATACGCAAGAAAAAAAATAATACTAAAATAAGAAGAATTGGGATACGCGTGCTTTATCAGTCAGGCAATCACTGACATCAATCCTGATTACATAAAACTGATTGAATAAAAACCAATTAAACACATGCGTTTTCTGTTTCTGGGGGAACAATAATAATGAGCGCCATTCATTTCGAGCAGGTAATCCTACTGGCTGTTTTTTTCCTGTTATTTGCTTACTGCGGATTTGCAAGAAACCCGTCCCGTAATGGTATGCCCGCTTCCTATTATATGGTTTGGGGCATCCTTGCCATCCTCGCCAATAGCATTGCGCTACTAGTACTGGATATGGCTGGCCTCAGTAACTATCCGATCCTGACACTACTGCAGTTAAAGGCAGTCAGCATTGAATCCAGCTTCATTGTACTGGGTTATTGTCTGCTGGTGCGTGCTGCGGCAACGATGATGCGCCAGATAATGAGACCTTCCGGCTTCCGTACAAGACGTAGTCTGCTTTAACACAAATCAAACCGGTGCAACCAGGCAAGCCCTGGTTGTGCCAGCCTGTTTGTTATTCACGTCGCTAGTTGATATTGACCGTCGGACTCTTGATATCAATTGACGAGGAGGTAATGGTGATGGTTGAACCGCCGACCTTCAAGACGATACGCTTGCCCGCCTCGATCACCGCCTCTTTGCCTACCTTGTGTTTTTCATTTTTCCCTACGGTATAACCCAGGTCCTTCTTGATGGTGTGTTTCTCGTTGTTTTTGACATTAACGTCGAAGTTTTTTTCTGCCTGCAGAAAAACCTGCTCCTGGCCTTTCTTGTCTTCAAAATACAGTTCATTGTAATTAGAGGCGCCACCACCCATGGTTGAACGTGTTTTGACACCGTTACGCGTACCGGGACCGAGGGTACCGCCGTCCACATAGGGCGGCGCATGTTCCCCATGGTAAAGGGTACCGATTACGAAAGGCCGGTTCGGGTTTCCATCTTCAAAAGCAATAACGACTTCCTGACCAACACGCGGTGTGAATTGGCCGCCAAATCCGTTTCCTGCCATTGGCTGCATGACCCGCAACCAGCAACTGGTCTCACCATTGCGGAATGTTTTGGGTCGCTCATCCCAGTGAAAATGGACGCAAATACGACCCAGTGAATCGGTATGAAGCTCGGTTCCTGGTGGCCCGTTTACCACCGCTGTCTGCATACCGTATATACGTGGCGCATCCCTGGCTACCGGTGCAATCAGGCCACCTTTTCTGATCGCACTGAAATTCATGGTGAAACTGCCACTACCCTGACTGGAAGACTGACTGCTGTGTGAATGATCCATCGCAGTCCATTCCACACCGGTAATTGCAAAACTCTTGCCGGAATCATCCCATTTTGCACTGCTTGGAATCGTATCCGCTGTAAAGACATGACCTACTTGTAAATGACGATAGTGACCTGCCGCCCGTATTGAACGGTCACGTTCGGCCTCTTCATTCCGTCTAAGCGCGGTATCGCTATTGCCTGTCACAGTCCTGTTATAGTCCACGTTATAACGGTAATGCTTCAGGTCGAGCACACGGGGCACCTGGCTGGTATCCCCCTTGACCTCGGTTTCAACCTTTAGTTCGTCACTGGGGTTTTTGTAGTTGTACGCCTTCTGGCGATACTTGCCAGTTACAAACTGGCTAGCATGCTCCCAGGATGTCAGATGTTCCTGGGTATTGGTGCCGGAGTGCAGATACAACTTGTCCTGTGGCGCAAGCTTCGGCAATGATGTTGCCGAATCGACGAGATGCATGGTATGCGCGCCATTGGCATGTGTAAAATAATAGGCAATCCCCTCACGGCGCATCAGTCTCTGCACAAAGGCAAAATCCGTCTCATGATATTGAACGATATAGGCATGCTTGGGATGGGTACCGGTTAGCCTGGTTTTAAAATTCTTGATTGAATAAGGCTCGAATACCTTCTTCAGGATATCTGGGATGCTTTTTTCCTGGAATATCCTGCAATTACTGGCTTTTTCCAGAAAACCCAGCCATGGGATCATGGTCAGCCTGTAGGTGCTCTGCTGGCCTGCCCTTTGTACACCTATCGATACCAGCGATTCTATATAGCCGTTAAAATATCGAAGGGTCTTGTCCGTCTGTCTCAGGACGAACGTCGCCGGTGTCCCGACCAGGTCTTTTGCCTGCAGGTCATGGCGCGTATCGGAAAAAACATCCAGCGTATAGTGAAACAAGGCGGACATGTTCTCTGTTCCGCTAATTTTTACCGGGACTAGTATGTCATCCCCCAGGACTGTTTGAAGACCGATAAGACGACCTGTTTGTGATGTGGGTTCGCTGGCACCAGACATATTACGGCTCCTTGTATTATATTGCTTGCAGGCCGACTGCCTTTTCTGGCAGACGCCCGACTGTTCCTTGTATCTAATATATTGGCTTTACCAATATCATTCTCTAGTCTATTGAGAGCATTACTGAAGTGATATTGTCGCTCGCACCAAGCGCCAGGGCCTCATCGATTAACTGTCTGTTTACCTGCTCAGGTCGCTGATATTGCAGACGCTCGGCTATCATATGATCAGTAAATACCTTGGTCAGACCATCCGTACATAATAAAAAGGTATCACCCTCGAAAATAAGTCCGGACTCCATTTCGACAATGACATCTTCGTATGCCCCGATCGCCCTGGTCAATACGTTACTCCTGGGATGCTGGACGGCCTCGTCCCGGGTCATATGTCCGTCGGCCACTGCCTCCGAAACCAGTGTATGATCACGTGTCAGGCAGTGTAGACAAGCATCACGCCACAGATAGCAGCGACTATCCCCGGTCCAGTAACAATGATAGTTTTCGCCTTCCAGTACCAGCACCACAACCGTACTACCGACTATGGATTCCGGGCCAATGGAACGGGCGTGTTCAATCAGTTCTGAATTAACCTGTTGCAGTACGTCCCTGACCCTACCGGTCAGTTCCGGACCCTGATACTCCAGACCGAGACTGTACAGCGCCTGAATAATATGCTGACTTGCAACATCCCCGGCATGATGTCCACCCATACCATCCGCAACGCACCATATACCGGACTCGGGCATTTCCAGAAAGGCATCTTCGTTCCGTGAACGGACACAACCCACATCCGTCAACCCGGTTGAGATTACATAGCAGCCTGATTCACTCATTGTTGTTCACCATGGATACATCATCATTCTGACCGGCAGTGGATTTAACGACCTGCTCGGATGACCAGCCCCATTGTTGCCAGTCTCCATCAAACATGGCGGCAAACTGGCCAGCGGATGGTAAATTGGAACTGATCAGCAAACAGGGCTCAACATGTTCAGACCCCTTAGTCCACCACAGGCTGTAGCTTCCCAGCAGACGTGAATAGGTCTTGTCCAGCAAGGCGGCCATCATCTCTCCGTTCGCGTTGTTATCTGACACGGGAACCATAAATGCCTTGTCAATACCGGTCAGGGAAAACTGCGTCTGGTACTGCGGTAAACCCGGAAACTCCGGTGTCTCCATGGACTCAACAGACTCCACCAGTCCTGTATAGGATATGTTTTCGTCCAGCGCGGAGAGTATCACTTGTTCCACGGAATCAAACCATTCCTCTCCATTCAGCCAGGCATCCCAGACCTGATGTGAACCGGCGTGCGTAAGCGTCAATGGAAAATAACGCCCGACCTCATCCATACTCGGAATAAGTACGCCTGTCATCGCATGCGGGCTGCATATCCCCGGCGACAGGGCAAATCGCCAAACCGGACTGGTCAGGTAATAGTTCAGCCAGTCATCGCCAAGCTGCTCACGACTGACACTCATCGAAGACTGCAGCCATGAATGCCAGTAGTCGGTATACTCCTCACTCAAATGGTGACTGACAAAATCGGCCTGTTGTGGCAATTTCCCGAATAGTCCGCAATGTTCGTTAATTTCTGTCATAGTCGTGTCGGGAGCGCGAAACCACGTATATCAGTATTGGTAAACGGATTAACGGTACTCTGTGGTTGCAAAACATATTGAGCCCTGACGCCTTTCAACTTGAAGGTTATCAACAGTTCGTCACGATCATGTACTTTCTCTATCCTGGCATATTCATCCATCAGCCTGAACCAGCCCCATTCGCCTTCGAGTCGCTTGCTCAGCGGCGTCCCCTTACTGGCAAGCATCAATGTGAAATCGGTGTTGGTTTTTTCAGTGCCTGGCCAGACAACCGGATAGGATCTTACAGGCCCGTGCTTGTACCTGACCTGGACACCCATGATATCCAGTAATGACTGTGTCGCCACCTTGTCCAGGGAATACGGCTTCAGTATAAATTTAACCTTCGGGGTCTTCTGTCTACCTGAGAAATATGCCTCTTGTATACGCCGTGCACGTTCGAAGACTCTTAATGTCTCTCTGGACAACCCCTTGCGTTTCAGACGCCATTTACCACCATTGGTATCGACATAGGACTTGATATATTTATCGAAATAGACGTCCATCATGCCACCGGGGCCAAAGAATTCTACAAAATCATCCATCTGTACCTGTTTGCTGCTTTTCATATCCAGGGGATATCGACCCTTGATCGCCTTGTCAAAAAAACTGACGATCTCATCACGCCAGGCGTTATTAATAAATCCATGCGAGGCAACCGCTGTCACCCTGCGACTGTCCTTACCCAGTGACCTGAACCACGTCTGCACAACGGCAGGTGCCTCGCTGATAGCAAACAGGACCGGCTTGATACTGCCGCCACCCTGGTCTGATGAACGATTCGCCTCAAATGCCGCCTGCTTAAAATTATTGGCAAATGCCAGATTCTTGAAATATTTGTTCAAATCCTTGATCGCCAGTTGCAGCTGCGAAAGCGGCATGCCATCAGTTTCATTGACATAGTCATTAAGCTCCGCAAAAGCGTCGCTGACTTCCTGTCCCGGCAACCTGACCCGTGACTTTTTACCCGATTTTGGAACCAGTCTTTCCAGCCGTCGTTTTTCTGTAGACAGTTTGGAGCTGGATTCCGATACCGCATTGGCAATATGCTTTGCAGAGTCAGCGGAGGCAGGCAGTTCCGACAGCGCAGTATGCTTGCGAACTTTTTTCAGAAGTACTACCAGAGGTGCATCAGCACTGGCAAGCAGGCGAACAATATTACTTCCCTGATTGGCCGTATTGAATGATCTTAACACCATGTCACCCAGCAATGCATTCCAGCGGGAAATATATTCATCAAAGTAATATTCCTGTACACGCTTGCTGATCGCATTTACGTCCGCTTCGGAAAAAGTTTCATGCTCCGCATCGCCGTATATCCAGCGCTCATCTGCGAGACGTTGTGCCAGTTTTTTGTTCTGGATATTAAAACCGGCATGAAATCCCTTGTAGGTAAACAGTTCCGGAATACCTTCAGACAGCGGCTTGCCACTCTGCCGATAGAATAGCATATCCGCTTTTTTACCGAGAACCAGTTCTACACTAAACTGGCCGCGATGCTCCTGCATATAGTCATTCTTCAGGCGCCTGTACAATCTGACATCCAGGGGCGTGTTGACCAGCTGCTCACGCGCCAGTTTGACTCTTTTGCTGTCAATTGCAGGAGGTGGGACCTGCTCTGTGAGCGCGATCGCCAGGTGTTCGTTCAGGATTTTTCTGAGAAGCACCCTGTTTGCGGTTTTTAATTCCCTTTCCCACAAGGCATCAGTCCATATAGTAAATGTCTCGGAATCCATTTTGTCCGGGTTATACAGCATCAGGTAGAACCTGAGAGACTCGTACAGCAGTTCATCATTGCTTCCGGCCATATCCATACGGCCCAACAGCATATTGGTCAATGCCGGCATGAAATGCAGTTTCAGCGCCTTAAGATAGGTATTTCTGGCCTGGGCCCCGACCTTATAGCCCTGATACAGGCCAAACCCCATTTCCGTGTCGTAGTCATCAGGGTCTTTATCGTACCCGGTAGGCAAACCCCTGAGTACATTCAGTCCTCCAGCCAGCACGTTCCAGTCAATTTTTTTACCCAGGCCGCTCCTGGTTACCTCGGTGTATTCATCAATATCCTTGTACACTGCAGTGACGTACTCGTTGTTTTTCTCGTAACTGGTATACCAGGCATAGGCCCCCATACTGAATAATGCTGTAACTGCCGTTACCGCTGCACGATATGTCCAGCGATATCGCCTGTTTATACGGGAGTTGATGGTTGCCAGGTCTTCCTCGGCAAAAATCATGCTCTTGAACAACTGCTTGATAAAAAAGCTTTTGGGTTCTGTCTGGGCAAGTGTAACCGGAGGAGCCGAACTGTATTCAGGTGGCAGTACACCCGATACCCAGGACGCCGGTACAGATGACTGGGTACCACTCAGGAAGTAAGTGCCACGCAGCAAGACTGGCTGTTCAAACTGGTTAGGCATGAAAATCTCTTTCAGAAACGCATGTATCTTGTTGCCCATGGCATGCATCTGGTGAGGAAATTCATAGATCATTGCCCTGCGCTGGGGATCATTCTCGACATTCAGGCGATTGACCACCCGGTCATATGAACGGGCTATCAGTGTACGGTATTCCTGTTCAAATTTATCAAGCGTCTCCTTTGTCCTGACTGCCTTGCCCGCCCTGAAAGAAATACCCCACATCTGCTCACGATCTTCCGGTTCCAGGTCCGCAAAAAACGGGCTGAATCCGGCGATCATGTCTACCTTGGTAAAAAGCACATATACCGGCAGACTCATGCCCAGATGTTCATTCAGCTCCTGTATACGGCGCTTGATTGATACTGCCTGTAACGCTTGCTGCGTCGGTGTCTTCTGCAGAATATCGAGTATGCTGATCGTGATAATAATTCCGTTCAGTGGCCGTTTCGGACGGGTCTTTTTCAACAAACCGAGAAACCCCAGCCATGCGTGGCTGTCAGTCTTTTTCGGGTTATCCTGGGTGGTATATCGCCCGGCAGTATCGATAATGACTGCCTCATCGGTAAACCACCAGTCACAGTACCGGGTGCCACCCGCACCTTTGACCGGACCTTCACCCATATGCGGCTGTAATGGAAACTGCATACCCGAATTTTTCAGTGCCGTGGTCTTGCCTGAGCCCGGTGCGCCGATAATCACGTACCATGGTAATTGATACAGTTTTTTACCCCTCGCCAGTCTTGAGCCCTGCAGGGTTTTGATCGCCGAACGCAGACGCTTACCCAGCACTTCCTCCTCTGCGATGGCCTCTCTGTCTCGAACTGTGGCCACCTTCTTCCCGGGTTTGTTATTTTTCAGCAGTTGCTCGGAAAACTTTTTGTCTGTTTTTCGATCCGCTGACCTGACGCGCAAATTATTCAGTCCCCACAGAATCAGGAGCACAAAGATGGTCAATGCCCTGACACCTTCAGATGCCAGAGGCTTGTAGTCCGCAATCGCGATCAACGGTCCTACAAACCAGATCAATAAGGAGATGGCCACAATACCAATGAAGGCAAGCACCCAACGCCGGGTCAGAAATATAAAAATCCTTTTTAGCACAGTCCCTGTACCTCTGATGTTCTTGTTCCGTTCTACATACTGTCCATATAAGAGATGTCGATAGCAACACGGCGATTTTTCGCACGTCCTTCCGGTGTATCATTTGATGCAACCGGCTCCGTGTCTGCCCTCCCCTCCGGCAACAATCTGCCATTAAGAAATGCGGATACACTCATGTATTTAACAACCGCACTCGCCCTGGCAAGCGACAAATGCCAGTTTGAAGGAAACCTCGGTGTACGAATCGCGATACTGTCAGTATGACCAGACACAACAATGCGACCCCGTCCAGGGTCATCGATAGCTTCCAGTGCCTTGGATATCTTGTCCAGTATCGGGTAAAAGGCCCCGTTAATTTCTGTACTTCCGGAACCAAACAATTCTTCTGCCTGCAAAACGACAGATATCCTGGTCTTGTAGTCATCCACCCTCACTACCCCCCGGTCAATTTCCGGCGCAAGCAGTTCACGCAGCCTCAGCACCTCAGGCCGAACTTTTGCAACAGCCAGGACCGGCTCAACCGGAGACGGCGTCAGTGCAGCAAGATCAGTCTGCAATTGATCTGTACTCTTGTTCAGCTCAATCAGCAGGTAGGTAAATATCCCGAATGCCGCCAGCCCCAACAGTGCAGAATAGACCCAGACCGGCAAGAAGCTGTGCAGACGCTGCCTGATAGTGCTCGCGGTCGATATGTTGACCGACAGTTCGTTTTTGTAGTTATCCAGACCGTTGTGTAATACGTGATAAACATCCGACCTGACTTTCTCACACTTGACCAGCCCTTGCGGATCAATCCTGTATTTACCCATGAATCCGAGCGACAGGCACAAATACAACAGCTCCAGCAACTGATAGTCCTTGCGTGACGCATTCAGGGCATCATCAACTATCCTGTAAAATTTTTCACCACCATAGGTCTCGTGATGAAAAACGCTAAGCAGACTCTTCTGGCTCCAGATACTGTGCTCACCCCATGGGGTATTCAGTACGGTCTCGTCAATTAACGAACACAACACATATCGCGACTTGCCGGCAAGCTGTTGGTCGATATCCTTCCGTTCCAGTGATTGGGTAAATTTATGGACCAGCTGAATAACCTGCTGATGCATCATGCCTACATCGATATTTCCTTCCAGGCTGCGTATCTGCGAAACCAGTGACAACAGGGTTGCTGCGGCGCTAACCAGCGGATTCTTGCTGAAGCCATTGACCTTGCTGAGTACCAGCGGAGACCTTCTCCTGGTCTTGCGGGGACGAATTATCGTGTTTTCGTCACTGCCATCGTTCGTAACCAGTGGCACGACCGCCTTGCTACCGCCCGGACGGGGCCGGATGATGGTACTGTCTGTACCACGAGTAGAACTGTTCGATTCAGGTGAACGTTCACTACGCCCACCCGGGTTAGGACGTGCAAATCCCTTGCCGATAGCCATGATACCAATTACACCCTGGCCTGGTATAAAGCGATTGCCGTTACCTGCCAGTCAACTGACAGTTTGTTCACAGTTATCTCATCCATGATTGTTTCCTGAGTTTGTTGTTTGATCCCTATGCTATCCTGATAGCCCAGAATTCCAGTTCCAGGTTCGGGAATTCTCCGGCCACATGAAACGCAAACCCGCCAGAGTTTTTCAGTTGCACCCAATGCTCATCACCTGAATCCAGCTCGAAATACACACAGCCGGCATGATAGGGAATTTCTCTCGGGGCAACAGGCAACTCCGAGATTGCAACGCCTGGCAACTGGTTATTGACCAGGTCGCGGATATTCTCAACCGAACTTATCTTCATATGTGATGGTAACTGTGCACGTATCGATTCAGTAGGTACGTCTGCCTTGGCCGCCAGAATGAAACGACACTGCCTGAGCATGGAGCGATCAGAAATACGGGATACACGAATACCATATTGCCGTTCTTCAACCGGTAAGGATATGGCGGTCTGTTCGAGTACCGCACTGAGATGCTTGCTGAGATTGTCCATCAGCGGCTGAAAACAACTATACAGGTCCGCGTGGTTATAAGGTGGTATCTCGATTGGTCTTTTGCCATTGGTACTGAAGGTTGATAATTCTCCCATCAGGCCCAGCATCTCTGTATACAGTGCCTCGGGATGCAACATACTGATGGTAGCCATATGTCGAAAACGCGGCTCATATCCATTGATCAGTTGCAATAACATGAAATCAGCAATAGCCGAGGATCCACTGGCCTGGTTGGATGCGATAAAACGTATGGCCAGCGCTTCACCACGCTGTTGCAACAGCCCGATTACATCCTTGAGGTAATTAATTAGCGTCGCTTCATGCCTGACCGCTAGCATTGGTGCAATATGCTGTTTGTCCAGTATCACCGCACCTTCCTGGGTAACCTCCCTGATTCGCGCAACCGGTAACGATGTATAGCCACCCAGGTCCTCATGTTCCAGCGCAAGACGGCAGTGCAAGGCCGCCATTTCTACTGTAATCGCGTTAGAACTGTCTGTGCTGTAATCATAAACGTCTGCGGAATGCAGACGATAGCGGGCAATTGCAGTATTGTCTCCTTCAAGATCAAGATGACGTGTACCTGCCTGGTAGCGGGGCAAGACAAGATAAATCAGGGTGTCCTTGGTATGCTCGGGCACCACCAGCGCCTCGGGTGGAACGGAGCCCGCCGGAAACCTGAAGGTTGTACCATCCGGCATCACGCCTTCCGCTGCGGTTACCGAAAAACGCCCGTCCGCCAGAACCGCCTTGTCTATATCAATGTTCAGAAATCCCCAGACGTAGGAACGAATCGGATTACACCGGTCCTGAATGCTGCTTTCCAGATATCGTTCCTGTTGCTGGAAATGATGCGGATGCAAATACTGGCTTTCCAGCCAGGCTACCTTGTTGTTCAATGTCATTTTACTCAACTCTCCCTGTTATTCCGGACTATCAAAATGCGCTTTCCAGCCTGCTTTCAACAAGTTCCCCTGTTTTCTCCTGGATCTTGTCTGTTGCGCCATCCTCTACGGCATCGATAGTATTATCTTCCTGCTCATCCTTTTCGGTGTTTTGCGCCAGCACTACCGAGTTCTTACCCAGACTGACTGTCTGGTCTTCCGGGTCCTCGCTGTCTACAGGCAACACCAGTTTCCACTTTGACTGATCGACATCCCGATAGGCTGCGATGACTGCAATAAATTTAGACTCCTTACCCAGCTTGATTGAATACTGGATAGACTCCTTGGGCTGAAAAATATATTCCTTCCTGGACAGCAACTGATCACTCAGCAGGACATCCGCTTCGTCCAGCGCAGCTTCAAAGCCCAGGTTATCGAAAGTGGTACGCTCTGACAGCAGATAGGTTTTTACATTAAGCGGAGAGGCTTCACCTCTTGTATCGGGATTGATATCCGATGAGGCCGCCAATGTCAGCGTAATATTGGTATCGGGCTCCATGAAAGGAATATGCTTCTTGATGACTTTCATTGATGATTCGCATCCGACGCTCATCAACGCAGTAAGCACCACCAGTATGTATGCACCTGCTCCCCGGCTTGTCCTAGATCTGTTTGTCCATCCTGTACGCATAATCATTCATCCCTGTTATCTGACTGTAAGCTTCCATGTTACAGTATGTTTACTATTTCCCTCGCAGACGCCCGGCATAAAAGACCAGAAAACGTTGTCCAAACACACACTTGAGGGCTCGCTCTGTTTCACGTTTGCGAAGCTTGAAATAGACCTCGAAGAAGGCATGATAGCGTTTCCTGATTCCCGACCGAAAGAACAAGTGATACCATCTGCGGCTTTTAGCCTGCTGGGCCTGGTACCGTTTAAACGCATTTTCTATCCGTTCCGGGTCAAACTGTTCCGCCACAATTCCGCCGACTTTACCCAGGCAATCAATAACCGCGGCCTGCTGACCGACCAGATCAGCATAATTCTCCCTGAGCTGTGATAACAAATCATCTGCCGACTGCTTGTCAGACTTCAGTAACTGGTCAACAAACGGCGCAAGCCTGGAGATGCTTTCTACAGGTGTCGACTGATCAATAGACAGTTTTTCATGCAACAATGAGCTTTCGATATCATTGTGCCCTTCATGTAGCTTTGACAAACCTTCAATGCTGATACGAAGGCAACGACCCAGCGCTTCCATCGCGTCCGGGCTGAGCGTGTGACTGGTTGCCATTCCGGGTATACCCATACCTGAAAGCAGCGCATCAAACAGGGAATGATGCGCCTTGAACGGACTGGCCGCAGGCTTTTCGATTGCGTCAGCCGGCGTCCTGGACTGTGCGGACAGGTCAAGATCCCAGTTGTCGGGAATAATCGCACTCGGCGGTTCGAAATGATCCTCGGGTGAACCCAGCTCGGCAGTTTGACGTGGAATCCTGTCCTGACCATGCTGTACCACTTCAGCAAGACGCACTGCAGGCATCTCACTAACGGCATGCCTGTGGTTATCCTGAGCCTCTATAACTGTTGACTCGATAAAATGCGGAGTACCATGCTGCCCCCCTGAAAGTTCGTCCTCAGAGATCAGGCTGGCACGTATCGACAGGTCACCGACAAAAAAAATGTCACCCTGCTGTAATGGTGTGCACATACCCTGCGGAAGCGGTTCGCTCGAATCATTCAGGGTAATACCATTGGAACTTGCATCTTGTATATAATACTGGCCGTCAATATAACTGATGATGGCATGGTGACGTGATATTAAACGGCGGGTACAACGCAGGATCCAGTCACAGTCACTGCCGCGCCCGATAACTCCACCTTGCTCATCGAATATGAACTCAGGTTGCTGGTCTTGATAGGTTCCCTGGAGATTGATTAACTCCAGTTTGAGATTCCCTGCTGTACCAGGATTCTGGTTTACAATACCGGCTACGCCTTGATTCCCTTGCATAATTACCTCCATGTATGCGCGCAAACCTATAGCCTGAAGTTTGCGTTGCCACACTGTCACGCATCAATACTGCCGACCGGTTTCCAATTACGGTCAGTGCGTGCAGTTCATCCTTGTGTCAATAATAACAATCTGCAAAATACGTGCAAGTACTATCTGCTAACGTGAAAGCAGTACTGTTAATATAACCCTATAGCTAGTACTATAATAATACGAGCTGTAATATCAAGCTTATTTTTTATATGGTTAATTTCGCGCCCACAGTTCAGTATACTTGCTGAGGCGGAATTTGCATAAGATGGTATTGACCATCTACAGGGATGTATATGACCAGGGATGGAACCCCCATAAACCCCGCAGTTGCTGAACCTGCCACCCTGGCGCGTCCCCGCGACAGATCTGAGCACCTTAATTCCTCCCTGCCAAAAGGTACGGTCCTTAAAGACCGCTATCTGTTAACCAGCCTGATTGCCACAGGTGGCACCAGTAATATATACAAGGCACGTGATCTGCTGGCTACCATACATGAAAGTGACAGCTACGGGGAAATTGTACTGAAAGTCAGTAATCAGCATCTGCATGATACAGATACAGCCTCCGGTATTACATTACACGAAGCCCTGACTACCAGAAACCTCTGTCACCCTAACATCATCAGGGTTTACGACTACGATTGCGATGAACAGTATTGCTTTGTGTCCATGGAATATCTCAATGGCGAACCGCTTTCACAACGACTGGCGCGCAGTGTCGGGAATCGGCTTGATTACCGGCAAGCCTTGGAAATTGCTGTACCTGCTGCTGATGCAATACATCACGCACACTGTCAGGGAGTGATACATTCCGACATCAAACCAGGTAATATCATTATCACCACAGAGGGTATGATCAAGGTAATTGATTTTGGTACTGCCCGGCCAGATAGTGGTAAAACAGCATTATCCGCACAGACCAGAGAAACCGACTATTCCGGTTTTACACCAATCTACGCAAGCCCGGAAACCCTGAGAGACCAGGTTGCCACCAGCACTGATGATGTTTTCTCGTTTGCCTGTACATTGTATGAAATGCTCAATGGGCAACACCCCTTCAATCGCGTCGCTGCTGATATTGCTGAACAAAGGAATATCAGCGCACAACGGCCCCGAAAGATAAATTTCTGGCAGTGGCAGGTCCTCAAAAAGGCCTTGTCTTTCAAACAGGAACAGCGTTATACCAGTATTAAGCGGTTTACTACCTTATTCCGCTACACCCGTCATGTGTGGACAGGCATACTGTTGATTCTGGCATTGCTCTGCACAATGTCCTATGCCGTACTGCATGTAGCAGATGCTATCCAGACACGTATTGCGCAGGACAATTTACTGGCCTCGTCCACCCAGGATCAAACACATGCCCTGCAGCTGATCCAGTATTTAAAACAACAGCCCATATCAAAACGCATACAGGAATTTAACAGGATCAATAAACTGGCTGATCTCTATAAAAATACAGCCTATCTGGAACTGAGGCCAGGCATCATTGCTGAAATCAGCGACGAGATCAAACACAAGCTGCTCAATACTGGCGCCGTACCTGATTTTCCCGCTATGAATGCCAGCATAGATAAAATCAAACAGTTATATCCTGACTCGGCACGCCTGGTTGAACTCGAAAATCTGATTAACCGGGAACAACATGAATACGGTGATGCACTGATTATCAGTTACCATGAGTTATGGAATGAGACGCGCTATAACCCGGATGATGTTGCAGAACTGCTGTTATTGCGAAATAAAATGGACAAACTGGATATCAGTGTGCCGGAGCCGGAAAAGCATGTCTACAGCAAACTGGTGACGGAAATGAACACTGCCTACAAAAAGTTTGATTTCCTTCGTATCAACCAGATCGACAGCTTCCGGAACAGGCTGGACATGAATATTCCGGAGCCATTCAGAAGCAATTTGAAAATTGATCCCCTGCAGATCGAGGCGGCACAGGCGCTTGCCGCTTATGAACTGGACAAGAATTCACAGAAAAGGGACTATCCAAGCCTGGCTGCAGCTCATTTCTGGTCACCCTATTTCAGCACGATCAGCAAAAAGATCAAGAACACCTGGGGTAATAAACGGCTATATCGGCTGAAAGTACAAATGGATGAGTATGGCAAACGTATGCCTTATGACTACCCGCCACTGAGCGCTGCAAGGAAATCACTGGCAGAACAATTCAAAAGCAAGGCCAGGTACTACAAGCGCAAGGGCATCAAGGCCAAAGAGGCACGCAGGCTTAACAGAACAGCCAGAACCTTGCAAAGCCCGTCATATGGCAGACCCTGACCAGGATACTGTGTGCCCAAATGCTGATAAATATTCAATAAAAAAACAGGCAGGAGCTTGCAGCCCCTGCCTGCCACAGGCCACTAGCGCTTGGTGTTAGTTGCCGTATCAAAGCCTACAGCAATCGCAGCCAGTGCGTTACCATCTTCATCATACGGAGTATATTTCACCTCGGCGTCGATGAAGCTGATGGTGAGATGCTCCATAGGACGATCAGTGTCCTGCGAATCACCACTGACATTGTATGAACTGATTAAGGCATTTTTCAGTTTATATTCCATATAAACGTCTGCTCCTGACCCGCTACCGGTTTTGGTCAAATGAATGATGATTTCCTTGCCCTTGCCACAACAGGATTCAATAAATATAGGCGGTGTAGCACTATCCATTTTACGAACCAGGTGCAAGTCGCTGATCACAGCATTTGATGATTCCCTGTCATTGATCGTAGAGGTACCGGAGGTAATCTGACGATCAACACCCCACTGCATGGACTCCAGATCCATCCAGTTTTTGTGGTTGGAATCCCCTGACTCTCCCTGGACTCCCGGCATTTGCATAAATATAGACATATCTATCTTCCTTGTGTTGGTGGTTTCACATTTTTGTTATCGCCAATAATGCCAGGTGAATGGTTGCTATCATCCAGGCAAATCCAGATGTAATATCCCGACCTGCCCGCTTGCGAGCCCGGGTTCACATGAAGATATGTATAAGCTGCTGGTATTGATAATCTTTCCATGTCGTCCTGACCTTATCAGAGATTCCTTCAAGTCACTTCATGTGACTTGTACAGACTGTTATCACTATGACAACCTGTGCCTGAATCTTCTCATATTTTTCCAAAACATCCAAGAATAATATGGCAATACATACCCGCTATTTTTGCTGTTTGGTAATCGTATTCTGCTTCGCTTTTGTTGTCGTTTTACGGCGAGTTCTCTGCCTTATTTTTATCTCAAAATCCGACTCTTTAGATATTCCGACTTCTATCCTGTCAACCGGCTTGTCTTTTGCCATATGTTTCAGAATTGTTTCAGACAAATCCGGTAACAGGGTATTGGTCAATACCGTATTGATCTGGCGCGCACCGGTATCCGATTGCTGACATTGGGAAATAATATGATCAATAAGCCGACTGCTGTACTTGAGCTCTGTTTGATAATTCTGATGAACCCGTTGTTTTATCGCATCCAGCTGGATACGGGCAATATTCCCAAGTGCCTTTTCATCCAGCGAGTAATACGGAATAACATTGATCCGACCGAGGAATGCCGGTTTGTAAACCTCTCGTAACATTGGGGCAATCGCATCAACCATGGCCTCGGGGGCCGGTCTCGTATCCGGGTCCTGACAAAGCTTTTCGATCTGTTCACTGGCCGTATTGCTGGTCATAATAATAACCGTATTCTTGAAATCGATATCCCGGCCTTCCCCGTCACGCAGCACACCCTTGTCAAACACCTGGTAGAAAATATCCTGTACCCCGGGGTGTGCCTTCTCAATTTCATCAAGCAAAACAACACTATAGGGCTTACGCCTGACCGCCTCGGTGAGCAAGCCGCCCTCACCATAACCGACGTAACCCGGGGGAGATCCCATTAACAGGGATACCTTGTGTTCCTCCTTGAACTCGGACATATTGATAGTCGTAATATTGCGTTCCGAGCCATAAAGCCGTTCTGCCAGCGCCAGGGCCGTTTCCGTCTTGCCGATACCGCTGGGCCCGACCAGCATAAACACACCCAGCGGCCTGCGCGGATCAGTCAATTTGGCTCGTGCTGTATGCATGTGCCTGGCAATCAGGTCCAGCGCATGAGACTGCCCTATCACACGCTCCTCCAGGTGTTTTTGCAAGGAAAGCACGTTCTTGATTTCATCTGATTGCATACGACCAACCGGGATACCGGTCCAGTCTGCCACTACTTCTGCGATAACCTGGGAATCAACACACTCGTACATCATGGTCGTATCCGTCTGCAGTTCGGCAAGCTGTTTACGCAGGCCAACCAGCTGCTGTCTTTTTTCTTTCAGGACAACCGTCTGCCTGCTTTGCTCATCTGTCGATACTTCCTGTTCCTGATCTGTATCATTCAAATCGATATGACCCTGTTCGATTTCGCGACGCAGGGAAGATATACGCTGTATCAGATCCTTTGCCTCCTGCCAGCAGCTTTCCAGCGAGCTGCGCTCTGCCTCGATAAACACTTTCTTTACTTCCAGTTCCGTGATGCTTTCCTCGTGATCGTAGCCACTGGCCTGCTCTCTTTTAATCCTTGTAATTTCGGTATTCAGACTGTCGATCATCCGTTCCCGGTTTTCAATCGATGCCGGGGTTGTACGCAATCCCAGGTTTACGCGCGCGCAGGCGGTATCAAGCAGACTCACGCACTTATCAGGCAACTGTCTTCCAGAGATATAGCGCTGAGACAAGGTAACAGCACTGACAACAGCTTCATCCAGTATCACCACACCATGATGCCCCTCCAGCATATCAACCATGCTTCGTAACATGATAATGGCCTGCTGCTCATCCGGTTCATCAATCTTGACCACCTGAAAGCGCCTGGTCAGTGCTGCATCGGTTTCAACATACTTTTTATATTCAGCCCAGGTTGTTGCAGCGATGGTACGCAATTCGCCACGCGCGAGTGCAGGCTTGAGCAAATTGGCAGCATCACCTGCACCGGCCTGATTGCCGGCACCGATCAGGGTATGCGCTTCATCAATAAACATGATTACCGGCCTGGGTGATTTCTGTACTTCCTTGATGACATTCTTGAGACGATTTTCAAACTCACCCTTGACACCCGCACCAGCCTGGAGCAGACCCATATCAAGACTTCGGAGTGAAACATTCTGTAAACTGTCAGGCACATCCCCTGTCGCGATGCGCTGTGCCAGTCCCTCGACGACGGCAGTTTTACCGACACCGGCCTCGCCGGTCAGTATTGGATTATTCTGTCTGCGCCTGCACAGAATATCGATCATTTGCCGTATTTCATTGTCCCGGCCCAGTACAGGATCGATTTTTCCGGCCCTGGCTTCAGCTGTCAGGTCTATCGTAAACTGGTCCAGTGCTGGCGTTTTTGTCATATTGCCACCTGTGTCTGACTCTGCCTGTACCGGTTTGCTTTGCTCAAGCAGGGCTGCACACTGGCTACGGATATCGTCCCCATGCAGCACCTGCAAGCACGGAGAGATTTTCACGGTGCGCAAACGTAATACGTCATTTTCCAGCAGGGCCAGCAGGATATGCACTGACCGTATTTCCAGTGATGAAAACTGTGTTGATGCGATCATCCATGCCTCAAACAACAAACGAGCGATATCCGGCGAGATCTTCGGAAAGCCTTCATTACCGGTTTTCATAGCCTCGAATGCATTTTGCAAGTCATCTGCAAGTATTTCTTCTGAAATATCAAAATGCATCAGTACCGGGACAATCTCGTTTTCGCGCTTTTCCAGTACCTGCCAGAACCAGTGCTCTATATCTACATAAAAATGTGATCGAGAAGACGCGGTCGCCACAGCATTTTCAAACAAGTCCCTGCATTCTTCGGACATACGCTTTACTAACTGATCAAATTCCATAATCGCTCCATATATAATATTTGACTTCCGTATCCAACATCCTGCGCCTGATCGCACGATGACCGCTTATTTTAGCCATATAATTGCTTGTCTTTTTTGTTTATTATTGCAGTTTAACCAGGCATTCCATCCCAACCTCAGGTTATTGCCCAAAGGTCTTTGGCTCTTGATATCCTCATCCTCGATAATAAAGTTCAATTCAACCAGTATATGGGAAGGGATATAGGCCTTGATCAGCCGTTCCATGTTGACAAACGCCTGTGTATCCGGCAGCAACTGTTCATGTTGTTCATAACTGATCGGTCCAATTCTGATACGACATTTACTTTGCACATCCCATACTCGCTGGCCTAGCAAAACACCGTCGCCCAGGCGGTTGTTTTGACCAAACCCCATCCTGCCTATCATGGACTGGTCGCGAGGTTTGATCTGTAACCATTGGCCGCAAAAAGAGTCGATAGCAACACCGTGTTGCAGATAATCCTGTAATATCCCCTGTAAGGAGGCCGCAGAACGTGAAGATCTTGCAAAATGCCCGCCATAATACAGAGGTGTTTCGTAATATTTACCGGAATATTGCCCGGCCAGGCTCTGCATGGCTCTGGTTGCCGGTGATGGCTTATCCTGTGAGCGGTGATCTTCGAACTCGATAGCCAGGCGGTATTTTACCCAGGCCCGATAGTACAGTGAGATTAACCGATGATTGAACAAATCAAGAAAATCAGACAGTGAATAGTCATGCTCCTTGATACGTTGTTGCACCAGTTGTGTATAGTGACTGGGTAATACACCGGTCGGACCGGTTAGACCCATATTACTGATATCGATATCATAAACATCACATGCACCAAGTATCCCGGTACGCTGCAGGATATTTTCCACTTCACTTGATGTGAAACCGAAATGATGCACAGCATGGAACCTGACAGCCTCGTCGGCAGGTGCACTGTCGCTACCGATCCTGGAATGTGGTTCGGGCCTTGAATCATAGGCATTATAGCGCTCGAGCGATCGCACCAGCCTGAAAAGGCTGCCGTTGCCCAGACGTTTGACACTCGCCAGTCGTGCCGAACTTACATCAGCACTCTTTTTCCTGTCCGTGGCGGCCATTCAATCATGTTTCCTGGTCTTTGTTTGATCTTTACATTCAGCTGAACAAATGTATTGATCGTACAGTATTGTGCGAAAAACTCGCTTAAAATTTCGGTGAACAGATATATCCCGCTACCGCTATACTGATGCTCATCAAGTTCGAGAGTAATACAGGTTCCCTGGCAAATAGCAGCCCTGCCCTGCTGCACTATCCTCGCCGTTGTTAACTCCGATTCCATCCCGGTAATGCCGTCTATCAGTGCCCGGGTATCGGGAGCACTGCTAAAATTGTACAGATGCAGGGTTTCCTTCAGGACATCCATGCCATCACTGCAGGTAAAATGCTGCAATGATAACTGTGTAATCAACTGCCATCGAGTTGCATCATCCAGCTTCGGCTGAATAGTGGATGTTGGCGCAGTCATGCATTTCATACGCACGCCGGCACCACCGTCCAGAAAGTTCAGTCCAGGCTGATCCGGACCAAAAGGGAGCTTGTCCGGAAGGTCACGATTGGTACAAAGTGCATCAGCGTTGATAATCCAGTCTCCATCCGGATCAGAAACAGTAAATGCTGAATCTACAAATGCAAGATAAGTATCTATGCCGTGGCTGATTCGGCCATTGTACCAATGGCTCGTCTCACGACGGGCATTCCAGTAAATAGCGTCAGTATCCTTTTCAGTACTACGATGTGACCCATAAAACGGCTGCAGGTCGACACACTTTCCATCCTGGTTACGCGCATAAACCCGCATTAACGTATGTATATCCGCACATTGTGCATGTGTGGCGTCAACACTGAGTTTCGCCTCAACGCCGATTTCATCTGCCGGTATACTTTCAGTGGGCTGCTCGAACAGGTTTACAACAGGGGCACAACCCAGGATCATGGTAGTGCCTGAAACCCCCTGTACCATTTCGGGATGTGTTTGCTTGAAATAGATGTACAAATAAGCCTGCTCCTCAAACGAGGACCAGAGATTCTCAAGCTCATTTATCTCCACAAACATGAATTTCTCGGGGAATGCGAAATATTCAGTAAGTAGCCGATGTGCCAGTGACGAACGCCCATCGACAGGAATGGCCGACTTGTCATCATTCAGGCCGCACGATTTCAGCCTTTCCGCTGGGAGAAACCGTGTATTGGGATCATCCGGCCCCCTGGCCAATGCCATTCCGGTCACTTGGGTCAACAACATCTCATATAATTTTCCAGTTAGCTGCGGCTGACCATTGATATAGAACTGCAGCTGTGCAGGTGATATTTCTGAAATAGTCGTTCCTGGCTCGGCATGAATACTGATGCGCATGACTGCCTGGTTGGCACCATGTATCTCAGTATACTTTGATGGCAAAGCCGGCGCTTTGTAAGGCTGGCTGTTGAACTGGGTATCCATTATTCTAAGCGGATAGACATCAACCTCATCGACTGTCCTGTAGTAACACTGGCCTAGCGGGTTCGAATCAGTTACCAGCATGGTATCACTGGCAATTTTGCGATTTTCGGTAAACTCGGGCAGCAGGCTGAAATTAACGACACTCATTGATGGTACCGGTGCATGATAGTCCGGATACAGCACTCCCATTAATGCTTCGGTAAGCTCTGGAAAACTGTCATCCAGTGTATGTCTGATGCGTGCGGTCAAAAAAGCAAATGATTCAATCAGGCGCGAAACATGTGGGTCCTCTACTGTATCCTTGTCCAGCCGAAGCCGCCCCGCAATCTTGGGATGTTGATCTGCGAATTCCGCGCCCATCTTGCGAATATAGGACAACTCGCGATTATAATAGGAAAGCAATACTTCATCCATTTTGCAACTCTCTTAATGTAACAGCACGGTCCAATGCGCTAATGCGCGAATCGTACAATACCGGAACAGGGTCCGGCTCCACTATCAGTAATGCATTAATCTTTAGATACAGGGTTCGTTCCTTTTCATCTCCAACCTGGTTAATCTCCACACGAACCCATTTAAAACGTGTCTCGTATTTTGCTATCGCCTCTTCAAGCGATGCACGAAACATCTCACGGTGATCAGCCGATCCAAACTGAACCGTACTAAAATCAGACAAGCCATAATTGACAACTGATTTATCAAGCTCAGGATATGCGCTCAGCTCTGATTGTCTGTACAGGCGTGTATTCAACAGGTTTTCCAGGTCCCTGCGTATACTTTTTCTGTATTTATCAAGCAAAACATTGGTAGACTTGACAACTTCGAAAGCCTGATGCGGGCTTTCATCAATCAACCTGTCCAGCAAGGACGGCATAATCGGTTGATGACTTCTGATACGTGGCATATCAGTGCTCCACAACTCCAGTCGAATCAGTTGTAAACTCGATACTTTCTATCTCAAGAATAGGGATGGCTTGATCGCCTGCCAGCCAGTTCCGTTGTCCAAGGCCGCGCACCAGTCCGGATTCATCAAGCCAGTCTGTTCTTCTTCCTAGTAATGCCTCATCATCCTCTGTCGGAGTTGCGTATATTGAAGGAACAAACACTTCTCCTTCTGTACCGTTTCGCAAAACTATGGATGCCTTGCGCCAGAGCAGGTCCAATGGGCGCTCTGGCGGCTCGAATTCAAGTGTGCTGATTTGTGAGAAATCCACCCAGTAGTATTGACCATTGGCCGCCATGACCTCGAGCATACCTGAACAGGTATCATCCAGATCGCGGACATCGTCGACATTTGTTCCGTTTACGACAGCTGCACAGGGATTTCGACTGTTTTCCATCTCACGTGTCTGTGCTTCAGCTGACGTTATGTCATTTTCTCGCAGGCTTATTTGTGTATTCAGCAGACATTTGATTTGCTCGGTGGCATCATCTACCAGTTCAGGCGTACGCCCATGTTCATACACATCCTTTCTGGCCTTGGCCGCCCTGATCAACTGACGCCAGGTTCCTATAGTCAACGCCTTTTCCGGCTCCAGGCTAGCCAGTGTGTCGAGTTGCGCATCGGCCCGCTCAAGATCACCACTGATACATAATAGTTCGGCAAAGAAAGTTCTTTTTGCTGCATCATTCGGATTTTTACTCAGCTCCCTGCCCAGTTCCCTGATGGCAAATGGCAGATTTCCCTGTTGATAATAACTGTTAGCTGTTGTCATATTAGTTACTTCCTGTATTAGTTCCCACTGCAAGCTCTGTTACCAGGCGTATGCTTGAGACGAGTTGATCAAGTTGAAAATGGGGTTGCAGATGAACGACACAGGTAAAATAACCAGGTCGTCCGGCCAGCTCCTTGACATCCACCTTGCATGCCGCCAGTGGATAGCGAGCCTTGAGTTCCTCAGAGGTACCCTCACTGGATGTGGTATAACCGTTCAGCCAGTCCTGTAGCATACGCTGGCATTCGTTGGCCGTAATAAACGAACCTATCTTGTCTCTCGCCATAACCTTGATGAAATGACCGAAACGGGAGACGCACAACATGTACTGGATCATTGCGGACAACCTGGCATTCACAGTGGCGATTTCCGAGTCGTACTGTGGCGGCTCATGCAAGGAGTTGTTATTGAAGAAAACACTGTGTTCTGCACTGTGATAACTGCATAGCGGTATAAACCCTGTATCACTCAGTTCACGTTCAAGATAATCATGAATCTGCACATTGCTTGCCGGTCTTGCTGCAATACCTTTTGTATCCAGATCATGCCTCGCATAGAGCAGGTTACGCACAGCACCACCTTCTCCAAAGCTGTGCACGCCACCCCGAATATCGGCAAACCAGCCTGTGTTGGCAAAGGCCCTGATCAGCACACCGCCGAACGCATAACATGCATGACCCCAAAGAAAATCACTATCAGTATTGTTTAGTCTTTCTTTATATATAAACCCTTCTGCGCGCGTGCCATCATATTGATACGGCTCACGCATCAGGATATTAGGGAGTGTTATACCGATAAAACGCATATCCTCCTGTTGCCGCATACTTCTCCACTTGATGTATTCTTTCTGATCAAAAATTGATCCAATGGCCGGATGTTGACCCAGTTCACGGTACTCATCCAGACCGAACAGCCTGTGGCTTGCATTTACTATAAACGGACATAATGCAGCTGTTGCAATCTGGGAAACATCGCTCAAGACCTCTATATCACTAACGAATACACCAGGTCTGGCCCTGTGTGAGACCTCATAATCTCCAAGCATCACGCCGAAGGGTTCACCACCTGGCATATCAAACTCGTCACTATAGATCCTGTGAAACGTCTGACTCTGATCAAACTCGATGGCACGGGAAACATCGTTGGCAAGTTCTTCCCAGCTAATATTAAGCACCTTGATCTTGACGGTCAGTTCTTCATCATACTCCGCCTCTGTATCTACCAGATAATGCAGACTGCGCCAGCTAGCTTCGATTTTCTGGAATGATTTATGATGAAGGATAGCGTCGACCTGCTGTGATAGCAGATTATCAATGTCTGTTATTGCCTTTTCGATCAAGGCTTTCGTATGTTCTTTTGTTCTGGGACTGGAAGCAAGAACATGCTTTAGCCAGTGCCTGGTAATGGATTCGACGTCAAGGGCATCAACCATGGAAGAAAACGCATTTTTCAGCGACAGTATTCCAGCAGGCGACGCACCCTTCTCAAACATTACGCCGCCCAGGTTTTGCACATCTTTTGTCGCCTGATTTGTTTCGTTATTCAGCATACTGCTTGGTCATATATAGGCCCTGTATTTGCGGTACTTGTCTGGCAAGGCTATATACGATCATCCTCCATGATGTATTGTATTCAAGTCTTTTATCGATTATCCGGTGGTATTGTTTATCTCAATTAGTCACTCCTCTCCTTCTGCTGACTAACAACTGAATGACTGGCGGACTTTCCCGGTCTCTGATATCACGGATAATTGTATCAACCGGAAAAATCCGCCCGCATTTACTTTACTGTCAGCTGCTGATCTCCGGTATACGTGCAACCATACGCAGAGAGGTAGTCAACTCTTCCATTTGCAGCCATGGGCGCAGCCAGGCTACCGCATTGTAAGAGCCAGGCTGACCCGGAACAGGTGTAACCTGTATTTTGGCTTCGGCCAACGGGTATTTAGCACGCATTTCCTGGCCACCCTCTTCACTGGCGTTAACATAATTGTTAATCCAGCGATTGAGCCAGTGCTCCATGTCTGGCGCTTCCATGAAACTACCAATCTTGTCACGCGCCATGACCTTGAGGTAGTGCGCAATACGCGAGGTTGCCATAATATAGGGAAGTCGTGCAGAGATAGCTGCGTTGGCTGTAGCCTCGGGTGTATCGTATTTCTGCGCTTTCTGGGTAGTCTGACCACCGAAGAAAACAGCATAATCTGTATTCTTGTAGTGAGACAAAGGCATAAATCCAAGCCCACTCAGTTCCGCTTCACGACGATCAGTAATAGCCACCTCGGTAGGGCAACGCATATCGATATCACCATTATCCGAAGTGGTAAGGTGTACCGGCAGATCATCTACCCGGCCGCCTCCTTCTGCACCACGGATCGCCGTACACCAGCCGAACTGCGCAAACGCGTTGGTCAACCTGGCGCCCAGCACGTATGCAGCATTGGACCAGCAATAATCCTGGCCCTCAGGCTGACGGCTGTCGTCCATCTCCTCGTAGTCGAATTCCTCAATCGGACTGGTTTCCTTACCATAGGGTAGACGTGACAGTACACGCGGCATGGTCAGGGCAACGAAACGGGAATCCTCTGAATCCCGGAATGAACGCCATTTCACGTATTCTGCCGAATCGAATATCTTGGCCAGATCGCGCGGCTTTGACAGTTCTGTCCAATCATCAAACCCGAACAGGCTTGGGTCAGAGGCCGCCATAAACGGGCAAAATGCTGCCGCAGCGACATTCGACATGTTGCTGAGCAGCTCGATGTCGTCAGGATGACTGGTAAATTCATAATCACCGATCATCGCACCATAAGGTTCTCCACCCGGTGATCCGAATTCACCTTCATAGATTTTCTTGAAAATCTGGCTCTGATCAAACTCTACTGCCTTGGAAAGATCCTTGGCTGCTTCCTTCTTGCTGACATTCATCATCTTCAGGCGCAGTGTGGTACTGGTTTCAGTATTTGATACCAGATAATGCAGTCCACGCCAGCTGCCTTCCAGCTTCTGAAAATCCTCATTGTGCATGATCTCACGCAATTGTTTACTGATAAGCGTGTCAATAGAATCAATGGCCTTGCGAAAGGTTACAGTAATATTCTTGTTCCACGTAACTGTTCCATTCAGCGCCTGCTCGGTCAGTGTTTTAAGTAATTCCTGCGCTTCGTCCGCTTCGGTTTGTTTGGTTGCAACAACGGCCTGATCAAGCAGGGATATAGCCTGTGCTTCACCGGCCGCCTCGGTATTGGTTTCTAGTGCGTCACTCACGATTATTCTCCTTGCTCTGCGCCAACCGCTTCTGCCAGTTCATCCAGATCGGTCTTGTTGTTTAAAACTTTCTCGATGATATCTTCCAGGTCTTCCGAGCGGTCCGCCTTGGTTGACAGATCACGAAGTTTGTTCCGCGTTTCCATCAACTTCTTAAGCGGCTCCACCTGGTTAACGATTGCAGCTGGCTCAAAATCATCCATGGTTTCGAATTTGAGGTTAACCGCAAACTCACTATCATCATCCTGAAGGATATTCCTCACTTTCATGTTTACGCCAGGGGTCATACTGGCCAGAACACTGTTGAAGTTGTCGCGATCGATCTGAACAAAGCGACGGTCCTTCAGTGATTTCAGCGGGGAAGTCGGGTCACCGGAAAAATCACCCATCACACCTACTACAAACGGGAGTTCTTTCTGCGCAACAGCTCCTTCTGTTTCCACTTCATAACTGATATGTACACGAGGCTTGCGCACTCGTCTCAGTTTATCATGTATGCTTTCCATATCTACTGACTCCTTCTTTTGACTATCGTTTAAGTGATTAGACCCTGCTTTTAGTCTCCGACATTACGGATCCCGGTTAGGTTTTGATATTTACTACGAGCATTCTCGTCCGGAATCAGTTCCTGGATCAGCGCAGGCAGTGGAAGCTGACTCCAGTAAACCGCTTGTTCAATCGCATAGGAAATAGGTGAGTGAGGTTCGGTTCTGCGAAAGTATGCCGAGACATCCCTTAATGCACTAAGTGCCGCTTCCCGTGTATCGATTGAAAACTTGTTTTCCAGCTTGTTCCGCTTGCCGGACGACTTCCCTGTGTCCTCCTGCACTTCATCTTCATCTTCGATCCGGATTTTATCTGCCGCAATGTAATGGATTGTTTGCAGACAGCCCTCCAGGTTTTCCATAATCTTGGATGTCGGTTGCGGGTCATCCTTGCAATATTCGTTGAGAACTTCCTGAAATGTGCTGTATTCCGCTATGGCGTTATTCAGCTGATCATAGACATTCTGAAAAAATTTGTCCGGTGTTTCACTTACAGCCTGGTCTATGTCCGGTCTGGAAACTGCACCCTGCGCTATCCGGGCTTCTCGTTTTGCCGGATCAGATAGCCTCTCGAGTTCAAACGCCTGCTCACATTGCCAGGCAGCAAATGGCCCTACCGAAGTGCCATCATCGCCAGTCAGATAAACGGATCGTATAGGGGCAATAAGTGTCCCTTCACCACCAAATCCATTCAGGCCTATCAGCGAGGTAAGCTGCGAAGCTATACCGTCTTCATCCGGCAACGGGTGGAGACCTGATCCATACTGCTCGATTAACTGGCGCATTAAACTGAAACCCGAGCCAAGCCCATGAAAACCATGCACCCGCGTCAGGGCTTCTATCAGCCATGTGGCTACTTCAATATCCTTGCTTTTGCCCTGAATGATTGCCGGAGCCAGCTCCAGTATCGGCTCCCAGTCATGTGCATTAATGAAATAGTTTTCACCATTAGCCAGCGCACTACGCTCATTATTGCGCGCAAGCGTACGCGCATCACGCAATACCCGGTAGTCAGATGTGGGGGAGTTATCTTCTCTGAGGTCACTGCCTGTTGGGAACTCCGTATCGATTGGAGCCAACAAAGCTTCTATGTCCAGGCGTACAGCCTTATTCATGATCTCACATCCTTGTGTTGTCTTGCCGCTACCGTATCGTCATTGCACGTTCATGTGCTTTCCCGATACAGCTACAAATTCCTTTTGTTCAGCGATTTTATTCCTAACCTGAAACCGCCTGCAGTTTCATAATGGCATAAAACTTACGGGTTTGCCAGCCCGATTGCAATATTTTCTTGATGCCTGATGTCGATTATACAAAACATTCAACATGTGACAAGTATTATACGGAATACGAACATTGCAATACGGGGCATATATAAGGTATATGAACTTATATGACTATCAGCAGCTTAGAGCGTACAGTACAACAAAATACAGTATTGCATACGACGAGTAGACACATATCAGGATCTGCACCAGACAAGCTCTGCATATAGGTAATACTAAAAAAATCTGAGTTATCCGGCGTTATATTTCATCTTGTGGTATGAGTCACTACCGGAGCGCATTCGATCTACATCTGCAGGTCGCATCATCCGGGCCATTAACCAAAGCCCTGAAACCATCAAGGCCCATTAATCGCTTTATGCAGCGATACGCCT
This sequence comes from uncultured Gammaproteobacteria bacterium, assembly GCA_947258795.1. Lineage (GTDB taxonomy): Bacteria > Pseudomonadota > Gammaproteobacteria > DRJJ01 > DRJJ01 > DRJJ01. Next base: position 33,359 of record CAMYJU010000001.1, on the reverse strand, counting down.
GTGTGACAATAAAGGCATAACTTGTATACGGCATAACTGTGTTGTATGCTGATAGCATAAGTCATACATAAAACGAAAAGGAGTTTCGCATGTTGATACTGGACAGGAAGTCTGGTGAGTCTGTACTGATTTTCCCCGACGATCAAGTTAACCCTGACATGACAGTGAAAGAACTGTTCTCCCAGGGACCCATCAGTATATCGGTAAAATACAAGGAAGCAGGCACAGTAAAGCTGGCCATCAAGGCTCCCGGCTCGATCAAGATATTACGTAAAGAGCTTGGCCTGCATGCTGGCGCGATGCACAGATGTGCCTCAAGCCAATAAATGACCTGGCTGACCGATAATTACTTTTGCGCCCGTCTGACCGGGGCGAATGACAATCTGTGCACTGGAGATACACCATATTTATCCAATGCCTCCATGTGCATGCGCGTTGGATACCCCTTGTGTTTTGCAAAACCGTATTCGGGATATCGCTCATGCAGGCTGCAAAGCTCCCTGTCACGTTCCTGTTTGGCCAGTATTGATGCCGCGCTGATGGCATCAACCAACTGATCCCCTTTTATAACCGGGTAGACAGAACAATTACATTCCGGAACCTTGTTCCCATCAACAAGAACGAAATCAGGAGCACACTCAAGCGCAGTCAAGGCGCGACTCATGGCCAGCATGCTGGCTCGTAAAATATTCAGACTGTCTATTTCTTCAACGTCGGCCCGACCAATTGCCCATGCCGTAGCGTGCTGCCTGATTTCATTTTCGAGGTGAATACGTTTTTTCTCGGTGAGTTTTTTGGAGTCGGCCAGACCCTGAATCCGGTATTCAGGATCAAGTATGACGGCAGCCGCAACAACCGGACCGGCCAGCGGCCCGCGCCCGGCCTCATCCACACCAGCATAACTGCCTTGCTGTTGGTCTATAAACGTTCTGATTTGATCTTTGGTGTAATACACAACTAAACGACTTGCCCTGCAGCTTACAATACTAACGGATAACCCCGCGCTCACTGTTGCCCAGAAATTCCGTCAACATCTCGAGCTCGGGATGCGTTTTCGCCATTTTCGATATCTCATTGATTGCATCAGTAAGCTTCATACCGGATTTGTAGAGTATCTTGTAGGCTCTGCGAATTGCCTGTATGGCCTCCTTACTAAAACCACGTCTTTTCAGGCCTTCCGTATTGATGCCATAGGGCTCGGCATTGTGGCCCGCCGCCATCACGTAAGGCGGCACATCCATCGCCACGATAGATGACATGGCCAGGAAACTGTGCGCGCCAACTCGGCAGAATTGATGGATATTGCTAAATCCACCGAGTATCGCGTAATCCTCGATGGTCACATGACCGGCGAGCGTAGCGGCATTGGCAAAAATGGTATTGTCACCTACCAGGCAATCGTGTGCGATGTGCACATATGCCATAATCCAGTTATCGCTCCCGAGACGGGTGACTCCCCCTCCCTGGATTGTGCCTCGACTGATCGTACAACTCTCACGGATAACATTGTTATCGCCGATGGTCAGCAGGGTTTCCTCTCCCGCATACTTCTTGTCCTGAGGGTCTCCACCTATGGAACTGAACTGGTATATCTTGTTGTTTTTACCTATTTCGGTTGGCCCCTTTATCACTACATGGGGTCCGATTACCGAGCCGGCGCCTATGCTTACATTTTCACCGATGATACTGTATGGGCCGACCTCGACATCATCAGCCAGACTTGCCTTGTCGTCAACGATTGCCAGCTTATGAATCACGTGTCAGATTTCTTGCTCAGCACACATCAGTTCGGCTGAAGCGGCAACCTCACCATCCACAGATGCCACCCCGTTAAACACCCAGATGTTCCTTTTTCTCTTAACCAGATCAACCTTGAGTATTAGCTGATCACCCGGCCCTACCGGGCGCTTGAAACGCGCCTTGTCGATACCGGCAAAATAATAGATGGATTCTTCCTTTGGCCTTAACTCTCCGGTCTTGTAGGCCAGCAAGCCACTGGTCTGTGCCAGCGCCTCGAGCATCAGCACAGCCGGCATGACGGGTCGATGCGGGAAATGCCCCTGGAAAAATGGTTCATTGATTGTGACATTCTTGACCGCAATAAGCGACTTGCCCTGGTCCATTTCCAATATTTTATCCACCAGCAGGAAAGGATACCTGTGTGGCAACAGCTTCATTATCTCATTGATATCAGTGTCACTCATAAACTACTCACTTGATTCCACCAGTTGTCTGATCTGTTTTTCCAGATCTCGAATTCGATTGCTCATCTCATCCAGCTTGCGGTATCTGACATAATTTTTATTCCAGTTACTGTTTGGCATAGCCGACATACCGGAAGAATAGAGTCCAGGCTTGTTGATGCTTTTGGTCACCAGACTCATAGCCGTCAACTGAACATGGTCAGCAATATCCAGGTGACCCACTATACCGACTGCGCCGCCAATCGCGCAATGTTCTCCAATTCGGGTACTGCCCGATATGCCCGTGCATGCTGCTATCGCGGTATGCGCCCCGATAGTCACATTATGTGCAACTTGTATCTGGTTATCCAGTTTGACGCCATTCCCCAGAACCGTGTTTCCCAATGCGCCACGGTCTATCGTGGTGTTCGAGCCGATCTCGACATTATCCCCGATCACGACCGTACCGAGCTGTGGCACCTTTACCCATGAACCCCTGTCATTGGCGATACCAAACCCGTCTGAGCCAATGACCACACCAGGATGCAGCAAACAATCCGATCCGATCTCGACATGGTGGCACAGTACCACATTGGCAACCAGATGCGTCCGCTCACCGACATGCGCATGTCGCTGCACAACGCTACCAGGTCCGATCACGCAACCCGGCCTAATGACAGCGTGTTTTTCGATGACTGCACCCGGACCCACCCAGGCGCTAGCATCCACTTCAGCCACAGGATCAATTACAGCCGAAGGATGTATGCCCGGTTCTATTTCAGGGCCTGGATTAAGAAAAGCTGAAATTCTGGCGAAGGCCAGATAAGGATTATCGACAACGATACTGGCTACTGGACAGTCATCGATAACAGAGCTGTCGATGATTACTGCAGAGGCTCGGGTATCTGACAGAAATTTCTTGTATTTGTAGTTAGAAAGAAAACTGATCGAACCCGGCTCGGCATCCTGCAGGGTATTCACCTTGTTTATTGCGCAGTCTTCTCCGACAAGCCGACCATCAACCAGCGCCGCCAGTTCTGTCAGTTGGGCTTGCATGCATCAGATCCGGATCAGATAACAGCGCTATTTGATCGCCTTGGCAAGCTCTGCCAGTATATCTTTCGTAATATTGATATTGTCTGCGGCATATATCACACCATCACCATACACAGCGTGATAGCCACGTGCCTTGGCCAGGTCTACAATTGCCTTGTATACCCTTTTTTGCAGTTTACGCAGTTCTTCATTACGCCGCAGGTTCAGGTCTTCACGGTAGTCTTCCTGGGCACGTTTGATTTCGCGCTTGCGATCACGGATATCACGCTCCAGACGACGTAACTGGGAATCACTCATGGTGACACCATCGCGCGCCAGCTTGTCTTCCTGCTTGCGAAGCTCTTTGCGTAAGGCGATCAGGGATCGATTCCTGGGCTCGAACTCCTTCTCCAGGCGCTTGTTCGCGGCTATTGCCTGAGGTGCCTGCTCGAGGACCTTGGCAACGTCGACAAATGCGATTTTGGCCTCAGCATATGTCAGACCCGTCACTGCCGATAAAAGTCCTAATATCATAAATTTATGTAGATAACGCATAGTCTGTCTCACTATATCCAGAAAAGCTCCGTGATGTATTTTCTCACAAATTGGCCGGGATTGCCGCCCTTATTATGATTAGAACAGGTTACCACCGAATGAAAACTGAAACACCTGGGTATCATCTTCATCCTGATCGTTTATCGGGTAAGCCAGGCTGAATTTCAGGGGCCCCAATGGTGATAACCAGGTTGCCGCAACACCTACTGAATAACGCAGGTCATCGGCCGAAAAATCTTCATAGCCCTCATATACATTGCCTCCATCAGCGAATGCGCTTAGCTGAACCGATTTACTTTCCTGTTTGGTAAATGGTGTCGGAAACAACAGTTCCAGAGAACCCGCTACCTTCATCGAACCGCCAATCGCATTATTCTGTGAATCCCTGGGACCCAGGCTATTGTCTTCATACCCCCTGACTGATCTTGTACCGCCGGCAAAATAGTTCTTGAAGAACGGTAATTCATTGCTATTCCCGTAGCCATCACCATAACCAATGTCCCCCTTCATGGACAAGGTCCAGGATTTGAACAATGGGACAAAGCGTTGGTGGTAATAACCTATCTTGTAATATTCCAGGTCGCTATCAGGTACCGATACTTCCAGTGACACGCTATGGGTCAGACCCTTATCCGCGAATATGGCCCGGTTACGCGTATCATAGGACCATCTCATATTCAGCCCTATTGTATCGTATTCATCCCCGCTTGCAGCGATAAAATCCAGCACCTCGGTCGAGGAACTCTCGGTCGCATTCAGCGTCGTCCGGCCAACATCAAAACCTGCCCTGATCCGGGCATATTCACTAAGTGGAATTCCGTATGTGGCGCCCAGCACTGCCTCGTCTGTCGTGTAGCGGGCCAGGTTCGCCTCGGAGGCGTCAGTTTCGCGATAGGTCGCAAAGAATCCCCTGCTGACACCATCGATCGTATGATAGGGATTGGAATAGCTGAGCCTGTAGACCTGATTGACATCACTGTTATTAAAAGTCAGGCCTACGCGTTTTCCCGTACCCAGAAAGTTGTTCTCGTTTATACTGAATCCCAGCACGACACCGCCGGTCTGCGAATAGCCGAGACTGGCCAGGAAGTTACCGGATGGGTTTTCCACCACCGTATAGTTGACATCGATCTGGTCATTGGTGCCCGGTACAGCCGGCGTCTCGACGTTAACCGAGGTAAAGTAACCCAGTTTCTCCAGGCGCTCACGTGAACGATTGACCTGCTTGGTTGAAAACCAGCCGCCTTCCATCTGTCTCATCTCACGTCTTAAGACAACATCTGCGGTACGATTGTTCCCGAACATACTGATACGCCGGACATATACACGCTTACCCGGATCGATAAAGAAGGTCAGTTTGACCGTACGCTTCTCATCGTCAATATCAGGCACGGTATTGATATTGGCAAATGCATAGCCATCCTCTCCCATGACGTCATTGATCAGACGTGTCGACTCAGCTACCTTTTTGCGGGAAAAGATATTACCAGGACCAATTTTAACCAGTGCTTCCAGTGTTTCGACCGGCACGACCAGTTTACCCGCCACCCTGATTTCGGAAACCTTGTACTGCTCACCCTCTTCAACATTGACCGTGATGTAAATCGATTTCTTGTCAGGTGTAATGGTCACCTGCGTTGAACGTATCCGGAAGTTGATATAACCGCGGTCAAGGTAATATGATTTCAGCGTTTCCAGATCACCTGACAGTTTCCGCCTGGAATACTGGTCATTTGACGTATAAAAAGAAAATAGGGTAGGGGTGCTTAACTGAAACTCATCCAGAAGTTCCTCATCGTCAAACACCTTGTTACCGACGATATTGATTTGCTGGATCTTGGCGACCTTGCCTTCGGAAATCTCAATGCTTACCGCGACACGGTTACGTTCAAGCGGCGCGGCTTCCATTTTTATTTTTACGCCGTACTTGCCGTTACTATAGTACTGACGATGTAATTCCTGCCTGACCTTCTCCAGCAGAGAGCGGTTATACACACGTCCCTCTGCCATTCCGATCTGCTTCAGACCCTCCAGCAACTCTTCTGAGTCAATATCCTTGTTTCCGGACAGATCGATTGAAGCAATCGATGGCCGCTCATCGACGACCACCACCACGATATCGTCATCACGCTCCAGGCGAACATCCTTGAAAAAACCGGTCTTGAACAACGCACGGATCGCCCTTCTGCTGGCAGCTACATCCAGCGAGTCTCCCACCTGTATCGGCAGGTAGTTGAACACCGTACCGGGAGAAATACGCTGAAGACCCTCAACACGGATATCCTTGACTGTAAATGGCTCAAAAGCCCACGCAGTACTGCTCATTATCCATATCAGCACTGCCAACCAGGTTCGTTTCATTATTTTATCACTATCACTCAGTTCTTATGTCTACTGGCCAGGCTATCCAAACAAGCGTGACAAATCGTTGTAAAACGCGAGCACCATCAATGCCAGCAGCATACTGATACCAATCTGCTGACCAATCGCCATTGCGCGCTCCGATACCGGCTTGCCGGTAACAAATTCAACCAGATAATACAGCAGGTGCCCGCCATCCAGTATCGGAATGGGAAGCAGATTCAATACACCCAGGCTGACACTGACTATCGCCAGAAACGACACAAATGACAACCACCCCAGACTGGCCGTCTTGCCGGCCATTTCCGCAATACTCAATGGCCCGCTTATATTTTTTAGTGACGCATCACCGAGCACTATTCTACCAAGAACTCGAAGCATGAGCACTGACATATCCCATGTTTTTACAATACCGGCCTGGATCGCCTCAAGCGGGCTGTATTGAACCACGACACGTAATGCACGGTACTGGTCAACTTCACGTTGACCAAGTTCGACCCCGACCCGGCCGATGCGGGTACCTCCCGCCTGGCTGGCCTCAGGTGTCACCCGGGTAAGCTGCTCTGATCCCTGGCGTAAAAAATGAACAGTCAAAACCTCGTCCGGGCGGGCCCTGATAAACTGTACCCAGTCCAGCCAGTTGGAAACCGGCTGGTCATCGACCTTCAGGATCAGATCGCCCTCGCGTAGCCCGGCCTGGTCCGCCGGTCCTTTTGCAATCACCTTGCCCAGCAACGCGGGGGGTGACCAGGGCTGCAGCCCGAGCTTGTCAAACAGCAGCGTGGCATCGATCGGTTTTTCCAGTACACCGGTGTCCAGCTGTGTGTTGACTTCACCACCAGAGGCGGTGCGTACCCGGATATTGACCCGTTCGCCGCGCAAGGCCGCCTGAAACAGGGCCAGCCTGGTTGATTGCCAGGTATCAACCGGCTCTCCTGCCACCGCCAGTATGACGTCATGATTCTGCAAACCGGCCATGGCGGCCGGCGTGTCGGATATGACCGTGCCGACGACCGGCTTAATTCCAGGCACACCGCTCAGATAGATCAGCCAGAAAGCGAAGATCGCAAACAGGAAATTGAATAGTGGGCCGGCAGACACAACAGCAACCCGGGTGGACAGAGGCTTGCGATTAAAGGCGCGGTGCAGTTCCTCCTGTTTCACCTCTCCCTCGCGCTCATCCAGCATGCGCACATAACCACCCAAGGGGATACTGGCCAGCGTATATTCTGTCTCACCATTTTTGGAACGCCAGCTATACAAAGGTTTGCCAAAGCCGATCGAAAACCTCAGCACCTTGACGCCAAGTCGGCGCGCCACCCAGTAATGACCAAACTCGTGTACCGCTATCAAAATAGCCAATGCAACAACGAAAGACAGCGCGTAATAAAGTATCGATCCCATAAGACTCTTGCCTGTTTACCCTATAGCCTTGCGATATATTCAGTGGCCAGTTCACGTGCCTGCCGATCTGCTGACAGTACCTGTTCCAGGGTTTCAACATCAGTGAAACTGGCTTGCTCCAGACTGTACCTGATGACCCTGGCAATCCCCTGAAAAGGTAATTTATGACCCAGAAAACTGTTAACCGCCACTTCATTGGCGGCATTCAGCACGGCCGGCGCCGTACCTCCCTGTTCGATTGCCTGGTATGCCAGTTCCAGGCAAGGAAAGCGCTCATGGTCGGGCGCCTCGAAATCAAGATGCCCTATCTCAAAAATGTCCAGCGCCTGTACACCGGAGTCGATACGTTCCGGCCATGCCAATGTATGGGCTATCGGTGTACGCATATCCGGGTTGCCGAGCTGTGCCAGTACCGATCCATCTATATATGAAACCATGGAATGAATAACGCTTTGCGGGTGTATCACCACCTGTATCCGTTGCGGTTCGATATCAAACAACCAGCAGGCCTCGATCACCTCAAGCCCCTTGTTCATCATGGTGGCCGAATCCACCGATATCTTCCGCCCCATATCCCAGTTCGGATGCGTGACCGCCTGTTCAGGGGTCACATTTTCCAGCATCTCGACCGGCGTAGTCCGGAAAGGTCCTCCCGATGCAGTCAACAGGATTTTCTCCACCCCCCCCTGCGCCAGGTTTTGTGCACCATTGACAGGTAGACACTGAAAAATGGCATTATGTTCACTATCGACCGGCAACAATACCGCATTATTTTGTTCAACTTCATCCATCAGGATGCGGCCTGACATGACCAGGGCTTCCTTGTTTGCCAGCAGGATACGCTTGCCGGCCCTGGCCGCCGCAAGGGTCGGTTTCAGACCGGCCGCACCGACGATGGCCGCAACCACTGTTTCGACCGCATCCAGTGCCGCAACCTGTTCCAGGGCATCGGCGCCAGACATGACTGTTGTTTCCAGCCCTTCCTTTTTAACATTCTGCAGCAGGCGTTCGGCAGCCTGATCATCTGCCATGACTGCATAATGCGGCCGCCATTGCCGGCACTGTTCCAGCAAGCCGGCATCGTCACTGTTTGCGGTTAAGGCAACCACCTGGTAGCGATCAGGATGCCTGCTGATCACATCCAGGGTGCTGACACCAATACTGCCAGTCGACCCCAGCACGGTAATACCGCTTAACTGCCCAGACCCAGCCATAACATACCACTTACATATAATGGGGCCGCTGCGGTCAGGCTGTCGATCCGGTCCATCACGCCGCCATGGCCCGGAATCAGCTTACTACTGTCCTTCATACCAGCCTGACGTTTGAACAGGCTCTCGAACAAATCGCCAGCCACTGATAACAACGCAACCAGCACACTGAACAGCACAAACATTCCAGCCTGTTGAAGTGCCAGATCGCGCCAGATGGCGACAACCGCGGCATACACACCAACGGCCAACAAACCACCGGCCACCCCTTCCCAGGTCTTGCCCGGGCTCAGCCTGGGCGCGAGCTTGTTGCGACCGAATCGCTTGCCTGCAAAATAGGCGCCAATATCCGCCAGCCAGACCAGTACGAATATATATAGCACCCAGGCCGCCCCATGCGACAATGCCTGTTCATGCAATATCACCAGTGCATACCAGGCCGGTAGCAACACCAGTAGACCGGCCAGCGGCTTATAGAAACGGTCAGCCGGAGACATACCGGCATCCGGTTTCGACAGTGCCAGCCACGCCAGCACCAGCAGCCACCAGGCCAGACCGATCATCAACATCAGCCGCGTCAGCCCCGGGTCAGACCTGCCCAGGTACAGCCATAACAGTATTCCGGCAGTTATAAGGCAGTAAATAAGTTTCGCGACCGGGCCGCTCAGGCCGGACAGGTCACCCCATTCCCAGATGGCCAGTAACACAAAGATTGCCAGCAGACCGGCAAACCAGGAAGAGTCCAGCTTTAACACAGCCAGCACGAACAACGGAATCATAATCGCGGCGGAAATTACCCGTTTATTCAGCATCAGCCTTGCACCTTTGTGATCTGTTCACTGGTTTTACCAAACCGGCGTTCACGCCGAGTATAAAACGCGAGCGCATCATGATAACAGTCCTGGTTAAAATCGGGCCATAGCACATCAGTAAAGTACAACTCGGTATAGGCCAGCTGCCATAGCAGAAAGTTACTGATGCGTTTTTCACCACCAGTACGTATAAAGAGATCCGGTGGTGGGAGATCGGCAAGACTCATCGCAGCAGACAAATGCTGTTCGGTCAGATCGGCTGCCTTGAACTCGCCTGCTTCGATTTTTTCTGCGACTTTTCGTGCTGCCTGGGTGATATCCCATCGACCCCCGTAATTGGCCGCAATACTCAGCGTCAGTACATTGTTATCCCGGGTGAGCTGCTCCGCAGCATTAATCTGTTTTTGCAGGCGGGCGGAAAATGCTGAACGGTCACCGATAAAACGGACACAAACACCATTATCGTTCAATTTACCCATTTCCTTTTTCAGGGACTGCACAAACAACTCCATAAGTAGTGAAACCTCCTGCTTCGGACGCTGCCAGTTCTCACTGGAAAATGCGAACAGGGTCAGACAGGATACCCCTCTGCGCACACAGTCCTCGATAATAGCCCGGGTGGCTTCGACACCGGCACGATGTCCGGCATGACGCGCCTGATTGCGCTGTTTGGCCCAGCGTCCGTTGCCATCCATAATGATTGCAACATGACGCGGTAACTGATCAGATGCTGATATATCAGGTTCCATGGAGAAGGTATCCGGGATCGGGCTAAACCTCAGACCTCCATTAATTCGGCTTCCTTTGCCTGTAATAATTTTTCGACATCCGCTACGTATCTATCTGTCAGTTTCTGTATGCTATCCTGTGCACGGCGCTCGTCATCCTCGGATATCTCCTTTTCCTTGACCAGGTCCTTGAAATCACTGTTTGCATCCCGGCGAATATTACGTATCGCGACACGCGCGCCCTCACCTTCCTGCTTGACCAGACGCACCAGGTCCTTGCGCCGCTCTTCGGTTAACGGCGGCATCGGGATACGGATAACGGCACCGGCCGATGATGGGTTCAGCCCCAGATCGGATTTCATGATCGCCTTTTCGATCGCCTGTACCATAGGCTTCTCCCAGGGCGTGATCGAAAGCGTCCTGGCATCCTCTGTATTGATGTTGGCAACCTGTTTTAGTGGCACTTCACTGCCGTAATAATCGACCGTGACATGATCCAGCAGACTTGGATGGGCGCGACCGGTACGAATCTTGCTCAACTCAAGCTTGAGCGATTCCACACTCTTGCCCATACGCACTTCAGCATCCTGTGTAATTTCTTCTATCATGCCTGACCTCATTCCACCACGGTGCCAACCGGCTCACCCATCACAAGCCGGAACAGGTGACCATGATCGTTAATATTGAAAACCTTCAAACTCATTCCATGGTCACGACACAAAACAATTGCTGTTGCATCCATCACCTGAAGTTTTTTCTGCAGTACTTCGTCAAAGGACAAGCGTTCGTACTTGACCGCATTCGGGTCCTTGACAGGGTCTGCCGAATAAACACCATCGACCTTGGTTGCCTTGATCACCACATCAGCATTGATTTCGATTGCACGTAAACTGGCTGCGGAATCAGTCGTGAAAAACGGGTTTCCGGTGCCTGCGGCAAACAGGACCACCCTGCCTTTCTCCAGATGGCGGATAGCCCTGCGGCGGATATAATCTTCACAAACCTGGTGTATGCTCAGGGCGGACATAACGCGTGCATTGAAACCGTGCTTTTCGAGTGCATCCTGCATCGCCAGTGCGTTCATGACGGTGGCCAGCATGCCCATGTGGTCACCTGACACACGCTCCATACCTGCTTCAGCGAGACCGGCGCCACGAAAAATGTTGCCTCCGCCAATAACCAGGCCAACCTGTATACCTGTATTAACGAGTTGGCCTATTTCTTCTGCAATACGGTTGATAACGGAGGGGTCAATACCGTAATCACCATCCCCCATCAAGGCTTCACCACTTAATTTGAGTAATACCCTTTTGTATCTGGGACTGGCACTGGTATCGGACATTATTCTTGTTATCTCCCGGAATGTTTTATGTCGGATTTCCGTAAATAAAGGACCCGGAGCCGACAGACTCCGGACCCGGATACCGAAAACCGGTCAGTCATTAATTTGTGCCATGACTTCATCAGCAAAGTTTTCGGATTTTTTCTCTATACCTTCACCCACTTCCATACGCACAAAGCGGACAACCTCCGCACCGTTGCTTTCAAGCAACTTGCCAACCGTCTGGTCAGGGTCTTTCACAAACGCCTGGCCCTGCAGGGTAATTTCCGCCAGGTACTTGCGGATTCTGCCTTCGACCATCTTTTCAATAATATTGTCAGGCTTGCCACTCTCCTTGGCCTGGGCTACAAAGATTTCCTTTTCCTTGGCCAGAACATCGGCCGGTACATCCGCTTCGGATACACACAGTGGACGAGTGGCAGCAATATGCATAGAGACGTCCTTGGCCAGGTCTTCATTACCACCCTTGATTTCCACCAGCACACCGATGCGCACACCGTGCATGTAGGAACCAAATGTATTGTCCGTCGTCAGGCGCTCGAAACGACGCACCTGGATGTTTTCACCCAGTTTCGCAATCAGTGCCTTGCGGGTATCCTCGACACTGACGCCATTGGCCATTGCCATCGATGACAGTGCTTCGACATCCGCCGGATCACCAACCAGGGCGGTTTTGGCAACGCCACTGACAAAATCCTTGAAGTCATCGCCCTTGGAAACGAAGTCTGTTTCACAATTCACTTCGGCGATAACGGCAGCCTTACCTTCATCAGACAACTCGATTGCCAGCAGACCTTCTGCGGCAACACGACCTGATTTCTTGTCAGCCTTTGCCATACCGGCCTTGCGCATCTGGTCGATCGCCGCGTCCAGGTCGCCACCGGTCTCCGTTAATGCCTTCTTACACTCCATCATACCGGCGCCGGTACGATCACGGAGTTCCTTAACCATTGAAGCTGTAATAGCCATATCTTTTCACCCTAGTCTGTATGTCAATCGCCCGTACGCTTTACTCTGATGCTGAAGCAGATTCCGCTTCATCATCACTCGCGTCAGACGCAGGTTTGTCTTCTGCTTCTGTCTTGGCATCGGCTTTCTTTTTGACCGCAGCTTTCTTTGTACGCGCCTTTTTCTTCGGCTCCACGGAGGCATCTTCCACTTCTACGAAATCGTTCGCATCACCAGCCGTTTCCAGAATCGCGCTTTTGCCGTCGATAACCGCATCAGCAACACCGGTTGCATACAGTTGTATGGCACGAATCGAGTCATCATTACCAGGGATGACATAATCAACGCTGTCAGGTGAACTGTTGGTATCAACCACCGCAATCACGGGGATACCCAGTTTTACCGCTTCGTTAACCGCGATTTTTTCATGCGCCACATCAATCACAAACAGCGCATCGGGCAAACCGTTCATATCCTTGATACCACCCAGACTGCGCTCCAGCTTTTCGGCTTCGCGCTTGAGCATCAGGATTTCTTTTTTGTTCAACTGTTGCAGCGAACCGTCTGCGTCCATGGCTTCAAGATCTTTCAGACGCTTGATCGACTGCTTGACGGTCTTGTAATTGGTCAGCATACCGCCCAGCCAGCGATGGTTGACGTAAGGCATACTGGCCTTTACCGCCTGTTCCTGAATGATGTTGCGTGCCGCACGCTTGGTACCGACAAACAGGATCTGGCCACGATTGGATGCCAGTTTTCCAAGGAAATTGATCGCATCGTTATACATTGGCAGCGTCGATTCCAGATTGATGATATGGATCTTGCTGCGCGCACCAAATATATATGGTGCCATTTTAGGGTTCCAAAAACGGGTCTGATGTCCAAAATGTACGCCCGCTTCCAGCATCTGCCGCATGGTTACTTTAGCCATGGTTAATTCTCCAGTAATTTCAAAGGGTTAATCTTGCATATGCCCCATACAGCAACCTGGATAGATGAATATCTGAACCAGGCACCCTACCGTATGTGCCGACACATGCGTGAATTTGCGAAAAACGCGCGCGATTTATACCATATCCGGGCCTGTTCAACAATAAAATCAGGCAAAATGTGGCCAAACTGGTTTATCATACAGCGAAATCCAGCAAAATAACTGAGTAATTAACTAAGGTAACTATGGGAATCACCATCAAGACAGCGGACGAAATCGAGAAAATGCGGGTAGCCGGGCGTCTGGCGGCAGAGGTTCTGGAAATGATCGGGGAACACGTCAAACCGGGTGTCACCACCGACAAACTGGACCAGATCTGCCATGACCATATCGTCAATCATCAACAGGCCATCCCGGCACCACTGAATTACCACGGTTTTCCGAAATCCATCTGCACCTCGGTCAACCACCAGGTCTGCCACGGTATCCCGGGGGACAAGAAGCTCAAGCATGGTGATATCGTCAATATCGACATAACGGTGATCAAGGACGGTTTCCATGGCGATACCAGCAAGATGTTCGTGGTTGGCAAGACAGGCCGTATGGCCCAACGACTGATTGATACCAGTTACGATTGTCTGCGCGCCGGTATCGAACTGGTTGCCCCCGGTGCGCACCTGGGTGATATCGGGCATCGTATCCAGACCATTGCTGAATCAAGAAACTTTTCAGTGGTGCGTGAATATTGCGGCCACGGTATCGGTCGCGAGTTCCATGAAGACCCGCAGGTGCTGCACTATGGCAAGGCCGGTACCGGCGTTGAACTACAGGCAGGTATGACCTTCACCATTGAACCCATGGTCAATGCCGGCAAGGCCGCGATCAAGGTACTGGGCGACAAATGGACCGTGGTGACCAGGGACCGCAAACTATCAGCACAGTGGGAACATACCATTCTGGTGACAGATACCGGACACGAGGTATTAACCAAACGCACGGAAGAAGAACCCTTTTCTTGAACATAGCGATACCTGTTTATGCATTTACTACCCAATACGCTGCTCAATGAGCTTGATGGCAGTGACCCGATGGTCCCTCGCTACAAGAAGGTCCTGGCACAATTTGATGAACTGCAAAACCAGGCCTTTGCGGACAACCAGCCAATTGAAGAGCTGGTTCAATCCCGTGCCGGTTTTATTGACCATGTCCTGCGCATGGCCTGGTCTGAATATATTCCAACGGATGCCGACAATATCGCCCTAATAGCGGTAGGTGGCTATGGCCGTGGAGAACTGCATCCGGCTTCGGATATCGACCTGATGATATTACTGGCCGATGCCGATAACCGGTCCCTGGACGATCATATCCAGGCAGTACTGACCTTCCTCTGGGATATAGGCCTGGATATCGGGCACAGTGTACGCAGCGTCCAGGACTGTGCAACCGAAGCGGAAAAGGACATCACGGTTCAGACCAACCTGATCGAATCACGCCTGTTATATGGCCCTGAAAAACTGTTCGAGCAGATGAAACAGGTCACCGGACCGGACCGCTTCTGGCCCAGCGATCAATTCTTCCAGGCCAAGTGGGACGAACAGAAACAACGCTACCACAAGTTCCATGACACGGCCTACAACCTGGAACCCAATATCAAGGAATCACCGGGTGGGCTGCGTGATATCCAGGTGATCGGCTGGGTGGCCAAGCGTCACTTCCAGACAGCCACCCTGTACAGCCTGGTCGAGCACGACTTTCTGACCGAAGCGGAATACCACACCCTGATCGAGGGCCAGAACCTGCTCTGGCGTATCCGTTTTGCACTGCACAAGCTGACCGGTCGACGTGAAGACCGCCTGTTGTTTGATCACCAGCGTGCACTGGCCACCGAGTTTGGCTATCAGGATGGTGCCAACAACCTGGCCATCGAACAGTTCATGCAGCATTACTACCGCACAGTGATGGAGCTGGAAAGACTGAATGAAATGCTGTTACAGCTATTCCAGGAGGAAATCCTGATGCATGGCCAGACCGGCAACCCGGTTACCGTAAACGACCGCTTCCAGACCAGAATGGGGTTTCTGGAGGTCACCTCTGATCAGGTGTTCCAGCAACAGCCCACCGCATTGCTGGAAATGTTTCTGATCATGTCCGGCAATCCTGAACTGAAAGGTGTGCGTGCCGGCACCATCCGTCTGGCGCGTTCGGCCAGGCATCTGATCAACAAGGACTTCCTGCAGGACCCTAAGGCCAAACAGTTATTTATCGAACTGTTCAGACAACCCGAAGGGCTTACACATGAACTGCGTCGTATGAACCGCTATGGCATACTGGCAGCCTACATGCCGGTGTTTGCAAATATCGTCGGACGTATGCAGTACGACCTGTTCCATGTCTATACCGTGGACGAGCATACCCTGTTTGTAATCCGCAATATGCGACGTTTCACAGTAGCGGAGTACAAAGACGAGTTCCCGTTGTGTTCCAGTCTGATCAACAACCTGCCCAAACCTGAATTACTCTACCTGGCCGGTCTGTTCCATGACATTGCGAAGGGTCGTGGTGGTGACCACTCTGAACTCGGCGCACAGGATGCCTATAACTTCTGTACGGCCCATAACATTGATAGACAGGATGCAGGTCTGGTCGCGTGGCTGGTCAAATCACACCTGATAATGTCAGTTACCGCTCAAAGACGCGACATCAGTGATCCGGAAGTGGTGCGTGAATTTACCGACCAGGTGAAAAGCCTGCTACGACTGGATTACCTCTATCTGCTCACGGTTGCCGATATGCGCGCGACCAACCCCGCGAGCTGGAACAGCTGGAAAGATGCCTTGCTAAGACAGCTTTATAACTCCAGCAAGCGTCTGTTAACACAGGGCACAGATAAACAGGCGGGTGACAGGCAACAAATAGCCAAAGTCCGCGAACAGGCCATTACACTATTGATAAAGGAAAATACTACTATCGAACAGGCAGAAACATTCTGGCAGGACCTGCCGGATGATTACTTCCTGTCCCATCATGCCGAGGTCATTGCCTGGCATACACAGAATGTTGTACAGTCAAGTACGGACGAATTACCACTGGTGTCCCTGCGCCCGTCACGCAAACGTGGCAGCACCGACATCCTGATCTATGGTCCGGTCAAGGATCACCAGTTTGCGGCCGTCACGGCCCTGATAGAAAACGAGGGCCTGAACGTAGTCGGTGCCAGGATCGTGCTGACCTCGCGCAAGCATTCACTGGACAGTTTCCAGGTACTGGAAGAAAACGGCGGCATTATCCAGGGCCAGGACCGCATGGATGCGATACAAAAACACCTGTACGACGGCCTGCATAAAGTCGACAACGAACCGGTCAATATCGCACGGCATATACCCAGACGGATCAAGCATTTCGATATCCCGACCACGGTGACGTTCACACAGGACGAACATAACGAACGTACTATCATGACCGTGAACACCCGTGATCGCACCGGCATTCTGTCCGGCATCGGTCAGGCCTTTATGGCGGAACACATACTGCTACAGAACGCCCGCATTGCCACCATCGGTGCACAGGCCGAAGACAGCTTCGATATCACCGACATGAAAAACCAGCCATTGACTGACCAGCACCAGCTGGATGCCCTGCGTGACACGATTATGGATAAACTGGATAACCGAGCCCGGTGATCGCAGAATACAAACCCTAACGCGTGCTTTCTATAAACTCCAGCGCATTGCCATCCGGGTCGCGACAGAACAACGCGCTGCGCCCGGAGCGGCTCAGTGTATAGTTCAATCCCGCCTGGTCCAGCGCCGACTTCAGTTTATCGACATTATTAACCGTCAGCGCCAGATGACGGTCGCGGCCACCATGGTCCGGTCGACCGGTCACCGGATCAGGATTCGGCAGTTCCAGCAAGTGAATCTGCATGTCTCCAATATCCAACCAGGCGCCAGGGTAACCCAGGTCAGGACGGTCCGGGTTCACCGTCAAACCCAACACCCCCTGATAGAAATCCAACGCCCGCCCGGTATCACTAACCAGCAGACTGCAATGATGTATATTGGAAATCTCACTCATGTTTTGTCATTCATATGGTCGTAGGCCGCAATCACCGCCGCGATCACAATCAGTGCCCCGCCCAGCCATTCATACCAGTGCAGGATTTCATTCGTCAGGATCTGTGCCGATACCGCACCGACCAGGATCTCGAACAGCATGATTACCGCCGAGCGGTGTACCGGCATGTGCGAAACCCCGTACACGACTGACAGGGTTACAATCGCAATGATCACTCCGAACACGGCCGCAAACCACAGGATATCAGATTCGACCACCGGCAACCGGTAATCGATGGCCAGCACCCAGACCGCTGCAACCACCACCACACCCAGCCATGACATCAGGGTCTTGCTGTACAGGGTGGCCTGGTGCAGGCTGCGCAGTTTGACATTGGCCAGCGCGAATGTCATACCGGACGAAATCGCCAGCCAGTCTGCCACCGATCCGGGCCATGGCACACCGATGCTCGGGTCCCATAACACAATCATCGCACCACCGATGGACAGCACCAGCATCAGCACCGCGGCGGCATCCAGGCGCTCGCCGAGCAGCCAGCAACCCAGAATCACGGTCCACAGTGGTGACAGGTAAAACAGCAGGATAACCCTGACCACTTCGCCGTTGATCACCGCTACGATAAAACTGACATTGGTCCAGCCGGTTGCCAGCGCCACGATTGCCATCTGTACCGGCCAGTTGCGCAAATCGGGCCATGACCGCCGCAACCATGGCAGGGCCAGTACCAGCGCACCGGTGTACATCAGCAGACTGGCCCAGGCACCGGACAGGCCGTGGCTTTCCATGTAACGCAACGGATACCAGAACAGGCCCCACATGGTCGCGGCCACCAGCAGGCTGAGCACCGGGAGTACGGTCGTTGATTTAGGGTCCATGGTGTCCAATCTGGTCGATGCCTTTGTTATACTGCCTGATTTTGACGACTAGCATATCACGCAAACACACACTGGCCGCCGTATGAATCCTGACCTGGACAATTTACATCCCTACCCGTTTGAAAAACTCAGACAACTCAAGGCCGGCACCCACCCGCCTGCCGATCGGGAACATATTGCCCTGTCGATCGGCGAACCCGGGCATCCCGCACCCTCATTTGTGGCCGAGGAACTGATCAGCCATCTGCATGGCCTGTCCAGCTACCCGCTGACCCGCGGCAGTGACAGCCTGCGCGAGGCGATCAGCACCTGGCTGAAGCAACGCTTCGCGTTACAGGATACGGCATTGTCCGCCGATGCCCATGTGTTGCCGGTCAACGGCACCCGCGAGGCCCTGTTTGCGGTCGCCCAATGCCTGGTAGACCGTGCGCGCGAACCGCTGGTGATTATGCCGAACCCGTTCTACCAGATCTATGAGGGGGCCGCGATCCTGGCCGGTGCCGAGCCCTGGTACTGCAATACCAACGCGGAAACCGGATTCCTGCCCGACCTGGATGCCATACCTGATCAGATCTGGCAACGCTGCCAGCTGTTCTATCTATGCAGCCCGGGCAATCCCAGTGGTGCGGTGATGCCGGTCGACGGCATGCTCAAACTGATCGAACTCGCTGATCGGCACGATTTTGTGATCGTTTCCGACGAGTGTTATAGCGAGATCTATCCGGATGAAAACCGGCCACCACCGGGCCTGTTACAGGCCGCCGCTGCAAGCGGACGCCATGATTTCAGCCGCTGCCTGGTATTCCACAGCCTGTCCAAGCGCTCCAACCTGCCGGGCCTGCGCTCCGGCTTTGTCGCCGGTGATGCCCGGCTAATCGAAAAATTCCTGCTCTATCGCACCTACCACGGCTGCGCGATGGCGCCATTCGTGCAGGCTGCCAGCATCCGCGCCTGGCAGGACGAAAAGCATGTGCAGGCCAACCGCGAACTGTACCGCGCCAAGTTTGAAGCGGTGATCGACATCCTGAGCCCGGTACTGCCACTACAGTCACCCGATGCCGGTTTCTATTTGTGGGTACAGACTCCGATTGCCGACACCGACTTTGCCCGTGGCCTGTACGGCAGCGAAAATGTCACCGTACTGCCCGGCAGCTTCCTGTCGCGTGACACCGCTGGCGGCAACCCGGGCCAGAACCGGGTACGTATGGCACTGGTCGCGCCGCTGGATGAATGTGTCGACGCAGCCAAGCGAATTCGACGATACACAGAACAACTGGCCTAGTACAGCCCAGTCCATTAGAATAGCCATCCAGCTATGTATTGAAAAAACAGAGGGAAAATCATGTCAGACCTGCAGTCCATTATTGAATCCGCCTTTGAAAATCGCGCCGAAATCACCCCGCGCAATGTCGACACGCAGGTCAAGGAAGCCGTCCTCGAAAGCATCGACCAGCTCGACAGCGGCATGGCACGTGTTGCCGAGAAGATCGAAGGCAACTGGGTCGTGAATGAATGGCTGAAGAAGGCCGTGTTGCTGTACTTCCGTATCGAAGACAATGATTTCATGAAAGGCGGTTTTACCAATTATTATGACAAGGTGCCGTCCAAGTACGCCGATAGTAACTCGCGCGATTTCCGCGATGGCGGTGTGCGCGTGGTACCCCCGGCGACGGCGCGCAAGGGTTCCTATATCGCACCCGGCACGGTACTGATGCCGTCCTATGTCAACATCGGCGCCTATGTCGACAGTGGTACCATGGTCGATACCTGGGCAACAGTCGGCTCCTGCGCACAGATCGGCAAGAATGTGCACCTGTCCGGTGGCGTCGGAATCGGCGGGGTACTGGAACCGTTGCAGGCCAGCCCGACCATCATCGAAGACAACTGCTTCATTGGCGCCCGCTCGGAAGTCGTCGAAGGCGTGATCGTCGAACAGGGTGCAGTGATTTCGATGGGCGTCTATATCGGACAGAGCACACGCATCTATAACCGCCTGACCGACGAGATCCTGTATGGCCGGGTACCGGCCGGTGCCGTGGTCGTTCCCGGCAATCTGCCCTCCGACGATGGCAAGTACAGCCTGTACTGCGCGGTAATTGTGAAAATGGTCGATGAAAAGACCCGCAGCAAGGTCGGTATCAACGAACTGTTGCGTGATATCTGAATAAGATGTCAGTCATTCTCTACGGCATCAGCAACTGCGACACCGTACGCAAGGCCAGGCGCTGGCTCAAGGAACACGGTATCGACTATCAGTTTCATGACCTGCGACAGGATGGCCTTGATGCGGCCAAACTGGAATACTGGAACAGCAAGGCCGGCTGGGAAATCCTGTTAAACAAGCGTGGTACGAGCTGGCGCCAGCTGGCCGCACAAGTACGTGATAATATAGACGAACAATCCGCATTGGATCAGATGCTGTTGAATCCGACCCTGATCAAGCGCCCCGTGCTCGAGTATAAAAACCAGGTCCATGTCGGTTTCGACACTGACCGTTACACAAAACTGTTTGGATAACATGGCAGACTACCACGACGACCCGACCCTGGAACTGGCCTGCCAGCTGATTGCACGCCCGTCGGTCACACCGGAAGACCATGGCTGCCAGGCCCTGATGGCCGAGCGACTGGAGGCGATTGGCTTTACGGTCGAACACTTGCGTTTTGAAGACGTCGACAACTTCTGGGCCCGTCGCGGTACAGACGGCCCGGTGCTCGCATTTGCCGGGCACACCGATGTCGTGCCTACCGGTCCGGTAAACAAGTGGCAGTCCCCGCCGTTCAGCCCGACCTTCTCCGACGGCAAGCTGTACGGCCGTGGCGCCTGCGATATGAAAGGCAGCCTGGCCAGCATGGTGGTTGCCTGTGAACGCTTTATTGTTGAACATCCCGATCACCAGGGCTCGATCGCGTTCCTGATAACCAGTGACGAGGAAGGCCCGTCGATCAACGGCACGGTCAAGGTGGTCGAGCATCTCGAGGCACGTGGCGAAAAAATCACCTGGTGCCTGGTTGGCGAACCCTCCAGTACGGGACAGCTGGGTGATGTAATCAAGAACGGCCGTCGAGGTTCCCTGAACGGCCGTCTGCGTGTCATCGGCAAGCAGGGCCATGTTGCCTATCCACAGCTGGCCAGCAATCCAATCCACCTGGCCAGCACCGCGCTGAGTGAACTGTGTGCAATGCACTGGGATCAGGGTAACGAATACTTTCCACCGACCACCTTCCAGATCTCGAACATCAACTCCGGCAGCGGTGCCGAGAATGTGATACCGGCAGACATGGACATCATGTTCAACTTTCGTTTCTCGACAGAAAGTACCGCCGACGGACTGAAGCAACAGGTCATCAGTATACTGGACCGGCACGAACTGAACTATGAACTGGTCTGGCGCCTGTCCGGCAACCCGTTTCTCACAGCAGAAGGCGAACTGGTCGCCGCGACCCGCGATGCCGTGCGCCAGTGCACGGATCATGACACCACGCTGTCGACCAGCGGCGGCACGTCGGACGGCCGGTTTATCGCCCCGACCGGCGCGCAGGTAGTCGAACTGGGGCCGATCAATGCCACCATCCACCAGATCAACGAGCATGTAGAAGCAGAAGAATTAAAGACACTTTCATTAATTTACGAGAATATTCTGAAGACACTTCTCAGCCACTGAAGCACACGCTATAAAGATCTGGCATTTATCAGATGGCAGATATCAGACATCAGATGTCTGACACACTCAGGACTGATGCGCGACCCGGTCGCGCAGGTAGACCGGCAGGGCCTGTTCCGCGGCCACGGCCTGCCCTTGTTGATAGGCAACGACCGCGAGGCGGGCAATGTCCTGCGCATGCAGGGCACGGTTACTTGGAATGACCTGGTCGATCATGCCGGCAAAATGCTGTTGCAGACTGTCCTGGTATGACTGCCAGGCATCCCCAACGCCCTGCCATTGCTCTGACCCCGACGGTGCCACCAGTTGTGATGGCGCACAGACCTGGTCAGCGACAACGGCTTCAACTACCGTGTCGGCATCGTTATAACGGTATACCCCCCAGTAGACCTCTTCCATACGTGCGTCAAAGCCGGCCAGGATCCGGTGAAAGCCATGCTCACGATATGCCCCCTGGGCCAGGCCGGCCAGCGATGACACCGGCACCACGGGCAGATCGTGAGCCAGCGCAATCCCCTGGGTGGTAGCGGCCGCGATACGCAGACCGGTGAAGCTGCCCGGCCCGCAGGCAAAGGCCAGCGCATCGAGCTGGCTCAAAGACAGACCGGCCTCGGCCAGTACGCTATCCAGCATCGGTAACAGCCGCTGCGCATGTTCACGCGGTGCCAGTACATACTGTTCCTGTATCTCGCCGTCATGGTAGACGGCTGCCGAACAGGCGGCCTGGGTGGTATCAATCGCAAGCAGTTTCATCGGTCTGTGTTTCATTCGCAAAAAACTGTTTTACATCTTCAAACTGCCTGGTGATCGGCATTTTTGGCAGACTGTTCAGAAACAGACGACCATAGGATTTACCGGTCAGGCGCGGATCACACAACACCAGCACACCGCGGTCATGGACATCGCGTATCAACCTGCCCACCCCCTGCTTCAGGCTCAGTACCGCCTGGGGTAACTGTAGTGATGTAAACGCGTTACCACCGGCCGCCTTGATGCGGTCGATACGCGCCTGCAGTACCGGGTCACCCGGCGACGCAAACGGCAACTTGTCGATCAGCACACAGGACAATGCCGAACCGCGCACGTCCACCCCTTCCCAGAAACTGCTGGTACCGAGCAACACGGCATTTCCCAGCTCACTGAAACGATTGACCAGTTCCGCACGCGGCATCTCACCCTGCACCAGTACCGGGTAGTCGATCCGGTCACCGAGCTTTTCCGCAGCCAGTTTCAATGCACGATGACTGGTGAACAACAGAAAGGTACGTCCCCTGCTGGTATTGACCAGCTGCTCGGCCAGCGCGACCACGCGATGTGTGTAGTCCGGTTGTGAGGGTTCCGGCATCGCGGTGGGCATGTACAACAGGGCATTGTGCTGATAATCGAACGGACTGTCATAGACCGCGGTCTGTGCATCGGCAATACCGAGCCGCCCGGCAAAATGATCGAACTGTCCGTTAACAGCCAGGGTGGCCGAGGTGAATACCCAGGCGGTGTTCTGTGACTGCATATATTCCGAAAACGGTGCCGAGATATCCAGCTGCGTTCGATTCAGACTAAAACTGTGGCGATGCACCTCGATCCACTGGATTACATCCTCGTCGATCTGACCGGTCAGTATCCCGAGCCGTTCCAGCATCGCACTGCAACGCCGCCAGGCATTGTCCAACCCACGTGAACGCGGCGCAGCAATCTCCAGCCATTGGTCCAGCTGCGCCAGTGGATCGGTCAGCCCCCTGATCGCTTGCAGATGACCGTCCCTGTCGCATTCATCGGGCCAGTTCAGTCTTGCCTGGCCGCCACCAAAACGCAGGCGGATATCACGCACGGCCTTTTCCAGCACGTTGGCACTGTCTGGCAGCCCTTGCATGTCGCCGGCCTCGCGTACATGCTCCAGACGCACATCACGCACCAGTCCAGCCAACTGCCGGCTGCTCAGGTTCAGGCCAAAGAAACTTGAGGCGATTTCAGGTAACTGGTGGGCCTCGTCCATGATATACGCATCGGTACCGGGCAGGACCTCGCCAAAACCTTCCTCACGCAGCACCATGTCTGCCAGGAACAGATGATGATTGACCACCACCAGGTCAGACTCCTGTGCCGCCCGGCGCGCATGCAGGACATGGCACTGCGCATAGTCGTCACACTCGGTGCCCAGGCAGTTCTCGGCAGTCGACGTGACCATCGGCCATAGTGGAGAGTTCTCGGGGATGCTGGTCAGCTCGGCAATATCGCCACGACGGGTACGACCGGCCCAGCTCTGGATGACCTGCAGGTCCTGAACCTGTCGGCGGTCCCCCAGGCGTCCGTCTGCCAGCACGCGGGCGAGGCGATAACGACATAGGTAATTGGCACGTCCTTTCAACAGCGCGGTACGCACACCCAGACCCACTGTCTTCAGTACCACCGGCAGGTCGCGATGATAGAGCTGATCCTGCAGGTTACGCGTACCGGTCGACACGATGACCTTGCGCCCGGACATCAACGCCGGCAGCAGGTACGCAAAGGTCTTGCCGGTTCCGGTACCGGCCTCGACGATCAGGGTATCGTGCTCGTCCAGCGCCTGCTCGACGCCGGACGCCATGTGCAATTGTGCATCACGTACTGCAAAACCGGGTACATGGCGGGCGAACTCGCCATCCTGGCCGAGCCATTGTTGCGTGGTTTCAGAAACGGGTGAAGCAAAGGATGCCGGCATCAGTCAGTCTGGTTATCCCAGATCTCGTCGTCGATTTCGCCCTGCTCCCGGCACCAGACCAGTCCTGCAAGCTTGCGAAAACGCGAAATCGACATCGCCCCGCGACTGCTGCGTTTGCTGGAACGGGCCTCATCCATGTCCTGTTCGATATCCTCGCGCACGGCTTCGTAGATTTCATAGGGTTCGAAATTTTCATCCATCAGTACCAGCATCACGCTGTCCCAGTCCTGTTCCAGCTTGAGTTGGCCGATGCGCTGGCCGCCCTTGCGTTCGTCAAAGATGGCCCGTCCCTTGATCTGGATACGGCGACCTTTACGCTTGCCCTGGCCAATCGCGTTATAACCACCCTCACCACTGGTATTCAGTTTCAGATTCAACAGCCGCGCAGCATCGTTTTCGGCGATCTCACCGCTGATACCGCCAAGGGTCTTGCCGGTCGCACGACGATACTCCGCCGCAACACGACGTGCTTCGGAGATCAGTTTGTCAACGGAATACAGACCCACCCGCTAGCTACCCCTGGCTTATCCTGATGAATTCAATAGTATTATATTTAGAATCAATAAAATAGGGTTTATTCTTAAAGTTATATACAATAAGGTAGTTATTGATTGGATAGCTGCTCGGCCTGCCGCAATGCCCTTTTTGCACCTTCGGGATTGCCGCTCTGCTGCCTGGCGGTAGCAATCATACGCCAGTTACGCACCTTTAAACGGGTTTGCTGTCCGGCCAGGCTAATGGATTTGCGCGCCAGAGACTCGGCCTGCGGGTAGCGCTTCTGGCGCAACCGAATATCAGCCAACTGGTTCCATAGCAAGGCATCACGCGGCTGGATACGCAATGCGCGCTCCAGCAAGGCAGCCGCCTGGTTCAGCTTGCCCTGGTCTGTTTGCAGGCGGGCCTTTTCACGCAAATCGGCCACCGCGGAACGGCCCGCACTACTGCTGGGTGTTCGATAGGCATAGGTTTTGGCAGTGGCCGGCTTTTGTTCACCCGTCTGCCGTTCAGACTCAAGCGACTGACTGCGCTCCTCAACCACTGGGGCATCTTGTTCAGTGACAGGCAGTTGTGCAGTACAGGCTGCCAGACTCACAATAGCGCCCAGCAACAGCAACCGGTCAGGCCGCATCGCTGATTTACTCATAATCATTAAATAAGTCGACTTCATCGCTTAGGCAGTCTGCCTCTTGATCAGGCTCGGTACCGATAATAAAGGGTAATTGTACCGCACCTTCACAGCCCTGTGCGGATAAAAGCCCGCTTTTCTGATCGATCCAGAAGTACTCGATCCCTTCCGGCAGATCCGGCTGAAACGGGATCAGCTTCAGATGCGACATAATCCGGCTCCAGACCCGCAGCGCACCGGTAGCCCCGGTCAGCCCCATCGAGCCGTTATCGTCGCGACCGAGCCAGACCACGGTCAGGAAGTTGCCGGAATAGCCGGCAAACCAGCTGTCACGTAAATCATCGGTGGTGCCGGTCTTGCCGGCCAACCCCAGTTCATCCGGGAACGACCAGGCCAGCGAACGCGCAGTACCGATACGCCCAACCTGTTGCAGGGTGGCATTCAGCAGGTATATCGGGACCGGATCAAACTGCGCCTGGACCGTCAGTGCATAGCGTTGAAGCGGTTCACCGCTGTTATCCAGCACAGCGCGTATCGACCGCAATGGACTGTAAAAACCACCGGCCGCAATCGTATAGTAGGCCTGCGCCATCTCCAGTGGCGACATCGCGATCGCGCCCAGCAGCATCGATGGATAGGCCTTCAGTGGCCTGATGATACCGAGCTGATTCAGGGTCTCGCTGACAGTATCAAGCCCGACCTCCATACCCAGGCGTATCGACGGTACGTTCAGCGAATACACCAGGCCGGCAAACAGGGGTACGGTATCCCGAAACAACTTGTCGTAGTTGTTCGGTGACCAGATACTGCCGTCCTCGTTCAGCAGTTCAATCGGCTGATCCTGCAGGATGCTGGCCAGGGTATAGTCACCTGACTGCAGTGCGGCCAGATAGGTGGCCGGTTTAACCAGTGAGCCGACCTGGCGAATCGCATCCAGCGCACGGTTAAAACCGGCGAACTTCGGATCACGCCCGCCGATCATCGCCACGATCTCACCCTGCTGCACATCCGTGATCACCGCGGCACCCTGTAACTGTTTGTCCTCGATGCGGTGCTGGCGTTCCAGCCAGTCCACGGATTTACGGAAGTCCTGCTCGGCGCGCGCCTGGATAATCGGATCGAAGGTTGTAAAGATGCGCAGTCCTTCCGACATCAGGTCCTCATCGCGATAGTCACGCCGTAACTGTCGGCGCACCAGGTCCAGGAAGGCCGGATAGCGACTGATACTGCCAGGTGTCGCGGCCGTGACACCCAGCGGTTTCTGTTTGGCGATGCCGGCCTGGGCATCGCTGATATGGCCCTGCAGAGTCATCTGCTCCAGCACCAGGTCACGCCGTTTTTTCGCCCGTTTCGGAAACCGCCGCGGGTCATAAAATGAGGCGCCCTTGACCAGTCCGACCAGTAATGCAAACTGGTGCAGGGACAGGCGCTTGAGAGGTCGCTGGAAATAGAAGCGACTGGCCAGACCAAAACCATGTACCGCGCGCTGGCCATCCTGGCCGAGATAGACCTCGTTCAGATAGGCCTCCAGTATCTCCTGCTTGTCATAATGCCATTCCAGCAACATGGCCATGATGGCCTCGTTCAACTTGCGCCAGAGCGATCGCTTGTTACTCAGAAAGTAGTTCTTGACCAGTTGCTGGGTCAGCGTACTGCCACCCTGCACAGCCCGGCCGGCACGCAAATTGGCCCAGAGTGCCCGCGCGATCGCCCTGATGTCGACGCCACTGTGCTGATAAAACTGCCGGTCCTCAACCGCCAGCAACGCCTTGAGCAGGGTCTCCGGTACCTGGTCGAGCTTGACCAGGATACGGTCCTCATTGTGGGCCGGATAGATACTGGCAAACAGCACCGGGTCCAGTCTTAACAGCGGGACCCCCTCACGGCTATCCAGGTCCCTGATCTGCTGCACGACCCCGCCACCGATACGGATACGCACATGGCGTTCGGGCTCACTGCCGTCCCAGAAGGTGAATTGCCGGGTACGTATCTCGACCTGACTACCCTTGACCGAAAAGGTGCCGGGACTCCCTACCCGTTTGACGGGTCGATAATGCAACTGCTTCAATTCAGCAACCAGTTCCTTTTGTGCCAGATTCAGACCGGCATAAAGCTCGAGTGGCCGGGCATAAACCCGTGCCGGCAAGGCCCAGCGCTTGCCTTCGAACTGGTCACGTATCCGGTAGTCAAGATAAACCGTATACAGGGCCGCCAGTACCGAACCGACCAGCAGTGCAATCAACGATACACGCAGTATGGTACGCAGGCGTGAACCACCGGCCTTGCGACGCCGACGTCTGGCCGTTTTTTTACCCGATTTAGCGCTTGCCCGTTTACGTGTTTTCGCCATTACCCTTTCCGCCTGCTGTCGCGACTTCATTACAACAGCCTGTCCGTATGCTGTCAAAGAACGGCACTATACGGTATTGCAGGCAGGATATCCGGGTATATGCGCACAGTCTGTCAATATCACAGGCCGATCTGCATGATGATTGCTATCAACAGGAAAGACGTGAACAGACCGGCGGATGTAGCCAGCAACAGGACCCGCCCTGCAGTTTGCAGGGCATGACCTTTGAGGTTCAGACTCAGGGTTTGATCCAGCTTGCTCATGCTGTTTCCTCCGGCTGTTGATCCGTTGGACTATCAGACACTTGCTGCCCCGTTGTCTGCGGCTCACCTGTATGGACACGATACAGCTCCGTCGCAATGGCCTCCGGATCGCTATACAGAAAATCCTCGGATAGTGGTTGTATCCAGCTCATGACGGCTGCCCCTGCAACTGAAAACTGATCAGTACACGGCGTTCGAAGTCATTTCCCTCCGCGTCGTTTCCGCTATACAGTGGCTGACTCTCTCCATGCGCAAAACCGGTAATACGTGCCTGATCCAGACCACCTTCGATCAATGCACGCCGGACACTGTCCAGGCGGGCGCGTGACAGGGCCAGGTTGTCCTGGTCGTTACCACGCGGGTCTGTAAAACCATGTAACTCGATCTGGACGGACGGCATCTGGTTCATCCATGCCGCCGAGCGTGCAAGTTGCTGATACAGATGCGGCTCCAGCTCGGACTTGCCGGTACGAAACTGAATCCATTGTTCAAAATGGCTTGCCAGTGCCTGCGACAGGTAACTGTCCGGATGCCTGGCCGAACGCTGGGCCAGTGCGGCCAGCTGCGTGACATCCTCATCACTGGTTTCAAAAGCAGCCAGGGACTCGGTCTGTACAGGGCTGTCAGCAGAAGGCCCAGACTCGAATTCAGTATCGGTCGCTAGTGCTGCCTGCTGTTGTTGCCGGTGTTGATAGTCATCCATCGCGTTCATACCGACCATACCGATGACCAGTCCGGCTGGACCACCGAGCAATGCCCCAAACACGGCACCGATACCGACCGAAATAGCCTGATCATCCCTGACCGGCTCGAAAGTAACAGGCGCGTACATCGATCCTGGCTCTCCCGCCTGTGTCACTGTATTCAGACCACCCATCAAGGCTATGGCCAGTACTGTCTTGCGTAAGGAAAAAAATCTGTTGTTCATGCAAATACTCCTGATTCGTTGTTTAGATGTACCAGCGCGCCATCCATGGCAATCCTGTTTGAGGTATCCAGACCAGCGCCGGCTGTTGACAGTACTGATTAAAGCGCCTGAACATGGCGCACAACGGAACGTAACCGGGATGAATCCTGAGCAATTATGGCGAATTGTGTCGTATTAGCTTAAAACCCGTATAATTATCCAAACACAACTGGATAGCAGTATGTCGAGAACCATTGCGATAGTTGAAGATGAGCCGGCCATACGGGATAACTATTCCGACGCATTTCAACGCGAGGGATACCGGGTGCATGCCTATGGCGATAGCAAACAGGCCTTGCAGGCGTTTAATCAGCAATTACCAGACCTGGTACTGTTGGACATCAGCCTCGATGATGGCGCCGAGGCCGGGTTCGAACTGTGCCGTGAACTGCGTGGCCTGTCCGCGAGCCTGCCGATCATCTTTTTGACCGCACGCGATAACGACCTGGACAGTATATCGGGCCTGCGACTGGGTGCGGATGACTACCTGACCAAGGACATCAGCCTGCCTCATCTGCTCGCACGCATCGCGGCACTGTTCAGAAGAATGGAGGCCCTGACACAGGCTCAGGAAAGCGACACCTGTATCCATCATGGTGAACTGACACTGGATACCACCCGTTTACTGGCGACCTGGCGTGACGAACCACTCGACCTGACCGTGACCGAGTTCTGGTTATTACATGCAATCGCCAGACGCCCGGGCCAGGTCAAGAACCGCGAGCAGTTAATGGAGGCCGCCAACATCGTTGTCGATGACACCACCATAACCTCACATATCAAACGTATTCGACGCAAGTTCCAGAAAACCGATAGCGCTTTCAACGCAATCGATACCGTATACGGTATGGGCTACCGCTGGCATAACGCCGACGTCTGAATGAACCGGGGTATTCCATGAACTGGCCACCGCGATTCAGCCTGCGTACCCAGCTGGGCCTGGTTGCCCTGACCCTGCTGCTGATACCCTGGCTGGGTTACCAGTCCGTACGCAGCCTGGAGCAGTATTTGCGTCAGACAGCCGAACAGGCCTTGCTGGAAAAATCACGCATAGTCGCAAAACTGCTGGAAGATCATCCTGCACTGACCGCTGTCAGTAGCAACACCGGCAGGACTGACGGTCAGCAGAATACCGTATTCCTGCGCAAACTCGATACACCGATACAACTGGATGGCTATACCGATGACTGGCTGCCATACACCAGTCGTTATATGCAGTATCGCGGCAAGCAGGAAGATCGTGTCTCTCAGGTACAGTTTCAGCTCGGCAGACGCAGTAAAGCCCTGTATGCCGTGTTCAGGATCAAGGACAGCCAGCTGGTTTATCAATCCCCTACCGAACCCGGCAGGCTGTATGATCATCTGTTGCTGTCACTGGTCACCCCTGAGGGTGAATTCAGACACTACCGCATCGCGACCTCGGCACCCGGAACCGTTATCACCCGCCAACTGCTGCGCAGCAGCGATACAGGAGCGATTCATGAACAGGCGGATTTCCAGATCCAGGGTAGCTGGCAGGAAAACGATGACGGCTACGCGATTGAGTTACGGATGCCTGTGTCCCTGGTCGGCAACCGCCTCGGCTTCCGGCTGATTGATGTCGCCATGGGCACTGACGGCGAACTGACAAAACCGCTGGCCATCGGTAATACCGTTTCCAGGCAGGTCGCCAAACTGCCGCTGATCATACACCCCGATCCGGTACTGGAGAGCCTGCTGGAAAATATCACCGAGGCCCGTTCGCGCACCTGGGTGACTGACCGGCATGGCAATGTCCAGGCCGTGTCGGGCAAACTTTTTCAGGGCAAGGATCAGCCGGAACAGCGCAGCTGGACCAGCCAGTTTATACACGGTCTGTATCGCATGATGCTTGAGGGCCTGCCGGGCTCACCGACCGATCAGCGCATCGCCGCATCCACCCTGAAAGGACCGGAGATCAACCAGGCACTTTCCGGCAAACCGGCCAGTGGCTGGCAATCGGCTGCTCAACGCAGCCAGGCCATCCTCAATGCCGCCAGCCCGCTCTACACCCCTCAGGGTATTCGTGGCGCCGTGGTGATGGAACAGACCAGCCGTCGCATCCTGCTGTTACAGAACCGCGTGCTGGCCAATGTCATCAATACCTCTCTGGTCGGTCTGCTGGTCGTACTGGTTGTGCTGCTGGCCTATGCAACCCGCTTGTCTGTACGCATACGCCGCCTGCGCCGGGATGCCGACCTGGCCATCGACCAGAATGGACGCATCCAGAAACAGATACAGGCCTCGACAGCCAATGACGAGATTGGTGACCTGTCGCGCAGTTTTGCACATGTGGTCAAGCGGCTGGACCAGCATACCAGCTACCTGGAAACCCTGGCCGGCAAACTGGCCCATGAACTGCGCACACCGCTAACGATCGTCAGATCATCGCTGGACAATCTTGATGAAACCCAGGCAGATTCAAGCACCCTGACCTATCTGCAACGCGCGCGCGATGGTGTTGACCGTCTTGGCGGCCTGCTTACCCGCATGAGCGAGGCCGCACGCCTGGAACAGTCCCTGCAAGGCCAACACAAACAGCCACTGGAACTGAACCGGTTTATCGAACAATGCGCCAGCGCCTACCATCAAGTGTATGCCGGACAGCAGTTTGCCATACAGCCCTGCCCGGAACCCGCGATGGTCAATGCCAACCCGGAATTGCTATCGCAATGCCTGGACAAACTGGTCAGTAATGCAATGGATTTTGTCCGGGAAGACACTGCGGTCGAACTGAAACTGGCCTGTGAAAACCAGCTGGTCAGGCTGTCAGTCTGTAACCAGGGTCCGCCACTGCCTGAGTCGATACGGGACAACCTGTTCGATTCGATGGTCTCATTCCGGGAAGGGAATACAGACCGGGACAGACAGGCAGAAAGACAGGGGCATCTCGGACTGGGATTGTATATTGTCCGACTGATTACCGAGTTTCATGATGGACAGGTCAAGGCAGATAACCGCTCTGACCAACAAGGCGTCTGTTTCACCATCAGCTTGCCACGAGTACAACAATAACTGCACAGTAAAAAGGCACACGCTATACTGCATGCAGGCCTGAAACGAACAAGTTACAATAAATAAATGGACACTTCAGACTTGCAATTACATGTTGGCGATCATATCCAGCTCCAGTTCGTCGGTGATGAGCAGGAGCGGCGCCACACCTGCCATGTGATCGGCTATCAACCCAGACAAAGCCTGATCGTTACCGTCCCGAGCACCAAGGGCAAGATCATGCTGGTGCGTGAAGGACAGATGTTGATTGCCCGCCTGTTGTCCGGCAACCATGTGTTTGCATTCACCACCAAAATACTGGCCCAGAGCCTCAAGCCCTATCCCTACATACATCTGGAATACCCGGAGGAACTGGAAAGCATTGTAGTCAGAAAATCGCTGCGCACCCAGTCAGAATTGCTGGTATCGGTTTTCAAGGCCGGGGCGGACTGGTCAAAGATCGACAATGCACTCCCGGGAGTGATTGAAAATATCAGCACCTCGGGCGCCTTGCTAAAAATGAACGAACAGATCGGTGACGTCAATGAGCACATCTATATGTCCACGCGTATCAGTATCGCCGACATCAGTGAACACGTGCATATGTCCGCCGTGATACGCAATCATCATGTCGAGGCGGCAAAGGATCCGCAGAAACTGGCGCACTACTATGGTGTCGAATTTCAGGATGTGAAAAAGGAATGCATCATAGCCCTGCACGGCTATGTTTACGAACAGTTGCTGAACAGCCCGGGCTAAACACCCAGACTGTCAGCAATCAGCTTAGCTGTTTAATCTCAGAACGAACCACTGATACCCA